>NZ_JACJRQ010000039.1 GCF_014697355.1 Nostoc calcicola FACHB-3891 | reverse complement strand
TCGAGTTTTTCTCTCTGTTCTACCGTCAGATGGACTTTATCTCGGCGACCTCTTCCCACTTTCGAGTCCTCATCTTGGCATATCTATTGCACTATTTTAGCTGTGTCAGTCCACTACTAGATTAAAGCTAATGTGGATCGTGTTTTTCGACTTGTGTATACACCGTAGCCCCATAGACCTCTGACTCTTCCCACTGGCGAATTCCCTATGCCTAATGACTATACTACGGTAACACTATAGATATATAGTACTAATGTAGCTCAAAGGGATGATTTTAATGGTTAACCAAATATTTCGCCGCTTAATCGCCAAATGGATGTCCTTAATCAAAATCAGGAATGCACTTAGCAACCAAAATAAATTCTTCTTTTCTTTACCAATAGCGGGGGCTTTTGTTACCGGTCTTTGTTTGAGCTTGCTATTTGCTGCCTGCTCATCAACATCGACTGTTAATTCTCCCAATCCTAGTGCTACATCAGTGGCGAATTCTGCTTCTAGCAAAGCAACATTAGTCCGATTTGGGTATCAAAAATCGAATATTTTATTGAAAAATAAAGGTGTCTTAGAGAAGCGTTTGTCACCAGATGGCATATCTGTAGAATGGATTGAATTTCCTGCGGGACCACAATTGCTTGAAGCTATGAATGTCGGTAGTATTGACTTTGGACATGTAGGAGAATCACCGCCGATATTTGCCCAAGCAGCAGGTGCATCATTAACTTATGTCGCTGGTATTGCTTCTAGTCCTGCTGGTTCAGCAATTCTTGTTTCCCAGAATTCTCCAATTCAAAAAGTGAGTGAATTAAAAGGCAAAAAAATTGCTTTTCAAAAAGGATCTAGCGCCCATTTGTTGTTAGTCCAAGCTTTAGAAAAAGCTGGAGTGAAATATAGTGAAATTGAGCCTAAATATTTGCCGCCAGCTGATGCCCGTGCTGCATTTGTTAAGGGTAGCGTAGATGCTTGGGTAATTTGGGACCCGTTCTATGCAGCGGCTCAAGAAGCAACTAAAGCTAGAGTCCTGATTGATGGAACAGGAATTAATAAACAGGGGGGATATTATTTAACAACCCGGAAATTTGTAACTGAAAATCCCCAAATTGTCAAGGCAGTGTTGGAGGAAATTCAACAGCTAGAAGAATGGGCTAAAACCCATCGAGAAGAAGTAGCCCAAACTCTCTCATCTGTGTTAGGAATTAACATAGAAACTATGAGAAAAGCTACTAATAGGCGAACGTTTGGAATTGTACCAATTAATGATGAACTGATAAATTTACAACAACAAGTAGCTGATACATATTATCAGTTAAAGTTGATTCCCAAAAAGGTGAATGTCAGAGATGGAGTTTTAAGCAAAGAACAATATGCTGCATTTTCATCAAAAATCTAGAAGAAGAATTCAGAATTCAGGAGTCAGAATTCAGGAGTCAGAAGTCAGAAGTCAGAATTCAGAATCTCAAAAAAATCTAACTGCTAATTTATAGCAGTTGCCAGCTAGGTTAGCACGTAAACTGATGGTAAAACACCAACACCAAGAGATTTTCGCAAGCTTGTTGCCTTTTAAAATTTTGAATCGGAGAATTAATTATGACTAATCCTACAGAATTACTGCGATCGCGTTACGGTGAAATTCCCTTCAATCCCGAAATTGAATGGAATGATTCTCTGACATCATTACTATCTCACCGTTCAATTCGTGCTTATCTATCCGATCCTTTACCAGCCGGAACTCTGGAGTTGCTAGTTGCAGCCGCCCAATCTGCATCTACTTCCTCGAATTTACAAACCTGGAGTGTGGTAGCAGTCGAAAGTCAAGAACGCAAAGATGAGTTATCCAAGCTGGCGGGAAATCAAGCACACATCCGCCAAGCACCTTTATTCTTGGTGTGGTTAGCAGATTTAGCACGTCTGACTTATGTTGCTGACAGTCGCGGTATATCTCATGATGGTTTGGAATATTTGGAAATGTTTGTTATGGCAACGGTTGATGCCACATTGGCAGCCCAAAATGCCACAGTAGCAGCTGAGTCCCTGGGTTTGGGAACAGTATATATCGGTGGAATCCGCAACCACCCAGAAGAGGTAGCAGCAATCTTGAATTTGCCTTCTTCTGTGTATGCTGTGTTTGGGTTGTGTGTGGGCTATCCAGATCCAGAAGTTAATGCTGCAATTAAGCCACGGTTACCACAATCAGCTGTGCTGCACCGGGAAACTTATAAATTGGCAGAACAAGATGAAGCGATCGCTCATTACAATAACATCATCAAAGAGTTCTATACTGAACAACAGATGAATGTTGCTGGTGATTGGTCAGAACACTCATCCGGGCGGATTGCAAGTGTCGAGTCATTGAGAGGACGCGATCGCTTGCGGCAAGTTCTGAATAACCTGGGCTTCAAGTTACTGTAACTCCGTGGCAAAGTCGCCTTAGTAACAGCTGCTAGTTAGGTAGGGGCGTACAGCTGTACGCCCCTACAGTCGATTCATGTGTTGCAAAGATTTTTGGAAATGATATGACGTGTTGTCAAAACATTGAATCATTCCTTGGCGATCGCCATCATCGATGGCAATTTCTGTAAATTTCCCTGTTGTGTACTCTGCAATGACACTGCGCCAAAATTTTTGAGCGACTGTATTTGTGGTAATTTGATAAATCTCCCACTTACCGCAAAATCGGTTGAAGACTTGAGAGGCAACCAATTTACCAATTCCTTGCTGCCTATATTTGCGTAAGATAAAAAACTCTGCAATTGAATACTGACTGTCTGCAATGTATGTGAACTGATTCACTAAAACAAATCCAGCAAGCTTTTTGCCTACTCGCACAATGAATGGGTAGCGATCGCCCTCAATCCAGTAATAATCTAAATAAGGGTATCCAAAGTAACCATGCTCATTGAGGTCTTGATGTTCAAACTCTGAAAAGTCATACTGATAAAGCTCCATCATCCGTTGGATGAGTGGTTTGTCATCGATTGAAGCAGATAACACCTCTACATACATAATCAATCGAGCAAAAACAATATTTCTTAATCATATTCAAGAGTAGCCGCACAAGCGTCTACAAAGTTTTCCTGGCGTCAGGATATGATATCAAAGGCTCTATCTGCGATAATAAGTAGAGACGTTGCATTGCAACATCTCTACAAGGATTTTGATATCATGCACAATCGTTTTCATATACAAAATCAGCAAGGTCGAAAATTTTATCTGAATGTTTTGGCATAATTTTACACCTCTCCATAACTGTGTAGGGACTTCCAACTAAAAAAATATACAATCGCTGTGTAGGCAGAGGGGCAGTTCTTGCTCAAGGCTTGGGGAAAATCAAAATATCTTATCTCGGAAATTGGATAATTTATTTTCTGGAAGTCCCGTATTTCACCTGGATTTTACTCAATTGACAACAAAGATATTAGAATAAAGTCAAATATTCATAACAGTAATTGCTTTACTACAATCAAGTTTGATATGAAATTTTCCAGACAAAATATCAACTTATATTGTATTTTTGATTAAAAATGTGTATATTAAATTTCACTCATAAACAGAATAGCATAAAAGAGAGCATCTCCATGCACAACCACAAATTATTTAATGCTAACATCGAGAACGATCGCGTTCTTTTAACTCCCAATGAAATTAAATCAAGATTACCATTAACTCAATTAGCGGAACAAACAGTTTTAAGGTACAGAGAGGAAATAGAAGATATTTTGGATTTTCGCGATCGCCGAAAATTTATAGTAGTTGGCCCCTGTTCAATCCACGATCCTAAAGCAGCGATCGAATATTCCCAAAGATTGAAAGTCTTGGCTGAGCGAGTCCAAGATAAGCTGCTAGTAATTATGCGAGTTTACTTTGAAAAACCCAGAACAACCGTAGGTTGGAAAGGATTAATTAACGACCCAGATATGGATGATTCTTTTCATGTAGAAAATGGATTATTAATTGCACGCCAGCTATTATTACAAATTACAGAAATGGGATTACCTGCTGGCACAGAAGCCCTAGACCCAATCATCCCTCAATACATTAGTGAACTGATTACATGGTCTGCCATTGGCGCACGCACCACAGAATCGCAAACTCATCGGGAAATGGCAAGCGGACTTTCCATGCCTGTGGGTTTTAAAAACGGTACCGATGGCAATATCCAAGTAGCTTTGAATGCCCTACAATCAGCTAGAAACCCTCATAATTTTCTGGGCATTAATCAAAACGGACAAGTCAGCGTATTTCAAACAAAAGGTAATGCCTACGGTCACGTCATTTTAAGAGGTGGTAATCAGCCAAACTTTGATGTAGCAAGCGTCAGTCTGATAGAAAAGAAATTAAAAGAGGCAAATTTACCACCTAGAATTGTCATCGATTGTAGCCACGGCAATACAAATAAAGACTACAAATTACAAGCTGCCGTCTTGGAAAATATTATCGAGCAAATATTGGATGGTAATACATCAATAGTTGGCATGATGCTGGAATCGAATATATATGAAGGTAATCAACCACTTACTGGGAAACAAGAAGAACTAAAATATGGTGTTTCTGTAACAGACAAATGTATTAACTGGGAAGAAACAGAGAAAATTATTTTGGCTGCTCACGAAAAGCTTAAGTGACTTGTTTGGTAGACTAGAAAAAATCTAAATATCTCTAGGGTGGAATGGCACTTACTTAACGCGAATTTAGATCTCCGACTTCTTCCAGAAGTCGGAGATATGAGCAGCAACTTTGTAAGCCTTGGTTTATATATGAGGTGCTATTTTTAAGACCTCGCATTGTCAAGATTTACGAGCTTGCTTGCTGCTATGTAATGAAACTTTAATTACACTTAAACAACCAGAAAATTGTTGTTGGTTAGTGGCAAGCCAGTAGATAATTGTGCAAATTTTACCTGAGCAAAGCCAGCTGCATTACCATCTTGGTCAAAGAACAATTCACCTGTAGTGGAGTTGTAAATAAATCTTTGAGCGCTAGTGGTTGCAGATATTCCGATTCTCAACTGACTAGCTGAAAGTACACCTACTGATAAACCGCCACCAAAACCACCAGTCGATACCTGAATTACTTCATTAGTGGCGTTGAAGTCATAAATCCGATCAACACCTTCATTGAAACTACTGAAAATGAATTTATCAGCACCACTTCCTCCATAGAGGCTATCATTACCCTTGCCACCTGTGAGGATATCATCGCCACTGCCGCCTTTGAGGGTGTTCTTACCAGAGGCACGAGAGGCGCTCAAAGTATCATTACCATCGCCACCATCGAGTAGATTATCGCCTGATGAATCTTCAACAATCAAGCGATCGCTACCTGCACCACCATTGAGGATATTATCGCCTGATGTCTCACGATAAACCCGATCAAAATCATCGTATTCGTAACCAGAGGCTGTGAGAGTATCGTTGCCATCGCCCCCATTCAATAAGTTATCGCCTATTGAATAGTCAACATTTAAGAAATCGTTACCAGCGCCACCGTTGAGGGTGTTATTACCAGAGGTTTGATAAGAATAATACCCTGGAGGACCGTAATCGTACTCAGTGAGTCCAGAGTCGTAGCCAAAGGCCAACAGAGAATCATTGCCCTCATCTCCAGAGAGTAGGTTATCGCTTGAAGAATACTGAGCATCTAAGGTATCATCACCAACACCACCTTTGAAGGTGTTATTCCCTGAAGCAGAAAACCTAATATTTAAGTAATCGTTACCCCCACCCCCAATAATCGTATCATTGCCACCACTGCCTGGGTTGAGCGTATCGTTGCCATTGTTCCCCACAATCAAGTCATCGTAGTATGTACCTGTGATATTTAATGTTTCGATATTTTTGTAGGCAACCGATCTTGTGCCGGCCGTAATCAAGCCAATATTAGTGGTGGCATTGAAAGTCGAAGTAATTCCCCCGTTACCATTGTATAAATTGACATACAACAGATCGTCACCTATTCCTCCATCTACCGTATCATTGCCACCAATGCCCGTGGAGAGCGTATCATTACCCTTATTGCCTACAATGTAGTCATTGTAATCTGTACCTGTGATATCTAATCTTTCGATATTCTTATAGGTAACCCGATTTGTGCCAGCGGTAATTGTCCCAATATTAGTAGTAGGATTAAGAGTCGAAGTGATTCCTTGTGTAACATCCTTGTAGTAAGAAACTCTCAAGACATCATCACCTTTTCCCCCATCAAGCGTATCATTGCCACCGCTACCTGGGTCGAGGGTATCGTTGCCATTGCTCCCCACAATGTAGTCGTTGTAGCCTGTACCTGTGATATCTAATCGTTCGATATTTTTGTAGCTAGCGTGATTCGTGCCTAGTGTAACTGAGCCAATGTTAGTACTGGCATTGAAGGTCGAAGTGATTCCCTCAGTACCATAGTAATTATTAGTGTTATAGGACAATAAATCGTCACCTGTGCCCCCATCAATCGTATCATTGCCTCTGTAGTTCTTGGAGAAAGTATCGTTGCCGTCACCACCATTGAGCAGGTTATTGGCATTTGAAAAGTTAACATCAAAGCGATCGTCACCAGCGCCACCGTTGAGGGTATTATTGCCATTTACGAAATATTCATCGTAGCGAGCTGAGTAGCCAGAGGCTCCTAGAACATCATTGCCATTGCCACCATCCAACAGCTGTTGTAGGCCTGCTAAAGAATCAAGTAAAAGACTGGAAACACTCGTATATAACCGATCGTTACCTTCACCACCAATAATAGTATCACTGCCACCAAAGCCCCCATTTATAATATCGTTGCTATTGCTGCCCACAATATAGTCATCGTTGCGTGTACCTATGATATTTAATCGTTCGATATTCTTGTAGCTAATCCGATTCGTGGTGCCCAGCGTAATCGAGCCAATGTTAGTAGTGGCGTTGAAAGTCGATGTGATTCTCTGATCTTCATTACCATAGCTATAATCGACAAGCAACAAATCATCACCTGTGCCTCCATCTACCGTTTGAGTCACCAAGGAAGAGGGGGCAGTATATGTGACGTTCAAATTAAAGGAGTCATTGCCATCCCCTCCATTGAAAGTGTTTGTACCTTTGACTCCTTGTGCCAGAATGTAATCATTCCCAGATCCCCCTGAAACCGTATTATTCCCACTAGAGTAATTAATACTCAGGCTGTCATCTCCTCCATCTCCATTGAGAGTATTATTGCCAGAGGCATAGTAATAGGTGTAACCGTTGCTGCCGTAGTCGTAGTAACCAGAGGCAGAGACCAGATCGTTGCCATCTCCACCAGAGAGCAGACTATTGCTTATTGAAGCATTAACATCCAAGTTATCGTTACCAGCGCCACCTTTGAGGGTATTGTTCCCCGCACCACCTCGCAGCGAGTCGTCACCAATACCACCGTCCAGGGAGTCATTTCCTACATCACCAATGAGAGTATCATTTCCTACACCACCAATGAGAGTATCATTACCCGTACCACCCCTCAAAAGGTCGTTGCCACTCAAGCCGTCGATTTTGTCATCACCTCCCTGACCATTTACCACATCATCTGAATTATCTAAACCTGTAATGTTGTTAGCTAGGTCATTGAGAAAAGTCACCGTGTTGTTGATGCCGATGGTGGTATCAGTCGAATTGGCATCCAGAACATTAAAGCTGTCAACAATGGTAGTTTCCCCATCAAACAGGATATTACCAATAGCAGGTCTTGCTCCAGAAGCTTTCAGGTTCTCCAAGTCTTCTAATTTGAAGTTTTTTAAGATGACTTTGGCATTGGACACCCCTTCAAAAGTGATTTCCAAACTTGTGCCATTTTGGGTGAGTAGCAGATTTCGCGCAGTCAAGCCAGCACCAAGGAATTTGATGGTATCGATTTCGGCAATGACTGCTGCTGTTGGGTTTGTGCCTTTACCTACCCCACCAAAATCAGTAATGGTATCAATGCTATCGTTGTTAGAGAGTAAGTCATAGTAGTTGTAAACAAATGTATCCTTGCCACCGCCACCCGTTAAGGTATCGTTGCCATAACTACCTGTAATGGTATCGTTGCCAGCTTTACCGTTAATTGTGTCAGCGCTGTTGGTACCCACTAGGGTATCATTTGCGTTAGTTCCAATGATATTTGCCATAACTTTTTCCTACCTGAATTGATTTTTTGCAGTCACTTAAGTTCTTGGCGTTGCTATTACTCCTGTTTGAGAGCAGAAAAATTAGCCGAGAGTTGAATGTTTCGGCATACTTCATATCAGCCTTGAGGGTTAGCAATTTTTCTTTGAACGTTCACTCTTTGATGGGCTTGCAAATATTGAGGACTATCTAAGTCTTAAGCACTGTACAGACTTCTGAGGGTGTGGATTCATAAAAACAATTAGTTTCACGCTGATTCAAATCATTCTTCATCACTAGCCCAGGCAAAGATTTACCACAGGCTTAGATGAAAAACAGTTAAAAAATCAAGCTGAAATCACTAAAATCCACAATCCATAATTTAGTTTGTTTGTCAATGCATAAGTCTTACTAGCGAAAGTAGGGAACGCTTGACACGGCATAAAATAGGGAATCTTTATGCACTCGTCGTTATTGGCGTAGCTTGCCGCCGTAGGCATCGCCCCTGAATATCTAGCTGGAAAACAGGAAACATCTAAATAACCTAATAGTAACTAAATACCGAATATTTACTTAGATGTCTATCTTTTCAGAAAAATCTTCATACTTCCTGATAGATGTATCTAATAATTACTGAGTTTTATGTATACTTTTTATTTTGATAATCAAATCATTTGCCGAAAACATCCACTGATGTCATCAAGAACAAAAACAAACAGGCGATCGCTCACTCCACATTTTTAGTATTTTTATGAAAAAATAGAGTATTTTTTTATACTTTATAAATCGTCAGCCTTGGTTTGTGAACCTGACTGTATTTAGCAACTAAATGCGAGATATTATTTTCAACACCTCGCATTTTTAAGATTTATGACAGCGAGTTTGAAAACACGCCCTAGCTTCAGTTAAATACGAGAGTAGCGAAAACGAACCCTCAGCAGCCTTAGCCAGCGTAACCAGATTTGTGCAGGTTGTTCAAAGAAGGTAAAAATATCGCCAAAACCCAAATTAGTTTTGTGATGATGTAACCAGTGTCTCTCAGGAGTAGTAATAAATAGAATTTGGCATAAAATATTTACAGGCTTTGGAGTTTGCCAACCCAAGACACTTATGTGTCTCCACCATACATGAAACTGACCAAGCAGTAGTCCAAAGATAACGCCGATGGGAGAAAAAGACCAGAGAACTATCGCTATGAGTATATAAGGCAAAGCTCCCAAGATACCATCTAAAAGAACTTGGGGATTGAAAGTCAAAATAGCATAGTGACGAAAGTCCTTCTTCCAGGAGTGGTGCGTTTTTAAATGAAGGCTACCAAAAACATGCTCGGGTACGTGGTAAATGAATGTAGATAGGAAATCGCCAAAGAATAGTAATAACCAAGCAACAGCGATAGCCTCAAGCATTTTTACTCCTCAAGTTTAGTAACAAAACTCCACAGAAAACATGCAAATGTCATCCTGTTGGCGTAGACAGGTGATTTTCCACTATGCAACAAGCATTTGTGTGTTTTATGGGTCTACGCTCCAGTTAATTTGGTTGGCTCAGAGTGTGTGTAATTGGTTAAGTCACAGTTTCATAAATCCATAATCCTGAACACGCTAGGAAGCTACTAGTCAGAGCCTTCAATTTGGCTTCTACACTTTTGGTTGATGGATACAATACATCTATAAGCCGATTGGAATACCGTATTTTATCACAGTTACTACACAATCTTCTTACTAAGGCATACAGCTTGAGCAAAGGTTGAGTTAAAATTAGTACAAATTTAGGTTAAGGCTTTCTTCAGCAATCTTAATTATAAATTGGTTGCAATTGGGGCTAAATTCTGGAACCAACCACAACGATAGAGTAGTCATTCTGACAAGGAAACTAAGTTTATTGAGACGAGTGAAGCGGGTTGACAATGAAATTGCTCTACGGCAAATTCTGGGGTATCAAGAATTAACTAGATACCCGAATCATCAGAGTATTTAATACTACTGAAATATTCCACCGATGTAGTAAGCGATCGCTTCTGGCTTTTCTGTATAGGTTTCTATAACTTACGCACTCAGAGCCGCAAACCTAAATAGTCCAGACTTCGCTGAAGAAGCAGGGCTGTTTTGTTTCCTAAAAAACGTTTATTTACAACCGTGTAAGGAGAAAAAATTAGGTGATTAAAAATGTGATTGGATAATAAGATACAACTGCAATATTTACTTACAACCTATCCTGAGTTTACGGTTATCTCGGCGGCGAGCCGAAATTTAGGTTACTTCCTAGTAGGAAAGGTAAAATCAGGTTTTGAAGTTATCAATACACGATTTAACTGTTTGAGCATGAACAAAAAATGGGCGGTCAAGCGAATTACTGTAAACTTGGCATCGAATGAAGCCAAGAACCTTGAAAAGTATTGTGAACAGACGGGCAGACCAGCAACGGATGTCATTCGAGAACTCATTCGAGCTTTGCCAGCGATGAAATGAAAGTAGTTCGCAATTTGTTAGTGATGATTGAGACGTAACAGTTTAGCAATGGCGTGCTGCACTCGTTTACGGCGGGCGCAGTACGCTTCTAAAAAGCCACCTATGCTAGAGGCACAACTGTGTGGTATTTAAACAAGGAAACTATCATTTTGGCGGCACTAGCGATCCGAATCGTCTTAGTGTCATCAATCGAACATAGTATACTAAGTACGTATGTCCACACAAATCTTATTATTTTGCAGTACCTCTAAAAAATCCGATCGGATTTTTTAGAATTACTTTTACCTTCTGTCCTCTATTTTGATTCGTAAACAAAATGACATAATAACCATTATTTAGATTGCAAAATCGGGAGTGAGAGAATGTTTCTCAACTTTAACACTGCCTGTTTTGGACTATGAACTTTTGAAACCTAATGTGAAAATTTAGGTCATGGCAACGCTCGAATGAGTTCCTGAATCACATCCGTTGCTGTTTTTCCTGTCTGTTCACAATACTTTTCGAGGTTCTGGGCCTCATCTGATGCCAGGTTTATAGTGATTCGCTTGAGCGTCCTTTTTTTTGTGGAGGTTGCTAGACTAGAAAATCTCTCGACGGCAGTCTTATTCATTAGTATTAATAGACTAAGTGTTTACAAACTTTCTTTATCAAGATTGCCAATTCACAACCATCTTTACCAGTGAAAATCGAGATTTTAAGATTGAACTTAAGCTTTATCCCCCAATGGGATTACTGAGAACTTAGTGTATTAATGAGCTAGCATCATACGTAATGAATCTAGCATTACCCAAATCCAACAAGCTTTTAGTTAAACATAAGGATCTCAGCAATAACCCGCACATTAGTTTATCTATGGAGCAAAGGCTGTTGACCGATCGAAACGAGTGGATTGCCTAATGTAGCTTTGAGCGGTGAACATTTTGGCTTTAGAATTTTTTTAATCCTCTGCAACATGGGATTTTTCCTTTGTTACAAATATCACTTAATATCTACAGCAACCTGCTAGATCATTCTTTTTAGTCACAGGCGATTATGCAAACGGTGAATTAATACATGACTTTACAGAATTGGAGACGCAAGCGCGGCGTTGCACTTACTACTAAGGGTTTGCAAAAAATTAAGGAAGCAAAGCATCAGTCAGAAGCAAAAGAAAATTTTGGAAACAGGTACACTCTCGAAGAAATGAGCGCACGTTCTGGATTATATTCTGGTACGATCTCGAAAGTATTGAATCGCGAAGGAGGTGTTGATAAACAGACTATTGAGAAGCTGTTTTCAGCTTTTTCCTTAAAAATAGATAAAAGTGACTATTCAAGCTCAAATAGTCGTCTAGATTGGGGAGACGCTATCTTTACATCAGTTTTTTATGGACGTACAGAAGAACTGAGTACGTTAGAACAATGGATTGTTGATGAACAATGCCGATTGGTGACAGTATTGGGAATAGGAGGTATTGGTAAAACAACGCTGTCTGTAAAGTTTGCTCAACAGATTCAGGAAAACTTTGAGTACGTTATCTGGCGATCGCTACGAGAAGCCCCGCCTGTTAAAATTGTTCTCAGTAATTTAATCCAATTTTTATCTGACGAACACCAAACAGAGGATAACTTACCAGAAAGCTTTAGCGATCGATTATCCCGACTACTCGATTATTTGCAAAATAATCGTTGTTTACTGATACTTGATAATGCAGAATCAATTCTCCGCAGTGGTAGCCGCGCTGGAGTTTATCGAGAAGGATATGAAGAATACGGTGAGCTTTTAACGCGGGTAGGAGAAGCAACTCACCAAAGCTGCTTAATGCTTACTAGTAGGGAAAAACCTAAAGAAGTAGCATTATTGGAAGGAGAAGCACTACCTGTTCGCTCATTAGCACTAAGTGGCTTAAAGGTGGTAGAAGGGCAAGAAATCTTAAAACTCAAAGGACTATCTGGCGCAGAAGATCGATGGAAAGTGATGATTGAACGCTATGCAGGCAATCCATTAGCCTTGAAGATAGTTGCCACGACCATTCAAGATATTTTTGATGGTAACGTGGCTGAATTTTTGCAACAAGACACAGCTGTTTTTGGCGACATTCGTGATGTTTTAGAGCAGCAGTTTGAGCGCTTGTCAGATTTAGAAAAGGACATAATGTACTGGCTAGCGATTAATCGGGAGTCTATAACACTAAAAGAATTGCGGGAGGATATTATATCACCAATACCGCAAGCAAAATTGCTAGAGGCTGTAGAATCGTTGGGAAGGCGATCGCTAATCGAGAAAGCTAAGTTTACACTCATTGAAAAAACTGTATCTTTTTTTACGCTTCAACCAGTAGTCATGGAGTATGTGACTACTAGCTTGATAGAAAAAGTTTATGAAGAGATTGTCACTGAAAATATTGATTTATTCAGGCGTCACGCTCTCATGAAGGCGACGGGTAAAGATTATGTTAAAGATACTCAAATTCGCCTGATTATCAAACCAGTTTTAGATGGTCTGCTTACTGTCTTTAGAAGTAAAAAAACCCTAGAAAATCACTTAGCTCAAATTTTAGGAACTCTACGAGAGACATCCCCTCTAGAACAAAGTTATACGGCAGGAAATGTCTTTAATCTCCTTTGTCATTTAGAAACAGATCTGGGCGGTTATGATTTTTCTTATCTAACTATTTGGCAAGCCGACTTGCAGAATGTAAAGTTGCATAATACAAATTTTGCTCATGCCCATTTAGCTAAGTCTGTTTTTGTCGAAACCTTTGGTGGTATTTTTTCGGTAGCCTTTAGCCCTAATGGTAAACTTTTAGCTACTGGTGATACCAATGGAGAAATTCGCTTGTACGAAGTTGCGAATAGTCAGCAACTTATGACTTGTAAGGGTCATGCTGGTTGGGTTTGGTCAGTCACTTTTAGTCCCGACGGTCAGGTTCTTGCCAGTGGCAGTAATGACCAAACAATAAAGCTGTGGGATATCAGTACTGGTCAGTGTTTCAAAACCTTGGAGGGTCATACTGGTGGGGTTCGTTCAGTTACTTTTAGCCCCAACGGTCAGGTTCTTGCTAGTGGCAGTGATGACCAAACAGTGAAACTGTGGAATATCAGTACAAGCAAATGCCTCAAAACTTTACAGGAAGATGGTTGTAGTGTATGGTCAGTTGCCTTTAGTCCAAAAGGTGATATGTTGGCCAGTGGAAATGATGACTATAAAGTAAGGCTGTGGGATATTAACAGCAGTTTATGTATTCACACCTTAGAGGGTCACACCCAGAGGGTATACTCAGTCGCTTTCAGCCCTGACGGTAATACACTAGCTAGTGGGAGCCATGACCAAACAGTTAAACTTTGGGACACGAATACTGGTAAATGTATCAAAATTTTACAGGGGCATACTGACTTAATACATTCAGTTACCTTCAGTGTAGATGGTAGTGCTCTTGTTAGTTGCGGTGATGACCAAACAGTTAGGGTATGGGATTTCAGTACTGGTGAATGCCTTAAAACTCTACAGGGACATAGAAGTAGGGTATGGTCGCTAGCGGTATGTATAAATCAAAATATCTGTGTCAGTAGCAGTGACGATCAAACGATAAAGTTATGGAATATCAGCACTGGTCAATGCATTAAGACTTTCCAGGGTTACAACAATGGGATATGGTCAGTTGCTGTCAGTCCAAACGATAACATCCTTGCTAGTGGCAGTAATGACCAAACAGTGACACTGTGGGATGCTACGACTGGTAAGTGTCTCAAAACTTTGCACGGACATGGTAGGAGAGTCACATCAGTTGTTTTTAGCCCTGATTCTCAATTACTTGCTAGTGGCAGCGAAGACCGAACTGTAAGGTTATGGAATCTGAGTACTGGTAAATGTCTTAAAATCTTCAGAGGACATAGTAATCGAGTTACATCAGTGACTTTTAGTGCCGACAGTTATTTTCTTGCCAGTGGTAGCGATGACCAAACAATAAGAGTATGGGATATCAGCACTGGTCAATGCCTCAATACTTTACAAGAACATAATGGTAGAACATGGTCAGTCACTTTCAATCCTAACAGTCATACATTAGCCAGTGGTAGTCATGACCGAACAGTGAAACTCTGGGATGTTTGCACTAGTCGATGCCTTCAGACTCTGCAAGGTCATACTGACTGGATATATTCAGTCGCCTTCAGTGCGGATGGTTGCACTCTAGCTAGCGGCAGCGGTGACCAAACGATGAAACTTTGGGATGTCAGCACTGGTCGGTGTCTTAAAACTTTGCAAGGGCATACAAATACTGTATACTCAGTTGCTTTCAGTTTGGATGGTCGCATACTGGCGAGTGGTAGTGGTGACCAAACAGTGAAACTTTGGGATGTTAACACAGGTAGCTGCTTAAGAACTTTATCAGGACATACTAGGTGGGTTTGGTCGGTTACCTTTAGTTTCGATGGTCAGACTGTGGTCAGTTGCAGTGAAGATGAGACAATTAAGATTTGGGATGTAGAAACAGGTGAATGCGTGAAAACTTTGAGAAGCAAAAATCCTTACCAGGGAATGAATATCACTAGTATAACTGGCTTAACTGAGTCTCAGAAGGATACTTTAAAAGCCTTAGGAGCAGTCGAGTATTAATGACAATTAAGTATTACAGTGATAATACAGAGTAAACCTGGATTGCGATCAAGCGCTAATTCAGTTGGCTATTTTACGTTTCAGTAGCGAAACTGCACTTAAAACGCTGCATACTAGCATCCCTAATCCAGCAGATGGTTCGGGTACTGGTACTGGCTCAAGTGCTGAGAATGCTAATTCTCCAATCAGTTTATGAGTAGTAGTTGTAGGATGGACTTCATCCCAAAACAAAAATTTTTCAGGGTTACATAAAACTTGTTGTGTGGGAACATCTATGGGAACTACTGATAAGTCTTCGCTAATACAAGAGTTGGTCACGTTTGTAAAACCGAATTCCTCTGGAGCAGCAATAATCCTATCAAATAGGGAATTAACATTCAGTTCTATAATGTTGATGTCGGGACTTAATTGTTGCCTCAAAGATTTGAGTGTCACGTTTAAGCTAGAGTTATGTGTGCTGGTGAATGTGTTGAATAAGTTGGAACGTTGACTATTGAAATTTGCAACAGGTAATTTTCCCAAATCTGGCAAGTTGACCACCATGATATCTCTAGCGCCATCAGCAACAAGCGATGTCAACGCCGCTGATAAATTTACCACTGCATTGGTAGGGTTGGGATCGCCATCGAAAAAGTAACTTAGGTAGTCATTAGTGCCAGCCCAAATAATATATAGAGCATTAGGATCGGCGGTTTCATTTGCTGATACAAAACTATTTATCTGTTGCTGCAATCCTGGTAAGCTTGGCAAACCAATATTTTCAGTTCCTGTAGTCGCACCACCAAAAGCAAAGTTATTTTTCAGATTTAATGTTAATCCTAGATCGGAGGCAAGATAATCAACCCAAATTTTACCATTAGAAAAACGCCCATTAGAGTAAGTTGGACTTGGAGGAATGATTCCATTAGTGGCATTAAATACATTACCAGTATCAGAAAAACTGTCTCCAAAGACGTAAATATTGTCATAATCCTTTGCTAATACTTTGAGTGGAAATATCAAAGATAACAGCAAAAATCCTGTTGTTATAATTTGTCTTTGCATAGTTAATTCCTTAATCTAGTTTCAACCTTGTAAAGATTTCCTTAAAAAGAAACTTCGCTCCTTTTTTGAGAGCTTTTTTTTGCCGATTTAGAGCTTTCAAGAGGGTCAGTACCTAGCGCTACATTACCCCAGCGCATCACACTTGCAGCTGCGACACCCGCTGCACCAGAACCATAAATGAGAACCAAGTCATTTTCGTGAATCTTGCCCAACTGTGCTGCCTGGTAAAGATTTGCCACAGTCAGTACTGGTCCTATATTTGCATATAGAGGGTAGAGGTTGATTGTGCGCTCTGGGTCAATACCCAATAGCCGCGTGCAGAAGCGTGTAACCCAAGCAGTAGGCGTATTGAAAAGAAAAAAGTCGATTTGCTCCAGTGTGACACCAGCAGATGCGATCGCACCCTCGCAACATACACAAAGAAACTCAGCAGCTGTTTCGCGTAGAGCTTTCGCACCCTTGCCCGTCTGCATACGGACTTGTGAATTTCCTTTTTCGTCCTTTATGAGCTTAGCAGATACTACCTCACACAGTGCACCTGTATGAACTGTCTTGGTGCCAAGGATACCCTGCTTTCCTTTGAGTGAACCGACTACAAAGGCTCCAGCACCATCACCAAGAAACCAAGACACAGTATCTTCCTCGTCAAAAACGCGAGAGTAAGAACACGAAATAACTACAAGTACATTACGATACTCTCCCGCTCGCACCAAAGCACTGGCAGTTTGAAGTACAACTGGTGTACTTCCACACGTTCCATCAAGATTCCATGCAGCACCCACAAGACCGAGTTTACGGGCAAGGAAGGCGGCATTGCCAAATCCAATTTGTTCAGGCCAAACTGAGGCGACAATCATCAGATCGACATCATTGGGAGAAAGTTTGGCCGCATTGAGGGCATCTGTTGCCGCACGATATTCCAAGGTTAACGAAGACTCATCAGGACTAAGAACCCAGCGTTCAACAGTACCACGAAAGGGATCTGAGAGATAAGGCAGCATCTCCATGTCAAACTCGTTAGTCGGAGGGGTTCCAGTCAATGAAAACAGCCTTGCCAGTCCTTTTTGTTCAGCCTGAGCTATTAGCTCTGGGTACTTTTCTATGTAATAATTATTAGTACGTCTAATACTTGGAAAAGTTAGTGCAAGTGAGCGAATACCTACTGGGGAATGCACCATATAAAAAAATTGTCTTTTATTTTAATAGTTGGTAGCGCCCTGTGAAATCAGGCTTTGATTACGACTTTGAGTAGGTGCTATTTCGGTGGGATCTATAACCACATCAACCACAAATGGACCAGTAGCTGCCATCGCTTTCTCTAGCGCAGCCTGGATCTCGTATTCGCTTTGAACACGGATACCATCAGATCCCATCCCCTGAGCAATCTTAACGAAATCTGCCTGGGGAATTGTTGCATCCACGTCGTTGAAGCCCAGATACGTCATTCCCTGTTCGCACATATTGTAGCGAGCGTCGTTGAGTACAATCCAGACGGCAGGAATTTGGTATTTTACCGCAGTGTTTACTTCACTATTCATGAGCATAGCACCATCGCCGACAATAGCAACCGCCTTACCATTCCCTGCTAAGGCAGCACCCACAACACCAGTCACAAAATGTCCCATAGACCCGAAGCCAGTGCTGATTCGGAAACGACACGGTTTGGCGAATCGCAGCAGGTGAATTGCCCAAACTAACGAGTTACCCACCTCGGCCATAACAACTGCATTGCTCTGTTCGACAATCACCCGTTGAATCATATTCATAAGCACATCTGGTCGCACTTTACCGCCAGCACGCGGATAGATTACATCGCGTTTAGATATCGGTAGTAACGGAACTTTTGACGTACCAGGATACTCAGGAAAGTACTTCAGTAATGCCTTGACAAATACTCTCACATCGGAATGAATGGCCAATGTTTTGACAGATGGATATGCCGTTCCTGGTACTTTTGAGTCAATGTCAACATGCAAAAAGCCCCATCTGGGGATCATCTCCAGGTTCCAAAACGATGTCAGTTCACCAAGACGTGTTCCTAGTACCAGTATGTGCCAAGGACGCTTCTCCTGCATATATCTAAAAACCGACTCATGCCCACCAAAGCCAGTTACACCTACGAACTGAGGATGGTCTTCTGGAAAGATACCCTTACCCTGTGGTGAACACATAACAGTAGCCCCTGTCTTCTCGGCAAGTTGGCGAATCTCTTTTGCAGCACCCCGCGCCCCAAAGCCTACCCAAATGGCAAACGGTCCTTCAGACAGTAACTGAACACATTCGGCGATCGCTTCCTCAGTTACTGTTGCCACACCACGAGACAAATTTACCAATGGTAAGGAAGTTTTTAGCGAGCTTGTTTGAATATTTGTTGGAATACTGATATGGGCTACGAATCCTCCTGGTTGTCCTACACCAAGGGCAAGCCTTCGTGCAACCTCTGGAAGTTCATCGCTGGATTCGAGAGTAGTCGCGTAATGAAATATTTCCCCCGAAGTAAAAATACCTGCGTTAGGCATTGTGTATGTGCTAGTTTCTTGGCAAGCCCAACGTCCTCGCTGTGGTGCGGAAGTTGAAGCTGACACAAAAATCACCTTAGCACCCTCCCACCGAGCAGCCAGCAACCCTGTCAAAGCATTAGTGATTCCTGGCCCTGTGGTAGCGAACACGACAACCGGGCGATCGCTAGCAAAGTACGCCTCAGTGGCCGCAAAAGCTGCTCCAGCTTCATGGCGAAAGTGCAGCACCTGAATGGGACTTTGGTGTAGTGCAGCCCATACTGGCGCGATCGCCCCTCCCGAAACACCAAAGGCATACTGCACTCCCATACCTTCCAGGATTTTAACCACTGCCTCTGCTACCGAAAAAGGTTTAGATGGTTTGCTATGAGATTGCTGTTCAGTTGAGTTTAATTTTTGACTGCTATTAACTTTTATATGCTCAGATTTAGCATCCATACAAACTATCTTAGGAAGAATTTCCTGTGTGTTGTAACATTATCCCACACACGTAGACTTAACTAAATATTTATTGTCGAGATCGGACACAAAGAATTAGAGAAGAGGCTTTTAGTCTGCTTTATTTTTCTTTACATAGTTTAGTTTTATTGTACCGAACTACTTACTTATCTTCACACAGTTTAGTATTTTATTGTCTACTTACTTCAACTCTGCTTTGATATATAAAGAAATGTTCACAGACTTATAAGAACGCCATATTTGTCGAAAAGCAGATGATTTCAACCGTTTTTTGGCTTTTGAAAACTGAACATAATTAATCAAGCTTTGGAGTATAAAAACGTGATTGACTTCAATAAGTACAAGGCTTTAACCTTCGATTGTTATGGAACCTTAATCGATTGGGAGAATGGCATCTTAGGGGCGCTAAAGCCAGTTCTGGTAGCACACAACAAAAATTTGGATGACAGCCAAATCCTAGAACTTTTTGCTCAACTGGAAGCAGAACTCCAACAAGGAGAATACATCAAGTATCGAGAAGTTTTGAGGAGAGTAGTCGATAAATTTGGTGAACGAATTGGGTTTAACCCAACTGCTGAAGAACTGAATTCACTTGCTGATTCTATTCAGTATTGGCTACCTTTACCCGATACAGTTGAGGCACTTAGAACCCTTAAGCGAAAGTTTAAGCTGGTAATTATATCAAATATAGATGAGGATCTGTTTGCTTTTTCGGCAAAGCACCTGGAGGTGGAATTTGATCGGATAATCACAGCAGAACAGGCAAAAAGCTATAAACCTTCTTTAAACAACTTCAGACTTGCTATGGAGAAAATTAATCTACCGCCAGAAGAGATATTACACGTTGCTGCCAGTATTTATCACGATATCATTGCAGCCAAATCTTTAGGACTATCAACAGTCTGGGTGAACCGTCGAGCAGGTCAACAAGGAGTTGGTGCTACCGTATCAGCAGTAAGTCAACCTGATTTAAAAGTGCCTGATTTGAAAACTCTTGTTGCTTTGAGTTTGGGCAAATGAGGAAGATAAGGGAGATGGAGGTAGGCAGGTACAAGGAGAATGACTAATGACATACAAATTACTATGAGTCCTCAGAACTGTTTTGTTCAGAAGATGTTGTTAAAAAAGGAAACAGGGATTGCAACATACGTTGATTCTGGCTTACTCTGGAAAAACTACTATTGTCTTTTGACGCCACCTTCGGCAGTCTCCTGCGGTGGAAAATACCTCCATAGCGATGAACTCACCGCAACGCAATTGTTTCCAGATTTTGGAAGAGTGCCCAGGATCGACTCACTGTCGATAAACTTGTTCAAGAAAACACTTTGATAGCCTAAAACGATGAAAGCATCTGCTAATTTCGACTTTGAAGACGAGAAATTCAATGCACCGCCTTCTCAAGTCATCCCCTGGTGTCAGATGATTAATCCTCGGTATGGCACAGATGGTATACAATCCCACGGTTTAGCGCTGAAACTGGACAATGCTAATGCTGTTGGCTTTGTGCCAGATGAGAATTGGCAGCACGTAGAGCATGAATTTAGTTCTGGAGTGGAAACGGTCTTTATTAGTAACACTCCACGCTTGGTTATAGTGCGTCGGGGACCATTGTCTGTCAAAGACCGGGAAACTGGGCTAAAACTGGGTACGCTCAAAGATAACTATGATGCTTTTTTAGCAGACAAACTGAAATTTAAAACCTTTACTCGCTATCTAATTTTTATAGTGGGAGAGAATAAAAAGTTTTTACATCAATCACCACTACAATTAACACTTAATGGTGCAGCTGGAGCGAGTTTCAGCAAAACTTACTGCGAATTCCAACAAGGAAAAGTAGTTAGTGGATTCGTTGCTGAACTAGAAAAAGCTTATGCTGTCTATCGCAAGCAACCCTTGACACCAAAAGGTCCTTTGTTCCACGCTCACGGAATTTTTTGCCCAATAATTGAGTGTGAAGAAAGAGGCATTGAACCAAATACAGTTCTGGTAGCTTCGACTGTGGACTATAAACATCCAACGGTAGGAACTTTAACACAATTTTTAATTGCTTCAGATTCTCTGGAGTCTGCAATTATCTGCAAAACTTTTGAAGAATACAAAGATTTTGGCAAGGAACCTGTAAAATCAGAAAGCCCGAAAATGGCAATGGCAGGGGTTTCTAGCTCTTATGTGTATGCTGATGAAGATGATTTTGCTTATCCGCCGTATTAGAAGAGTTAAAAGTGAGGAGTTAAAAGTGAGGAGTGAGGAGTTAAGAATTATCAATTAATAACTCCTAACTTCTAACTCTTAACTCATAACTCCTAACTTTATTCCTTTAAAGATGATTTTGCTTATCCGCCGTATTAGAAGAGTTAAAAGTGAGGAGTTAAAAGTGAGGAGTGAGGAGTTAAGAATTATCAATTAATAACTCCTAACTTCTAACTCTTAACTCATAACTCCTAACTTTATTCCTTTAAAGATGATTTTGCTTATCCGCCGTATTAGAAGAGTTAAAAGTGAGGAGTTAGAAGTGAGGAGTGAGGAGTTAAGAATTATCAATTAATAACTCCTAACTTCTAACTCTTAACTCCTAACTCCTAACTCCTAACTTTATTCCTTAAGCAATAAATAGTATAGTGAACCATTACCGCCTGTGATGCCAGCGCGATCGCCTGCTAATTTCCCAGATCCCATAAAGTAATCTACTCGTCCTGGGCCTTTGATGGCACTTCCTGTATCCTGATCGAGGACAAAGCGGCTGACAGCACGTCTTTCGAGTTTGCCACCAGTGGCGGGATAGGGAAATGAGTTGTAAATTAGGGCTAACGCTCCCGGAGGCATGAGAGACTTATCTGTGGCAATGGAACGTTCTGCTGTGACTGGCACATGAATACTACCGGTAGCCGATCTACCGTTTGTTTCCTGGAAGAAAATAAATCTTTCCCAGCGCGGTAGATAATTATTCAACTCTTGGGGTTTTTGCCGGAAGTAACTAATCAGACGTGGCATTGTTAATCCTTCCAAGGGCAATTTGCCGTCTTTTGCTAGTTCTTTGCCGATACTAGTCCAAGGGTAATCGGTTCCACCTGCATAGCCAACAGAGGTTGTTTTGCCATTAGTTAATTTAATTTGGGCAGAACCTTGGATATGTATCATATATGCATCCAGGCGATCGCGAAACCAAAGAATTTCTAAACCGCGTAACTGGCTTTTATTTCCCAGTAAACCATCCTTGCCTTCCAAATCAATTCGTTTGGGGTGCGGTTTCGACCATTGGCTGAAATTAGGTGGTAGCCGATAAAGGGGATATTTATATGTTGCAGTCCTGACACGGCTAGCTGTGTAAACAGGTTCGTAGTAAGCAGTGAATTTAACAGTACCCTTGCCATCGTTGCCTACGGACTGGTAAAAAACAAACTCTTGCCGGACACCAGCTTGTAATTGCGCTGGTGACTTAGAACTGACGACTAGTTGGCGAAAACGTACTAAACTCCGGCGGACGCGATCGAGCGTAATTTCCTTGATGGGATAATTTTGATACGCTGCGATCGCCTCATTCTTGCCTAAGTAACGCAAACTGTTGTCAATAGAAGCCAATAGGGCAAGGCGATCGCCTGTTTTTCCCCTTTGACCCCAAAGTTGGTCATCCCAACCCAAGCAACTCTGCCGCAGCGTACAATCGGTTCCAATGGCAATTGGTTTTAGCGGTGGCGTTACCTCAGGAGTGATTGGTATTGGTACAGGCGAGAGATCGGGAGTAGTCGGTATTGGCAAAGGCTGTAAATTAGGAACCTGAGCAATAACTGACAAAAGAGGATTTACAAAGGCAATTCCCAGACTTAAGGAAAGCAAAGCAAGGGTTTTTCTCATCATTTAGTTGAATCTTTCAACGCTGGAACTAAAAACGGGTTCTACCCGGATTGCCACGATCCGAGAAGGGCGTACTACCATATACTCCCCCTGAATATTCTTGATCGGGACGCTAATAAAGTCACTAGAAGCAGATTTTGGCACAAGTTCGCCACTATACCACTTCTGAAACTCTTGAATAGTAGGAAAACGTACTTCTTCCCGATGACCGCTTTCCAGTAGGAGGTGTACGGCGTATTCATTTGGAGTTCTAGCCATAAGATTGAATCATTTAAAAAACATTCAACCCATTGTTAACCACGTTACCCCAGAATGAAAAGGGTAAGCATACGGGAGGTGCGGAGGGCGAAGGGGAAGGGGCAGGGGGCAGGGGGCAGAGGAAGCAGGGTAGACGAATGCCCAATGCCCCATACCTCACACCCAATGACTCTTCAACCTAGACGGCTAAAGCATTAGCCTGTTCCTGAAAAAGTTTGCATAACCGTCCAATTATCTTCTGATAATTCATCAACATTATTGGACAACAATTATTCAGGAGGAAAAAATTATGAAACTTTATTATCGTGGTCTGAGTTATGAATACAACCTAAGCCAAGTTCGCAGCAAAAAAACACAACAGGCGTTTGCGTCAAATCAGAATTTAACATACCGTGGCGTTACCTATGATGCAGATCCAAATTCCAAATTGGCAGAAGTTCCTCAAGCACCACTAGTTTATAAATTGAGCTTTAGGGGAATTAGCTACTTTGTTAATAAAACTGCATAAAGCTCTTTAATCACTCTGGTCAACAAAAATATCAGGTAATTTTTAAACATTAGACACATATTCGGTTTGGAGCTTTATTTCCTAATATTATTGTCAGATTGAAGAAACCTTGCCAAAGCTGGTAGTTATGCCAAGATTAATTTGAGGACTTAGGCAAGTGACAAAATGTTAGGACAGTTATTAGACGGACGTTACCAAGTCCTTCAAGTTTTAGGTGGAGGAGGGTTCGGTCAAACCTACATTGCCCAAGACAGCCACCGACCAGGTTTGCCGAAATGCGTAGTCAAACACCTTAAGCCCGTCAGTCGCAGTGTTGAATTTCTCGAAACTGCCAGACGGCTATTTACCAGTGAGGCTGAAACACTGGAAAAACTGGGAAACCATGACCAAATCCCTCGGCTTTTAGCCTATTTTGAACACAACCAAGAATTTTTCTTGGTGCAAGACTTCATTCAAGGGCATACTCTTAAAGCAGAACTGACTCCCAATGAACGTTGGACAGAAAATCGAGTAATTGAACTTTTAGAGCAGGTCTTGGGTATTCTGCAATTTATTCACAGCCAGAACGTTATTCATCGAGATATCAAGCCGGACAATATAATTAGGCGGCAACAAGACGGTAAGTTAGTGCTGATTGACTTTGGCGCAGTCAAACAAATGCAAACTCAACTGCTTACAGTTGCAGGGCACACCAGGGCTAGCATTATTATTGGCACTCCAGGATACATGTCTACAGAACAGGGGCAAGGTAAGCCCCGCCCCAACAGTGATATTTATTCCTTGGGCATTATTGGTATCCAAGCGCTGACAGGTTTACATCCTATAAACTTTGAGGAAGATCTAGACACAGGAGAAATTTCTTGGCAACATCAGACTCAGGTCAGTTCTGAGTTAGCATCTGTGCTATCAAAGATGGTGCTACACCATTTTAAACAACGCTATCAGTCTGCGGCTGAAATTCTAAGGGCGCTTAAGCATTTCGATACCAGAGTAGAATCATCTTTTACACAACCGCCTCAAGTTTCACTTTCTCAACAAACTTCAATTGAATATTCCGCTGCTTCGATTCTGTCTCCAGAAAATTACAACCGCCTAGAAAAAATTCTCTTGGAATTTGTCGGTCCTGTTGCCCCAAGATTACTACAACAAGTTGCAGCATCAGCGCTCAGCGGCGAAGAATTAATTAGTCAATTGGCACTTCATCTTCGAGGAAATCAACAAATTGATTTTAGGAAGAAAACAATATTTATATTAGAAAAACCTACTCTACTCCAAGATTTTACTGTTAAATCCGATGGCGGGGCGATTAACTCAAATAATTTACCAAATCAAGAATCTGAAGTCATCAGCAACGAATTTCTGGAAAAGTGCGAGCGGGAGTTGGCAGATTTAATTGGGCCAATAGCTAAGTTTCTAGTCCAAAAAGCTATTAAGTCTTCTGGACAAATTTCTCGTGTAGAACTGGTGAAAATTTTAGCCTCGAAAATTCCTGAAGCTCAAAAAGCTTTGCAATTTCAGCAACGTTTACTTTCTTGAATTTGGGGAGTGGGGTATGTTTTTAAACCCCAAATTAATGCTAGGTTAAACCAAAAACAAGACACGCGATAAATCGCCGTCTCTACAATAGACCTCTTGCAAAAGTTCTTCTTTGCGTTCTCTTCTCTGCGCCTCTGCGCCTCTGCGTGAGATAAAAAATTATTTATGCAAGAGGTCTAATAATCAATCTTTCGTAGAGACGACGATCGATCGCGTCTTGGGAATGTGGGTTAAAACTCCATCCTTTCATGTGTGGAGTTTTCACCAATTCTGATTCCTGAATTCTGTTTTGTTAACTTCGATACGCTCCTGGTTGTCCGTTTTGGACTACGAAGGAAGCTAGAGTTTTGACGGTGGCATTCAAATCAACGATGCTGGATACAACTCGGTAGTCACTTTGCCAACTTTGTGGGGTAAGTTTACACCGAACGTATCCCCGGAAGGCACCGTCAAAAAATTTAGTATGGGGATTATTACGTAGGGAAGCTTGAACTGGAGCGATAAATGAGGTGGGAAAGTCAGAGGTAATGGAGGTTCCTACGAACTCAGTGCCTACTGTTGCTGATTTTGGGTTGTTAAAATCAAGCTTCAGGTCGTGTACCCAACTAGAGTGGATGTCTCCGGTAATTACCACTGGATTAGAGGGTTGGCGCTGGTTAAGAAAACTCAATAGCCGATCGCGTGCAGCTACGTAACCATCCCACTGATCTACATTAAACACACCTACGCCAGGATTACTATTAAAATTGTACTCGGCCAACATGGTTTGTTGAGCGATCGCATTCCAACGCGATCGCGATTGGTCTAACCCTTTTAGTAGCCATTGCTCTTGTTTTGAGCCAGTCATAGTAGCATTGGTATCAAAAGCTTGGGGACAACGAGGCTTAAGTCCATCGTCACAAGGTTGGTTAGTGCGGTACTGTCTCGTGTCTAATACATTAAACTCAGCTAAATTACCGTAAGTGAACCGCCGATAAAGTAGCGCGTCTGGTCCATTGGGCAATGAAGACTGACGCAGAGGCATATGTTCGTAGTAAGCCTGGTAAGCATTGGCTCGTCGTTTCTTAAAAGCCTCTTGGGTTTGATTGTCTTCAGCAATTAAATTGGCGTAGTTGTTATCAACTTCATGGTCGTCCCAAGTGACAATCCAAGGAAAAGCTGCATGACTCGCTTGGAGATTCAGGTCAGTTTTGTACAAAGCGTGGCGATTCCGGTAGTCGGCAAGAGTGATGATTTCCGGACTATTATGCTGGCGCGGCCCACCAACTTGTGGTCCGTATTCGTAGATGTAATCACCGAGATGAACCACAAGGTCGAGGTTTTCCTCAGCCAAATGCCGATAAGCCGTATAGTAGCCATTTTGCCAGTCTTGACAAGAAACAAAAGCAAAGTTTAGTTGTGAGATAGAGCTGTAAAATGCTGGTGCTGTGCGAGTCCGCCCAATGGGGCTAACTTCTCTACCTGCTTGAAATTGATACCAGTACCAACGGTTAGGGTCTAGTCCACGGACATCAACGTGTACTGAGTGTGCTAACTCTGGTGTAGCTAGTACTGTTCCTCGGCGCACTACCTGTCTCATGTTTTCATCAAGTGCAACTTGCCACCGCACTGGGACATTTACCAAAGGCATTCCACCTCCAGAGAGAGGATTAGGAGCCAGCCTTGTCCAGATGACAACACCATCCGGTAAAGGATCGCCAGAAGCCACACCCAGACTGAATGGATAGCCAGAAAACCTGGAATTAGCCAATACCGGATGCCATTGGCTAGCTACTGTTAACCCCGTTAAAAATCCTGCACCCAGCAAAAAATCCCGCCGTTTGCACCGATTTGCTAGCAGCGTATCGCAATCCATAAGTTCCATATTCACCTTTACCCAGATCTAGATACAATTGGCGAACTTTAGGAGACTAAGTTGTAAAAAGCACAAATAATGGCTTCAATAATTCGTAATTCGTAATTCGTAATGGGCTACGCCCCGCTACGCTAACGTAATTGCTTTTTGTATGGGGATTTAGACCCGAAATCAAATGTGGCTGCTTCTTATAGAAACAACAGATTCTAAGGTTTTTAAGAATTATGAATTAGTAATTATGTTGATTTGACTTGTCTCCCAATAGCTGCTCAACCAAACACAAGAAACTTACCAACCCAGGATCAAGCAGAAATTAAGATTATGTTAAGTTTCAAATTGAATTGGGGCATTGGGAGAGTTTTGTGGAGCATTTAGACCCCAACTCAAACAAAACTGCTGATACAAACACTTTTGTCAAACCATTTCTAATTACGAATTACGAATTATTTAAAACCTGCCATTTCCCTGAACAATGTGCTTGACGGTAGTCAAGGTTTCCAAACTAATAAATCCTCGGCGATGACCTTTTTGGTTAGACATACCGAGAAATACTGAATCTCCCCGCGAGGGGTTGCGGGAAAAACGCGGGGAACTGTTGATGTAAGTAGAGGCACTGTTAACTCCTAAGGCAAACTGCCGACTTTCCTGGTAGGATTCAGTAACGATGCAATCGGCATGACCACTGCTGTGTTGATTAATCCAGGCGATCGCAGCTTCTAAGCTATCCACCAATTTAAAAGCCACTGTCCTAGTTAAATAAGGGTTTCCCCATTCACCTTCCTTCACCAACTGCAATTGGGGAAAGGCTTCTACTAGTTCTGCATCGCCTTTAATTTCAAAGCCTTTTTCCAATAGGCTGTTCCAGAGAACTGCTAGGGATGATGGCAAGGCTTGACGATGAATTAGCACTTTTTCAATGGCATTGACTGGATCTGGTTCGCTCTGATGGCTATCGATAATCATCCAGCGCACCATTTCTAAACTCGCATTTAGCGACCAGTAGAGGTAACAATTACCCATTGCTGACTTTAAGACTGGGCAAGTTGACTGTCGTACTACCTGCTGGATCAAGCTAGAGCGTCCGTAGGGAATCACTAAATTCACGTACTCGTCTTGGGTGACTAAATCCCGAATCGAAGCACCGTGTTCCTCTGCGATCGGTTCTAGACAGCCCAGTGGTAAACCAACTTCGGCGAGTGCAATTTGCAGTACTGAAGCAATGGCCGCGTTAGAGTGGCTGGCTTCAGCACTACCTTTGAGAATTATACTATTGCCAGTTTTGATACAAAAACCCGCTGCGATCGCTCCTAAATCAGGAAATGCTTCATAAATAAATCCAATCACTCCTAAGGGCATTAGCTGGGAGTAACTTTGGGAATCTTCCAATTGGTAATCAGCATTCCTGACGCGCCGCAGCGGATCTGATAATTCCCCCAACCGTTGTAAAATATCCACGGTCGTCTCTAGCCTTGTGGGAGTCAGCTTCAGCCAGTCTAATATCAATTCTGGCACTGCCATTTCCCGACTGGCTTCTAAATCCAAGGTGTTGGCTTCTAGAATGTCGTCAAATGAGCGCTCAAGCGCCTGTGCCATCGCCAATACCGCGCGACTCCGGTCTGCTCCCTTTGTGATCCCCAATTTTAGGGAAGCTTGATAGGCTCGTTGGGCACTACTAATGGGTTCGGGGCGATCGTCCAAAACTTCAACAGTCATTGAATTAACGTCTGTAGGTAAGCCAGACCATTAGCGCTGGCAGGATAGCCAACAGCACCGCCACCATTGCCCAAGCAATAATGCTGGAACTATTTGCCAATCGCAGTGCTAATGGCAGCCATATAATCACTAGCACAAAAATAATGCCAAGTGCTATGGGCAGATAGCTTTCTCCCAAACGAGGATGGACAACATGCCAACTATTTCCCATCCACCGCCAAGCTCGCTTGTAAGGATAAGTGGTAGAAAGCTGTTCTAGGACATGACCATTATCTTCTACTACAAAGATTTGCTGACAGCGATCGCAACCAAATGCTTCTGTCAACGTAATCGGAATTAGCTGACCCCGGCGACGACAGGGACAGGGGTATTCAGTATTGAAATCTATTTTTTCGGGTTTTTGAGATTGCACAAGCGTTCTAATAACTTGAGCGTGTTTTTCATAAACAACGGAAATAAGTCCCTTGGTAAATGCCTTGGGAGCTTCTCTCTTTATACTTTATATAAGTAGGCAGGGGAAGCAAACATTGCCATAATTGCAAACAGTAGATGCGGCCGACTCTAAGTAGCGTAATTGCCGTATAAATAGAGGATTATCTGTTTGAGGTTTTTCCTCGTAGCTGGCAATCTTGTTTAAAAATTTCCTTCTCTCCATCTGTAGCTTCAAAGGTAATGTGGTTGCGTTTGTGGGCATCCATTGTGCTGATACACCTGGTACAATTTTAAGCCTACGTAGCGACCACTCCTAAAACAAATCGTTTGCGAAGGCTACGCTGATAAACTACACCTAATAACAAACCCTCATTTTCTTTCGGGTCACTATATATTAGTATGCAGTTATCAAGGTTAGATCGGGATCGCTCCCAATTTTTACTCCTTGCAATTGACAAGCGTTTCCAGAGTGGAATTGCCAAAACACCCATCAGTGCGTGTGACTCTTTCCCTGGAGTACATACACTTGCTTTTGGTAACGTGCATGGTTCTGGTTTCGCTGGCCATTCTTTCCTTGCAGAAATACAAGTTGGTCTTACACAGTGTATCTCGTCAAAAGACGTTTACTAGGTCAAGCCTAGACCACGGCAGTCACCTACTTTCTACAGGCAAATAGCTATTGACTTAGAAGCTTTATTTTGCGGGAGACTACAGTATTCACCTGCGAGCTTCAGTGTGGTCTTTAGCTTTTTTATTTTCCGCTTTGACAAGTTTGCTTACCAGGGCTACTTTCGTCTGCCAACTAGCGGTTTGGACTACTACTACAGTACCACGGAGATGGGCAAAAACTCAACTGTAGTCACACCCCGCTCAACCGCGGGTCAACGTTAGTCGAGGCAGGTTTCGTTTTTATCCAGGCATATCACAATGGTCAAGTAAGCTGTATCTCACTGAAGAAGCGGAGGGGCAGGGGGCAGGGGGCAGGGGGCAGCGGGGCTGAGCTATGCCCTGGAGCCGTGGAATGAAGTGGGGAACATGGGTATGAAGCCCAACTAGTGCGCTCTTACGCAAACCGAGAGTACAAGCTCGTCTGGTGTTTTCCCCAAGCTTTGAGCAAGAACTGCTCCGTGCCTCTTTTGACGTTCTTCTCACGGATGAGACAGTAGGCTATGTATGCTAACAAGCTGTCAATAAAAAAAGCTTTAGAGTTTCTGGCTCTAAAACTTTTTTTGGGAAGCGGGTAACGCGATTCGAACGCGCGACATTCACCTTGGCAAGGTGACGCTCTACCACTGAGCTATACCCGCAATCATCAACCAAATATTAATATCTCAGATTTATTTTGAATTGTCAACCCCTTAAATTTTAATTTTTGGGCATGGGGCATTGGGCATTAGTTATTTGTAAAGGACAGATGACTAATGACCAATAACGCACTAACTTAGTTCTTCTGACTCTATTGTTAAATTCCCGACGCTGGCATTTGGAAAAGAAGGTGGCAAAGACTGGCTATTACGAGAATACGGTTCTGCCAAGTTAGAACGCAGTTGCCGCATCAGACTAGCCATTTCTAGCGCGTTCAGGGCGTAATCCCAACCATGATTACCTTTGATGCCTGCCCGTTCTAAGGCTTGCTGCATAGTGTCTACTGTCAAAATTCCAAAAATGACTGGCACCCCAGTTTGAAAGCTAGCGGCGGCAATACCTTTAGAAACTTCGGCGGATACGTAATCGAAATGGGGTGTTTGTCCTCGAATGACTGCACCAAGACAAATTACAGCATCATAACGATGGGAAAGTGCTAATTGGCGAGCTACTAAAGGCACTTCAAAACTTCCGGGGACCCACACGTAGTCTACCTGATTACCGTGGGGATTGGGGTCTACACCGTGGCGTTTCAAGCAATCTTGACATCCCTCTAGCAGCTTTCCGGTAACCAAATCGTTAAATCGACCAATCACCACTGCAAAACGCAAAGGTTCCGTTTGAGTAAAAGTTCCCTCAAAAACTGCCATGACTGCCTCTTAATCAACTATACTTCTGGCCAATATACATTTCTTAGTTAAATTTAGAGGAGCAGGAAAGCACGGTCAAAAGGAAGGAAACAGGAAAAAATCTCTTTTTTTCCTTAACCTTTGGCCTTGGCTCTTCTGCCCCTCTAATTTTTATATTAAGTGCCTGCGCCAGAGCGAAGCCGTTGCCTAGACGACAAAAAAGTTTAACAAACCAACTAAAAGTACCAAAGCAATCCAGACACCAGAACCAAGCCAGAGCAGCTTTTTAGATTCAACCCAATTTTGGGGAGTGGCGTAAGCAACGGGAACACCGACAACTAGAACAAAGGACAACAGAACTAGGCCAATCAAAGCAAATTGGAATATTATGGTCATTTTTACTTCTCCCAATACAGCTAAATACTAAAGTGTAGAATATCCTAAAGGGCGACACTGACACTTACTTTTTTCTTATCTTTAAGCTACCAGAAATTGCAACGTTTTAGTCATTTGTCCTTTGTCTAAGTACTAACGACTAATGACTTTTGACTATGGATTTAATTCTTTGCCACACAACAGTTGATTTTGACGCACTAGGAGCAGGGGTAGGACTAACGCGCTTACTACCTGGCAGCAAGATTGTACTCAGCGGCGGCTCTCATCCTCCTGTACGGGATTTTTTAGCCTTGCATCGGGATGAATATCCTCTGATTGAGCGCCGTTCGGTGATTCCAGAAAAAATTCGCTCTTTGACTGTGGTGGATACGCAACAGCGCGATCGCTTGGGTAAAGCTGCCGAGTGGTTAGATTTACCGAATCTCAAAGAGATTATAGTTTATGACCATCACTTAGGACAAGAATCAGATATTCCGGCGACGCGATCGCATATTTCTTCAGTAGGAGCCACTACAACTTTAATTGTGGAGCAATTGCAACAACAGCAAATCTCCCTAACTCCTGCTGAAGCCACAGTTATGGCTTTGGGTATTCATGTTGACACCGGGTCGTTAACTTTCGATCAGTCCACACCACGGGATGCTTTAGCTTTGGCTTGGTTGATGCAACAAGGTGCTAGTTTATCAGTAATTTCCACATACCGAGATCCTGGATTGTCTCTGCAATTGCAGCAGCTATTAACTAAAGCGCTGGAAAATTTAGAATATCTCTGTTTACGCGGATATACAGTTGCTTGGGTAACTTTAAAGACAGATAATTTTGTGCCTGGTTTATCGAGTCTGGCTTCAGAACTCGTGGAATTAACCGAAATTGATGCCATACTGTTGGCTAATGAGTATCCTTTGAGTGAAGGTGATTCAAGGTTAACAATAATTGGGCGATCGCAAATTCCCAAAACAAATCTTAATCTATTATTCCAACTGTTCGGCGGTGGCGGTCATTCCCAAGCTGCATCGCTGAACTTAAGAGGAGTAGATTCACAGGCAATATTACAACAGATCCTTAACGGCTTCAAAGCGCAAATTCCCCATCCCCCCACTGCCAGGGACTTGATGTCCTCTCCTGTCCGCACTATTTTGCCTGAAACCACAATTGCCGAAGCCCAGCGCATTTTATTGCGCTATGGACACTCTGGTTTATCTGTAGTCAATGCCCAAGGGCAATTGGTAGGTATTATTTCACGGCGGGATCTCGATATCGCCTTCCACCACGGCTTTAGTCATGCGCCAGCCAAAGGCTACATGACCACGAATCTGAAAACCATTACACCAGATACGACACTGCCGCAAATTGAGGCGCTAATGGTGACATATGATATCGGGCGCTTACCAGTATTAGAAAATGGGCTATTAGTTGGTATTGTCACACGTACTGATGTGTTGCGAGAATTACATGAAGAGGACGCGGCGACACGGGGGCACGGAGACGCCGAGACTGGTTTACTGTTTGCTTCAGAGCGTCTTAATCTTTCTGTGTCATCTTCTTTTGCTCCTCAGTTATGGCAATTGCTGACTACAGCATCGCAAGAGGCAGAAAAACGGGGTTGGCATCTTTATCTTGTTGGGGGCGCGGTGCGGGACTTGCTGTTAGCAGGTGCAGCAGGCAACTTGATGATTAAAGATATTGACCTTGTAGTTGATGGCTTTCACAAATCAGCAGATGTTGGGGCTGGTGTGGAACTAGCAAAAGCACTCCAACAACTTTACCCTAAGGCTCGTTTAGAAATTCACGGGGCTTTTCAAACTGCGGCTTTGCTATGGCATAAAGACCCAGAATTAGATTCTCTATGGGTGGATATTGCTACGGCTAGGACTGAATTTTATCCTTACCCAGCAGCGAATCCGGAAGTTGAAGCGAGTTCTATTCGTCAAGATTTGTATCGTCGAGATTTTACCATCAACGCCCTAGCTTTGCGGTTGACTTCCCCCCGTGCTGGCGAATTACTTGATTTCTTTGGTGGTTTACTCGATTTACAAGCTAAGCAAATTCGCGTTTTACACGCCAACAGCTTTATCGAAGATCCCACCCGCATTTATCGCGGCGTGCGCTTTGCTGTGCGCTTCGGCTTTGAGATTGAACCGCAAACACAAGAGTTTATTCGCTATGCCATCAACAGTGGCGTTTACGATCGCACTGCCCAAGAGAATAGCAAAACTCCAGCTTTGCAAACAAGACTCAAAACAGAATTAAAGCACATCCTAGAAGCCTCCTACTGGAAATCAGCTTTACAGTTACTCGATAACTTAGGAGCATTGCAATGCATCCATCCTACCCTGAAGCTAGATGTAGAACTCCTGCGACAATTACGCTTGCTAGAACGCTGTTTGCGGCGATTTGACACCCAACAAAGCCTAATTCACTGGGAAATGCGTTTAGAAGTGTTAATCGCCCATTTACAACCAGAATATCGGGCAAAAGTTGCAAAAAATCTGCAATTGCAAGAGGATGCCATCAAACGGTTACAAAACTTAGCCAAGGCTCAAGCTGAAGTTTTAGAAACCTTACCTCGGTGTCAACGCCCCAGTGAAATAGTTCAATTTCTAAGGCAATACGACTTACCAATGTTAATTTTAGTTGCCTTACAAAGCCAACAAGTAATCAGGCGGCAAATATGGCATTACTTGACAGTTTTGGCTAACATTTCGCCAATTTTAAATGGTAATGACTTAAAGAAATTAGGTTATAAACCGGGGGCGCAGTATCGACAAATGTTAGATGATTTACTTGCTGCGACTTTAGATGGGGTGATTAAAAATAAAGCTGAGGCAGAGAAGTTTTTAGCCCGGTCTTATCCTCGGTAATTGATATTTAAATCAGGTGGCGATTATGCAAATCAAAATATCAAAAAAATCCTATACCACCGAAGAGTATTTACAACTTGAGGAAATATCAGAATTTAAAAATGAATATCGAGATGGAAAAATAATTACTATAGCTGGTAGTACGACTAATCACAATGAAATCGCAGGTAATTTTTGCACTAATTTGAAGTTTACGATGCGGGGTAAAAATTACAAAATCTATATGGTTAATGTCAAATTGTGGATACCGCGTTATCGTATATATACTTATCCAGATATCATGGTAATTCAAGGAGAACCAATATATGAGGGGAGTGGCACTAGCAAAGTGACAAATCCTTTAATAATTGTAGAAGTGCTGTCTAACTCGACAGAAAATCACGATAGAACTAATAAATTTAGATTTTATCGTTCTATTTCTACACTCCAAGAATATATTATAATTAATCAATATGAATATCTTATTGAGCAGTTTAATAAAAATGCTGAAGGCCAGTGGGTATTAACTGAATACGAATCACTAGATGCTGTATTATCACTAAAATCAATAGATTTTCAAATTTCCTTTAGCGATATTTATGAAGGAATTAATTTTGAAATAGAAAAATAATTATAAGTACGTAGGCGTTGGCGTAGCCTCTCTTAGAGAAGCCCATCGAACGCGAGTGCGTCTCGTAGAGAAGATATGGCAATAATCTAAATTGTATCTGGGTCGATATTTAAATCTCGCAATTTTGCTGCCAAACGTTCTGCCCTTTCTTCAGGTGTTGCTACTAGTTTTCCATCTTGTGTAAAAAACCGCAATAATCCTTCATAAACTCCCAAATATAACCCTAGTTGATGACTCCACAAATATCCTTGTTCACTTGCTTGCAGAGGTTGATATTCTCCATCTACTAAATGAAATCCCGCAAATTCTTGTGTGTAAGGGTCGAACCAAAAATAATCGGGTGTCCGGAAAGTATCTTGATAAATTTCCTTTTTTAAACCTCTGTCTGTATTTGCTGTTGAGTCAGACAAAATTTCTAGAATTACATTGGGATATTTGCCATCTTCTTCCCAAACTACCCAACTTTTGCGGGTTTTGCGTTCAGTTGCTAGCACTACAAAAAAGTCTGGGCCTCGGAAGTATTCTGATTTGCGTTGGCGTGGACTGTAGTAAATAGTTAGATTTCCCGCTGCGTAGAAATCATTTCTATCTCGCCACAGCCATTCCAGACAAGTTAAAAGTAAGATTATTTGTCGTAGATGCAGTTCGCTTTCCAAGGGAGGTTCATCACTAAATAAATCACCAGGGGGAAATATAACATCTTGGCAGATGCCTTGTTGGGATTCTAATTCTTGAGCTATGGTCATAGAATGGATAGGGCATCAATTTATAGGTTTATTTTAGCAGGGTTGTAGTTGGCTGTCGCTCCACATTAACGCTTTGTGAAAAAGGCGATCGCATTCTTAAGTTAGCTATCAAAAACAATGCTTTCATATCTTTATCATAAACAAGACAAGATCCCCGACTTATTTAAGAAGTCGGGGATCTGTTTCATTACGGTTTAATTAAAGACACCTCAGACTTGCGATATTTAGCAATTAACTTACGTCTTTTGAGGGGTGAATAAACCAGCATAGAAAGTGCAGGTAAACTAGTTGCTGTTAGTGCTAACAAAATAAATGGATTTAAAAAACCCGCTATTATTCCAGTTCCTACACTAGCTCCAAATCCTAATATTAGTAGTATCAGCACAATTTATAGGTCTAGGACATTGCCTCTACGGTAACCAGTCCTTTGTAGAGACGGCGATTTATCGCGTCTGGTGCCTTAATCGAATAATATCGCATCGCTTCTCACTTTCCGGAATTCCTTTGTGCTACACTGTAGCCAATATCAAACCTCATCAAACCTCAACGAGATAGCAGAAATGAAGTAGTACCAAACACCTGTTGCGCTAAAGCAACAAATGTCAACGAAGAATAAACGCAACTAGTTTGACAGGGTTACTTCACACAGTCATGCATTAACGATATTGTCATCACTCCTATCTATGTAAAACCGCTTGGTAAGCGGCTGAGTTTGTTTTGTGCTTAATCTACCCGAAATCGTTGTAAACACGTGGGTGGAAGTTTGCGAATTGAGGTTTGAAAAGAATGCAGAAAAAATCAATATTATTAGCTGAGAATTTAGCCTATGAACTCAGCTTGGAAAGAACTTTGTTTCAAAAAGTTCAGGTGAGTATTGAAGCAGGCGACTCCATCGCTTTAGTTGGTAGCAATGGTGTAGGAAAATCAACTCTACTCAAAATTATTGCAGGACAAATCACACCCAGCACAGGTTCAGTTTCGCGTCATGGTGTTGTTTACTATTTGCCCCAAATCAGCACTATCAGGCAAGAAATCAAATCAGATACAGTACTGAATTTTTTGATTTCTATCTCCGATGAATGGTGGAATATTGAGGAAATTTTGCAAACACAATTCAAAACAAATCTTGACCTTTATCTACCAATTACAAACTTGAGTGGTGGAGAACTTACAAAACTATTTCTAGCGATTGGTTTGGCTCAAAAACCAAACTTGTTGTTGCTGGATGAGCCAACTAATCACATGGATTTGCAAGCTTTAGAAAGTTTAAAAGAGTTTCTTTTAAATTTCACTGGCGCGTATGTAATTGTCTCCCACAAGCCTTTTTTATTAGACCAGGTGACAAATGTTACTTGGGAACTTACACCTGTTGGTTTGAAGGTGTATGGAGGTAATTTTTCTGATTATCGAGAACAGAAAAAAATTGAATTAGAAGCAGCATTGCGATCGCACGAAGTCGCCAGAAAGGAACTCAAACGCACTCAGGCTGCGGCTATGCAAGAACAACAGCGTGCAGCCCAAGCTCAGCGCAATGGTCGTGCTAAGTTTCTCGATGGTAGTATCGACAGAACAACAGCCGGAGCGATGAAAAGAAAAGCTGAAATATCAGCCGGAATTGCGAAAAATAAACATGAAGCAGCAGTAGCTAAAGCTAATCAAAAAGTTGCAGATACGAAGGTAAAAACAACGAAAGTAACAAGTATTCAGCTAGAAGAAAAAAGCCAAAAGCACAGAAATTTAATTGATATTCAAGGTGCGAATCTTAGGGTATCAGAACGGGTACTTTTACACAACATTCAGCTACATGTTTCTTCTGGCGATCGCCTTGCCATTGTTGGCGCTAATGGTTCCGGTAAATCGAGTTTGGTAAAAGCAATTTTAGGAAGGGAAAACCAAGTTGCAGTTTTGGAATCAGGCGAAGTTTTGCTTGCACCAACAATGAAAGCTATATATCTCGATCAAACCTATGAATTGGTCAATCGCCAATACACAATTCTGGAAAATATGCAAGCAGCTAATCCAAATCTGAACTATCAGCTTTTACGGCAACAACTAGGACATTTTTTGTTTAAATACGATGATGTTCACAAAAGCGCATCTGTACTCAGTGGTGGAGAATTGGCAAGATTGGCGATCGCTATGATTAGTATCTCTGAAATTGACCTGCTGATTCTCGACGAACCAACTAATAACTTAGATATTCAAACCGTCGAACAAATGGTAGTAGGTATCAATGACTATCAAGGAGCTATTTGGGTAATTTCCCACGATCTAGATTTCCTCAGGCGGATTAATATTACTCAAAGTTTCAAATTCAAAGGTCAGGGGTTACAAATGACAACCTATTTACCTAGTACACCAGAGCAATATTATCAAGAATTACTCCTATGTAATGATGAGTGATATTTGTGTCATTGAGTCATTAGACCTGTGTTCAGGCTCAAATTTCAGTAATAGCTGTTTTATTATGTATTTCTTACAACTATTGTCTTCGGATTGTACTGGCCTTTGTCCGTCATCTGCAACTTAAATCTCAAGCCATACAACAGAAGCCGCAAAGCATACAGGCAAGTTATAATTCTTTTGCGGATGAACGTAACAAAAATTTATGAGTAACCCCCTTGTGCAAGCGTTTTTTGTAGGCAGAGCGGTAGCTGAAGTAGTTAACGAGCGTTTAGAGGTCGCCTTGACCGATGCTTTGAGTGAGCTTGGCAAATTTGATGCTGAAACTAGAGAGCAGTTTCGCCAGTTTACAGAAGAAGTCCTAGAGCGGGCAAATCGAGCAGCAGAAGCTGCTAATACTGGCCAAGCTAGCACAAGTACTAGGCAACCCGGTTCCGAGCCAATAGACGTGCAAGCAGAAATCGATCAATTACGAGCAGAAATTGCCCTATTGCGAACAGAACTCCAGCATTATCGCAGAACTTCTGCATAAATCTAGTCATTGGTCATTGGTCATTGGTCATTAGTCATTGGTCACTTGTACTGAGCGTACCCCTACGGGAAAGCAATCTACTCGTAGCGTCTCCAAAAGTTGCCGTTGGCGCAGCATCTCCAAAAGTTGTATTAGTCATTAGTTTTATGCAAAAAACAAACGACAAAAGACAAATGACAAACGACAAACGACAACTGACAAATGACAATTTGAGTGTCTTTTATTGCTGATAATTCGGTTGCAAACCAACGGTATATGGAGCATATGGAACAAGGTTATTCGGATAAGGCATACCGTTGGAATCGGGAAAAATACTCTAGCAGACGGCGTTTTGTGGACATTTGGTCTTTCGTTTTGACCTTATTGTTCAGACTTTGGTTATACAACAAATCTTGGAGTTATCCAGGTGGTGTAACTGAAGCCAAGCAAACTGCAAGACGCAAAATCCAAGCGCTTTGGATTCGCAATACCTTGCTGGACTTAGGCCCAACCTTCATCAAAGTTGGGCAATTGTTTTCTACTCGTGCTGATATATTCCCTATTGAATATGTAGAAGAACTGGCAAAGTTACAAGACAAAGTACCAGCATTTAGCTATGAACAAGTAGAAGCAATTATTGAACAAGAACTAGGCAAGAAAATTCCTGAACTATTCCAAAATTTTGAACCTATTCCTTTAGCTGCTGCTAGCTTGGGGCAAGTACACAAAGCCGTCCTGCATAGTGGAGAAGCAGTTGTAGTTAAGGTGCAACGTCCGGGGTTAAAAAAATTATTTGAAATAGATTTACAAATTCTCAAGGGAATTACCCGCTACTTTCAAAACCATCCCAAATGGGGAAAGGGGCGAGATTGGCTCGGTATTTATGAAGAATGTTGTCGCATTCTTTGGGAAGAAATTGATTATCTCAATGAAGGCCGTAACGCTGATACTTTTCGCCGTAACTTTCGCGGCTACGATTGGGTAAAAGTCCCAAAAGTTTACTGGCGTTACACTACTTCCCGCGTACTGACCTTAGAATATGTCCCTGGAATTAAAATTAGCCAATATGAAGCCTTGGAAGCAGCGGGTTTAGATCGAAAAATCATCGCTCGTCAAGGCGCTCAAGCCTATTTGCTACAGTTACTCAATAGTGGCTTTTTCCACGCCGATCCCCACCCAGGCAATATTGCCATCAGTCCTGATGGTGCTTTAATATTCTACGATTTTGGGATGATGGGGCAAATTAAGTCCAACATTCGTGAAGGACTGATGGAAACCTTGTTTGGTATTGCCCAAAAAGATGGCGATCGCGTTGTCCAATCTCTGATCGATTTAGGTGCGATCGCCCCAGTCGATGACATGGGACCAGTGCGGCGTTCCGTCCAGTACATGCTGGACAATTTCATGGATAAGCCCTTTGAAAACCAATCAGTGGCCGCAATTAGTGATGATCTTTACGAAATAGCTTATAATCAACCATTTAGATTTCCAGCAACTTTCACTTTTGTGATGCGAGCCTTTTCTACCCTAGAGGGGGTAGGCAAAGGCTTAGATCCAGAGTTTAACTTTATGGAAGTTGCCAAACCCTATGCAATGCAGCTTATGACCGATATGAATGGTTCTGAAGGGAATAGCTTTCTTAACGAATTGAGTCGTCAAGCAGCTCAAGTAAGTAGTACCGCGTTGGGTTTACCACGTAGGTTGGAGGATACCCTAGAAAAGTTAGAACGGGGAGACATGCGTCTGCGCGTTCGGTCTATAGAAACTGAACGTTTGTTGCGTCGCCAAAGTAATATTCAGCTCTCAATGAGCTATGCTCTGTTAATCAGTGGTTTCACGCTTTCAGCTACTATTCTAGTAGTTATGAATCGTGTATGGTTGGCACTGTTGCCCACTTTAATTGCAGTAGGGATTTCAGTAATTCTGATCCGACTACTTCTACGTCTCGACCGTTATGACCGTATGTATTAATTGTTGAAAAAATTTATGAAAATTAATTTCACCGGTCTTAGCGATCCGGGACTTATTCGTTCTAATAATCAGGATGCTTACTATATCGACCCAGAGGGACGATTTTTTGTAGTAGCTGATGGAATGGGTGGTCATGCAGGAGGAGAAGAAGCAAGTCGCATTGCCACTAGCGAAATTCAGGCGTATTTAGTCGCAAATTGGGAATCACCAAAGTCTTCTCAAGAATTGCTAGAGCAAGCTTTGTGGGGCGCAAATCAAGCGATTTTAGAAGATCAGCAAAATCATCCCGAACGCGCCGATATGGGTACAACGGTTGTAGCGGTAATTTTTCGCGCTCCCGAGCCGCCTTGGTGCGCTCATGTTGGTGATTCCCGCCTGTATCGCTTCCGAGAATCACAATTAGAACAAGTAACCGAAGACCACACTTGGGTAGCACGGGCAATTAAAATCGGTGACATCACCCCGGATGAAGCACGGTTACATCCTTTCCGTCATGTATTATCACGCTGTTTGGGGCGTGAAGACCTGCATCAGATTGACGTGCAACCACTAGATGTCAAAATTGGCGATCGCTTTCTGCTATGTAGCGATGGTCTCACAGAAGAACTTGTCGAGCAAAAGATTGCTAGCTCTCTCCAAGACACTCCTTGGCTGGATAAAGCCGCCATCTCCCTCGTTGAGGCTGCTAAGGAGCAAGGAGGGCACGATAACATTACTGTTGTCATCGTCTCACTCGAAGAAAATAATCCCTAGTCATAGGTCATTTGCCAAGGATAAATGACCTATGACTAATAATTAATGACAAATCCGGTAAATATACCCATCAATTTGTTCAACCTGAGCATTTTTCCTTTTGACAATTTGATACTAATATTTTTAGCCTCCAAAGCGATCTAAGGAGGCTGAATTTGCATAAATTAGTAAATTGACATCTTGCACGTCATGAGGTAAAGCGACTATAATTCACGCTTATTACCATTTATTCCCATACCTCCTTCAACAGCCCACCTGGGAAAGTTTTTTCATACTGGGGAAGACACCATCTTAGTTTTTCCCAACCAGGAAAACTATCAAAGATTAGGCATAACACCTAATTTTTTCCCAGCAAGAAAGGGTAAAGAAAGTAGATATACCTATTTAAGACAAAAGAGAGCTTATTTTCTGGAATAGAACTCGGCCGACTTGGGTGGTATATCAGTGGGATTAGGTGCAAGATATCAGAGCGGAAAAATTCCACACTTAGGATGTGGGCAATCTGTCAAACAATTGTTATCTTTCTTAATACGGAGGAACAAATGCGGGACAGATACAAGTCCAAGTATTATCCCATTTGGACTTCTGTGAACGATATCAGCTTTACGCGTTGTTTTTTCGGAGTAAACTTATGAACCAACCAATGAAATTATCCTTAGAACAGCAATTCAGCATTTGCTCATTTGCAACTCAGGTGCAGAACATGAGTCATGAGCAGGCCAAAGACTTTTTGGTCAAGTTGTATGAGCAAATGGTAGTCCGCGAGGCAACTTATCAAGAACTTCTGAAGCACCAGTGGGGCTTAGATTCTGGTTCCACTATGGCATAGAGTCGTTCTGATGTCGCAGTGGGCGACCTCCTTCTCTTGCTTGGTTCCAATGAAGGAAAAGAGCTGGGGATGCCGGGGCGTCAACTCCGATAAACAATTCAACAAGCCTGGGGCAAAAATCTAATTCGCGAAATTAACCAAAAATCAATAAAGTCTTCGACGGTAGATTTGCTAGATTCTAAAGTCTATTTGAGCTACAACTTACTGTGTACTTTAGCCAAACTTCTTGCTTTGTCTACTGTGAGAATCACACCTGCGTAAATTTATCCTAAATTAGACCATGTACACAGAAATATCTACATAGTGATTAGAGAGCATAACTTTTGGAGTTAGTACTTTCACTATTTATACATATAACTAGAACTTGGAACCTTATATATATTTTGTTTATAAAAATTTACAATTTTTGAGCGAATGCTCTTTTTTACATAGAAAACATGTAACATTCATAAATTATTCCTAGTTGGAAAGATCGTATGGAGAATCTGTGTCAATACTTTCGAGTTTTGCCAGGATTTGAGGCTTAATCTTTTCGTATTCGCTTTTGAGTAAATTTTTACTAATTTGCGGGTCGGCAGAAGACATCAAGGTATTGCTGATTTTCACCCACTCTTGCAGTCGTTGACGTTGGGCAGAAGCGACGCTAGAAAGCAGGATATGACTACAGCGAGTTGGTGTTTCTCGTGCAAAAAACAACAGACGGTAGTAACCTGTTTGGTGTAGTAAGCGGGCAATTTCTTGACCAAGACTGGTTTTGAGATCGAGGTAGTAATGTAACCATTTAGGGCCGTGTTTGCGGTTGTAAATGACAGTAATCCACAACAGCATCGGGTGGGGAACCGAGATGAAAAGAAATTGATTATAGCGGGTACAAACTAAGCGCTTTTGAATTTCCTGTTGGGGTAGCATTACCCACAAGGCTGGTAAAACCTCCCCATTTGTATGTACGGGTTGGGGAAAGACAATATCGGCAATTGGTTTATTCTGAGGCCAGGAAATGGTATTGGCAATTTCATCGTTTGAGGAGGATATCCGCAAATCGGCTTTCGTCTTTTGCTCAACCTCAGCGCTAACCGTTAATGTAGCAGGAACTAGAGCATAACTTTTCTGTTTAATTTTACGCGTGTGGTCGGGTTGCTCTACGGTTGCTAAAACTTTCAAAATTTCACTGACGCTTTCGGGGCGATCGCGTGCTACTTTGGCTAGACAACTCATCACCAAGTTTTCTATTTCTTTTGGTAGTTCTAATCCAGGGGAAACTTCAGCAAAAGAACGTGGCTTTTGATAGTGATGTGTTTTATACCATGCTCCAAAAGAGTGAGTTGGCGCCACCAACGGCATTTTGCCTGTAAGCATCTCAAACATCATGACGCCCAAACTATAAATATCAGAACGGTTATCTAATTCCTTACCCTCCATTTGTTCGGGAGAAGAATAAGCCAGTGTTCCTAGATAAAATTTTGTATGGTCGCCATCTGACTGTAATAACTTAGCAATCCCAAAATCTAAAACCTTGACCAATTCTCCAAAACTCGGATCTTGAATCACCAGCATATTGCTTGGTTTGATATCACGATGAATAATTGGGCAAATTGTGCCCTCAACTGGGATGCCATCATGAGCGCACTGTAAACCCAGGCTGAGTTGACGCGCCATACTGAGGAATCTTGCTAAAGGCAGTCGTTGCTTGCGAATAATATTGTTTAGGCTTTGTCCTTGTAGATATTCCATAACGTAGAATGGGGTATTATTGTCGTCTACGCCATAGTCCATCACTCGCACTATATGGATGCTTTTTTGCCCTAGCAAAGCACAAGTTTTCGCTTCTCGCTCAAAGCGGTCTTGCAGTCGCATCTTTTCATTTTGGATTGATAGAGCGAGGAACTTCACAGCAACAGGTACACCACCCAACAAAATATCCTTAGCACGATAAACTCGACCCATTGCTCCAGTACCGATTAACTCCTGGATTTGGTAGCGTTTGCTGAGTAAGCGACCAATGTTGGGGTCTGACATAGAAAATTTGACTCTAAAAACAAGTTGTAGGTATTTGGGAGTAAAAATGCATTGCAAATAGTACAGCAGAATTGGTGGATACAGAATTTCGGAGTAGCACAGCCTTCATTTCTGGCTACTAAGCCTAAACTCTGTACTTAACTGAGTTACAAACTGCTGTATCTGATTGTTGCGCCTAGAAATCATTTTCCAGGCTAGTAGTTAAAGACACCAGTGGACTAGCTTTTTCAGCCCTCTCAAAGAGGGCTGAAACTATAACAAAGGTAGTTTGCAACCAAGACGCTTATTACAACTGGTGCAAAATGCTAGATCAAACAAGCAAAAAAGGTAAATGTATATTGACGTTTTGTACTATTCCTGATTTTAATTATGATGTAATTTTAGTTTGCCCAATTTTAACTAAATAAATAACTATCAGATTAGCCAAAAACGCTGATTAGGGAACACCACACTCACCAGAGAATTCTGACAATCTAAGTAATGTGCAAAGTTGTAAAAAAGATTTTTATTAGGGATTAGAGACTCTTTATTGGGTCAAAACGCAAAAACTATGGAATTTGCCCTCAGGAGGCACCAAAAAATAAATTATCCAACGAGTAGGGACACTGATGACACAGACTTCGGTAAAACAGACGCTCTCCTACGATAAGCTACGGTTTACACACATTTCTGTAGAAAACCAGAATCGTTGTAGTTCCTCGTAAGTTCTCCTTAAAAAGGATGACTTTCAGAGGTTTTTGCCCCCCAATCGATCCGGGGTTGGGGGGATCAAAAGGCTATGGGGCAACTCTAGAGGACTTGTGTGTACACCGCAGTCTACGAGAAGAGAGGCTTGGAAACCCTTATTCCGTACTCGTGAACTTTAAGTCTCGATTAAATTTGGGCAAGCCCGAATTTTATGGGGATTACGGTCAAGGGTTAGTGGGGTTAGGTTCTGAGGCTTTTGATGTTTGAGGCAAAACTTTTCAACCATCCTCTTACATCCATTATGGGCGATCGCCGTAAACACCTTTCACCAGTTCGAGAAAAAATAACTAATTTTCGTCGTTTCAGCCAACAAAAAATCAAGGTTTTACCCCAGAGTAACCAGATGAGATATAAAATTCCCTAAGAGGATATTTGAAAAGTCATGATTGATGTATCAAATATTTTTTTACCCCACCCTAGCCCTCCCCGATATATTGGGGAGCCACTCCGTTGGACGGCTTCCCCGGCTTGTTCGCGTAGCGGCGACCACAGGAGAAACAAGTGGCGTTAGGGAACCGGATTTTCTTGTTTCCCCCCAATATATCGGGGGAATTAAGGGGGGTAATAATTCGATTAAGATCGCAACATATCACTTTTCAAACAACCTCTAAGAATATGTAGTCCCAGATACTTCTTAATTGACCAGTTATTTAAACTTCTGGCTGATTCGGACTACTAGCTGCCATAGTTAACTAATTGGGAATTTTTGGTTTTACTTTCATGTTATAACACATGTCAAAAACTAATTCATTACCCATTATATGGTATTGAATTCGACGTTGGATTATATGGTTGATTCTGGATAACAAATCAGAAAAAAAGTGTGGATTTTTACCCATTTGTGTGAATGCTGTTAACCATTTACCTTGCTTTAAAGGCTCTATAACTTGACAGTAAGTTATATTTTTTTGATAGACTGCAAGAGTATGATAAAAAGCACGCATTAAAGCTGGATTTTTTTTCACAATCTCTTGCTGCATGAAAGAATTGGTGGCTTTGTAGCTTTGATATAAACGTGGCAATCGGCTTTGATGTACAAGGGAGCCTGGGCGTGAGCGGTAGAAATAATAGGGTTTTGGTACAAAGAAAAAGCGAGCGCCCTTGATTAAGCATTTCAGATCAAACCAAAAGTCTTCAGCTATCCTTAGGGTTTCATCGTACTCAATGGTATGTTGAAGCAGAAATTCTCGTTTGAATAAAGGCTTGCTCAAACCAAGATGCAAGCCTGGTTGTCCATACACATCAGTTTTAACAAAATAAACGACATCAATTTGGAGAATTTTCTCTATATCTTCTCCACTTTGTTGAATCAATGTACTCCAAGGAGATGATCCACCATCTTTAATTAAATAAAGATCGTCAGCGATCATGTCTGCATTTGTTTCATTTGCCAGCGACACAAGCTTTGACAACCTTTCGGGAGCATACCAATCATCTGAATCAAGTACAGCAATCCATTCTCCTTTGGCTGCTCTGAGGCCGCGATTACGCGCAGCACCAGCCCCAAGGTTTTTTTGATTAACTATTACTTTGAGACGTCGATCGATAAAACTTTTAGCGACTTCTACAGTTTTATCGCTAGAACCATCATCGACGACGATTACTTCAATATCATTGAGGCTTTGCTCTAAGGCTGAATTTATCGCTTTCTGAATATAAGCTTCAGTGTTGTAGGCAGGAATAATGACAGATACTTTGGGATGCATGGTGTAAATATCCTCAGCATACTGTTTTTACATTGCTTAATATAGAGCGTACTACAAGTTAGTTAAATACACCCTAAGGCTCATAGTACTTCCTTGGCAAGAAAGGGTTGATAGACCGCCTTTTGTGGGCGATATTTGAACTCAGCACTCAGCCACTCATAAAAACACATAGTATGCGGGAAACTCAGTGGCTTTAGCCCTGAGAGGGAAGTGAGACGAGCGATTTTAATCGCCGTCGTCTTCGTCTTCTCTATATTATCCGTGGTGCGGATCTTCAATATACTTTCTAACCGCCTCACTGGTTACATTGCCTGCTGTGCTTACAAAGTAGCTGCTAGTCCAAAGAGATGGCAGTTTTTTTAATTGCGGAAATTCCTTTCTTAAATGAAAGCTTGAGCGCCCTTTAAATGCCTTAATAACTAAATGAGGGGTATCAGTTGGTTTAACGCTGACAAACAAATGTATGTGGTCTGGTGCGACTTCAAGAGCTAGTATATCCCAGCCTTTTTCTATAGCTAATTCTGCAAATATTTGTCTCGTTCTTGTTGCTATCTCACCAGTTAAAACTTTCTTTCTACGTTTAGGTATCCATACAAAATGGTAGTTAACCAAGAATTTTACGTGGTTATGAGTTTTATAGTCCTCTTGAGTTAGCATAATTGTTTGTTGTTTTCTTTATATTTATTGACAACTGGAGTTTAGTCGATTAATATAATAAAATCAAAAAAAATGGTCTAAGTTGTATAAAATTGCTTATCCTAATTCTGGGGGACAAAAGCCAACTTTAATTAATGGTCAACTTAGATTTTCTTTGGGGTTAACGGTTAAACGTTGGTTTGGAGTATCTGAGTTTTTCCTCCCAATGCCATCAAATATTGACTACTCAAAGGTCAAAGAGTTTACTATCCTTCCTAAGAATGGCGCTTTTTACCTTGAAATGTGCTATGAGATGGAGAAACAAAAACACGAATTAGATATTAATCAAGCTTTATCAATTGACCTTGGCACTGCTGACAATCTCGCGGCTTGTATTGACACATGTGGTAATTCTTTGTTGATTGATGCTCGTGTAATGAAAGCAATGAATCAACTATGGAACAAAAAAGTATCGACTCGCAAAGAAGGTAAATCACAAGACTATTGGGACAATTGGTTAGCTCGTGCAACTCGTAAACGCAACCATCAAATGCGCGACGGAATCAACAAGGCAGCAAAACTAATTATCAGCCATTGTCTTAAATACGGCATTGGTACATTAGTAATTGGTTGGAATGAAGGTTTTAAAGCTAATGCCGATATGGGTAGGTTGAACAACCAATCATTTTGTCAGATGCCTTTAGGCAAACTCAAAGACCGATTAAAACAGCTTTGCGAGTTGCACGGAATTAGATTTCAAGAAACTGAAGAATCTTACACCTCAAAAGCATCTTTCTTAGATGGAGACTCCCTGCCCAAGTATGACCAAAAGCCTCTTGGGTGGAAAGCATCAGGTAAGCGCGTTGAACGTGGATTGTATCGGTCAGCTAATGGTTCAATTGTTAATGCTGATTTGAACGGTGCAGCAAATATTTTAAGAAAAGTAGCCAGCAATCTAAGCATAGACTTAGGCTTACTAGGTAGACGGTCTTTGACAACCGTAGCGAGAGTTAGACTTTGGGCGCTACCCAAGTTTAATCTATCCGCAGAATCTCAGTGGCTTTAGCCCTGAGAGTGTCAATACTCTTTATTGGCGTTCTAGGCTAGCTTCCATTGTGTTAGTTAAAAAATGGCCAGCTAAGATGCCACTACTTAGATAGTATGTATCTTCCGAAATTCGGTGCAGGGTTTCAAAGCCACTACGACGCTGACGATCGCCCAGTACCCAGTAACGCTGCACAATGGTATCTAAACCAATCCAACCCTCGCCTTCAACCTGCCCCAAAATATTATGTTGTAGTAAAAAAGTATACTGACGTTCTCCATCATGCAAGTGCCCTTTGTATTGTAGAGAAATTTCTGAGCGATCGCTGCCTGGGAATATCAGCTTTGTGGCCATAGTAAACCAGTTATCTCGATTCCAAGCTACCAAGGTCATACCCTTAACACTGATTGGCATACCATTACGTTCCAGCCAATTTCCTTGTATTGTCCAGCGTCCTGATTCCAATAAAAAAGTATGAGCCACCTTCTATATTTCCTGTCTCGATCGAGTGCCGCCAAGACTACAGTTATAGCAGTGCTGAGTGCTGAGTGCTGAGTGCTGAGTTAAGAGTTAGGAGTTAGTTAAAAGTTTTTCCCTGCTCACCCATCTCCCTCATCTCCCCCACTCCCTACTCAGCACTCAGGACTGATTACCGGCCTTGGTGAATTTCTCCTAAAAGGACTTCTTGGGGTGCGCCAGTGGCAGTAGGTAAGTTGCCGGGAATACCCAAATGTCGCCAGTAGGCTAAAACTGCAAAGGCGATCGCTTCTTTAAAATCTGCATTCAACCCGACTTCATCTGTAGTTAAGACTGGTGTTGCTGCTAATAATAACTGTAATCTTTGTTTCAAATAAAGATTACGACTACCGCCGCCGCACAACAGTACCCGGTGTGGCATTTCTGATAAAAAAGTGTGGTAACTATGAGCAATTGAAGCAGCTGTGAGTTCCGTGAGAGTTGCCAAGATGTCAGCAGCATTGAGTTGGTATGCTTGGGCATCTTTTAAACACTGTTCCAGGTATGTCACACCGAATAACTCTCGACCAGTGGATTTAGGCGGCGGCAAATGAAAGTAGTCTTGCCTGAGCCATTGGTCTACTAATGGATAGCAAGGAATACCACTCGCTGCCCAATTACCATTTTCATCGTAAGTTTTAGCACCAGCGCTTAAATGCTCTACCGCCAGATCCAACAGACTATTTCCTGGTCCAGTATCCCAAGCGCGAATTTTTGACAGCCAGTCGCCATGCCGAGGTGGAATATAAGCAACATTACCAATACCACCAATATTTTGAATACAACGTCCTTCCTGGGGATGGCTGAGTAAATAGGCATCCACTCTAGGAACAAGAGGCGCACCATGACCACCAATAGCAATATCAGCAGCGCGGAAATTACTTACAGTTGTAATGCCTGTCAGATGGGCAATTAATGCACCGCGCCCTAGTTGGAGACTGTAACCTAGTGGCGAGTGGGGAGTAGGGAGTGGGGAGTAGGGAGTATTTTTCTTCCCGATTCCTGATTCCCCAACTGGCCGATGATAAACTGTCTGACCGTGGGAGCCAATTAAGTTAGCTGGCTGGTAACCATTTTGAATATGTTGGGCAGCTTGGGCAAAGGCAAAGGCGATCGCATCATCTATTTCTGCTAATTCTGCCATTGATATGGCAACGCCTGCACAAAGTGCTAATATTTTTTCTCTAAGTTCAACTGGATAGGGGTATGTTTCCCCGGCTAGCAACTCAATTTTGAGATCCAATTCTTGACCGGAAATTTCTAACAAGGCAGCATCTATGCCATCTACAGATGTGCCACTAATTAAACCAATAACACGAGTAGAGATAGCAGCTTTTTCATTCGGATGCATTGAAAAATATTCTATTTTAGATTACGAACGGTAGTTTAACAGTTAACAGTTACCAGTGTTCATGCCACTGATAGCATCTCCAGGAGACAGTACAAAGCTGAAAATGTTCATCATATTCAGATATTATCTATCCTTATATCCTAGAATTAACTTTTTATTTGCTGTTTATCTGCTAGTTAATATTTGTGGAAAACCTCCGCTTCATCCGAAGAAGTCGATATGATAGAAAAGTAGATAAAACTTAAAAAATATTTATCGAATGGTGATTCAATCATCTGGCTTGTCCAAGGTAAAAGATTCAGTCACAGAAAAAATCTTTTTGGGCAATCAACCAAATGCCGAGTTAATTGCAATTCTTGCAGTATACTTTGTCCAAGGAATTTTAGGGCTATCGCGTCTAGCTGTAAGCTTTTTCCTCAAAGATGAATTGCTATTAAGTCCAGTACAGGTATCAGCTCTATTGGGAATTACCTTCCTACCTTGGATGATTAAGCCAGTGTTTGGTTTTATCTCTGATGGCTTACCGATATTTGGCTATCGCAGGCGTCCTTATTTGATTTTATCCGGGATACTTGGAACTGTTTCCTGGGTAAGTATGGCAACAATAGTTCATACTAGCTGGGCAGCTACGTTAGCGATCGCCCTGAGTTCTCTTTCTGTTGCTATGAGTGATGTGATAGTTGATTCATTGGTTGTGGAACGAGCCAGAGACGAGTCGCAAGCCAAAGCAGGTTCACTACAATCTCTGTGTTGGGGTACTTCTGCGATCGGAGGTTTGATCACAGCATACTTTAGCGGTCTGCTCCTACAATACTTTACTACCTACACTGTTTTTTGGATTACCGCCTTATTTCCTCTCATTGTTTCAGGAGTAGCTTGGTTAATAGCTGAGTCCCCCATTCGCAAAGAAGCTAAAGACACTAATCAAACTAACTCCCTAACAATCAAACATCAACTGGGGCAACTACACCAAGCCCTGAGCCAAAAAGCAATTTGGCTACCAACATTATTTATCTTCATCTGGCAAGCTACTCCAAGTGCTGACTCAGCCTTTTTCTACTTCACTACCAACGAACTACACTTTGAACCAGAATTTTTGGGACGGGTGCATTTGGTGACAAGTTTCGCTTCCTTAGCGGGTGTTTGGATTTTTCAACGTTTCCTCAAAAGCATTCCTTTTCGTGTGATTTTTACTTGGAGTGCCGTCCTTTCCTCAATTTTGGGGATGACGATGATGTTATTAGTAACTCACACTAATCGGTTGTTGGGTATAGATGACCACTGGTTTAGTTTGGGTGATAGTCTTATTCTCTCCGTAATGGGGAAAATTGCCTTTATGCAAGTGATGGTTCTAGCAGCAAGGCTTTGCCCTTCTGGAGTGGAAGCAACATTATTTGCCTTGATAATGTCGGTATTCAATTTAGGAGGAAGCGTTTCCCATGCATTTGGGGCATTAATCACCTATTGGCTAGGAATTACAGCAACAAACTTTGACTTGCTTTGGCTGTTGGTGCTAATTACTAACCTCAGTACCCTGCTACCTCTACCATTTGTCAACTGGTTACCTGCTGCTGAAGAGAAAATTCAGACATCAAAGAGTGAGCAACAACCCTTTTTGCCGGATTTAATGTCTGATTTAGTAGTGAGAAAACCAGAGTCAGGAGTAGTTGAATGAAGAAGGGGAAGGGGAAAGGGGGAAAGGGGTCTTAGGGTTCCCCATGCTTTAAAAATAGGGGTTTCAAAATATGGAGTCGGCAACTTTTATCGCACTGCGTGTCTGGTAAAACCTTCTTTTAATATTCTCCGCAATTAAGGCTTTGGTGCGTTACGGTGTCGCTAACGCACCCTACGTATCTTTTCAAAAATCAAATACGTCAATTACCGCTACTTTCGTTATATTTTGCGTAATTTATGATAATTTTAGATCGTGCAGTAATGGATTTTTGATAAAAAATTTTTAGGTTTTTGTGTAAGTAATTCTACTGTCTTATTTAGAAACGAAAAAGCGCTAGAGAGTTTTGCTCACTCAAGCGCTTCCCCGTATAACTTTGTACCAACTCACTAGTTTGATGCAACATTTGTAATCTGCAATACCCCCTTAGGAAGGAGGATTGCGGGGATAACTTGTGACAAACATGTGGTGAAATGGTATCACTCCTTGCACTAACTAAGAATATCTCTTCTGCGATCGAACCAAGGTTCTGGTGAGTGACAGTTTATCAACTGACACTAGTTAAAAATGACTCACTGTGAAGAGTAGCTAAAAATACTAAGAAATAATGTAGCAAATTTATAAATATAGTATAAAGACTGATAATTTCTTGGCGATCGCTTCAGGTCGAGTGGAAATAAAATACCTCAACTTCTGCGGCAAATGTACTGTAAACGATCGGTAGGGAACTCGATCGAGGATGAGGATTGGGGACTGGGGACTAAAGACTCGGAAATAATTCTTTTACAGCAGTTTTCATATATTTGAACCACATCTGTCGTAGGGAACATTGCTGTGCCCCTACCGTGTAGTCTATTTACCTGAAAATAGCCGTAACTGCTAATATTCAGTACCCAGTACCTAATCCCCACTGAATACTGAATCGACGTTCTAGGTATATGGTAAGATTAATCTCCTGGAACAGAGGTATTATCTAAGTTAAAGTCTCATATAAATAAATTGCAAAGGTCAAGCTGACCGTTGATTAACTCCCACGATACTTTGACTATAGACTTGGAAAATACACAACAAGACTGGTGGCGAACTGAGTGTGATTTATAGAGAAATATCTAGAATTTGCTACCAGACTCAACCAAGTTCCGACAATTTTGACTTTTATTTGATTTTAGGATAGACACATGAACGATAAGCTGATGCTGATGATTCCTGGTCCAACCCCAGTGCCAGAAGCTGCCTTACTGGCATTAGCCAAGCATCCGATTGGACACCGGACTAGTGAATTTAGCAACATCTTGGCAGAGGTGACGGAAAACCTCAAGTGGCTGCACCAAACTCAAAGTGACGTGCTGATGCTGAATGTCAGTGGTACGGGTGCTGTAGAAGCTGGCATAATTAATTTTCTGTCTCCAGGCGATCGCATTTTAGTTGGTTCTAACGGCAAATTTGGCGAACGTTGGGTAGAAGTCGCTCAAGCCTACGGTTTGAATGTAGAAGAAGTTAAGGTTGAATGGGGAAAACCTTTAGATCCAGAAGTATTTGCCCAAAAACTCCAAGCAGATACCCAAAAGGAAATCAAGGCTGTCATCATCACCCACAGCGAAACCTCGACGGGTGTGCTAAATGACCTAGAAACCATCAACCGCCACGTCAAAGAACACGGTGAAGCTTTAATTATCGTTGATGCTGTGACTAGCTTGGGTGCGTTCAATTTACCCGTGGATGCTTGGGGCTTAGATGTAGTCGCCTCTGGTTCCCAAAAAGGTTATATGATCCCACCAGGATTGGGTTTTGTCTCTGTTAGCCCCAAAGCTTGGGAAGCTTATAAAACCGCAAAATTACCAAAATATTACCTGGATTTAGGCAAATATCGCAAATCGGCAGCCAAAAATACAACCCCATTTACTCCTCCTGTAAACATGATCGTAGCGCTGCACACCACGTTACGAATCATGAAAGAAGAGGGCTTAGAGTCAATATTTACTAGGCACGAACGGCTGAAAAATGCTACCCGCGCCGCCATCAAAGGATTGAACTTACCGTTGTTTGCAGCGGATAGTGACGCTAGTCCTGCAATTACATCTGTAGCGCCACAGGGAATTGAATCGGATAAGATTCGATCGTTGATGAAAAAGCGCTTTGATATTGCTTTAGCAGGGGGTCAAGACCATCTGAGCAATAAAATTTTCCGCATTGGTCACTTGGGTTTTGTGAGCGATCGCGATATCCTTAGCTGCATAGCATCCTTAGAAGTTACCTTAAGAGAACTTGGCTATGAAGACTTCGCCCCTGGAGGTGGTGTCGCAGCAGCAGCTAAAGTGTTTACAGAATAGTCATTAGTTATTAGTCATTGGTCATTAGACTTCTTGCATAAGTCGGGAAAAGGGGAAGGTGGGGTCCCCTCTGGGGATAAGGGGCGGGGGAAAGCGGGAAAGATTTGGTATTTTCCTTTTCTCCAATAAAGATGAGTCCCTTTTCCCACAAGAGTGCAAAAAGCACTTTTGCAAGAGGTCTATTGGTTATTGTTAACTAACAAAGTACAAATCAAAAGAGCGAGTAGAATCATCAACTCGCTCTTTTGATTTGTATGTAAATGAGTAAAAACCGCTAGAGACAATTTCCCCATATATCAACCTTTGGATAAGTTAGAGTGGATATGATATGCCTCAATTCTTTTGAATGAGCTACTCATAAACTACCCTCACTTTAATTTACATCCAGTTAATAACCAACAAGCTAGCACGATCGCCTTTCCTCCTTTTAAATTTTAAATTCCCTAATTATGCCGTCTCTAGCCAATCATAAATTTGCTCTAGCTGCTCCAGAGTAATCAAGCCATACTGCCAAAGAATCATTGGCAAAGGACCTGGGTCTTGCTCCCGATGACGAAGCGCCACCGCTAGTGAAGCTGTGGAAATTGCCAAATCTTCTTGCAAAAAATGAATCAGTCGAGAATATTTTGATGGTGACATTTGTATCTCACCTCCTTGTGCAGAGTGTATTGTCATATATCAGTTCACCATTACTTGCTAGCTAGTAGCTAATATTTCATCTGTCACTGTACCGTTATCAACCATAGACCTAGACCCAGTTTTCTTGGTCTACCTAAAAACAGGCTTCTCATAGAGAGTCTAGGAAATAAAAATTTTTCTACGAATCATCTGCTCGAATTTCAAGCAGTATTATTACCTATTTAAATTGACTCCATCTTGTTTACTTCTGTGCTTTAGTTTATTACACATGTAGTAACGAAGATTCCATAGCCTATACTCACCTATGGGCGACTATTTACACTTACGCCTAAGGGAATATTTTTGCGACCAAAGCTTAAAACTGCGATTTCAGCTTGAAGACCGTAGGACTTTACATTATTACCACAGTTTTTAAATAGTAGCCTCACAACTGACTGTTTTACCACATAAAGTGACGTTTTTTACAAAAAAAACATAAATTTTGATACCTTTAGCTCTAAAGAAAGCACTAGAGCCTCAAAACTCAATTTTGAGAGTATCGCCGACTTTTAAATTTAACTCGGCAGCTCGTCCAGACCGAAGTTCAATCACTTTGTCAATTAGTGTACTCGGGCCATAAGTAGGACAAGGCTCATTAGCACAAGGGGGTGCAGCTGCTTGAATATATTTAACTACACCATTCTGTAGAAATACCATATCTAAGGCCACAGGTACATTCTTCATCCAGAAACTGACCGGTTGCGCTGAAGGGAATGGAAATAGCATTCCTCGGTCATCTGGCAAAGCTGGTCGATACATCAAACCCATTGCTTGCTGTTGTGGCGTTTTTGCCACTTCTAGCTGAATTGTTGTGCCATTGGGAACAATGACTTTAGCAGAAATCGGTAGTTTTTGACCTGAATTTTCTGGTGCTGGAGTTTCAGAAGCAGATGTCGGGGACGAAGGTATAGCTGTTGTTGGCATAGAACAACCCATCAGCAAAATACCGAGCAATATCGAGAGCAAGCTTAGCCAACGAGTCATATGGTTTTTTGATTCTGTAATTTAGATTTCAATTTTACAGAATTTACAGCAATTTGGATTTAAATAGACTATATTCTAGAGACTTTTGATGAAACGTCCCTACAGACTCATGAATTAGCACCAATAAAAGTAAGTACTAGGATTCTCTCAAAACGTATCCGACGCCGCGCACTGTTTGTATGAGGCGCTTTTGACCTTCATCTTCGATTTTCAGGCGCAAGTAGCGAATGTATACTTCAATGACATTTGATTCACCCAGAAAGTCGTAACCCCAAACATTTTCTAGAATTTGTTCGCGGGTTAACACTTCACGGGGATGTTCCATTAAGAATTTTAATAGCTCAAATTCCTTCATCGTCAAGTCAATTGCCCGTCCGTTGTGTATTGCACGGCGAGTTGCTATGTCTAAAATTAGATCCCCAAAGCGTAATTGCTCTGTGGTATCTACATCGGGTTTTAAGTAGAGGCGAATTAACTTCAAAAAGTCTTCTGAACGGTAAGGCTTGAGGATGTAATCATCAGCTCCAGCTTCTAGACAAGCTACGCGATCGTCAACTGTATCCCTTGCCATTAAAATCAATACAGGCGATCGCATACCAGTGCTTCTGAGATTTTTGCACAATGAGAGTCCTGATTCTCCTGCTAGCATCCGGTCTAAAACAATTAAAGCAGGCTGGCGATCGCGGCAGTGTAGCAACCCACTAGTCGCATCATGAGCCAAAATTGATTCATAGCCGGCTTCTTGCAAATCGCAAGCAAGCTGATTTGCTAAGTTATCATCGGTTTCAATCACCAAAACACAGGGATTTTGAGCAACTGTCATAAGAATTTAAGATATGGGCATGGGGCATGGAGCATGGGGCATGGGGCATGGAAGATGAGGGAGATGGGGGAGATGAGGGAGATGGGGAGAATAATAACTCCTCACTCAGCACTCCCAATGCCCAATGCCCAACGCCCAATGCCCAATGCCCAATACCCAACGCTCCATGATTATGGTAATTCTACAGAAGTTGGTTTGGCGATATGTGGCAAGCCCCAACCTAATTTTTCTCGCAAAATTCGGAAAAACTCTGGCGGTTGCAGGCGAATAAATCGGACACTATATTGCGATCGCTCTATATATACTCGATCTTCTGGTAGTACATAACACCCCCCATTTCCGTCCACCACCATCACCAACCGAGGAATATTGACTGGGTAGATGTTGACCGATTCTGTGTCTGGAAAAACCAATGCTCTAGAAGCTAGGGAATGTGGGCAAATGGGCACTAGCTGTAGAGCAGGTACGCCAGGAGTCACTACTGGGCCGCCAGCACTTAATGAATAAGCTGTAGAACCAGTCGGTGTAGAAACAATCACACCATCGGCTGCAATATCTACTGGCGCATGACGCCCTATGGCAATTTCAAAATGGCACATAGAGGTCAAAGGTTCCCGATGCAGCACCATTTCATTTAAGCAGAGAGCTTCCCACAGTACTGAATCCCCGCGAAACACTTTGACGGTGAGCATGGCTCGTTCTTCAATTTCATACTCACCCGCCATCGCCTGTTCTACTGCTTGGGGCAATTGATTGAGGAAAGTTTCCGTCAAAAATCCCATATGGCCGGTATTCACTGTTAACAGTGGGATACCACAGGGTGCTACCTGACGAGATGCTGCTAAAACAGTGCCATCTCCTCCTAACACCACTGCAAATTTCATATCTGAGTCAAAACCAGGCGGGGTCAGACCGTCTAAGGGGGTGTGGCACACAGGACTCTCAGGGTTAGAGTAGCCCAATATGCCACCGATACTCGATGTGACACAAACATGCCAACCGGCAGCGGTTAGCTTGTCTTTTAACTCGATAGCGACACGACCCGCTATCGGTTTTACGTCATTGTAGATAATGCCTGCTTTCGGCACACTCAAATATCCAAGTTTAGGCAATGCTCTGTATTATGTAATCGTTACACATTTTTGACCATGTAGTCATTAATTTAGCTAAATCCGGCAAAAGGTAGGGCTGTACCGCAAGTGGTCAGCACTGTTTAGTTCACAGTCAAATGCCTGGATTCAGCAGTCTAACGGCTATTGGCTATTGGCTTTTGAAGATTGTTTAAAAGGAGTTTTTTTAGATTTCTGCTTTTTGTTTTTATTTTTTTCGTAGTCTAACTCTTTAAGCTTCTTCATAATTCGGCTGAAGTACTCTTGTAGATAGCTTTCTAGAGTTGTGGTTTGTTCTCGGTCTAAGCCAAATACTGTGTAAACTTCATCCATTGAACCATTTAACTGTTTACCACTAGCCAAGACTTCTGTAAACGCCAATCTGTCGGCGATGTTCCAGCCCCACTGGAAGAAGCGCATTAAGCCCCGCACAGCACGGAGTAAGTTTATTGGCATTCGTGTCACTCTGGCTTCTTTTCCAGATAAGCGTTCGCACAGGCTAATGATTTCTTCTGCACTCCATGCACGAGTACCTACTACAGGAAAAGCTTGGTTTTCTGTTTCTGGTACACTCAAGGCGCGGATAGCAAATTTAGCAACGTCCTGGGTGTCCATGTAGGCAATTGGAGAAGATTGACCAGTTACCCAAACTGGCTGTGCTTCCAAAATGGGAATCCCGTATTGACCGATTAACCCTTGCATAAAGCCAGCTAACCGCAAGATGGTGTAATTCAAGCCAGATTCAATCAAGAAGAGTTCTGTACACCGCTTAATTTCCATCAGCGGCACTTCTGGGTATTTATCGGCATCTAAAATCGAGAAGAAGATAAAACGCTCTACACCTGCTGCCTTTGCGGCTTGAATTAATGCTACTTTACCGTCCCAGTCCACTTGTTTGATACTTTGTGAATCTGTAGGGCGAGATGTTGAGGCATCAATTACTTGGGTTACTCCTTCTAATGCTTCTGCTATGGTGTCTGGGTAACGCAAACTTCCCGATACAAGCTCCGCACCCCATTCTTTGAGAAAAGCTGCTTTTTTAGTGCTGCGGACAAGACAGCGTACTTTATATCCCTCATCGATAGCACGACGAGCCACTTGTCTTCCTAAGGTGCCAGTGGCACCGACGATTAATAATGTCATGAGGGTTGTAATATATCTTAATGTTTTATGAAAAGAATCTTATCAGAATAACCTAATGCAAACAAAAGTTTACATTTTTTTCAGAAAATCAATTGAATTGGGGAAGCTCGCGTGAAAGTTGCTGTCCGGTTAGCAGACAAGCTTTTTTCTGAGTTAGCGGTGAAAAAGGGAGTGGGGAGTGGGGGAGATGATAGTAATTCCTAGCTCCTAATAGACGCGATGAATCGCGTCTCTACCTCTATTCTTCTCCGCCTTGAATTTTCAGTAGTAATGCGCCTAAGCCCCAGCCGACGAAGATTAAACTGAAGGACAATAGAGCTGCATTCAAAATTTCGGCGCCCATTGGTGTGATTCTCCTTATGCAAATTAGTTTGTTGAAACTAGGTCTGCCAGAAGCTATTCAATAGTTGCTGTGGCATTAGACCTGTGTAAATAATTCTAAACTAGTTTAGCAGGTAATCCCTATTGGTTTTGGAGGCAATCTCTACTGTGGAAGGGGATGAGGGGGATGAGGGAGTTCTGGTGGCAGGGGAAAATATAATTATGAGAAAATTTTATGTATCACAATAATCAAGAGAATTTAGTCGATTTTGGCAAAGGAAATCGTCCGCGTTTGGCGCTGACGGTGGGAGATCCGGCGGGAATTGGCCCAGAGGTGATTTTGAAAGCTTTAGTAGAGCCGGAAATTAGTAAAAAATATGACGTTACTGTGGTGGGTAACCGTGATTTGCTGACACAGACTTATGAAGAACTGAATTTAGCTGAAAATTTAGCACCGTTGGCAAATCCAGAGCGGTTTCCAGTAATTGATGTGGAATTGAAGGCAGAAATTAAAAGTCAAATTATTCCAGGAGTCGGTAATGCAGCCAGTGGGGCGGCTAGTTTTGCCTATATGGAATATGCGATCGCCGAAACACTGGCTGGTAAATTTGATGGTATTGTCACTGGACCCATCGCTAAATCTGCTTGGAAAGCCGCAGGGTATAATTATCCAGGGCAAACGGAATTGCTGGCAGAAAAGTCTGGTGTTCAGCGGTTTGGGATGTTATTTGTAGCGCGATCGCCCCATACTAATTGGACACTCCGAGCTTTACTTGCTACCACACATATTCCTCTTTGTCAAGTATCCCATACATTGACACCGGAGTTGTTGACAGAGAAACTGGATTTGCTGGTGGAGTGTTTAAAGCAAGACTTTGGGATAGAGAAAGGGAGAATTGCGATCGCAGGTTTAAATCCTCACAGTGGGGAACAGGGACAATTAGGACGTGAAGAACAAGATTGGTTAATTCCTTGGTTGGAGCAAGAGCGGCAAAATAGACCACAATTGCAACTAGATGGACCGATACCCCCGGATACTATGTGGGTTAAGCCTGGTCAAGCTTGGTACGGCAATTCTCGGATTCAAAATCCAGCTGATGCTTACCTGGCACTTTACCACGACCAAGGCTTAATTCCTGTGAAGTTGATGGCGTTCGATCGAGCAGTTAATACTTCTATTGGTCTTCCTTTTGTGCGGACTTCACCCGATCATGGAACAGCATTTGATATTGCAGGTAAGGGAATTGCTGATGCTACGAGTATGAAAGCAGCGATACATTTAGCGGGTGAGTTGGTTAGTCAAAGATTGGCGATGATAAAACTATGAATTATTTCATGATTTATAAATAGACTTGTCCAGAGAATCATGGAAGTGCAACCAAGAGAAATTAGAAATTACCTGACACCAGATGGTAAAAATATTTTTGATGACTGGCTTTATTCTCTGCGAGATCAAAGAGCAAAAGCTAAAATAAGAGCCAGACTTGACCGAGTTGAAAATGGTAATTTAGGTGATTGTAAGTCACTTGGAGAAGGTGTTTTTGAATTGAGAATCGATTATGGACCAGGTTACCGCATATACTTTGGACAAGAAGGGATAACAATTATTATTCTTTTGTGTGGTGGAGATAAAAGCACTCAGGAACAAGATATTGGTAAAGCTCAGGAATATTGGAAAGACTATAGGAGTAGAGATAATGCCTAGAAGTGTAAGCTATCACGCAGGACTAATTAAACATCTACAAGACCCACTAGAAGCAGCATCTTATATCGAAGTAGTTCTAGAAGAGGGTGACCCGAAAATGTTTGTAAAAGCGCTCACAAATGTGATTGAGGCACAGGGTGGAATCGATCGGTTTTCAGCACAAGTTCAGCAATGCTACGAGCAACTTGACTTGATGTTATCTGAGCAAGGAGAAATTGAATTTTATTGTCTGAGTAAATTACTGGATGCATTGGGATTACAGCTAGCAGTAACAGTGAAGTCAGCTTGAAACTTGTATATCTTGCAGTTTTGCCACCATTTCTGCACGTGCTGAAACTTTCAATTTACGAAACATTCTCTTCAAAGCTTGTTTGACAGAATTTTGGGTAATCCACAGTTTTTCCCCAATTTCTGCATTTGTTAATCCCTGGGCCACCAATTCGGCAATTTCTAATTCACGGGCTGTTAGAACACTTGCTAAAAGAGAATTAGATGTTTTTGGTTTCGCCCGTAGGGTTGCCATTTTGGATGACAAATGAATACATAAAGCGCTCAAGTCAGCTAAATCATTGCCATTAAAAGGGGGATTTCCCTTATCGCGGGCTAGGTTAAGGGTTCCAATCAGACGACCATCGCAAACAATTGGCCCGGTCATGACGTGTTCGTGGTCATGGCGGGAGCAAAAATGCTTCCAGTCTCCTGGAGATAATAATAATTGCTCGTGGGCGGGGGCGTGACGCTCAACTACATAGCGCCCCACTGGATTGCTCTCTAAGCATACTGCCGGAATGCCCGAAACATCAATCTCAGGGGTTGGTTGTTCATCTAGGAGATATATACCCCAATTTTGCACGCCAAAATGCTCGCTAATTTTGTCCGTCAGAGCTAGTCTTAATTCTTGCTCGTTTTGGACGTTAGCGATCGCATGAAATACGGCGTGAAGAGAATTAACCATAAGTGTACCCAGTTGGGGACTATCCAAGCCTCAACAATTACTTCTATGCTAATACCAAGGAAACTAAAACGCTAATTACAGTAGCGACTAGGAGAAGCACATGACAGTTACACAACTCTCTGCTCAGGAACTTTTCCGGGCTGCTTATGAGAACCGCTATACTTGGGACAAAAATTTCCCCGGATATACCGCAAATATTACCTATAAGCATGATGATAAGGTCTTTACAGGCAAAGTAATTATCAGCGCCAACCTCAAAGCCGAAGTTTTGGACGTAGAGGACGAGTCCGCAAAGCAAGCAATTCACGGCCAAGCATGGGAAATCGCCATTCACCGCGTCCGTCGCAGCTTTGAAGATACCCACAGCGCCAATACCTTTAGCTATGGTAAGACTGACGAAACTGGTGCAGTTGAACTTTTAATGGGTGGTAAGGCCCAGGGCGATAAATATAAAGTCCGCAATAATGAAGTGTGCCATGTTCACCGTCTCATCCACGGTACTTATGTGACAATTGACACCTTCAGCAGTCACGACACTGGCGAAGGTTACTTGTCCCACACCTATGATTCTGTTTACCATGACCCCAAAACTGGGGAACAAAAGGGTGGTAGAAGTGAATTTATCGATGAGTATGAAAAAGTTGGTGACTATTTCATCTTAAATCGCCGCGAAATTCGCACTCAAATAGATGGACAAGTATCGATTCAAGAATTTGTTTTCTCTGATATCAAATTGTTGGAACCTGTTGCTGCTTAAGCTGTGTTTTGCAATATAAATCAAAGCGATCGCTCTTTATTTTATAGGAGCGATCGCTTTGATTTTTTGGTGTTTTTTTAGGAAAAGTGTAGGGCAAATGCTTGGGATATAATCATTTGAAGCTGTCCGAACCAAACATCGCAACCGACCGTACCAAGGAGCTATTATGTCCAAAAAGATACTGTTCATCGTATCGAACGCTTACGTCATTGGTCCGCACAACAGAAGGACAGGTAATTTTTTGCCCGAAGTTGCACATCCTTATGCTGAATTCGACAGAGCAAAATACCAAATGGACTTCGCAAGTCTTACTGGAGATACTCCGTTTCTAGATGCGCTCAATCTTGCTGACGATCCTGACAATCTATCTTTTTTGGTGGGAAAAGGATGGGCTTCAATGCAGAAAGCCAAGAAGCTGTCAGACGTTGACATCAGTCAATATGACGCCATCTTCGTTCCTGGCGGTTTGGCACCGATGGTTGATATGCCCGAACATCCGTTACTTAAGAAGGTTGTTAAAGAGACTTACGAGCGAAATGCGGTTGTTGGAGCCGTTTGCCATGGCCCGGTATCGTTGCTGAACGTCAAGCTGAGTAACGATGCTTATTTGCTCGCTGGAAAGAATATTAGTTCATTTACGAACGACGAAGAAGAAAACTACGCTAAAGCCGATGTGCCTTTCGAGTTGGAAACAGCCCTTACCCAACAAGGCGCAATCTTCCACAAAACTGAACCTTGGCAGGCATTCAGCATTGCCGACGGGAATCTCGTCACCGGCCAGAATCCCGCTTCTGCCAAAGGCGTTGCAGAAAAAATGATCGAACTCCTGGAAGCTCCCTAGCGGCTGAAATGCCTGCGCCTGCATCTGCTCTATCACCCGTTCGAGATGATTAGCTTCTCAAGAAGCCCGCAGCGATAATAGCTGTCGGCTTCGCTTTAAGGGTTTTCCTTATTAATTGAATTATGCAATACATAAAAGTATGTTTATCTACAGAGCAAATAAATCTTTTGTCTCAAACATGAAACTCAAGTTTTGATGTACTATTTTAAGCTAATGCTAAAACTTTTAATAAATAGTTGTTATCCATCGCTGCCAGAAATTGTTTATTTTTGATTGCTCGTTTTAGACGATTTTAACCACTCATATTTAGTGCAGCCATATAGTTCAATTGCTACCCAATGAGGAAGCTCCACATATTACTGCACACAAAGCAGTTTATTATTCCAGCATTGGGAGGAAATGAACTACAAGACATTCTGTTGGGTGTACGTTGGTTAGAGACAAAACAACTTGTGGCAAATTTTCTAGCAAGAACGTTGACATTAGGGTAAAAGATTATTTTGAAAGTCAAAATAAAATTACTTTTAAATATATGCACAGCGCTATTAGCTGCCAGTGGAACAATAGTATCGCTCCCCTAATTTCCAAAGTTGAAGGGCAACTATCAAAAATAAAATACCTGCCATTGGAGAAACATAACAAAACCACAAAGGTACTAAGAAAGTATCTTGTTTTTCCAGAACTGCAAGCAAAGGAAAATAACTTACACAAGCAAGTGGTATTAAATAAGTGAAAAATCTTTGAAACCACTTAGTATAAATTGCAAAAGGATATTGAGCAGTTTCCACTCCTCCATAGGTGAGAATATTCATAATTTCTAAAGATTCAATAGTCCAAAATGTGATAGTTGCTTGCACAATAACGATACCTAAAAATAGTGCGATCGCGCCAATAAATGAACTGCCCAAAAGCCACAATATTTTAATAGTAAAAGAGATATGGAGAGTTGAAAGCGACCACCATATAACGACAAAACCTTGAGAAAATCTTCCGATTCTTTTCAAGGTAAATTCTGTGCCTAAAAGTTGAAGTACTGTGGTGCGTGGGCGAAGAAGTAAACGGTCGAAATCACCGTTTTTAATTATTTGCCCAAATGAATCAAATCCTCTTCCTAAAGCATCAGCACAGGCAAAAGAAATATTGACCATTCCATAAAAGAGGGCGACTTCACTCAAAGTCCACGTACCAATACTATTAAAACGAGTAAAAAGTGCCCAGATTCCAAAAAATTCTACTACAGTTCCTAAAAGATGCCCTATAACTTGAAGCAAGAAGGACACTTTGTATTGCATTTGCGATTTTAAAGATACGGAAATGTATCGAAGGTAGAGAAAAAAATCATTGAAAGGCATATTGATTTTTGATGGTAAATATAATTTGATATCACGCAGAGACGCAGGGGCGCAGAGAAGAGAACGCAAAAAAAGATTTTTCTAATTTTAATTATTCAATCTAAAATCTAAAATCTAAAATCTAAAATTGTCTCATCCTCCTTGAATTACAAGTTTTTTGACGCCACGATTCACAAGGAAACGCCCAAGGATAACTATGACAAATATCCAGAAAGTTTGATGCAACAATACATTAAATAGTTGATTTGCTGGAAGATTACCGGTAAAAAGTCGAAAAGGTTGGTCGATAAGTCCTGAGAAAGGAAGTGCATTTAGCAAAGGCTTGATCCATTCAGGAAAAAGTGGTAAAGGAACAATCATCCCAGAAAAAATAATAATCAAAGTGGGGAGGATACTATTAATTCCTTCACCAGAAAGTGTCCACATTATTGATACAGTAAGCAGCATTGTCAATGCAGATGAAAGCAGAATTGCAGCAATAAAGGAGATAAAAAAGGCAACGAAAGCAGCAAAAGAGGGTGGAAAAGAAAGCGAAGAAAAACCTATCAGCGGAAAAATAAAAATTGTGACACAAAGAAGAGGAATAGCACGAAGGATAACGGGTGCTGTGCGAAGCGCCAAAGCACGAGTAAACCAAAAATTATAAAGGTCTGTGGGTCGCAGAAGATCGTAGCCTACTGCACCAGATCGGATCAAATCTTGAATATCGCGATCGCCTGACCAAGGAACGATCGCCATCAAAAACGCTTGTCCGAGCCATACATATCCTACAGCCTCCTGCAAAGTCATAGGTTGAGCAGAGGTTGTATGAGTGAAAAATGCCTGTAAAACCATAACTTTCACAAACCCCCAAAACAACTGAGTTGCAACCCCAGCTAAAGCAGCTGTACGATATTGCAACAGCAGCGAAAATCTCGCAATAAATAGTGACAAATATGCTTTCATCTTAAGTAAGAAGGAGAATTCAGAATTCAGGAGTCAGAATTCAGGAGTCAGAATTCAGGAGTCAGGATTCAGAATCAATCCAAAATCCAAAACTTGTACTGAGCGAAGTCGAAGTATCTAAAATCCAAAATTGCCTGACTTTGCATAAAGTTGAGCAACTATTTCTTCAATCGGTGGATTTTCTACAAAAAGATCTGCAACTTCGTTTTTTGAGGTAACTTTGCTAATAAGAGATGCAGCAGAAAGCTTTGTGGGATCGAAGGACAGAGTTACGGTGCGACCTTCTTTAGAGATAATACTAACTCCTTCTTCTTCAAAGAAAAAATCATCATTTATTAGGTCTATTCTTAAGTACCGACGCGAGGAAACTTGAGAACGCAAGGCTGCTAAGGTTCCATCACAAAGAATTTCACCGCCACCAATAATAATGATGCGATCGCACAATACCTCAATATCATCCATATCATGGGTAGTCAGGATAGTAGTTACTTGATGAGTTTTATTCAGCGTTTTGATAAATTTTCTGACCGCAAGCTTTGAAACTGCATCAAGGCCGATAGTTGGTTCATCCAGAAAGAGAATTTCCGGTCTGTGTAACATTGCGGCTGCAAAATCACATCGCATTCTTTGACCAAGGCTTAACTGTCTGACAGGAGTAAAGAGAAAACTCTCAAGATTAAGCAAATCAATCATTTCTTGGCGTGTCTTTTGATATTCTGAATCAGGAACGCAATAAATATCCCGCAGTAAATCGAAAGACTCAATTACTGGTAGATCCCACCAAAGTTGCGATCGCTGACCAAACACTACTCCAATACGACCAACATGGCGGATTCTATCTTTCCAAGGAGTTCGCCCGCCAATTATACATTTTCCGCTCGATGGCACTAAAATACCACTTAAAATTTTAATGGTAGTCGATTTACCAGCCCCATTTGGGCCGATATATCCTACAAGTTCTCCCCGTTCAAGGGAAAATGAAACTCCTTTTAAAGCATGGACAATTCTGGTTTTTCGATCCACAAGTCCTCGGATTGAACCGAAAAATCCAGAGGAACGTTCAGACACAAAAAAACTCTTTTTCAGGTCTTCAACAAAAATCTGAGGCATATATTACGGGTCTTTTATTCTTAGTAAGACGCTCTATATTACAATTTTAGGTGTTCCCACTTATTGGGAAACTAAATTCAATGGAAATATGACTAAGCTAATTGAGTACGAAGAAGCCAGCGACGAAGTGCGTGCAGTGTATGACGACATCCGCGCCACACGTCAAAATGACTATATCAATAATTTCTGGAAAGCCATAGCTAACCATCCTCCTACTTTGCAACGAACATGGCAAGCAGTAAAAGAAGTGATGACTAGCCCTGGTGAAATCGACCCGTTGATGCGCGAACTGATTTATATTGCTGTGAGTGCGACAAATGGCTGCGAGTATTGCATTGCTTCACATACAGCATCTGCGCGTGCCAAGGGTATGGATGATACCATGTTTGGGGAAGTAATGGCGATCGCTGCCACTGCCAATATGACCAACCGCCTCGCCAACGGCTATCAGATTCCTGTGGATGAACGATTCAAAACATAGAAATTCCTACTCATAAAGTAAAAAGATAATGCCCAGAAATATTAAGAAGCTCTCTTCTTTTTTTTCCTTGTTCGCTGATTTTTACCATTATTACCAGCCATTTATAGAATTATTGACTATGCCAAAGGTTCAAATTAATGGAATTGATTTGTTCTACGACATAAAGGGAACAGGTGAGCCTTTGCTATTAATAGCTGGCTTTTTTTGCGATCATGCTTATTGGTCGCTGATTATGCCATCGTTAATTTCGCATTATCAAGTTATTCGCTTAGACAACCGAGGTATGGGGCGAAGTTCTGCTCCCCAAAGCCAATATAGTATCAAAGAAATGGCTGGTGATGTTGCAGCATTATTGGATCGCATCGGAATTGACAAGGTGCATTTAGCAGGTCATTCAATGGGTGGTCAAATTGCCCAAGAGCTAGCGTTAGCATACCCCAAAAAAGTACAAAGTCTGATTCTACTTTCATCTTTGGCAAAAGGTGATGAATTCTTCAATAGCATTATCGAAACTTGGGGCGAACTTCTTAGTTATGTAGACTTGAAACTTTATGAAAAAATGGTATTGCCTTGGATATTTACAGATGCATTTTATTCGATTCCTGGAATGATTGAAGGTCTCATCGAATTTGCCATCAGATATCCCTTCCCGCCTGCGACTCATTCACTTTATCATCATAGCCGAGCTATGCTTGACTTTGATACAGTAGACCGTCTCCAACAAATTGATTGTCCTACCTTAGTTTTAGTTGGAAAACAAGACATTCTGACGCCACTGAAGTTTTCCCAGCAACTTGCTCAAGGTATTCCCAACTCTGAACTTGTAGTTATCGACCGTGGTGGTCATGGCTTCTTGATTGAGTCTTCAGATGCTGTAGTTTCAGCCATGCTTAATTTTTTACAAAAATTAAAGCCCACTCATACCAATTTTGGATTTTAGTCAAACGATTTTATTTTGATAACTTCAAATTTATTTCATAACCTGAGAAACACTTAGATAGTCTGATAAAAATACGAGCATTGTCAATACACTTAAATGCATTAATTAGAACAATTGTCAAGTATGGTGAGTGCGATCGCTATTAATTAGAAATTTAAATTTTTTGCAAACAGGCGACTGAATCCGTATTCTAAATAACATGGTGCGTGATAGCAAAGCCATAACGCACCCTAGTGGACTGACACAGCTAAAATGTTGCATTAGAACTAACGGATTCCTCCTCCTCAAAAACTGGATAAAGATGTTGCAGTTTCACCCTGGCATCAAGAGTAGAAAACCGCCATATT
>NZ_JACJRQ010000038.1 GCF_014697355.1 Nostoc calcicola FACHB-3891 | reverse complement strand
CGCCGTCAAGCTAGGTCTGTGATTGATTTTTTTGCACAGGCTTTAATTGCTAATTCTAGTAACTCCCTGTCTCGCCCTTCTTTACTTCCTCAATATTAGACCTGAATCCTTACGATTTTGCCACTCTTAAGTTCTCGATAGAAGGCACTCACAAACATTGCAGTTGATTTATCATCTATTTGCCAGAGTGAGGCGATGGTACTGCGTGCGCCAGCTCGTACAGCGGCTCCTGCTAGACCAAGTGCGGCGCGGCTGTCTCCTGTTGCTGTCTGACAAGCACTCAAAACTAATAGTTCTACTATGCTTTTACTTTGACTGCCCAAAAGAGTATCGAAATCTTTGACGTTAATCTCACCATCAAAATCCAAAATAAAAGTGTCTTCAAGGCGAGAACTAAACTGACCGTGGGTTGCCAAATGCACTATGTTGAATGAAGTAGCAGAAATTTCAGTTTCTAAATTCTTTTTCTTAAAATCCCCATCCAGCAGACTAGTTGTCGAAACTCCTGCTTTGGTAATGCCGTCAAATTCAGATTTGATCCCAAGTAATGGGGCAAACTTGGAAAATCCTGGCGGTGGCTGAGTCAATCCTGCGGTGAGAGCCACTAGTTTCTGTTCCACTAGGGGTTTTGGGTCTAGGAGTTGCAGACCTAAACTCAGAGCAACTGCATATTTCTGTACTAAGTATTCCTGGCCGTCGTAGAGAGCCGACATTGGTATATTGCGTAACAACCCATCTAGAACGAACACTAGGGTATTGACGCTACTTTTTTGCAATTCTAACTCAATGGGTTTGAGTAGCCAGTTGTAAACTTGTTGTGACTGGATTTCAACAGTTTTGGTAGCGGTGGGATTAACAAGATTTCTTCGCAGTTCTACTAAGAGGTTCTCGACTTCTGTTTGGGAAATCTTGGTACTGTAGTTTTGCAGGGGTTGGTTGGGAATTTTAACAATTACCTGGAGTTCTTGCGGCAGAATAATTGGATAGAGAATGGCGGCGCTGGGATTATCTCTGTCTACTACTCGATCGAGGGCTACTCTTTGACCTTGCAGACAAGCTTCGCGGAAGAAGTCGTCCAATTCTGCTAGCTGGAGTGCTTCAATTCGCTGGCGCGCTTTTTCCAATATTTTCTCATCTGCTTTTCCTTGTTGGGATTGCAGTAATAATTCTACTGACTCTCGGTAAACGGGTTCTACACTGTCCCGAAAGTTGAATTGCACATCCTGATTAACTACGTCCTTATTTACTACTAAATCTTTGCGGAGAGACTGGAGAGTGTCCACAGCAGCATCATAGGCTGCGATCGCACCATTAATATTTTCTTGTGCCCACAGTAATCTACCTAACTGCCACTCTAATGCGTAGGTAATTTCTGGTGCATTGCTGCTCTGTGCTAAAGCTAATCCTTGCAGAGTTAGGTTTTGCGCCTCTGACAACTGTTTGGTTTGTTCGTACAAACCACCTAAACTCTTGAAGGCATAAGCCTCTGCCCGCTTGTCGCCTAAACTGCGGGATTGCTCGATGGCACTGGCGAGTAATACCGCTGAGTTCTGAGTGCTGAGTGGGGGGGAAGAGTTTTTAGTTGATACTTGGAAGTCATTGGTCTTGACTTTAGTTAAATTTTGTGCATAGTTTACACGAGCATAGATACTAGCACGGCTGAGGGGGAGTTGGTCGAGTTGAGATTCAATTGATGGTAAAAGAGTTTGAACCTCTTGCCATTGTTGGTTTTCAATGACTAAGCCCAGGTGATTGAGTTGGGCTTGGACTTTTGTCAGGGGTGAGGGAGATGCTGCAACTGTTTGTTGATAATAGGCGATCGCATTTGCCGGATCGTGTTGTTTGAGGGCATTATTTCCCAAGCTGAACAGACTTGCGCCAATATCTGCATTTGATTGCAGGTGGCGAGCAATTCTGAGACTTTCTTCTAGGACTTCGTGTGATTTTTTGAGATTGCCTACTACCAAAAGGGCATCACCGAGCGATCGCAAACTCACCGTCTTTTCTATAGAATCTGGTTGAGATTGTAACGTCTGACTGACTTTATCGAGTGTTTTGATTGCACGAGGGTAAAATCCTTGGGCTTGCCAAGCTTGTGCTTGATTAATGAGCGATCGCACTACACCATTTTGATTATCTGCTTGTTTATAAATTTTTTCCGTCTGCTGCCAAGTTGCTAAAGCCGCCTCAGGCCGTCCCATTGCCAGTTGCAGACGACCTTGAATATCGAGTGATTGGGCGAATATTTGCAGATTTGGGTTTTTATCCTGTGCTTTGAGCAAATTTAAGCTTTCTGTAATTGCCTCCTGCGCTTGACTCCATTCACCGAGCTGCTGATAAGCTAGGGAAAGATTACTCAATGTTGCTGCTAATCTGAGACTCTCCCCTTGCTGCTGATATACCTGGACAGCTTTTTGCAACACTTCTACCGCCTGGGCAAAGTTTCCTGCATCGTATAAAACTTTGCCTTGCTGTACTAGTGAGGCGGGGTCAGTAGCTACAACCACCGACATAGTAGTGTTAATTGGTAATTGGACTGAAGAATTGATTGAGTCAGGAACTTTTGCCAGCACAGGTGAACCGAGAATGCATAACAAACCTATTAAGAAGTAAAAAGACAAACGTATTGCTTTTTGCCTTTTAACTTTTAGAGAATTTGCGCCAGAAAACCTGGTTGTTTGAGTTATGGGCATAGCAAGAAGTAGGTAATAACTACGAACGCACAGGACTAACTGTAGGTAATTGGGCTACCAGGGTAATGGTACCATTGGCATCCATCAACAATCTCTGAGCTTCTACAATCTTATTTATCAGGATTTGGATGAGGTTTTATTCTTTAAATCTCTACTTCTTGAGCAATTTTTGTGTAAGTCTTGCTGTTGTTGGAGTTTTTCGGTAGCGATCGAAAGCGTCTGATACCAATTTGAAAAAAGAATGCGACAAATACACTGGGTAGGGTAGCACCGCTGTGCTACCCTACAGATGATTGATCTGTTGCAAAGAGTCTATAATTTTCCGTGTTCCCAACCAAGGGAGATGTCAAAACAATCCCTCCGATTCTGCGAATTTACGCAAACGCGGTACACACTGGCGCTGATAAAAACTGCTCAATGTCGGAATTGACAAGCCAAATTCCTCAGACAACTCTCTCCAGCTAACTTCCGGGGGTAGGCGTTTGAGAATTAACACCTGACAATTCACATCTGGACGCCCTTTGATACAAGTACGGCGCAGTTCTCCATCAGAGTCTGTATTGGCCCAGTTCTCCAAATCTTCGAGAATTGGAGGTGCTTCGGGGGTAGCCGGGAGGTTATCTACAGGATCAATGGTTTCACTTGTTCCACCAGATATAGACTGACGAATCCTAAGAGGGACTGTTGTGGCTTGTTCCCGGTTTTGATTAAGGTAAAAGTCTTGTAGTCTCCGTTTTAGATAAGCATTCAGCCAGGTGATTACGGTACCATAATCGGGGTCATATTTTTGACCTGTCAAACCTTCACAAACATTACGGCAGAAATACAACCAAGTTTGTTGTAGTGCGTCTTGATAATAGGGAGTACTTTCCCTCCAGAGTCTACTTGCTGTCAAACGAATAATCTGTGTGAGCAGCTTCTGACGCTGAGGGCTTCCAGGTGGGTATCCACAGGCTTCGGTAACTAAGCGGCGTAGCTGTTCATCGAATTGAACCATGACAATCTTGAGGAACAAAGCAAGAATATCTTAGTATTGCGTATAACAACGCCTTAGAAAATTACCTTTCGTCAAGATATTGGGGATGGGGAATGGGGAATGGGGAATGGGGAATGGGGAATGGGGAATGGGGAATGAGGAATGAGGAATGGGGCATTGGGCATTGGGCATTGGTTATTCCCCCTATCTCCCCCATCTCCCTCATCCCCCTCATCTCCCCACTCCCCACTCCTCTCAATACAATCCGAACCAAGACAGAAGATTTTCCCACCAAGAAAATCTGAGATTACTGACACTCAATTTCATTTTGTTACGAATGTCTTGGATATTCCAGTTGGTTAGCTTAGCCAGGGTTTGTGCTTCTTGTTCAAAACGCTTGGGCAAAGAACGCTTATATTCTCTACCCGCCTGACACTTGAGTTCTCCTTGGAAGGGATGTTGCAAAACATAACGCCCTTGGAAGGAATCACGATTACCAGTTTGTTGGAATATCAAGTCTTCGGGGAATTTGTCGCGGGTGTAGCGGACATGCAATCGGGAGATGAAGACATTACTTCCAGGAAAGGGACGACGAAAGTTCGGGGGTGCTGGTACATCACTTGCAGAATTTTCATCTAGCCAAAATACACCTGCTTGCTTGAGTTCTTCTGGGGTTAGGGGATCGGCAGAACAGGGATCGCAATTACCCATGTCCCAAGCGTATTCTAAAAAACCAACTTTCTTGTCTTCTTTGGTGTAGACAGTTTGAAACATGGATTTGTAAAATTCACCAAATTCATTTTTCACAAATAAGGGAATGTTGGCATCGGAGGGGATTTTCACTGTGCGGTAATTAGTGATTTCTGCCTGTCCTTCCGCTGAGAGAATGTAAACAATTAAATCCTGCTCTGTGGTGGCGTTGATCATGCCCAAACGAATTGGCAACATGAATCTGGGTGACTGGTAAGAAATTTGTAGTGGGCGAAGGTACTGGTAGCCAGATTTCTCGAATTTATCTAAGTTGACTTTAGCAACAAAGAATTTCATTGAGGAGCGAATGTAGGGTTTAAGTAACTGTTTGGCACCTCTAGGAATTTTATAGCCATTGCGTTGCAGCCAAGTTTCCAGTCCGCCAGATTCTTTAGCACTGAGAATTAAGATGTCATATTCACCAACGTTAAAACGTGCTTCTACTGTCACACCCAAACTATCATCACCTCTAGCCCTCCCTGACTCATTGCTTGGTGGTGGTGCTGGTAGTGCTTGTGGTCTGTCATAGTCGTAAAGTGGGGCACAAGGATCTGAGTCAAAATATTCGACCAATCGCGGCGCACTGAAAGCATCTAAACGTTCAATAATCTTGGGTTCGGCAACACGAACTTGCTCTTTTTGTATTACCGTTGGCACTGGTACAACCATTGCAAAATCTTTGACTTCCCCTTGAAAATCGTTTGCCATTGTTAGGACAGTGCGATCGCCATTTCGCGCTATTACTACCTGAGATGCTTTGTTATACAGCTTTGTATCAGCTTTCGCTACATAAAATCCACAAAATGCCCAAGCTGCCGGTGCAAAGCACAAAGCAACTACAATTGCCAACAATAATGGCGTAAAAAGTCGAAAAATTTTCATTTTATACCTCTTTGGATTTTGGATTTTAGATTTTAGATTTTGGATTTTTTATTGAATTCAAAGTCTTAAATTGGCAGAGTTAAGAGTTCTCCCTCATCTCCCTCATCTCCCTCATCTCCCTCATCTCCCTCATCTCCCTCATCCCCCTTATCTCTCCTTTGCCAAGAAAACCTCGGCGCTGACCAAACAAAATCTATCAGAATAGTCATTGGTGCAAGAATGAACAATGCCCAGAAAACTGCGGTGGAAAGAAAGAAATAATTCCGCAGGATAAAAGTTAATCCAGCGATGCACATTGCCCAAACTACGCGCCCAATTCGGGAATTGGGGATCGATCGCGGATCGGTGATCATAAATAGAGCAAACAACAGCAAAGATCCGCTCATCAATCGGTGCCAGTAAACATCCCAAGTCCAACCCAGCCAGAGATTGCGAATCGCTTCTAGTAGGGAATATGCACCTAAAAAAGCTGCTGTGGTGTCCCAGCGACCAATTCGTTGCAAAACCATGCCCCCAGTACCGGCAAATACTAGCCCATACCACCACTCTTCACCCCACTGTCCTGGTGAAACCCAAGCGTCGTGGGTGAAAATCAAGGCACAAATAATGCCAAAATTGCCGGGATTAAAGAAATGCTTATCGCCGACTCGGAAAATAAATTTACTAGCGATGGCGCTTGCTACGGCGATTACCATTGTCGTCCAATGGTCAGCCCGCAACAGCAAACTGAGTCCCAAAGAGGTAATTAAAGCACTGCGAAGATTTAGGCTTTGTCCCTCTTTGTTCGCCAACGACCAACGACCAACGACTAATGACAATATAGATTGGGTTGTTAGAGAAGTGGCGATCGCTACTGCAATCAACTCTGGTCGCAGTGTCCAGTCCCGTGTACCGATTCCCAAGACTAGGAACAAGCCAAGGAATAGAATTTGGTAGTCTCGTATATCTTTGAGCAACATTACCCTTTTATTCAGGGATTCCCCGTAGATTTCTCATCAATTTAGACGAGTACTAGGTCAAATAGTATTGCTGTTACAGATTTTGTTACAAAGCGTCCCCGCTCTCGATGTCTTCTTGTTCAGAGGGAACAGGCAACAGGCAACAGGCAACAGGGAAACCCACGCTTAAAAACGTGGGATTGGAACAAGGACCGGAGGCGGAGCGGCTCCAGCTTTGCGCTGTTTTTCATCGCGCTGCGCGTCCCCTTAAAACATCTTTTTTAAAAGTGGGCTTTATACCCACAAAAGACAGTTTTTATCACTGTTCCCCATTCCCTGTTGCCTGTTCCCTACCCCGAAGGAATTTTGTAAAACAAACAGATTTACTGTAGAAGTATGTCACAAGCTCATGAACTCAAATCAGCCCGCAAAATGCAACTAGCTCCCCTGTTTCCAATTTTCTACCGCATTCTTCAGCCGAGTTTTCCCAATTGCCTTTGGGTGGGAAATCCCCATTCTCAAGCGATCGCTCTGACATTTGATGATGGTCCTCATCCGCAATATACACCAGAAGTTTTGGCAGTTTTAGACCACTACAAAATTACAGCGAGTTTTTTTTGGTTGGGTGTTTGCGTCAATCGTTCGCCAGCCATTGCCAAAGCAGTTAGCGATCGCGGACACTGGATCGGATTACATGGTTACGATCATCGTTCTTTTCCTCTGCTTTCCCCAAAAGACCTGAAAGAGAGTTTAGAAAAAACCCAAGCTGCCATCTACAATGCTTGCAATCTGCAACCCGAACAAGTGCGGGATGTCCGCCCCCCCAATGGTTTATTTACACCTGGTACTTTAAAATTATTTTCTAAGTGGAATTATCGCCCAGTGATGTGGAGTGTTGTACCAGAAGATTGGGTGCGACCAGGCGTCACCACCGTAATACAACGAGTTATGCAGCAAGTCAAAAATGGTTCGCTGATTGTTTTACATGATGGTGCTTGTGGGGGACAAGATGTTGCTGCCACAATCAAAATTCTCATTCCCAAACTGCTACAACAAGGTTATGAGTTTGTGACTGTCGATCGTCTCTGGCAACGATGAAATTCAATAAACGATTGCCCGAATTCAATAAACGATTGCCCGAATTCAATAAACGATTGCCCGAATTCAATAAACGATTGCCCGAATTCAATAAACGATTGCCCGAATTCAATAAACGATTGCCCGAATTCAATAAACGATTGCCCGAATTCAATAAACGATTGCCCGAATTCAATAAACGATTGCCCGAATTCAATAAACGACTGCCCGAATTCAATAAACGATTGCCCGAATTCAATAAACGACTGCCCGAATTCAATAAACGATTGCCCGAATTCAACAAACGATTGCCCGAATTCAATAAACGATTGCCCGAATTCAATAAACGACTGCCCGAATTCAATAAATTTGTTTTGAGTGAACACAGAAGCGATCGCTTTTAGATTCCCCCTAACCCCCCTTAAAAAGGCTACCGTGTATACACAAGTTGGTAAGGGCACGGCAGTGCCGTGCCCCTACGAGAAATCTATCTGTATCAAGGTTTTCGTGAAATCGGATTACGCATTCACAGGAAATACCAAACGTGGATAATTAATTCAAAAACCACGTTTTTCGTAGGGGCACAGCACTGCTGTGCCCTTTATTGAAGACTCATAATGAGAATTTATTAGGTCTAGAAGGCTTACATCTTTTGCATAATTTGGCAAATCTTTATCTGCGATTACGACATTGCAGTGGATAGCGGTTACCCCGCCATGTCGTCCAACCATCTGCGATTTTAGTATGACTGTTGTATTTGAGATACCAATTATCTTGTTCTGCACCTAAATAACGAATACCTAAATCCTGTCTTTGTCTGCTGGAAAAACGTTTTCCTAAAGGAACCCACGCACTACCGTTATCACTAAACCGCCCGACGAGACGGACACCAGAAGTAGTAGAGCAAATATTACCAACACAACTAGTTTGTGAGTCATCGACTACTTTCCACTGCATTTGGGCTGGTCTACCGTCAATATTACAGTCCCAAAGACCAAAGAACCACTCACCAGCAACCTGACTGGCTTTAGCATGACTAGATGCCAATACCAAACTTGCAGGAACAATTGCCAAGCCCAAAAGCCATTTTGTGACGTTTTTCATAATGCTTTACCAATACCTTAAGGTAATTTGTACTTTGTATTTACTTATATGTATTGACATTCCTATTTATGCAGATCTTCAAAGCATGGAGATTTAAAATTTCCAGAGAAGATATTTTCTAGTTGGGATTATCAGCCACCAAAGGCTGATAATGGCAAAACAGCTTTAGGGGTTTAGTTAAATTACAGCAGTTTTCATGTATTTAGACCACAGTCTTGTTTCTTCTTTTCTTGCTTTGCGCCTTTGCGCGGCAGTCGCTCATGGGGGAAACCCCCAAGACCGCGCTGCCTTGTCTTTGCGTGAGATAAAAATAGTGTGGTTCATTTACCTGAAAATCGCTGTAAATTATGCCAGAGCAGTTTTCGATCGTTGAGGTTCCTCTAGATGCTCCTGAGGCTGATGAAGATTTAGGAACTAAAGAAAAGTTCTGGTTTCGTCATCAGGATTTAGGTCGTTGTCTTTATAAGAAAGCTAGACCAAACACAGGAGAAGATTGGGCAGAAAAGATTGCAGCTCATTTGTGCGAGTTGCTAAGTTTACCCCATGCTGATTATGAACTCGGTACATTTAATAGGGAAAATGGCATTGTTTCACCCTCATTTTTATCCGAAGGTGCAATTCTCACCCTTGGTAATGAAATTCTGGCTCGGATAGTATCCAATTATCCACAAGATTCTAAGAACCTATCCCAACACACGATAGATAATGTATTCAATGCTATCCGAGATGATTCACTAAATTTGCCCATTAACTGGATACCACCAGAGGGAATTAGTCATGCGACGGAAACTTTTGTTGGATATTTACTTTTGGATGCTTGGATTGGAAATAGCGATCGACACCATGAAAATTGGGCATTCATCAGTTTACAAGAGAAGATTTATTTAGCACCAACTTATGACCACGCCTCCTGTCTGGGTAGGAACGAGTCTGATTCTAAAAGGAAAAGCAGACTAACTACAAAAGACGCTGGCTTTTCTGTCCAAGCGTATGTAGAAAAATGCAATTCTGCCCTGTATGCTAGAGTTGGCGATCAAAAAACCCTCAAGACTTTTAATGCATTTTGTGAAGCGGAACGACGGTATCCAGATGCAGCTAAGGTATGGTTGAATAATCTAAAAAAGGTGTCAAGCAATGATACGTTAGAGCTTTTTGAACGCATTCCATCTAATCGCATATCCCAAACAGCAATTCAATTTGCACAAAAGATATTGGAATTAAATCAAAGTAAGCTGCTGGACACCCTACTATGAAAACACTTTTTTTAGCTTGGCAAGATCCTAATACTCGCGCTTGGCTTCCCATTGGTCGCTTAACATTTGACGGAAAAAAATATCATTTTGTATATACACAAGGTGCTGTCAAAGCTCAAGCAGAACATAATTTTCAGCTATTGTATTCCTTCCCAGACTTAAACCAAGAATACACATCAGTTGAACTATTCCCCTTGTTTTCTAATCGATTAATGCGACGGTCTCGCCCGGACTACAAAAATTATATTGAATCGTTAAATATTCCCGAAGGTGAAGACGATCCAGTTAGCATCCTTTCTCGGAGTGGTGGACGGAAAGTAACAGATTATTTTGAAGTTTTCCCCTGTCCAGAACCAGATGAAAATGGTTTATATCACATCCATTTCTTCGCACATGGACTGCGACATCTTCCTGCTTGTGCAACTGAACGAATTAATCAATTACAAACGGGTGAACTGTTATATTTAGCTAACGAATTTCAAAATCCCTATGACCCGCGTACATTGCTTTTATGTACTGAAGATCGTCACATCGTCGGTTATTGCCCCCGATATATTGTGGATGATGTTTTTCAACTCAAGAACAAAAATTCAGAACTTTTAAAAGTACATGTTGAGCGTGTTAATCCAGTACCGACACCTCTCCAACTACGTTTATTGTGTAATATGACCGCACAATGGCATCAGGATTTTCGTCCCTTTTCCAGTTGGGAATATCAGCCTTTAGTAGCTGATATTCCCGCTAGTTGTGCTAATTCCTAAAGTTGATGTGTGGCTAAAAAAGCTTCGACTTCGGCCGCTGTGGGTTGAGAGGCGATCGCACCTGCTTTAATGGTAGTCAGTGCCCCAACAGCACTGGCATAGGTGACAATGCGTTTTGCCGTTTCTGTATCCCGCAAACTGTGGATACCATTCTGACTTAACTGGTGGATAAATCCTGCCAAAAAGCTATCCCCTGCACCAGTTGTATCAATTACAGGAATGGAAAATGAGGGTAATTTGCCTTCGTTTTCACCCAGACAATAGGTGCAACCATTTTCTCCATCTGTGACTAGTACTCCTTCAATAGAAGCCAGACGGTAAGTTATTGCTCCTGGATCTGCGGTTTCAAATAGCCATTCAGCTTCTTCTTTGGAGAGTTTGAGGAAATCGACTTTATTAAATAATTCTGGAATTTTTTGATGAGCGATGTTTGGATCGTCCCAAAATACAGGACGCCAGTTGACATCCAGCACAATTTTTAGGTCGTATTGTTCTGCTAGTTGTAGGGCGCGGTAAACTGCCTGTTCACTTTCAGGATAGGCTAATTCCAAGGTGCCCAAAACCAGAAAATCTGCTTCTTGAAACAGCGAATCTGGCAATTGTTTGGCTTGTAGGCGAGTATCAGCAAATTCAGAGGTATCATACTGACCAAATCCAGCAAAAGTGCGATCGCCAGCCAGATCCCGTGTCACATAAACTTGTCGCGTTGGTGCTGTGGGATGGCGTTGCACCCCTGTTGTATCTACACCCACATCTTGTAATAGGTTTACCAGTGCATTTCCTGGTTCATCTTCGCCAACAGCCCCAATAAAACCGCTTGGCGTCCCCAGCTTGACTAAAGCACAGGCTACGTTAGCTGGCGCTCCTCCTGGATAGGGAGTCCAGGATTTCACTTCTTCCAGCTTTAGCCCCAATTGATCGGCTAAACAATCAAACAAAATTTCACCAAGGCACAAAACACGGGGATTGCTCATTTCATTTTAGATTTTAGGTTTCGATTTTGGATTACGAATTTCCAGTATAAAATCTACAATAATTGTTGCTAATCTGTCGCCAGTCCTTCATAGAATTAAATAGCAATTTTTACTACTCCCATAACATGTATCTGCCCCTAAGACACACATTAATATCTCAGTAATTTAACTAAAATTAAAAATATAAATATGGTATATTTTTTACATCTAAAACTTGTTGGTGAAATTTCTGGCAACTTGAAATCGAAAGAAAATATTGACAATCGTATTCCTGCTAACACTTGAAACCCCTACCAACAAAAGAATCTTCTAGAATTAGAAAGAGCGATTGAGTACATATACCAAGGGAGGATAGAGATAGTCATGGCTGGTGGCAAGTCTGAGACACCTGTTAGTCTGTCAGACAGAGAGCTGCAAATTATCGACTTAGTGGCCGCTGGCTTAACTAACCAAGAGATTGCAGTTAAACTGGAAATTAGCAAGCGTACAGTTGATAACCATATCAGTAACATTCTCACCAAAACCGAGACAGAAAATCGAGTAGCCCTTGTCCGCTGGGCTTTACAGTGGGGCAAAGTCTGTTTGAATGATGTCAATTGCTGCACTCTACCCAACCAGGTCGAATAAACATTGACTTGTAGTAGCACGATTGATCTGGTGTAGTATGCTGATAAGCCAATATTGAGCTTTACTGATTATTCCTCTCCTCACACATAAGTTTTCAGTGTGAACACTCTACCAAAAGTTCCGAGTTCCGGACTCAGCAGGAGTTTATGTTAATGTAGCCAGCTGAACCCCCGAACTCGGAAACTATAAACATCGGAATTCCTTGACATTAGGGACTGGGGAATAGGGAATGGGGAATGGGGAATAGGGAATAGGAAATAAATATTTACGAATACTTTCCCACTCCCCAATAACAAAAATTAGCAACAATTTAATGGTGCAAGCGCTACATTTGAAAGAAATCTATGTTGCTCCATCGGCTTGGAGAGCAGTGTTCCAATGAATACTTCTGCTTCTTTTCAAGGTGATTCGTCTCCCTTGGAATTTTTTAACTTTGATTGGACGACACCTCTATCGGGGAAAGTTCCAACTTCAGAATCTCAACCCTCAGACTTTCCATATTCCACACAGGATGCTGACTTACTTAGGCAGCTATCGTTCATTCCAGGGTTGAAAGAAATTTTGATGCTGCGGCAAGTTCATGCCCTAGAACATGCCACTGTTTGGGTTCTGAGCGAATCAAATAGTGCATACCACGCCACAGGAGAACCCAATAAAGTTCAACCAGATAACGAACTATTAGGCGGTTTATCTACGGAGCAGGGATTCTACCTCTACGGTGAAGTGAATATCAGTGATTTGCGGCGTGCAGTCACCCTTGCCCGACATCGCCTCACCAGTGGAGAATGGGATTTGGCTGTACATCCCCGCTGCGGCACAAATTTATCAGTAGCAATGCTCTTAACCGCTGGACTAGCCGTAGGTGTACATATGTTGCTACCATTCCGACCAATCGAGCAACTTATAGGTTTGGGGTTAGCCGCAACGACAGCCGCTGAACTTGCGCCTGATTTAGGTTCTATGGCACAGCGTTACTTAACAACTGCCATTCCTTTTAACCTAGCAATTGAAAACATTATCCGTACACGTGACCTTTGGGGACGTGAAGCGCATTTTGTCAGGGTAAACTGGCAAGAATGAAGGGAGTGGGAAGTGGTGAATGGGGCATGGGCACAAGAGGCAGAGGGGCAGTTCTTGCTGGGGGCAAGGGGGAGAATGAAAAATTACTTCTTTCCCCCCTGCTCCCTGCTCCCTGCTCCCTGCTCCCTGCCTCCACATCCCTCTCATCTACCCCCACTCCCCACTCCCCTAAAAAAAATATGAGAAAACTTTACTTCTTACTTCCTGGTACAGATGGCAAATTTGCTTGCGGTGGTCTTTGGGCCGAGTTAAAAACAGTTAATCTGGTTCAGCAGATTTGTAATGCTGATGTTGTAACTTATCGTCAGCGGGAAAAAGGTAAGCAATTCATTGATGATTTGCTCCAAGAAAAAAATCTCAATGATGTCATTTTTGTGATTAACTGGGGATTTGATGTCGCTGAACTTGTCCCTAAGCTGAAGCAATACAATGTTGTTTACCATGCACATAGCGCAGGTTATCCGTTTAGCCTGTCAGCAAGTATTCCAATTGTTACTGTTAGTCGCTATACAATGGGATATTGGGGAGAAAAATCACCGAATTCTTTGATTTATTATTTGCCAAATCAAATTTCTGATGAGTTTCAAAATTTAAGTCTGGAACGAGATATTGATGTTTTAGTTCAGGCTCGGAAATCTTCGGAATATTTAATCAAAGAGTTGATTCCAGCATTACAAAAACGTTGTCAAGTATTCGTTGTTGATTCTTATGTAGAGGATTTGCCTGGACTATTTAACCGGGCTAAGGTTTACCTCTATGATTCGGCTGAGTACTGGGCACAACAGGGTGTTAGTGAAGGATTTGGTCTGCAACCAATGGAAGCCCTAGCGTGTGGTTGTCAAGTATTTTCTAGTGTCAATGGCGGATTGTCGGATTACTTAGATCCTGGGTTTAATTGCTATAAAATTGCTGGATATTCACAAGAATATGATGTGCAACGTATTCTCAAGGTGCTTGAGTTTCCAGTAGGGGTGAGTTTGGATGAAGATTTCTTTGCTGAGTATCGAACTGCAAATATTATTAAGCGGTTAAAAGTTATTTTGGATGAATTAAATGAATTTTTTGACCACAAAATCCAGCAGCCATCTAATATTAAGAGTTTGACGAAAATACGTATGGCTAAGTTATTTGTGCAGAGGATATATGGTAAGCTGAGAACAAAATATTTGAAGTTTAAATAAACTAACCGCAGAGGCGCACAGATCGCAGAGAGAAGAGAGGAAATTGGATGAGTCGGCAATTATTGGTGACGGGGGGTGCGGGGTTTATTGGGGCAAATTTTGTGCATCATTGGTGTCAGGCTTATCCAGATGACCGGGTGGTGGTGTTGGATGCTCTCACTTATGCGGGGAATCGTCTGAATTTGGCGGTAGTTGAGGGAAAAGAGAATTTTCGGTTTGTGCAGGGGGATATTTGCGATCGCCCCCTCATAGACAACCTATTATCAACGGAAAATATAGATACCATCGCCCATTTTGCCGCTGAATCTCATGTCGATCGCTCGATTCTCGGTCCTGGTGCTTTTGTACAAACTAATGTGGTAGGAACTTTCACTCTCCTCGAAGCTTTTCGCCAATATTGGGAGACGAAAGCACAGCCATCTGATTATCGCTTTTTACACGTTTCGACTGATGAAGTCTACGGTAGTTTAAGCCCAGATGATGCTGCTTTTTCTGAAACTACACCTTATGCTCCCAATAGTCCCTATTCAGCTTCTAAAGCTGGTAGCGATCATTTAGTGCGTGCTTATTATCATACATATAAACTCCCAACAATTATTACAAATTGTTCCAATAATTATGGTTCCTATCAGTTTCCCGAAAAGCTGATTCCTCTAATGTGTATCAACACTTTGATAGGTAAATCATTACCTGTTTATGGTGATGGTAAAAACGTCCGAGATTGGCTTTATGTCGGCGATCATTGTCTAGCTCTAGATGTAGTAATTAATCGGGGAAAGCCAGGGGAAACATACAATATTGGTGGCAATAATGAGGTAGAAAATATTAATCTCGTGGAACTTTTATGTCAAATGATGGATGAATTAGCACCCGATTTACCAGTGCGTCCAGCAAAGCAGTTAATTACTTTTGTCAAGGATAGACTTGGGCACGATCGGAGATATGCAATTAATGCGAATAAGATTAAAACTGAGCTTGGTTGGACGCCTTCGGTAACAATTGCTGAGGGTTTACGTTTAACTGTTGAGTGGTATCTCACTCATCGTGATTGGTGGGAACCTCTGTTGTCTGCTGAATATCAAGCTTACTATCGCAAAAATTATTCTGTAAAATGACTTCTCAAATCTCACTCCTTTGAATGAGGTACATGGGCAGGGGCGCACAGCTGTGCGCCCCTACAAATATCTGTGTTGATATGTGGTTAATTATTTGTTTCTTTATCTTAACCATGTGGGAAGCGCTATAAATTAGCTAGCTCCCACAGTTTCTCCAAATAATGACTATCCTTGAATAGTAAGGGAATGAGATTCGCGTAAATTGTCAGCAGGTGTCAGATGCTGCAAGCAGAACAGATATTACAAGACCGTTATCAGATTCAGAGGCAACTCGGCAACAATGGAATTCGTCAAACTTGGCTAGCAAAAGATTTAAAAGCCGATGAAGGGCAGAATTCCACTGTCGTGGTCAAACTTTTGGCTTTTGGTGGTACTGTCCAGTGGGATGATTTGAAACTTTTTGAGAGGGAAGCACAAATTCTCAAACAGCTAAATCATCCCCGCATACCTCAATATATTGATTATTTTTGTATAGACGATCGCACCCTCTGGTTTGGCTTAATCCAAGAATATATCCCTGGTGAGTCACTCAAGGATAAACTTGCTAGTGGCAAAAGGTTTAGTGAAAAACGAGCTAAAAAAATTGCCGTTGAAATATTAAATATTCTTACGTATTTACATGAGTTGAATCCAGGAGTCTTGCATAGAGATATTAAACCAAGTAATTTAATCTGGGGCGAAGATAATCGAATTTATTTAGTTGATTTTGGCGCAGTTCAGGACAAAGCGGCAAAAGAAGGCGTTACTTTCACCGTTGTCGGTACTTATGGTTATGCCCCAATGGAACAATTTGGTGGACGTGCGGTAGCTGCATCTGATCTTTATGCATTGGGGGCGACTTTAATTCATTTGCTAACTGGTATCTCCCCATCTGATTTACCCCAGCAGGATTTGCGATTGCAATTTGCAGATCGAGTTAACGTCAGTCGCAGTTTTATCAGTTGGCTAGAAAAATTGATAGAACCTGCACCAGAACAACGATTTACTAGTTCCCGTCAAGCGCTGAAAGCTCTCAAATCTGGTCTAGTTGTCAAATCTGCTAACAAATATCAGCTTTTACCACCACAAGAAATTATCAACAATTCTGGATGTGGTATCAATAATCATGATGAAACAGTCCCAGAGGAAATTCTCGGTTGGAATTGGGGCGCATTCCTCATGCCTTGGCTGTGGATGTGGACTAATCAAGTGTGGTATGGGTTATTCTGTTTTGTACCTAATGTTTGGTGGGTAATGGCGATCGCTCTTGGTAGCAAAGGCAATGAATGGGCTTGGAAAAGTAGACAATGGCGCAGCATTGAGCAATTCAAAGCCCATCAAAGAGGCTGGGCGATCGCTGGTATTTTAATTGGTGCGCCCATTAGTATTATGTTGTGGGTGAGGGCGATCGCTTTGCTCAAATCTGCGTTTTAGTGGGGAGTGGGGATTGGGGAGTGGGGAGTTAGGAGTGAAGAGTTAAGAGTTAAGAGTTATTCTCCCTCATCCCCCTCATCTCCCTCATCTCCCCATCTTCTTCTAACTACTAAGTTGCGATTCAACTACACCCACGGGACAAGAGACGTTTGTTCCTCCCAAACCGCAATAGCCGTTGGGATTTTTCGCTAGGTATTGCTGGTGGTAGGCTTCAGCATAGTAGAACTCAGGGGCATCCAAGATTTCTGTAGTAATCTTGCCATAGCCTGCGCCGTTAAGGGCTTGCTGATAAGCTTCGAGGGATGCTTCTGCTAGCTGCTTTTGATTTTCAGAGTATACATAAATTCCCGAACGGTATTGAGTGCCAACATCGTTACCTTGGCGCATACCTTGGGTGGGATTGTGGCTTTCCCAGAAGACTTTCAGCAGTTCGGAATAACTAATCACTTTCGGATCGAACACAACCAACACTACTTCGTTGTGTCCGGTTCTGCCACTACATACCTCTTCATAGGTGGGGTTGGGTGTTAAACCAGCAGCGTAACCCACTGCGGTGGTGTAAACTCCTTTAAGTTGCCAAAATTTGCGTTCTGCACCCCAAAAACAACCCAAACCAAAAATTGCTTTCTCTAATCCATCAGGATAAGGAGGTTTTAGGGGATTTTTGTTGACATAATGAGCAGCGGGTACTGACATAGATTGCGCCCTTCCTGACAAAGCTTCCTCAGGCGTGGGCATATTTTGCTTTTTGCCGAATCCGAATAGTCCCATTGATTTTGACTCTGAATATACATCTTTACCTTATTTAACATTTTAACCCTGTAAAGATTTTGGCGATCGCTTGGCGTTTTCGTAGAATCCTCACCAAAGGTGTAGTAATGAACTAACTACTGGGCATTAGAGAGAGTTTTCCTAGTACCCAATACCCAATCCTTTTAACACAAAGAAATCCAAAATCTAAAATCTAAAATCTAAAATCCAAAATTGAATTATGGATAAAATACCGAAAATTGACCGTCAAAGGGAGCATCAAGCGAACGAACGAACTTTTTTAGCTTGGTTACGCACTTCTATTGCATTAATTAGTTTTGGAATCGCTATTGCCCGATTTAGTATATTTTTGCGCCAGCTTAATGTTGCTATTACTCAACAAGAAACTCAGGTAAATACATTAACTAATTCCGAAAATTTGGGTTTGGCTCTGATAATTTCTGGAATTTTCACAATTGTGTTAGCTGCGTGGCGATACAACCAAGTTTTTTGGCAAATTGAGCAAGGAAACTATAAACCAAATAGATTAATTGTTTGGTTCATGACTGGAATAGTAATTCTTTTAGGACTTTTCTGTATTCCTTTGATTCTATGGCGTAATAAACTGCCTCTTCGCTCTCCTATTCCAACTCAACCACAGTCACATAATTTGCAAATATTAAATGCCAAAATAAATTTTAAAAAATTGGTAATTACTAATCAGTATAGAAACATATTTTTCTTGTTTAAATCCGTTCTTAAATAATATTTCCTAGAGATGGCGATTCATCGATAGTGAAGACGCGATTCATCGCGTCTCTACAAATGGTCTATTTTTCGCATTCTTTATTTCCAATTGGAATTATACCCTTTCCTAGTCCGCTGAGGTACAAATCTCTGCGTACCTCTGCGCTTTACTTTGCGTCCCTTTGCGTTTCAAAATATTATCTGTACCTCACGAAACTGGGAATCGCTATAATTCAATTAACAGTAGTTTCAGAAATAACTGTGACACAGGCATTTACTAAAGGTAACAGCGGTCCTAGTTGCTCTTGTCCACTGACGGCTAAATCGCTGTGACACAAATAAACTCTTTTGGATACACGAGACAGCAAATCTACCAAAATTCTGCGTAGTCGTTGTTGTTCCGCTAATTTTTCATCTTCTGCTGTCCAAGGTTCGCCTAACCTGTCTCGCAGAAAAAACGGCGCACCGAACAATGTCGCTGCACCACCTTTAGCCCAGAGAGGTGAACCAGCATCGAGCCAAAAATGCCAGCGGTGCGATCGCCTACTAGCTCGATATTGAAATATAGTTGCTAAAGTTACAGCTTTTCTCGCTCCACCAATGGGACGCACCGGGTAAGGGTTGGCGGTAATAGTACCACGTCGCAGTAGCTGAATGAATTCGGTGATAGTAGTGGCTGAGGGGGATGAGGGAGATGAGGGGGATGAGGGGGATAATTTTGAATTGGTTTGTCGGAGTCTGGTATCAATTTCCCAGTAGTGTTGGGCGGTTTCTAGTAATTCCCGTAATGCTGCTAGTTGTTCGTAGGGGAGATTGCTACCATTCCATAAAAAACGCACAATTGCTCTGTCTAAGAGAGAAATGGGACTGGGAATTAACCGCAGTTCTTGTTGCGATCGCTGTTGTTCTAACCACTGTAATATTTCGTTATAAGCTGTGGTAGCTGCATAGCCAATTCTATCCCAGCGATCGAACGTTGAAACTGGTAGCAAGTTGGGGCGATCGGGATGAGGCACAAAGCAGTAATCTGCTATTAAACCAGCGCGTACCGGATCGATATTTGTAGAGACGCGATTCATCGCGTCTAGATTCATTGCGTCTGTGCTTTCTGGTAGTTGTTGTTTTCTGCTCAACACAACCAGCATTTCTGCCACGGCATCCCGATCTACTAGGCGTCCTAAGCCGGGATAAACTAGTGCCAACATGGTGAGCAATGCCCGAATTACTGGCGAACTAATTAGGGGGCGTTGGTCATTAAGGGATTCTACTGGGATGTTTTGCTTGACGAGGATTTCTACTAGGGTATAACGAGCGATCGCATCTAAACCTGGTGCTATAATCGCTATTTCTTCTGGTTCCACTTGCTGTGATTGGATGGCATTGGCAATCACTTGTGCTGTTTGCCGCAATAATTGGGCGCGGGAGGTGGTTTGAATTGAGTGTACAATTTCTGGTAAACTCAATGGCATTATGGATTCTGTGACTAATTCCACCATTTGTGTCGCTAGCTGTTGTCCTAGTGACTCTGGAGGTGGCTCAGTTAAGGTTTCTACTCGACAACGGTCTGCTAAGCCTTCTAGGTAGCTTGGGTCTGCTCCTAATCCCAATCGCACTGCACCATCGGGATTATAGCTAAATGCTCCTACCGCGCCTTGGTCTAGGAGCAACTCAAACAACAAACGGGCTACGCCAGGATAATCATCCACATCATCGGCGAGTACTGCTTGATAGCGTTTTGTTAAGTGCTGTTGGTAATTGCGATCGCTTAACAAATGCTGGCTATAAAGTTCAGTAATAATCCCATAAGTTAGTAATCCCCTCTCTAAACACCAGTTACGCCAATCTAACAGCAAAGATGCCAAAAATTCCGGCTCTAAATTGGTGCTATTTTCTCCCAAACCCCTAGCCAAAATCTGGGCAATATCTTCACAAGGCGTACCACTATAAGCTGCTAATTGGAATAAGTCTAAGATGCGACGCACTAAACGAGACTCATTCACACCCGCAAGACGTAAAATTTCTTCGTCTAATTGGGAACGCCACAGCTTCGTTGCTAACTCTTGTTCGGTTTCCGGCCGCAATCGTACCGGAAACTGCGCCTTCAGGTTCAACGAATTAATTAGCAATGGCCAAAATAAAATAACCTCATCCTGAAAAAAACCTAGCGGTGTCTTGGCACGAACCGGATATTTTCCTAAGGTAGATGTAACAATTTTATCACCAAATTCTCGACGATTATCATCATTCGCAGCTAAAACTAAAACTCCTGGTTCTGTTGGCTTAAGATATAAAAATTTGGGGACATTATCACCTTTTTTACGGTCTTGTTTTTTCGTATAAAATGAATCAATATACGTACTCTTAGGTTCTACCCAACTACAAAATTGCTCTGCTAAGCGAGTTGTCTTACCACTGCGGCTGGTGCCAACAATCCAAATCGAATGAGAAACCACAAACTTTCTCCTTGTAGATTTGCTAGTATACCTCGTGCGTTAACTTAAGGTTAAGAATCACCAAATAATGCTGGATGATTGTCTGCAATGAAAAACTTTGTTTTTAGCCAAAAAATCTATTCTTTCCTCCTTGCTGCTTATCGACGGTACTTACAAACTCCTGAACGTTCTTTAAATGAAGCTTACGATGCAGCATTAAAGATAAAGGAAATAGAAGATAAGCATTTTAATGGTAATAAAATAGACATTGACTCAGCCATGTACAGTAACACTGTCATGGATTATTTTGAGTCAGACTTAAACAAGCTATTAAAAACTGCTAGGATGCGGCTTACAGAATTTAGAGCTAGCCGTTGGTTTCTGGATGAAGAAAATCAAAAAGCTGCTGATAAAGCAGGTATAGAATACCTCAGTGCTTCTTTCGTTTTAGAAAGGCTCAATTTTATCGATGGAGTTATATCTAAATACACAACAGTTCCCGAACAAGTGACTTCTAAAGCTGTAGTGGTGAAACCTCCAACTGCACCAATTGATTCAGCAATTACTCCAGTATTACCGCCTAAGATATCAACTAAAGATGTGGAGAAAAGATCCGATAAAAAATCAAAGGGTAAAACCGATACAATGGGCGTTTTACCCCGTTCTATTTTAAGTACTATCAGTCGTTTGCAAGTTGAATTAGACCCTAATTCTGAAGAAGAAGTAATTCAGAGTTTTCGTCAGGCTCAAAGAAGAACAATAATATCTATCAGATTTATTTTACTCTTAGTTATAGTACCACTTTTGACGCATCAAATAGCAAAAGCTTTTGTAGTAGGTCCAGTTGTTGACCGATTTAGAACTGCTGAGCAAGTGCAGGTATTCTTGAATTCGGAGATGGAAGAAGAAGCGCTGGGAGAACTACAAAGATTTGAAGAAAGAATCAAGTTTGAAAATATGATCGGTAATGCACCTCCATTGTCGCCTGAGAATATGGAAATAGAACTAAAAGATAAGGCGACAGAGATTGCTGAAGAATTTCGCCAGGAAAGCTCTAATTCCATTAAAAATGTTTTTGCAGATGTTTTCTCTGTGATTGCTTTTATCTGGCTGATGATCGCGAGCAAATCTTCTATTGCTGTGGTGAAAGATTTCTTCGATCATATTGTTTATGGGCTGAGTGACAGTGCTAAGGCATTTATTATCATTTTGTTTACCGATATATTTGTCGGTTTCCACTCTCCTCACGGCTGGGAAGTACTTTTAGAAGGTGTATCGCGCCATTGGGGATTACCAGCAAATCGAGATTTTATATTCTTATTTATTGCCACATTTCCAGTGATTTTAGATACCATTTTCAAATATTGGATATTCCGATATTTGAACCGCATATCGCCTTCAGCAGTGGCTACTTATCGGAATATGAATGAATAACAGGATTAGCAACTAACCGAAAATTTCTGGGTGAAGACAGGGAGTGGGGAATGGGAAAATTTTTGTAGTCTAAATTTGATGAAAAAGATATTTGCTGAGTTAGTAAAATTTAATAATTTTCTGGCGATTAGTGTAATTGTAGTTCTGTCAATTTCTTTGTTGAGGATACAATCTTTGGCGAATCCAAAACTCAGTTCGCCAGAATGTCGGGTGAAGAAGTGGGATATACCAGTGTCGTTGACAGATGAAAAACCAAAACCAGTATTGATCCAAAGGAAACCAGTTACTTGTTGTCAGGGTGATGCTTCTTGTTTGGATGAGGTTATTTATGGAAAAATACCAGATAAAAAGGGATTATTAACAGCTATCGATCGCAGTTTACAATACCTCCAAACTTCTAATGCTGCGGCTGCTTACCAAAAGTATCCCGTGGCTGGAATTAACCGCGATCGCGTATTCAAAAGTTTGCAAAGATTCCGCGAAATTTTATTAAAAACTAATTCTCCAACAGAGTTACATACAGCCATAGAACGAGAATTTGTTTATTACCAATCAGTCGGGAAAGATCGCAAAGGTGCCGTTTTATTCACCGCCTACTATGAACCGCTTTACGCCGCCAGTCGCGTCCCCACAGCAGAATATCGCTATCCGGTTTATCGATTACCTCCTGATTTCAACTCCTGGTCTAAACCTCATCCTACACGCCTACAATTAGAAGGAGCAGATGGTTTACAAGGCGCAAAAGGTAAATTGCGAGGCTTAGAATTGTTTTGGTTCCGCGATCGCCTTGAACCATATATGGTTCAAATTCAAGGTTCAGCCAAACTTCAACTAACTGATGGAACTCAAACAACCATAGGTTATGCAGGTAATACTGCTTATACTTACAAAAGCATTGGGCGAGAATTAGCGAATGATGGCAAATTACCGCTACAAGGTATGACCATGCCAATTATTCTCGATTATTTCCAAAAATATCCCCAAGAATTAAATATTTATATTCCGCGCGATCGCAGCTTTGTTTTTTTTCAAGAAAACCACGGTGAACCAGCCCAAGGTTCTATTAATGTACCACTAACAGCAGAGCGTTCTATCGCTACAGATAAATCTCTCATGCCTCCTGGTGCTTTGGCGTTGATTCGTGCTTCCATTCCCTTTGTTAATTCTACCGGAAACATGGAAGAACGAATTATTAGCCGCTATGTTCTCGACCAAGATACCGGAGGCGCAATTAAAGGTGCAGGTAGAGTAGATTATTTTTTAGGTACTGGTAAAATAGCTGGCGATCGCGCTGGCGTCACAGTTGGTAATGGACAATTATTTTATCTATTACTGAAGTAGACTATACCATTTCATATTTTGGATTTTGAAGAAGAATTCAGAATTCAGAATTCAGAATTCTGACTCCTGAATTCTGCTCTAAGAATTACAAATTACCCAAAGTGGTACTAACCTTCTAAATCCAGATCTACATCGTCATCATCATGATCGTAAGGAATATCATCAAGATCTATCATTTCTGATATTTCTTCTACTTCACCGAGATAGTCAGATTCTTGATGTTCGCGTTCTATGAGACGACCAGTTGACTTTAGCCATTCCAAAAGAATAAATTCATTACTTGTACGAATTACAGGCGCTCGCTGATTACGAGGTTCTTCACGCAAAGGACTTGTAGGCATAAAAAAAACTCACTTTTGAGATAAGTTCAAGTAGTAACCGTATGCTATCTCGGTTTTTGACATAGTTTACTGTCCGTTATGTAAATTTGTGACAGTAATATATGTCATTTTCTCAGAGGTATTTTAGTAAATTTACTTCGCTAAAAATTTTAATTTTCGGAATAGTCGAAAGTAAATTTTTCAGGTCAACTACTGACATAAAATACCTCCAGAATCAAAGTGTGTAGAGATTTAGATTCGGAGAGGCCTCCATATAGTCACTAAGATGACCGAAAATATTTCTCAACATATCTAATGATAACATAGTTGACCGTTGAACTTTTTTCAACTGTTCTGACCGATTGATATTTGGTCACTATTAACAGTAGGGTTATATTAAATTTGACTTTAAAGTAGCTAAACATACTTAAAATATAGTTGTATTTATTACAGATTAATTTGTATTTATTACTTAAAGTTAAGTAAATTACCTTAAATAGGGCATTGCTGATTAAGAGTATGAATTTGGTTTCGTACAAAGGGACAAAAACAAAGGTTTCAACCGTTAAAGTTTGAAATTTCATACTTAAATTCAGCAACACCGCTAATAGTCGTTAAGATGTGCCAACTAAATTAACAACTGAATTCTCCAACAGATTTCTAGGTCGATTTAAATGCAAGGAGAAGTATTCGCAACAGTATTTACGCAAGTATTCACAACATTTCTAGCCACGGTTTTGATGCTATTGGGAAGAGGAGCATATCCCCGATTTATAGCTATCTGATCTGGAGTGGGGTTAGAGGAATTGGTGGCGGGAGGAACTGGTTGTGTAGCATCTGCTAAAGCCCAGTTGATGAAGGTTCTAAGATGAGTTGCGATCAAATTGCCTGTAGTATTGTTTTGGTATGCGTCATAAAACAGCGCGTAAGTTGCTGTGGAAAGGGGATAGGCAGTTACAGCAGTTGGATCGGCCAAATTATCAATTCTAAGCAGTCTGTTAACGGGAGCGCTACCATATTTGACGACGACTCCACCACTCAAAGCGCTTTGAATTCCAGTTGTTGTGGGACCAACGTATGCAACAGCGGAGTTGGTCAGATTTGCTTTGTTCTGTAAGAGCGCAGCAGGTAAACTTCTAGCCAAGCGTGTAGCACTATCTACATAACCAATTGCACCATTATTGGCTGCGATCGCAGTGGCTACACCTCCACCTCCTGAGGCAAATAGGAAGGCGCCTGGCCAAACAACTGTGTTGGCTGGTGGTGTTGGGGGTACGGTGCCTGAAGTGCTGATACTACCGACTCCTTTATCCCATACATTAGCTGCTTGAAGATTTGGAGTTGCAGCAGTCTTACATATAGTGTTGAGATGAGTGCTTAAAACAAAAGTGCTACCACTATTGTCACTACGACGTACAACTTTGATGGGTAAATTAGTTGCAATGGTTGTGCCGTCGTTATCAGTTTTGATTCTGGTATCGTTCCAATTTGTGATAGTGCCTTTCAAAATACCACAGTAAGTATTTCGTGACAACTTCAGTCCAGCCGCTGGTATGGTCAGACCAGTACGATTGTAGGATAAGGTAATTCCGACACCTACCACAGGTACTTGAATGGCTTTTCCACTTCCAGTACGCTGAGCGGCAGTACCAGCAGCTACTTGTTCTATTTGTGTTCCTACTAAAGGATCGTCAGTAGCTGCAAAAGATATTGCGCTCACGATGTTAACATTATTGTCAGGTGTTGGTCGTGATGGAACAACAACTACAGTAGGTGTACCTGGTGGAGTGAAAAAAGCTGCTACGCCTGCGCCACTACCAACCGAAGCATATCTGAATGTGTCGTTATTAACTACCGGGCCATAAGTTCCAACTGGGCAAGTGTCAGCGCCTACAGATGTGACATCAGCATTAAGGGGCGAAGGATTTGTTGTACCAGTATTTCCAACACCGAAAACGTTAAACCATGAGCCTTTGGGACCAAAAGGACATGGATTCGGCTGTCCTGCTGAGTTAAGCCCTGTACCTACAAACAAAGTATTTACAGTACTTGCACCAGCACCATTTATGGGGGTTACTCCAGTTGGAGCAGGACTGGTGGCGAACTGAGCTAGAGATTTTTGAGTAGCAGATTGAGCTGCTACTAAGCTAATTGTGATGGCAAGTACAGAAATTGAACTTGTCAAATTATTCGATTGGCGATCGCGATCAAAAGCCATGTCAAGCTCCTTGAAATTAACTTGGGAATTTAGACCTGGAAAAAAGCGAAATCAATTGTCAAACTAGTGATTAAAAATAAGCTTCTGTCAAACCCAAAAATTTGGTATGAAAAAACTTATTTATCAATCACAATTTTGCACAAACTGATGAATAAATTAGAGCAAATAATATGAAATTACTTTCTTTGACATAGACGCGCAGCAACCTGCCATCGGCTATAGCGAAGGCGCAAATCAAAGAAAATAAGGGATTCACGATTTTTCTAAGACTGCTATGAGTAATAGCTGTCAGAATATCCCAACGAACTTAAACAGTAGAGTGTTAAGGTAAAATCCCAACCATGATTACATTATGGAAAGATTAAAATAATTAATTCTTTTGCTGCCATTGATAGCAACTTTTAAAAATTAGCTTGTGACTGCTATTTATTAATTTCACCAGAGTAAAATATGAATTTTTCGCCCATAGCCTGTATATATATGATTTTGCTTATTAAATTTTACTTTCACCGTTGCAATGAATTTAGAATATAATTTATTTTATTGACAAATGAATCATTATGTATATTCCGAAAATTGGGTTGTTTTAGCATTTATAAAACATACATTTTGTATTTGGTCTTTTTTGTCAATGCGTAAGTTTTAGTATCTTTTATCGACAATCAATGAATTTCTAAACATTCTAAATATTTAGCTAAGGGATTTCCAATTAAACATCATGGGGGCGCAAGACCTTGCACCGTCACAAATATACAAGTAATTAATTTTGGATATTTTATTTTTTGTCAGTCCCTTAAAAGCATAAAATGTAGCCTACTTAGTGGTAGTGGCCGTAGACTGATTAACACGGATGTGAATGGTAATGCTAGTATAATCTCTAAAAGTATTCCCAAAAGCTATGGCAAATGGGATACAGCAGCCGTTGGCTTCATTTGTTTCCCAAAGTTGTAACAATTGAGGCGAGGCAGCAAGTTAACTGCTCAAGCCCAGCGAGCAAAACATCTCTGGACAAGGGATTGAGACTTTACTCTGGCTAGAGGAATTAAATAGCGCTATCCTACTAAGGATTGTCTGGTATTACCACTGGATTCCTCAAACTGATAGTTAAAACAAAATCCCTGGCAAAGAAAAACTTTAGGAAGACTGTAGCAGTTATGGTTAAGAGCTAAAAACCTAGTTTCTCAAGGTATAGACACATTGATTAAATAAATATTAATATTCTGTTAACTTAAATTAATAAAAAATCGTATTATGATGTATAACTTTGCTGAGCTTTATAATTTGAGGAAAAATAAATGTTAAATCATGTAAAATTGTCTTGTCTGTAAAATTTGAAACCACCAACGCCCATAGTACACCATAGGAAAATTAGCAAATGTTTAGACAAAGTTCTCACCAGAGAAACTTTTTCAAAGCTTTAACTGGTAGTGCAGCCATAGGATCTCATAAGTTAAAACTGGCATTGAAATCCAGTCTGGTTATTTTGGTTGAATCTGTACCTTTTTTGATTGCTTGTGCTGTATTTTTAAGCGTTATCAGCCTAAAAAGTCCTATCCTGTTATTTTGTTTACTTGTTGGTAGTTTAATTGCAGTCATCACACACAAAATCGGGCAGCAGGTGAATTTGCCAAGGCGATCGCTGATAATATTACAAATCCTAGCAACAGCGATCGTCCTGAGTTTATTTTGGTTAGATTACTTTGCGGCTCCTGCACAAGCGCAGTTTTTTGGCGAAGCGGAAAAGTTTTTCAAAAAGACTTTATCATCAACTGATGGTTCAACAGCAAACAGTGGTGGTAGCGACACCGCAGTAAGTTTGATATTTAATATATTGCGGGCACTTTTCTTGCTGTATATTGCAATTTCTTTGGTTGGTGTCATCAACGCAGTCCGGAAAGATGAAGATTGGCAAAGTATCGCCAGAACTCCCCTATTAGTCGTTGTAGCTGTTACTATTGCTGATGTACTCACACGCTTTGTAATTGGCGATAGCAGTAAATAATTTAAAACCTGAGAAATGTCTGAAGAGCGGGAACAAGAATTTCGTCCAGTTAACCAAGTTCTAGGAAGCCAACCTTCATTAGGACCAATTCCTGCCGACCAAATTCTTCCTTGGACAGTAATCGCCTTAGCATCCTACTTTATTATCAATGGGATTTTTGGTGGTCTTTTCCAAGAGGAATTTCAAAAATGGCTGTGGACACTACTAATGACTGGTTGGGGAATCGGAACTTGGTGGATACTAACTGGTGGCAGAAGTTGGAGCTTTTTAAGTAAATTTATTGGCGTTCCCGCTTGGACAAGAGGCTTTGCTCGTTATCAAAGCTTACTGGAAGTTAACCATGAAGCAAAAAATCGGAAAACAAAGCGTCAGCGGCGCCGGAAGTGAAACTAGATTAACACCATTTGAAGATGCCTTACACTTGGCAACAATGCTGCGCGTCTCCATGAATGGACGTGATATTGGTGCTTATTTGTTGACAAAAGGCATACAAAAGGATCGGCTCTGCTTTGTTTTTGGTTTTGACTGTAAGGGAATTCATACCACTTTAAGACCAGAACAAATTGATACACTTTTTAATAATATTGAAGCTGGATTAAAAGATATTCCTAGCGGTGAAAGAATGACACTGCATTTGGGATCTTTTAGTTCTGATAAAGAGCGCCAAAAAGAATTAGCATCATTAATTAGAAATGCGACATCACGAGATATTAAATATTTATTGATGGCGGAGAGAGCTAGAATCAAAGAGCTTACTAGTTCTGGTATTCGTAAGCCAAAATTTTTGCGGATTTATGTGACTTACACTGTGGAAGGAAATTCCAAAAATGCAGATGATTGGATAGAAAAACTTCTCGTGAGAGCTGAATCATGGTGGTTAAAATTTAAAGGTGAACTCTCAGAAGCCGAAAACCAGCGACTGGAAACTGTAATTACCAATGCTTACAAACAGGGTTTTTCTCGCTGGGAGCAAATTTTATCTAACAAAATGGGATTGGATGTCAAAGCTTTGAGTGCAGATGAACTCTGGGAGGATGTCTGGAGAAGATTTAATGATACCCAGCCAATAGAGATTCCCCAATTAATCACTTTAGATGAAGATGGGCTGCACGAAGAAGTTAATTCCGACTTAGCTAGTAGTAAATTGTTGATAGAAAATATCCACGGTACAACTTTGCTAATGGAGTCGAGTGTACCTCGTGCCGATCGCCGTTGGGTAAATGTTAACAATCGTTATATTGGCACAATGTCTTTTCTGGAAAAACCCGGTGGTTGGCCAAATAAATCTGCTCAACTGCGGTATTTATGGGAACTCTTAGCCAGAGAAACGGTAGTAGATACAGAAATTTTTTGTGAATTGACTGCGGCAAATCCAGCATTGGTAAAAACTACCCTCCAACGAGTGCTGAAGCAGTCAAATATGACGACGATTTTAGCTCAAGAAAAAAGTAAAACTATTGATGTCAACGCTCAATTAAAGTTAAAAAAATCTGTAGCAGCACAAGAACAATTATATGAAGGTGCTGTTCCGATTTATACGAGTGTTGTCATTTTGGTACATCGGCCGACTGTCGAGAAATTAGATGAAGCCACAAGATATATTGAAAACTGTTTTCAACGTCCAGCAAGGGTAATTCGAGAAACCGAGTACGCCTGGAAAATTTGGCTGCAAACTCTGCCGATTGTTTGGGAAGGTTTGTTAGCAACACCCTTCAATCGTCGTCAGTTGTATTTAACAAGTGAAGTTCCCGGATTAATGCCTTTGGTTTTAACCAAAAGAGGTGATAGACAAGGCTTTGAATTGATTGCTGAAGAAGGTGGAACACCGGTACATTTGGATTTGTTTAACCAACACAAAAATTTAGCTTTATTTGCCACAACTCGTGCTGGTAAATCGGTGTTGGTATCGGGGATTTTAACTCAAGCTTTAGCACATGGTATTCCGGTGGTGGCACTAGATTTCCCTAAACCTGATGGCACATCTACCTTTACTGACTACACACAGTTCATGGAAGGGAATGGAGCCTATTTTGATATTTCCAAACAATCGAATAACTTATTTGAACAGCCAGATTTGCGATCGCTAGATATAGAACAACAACGCGATCGTATGGTAGATTATACCTCTTTTCTAGAATCAGCTTTAATGACAATGGTTCTAGGATCGTCTACCGAAAGTCAAATTTTATCGCAAACAGTGCGATCGATCCTCAACTTAGCCTTAGAAGTCTTCTTTGCTGATGAAGGTATCAAAGAGCGATATCGCAAAGCAATGGCGGGGGGCTTCGGTTCTCCAGCTTGGCAGAAAACCCCTACCTTAAAGGATTTTTTAGTTTTCTGTTCTCCAGAACATTTGCAGCTTAGTTCATTAAGTGGCAGAGTAGAAGACGCCCTTAGTCAAATTCAGCTGCGTTTGCGGTTTTGGCTTTCTAGCCGCGTTGGACAAGCCATTTCTGCACCATCCAGCTTTCCCACCGATGCCCAACTTTTGGTTTTTGCTCTGAGAAACCTTTCAGATAGTGAAGATGCAGCCGTACTATCCTTGAGTGCTTATTCAGCCGCCCTCAGACGCGCATTAAGTAGTCCCGCTTCTATATTCTTCATCGACGAAGCCCCGATTCTATTTGAATTCGAGCAAATTTCCGACTTAGTTGGTAGAATTTGTGCCAACGGCGCCAAAGCCGGCATCAGAGTTATTTTATCAGCACAAGATCCTGACACCATCGCCAGATCTAAAGCTGCATCGAAAATCTTGCAAAACTTAACAACCCGATTGATTGGACGTATTCAACCAGTTGCGGTTGATAGTTTTGCAGACATCTTAAAATATCCCCGCAAAATTATTGCCCGTAATGCCTCAGAAAGCTTTTTTCCACGCAAAGAAGGCATTTATAGCCAATGGCTGCTAGATGATAACGGTGTTTATACATTCTGTCGTTACTACCCAGGTTACGAACAATTAGCAGCAGTTGCTAACAACCCCTATGAACAAACTGCACGTAGCCAAATGATGCAAATTCACAGCGACAAATATGAAGCAATTTCCGCATTTGCACGTCAGTTAGTAGCAACATTACGTAGTAGTTAATCTGGGAGGATATCTGTGAGCAGTTAACAGGAATTCCAAAACTTAATCAGGGACTACCAAATCAACAAATATCCCAAAGCTGATTGTGGGGTGGGCGTCTCGCCCGCCCCACAAGATAGTAATAATTTCTTTCTAGTAGTCTGTCTCATAAAATTTGAGGGATAAGAGAACGAACCGCAAAGGACGCAAAGGAAGAAAAATAAAGAATGAGTTCAGCCATCAGAACTAATGCGATAGACCACTAGGTAATCCCTAAATAACACTTCAGCCAACTCAATTTCTAACTCACTCAATAATTTCGTCTACCTTTTTCAGGTACAAATGTATGCAGAAAACTACCGTTTTGACTTTGACTCTAGTATCTCTAGCAATTTTACCTGTAGCAGCCCAATATACTACTAGTACATCACAATTAGGTAAAGTTTGGACTGATTTTCAATCATATTCCACAGATTTGCAAAACTACTTTCAATATAATCTGAGCGACAACTTAAAGCCTATAGAACTACAAAGTCGAACTGCTCTTGATGTTGCTAAGGGAGAATTGAACATACCTAACCCTGTTGCTGCGGGGCAAAAAGTTCGTGATGATTTAATTCTCTACTCTAGATCGGATCGCTTTGAAAATAATGCAGCCGTGCGGGGAAATTTAGTTAGCAATGAACTCAATCGTTTAATTACCCGTGGAGCAGCGGCAGGTGTTCTCGGTGAAAATGGACAAGTTCGGTCAAAGGTAAAGCTAATAGATACACAGAAAAGTCTAGAAAATATTGCAGGATTTACTCAAGCAGCTGAAGAAAGAACGCAAGAGTTGTTGAATAAAATCCCCATTCCTGCTTTTGATGCCAGTAAACTCGATCCAGCTACAGCAATATTAGCACAATTGCTAAATGCCAATCAATCACAAATGTTGAAAATTCAACAGGAACAATCAAAAATTGTCGGTGAAACATTTGCTCAGACAATACAAACAAATCAGTCTTTGCAATACTCGAATTTAAATTTAGCAAACATTTCTCAACAGACAGAAGAAGCAAATCGCGCTCGCAGAGTCGAAACATCCACCGAAGCAGCGCGACTTTTGCGAGCTACTGCTCAGATGGATTTATTTGGCAGAAAAATTAATAATTAGGAAGAATTCAGAATTCAGAATTCAGAATTCAGAATTCAGAATTCAGAATTCAGGAGTCAGAAGATTTAAAATTTGGTGTGGTGTTTCACCGTTAGTTTTTGATACATCCATCGCTACTTTTAAAATATCGTCTGAGCGTGGGTTACGCTGTCGCTAACACACCCTATGAAAACATAGGAAATCGAAAAAATAGTCCATCAACTCAAAAGAATGCAACTTGCTATTCCATTAATTTTTGCCCAAGTAGGCATTGATGATATTCTCGAAAATGGTGTCACAACTTCTCAAAGTATTGCCGAAGGTTGGGACAAACAATGGCTCGATTTATTACAAAATAACACCAATAATAACTTGTATGGAACACTAACAAATGTGGGTATTTTTTTTGCAGTCGGAACCCTGTTGTTTTTTATGGTACAATTCATCAGAGATTTACTATCCTACGAAATTACCCGTCCCATATCAGCATTAATTTGGCCTTTTGTAGTAGTGGTACTCTTAAATAATTCCGGCAATGGAAGTATACTTTCTAATCTGACACTAGGAGTGCGGAATTTTATAGACACCGCAAATCAGCAAGTATTGGTCACAGCAGATGCAGATAAAGTCTACCAACAAGCACTGAATATGAGTGTCGCCGAAGAAGTAGCAGGTTCTTTGCTGCGTCCTTGTCAATCACTTACTGGCGAACAGCAAACTCAATGTTTTGCCAAAGCTACGGAAAAAGTGAATATTCTCTGGCAGAACTATCGAGATTCATACGGTAATAAAAACTGGATATCTAGACTACAAACTAAAGTAGATAATATTAGATATGGCACAGGCATTGTATCGGAAACTTCCTTTAATTCTTTGTTAGGTTCTACAGTACAAACGAGCCTGAAAAACTTTTTAGTTTCTTTACAATATGCCTTCCAGAATTTAATAGAAGCGACGATGTTGCTGATAGCAGTCTTAGGACCAATTGCTGTGGGTGGGTCTTTACTACCAGTAGCTGGCAAACCCATTTTTGCATGGCTCGCCGGGTTTTTATCTATTGGAATCGCCAAGATTTCATTTAATATTATTGCTATATTGACTGCGGCAGTAATTGTCAACGGTCCGGGTCAAAATGCTAATGTTGACCCGGACTTAATGTGGTTCATGATTTTTCTCGGAGTTTTAGCACCAATTTTATCCTTAGTTGTGGCTGCTGCTGGAGGGTTCGCAGTCTTCAGTGCTATCAGCAATACGGCTTCTTTGGTAAAGGAGAGAATATAAATAATTCAGGAGTCAGGAGTCAGGAATCAGAATTCAGGAGTCAGGAGTCAGAATTCAGAATTCAGAATAATTAAATAATAATGATAGTAAATATTAAAATATATAGGAATATTTAATCATTTGTGAAAAAAATCTATTGCCTACCATCATAATATAACAACCAAAGTTTTTTGCAGCAGGAGGTGATTAAATGGTACGTTTATTAGAGAAAAGAAAAAAAACAGCAAGCGTTTTAACAATTTTTGCGATCGCTACTTTCAGTTTGCACCTATTTGTCTTACTCTTATTTTTATTTCAAGGCATAACTATTCGCCAACTCAGTCTAAGAAAACCTCCCAATTTTGTGCAATTAATAGATGGCAAATCAGTAGCTGAAATTGATGATTTAAAAAGAGAACCAGAAACAATTCGTCAATTTATTAGCAAAACGATGATCGCAATGTTTAACTGGTCGGGAACTTTACCCCCACAAAAGATTGAAGAAGTCGCAAATCCAAAATACGATCTGGGAATATTAATTAGAACACCCCAAGGCGGTAGCCAAAAAATTAGTACTACTAGCTGGATAGCTAGTTTTGCTTTATCAGAAGACTTCCGTAAAGGTTTCTTAAGCACAATTGCCGAAATGACACCACCAGAAGTTTTTAGTGAAAATCCCAACCAAGGGATGACATCACAGTTAGTAATTAAGCGAATTTATCCGCCAAAAGAAATTGCACCAGGTAAGTGGCGAGTCGGTATGGTAGCCGACTTAATTCAAAAAAATCGAGGTGATGATAGAAGAGTCATAACTCCTTTTAACAAAGATTTTCTTGTACGTGCAGCAGATTATTTCGCTAATCCCCAAGTCGAAAGTAGCACCGACCTGCAAAAAGCAATTTATAGCGTCCGTACTGATAAACTAGAAATTTATGAAATTCGGGACTTATGTTTGTTAGATAACTACAACAATCTCAATGAAGCTCAACTAAAAGAATGCAAAAATCAACAAAGAACCGATAACTTTATTAGATAAGAATTCAGAATTCAGGAGTCAGGAGTCAGGAGTCAGGAGTCAGAATTGATAAAAGTTTAGTATGATTAGTACAGTATAATTCACAATTAGAATAGGCTTTCTGCCTAGCTACCAGACCTAGATGGTTTACTTAACGTTTATTTAAATATGCTGTATATTCATTCCTCAAATCTTTTCCTAACTCCTAACTCTTAACTCCTAACTCCTAACTCCTGACAATATAGTTCAATTACTATAAAAAAATCATTAATGCAGATATTTAAATCAGAAAATAAAAAAAGTAACGCCTTACCACTGTTGGCAGTAGGAACATTTGGTTTACATGTATTTACCTTACTGTTACTAATATTTCACGGGTCTATGTTACAACAGTTAGGTCGGCAACTTACACCTCAAAGTTTAGTACAACTTGTTGATGGTCGTGTGATTACAGTAGACCCCCAAGAAAATTTAGAGCGACAACCAGAAACTATTCGGCGCTTTGTTGGTGAAACTATGAGCTTAATGCTTACCTGGTCACAGCAACAACCGCCAACAACAGTCTGGGAAATTAGCTCCCAACTGGTAGCTGATGATTTTAAGCAAAAACTGAAGTCACAAGTAACTAATTTAAATCCAGATAGCCAATTTGAAAATGTTAATAGAGGAACTGAAAATGTATTAGTAATTCAAAAAATATCTCAACCGACAAAAATAGGCAATGGCAAATGGAAAGTGGATATGCTTGCCAATCAAATAACTTTTAGTAGTTATGATAAATTGGGAAAATCAATTTCGTTTAATAAACAAATTTTAGTTAGAGCAATAAATGAACCAGCAACTTCACTACCAAATGCGCCGCTTCCGTCGCACTTTGCAGTTTACCGCCTTGGTGAAGCCAGATTAGAAATTTATAATGTCTGTGAAATCCAAGATAAAAATTGTTCTGGAAATTCAAACTAAGCTTTACCATGACTCAATATTCAATTCCGACAGAAACTCCTCCACCAAGTCTATTGACTCTAGACACCGACGATCGCCAACTAGAAATAGAATATGACGATTGGGAATCACGGATGGCAAGGTTGGTTGGCTTTGCAGAAGAATCTTCTAGCCAAGTCCAACCATCAGAAGAGTCTGCAAGGGAGCAACCGTCACCTGAACCAGAAGAAGTTAAGACAGAGCAAACCCTCTCATCTAATCCCTTTGCCAAATTAGGCTTAGTAGGTGCTGCTACCTTAGCAGTAGTTTTGGTGGCTGGCGTGTTTTTGTCGCAATTGATGAGTGGTAGCTCTCAAAAGCCCAGAAATAATCTTGTCACCCCACAAGTGCGATCGCAACCAACAAATGAATCAACCTCTCAACAGCTACAAGGTGAAATCGAGACTCTCAAAACGAAATTAGCCCTGACTGAACAATCACAGTCAGTCAAAGCCGCCCAAGACAAGCTGAGAATGCCAAAACCAGCCCCTACAGTAGCCTTGGTAGAACCATCAGCTGCTTACACAAGGAGACAACAAGTGATACCAACACCCCCACCAACAGCTTACGTCCCCCAGCCAGTGACAGTTGAGCGCATCGTCAGAGTACCTGCTACTCAACCTTTACCAAGAACCCAGCTACCAGTTATCAAGCCAAACACTCAACCCGTAATCAACATCACTCCACCAGCCCCACCAAACCCATTCGATGAGTGGACAAAGCTCGCAAAATTAGGTAGCTACGGCCAAGTCAATGTCACCGAACAACCTAATAACGAACAACCTAATAACATTGCAGCTGCTTCCCAACCTGTAAACGAAACACAGCCACCCCAACAGACACCAAATCCCACTCCTGAGCAAACCCCCCCAGAACAGGGAACTGCTGTAGTCAGCCAAGCACAACCACAAGGACAAAAATCCGTAGCGATCGGGACTAGTGCTAAAGCCGTATTCGCAACAGCGATATTTGGCGAAACTACTAGATCCGGCAATAACAACGAAGAAGAAACAGATAAAAACGTATTTGTAGTGCGATTAAAAGAACCGCTAAAATCTACCGATGGTGAGATAGCTTTACCCGCAAATACCGAATTACTTACTGAAATTCGTTCTATTTCCGAACAAGGTTTTTTGCGGATGAACGTAGTCAAAATTATCTCACAAAATGATGGTAACCTTGTAGAACGAAGCTTACCCAACAATTCAATTGTTATTCGCGGTGTCCAAGGTAAACCCTTAGTAGCAAAGAAATTTCCTAGTCAAAGTTCATCGATCGCATCAATGGATCTAGGATTATTCGTTTTGGGAGGTATTGGTAAAGCCGCAGAATTATTAAATCGCACTGATGGTCAAGTTGTCACCATCAACGGTGGAAGCACTGTTGTCAACAACACCAACACTAGAGAAAATATCCCGGCTGGTGTTGTGGAAGGCGGTTTGAACTCCGTAGTACCCCAAATTGCCCAACGCAATCAACAGGCGATCGCTCAAATGTCACAACAAACTAACATTTGGTTTTTGGCAGCCGGCACAAATATTGAAATATATGTCAACCAAGTAACGCAATTTTAAAAAAGAATTCAGAATTCAGAATTCAGAATTCAGCAATTTTTTTAGCGGGGGATTTAGACCCGCCGCTAATTGTAGACCGCCAAATTTTCAATTTAGTGAGGGACTTAAACCCAGTCATTCAGACGCGACGCTTGTTGCGCTAAAGCGTCTCCCTTTGGGAGAAGACTCGGCTTAGCAGCGCTATCCGCCAATCATACAGAATACCCAACTGAATTCTGATTCCTGACTCCTGAATTTTTTCTTGTTAAAAGATAGAATTTATCCCAATTTTATATTTTCAGTCTCAACTGAATCCTGGCTTTAAATGAACAGGAATATAGATTTTTTATCGGGTAATATTAATTATTAATTAATATTATATTATATTTTCCAAACAGCTTGTGATAACTCTTGTTATTCACTTTTTCTATCTACCAATCTCCCCATTTACAACCATGAAAAATAATACTAAGTTACCAGGAAATATCCCAAATAACTCTTATTTCCTACCTATAGCTTCCTTAATTTTCTCGGTTAGTATGTTGTTATTGGTAGGTCGTGCTATAGCTAATAATGCCGTTCTGCGCTCCATATTTTCCTGTCAAGCACAGGGCTTAGGCGGATTAATCCCTACCATCGATATTTCCTATCAGCAAGGAACAAACTTAAGTTTTATTCCCGCTGGAGAAGTAATTAAAAAAGTTTGGTTAAACGATCCATCGCAAGTAACTATAGATTTTGATGGGCCAGTATGTATGCAGTTTGGTCAAAAACCGAATACTACTACTGGAGATTGTAAAAACTCAGCAGCGAATGTGATTCAACTCAGACGAATTCCCAAACTAAAAATTCCTGGACTTCCTAAAACTGAGAACACACTTTTAACAGTCGTTACCGAAGCACAAGGTAGAAACAAACTCTATACTTTTCGAGTGATATATGGGGAAAATGCTCCAGACTATCACACTCTAGCAATTTATCCCGATCCTCCTTCTGCCCAGCAACCATCTTGTGTCAGAGTTTCACAATAAGCATGGGGCATTGGGCATGGGAAGAAGCAGGGGGGCAGGGGGCGGGGGGTAGAGGGGAAGATTTTCTCCCCTGCTCCCTGCCTCCTCATCTCCCTCATCCCCCTCATCTCCCTCATCCCCCCAGTCCCCAGTCCCCAGTCCCCAGTCCCTCAACATCTTTACAAATATTGAGATAAAAAACCAACCACAAATTACAAATTCGTGCAAATATAAAGAAAATCTTAAAAATTTACAAGCTCATGATCACTGCCAAGATGATGCAACAGCTCTGGGCTGTAATCGAGTCTACCCAGGTCAACACCCTGCTCCAGTTTGACGATGCAGCTTTAGTACAATTACTCCTCCAGCAGTTAAAAGCTAAGCAGGGACTTGATGCTCAGGTAGATAGCACCCTCAATAGTTATATAAAATCTAAACTGCCTTTAATTCGGGATACGGCTGAAGGTCGATTATCGTTAGGGCAAGGTGGCAATCATTAGGACAAGAAACCAAATGATTGTTCACTGCCAACAAGCATACGCTCACAGCTCAAATAGTGCAACAGAATGAACCACTGGCTAATAATTGCCCTAGTAGCTTATCTAATTGGAGCAGCGATTGAAGGGGTGAGTACAGTCAGTCAGCTCTCTCATTCTGCGCCAGAACTAGTTAAAAGCACACAAAATCAGTCCTTGGAGTCTGGCAACTCGCCTAATTTGAATTGGCGAATTGTGGCTGCCATTGCCTCGGTAAGTATTTGTGGGGCTTTTTTCTGGCCTTGTCGCCTGCTTCACCGTTTAATTAAAGGGAAAGTTCATTCATAACTAGTCTTAAGATTGGAACTTTTGCGTTAATTGCTCAATTGTTGCTGCATCAATGGCTAAAGGATTTGCAACAGCAATCTGAATCTAGTCAATGTTTAATTTCAAGCATAACTTATGATTCATAACCGCATTGCTCAAATAACGCTGACAACTGGATTAGCGATTAGTTTAATACTGGGTTTATCTTCTAATACTCCAACTACTGCTCAAGAAATATACATTGACAATAACTGCAAAAAAAATCAGCAATTAAATGAATTTGACAGGTTTACTATTTTTTATAAATCTGAATTTAAAACTAAAGGACAAACTTATTGGTTTTACTCAGGTAGGTATCAAGATGGAAGTACTATTATTTGTATTTCACAACCAGGATTTAAACAAGCAAAACCTTTAGACATAGAAAAAATACAGTCTGGTTACATCGATAAAATCGAGAAAGATCCACGTAATAAAACAGCCTTTCTCGTCACCGTCCGCGAGGGTAATGGTTCCTATGTCCCAATATTCCTATATCGGCTCAATTTGTCTACACCTTCTAAACCTGCACTCACCAAACTCAAGTCTTGGAGATCGGCACAGTAGTTGCTTGCGATCGCTTCATAGTTTTTTGGTAATTTCAGAAATTAAATCTGCCAACCTTTACATAAAAAATAAAGAGGCAAATCGCCTTCTTTTGACGCTTCACCTCTCTCAATAACATCTAATTTTAACTAGCAATTAAACCTTAGAACGGTCAGTCAAAATCTCATAGCCAGTTTCCGTGACCAATACTGTATGCTCAAACTGAGCCGACAAAGCATTATCCACAGTCACAGCTGTCCAACGGTCAGATAATGTTCGTGTATGTCTAGAACCAGCATTTACAATTGGCTCAATTGCCAGGGTCATCCCCGCACGAAGTTTAACATTTGGCAGTTCGCGGGTACGGAAGTTGAATACTGAAGGTTCTTCGTGCAAGTTACGACCGACACCGTGTCCGGTAAACTCTTCAACGATACTGAAACCGTTAGCTTTCACATGGTCTTCAATCGGTCCAGCCAGGTCAAGCAAGTAGACACCAGCTTTAACTTGTTCAATGCCCTTAAATAAAGCCTCTTCTGCGACGCGAATTAGTTTAGCCGCTAGTGGGGTCACCTCTCCAACAGCAATTGTAATGCAAGAATCACCATGAAAGCCTTGATAATAAGCGCCTGTATCAACCTTTAATACATCTCCAGGGCGGATTACTTTCTTGGGACTAGGAATACCATGTACTACTTCATTATTAATGCTGGAGCAAATAGAACCTGGAAACCCATGATATCCTTTAAAACTCGGCGTTGCTCCCATTTCGCGGATGCGTTTTTCCGCATAAGCATCGAGGTCAGCCGTGGTCATTCCTGGCTTTACTAGCTCAGAAATTTCTTTTAGCACAGTTGCCACAATTGCCGCTGATTGCCGCATGATTTCAATTTCACGCGGGGATTTAATTTCAATTCCTCGACGTTGTTTTTTTGCAGGTGCAGGCTGAGTTGATTGAGAAAGTAAGTTACTGAAAATGTTCATGGGAAATTAATAATTACTGGCGCTTTGCAGCTTAAGTGTCAATGTCTTTCTAGGTTAATTGAGAAATAATATCTATATTTAAACTAGCTTATTTTTAACCACACACTCTGCCAATTAATTTGTGAATCTGTTTTGGGGTCAATTCCTGCACATTAGGCAAAACGATCGCAGCTCCAGCTCTTAGCAGTGTTTCACCATATGCCTCACCCCGCGCTGCTGTTTCCTGCACATGGGGCGGTAGAACCCCCACACCAATCCAAGTGCGAGCAGAATCTAAATTCCGTGCTTTTTCTACAGTATACATGTCTCCTACTGTATCCCCCACATACACGATCGCTGATATTGGCTCAATTCCATTTTCCAATTGATGAACTGTAGCAAAAAGCCCAGTAGGGTCGGGTTTACCTGGTGCATCCTCCATCGCTATCAATACTGGAGATTGCAAGCCCAGACGTTTTTCTAAGACATAGTTAGCCGAAACACGAGTAGCACCGCTGAAAAATCCCCAAGCAATTCCAGCTTGGGTAAGTTGCTCTAAGTAGCTAGATTGTAACAATAAAGGTTCATGACAGATATAACCCGTCAAATTGTTGGGGTCTGGGCCTCGGTAACGCGATTGGAAAAAAGCAACGATCGCATTGTAATCTAGTTGCAATTGTTCGCGGGTCTGTCCTTGAACTGTAAAGTAGCGGTAAATTAATTCCTGGGATGCTTCCCAATCGTTATTCCACACGCCTTCGGACTTGAGTTGGTCAATGTCTATGGGTGTGGGGCGATATGCAGTATTTGTGAAGTATTCTACAGTATCTGCGATCGCTCGGCGATAGGAACCACTGACATCACGCACAACACCATCAATATCGAAAACAACGGCCGCTTTTGTAGAAGTTTCTTGAGTCATGGGGTAAATGCAGTTCCATAAAATCTAGCTAATTATGCTCAATATTCCTCATTTTTTCAGCTAAACATCAATAATGAGGGAGTTTTGGTGATTTTTTTGTCCAGAGTTATGCTGATTATATAATCAAGACATAAAGCTAGTTGAACGTCATATCATCACCCAAAACCATAGCTTCTGGTCATCCACTAACCGCAAGGCTTTTTTGTCTAAAAATTTGTTTAACTTAGCTAATTAAGTAGGTAGGCACAATTAAACCGAACTACGTAAACTCAGTCAAACACCAGAAATGCTTTGAATATAAGCTTTTAAACTACGTCTGATTCTCTAATTGTTCCGATCTTGTTTTTGAAGGTTGCTCTAGTTTTGGATAGTTTGTCAGCATTTGTGGCATTAATAAGACAGTGTTTTCAGCCGGAGAAAGAGCTTCCTCTGTCTTGACAGCTTGTGTAGTTTCAGGGATAGTCATGCCAGTCACCTGAGCCTGAAAAAGTTTTTTCTCATCTAAAATAGAGGATTCAGGATTCAATTTCAGGATAGCTACTCCAATTATTATCAGTAATATTGCACCTATTTTTACTAGACTTGCAGACTCATTTAGCCAAAAAATTCCTATGGCTGAGATTACGGCTGTTCCCAAACCAGACCAAATTGCGTAAACAACACCCAACTCGATTTTTGTGAGGACAAATGTCATTATTGTAAAACAAATGCCATACAAGACAAACATCAAAATTGAAGGCAAAACTTTAGAAAATCCTTCTGATAATTTCATGCAGCTTGTGGCTAATATTTCCAGAACTATCGCCACTAAAAGGTAAATCCAATTGCTCATTAGACTAAATGAATAAATAACTGTTTAACTCGTTTTTTACAGGTAACTTAGGATTGCATAAATTACTGTTATTTGATTAAACTTTGTGATGACACTTAAAATATAAGTAAATTATATCCTTTAAGTGATATTATTAAAAGTATAGTCTAATTTATGGCGTTACCAGAAGTAGAGTTAAATGACTGCTCGAAGTTAATTTAAAAGTGTTAGGCTGGTTTTAGTTATATCTTCGAGGTATTTTACCACTGATAATTCGGGTGAATCATCCCCATATATGTTGCTGGAACGCCGGAAAATTTGCTCTACCAATGCCCCTATTTCAATTGGCACATTGAAATGTTTTGCTAGCTCATAGATTAAGTGTAGGTCTTTACAACATAACTTAGTTGTAAAGCTGGGATCGTAGCTGCCATTATAAATAGAGGCCATATCATGAGAAGCAACCCAACTACTTCCACAACTATTTAAAATAACCTTCTGTAAGGTTAGCAGATCGATGCCAGACTTCGCACCTAATATTAAGGCTTCACCAATTGCTGCTGCATTAATAAACCATAAGAGATTAGTTAGTAACTTTGCTGCAATTGCTGATAGATGATCGCCCGTATATATAATTTCTTTGCCAATAGTAAGGTACAAAGGTAAGCATTGCTGATAATCTTCCTGTCTTCCTCCAACAAAGATAGATATCTTGCCTATCTTAGCATTATCTACACCTTCAGAAACCGGAGAAGCTAAATAATGAAAACCATACTCAGTTTCTGCTGCTTCTAATTGAGGGATTAATTGAATAGATATAGTAGTTAAATCAATTAAAAAAGTTCCCTTTTTTATCATGCTAAACAAACCATTCTCAGACAGACAAACTGCTGCAACTTCAATATGACTAGGTAATGATAAAAAGATAGTTTCTACTTGTTGGGCAACTTCGGCAGGGGTTGCACAAGCTTTAGCACCTGATGCCACAAGATTTTCGTAAGCTTGTGGTCTAATGTCATAAACAAATAAATTATGTCCAGCCTTCAATAAGTTGAAAGCAATGGGATTACCCATTGAACCTGTGCCAATAAAACCGATATTCATAACTTCTCAAACTCCAAAAATAGCTTGTTTGTAGTTTCTGCTGGTTTGTATTTAAAACCATAAGTTTCTAATAATTCTTGAGCTTCAGCAAAAGAATAAGTGGAATAATGAAGTGTTTGTTGCATCATAATTTCACTGCCATTCAAAAGGTAATAGTCTTTAATAAAGCCTCGTTGAGAAGGCGATATTTTCTGCGAATATACCATACCATTACTCACAACTTTATTGTAATCAAAATGTGGCCCTTGGATACCCAATAACAATTTACCTTGAGGACGAATATGTTTTGTTAATCGGGCAAATCCTTGGTGGTTATCAACATCACTGACTAAATGACTCACTAAAAAAGGTTCGCGATCGCCATCGATAACAAAATACCAAACCCCGCCATAGGAAAAAGCAAGATCGTATTCCTCTGGTAAAGATAAATCAATAATATTTTGTAATGAGAGTTTGACATGAGAAAATAAATGTAAACGCTTTTCAGCAATTGCTAACATTTCCTCAGTTAAATCCACTCCAACAATTGTGTCAAACACCTGCATATGAGCTAATTTTTCTAGAATTAATCCTGTTCCACATCCGATTTCAAGAATCTTCCGTGCAGACATATAGTTTAAAATACTATTTGCAATTATTTCATAGTTATAATAACCTGACGTCATGATCGTATCGTAGTAGTGAGACATAGGAGTATAGCTGCTCATTTCGTTTCTTCTTTTCTCCTTTTTATTAATGAATAATAACTAGAAAAATAACTTGTGTTAATCTTTCCACTCTTCCAGTGCAGAAGTGAGCATTTACACTAAATTGCCGATCTGATAATTGTGAATCAAAATATGCCGGATTACTATAGTGATTTTCAAATTAATTGCATATTCAAGAGTTTCAACAATTGGCTCCCCTCTATATATGGAATAGGTTTTGATCAATAAATCATTACGCTTAGTTTTGGGTGCTTTGCGCTTTTCCATCTGTAACAATGGCAATCGAAACATTGTGCCCAAAATACAACCCTAATATTATCATTTAAAATGTTACCTGAACCGAGTACGCACAACTAGCAGCCCAAGGCTACGACCCCAATCTAGAAAACCAGTTGATAGAGCTTGGCGAGAACATACACCAAGCTAAGAAGCTAGGGTCAATGATGAGACTCTCATTGTCTAATGCCCCATGACTAAATAATTACTAATTCGTAATGGGCTACGCCCATTATCAATTACGAATTACAGCAGATTGCAACTTGGTGAGGTACAGATAATTGTGGGGGCGAACGGCCGTTCGCCCCTACCCGTGTACCTCATTTACCTGAAAAACGCTGTATGTTGAGGGCAGTTGCTTCACTTGGGGAGACCCCTGCGTACCCGTGACTGTCTCCCCCATGCCCGTATCCCCATTACTATTTGGTCATTGAAGGGGTATTGCGTTAAAATAAGCGATCGCTATCCTAGTTAAGTAATGCCCGGAGATTCCCGGAGGTGTGATTGACCAAGTTTATTTTGAAAATTCTGTGGTTAGACGAAAACGTCGCTCTAGCAGTCGATCAAGTTGTCGGCAAAGGCACAAGTCCTTTGACCAAGTACTTTTTCTGGCCGAGAAATGATGCTTGGGAAGAGTTAAAGAAGGAACTCGAATCCAAACACTGGATTAGTGACCTCGATCGCGTCGAGTTGCTTAACAAAGCAACTGAAGTGATTAACTACTGGCAAGAAGAAGGCAGAAATCGCCCAATGGCAGAAGCTCAGTTGAAATTTCCGGAAGTTGCCTTCACGGGTAGCGCTTGATATTCAAAAATTAACTCTCGCGCTATTCTACAAGCCGCCAGAGTTTAATAGTCTTGTCCTTGCTGCCACTTGCAATCAGTCGTGCAACTTGACTCACAGCAATGGCAGATACTGAGTCTGTGTGATCGGAGAGAGTCACAATCTCTTCTCCTGTACTCACTTTCCACAGTTTAACTGTCTTGTCCCAACTTGCGCTAATCAGGGTTTTGCCATCGGCAGTGAAAGCTACACTTACTACAGACCACGAATGGCCTGAAAGTGTACTAATTAGCTGACCAGTGTTCACTTCCCACAATTTAATAGTTTTATCATCGCTACCCGTCGCCAAAATTTTTCCATCAGGACTAAAAGCGACTGTTAAAACTGCCCATGCATGACCCGAAAGGATGCCCAACAAGGTATAGCATGGGCAGTTTTTAAATTCTTTTTGGGAACTTATTTGCCACAAGCGAATTGTTCTGTCATAACTAGCGCTGGCTATAATTTGTCCTTGGGGACTAAATGCTACTGAATTTACCTGTAATTTATGTCCAGTTAAGGTGCAAATTTGATCGCCAGTATTTACATTCCAGAGTTTCACTGTCTTATCCCAGCTACCACTAGCAAGAATCTCTCCGTCTGGACTGAAAGCTAATGATTTCACAGCGTGCGAATGTCCCAATAAAGTGGAGATTTCTTTTAATGTATTGATGTCCCACAATTTGATAGTTTTATCATCGCTAGCACTTGCCAAAATTTTGCCATCAGGACTGAAAGCAACTGATTTTACAGCTTGGCGATGTCCCGATAAGCTAGCTATAACTTTTTTAGTATTTAAATCCCATAATTTAATGTTTTTATCATCATTAGCGCTGGCTAAAATCTTACCTTCAGGGCAGAATGCAAGAGCATTTACACTGCTCAACACAGGAGAATATTCAATCAAAGTAAATGAGCAATGCCACAGAGGATTTGCTAATTTCACATGTTGATTTTTACATTCCATACCCATTGCTTGCATAACTTCATCAGCTGATTGAAACCGTTGGCTAGCAACATTTTGTAGTAACTTGTCAAGGATTTTCGTCAACCGTAAATGTTTTGTGTCTTGTTGCCAGATATCGCCCGCTTTGGTAGTTAGATAATCTCGCCAAACCCAGCAATTGTTTGAAATATCAAATAAATCAAAAGGAGAAATTTGGGTAAGTAGATAAATGCAAGTAACACCAAGACTGTAAAGGTCACTAGCAAAAACAGCTTTTCCTTTTGTTTGCTCTGGTGCAGCATATTCTGGACTACCGATACTGTTTTCAACTGTTAGCCAATCAATCTCTGTGACAATTTTTGCAGCGCTAAAATCAACTATAACTAGATTTGGTTCGCCTTTGGGATTAGGAGGGGTTCTACAGATAATATTTTCGGGTTTAATATTACGGTGGATGATGTGGCGATCGCTAATAAACTGCAAAACTGGTAATAAATCCTCTAAAATCTGCCAAACCTGAGTTTCATTAAAAGCACCCTCCTCTTCAACCGCCTGAGCTAAATTTCTACCTGCAATAAACTCCTGCACTAAATAAAAGTGCTGTTCTTGCTGGAAATAACTCAATAAAGCCGGAATTTGGGGATGCTTTCCTAATTCCTCTAGCCGCTGCGCCTTTTGCTCAAAACTTTTAGATGTTTCGCCTTCTGCCGATAATTCTTGAACCACGCAAGGAGTTGGAGGAAACAGACCTTCATCTACACCGAGGAAGGTTTTGCAGAATCCCCCTTTACCAATTCGTTTAAGTAAACGATAACGTCCCTGTAAAAGCAAAATTTTCCTGCCAGTTACAGCGCGGACAATCTGACCGAGACAATTTTAGATTTTAGATTTTGGATTTTGGATTAAAATCTAGAATCTAAAAAAGGTTTCAGAGCAAGCGACTTCAGACGCGAGTGAGAATCAAACAATTTCATTATTCAAGCATCGTGCATTCATAAGCCACTGCGGTGGACGGGAAACCCTGCATAAAGCAAGTGGCGTGCATGGGGTTAATCCAAAATCGTAAATCCAAAATCTAAAATCGAGTGACCCACCCGAAAAAAACATCGCCAAGGCTAAAAATGACACAACTGAGCAATACTGTGCCTCTAATGCTGCATCTGCGTCGTTGTCCACTTCTCAAATATAGCTACTCGATTTATATAAGTAAATTCGACAATGTTTTTTGATAAAAAACATTACTTATATTACCATATGTAAGTAAATGTGTTACATTCTAATTTGTTAGATGCTTTGTATTTGTAATCTTGCTATTGTGGAGATTATCCGCTCAATTTGACGTTCTCAAGTATTGACAAATAAATTTTACAATACTTAACATTTGGCAAAGATGTGTAATTTAGATTAACTATTGCACAGAAATTCTCTGACAATGAGTAGAATGACAAATACAACGACGCAACTATTTCATGAATTAGTTACCCTAGAACTGTAAACTTATGTTTTCAGTCCTGACTTATTTCACGTATTTTGCCTCAAAGGCATACCAGTCAAAACCATACCAAATCCTTCATTAAGAGCTCCCACAAATCATAATGCCTGTGATTGAGAAAAAAAGAACTCGCGATCTGCCCCAAATTAACGAACGAATTCGCTTCCCAAAAATTCGGGTAATTGACACTGATGGCGGCCAATTGGGAATTATGCCCCCGCAAGAAGCACTACAACTAGCAGAAGAGAAAGAACTAGATTTAGTGCTACTCAGTGACAAAGCTGACCCGCCAGTTTGTCGGATTATGGACTACGGGAAATACAAGTTTGAGCAGGAGAAAAAGGCGCGGGAAGCCCGTAAAAAACAGCACACGGCTGATGTCAAAGAAGTTAAGATGCGCTACAAGATAGAAGAACACGACTACAACGTGCGTGTCAAGCAAGCAGAGCGCTTTTTGAAAGATGGTGATAAAGTCAAGGCTACCGTGATGTTTCGGGGTCGAGAAATTCAACACAGTGACCTCGCAGAAGAATTGCTCAAACGTATGGCAACGGATTTAGAGCCGTTTGGTGAGGTTCAGCAAGCGCCTAAAAAAGAAGGGCGAAATATGATGATGCTTATCTCACCCAAAAAATAATCTTCTAATTTTTCAATAGACAAATTTAAAAATCCCTTGGCTAGAAGCTAGGGGATTTTTTCATTTTAGCTGTAACAAGGTTACACACCCAATACGGTTCGGTTAAAGGGGAAAGGGGAAAGGGGAAAGGGAAAAGGGGAAAGGGGAAAGGGGAAAGGGGAAAGGGGAAAGGGAAAGGGAAAGGGGAAAGGGGAAAGGGGAAAGGGAAAAGGGGAAAGGGAAAAGGGGAAAGGGAAAAGGGGAAAGGGAAAGGGGAAAGGGGAAAGGGGAAAGGTTTCAAATACATCGTTTACCCCTTACCCCAAAACCATTTCCCAGACCACAAGGGAAGTTCATACTGCTCATCCGAGCCGTATTGGCTACACACCTTATAGAGATACATAGGTAGGGGCGTACAGCTGTACGCCCCTACAGGCGATTCATTCGTATATTGCAAATATTTTTGTCAATAGTATCAGCTCGTATAAATTTATCTCAAATCGATAGTCCTGAAGGCTGAGTGGGAAAGATAATACTCAGTTGCTCAGGACTTTTGTGATGTGTAAGGGATGAAGGAAAGAGGACAGGGAGACACAAAGACACGGAGACACGGAGAAATTACTCACCGCGTCACCGCGTCTTTCCATCCCCGCGTTCTCTTATGCTCCGGTGTCCTCTTCTCCATTACGCGGTGATACTACCAGAAACTAAAACTGCATGGAACTGAAAAATCACTGGTTGGCTGTAAATAAAGTTGCTTTACCACGACTGCTACAGTGGGTGAATCTCCGACCAGAGGAGAGCGAACGGACTCAAATGATGTTCGTATTTTACACAATTGTATCTGTAGGACTACGGTGGGCAGAGGACAGTACAGTAGCACTGTTTTTGGGCGAATATGAGACTAATCTACTACCTTGGATGTATGTTGCTAGTGCTGTAATGAGTACAGGGCTGGTTTTTTTATATTCTTGGCTGCAAAAGATTTTTCCTTTACGTCAGGTGATTGTGGCGATCGCACCTTGTATGGTGACGCCATTAGTTTTGTTAGTTTTATTACGTTGGGGAATCCATGTTTCCTACCTGGCAATAATTTCGGTGTTTCTGCTAAGGCTATGGGTAGATGCACTTTATGTAGTCAATGACCTCAACACCTCCATTGTTGCTAACCAACTATTTAATATTCGAGAGATTAAGCGCACTTACCCACTGGTCAGTAGTGGTTTATTAGTAGCAGATGTTATCAGTGGTTTTAGTTTGCCTTGGTTGGTGCAGTACGCCAAACTCAATAAGGTGATTCTCATCGCCTGTGTGGTGATTTTATTGGGATCGGCGATTTTATTCTATTTAACTCATCAGTATCGAGCAGCTTTTCCGGAAACTCCACAAATCACAATTCGTGGAGAACAAGCTTCACGACAGCGTTTTCTCAAAAGTCCTTTGAAGCGCTATGTTTGGCATTTATTTGCCTTTGTCGGTCTGTTGCAGGTCATTGGGTTATTAATAGATTTTCAGTATTTGCGCGAACTCCAATCGAGTTTAGACGACCGAGAACTCGCTAGTTTCTTGGGTTTATTTGGTGGGATGTTGGGATTGTGTGAATTGTTGATTCAGTGGTTTATTTCTAGCCGACTTATTGAACGGATGGGAGTATTTTTCACTGCCACACTTTTACCAATTACCGTCGGCTTTTTACTACCAGGAGTGCTGGTATTTTTGCATTTAATTCCAGCCACGCAAGGGCAAAGCTTTTTCTGGGGTTTAGTAATTGTCAAATTCTGTGATGAACTTCTGCGCTATACATTTGTGATGAGTAGCGGTCCCATACTGTATCAACCGATTCCAGAAGCAATTCGCAGCCAGATGCAGACTTTATCTGGCGGAACAGCGGAAGCGATCGCCACAGGGTTGACGGGATTGGTAATTTTTGTCACTTTATTATTCTCTGGGCACTTTGTACCTGAGCCGCTGCAAAAGTGGGTGTTAGTGGCAGAAACAATGCTGATAGCGGGGACGTGTTTAAAAGTAGTTTGCCAATTGCGATCGCGCTATGTTGACTTGTTAGTTCTAAGTGTGGCACGGGGTCAACTGAGTGCAACAAATGTCGGTCTAAAATTCTTCAAGCAGGGCGTAGTCAAAGCATTAGCTGAGAAAGGCAACGAGGCAGATAAACGCTCTTGCATTGAACTTTTAGCCCAAATTGATTCCCAAGGAGCTGCGGAAGTTTTAGCACCTTTATTAGTTAAGTTAACCCCAGATTTGCAGTGCCAAAGTTTGGAAGTGATGCTGATGGGAGGTGCAAATCCGATTTATGTAACCGCTATCCGTCCTTTATTAGAACAACCCCAAGAAACTAACCCCGAAGTTTTTGCCCTAGCGCTGCGCTACATTTGGCTAGCTGAACCAAATCCCAATTTAACCCTCCTCGAAGAATACCTAAACCCCCGCCAAAACTCACTCATCCGCGCCACCGCCGCTGCTTTAGTCTTACGCCAGGGAACTCCCATGCAAAAGGTAGCAGCCACTAAAACCATGCGCCGGATGTTGACTCATAAGCAAGAACGAGAACGAATCAATGGAGTCAAAGCCCTCAGAGAAGCAGTTTATTTGCAAGCGTTACGAATTCACATTCCGAATTTATTACAAGATGAGTCGTTACGGGTGCGCTGTGCAGTATTGGAAATGATCGCAGCAACCCATTTAGAAGAGTACTATTGTGCGCTGATTGCCGCGCTTTACTACAAATCAACCCGTAGCACAGCAATGTTAGCCCTAACGCGACTAGAAAACGAAGCCCTAGAAATGCTGTTGCAGTTGGCTACGAATATTTACAAACCAGAAGTAGTGCGGATGTACGCTTGGCGCACGATTGGTTCCATTGCTACCCAGGAAGCAATGGAGGCTTTATGGGAAAACTTAGAAACCTGTTGGGGTACTACCAGAGATCATATTCTTCACAGCTTACTCAAAATACACAAACAACCGGGAATTACAGGTTTAGGCGATCGGTTTTATGAAAGTCGAGTAGAAAAATTAATCGAGCAGGAATTACGATTTTTAGGTGAAATTTACGCTGCTTATATAGACTTTCAAACTTTAGACAAACAAGAAGATTATCAATCAAGTGAGAGGATTTTGATTGTCTCAGAGTTACTGCAACGCTCACTCCTAGAATTAGAATTGGATGTTAAAGAACGGTTGTTACTGCTACTGAGACTGCTTTATTCGCCAGAAAAGATGCAAGCAGCAGCATTTAATTTGCGATCGCTCTCGGTGGTAAACTTAGCGCGGGGGTTAGAAATCCTAGAACATACCATCACTTTGTCTTGCAAGTCTTTATTGCTGAATATTTTAGATAAGCGAACAGAACCAGAAAAATTACAACATCTAGTAGAAGCAAAAATCGTAGAATATGAAAATATGTTAGTTAGCGATCGCCTCCACAGACTGCTGCTGTTGGGTAACTTGCTCTCTGACTGGTGCTTGGCTTGCTGTTTTCATTTTGCTCAAGTTGCTCGTATCCGACTCACAAGTTCTGAGATTTTAGCCAGTTTGCGCCATCCAACAGGCTTTGTTCGAGAAGCAGCGATCGCATACTTGAATATGGTTTCACAGCGCGTCCTCTTTCAAATCCTACCCCAATTACAAAACGATTCACACCCTCTGGTAGCCGCTCAAGTTAAGGAGTTGCTCGAAAAATACAAATTCAAAAATTACAAGAAGTAGTGAGAAGTTTACCTCCAATTAGACTAATCTCTTTGCTAAGTGCGCGGATGGGTAGGTGTTTATGAGCAGCTGACTGCAAAAATGCCTCAATTGCCTTCTATGTAAGAATTTGACGCCAATAGCATCTCTCAAGCATCCGCGCACCTTATTTGGCCTAGCTTTCAGCGATTTGCATCTAGTAAAATTACAAGTTTTTGTGTTATGATTACCCCATCCGCGCAACAGAACCTTGAAAACCAAATATCGCAGTACTTTTAGACGCCCGCGATTGCAATTAACCAAAATCCCTATTAGGGATTGAAACGTTGAATTTGGCTTTGAAAATTTGCGATCGCTAATTGCAATTAACCAAAATCCCTATTAGGGATTGAAACTTTTTAATAGCGTATTTTGGCGAAACCAAAAGTTTATTGCAATTAACCAAAATCCCTATTAGGGATTGAAACGAGTTTCTCACAAACTGCAAATAATCCCCCAAGCCATTGCAATTAACCAAAATCCCTATTAGGGATTGAAACTAAATAAGCAAAATCTGTTTGAGTGTCCATTATGTAATTGCAATTAACCAAAATCCCTATTAGGGATTGAAACATTTTTTCTTTAACCAATCATTTGAAATTTCAGCTTGCATTTGATTGCAATTAACCAAAATCCCTATTAGGGATTGAAACGGAAACGGAACCATCGAATAACTCTAATATCTACAATTGCAATTAACCAAAATCCCTATTAGGGATTGAAACTGGAAATGCTGAAGTCAAAGAAGACAACAAGATTTATTGCAATTAACCAAAATCCCTATTAGGGATTGAAACCGTTTACACTATCAAAACTGACTTTAAGTTAAACTTATTGCAATTAACCAAAATCCCTATTAGGGATTGAAACGAGCAAAATAGCGTTTTTGACAAGTTGAATCAAATTATTGCAATTAACCAAAATCCCTATTAGGGATTGAAACACCATCTAGATATGCCTTTCCGCCTTCCTTCCAAGTTGATTGCAATTAACTAAAATCCCTATTAGGGATTAGACTTCTTGCAAAAGTCTTTCTTTGCGTTCTCTTCTCTGCGCCTCTGCGCCTCTGCGTGAGACAAAAAAATATTTATGCAACAGGTCTATTGAAACAAGCAGCATTTTGAACCGCTTGCCGTAAGATAAGTGCCTAAAATTACAGCCAACCACTTTTCAAACAAATTCTTAGATCTTCATTCCTTGTTAGTCTAGAGAGTAAAGTCAAAACTAACAGAGTATTAGGAATATTCATGTACGTATTAATTGGTGGAGCAGGCTTAGTGGGGCTGAGTTTAGCCCAGAAACTGGTAGAACTGGGACATACTGTTGCTGTTATTGATATTGACCCTACAGCTTGTCGCTATGCTCGCGAACAAGTTGGAGCAATGGCTTTTGAAGGAAGTGCTGTGAGTACAGAAGTATTGTTAGAAGCTGGAATTCGCAAAGCCGGCTCTATGGCTGCTGTCTTACGCAGTGATGCCTTAAACTTGGCAATGATAACTCTTGCGAAACATTATGGTGTTCCTCATATTTTAAGTCGAATGCGCCACCCCGATTTTGCTGAACCGCTGCGTCTGGCTGGAGCAAACCATATCATCAGTACTGTTGAACTAGCGGTTTCCACAATGGTAAATGCTATTGAGTATCCGCAAGTAGAATCGATGATGCATTTTGAGCAGGGACAGATTGAGGTGCTAAAACTTTCTATCCCAAATAATTGTTATGTTGTTGGTCGTAGCGTTGCTGAAATTGCTCAGGATTCACGGTTTCCTACTGGTTCGCTAATTATTGGCTATCAACCTCATCCCCACGAAAATTTGATGATTCCTAATGGGAGTACAGTACTAGAACCTGGTTCAACTGTGCTGATTGTGACTAAACCAGGATGTTTACACCAAGTCATTGATTTTATAGAAGGCTGTAATACTAATTCGTAATGACGCTCCTACGTCGCTAACGTAATTCGTAATTAGCCGAATTTTAGGATTGATTATTTAAATATCAAATCTAGACGCTGCTGGGTTTCTTGGAGTGCTTTTGTTGGGGAATATTTTCCCAACAAGACAGATTCAATTGCTCGTCCTAAGCTGTCGGAAATTCGATTGTAACCAGGAAAAATCGGACGCGATCGCCCGTATTTTGCTTGCTCTAAAAATACTTTCACTTGGGGAGTTTTCTGGATAAATTCCTGATATTTCGGATTTTCACGAGACTTCAAATTCACTGGTAAATAGCCTGTTCCTAATGCTAATTCCGTTTGAAATTCTTCACTCAAAGTATACTCGACAAACTTAAAAGCTGCTTTTTCGCGCTCTGGTGTGGTTTTGAAAAAGAAGAGATTCTCGCCACCGATAACAGTAGCAGCTTTTTCATCAACAGGAATGGGAAAAACATCAAAATCCACGCCAGTGGTTTGAAATTGCCCCAGATTCCAAGGGCCATTTAATTGCATTGCGACTTTACCACTGAGCAAGTCATCTGTCTCATAACCGCGTTCTGGCCCAGATAAAATAGCAGAACCTTCGGTAATTAAATTACGCCAGAATTGCAAAGCGGCGATCGCTCCTTGATTATCTTTCAAATCTACAGCTGCCGCATTCTGTGAATCACCACTCACCAACTCGCCACCGCTACTCCACATAAATGGTAGCCAAGTGAACACTGTAAATTCTCCTTTTCCCAAAGGCAGAAACATGCCATATCGATCTGTTCGCCCATCGCCATTGGTATCACGAGTCAATTTTTTGGCAACTTCACCAAACTCTTCCCAAGTGCGGGGTAATTCAGTAATTCCCGCTGCTTTAAACAAACTTGGGCGGTAAAAAATACCAACATTATTCGTAGCAAACGGCACAGACCAAATCTGACCGTTGTATTTCATTGATGCATACAAAGTGGGGTCAATTTCCGCTTTAATTGGAGATTTTTCTAGCATTTCATCCAAAGGTAAAAGCGCCCCAAGTTCCACCAATTGACCGGCGATCGTCGGATTGTACCACAACAAATCAGGAGGTGCATTTCCGACAACTGCTGCCAAAATCTTGGGCGTTTGCTGATCCTGTTGTCCGACATAAAGCGACTCTACCTGAATATCTGGGTGAGATTGATTGAATTTGTCCACCAACTTTTGCAGCACATCCCGATTTGGCGGCGGATTTACCCCTTGCCACAGAGTTAAATGAATTACGTTATCTTGTTTAACACCAGGTAGAATAGCTTGACATCCAGCTAAGGCTACTATGCCCACTAGTAATATCAGCAGCAAATTTCTCAAGTAGTGTAACAGTTTCTTTGTTTTTCGCTTGGTATGGTGTTTGTCATTTGTCATTGGTCATTTGTCATTGGTCATTGGTCATTGGGAATGGGGAAAGGGAAAGGGGTAAGGGGGAAAGGTTAAATTTATCCCTTTACCCTTTACCCTTTAACCTTTTCCCCTGCCCCTTTGCTCCCCACTCCCTTCTAGCAAATTCACTTTTGCATCTGGGCGAAAGCTAGCTATATCCTAATCTTTGAGTAGAGTTTTGATAATTTCAGATTATGGCAGGACACAGTAAATGGGCAAATATTAAGCGCCAGAAGGCCGTAGTAGATGCAAAAAAGGGAAAAACCTTCACTCAGTTATCGAGAGCAATTATTGTTGCGGCTAGAAGTGGCGTACCAGATCCAGCGCTGAATTTTCAACTTCGCACAGCGATCGATAAGGCAAAAGCAGCAAGTATCCCTAATGATAATATTGAACGGGCGATCGCTAAAGGTGCTGGCACTTTTGGTGCAGATAGTGCCAATTTTGAAGCTATTCGCTATGAAGGTTACGGGCCGGGTGGTGTAGCAATTTTAATTGAAGCCCTGACAGATAATCGCAATCGCACGGCTGCTGATTTGCGTGCAGCTTTTAGTAAAAACGGCGGTAATCTGGGTGAAACAGGTTGTGTTAGCTGGATGTTTGACCAAAAAGGCGTTTGTATCCTCCAGGGTGTGGTTGATGAAGAACAGCTTTTAGAAGCATCCCTAGAAGGTGGTGCCCAGTTTTATGAAATGACTGAAGATGAGATGTCTGAGGTATTTACTGAGATCGGAAATTTAGAAATTCTCAGCCAGACGCTTAAGGAGAAAGGCTTTAAGGTGACTGATGCCGAATTGCGCTGGGTTCCCAGTAATAGTGTAGAAGTTACCGATCCGGAACAGGCGCGATCGCTTTTTAAATTAATTGACACCCTAGAAGGCTTAGATGATGTTCAAAATGTCACAGCTAACTTTGAAGTACCAGAAGAATTGATGACTCTCAGCATTTTTTAATCAACATCTGTCAAAAGAGACATGAAAGATTCACATCAATTACAACCTCGTGACATATGGCTATTGGATAGTTGAACTGTTGATTAATTCATAAGGAATCTCAAGTGAATAACTTCGCTAAGGCTTTAGTTTTGGCTTTAATATTTGCTGCCCCTGTAGCTATTTCTGTACCTGCTGTTCAAGCTGGAACTATCCACCATAGTAGGACAAAAGCTGCCAAAGTTCATCATAAATATTACAGACACCACAGGCATCATAAAGTTCATAAATAGTGACTATGAACTGCAATAATTTGTAGTATTTCTGCACTCAAGTTAAGTCTTCGTTTTACTTCCCAAACAATTCCATTATTTGACCCTGCTGCAATCCAAAAGCTAAGATCCCCGACTTGAATTTTCCAAAAAGTCGAGGATCTTTCTGTTCGCGAATAATTAATTAGGGATACAATACAATACTCAAAAATAGTTCTACTATAGGACTAATATTTGATTTTTGAAAAGATATGTAGTGGCGTGTCAAGACTAAAATAGCTAGTAGGGTGCGTTATCGGCGAGAGTACGGCACCATTCTTAAGGCTTTGGTGCGTTACGGCTTACGCCTAAGGGATTACCAAGAAATAATACCAATTAGAAAAAAGAATGCGACAGATAGATTGGGTAGGGGCGAACGGCCGTTCGCCCCTACAGATGATCGATGTGTTGCAAAGATTGTTTGAATTGGTATAAATTATCCACTCTTGTGGGGTGGACATCTTGTCCGCCCCTTTCCACGGGCGGGCGAGACGCCCACCCCACAAGAAAAGTTGTATATTTTTTTATTTGTCAGTCCCTAACACACCCTACAAATACTGTTGTTCATTGAATTCGGGTAGTCGTTTATTGAATTCGGGCAGTCGTTTATTGAATTCGGGCAGTCGTTTATTGAATTCGGGTAGTCGTTTATTGAATTCGGGCAGTCGTTTATTGAATTCGGGCAGTCGTTTATTGAATTCGGGTAGTCGTTTATTGAATTCGGGCAGTCGTTTATTGAATTCGGGCAGTCGTTTATTGAATTCGGGTAGTCGTTTATTGAATTCGGGCAGTCGTTTATTGAATTCGGGTAGTCGTTTATTGAATTCGGGTAGTCGTTTATTGAATTCGGGCAGTCGTTTATTAAATTCGGGCAACCATCGATAATCCACAACTTTAGTCTTGTCACTTAAGATTTACTAATCCCCAATTCCTAATCCCTACTCCCTTTTACCTTGCTCAAAAAGCCGCGATCGCGTCAAAATAAGATTAAGATGCTGTAATTTATCTTCACAATGGCGCTAGCAAAGCTTAATCAAACTCTTGACTCTCCCCAAACACTATCAAATAAGCGGGGATACGAATATGATTTGGTAATTGTTGGCGGTGGAATTGTTGGCTTAACTCTAGCCTCCGCCTTAAAAGATTCTGGTTTGAGTGTGCTGCTAATTGAGGCAAAAGTGGCATCGGCGGCGGTAGCCAAGGGTCAAGCCTATGCAGTTCACATGCTTTCGTCGCTAATTTACCAAGGAATTGGAATTTGGGACAAAATGTTGCCTCAAATCGCCAAATATTGCCGGGTTTGTCTTTCTGATGCTGATTATCCCGGTGTGGTGGAATTTGACACAGATGATATAGGTACGCCAGAGTTGGGTTATGTGGCGGAACACCAAGCGCTGTTGCAGCCGCTACAGGAGTTTGTCCAAGATTGTCCAAATGTGACTTATCTGTGTCCGGCTGAGGTGGTAAATACCCAGTACCAACGGGACGCTGTAAGCATAGATATTAAAGTTGCTGGTGAGTTACGAACTCTCAAGAGTAAATTACTCGTAGCCGCAGATGGATCGCGATCGCCGATTCGTCAAGCTGCTGGGATCAAAACCTCTGGCTGGAAATATTGGCAGTCTTGCATCGTCGCATTTGTCAAGCCCGAAAAACCCCACAATAACACTGCCTACGAAAGATTTTGGTCTAGCGGGCCTTTTGCAATTTTACCTTTACCGGGGAACCGTTGCCGGATTGTGTGGACAGCCCCTCACGAAGAAGCAAAAGCTTTATGTGCGTTAGATGATGAGCAATTTTTAAGAGAATTAACCCGTCGCTATGGCGATCGCATGGGTAAATTGGAACTACTGGGCGATCGCTTTATTTTTCAGGTACAACTCATGCAAAGCGATCGCTATGTTCTTCCCCGACTAGCATTAATTGGTGATGCTGCACACAACTGTCATCCTGTGGGCGGACAAGGTTTAAATTTGGGTATTCGAGATGCAGCTGCTTTGGCACAAGTCATACAAGCAGCCCACAAGGCGGGTAAAGATATTGGCGAGATTCACATTCTCAAACGTTACGAACGCTGGCGCAAACTAGAAAACCTGACGATTTTGGGTTTCACCGATTTGTTAGATCGGATGTTTTCTAATAATTTCTTACCTGTGGTGCTGGTTCGTCGCTTGGGTTTATGGCTGTTGCAGCGAGTACCGATGTTAAAGGTATTTATGCTGAAGTTGATGATCGGTTTGAAAGGGCGGACTCCAGAATTAGCAAAACGATAAACGCTAGACTACAGCAGCTTGAAAAATCTGGTTTGGGGTGAGATTCAATTCGGGAAAAGTTTGGGAGACAATGCGATCGCTATCTCGAAACTTACTTATCTGATATTCGCCATCAACCAAGTTGCAAAGAGAGATTGTCGGTTGCTTGGGGTTACCGATAAAATTACGTCCACCCAAGGCTGCATAATCGACAATCCAGTATTCAGGGATACCCATCTCTTCATAATCAGCAAATTTTAAGTAGTAATCGTCCCGCCAGTTGGTTGATACAACCTCAATTACCAAAGGTATCGATGCACCCAAACTAACAGTAGATTCTTTTTGCCATAATTTTTCGTTTGCTAGATTTGCACTGTTTAGCACCAACACATCTGGCAAATAACCAGAATCTTTTTCAGGAGGTCTAACGATAACTTGATTGGGTATCAAGTAGGGGAGGTCTAATCTGTCAAACTCAACTGTTACTTTTCTTGCTAAAAAACCCTTTACTCCTTCGTGTTCCCCTACTGGTTGGGTCATCTCAATAATATCTCCGTTATGTAGTTCGTAGCGTACTCGCCGAGTTTCGGGTAGCCAATCGACAAATTCCTCAAAGGTTACTAGCTTGGGTATGGCTTGAGTCATAGATGATAGAGAATTACCGATCGTAGAAATATTATCTCTAATTTAGAGGAATGCGGACAGCTTTTCCACTCTTAGAACAATGCGCTACTTCTAATCAAAGGGCGATCGCACTTATATCAGGTTCAGTTAAAGACTTATTAGCAGGACTTACGCACAGGTAACGAAATCTGCTTTTAGATATATTTTAAAATTTTTATTAACAAAGTATAGTAATAAACTATAACAAACAATAATACACCAATCATGTATTTTTATAAAATTAAACGTGTTTATTAAAGTAAAAATTGAGTTATTCATCAATAAATTATAATAGGCAAGATGAAGAAAATTATCACAAAGGTTCGTAATCGAATCTTAGAAAACCTTTATCGAGTCCCATTATTGAGCAATAAGGCTGACCTTATTTATCAAGCAGCAGTAGACAAGCATACTGATTATTTACCTATTATTTCCAGCGCAGATATGACTTTGGTTGAAACTCTCAAGGATGAAGGAGTAGTTGTAACTTCATTGGCAGAACTTTCTATTCCTTCTACTCCAGAAATGTTTCAAGTCGCACAAAGCTTGATGCCAAAAATACCCAGAAGTATTTCTGGAAATAAAAATGAATTTATGATTCATGCTACTTTTGAGCAAATGATGGAGTATCCGCAAATTTTTTTTTGGGGAATCCAACAACGTTTACTCAATATTATTGAAAATTTCCTGGGTCTGCCAGTGGCTTATCACTATCCTTCTTTCCGTAGAGATATCACCAATCAAGTTGAACAGAAATCAAGGCTATGGCATGTAGATAAAGAAGACCGAAAAGTTCTCAAAATTATTGTTTATTTAAATGATGTCAGTGATGATGGAGGTCCGTTTCAATATATTCCCAAATCTTATTATTCAAAGGTAGCTTGCTCTCTAAGATATAACTATAACTACATCCGAGACAAAACCATGCAACGGATTATATCACCATTCAATTGGAAATCTTGTCCAGGAGTTGCTGGCACTGTGGTGATGGCTGATACCGCTAACATCTTCCATCGAGGGAAAATACCTTTATCTTCAGATAGATTCACAATATTTTTTGACTACACTTGTAGGTCACCAAAACACCCGTTTTATTGTAAACCTCTATTGAGTGACGAGTATTTACAAAAAATTATTCCCAAGCTTTCTGAAAATCAAAAACAGTGCGTTTTTTGGCGCTCGAATCGGGATAATCACTTTACTTGATAAGCAAGAGATACAGCAGAACTGATAAATTATCCCAGCCAGAATTCAGGATTAAAAGGGAACAGGGAACAGGGAACGGGCAACAGGGAAACTGGTTTATTTTTACTAAGTGTATTTAATGTTCGTGGGAATGATATAAAAATTGTTACATTTTTCCCAAGGATAGATGTAATGGTGTTTAATGTATGCTGCTTACTCAAGAACTGTCAACCCTAAGATTGAAAATTAGTATTTTTCTACATAAAATTAAAAATCTGAAATTAAAAATTGGTAACACTGATGGTTAGGAGTGCTAGAGTTTCAAGAAATTCATCGGAACTTTTCAGCGGGTATTCATGCTGAAGAAATTACAAAAAAAGCAAATTTCGATAATTGCGGCTGCGGCACTGTTTGCCTTTTCAGCTGGGGCAATGGTATCAGCGCCTGAGATTGGCAAATCTCTGGGACAATGGCTCAAATTGGGTAATAACCAAGTAGAGCAAACATCTGAGGCTAGCGTTGCCCAATCAGCGGTCTTTCCGCTGGTATCACAATCTTTGCCAGAACGGGCGGCAAAACTAGCTGCGATCGCCGAACAGTCCGCTTCTGTTGACCGCAATCGCGCTCGTTATCTTTTGGCGAGTGATTACATTGAAAGAACCCAAGCCCAAAAAGCCCTGGTTTTACTCCAAGGACTAGAGAAAGACTATCCGGTTCTCGCGCCTTATATTTTGCTAAAACAAGCCCAAGCAGAAGATATGCTGGGCGAGGACGGGAAAGCCTCGGATCTGCGGCGAAAAGTGCTGAAAGTCTATGCCAAAGAAGCGGCCGCAGTCAAAGCCTTATACCTAATTGCCCAACCAAAGGAACAGGAAACCGCGATCGCTCAATTTCCTTCTAATCCTTTGACTTGGGAAATTATCCGCAAACGCTTACAAGAAAATCCCAATCAGCCAAAATTACAGTTGATTTTGGCACAATATGCTTACGATCAACCAGGCATAGTGGGGGTTTTGGATCGGCTAGTCAAAGAGCCTACCCTGAAACCCGAAGACTGGGAACTCATTGGTACAGCCTATTGGGAAAATAATCAATTTCCCAAAGCGGGGGATGCTTATGCCAAAGCACCCAAAACCGCCCGCAACCTCTACCGCACCGCACGGGGATTACAGGTAGGAGGGAAAGATAAAGAAAAAGCGATCGCCACCTATAAACAAGTGGTGCAGCAATTTCCCCAAGCCAAAGAAACTGGAACTGCGCTACTGCGATTAGCAGAAACAGCAAAAACTCCCAAAGATGCCTTACCATATCTTGACCAGGTAATTAGTAAGTTCCCCGATCAAGCTGGTACTGCACTGGTACAAAAAGCCAAAACTTACCAAGCACTCAAAGATCAAAAATCAGCTAGTTCGGCGTGGCAATTACTCATAGGCAAGTACGGCAATTCTGACGAAGCAGCAGAGTATCGCTGGAAAATCGCCCAAGAAAAAGCCAACGCCAAAGATTACGTTGCTGCTTGGCAATGGGCAGAACCAATTGTTACCAACAACCCTAACAGTATTTTGGCTCCGAGAGCCGGATTTTGGGTAGGTAAATGGGCAGCTTCACTAGGAAAACAGCAGGAGTCTCAAACTGCTTATGAATATGTGGTTAGCCAGTTTCCTTACTCTTACTATGCATGGCGATCGGCAACGATGTTGGGGTTGAATGTGGGCAACTTTGACAACGTGCGCCTAATGAAGCCGGAAGTCGTCGCACCCCAGCGTTCATTACCTCCTGCGGGTTCTGAGACTTTCAAAGAATTGTATCTGTTGGGTCAAGACCGTGATGCTTGGTTACAATGGCAAACAGAATTTCAGAACAAAATTCAGCCAACGGTAGCAGAGCAATTTACTGAAGGGTTGATGCAGATGGCAAGGGGAGAAAATCTCATAGGAATTGACAAAATTTCTAAATTGGAAGACCGGGAAACACCAGCGGAACTTGCCCAATATCAAACCCTGAGCAAACAAATCTCTTATTGGCAAGCTCGTTATCCATTTCCCTATCTCCGAGAGATTGAAAAGTGGTCTGCTGAGCGTCAACTCAATCCTCTGTTAGTCACCGCCTTGATTCGTCAAGAGTCCAGGTTTCAACCAAAAATTAAATCTGTGGCGAATGCTACTGGCTTAATGCAGTTATTGCCGAGTACAGCTCAATGGATCGCCCCACAAATCAAGTTGGATAGCAAAACAATAAACTTAGAAAATCCCAATGACAACATCATGCTGGGTACATGGTATTTGGATCATACCCATCAGCAATATAACAATAATTCCTTGCTAGCGATCGCCAGTTACAATGCTGGGCCTGGCAATGTCTCCAAATGGCTGCAAACTTACACTACACAAGATCCAGATGAGTTTGTCGAAGATATTCCCTTTGATGAAACCAAAAATTATGTGCGTCAAGTATTTGGCAATTACTGGAATTATCTGAGACTTTACAACCCTGAGATTTCGAGCATCGTGGCAAAGTACTCGACTACACATCCAAAGCTGCCGAGTCAGTGATGGGGAGGTGGGGAGCAAAGGGGGAGGGGAAAAGGTTAAAGGGTAAAGGGTAAAGGGATAAATTTAACCTTTCCCCCTTACCCCTTTCCCTTTCCCCATTCCCAATGCCCCATGCCCCATACTCAATACTCGAAGACTTCGGGCGACATTAAGCCGTCAGCTACTTTGGTGACGACGCCGGTCATTGTGACGGTAAAATCATCACTGATGGCGATCGCAATTTGTCCTCCTGGCATGTGAACTGCGATCTCTGAATCACACAAGTTCAATTTGTGGGCAACAGCGGCGGCTGCACTGCTACTACTGCCAGATGCTAAGGTGTAACCTGCTCCTCTTTCCCAAATCTCAATTTGAATATTTTGGCGATCTTTAACTTTCATAAACTGAACGTTAGTACGGTTGGGAAAGTAAGGATGAACCTCTAGCAAACAACCATACTGCTTGGCAATTTCGGGTGTGACTTCAGGTAACTGGATAACGCAATGTGGATTTCCAATGGTGGCTGCACAAAAGCTAAAGGTTTGGTCGGCAACTGTAATACTTTCCGTGAGAACTTCTCTGGAATGTCCTGTCACGGGAATTTTTTCACTTTGGAAGCTCACACGACCCATTTCTACTTCAACACTTTTACCCGACTGCTCAACCCGCGCTTTAACTCGTCCGCCAAGGGTATCAATATCAAACTCTTCTTCTTGAACAAGCTGGTTATCCCACAAATAGCGAGAAAAGATTCTCAACCCGTTACCACTCTTTTCTGCCTCACTACCATCTGGGTTAAAAATCCGCAATCCAAATCTGGCATTGTTGGATGATAATGGGCCAAACAAAATGCCGTCTGAGCCAATTCCAAAGTTTCGATGACAAATTCGCTCAATTTTTTCTGGGGTTAATTCAAATGCTAAGTCTTGAGGAGAAATAACTAAATAATCGTTTCCGAGAGCGTGATATTTGGAGTATTTCACTTGAGCAAACATACCAGATATTTTAAAAAATAGATGTTTTTGGGAAACTAAAGTATTTTTATATTTCCTGAATTTAGGTTACCAAGAAGGGGAAAAGGGGAAAGGGGAAGGGGTAAAGGAATTAAAGTTAAAACTTTTCCCCACATAGTATAGAGCAAGTATTTTTAAATATGGAGAATATTAAAAGAAGATTTAGGAGGACACGTAGTGCGACTCTAAATCAGCGTCTATGCTTGAAACCCCTATTTTTAAATATGGGGAACCCTAAAACCCCTTTCCCCCTTACCCTTTCCCCTTCTTCATTAATTTTGGAAAAACCTTAAGATTTATATTATTTTACCAGATAAATAATTCTATCCCTTTTTTTATAGGCAACTACTCATAAAATGGATATGGAGCTTTGTGTATTATCAATGTAATATACTAAAGTAGTGAGTCAAAATTTAGAATTCAGCAATTTTGAAGTTAGCAGCTTTAGAGCCACCTATTGATAGGCCTTTATCGGCTTTTTTTTGGAGTTGGCACGTTTCCTAGCCAGTTTTATGAGTATTATATTTTACCAAACTACCAATGCATATCATTAACGAAATATTATGCTGTTTAGTCTAAACAACTTGCCCTATTGGATTTTTCTGGGGATGGGGGTCTTACTGTTCTTTTTTACGATCATTTCCGGTGGCGGAGGGGAAGATTTTGATATTGATGCAGATGTAGATGCAGATGTAGACGCAGATAGCAATAGTGAATTAGGCTTTGGGCAATTCCTGGGATGGGCTGGAATTGGAAAAGCTCCATTGATATTGTTACTGGCCACAGATTTGAGTTTGTGGGGCGTTTTGGGCTGGATGTTGAATGTTTGGTTTGGTGGAATTGCCAATAATAATATTGTGAGTTTTATTGGGAGCGTTATATTATTTGGCTCACTGATGATTAGCTTATTACTGGGGGGATTGATAGCGCGACCAATTGGCAAAATATTTGCTGAATTTGGGGAAGATGTGAGTAGCGATCGCTTAATAGGTTGCATTGGAATCGTAACATCTGCTTATGTTCCCACTGAAAATCAAGGCAGAATTGGACAAGTAGATGTCCTAGATGCAAAACGTAATCTTTTGACAGTTAGTGCTGTTCTCCCAGACTGGGCAACTATTGCACCCCAACGTGGAGAAAGAGTTTTAATTGTTGAACACAAAGCACAAATTTACGTAGTTATTGCTAAAGATAGTCCCGATGAAGAACACTGGTTAACTAATTCATTTCGGAAAGATTCAAATTCTTAAGAGGAAAAGAATATGCTTTTTTGGTTGACTTTTATCCAGTCTTTACCAAGTGTCAAAATAGTTGAAGTTCCACAGATTAAGTTACAACAAAAAAAACAAATAACATTAATTGACCAAACACTCCCAGTAAAAATTATGCCTAATTTTGCTCAAGTCAATGGTGGATTAGTATTTCCAGTAGTTATTGCTGGCTTAGTTTTATTACTATTATTCAGCCTGTTTGCTTATACGCGGGTTTATGTAGTCACACCCAACAACGAAGCTTTCGTCAGGACTGGGGGTCTTTTTATTAAAAAGAAAGCGGTGATTCTTTATGGTGGTTGTATTGTTTTACCCGGATTCCATCAGCTGACACGCGTACCTCTGCGAGAAATTTCCATTGATGTGGAACGTACTGGCAAACTTGCAGTCCGGACTAAAGATTACTTACGAGCAGATATCCGCGTGACTTTTTATGTATGTATTAATGCATCTGAAGAAGATGTTTTGACAGCAGCGGCTAGATTATCCCAAAATGGTACTAAAATTACTCCGGAAGATATCAAAAATGCTTTAGAAAAAAGAGCAGATGATGCAATTAGGGCGGCAGCGAAAACCAAGGATTTAGCAGAAATTGATTCTGATAAATTAGGGTTTGCTCAGGAAGTGCTGAACTTAGTTGGGACAGATTTGAAAAAAGTCGGCTTAACTTTAAATAACATTGCTATTTCCGAAATATTAGAAAGTGTTACCTACGATCCAGATAACTTTTTTGATGCCCAAGGCGTGCGCTTGCGAACCGAAATTATTCAGCGATCGATTCAACAAAAACGGGAAGTTGAGTTAGCAGCACAAGTGACAATTGAGCAAAAAGAACTGGATGCCCAAAAGCGATCGCTACAAATTGCCCAAGAACAAGAAAGTGCTAAATTAGAGCAAAAATTGCAAGTAGAAGCCCTAAAAGCCCAGCGAGAACGGGAAATTCAAGAATCCAAGGACAGGGAAGCTGCAACAGTACGCCGAACTAAAATTTTGCAGGAAAAATCAGTTGAAGAAGAAGAAATCCGGAAAAAATTATCGGTGCAACAAAGCCAAATTGAAGCTGATATTTCTCTAGAAGAACGGAATAAGCAGCTAAAGGTAGTACAAGCGCTGCAAAAACAGGAATCTGAACTAGCAGAGATTACACGTCAACAAAGTGTAGAATCTGGAAAGCTACAAGCACAAGTGCAGATAGCTGAGTCAGAACGACTAGCAAAACTAGCTCAAGAAGATGTGGCGATCGCCATTGCGAATAAAAAACGCGAAAGCTTTGTGGCACAAGCACAACAAGCCAAAGCCGAGGAATCAGTTAAAACCGCCGGGGAAGTGGAAAAAGCCGAACGCAACAAACAGCTATCGATTATTGCCGCCGAACGGGAAGCGCAAGAACGGAGTATTGGCGATCGCAACGTTGTCGAAATTGATGCTTTCCGCCGTCGTCGTCAAGCAGAAATTGCCCAAGAAGCAGCAGAATTAGAAGCAGAAGCAATTCGCATCCTAGCAGCAGCTAACCGCGATCGAGTTTTAGCAGAAGCCGAGGGTATTAGAGCAAACATTTCCGCTGAAAATTCTATCAGTAACGCCAATCTCACTGCCAAAATTATTACAACTATTTGGCCAGAATTAGCCGACAAACTACCAGAAATTGTCACTGCCTTAGCACCGCAACCGGGAGTTTTAGGAGATACTCGCATTTATTCATTCCCTGGTGCAAATGGCAGCAACGGCAGTCAAGATATTAACAAATTGCTACTATCTACTAGCGGACTTTCATTAATAAATACCTTACTTGACGAAGGTAAATTAGGTGAAATAATAGGTCAAATCAGTCAGCTAGTACGTGGCAATAATCAAGTAATAACTAGCACATCAAGCCAGGTTTCCTTAGAAACTCTGCCAACACCAACTCTCATCGAAAACAACACACAAACTGATTAAAATAATTTCTAATTCAGTTTTGTATTCAGATAAGGTACATCCAAATAAAAAATATTCAACTTTTCTTGTGGGGTGGACATCTTGTCCGCCCTTGTTTATAAAGCGGTGCGACGAACAATTACTCAACCCAGAGATACTTTTCGCCGTGCTGTGGAAAATCATCAATGGTTTTGAGTGCGTCGGGGCTAAATATATTTTGACGCTTAATTTCGACAGAGATATTCGTCTTGTTATCAACTACTGGTTGTCCGCGCAATGATACCCAGGTACCCGCAGCGTTTGAGGCATAGGGATTCTTCAGTTTGGGATAACCAGTCGCTAACTTCTTCTGGCACTAATACCAATTTAATGTGAAGCTGCACTAAATGAGTAACTCTCCATTCTTGGCGTACTTGGCGGTTCGTTTCATATTCTGTGCATCTTCATAGAGAATTGGTATAAGACAACTATTAATAGTTGTGGCACGAAAGGATCGTCTTCTCGGAGCTCGTCATAGTTTTTGGTACTGAGTCGGTAATTAATCGATGTTTCTTTGAGAATTTTTTGTAATGTCTGTATTCTTCATCTTTACTTAAAAATAGCAAGAGCAAAAATACAGTTTCTTTATCTAGAGAATGTTATCTCACGAAAATTTTATAATCGCTTTTAAATATAGATATTAACTTCATTTTTCTGCCAGTATAAATAACTTTTTTAAGCTGATACCTGTTTAAAAAGTTACTCAAATATTCATTGGAGGATGAAAGATAAATCTAGTGATTATTCCCTGTTGTTTCCTAGTGGCTAAATCACATAATTGATGCAGAACAAAGAAAAAACAGGAACTAAAAATTATGTCTTTTATAAAAATTGCTTGTATTGCTGCTCTCTCTACAATTGCTTCTATTAGTTATGCTGGTTCAGCACATGCTTTAGGATTTACATATGAAGCTGGGTCTTACCGCCAAGCTACAACAACAAATGAAGGTGTTTTTTCTGCGAATGTTAATAGCGCAGGTTATACCACCTTTGATTTTAATAATGGTCAAGCACCAGGCAACGACCTAGTGAAATATTCTTTTTCTAAAGGTAGCTATTCTACAACAGCTTATTCTGGTCAAACTGGTATTTACTCAGACGTTTGGGCACCTTCTGGGGCTAACGCAGAAGTCAACCAAACTAATTATTTAGCAGTTTTCTCTGATAGCGATACCATTATTGAAGCTCAAGGTAATAATACTTTTAGTTATTTTGGTTTTGATGCAGGCGCTCTCAGCGGAGGCAACACTTTGAAATTCTTCAACGGAACCACTTTAATAAAAGAGTTAACATATGACATATTAAATGGAGCAGCTACTGTTGGAGCCTCTCAACATGGTGGTCAAAAGAATGGCTTCTTTGAATTTTTCTCAGAAGGCGCGAATGATACCTTTAATAAAATTGTAATTTCTCAGACAGAAGGTGGCGGCTTTGAAAGTGACAATCATACATTTCGTGTTGAAAGTGTGCCTGAACCCAGTGTTACTTTAGGTATGCTAGCTGTAGGTGGGTTCTTTCTACGCAAGCGTAAAAATCAAAAATTGCAACCCGCGAAGGAATCTGCTTAAACAAAAGTTTAGCAAAAGTTTAGCTTGGGTGATTTAATAAAATTTTGCGTAAAACTGTTCATCTACAAAGCGAAGGATTTTGGAAATCCTTCGCTTTGCTTTGATGGAAGTGTCTTTTCGCTGCCGATAATACAATACGGTTGGGTTAAGGGTTATTGGTGTAGATAATTGGTTTAGAGAAGACGCGATTTATCGCGTCTCTACATCAGGGTTTTGGACTTATCTGAATTGTATTAGCCGATAATATGCAAATCATATTTTTGACTAACTTAGGACTTACGCATCATTTCAGGTAGTCGTAATTTTCACAAAGCATTATCGCCGATATTCATCACCACAATCGCCGATTAGCTGATACAAATCGCGTGATTGACGAGAGACAGCATTAATGCGATCGCCATCGTCACCATCTAAACTAAAATTAAAGACTTTGGCGTTATCTTCTATATGTTCAGATACCCCAAGTCTCGCACCAACTATTACACCTGCCACACTTGGCCGGTCTAAAATGTAACGTACTGCCACATTGGCAATGCTTACCCCATGCTTATTTGCAATTTCTTTGAGGATAGCAAGCAACTCTTGAAATAATTGCCAACCACCCCAAGCATCGATCGTATTTTTGTATTTTTTCAAACTAGCAGTAGCTAAATCAAATCCTCGCGGTTCTGGTTTACCCAAGTAGTTTTCTGATAACAAACCACCGCAAACTGTACCGTAAGTAAAAAGTTTGATATCATGCTGTTGACAAAATTCAATCATTTTCACTTCGGGACGGCGATCGACCAGTGAAAATTGCACTTGGTTAGAAACAATTTTAATGCCTGTTTCGGTAATAATTTTTAAGTGTTCCGTGTCAAAATTAGTCAAAGCTAAATGCTTAATTTTGCCCTCTGTTTGCAGTTCTGCCATATATTTGAGGGCATCTAGATAATTTTGATCTCGATATTCCCACCAATGGAATTGCATCAAATCTAATGATTGCACATTCATCCTTCTCAAGGAAATATCAATATTTTCCTCGACGAATTGTTTGGTCATTTTCCCAGGACGAGGCACCCATTTTGTAAAAGCTTGTAGTTGAGATAAAGCATCTTTACCACGGGTATCAACTAGTTGACAGCGAAACTCACCGATAAAATCTTCTGCGGGGCCGTAATGATCTGCTAAATCCCAAGTTGTGAAGCCTGCATCAAAATATTTGAACATAGTATCAATGGCCGCTTGGGGATTAATGCGTCCGTGTGCGCCAGAGACTTGCCACATCCCATTTAATATGCGGCAAATGTTTAAATCAGGGGTGAATTGGAGACGACTAGCTGCGGGTAAGTTCATTTTCCAGTTAGGAGTTAGAAGTTAGGAATTAGAAGTTAGGAGTTAGGAGTTAGGAGTTAGGAGTTAGTGAGTTGGCAAGGGTTTTTACAGCCTTTTTAACTTTTCTACTTTATTATGAATGATTTAGCACTGCTAGAGATAATAAGTGTTAAAGTTTTAACTCTTAACTTTTAACTCTTAACTCCCAACTCTGAACTCCTAACTTTTTTTTTAACGCCAGCCTTTTTCAGCTTGTTCAATAACATAAACAGCAACATCTTGAATTTGCTGTTCAGTCAAGCGGTCTTTGTAGGCTGACATATTATTTTTACCATTGGTAACTATCGATGTAACTGCCTCTATTGAATCCATACCATATTTTTTGAGCGCTTGCTTTTTGAGGTTTTTACCTCGCCTGACTATGTTACCACCATTAATATGACAACCAGCACAATGAACGCTGAATATTTGTTCGCCGTTGGCTGTATCTGCTGCATTAGCTGGGAACGTCAAAGTACTTATCAATAATAGAAAAGTTACTAATACCAATGTTAAGAGTTTTTTCACTCAGGTTCTCCAGATTTTGAAATAGCGATCGCAAAGACAATTGTCATAATAAATACAGAATAAACTAAGTCTTACCCCCACGAATCAAGGCTGTTTTACTTCTGAATTCTGACTCAGGAATTGCTGAATTCTCCTTTATTAAAGCGATTCAAAATCAGATGTAAATCCTGCAAAATTTGCACAATCTTCCTGAAAAGCTTCTGCATCGCTAACATCTTCAATTTTATATGACATGATGCGAGTGCCGTCGGGCATTTTTTTGGAACCGATTAATTCACCTTGATATTTTTCGGCGATCGCCTTAAATTGAGTACCATAAACCTTCCACGCATCACCAGAACAAGTAATATTCACTCGCCACATATTTGATTCTCAATTACTACCAGCAAATATTCATCATCTCACAAATAGGCAACACTTCTTTGGGTTTGTGACTTTCTATCTAAAGGAAGTGCCTAGCCAAATAAGGCTACGCCATAATGAGTATGTAGAATCATGTGTAGAAATTTTTATCCCAATTAGTAAAATCTCCAGAGTTGAAAATGCCTAACAATATCAAACAACAAATTCAAACAGACTTGCAACAAGCTAAAGAAACCGGACAATTAAGAACTGAACGGATTCGAGAAATTGTCAAATCCGCAGTTTCTCAAGTAGCCTCAGAGTTCAAACAAGGTTCTAGTGACATTCGTAACCTTGTTAAAGATGCGGTTTCCGCTGTCATTGAAAACTTCCAAGAAAAAGGTAGCGAACTCAAAGATGAAGTGACAGCTTCCATTGAAGGAGCGTTGGAAGGAATTAATAGTAAAAGACACGAATCTATTGTTAAAACTCAGGCAGATATCAAGCGGCTACAAGCTCAATTGGATGGCGAAGAAGAACAACTCCAGCAAGAAGTTGATGTAATTTTGGCAGAAATTGAAGAGACAGGTAAGGAAAAACCTGCTAGTACTAAAACTGCAATTGATTCTGCTGTTAATGCCATTAAAGATAGTGAAGAAGTGGCATTGTTAAAGAAACGTTACGCGCAACTGCAAGCACAGCTAGCCATTGTTCGAGCGAATATGGCTGCACGCTATGGTGGGCGTTCTATGGAGGTTCAAGATTATCTAGACGAGGCCAAACACTGGTATAATCAAGCTCGTCCCCAAGCTGAATCTATTGCTGTGCAGGTAGAACAAAAGCGATCGCAGTTGGAAGATAAACTAGGTGAAGCAGGTACATCTTTAGCCAGAAAAGAGCATCAGATTAAACAAACTTTGAGAGAGTTACTGTTAACTGCGGCTGACTTGTTCAAAGATAAGGAACCTGCTGATAAAGAGCGGGAAACTATTCATAAATAGATAGATATAGTATTTATCTATTAACTCATTTTCGATAGGGTGCGTTATGCCAAAGGCTAACGCACCTCTTAATTTAGGTAATCAACCACGCCGGCGGTAGGGGCACAGCATTGCTGTGCCCCTACAAAGTATGTGGTTTAAATGCATGGAAACTACTATAAATTCTTGTATTTTTGACACTCATAGAAATTGCTTTACCGAGAAGGGGGAAAGGGGAAAGGGTAAGGGGAAAAGGTTAAAGGGTAAAGGGTAAGAATTAAAAACAGGGGTAAAGGTTAAAGGGTAAAGGGTAAGAATTAAAAACAGGGGAAAAGGTTAAAGGGTAAAGGGTAAGAATTAAAAACAGGGGTAAAGGTTAAAGGGTAAAGGGATAAATTTAACCTTTCCCCCTTCCCCCTTACCCCTTTTCCCCTTCCCCCTTACCCCTTCCCCCTTTCCCCTTTCCCCTTTCCCCCTTTCCCCTTCTTCATCAACATATTTGTATCATTATTAAAATGAAATGGTGCGTTAGGCTAAAGCCGTAACGCACCCTACTGGACTGACACAGCTAAAATAGTGCAATAGATATGCCAAGATGAGGACTCGAAAGTGGGAAGAGGTCGCCGAGATAAAGTCCATCTGACGGTAGAACAGAGAGAAAAACTCGA
>NZ_JACJRQ010000037.1 GCF_014697355.1 Nostoc calcicola FACHB-3891 | reverse complement strand
CTGGTGTACCAGTTATCGTACCAACGGTAAACGCTGGGTAGCCAAGTGCGGAGCGGATAACCGCTGAAAGCATCTAAGTGGGAAGCCCACCTCAAGATGAGTGCTCTCACTACGTAAGTAGGTAAGGTCACGGGCAGAACACCCGTTCATAGGCGGTAGGTGGAAGTGCAGCAATGCATGTAGCCGAGCCGTGCTAATAGACCGAGGGCTTGACCTCTACAATTAGCTCTCTATTTATTTCGCATTCCTTGCAGTCTTCAGGGTTTTGAAGTAGTTATGAGTTAGAAGTTAACAGTTAAGAGTTATCAATTAATAAACTCTTTGATTCATAACTTCTCACTCATAACTCAAAACTCTCAAGTCTTTCCTGGTGTCTATTGCGCGGTGGAACCACACTGAACCCTTCCCGAACTCAGAGGTGAAACGCTGTTGCGGCAACGATAGTTTAGGGGTTGCCCTACGCCAAAATAGCTCGATGCCAGGTTTATATATCCAACTAAAACCCCCTATCTTCATAAAAAGTTGGGGGTTTTTGTTTATCCTGTATTTACTATTTACCTTGAACAAAAAGAAGCTAAGACCAGCCGTTCCAAGGTGACTCATAAAAACTCTACTTTTCTCTCTGCGCTGCGCCAGTTGATAACCTGCGGGAACGCTAAGAGCGAACAAGTCGGCAAACCCGCCTAACGCACTCGCTTCTCTGTGCCTCTGCCGTTTAAAAGTAATTTATTTAACCAAATTTTGATATATAAATTTATAGCAGGGAATAGGCAATAGGTAACGGGCTTGAAAGTCTTTTGCTCTTCGGGTTGGTGCAGTTGCTACCCGAAGGGAACGCTAAGAGCGAACAAGTCGGGAGACCGCAAGGGCGCACTGCTTCAGCTATTGGCTATTGCCTGTTCTCTGCTATAAGTGATTAGTCTGACTTAGTACTATTTGTAACTTATAAGACTTAAGTGCCACGCTACCACTCACAACACTTTCAACGATCGCATTTTTTTGGTCACTTATTCAAACTCCTGTAAAGCACCTAACTTCCGAATTCCCGGCCAAATCATTGCTATAGCAATTACTACTAAAATTGTGCCAATTCCACCACCAACAACTGAAATCACCGGGCCAAACAAGGCAGCAGTCAAGCCTGATTCAAAGCCCCCTAATTCATTTGAGGCACTAATAAACACGCTATTGATCGCAGCAACCCGCCCACGTAAACGATCCGGGGTTCTGATTTGAACTAATGTATGCCGAATCACAACACTGATACTATCTAGTGCGCCAGCAAGTATCAGCATCAACATAGATAGCCAAAAGGAGCGAGACAACCCAAAGATAATTGTGACAACGCCAAAGCCAACCACTGCCCACAATAAAGCCGGGCCTGCTTTGCGTAATGGTGGTAAATATGCCAGGGTAATGGCCATAGTCAAAGCACCGATGGAATTCGCTGCTTGCAGGTATCCCAACTCCACTGGACCTACATGTAAAATATCTTTGGCAAAGATTGGTAGTAATGCAACTGCACCACCCAACAATACCGCAAACATATCCAATGTAATTGCTGCTAAAATTAACTGATTTTGCCAGACAAATTTAGCACCAGCAGCAAGGGCCTCGATCGATATTGGTTCACTGACGCGGATGCCTTTTTTCTCTGTAATCGCCAGCGTTAAAATAAAACACAACAACGCGGCGATCGCTGCTAATACATATACTCCTGTAGCACTTCCCAACAGGGCAATCCCGAATCCTCCCAAGGCAGGGCCGATGACTGACGCTAACTGAAAGCTACTACTATTCCATGTAGCAGCATTAGTAAAAGCACTCACAGGTATCAACTGCCACATTAGCGCATCACTGGCAGGTTTGAGGAATGCCTTAGCAACACCTGTTAAAACCAAGCAGGCATAAATCAGAAAAACTACACCTTGAGTATAGGAAAGTACTGCTAAACCCAGTGAACACAGAGCTAGCAACATTACTGAGAGTAACATGGTGAGTTTGCGCTCGCGGCGATCGGCTACGTCTCCAGCAATCAAGGTGAGAGCAATCATCGGCAGAACTTGCGCCAGCCCCACACCACCTAAAACCAGAGCCGAGCCAGTACGCTCATAGAGTTCCCAGCCAATGGCTACAGTTTGCATTTGCGATCCCACGAACAGCAGTAGGCGTCCAATGGTAAATAGCCGATAGTCCCTAAACCTCAGGGCTGCAAAGGGATCGTGCTGTGCAACAACAGAGCTATGGCGATTTGATTTCTGTTTGCTCGAAGACATTTTTTAGTAGAGTTAAGCCTTCTTCAATGTTGGAAATTTGCTCTTCTGTCAGACCTTTGAGCAGGTCGGTAATATGAGCGCGAGTTTGATCTTGGGATTGCTTGAGTTGCTGCTTTCCCTCCTGGGTCAGATTGAGCAGCACTCGCCGCCGCTCTTGAGGATCGGCGATGCGTTCGACAAAGTTGCGTTGTACTAGGCGTTCTATAGTTGCTGATGCTGTGGCAGAGGTGACACCCAAATGCTCTGCCAAGTCAGATAATGAAGCACCAGGATTGCGGTTGATAAATGCCAGCGATCGCAACTGAGGTATTGATAAAAAAGCGGCGCTGTGGGCACGCATATCGGCTCGGATAAACCGCATCACTAATGGAACTGTTTCCATTACTCTGGCAGCACAGTCTTCGGAAGTTGTACCTTGAGTTGGTTTATCCAAGGTCATGGGATTGTTGTTCTCCTGATTACATCGCCACCCGTGGATAAAGTCGTCCACCAATGATGGCTAAGATTATTAATGTTAACAAGAGAATTGTACAATCGAGACCAAAGCCATAGATACTAGTGCCGTTCAGCAGCATAGTGCCCCGTAAGCCATCAACCTCATAAGTCAAGGGATTTAAATGGGAAATGAATTTTAACCAATCAGGCATCAGCGAGATGGGATAGATGGCATTGCTAGCAAAAAATAAGGGCATGGTTAATAATTGCCCAATACCCGTCATCCGTTCTCGCGTTTTCACCAAACAACCAATAATTAATGAAAAAAGACAAAAGCAAGCCGCTGCCAGCATCACCAGCAGTAGTACTTGGAGAATCGCTAGGGGATGGAGATTGAGTTTGACACCTAATAAAAATGCTAATCCGTAAATGACTACTACCTGTGATAAGCACCGCACCCCACACGCTAGTGCTTTGCCCAAGACCATCGCCACACGGGGTGTAGGACTAGCTAAAAATTTATGCACAATCCCTAAATCTCGCTCCCAAATCAGTGTCATCCCACCAGTGAAAATTGCCACAAATAGAACGCTCTGAGCCAGAATACCAGCAGCGATAAAATCCAAATAAGGGAGGTTTCCTGTAGGAATGGCGCGAGTCCGGGAGAAAACTTGCCCAAAAATCAGTAACCATAAAGCTGGTTGCACAGCTCTAACTATTAAATCAGTGGGATCGTGGCGGAGTTTGCGTACTTCCAATTCGGCGATCGCTAAAGTTTTCGTAACTAGCTCACTAATTGCAGAGATAAAATTAGCTCGGCGAGTAGGTTGTACCTTAACCCAACCGCTGAGCAGTACGTCTGGTTCTTGCTGTGTCACGGTAGTTGACTCCTGATGTTAATTGATCGCCTGTGTAGTGAATAAAGACATCATCCAAAGTTGCGTTTGCTTTACCTAAAGAGGCTTTTAAGTCGCTCGGTGCGCCTGTGGTCACAACTTGCCCTTGTTGCATAATCACCACTCGGTCACAGAGACTGTCTGCTTCTTCTAAAAAGTGGGTTGTTAAAAATATAGTTGTGCCGTAATCGGCACAGAGTTGTTGCACAAGTTGCCATACTTGAGTGCGGGCAATTGGGTCTAGTCCGACAGTCGGCTCATCCAGAAATAAAATTTGGGGTTGATGCAAAATCGATTGGGCAATTTCCAGCTTGCGGATCATGCCACCAGAGTAGGTTCGTACCAAGCGCTTGGCAGCATCTTGCAAACCCATATACTCCAGAATCTCATAGATGCAGCGATCGCGTCTTTTTGTTGGTATTTCATAAAGCTTGGCAAAGATTAACAGATTTTCGTAACCTGTGAGGCTCCCATCAGCAGACAGCGCCTGGGGTACATAACCGATAGCGCGTCTGACAGGATCGGATTGCCGAGTCACATCATAGCCAGCTAAGGTTGCTCTCCCTGCACTGATAGGCAGTAAAGTTGTCAACATTTTAATTACTGTACTTTTACCTGCCCCATTCGGTCCGAGCAGCCCAAAGACTTCACCTTGTTCCACAGATATGCTCAGGTTATTAACAGCGGTTAACTTGCCAAAATGGCGCGTGAGTCCCTGAGTTTCCAAAATCAGTAATTTTGGCTCATTGGGTGGTTGCGATCGATTGATTTTTCCCGTAAGTATTGTCACAAATTTGGATGCACCTAATTTAGTTAGATAAACTAACTATTAGTTTCTCAAGAGATTAGCTTGAAGTCAATAGTTCCTTAGTAGGGAAAATTTAGACTGCTATCTTGAAAAATTTAGCCAGATACGAGGAGATTAATTTGGACAATAACTGCTATATTGCGTTATTTTTAGCCAAATACATAGATTTTACCAAATTAGGCAAAATCTGACTCTGTTTATCACTGTTTTGGGATAACTAGTAAAACTTATATAGGAATCGCATTTAATTTTTGAAAAGCCAAGCTGAGTAAAAGTTTACCGTATAAATTTTTACTTCTCAGTATATATATCATCTGGTATTATCTATTTCATCTGCGATCGCTTCAGCCATCAAATCTTCTTCCTGTTCAATTTCATTTAACTCTTCGTCAGACACCTCAAGTTCTTTCTTCGCAAAGACTCGTCTAGCCTTTCTATCAAAAATTCATTAATTGCGTCAATAGCTTTCAATAAAGCCATACCTGAGAGATTATTTAATATGTGAGCAGCAAACCGTCGATTTACAAAGTAAGTATTGTTGGCATTAGATAAAATCACCTCAGTAAGAGAAGTTATTTTATATTGACGTGGCTGTTCCAAGTCCTCAATTAGCTGGTAGGCTCTGAGTAATAAAAAACAGTTCATTGCCAATTTGCTTATATTCTCTGAGGAAGCAAGTTTAGATGATGACCTTTGAGAATGTTTAGAAAAATAACGTTGGGCAATATTGGCTTACAGGGTATCTCGACTTGGTTGGCACTCTTTACATAATTCTAGTATTGCAACTAAAGAAAACTTCGCTGGTTCAAACTGATGTCCGTAAGTAAACCTTTTTAATTTTTTAGACTCCATTCTGTAATTTCCTTAAAGTATCTAATTAGTTGGAGTACCTATTTTAAAAAAATCCCAATTGTATTGACTGGTTTTTATCAGCATTTTCTGTTGCTATTGGTGGTAAATATGCTGGACGTTCAACAACCAAAGGAGCATTTTCTTCAAATCTCAGTTCTGAGCTTTTGATGTAGTCTTCATCAATCTCAAAAGCTAACCATCGTCTTTGTAAAGTTTCTGCAACTCGACCTGTCATATTAGAACCAGCAAAAGGTTCTAATACAATATCGCCTGGTTCTGTACAAAGATTGATGACAAACTCTGGTAAAGCTTGAGGAAATCTTGCCGGATGTGGCTTAAAACCTTCTTCTTTGCAACGCCTTTGGTAATAATCGTTGGAAGAAGTATTCGAGGCAGAAATCACATTTACTGGCTGGACTAAATCTTCAAACAAAGTTTCTTCTACAATAGTCTGTTGCCCTATTTCTTCCTTATCTATACTGCAATTTACATCAATAAGGTTCGGGGGGATAGCCCCTCCTCTATCGTTACCAAATTTATTTGAAATATCATGGCCTGATGGTCTATTTTTTGGTTTGTAACCATTCTTGAGAAGACTTTTCATCGCATCACTATAAGGCTTTAAAACTCTTCTATTATTAGCTTTAGGATGCGGTTCTTTTGAGAGCCACCAAACTGTATTGACTGAATCTTTAACTCTTTCTCTGCGAACTGTTACCCATTCAGCTGGAGTGGGTAATTTAGCTGGATTATACCAATACAATTCTTGTGCCAAGTAAAACCCAAGTCCGCCTTTTTCTTTTGCTTTGCATAAACTAACAACCAGTTCAAAATGATAAAGAGAACGAACTGGCATTCCCTTAATCCAGCTGCCACCAATATCAATAGCCAGTGAGCCTGTCGGTTTAAGAATACGGTAAAATTGTGCTGCATAATCTTTAAACCATTCAACATATCGATCTGCATCGACGTTTCCGTATTCTTTTTTACGAACTAGTGCAAATGGTGGAGACGTGCAAATCAGGTCGATACTTGCGTCGGGAATATTTGCCATTAACTCCAGACTGTTTCCTAAATAAGCAGCACCAAATCTTGTTTCGTAGTAAGGGTTACAATTAAGTCTCATATAAATTTTGTTAGTACAATAGTACGCTCCACCAAGACAGTATTACCCATAAAAGCATAAGTTTTCCAATTGTTACTTATATCATGTCCGCCTAATCACTTATAGTTCCCGAATCTATGCAGAAAACCCGAAAACCCCTCCCCTCTGCACCTCTGCCCCTCTGCCCCTCTGCGGTCTTACAGCGTTTTCCATCTATTTGAACCACAATCACCGCTAGGGTAGCACAGCGGTGCTACCCTACAATGTGGTCTATTTACCTGAAAATTGCTGTAATGATAAGTCTTTAACCGGACATGATATTAGCTAGACCATTGGTCGTTTAGTTTCGAGGATTTCTGTGGCTTTTTGGGCAGAAAGCGGTCGGTAGAATAGAAAACCTTGCACATCTTCGCAGTGGATAGATTTCAAAAACTCCAATTCTTCCTCGTTTTCTACCCCTTCGGCTGTCAGCCTTAATCCCAAACTCCGCCCCAAGGTAACTATCGCCTTGATAATATGAGCGACTTTGACATCGTGCGTCAAATCTTGAATGAAAGACTTATCGATTTTCAAATTGTGGAGTGGCAAAAGCTGTAGGCGCGAGAGGGAAGAATGACCAGTACCAAAGTCATCAATGGAGAGATGAACGCCCATTTGCTGTAAATTTTGTAATACGGTTCTGGTGAAGTCTAAATCTTCAATGGCTGTGGTTTCAGTAATTTCTAACTCTAAAAAGTGAGCATCTAGCCTTGTTTGTTCTAAAATTTTGGCTACAGTTTCTACTAATTGAGGTTGCCGGAATTGCTTAAGAGAAAGATTTACGGCGATCATCAGGGGTGGTAATCCTGCATCTTGCCAAGTTCTATTTTGCTTACAGGCTGTCCGCAGTACCCATTCACCGATGGGAACAATTAATCCGCTTTGTTCAGCCAGAGGAATGAAAACACTGGGCGCGACCAATCCCATCTCTGGGTGCTGCCAACGCAACAAAGCCTCCATTCCAGTAATTTCTCCTGTGGCAATGTTCACACGAGGTTGATAGTACACGGAAAATTCTTTGCGTTCTAGGGCATAGCGCAAGCTTTTCTCTAAAGTCAGAAGTTCAGGATTTTTGGCGCTCAGGGAAGCACTGTAGAATTGGTAGTTATTTCGTCCTTTGTCTTTAGCGTGATACAAAGCGGTATCTGCGTGCTGAATTAGTGTTTCAGGGTCAGGACTGTTGCGATCGAGCAAGGAAATACCAAGGCTGGCACTGATGTAAAGTTCATGCCCTTGGAGATGGAAGGCATCCTCTAAGGTTTGTAAGATTCTCTGCGCCACTTGGGTGACTTCTTCAATATTATTCACTCGCGGGAGTAAAATGATGAATTCATCGCCTCCCCAACGAGCTACGGTGTCTCCTTTTCTGAGTGAGTCTTGTAATCTTTGAGCGACATTTTGTAATAATTTGTCTCCCAGTGTGTGACCGAGAGTGTCATTAATTACCTTGAAGCGATCCAAGTCGAGGAAGATCACAGCTAAACTTTCCCCATTGCGAGTTGCGTTGGGCAGGGTTTTGCCAAGCATCTCGTCAAATAGTAGACGATTGGGTAATCCTGTCAGCATATCGTGAAGGGCTTGATAGCGAATCTTTTCTTCTACTTGCTGACGCTGCCGCGCACCAATAATACTGGCAGCCATTGTCAATAGGGTGGATTCTTCGTGCCTTGACCAATGACGCTCATAGGTGCAGTCTGCTAAGCCAAGGTAACCCCAAAACTGGTTGTCCAACCGCAGAGGCACTAGAAGCAGAGATTGAATGCCGTCTCGAATCAGGAATTGTTGTTCAGGGATGGGAAATGTTTGGGTCAGTCCGCTAATTGACTGCCCAGTGGAGAGAACATTGTACCAACGAGTTAATCCAGAAGCTTCATAAGGTTGATTCTGCCAAAGGTGTCCAGTAGTTTCAACAAAAGAGTGCGTCCATTCAAACCGCAAGCTGACTGCGATTTCCCCTGTGGCGGGATGGGGATGATTTTGAAAAAGATAAGCACGATCGGCCTTGGCAGCTTCGCCCAAAACAGCTAGAGCTCGCTCAATACCTGTTTCATAATTCATTTCGCTGAGTAAATAATTGGTGGCTTCTGCAACTGCTTGTAGCAAGCGATCGCGCTGGTGTAGTTCGGCTGTGGCTTGCTTTTGTTCTGTAATATCTCTAGCAATAAAAGTTCTAATTAAATCACTTTCAGGAAGGTAAAGAACCGATTGTTCAAAAACTTCTGTACCTACTTCCACTTCCCGCATAAAAGAATTTTTTTCTAGATTCTTAACTGCGCTTAACAGTCCTTTTAAAATTGGGTGTTGCATCCCACTTTCCCTCAGTTTGGGAAACTTGAGAGCTGCGGCTGGATTGAGATAAGTTACTGTTCCCTCGAAATCCATCTCGATAATTGGATTGGGGATCAGTTCTGGAAAGGATGCTAGGCGAGCAAGAGCAGTCTCACTAGCTGCTTCAAAGGTGGGATCGACAGCTAGGGTTTGAAAAGGATTGGCAGGATTGGCTTGCTCTGATAAAAAACCAGATAAATCTTCAATATCACAGGATTCAGAAAATGCTTGTTCTGAGAGATTGGAAATAGCATAATATTTAGCTTGAGCTTGATTACCCCCAAATGCAATAACATCTCCATGTTTGAGGTTGTGAGAGAAGCATCTATCGCCATTGACAAACAAGCCATTGGTACTTCCTTTACCCTTGTAGTTGCCATCAATTATCTGGAAGCCATATTGGTCAGTTTCTGGAACAGTTACTCGCAATAAAATTGCATGTTGCATTGATACTGAGCGGGAAGCTAGGACAATAGTATTCGCGGAATGTCTTCCTAAAGAATAAGTAGCCTCTCTCAGGGGGACAGTTCGCCGCCCTTGTAGGTCTTGGATGACCAACAGATGGCGTATTTTTTCCCGCTCATTTCCTAGCATGATTCTTCCTCAAATTCTCATATTTTTAGGTTTTAGTCTGAAAAATACTGTTCCCATAAGTTCAGAATTTTAAGTTCCGCTTTTTAGGAAATTTAGTCAATTAAATCGATCGCTATCTATGATTCAAAAATTTGTATGAGGATGCTAACCAGCCTCGATCTTGAGAGTTTAGCTTGTGGGATGAGATGCCTAATTGTCTAACCCATTTTTGCCGTAGAAGTCCTAGCTGTTTTCTCAAGTCATACATAATTTCTAAATTCTGTTTCTGGGTCTATATAATCTAACCTCTCCTTTTTTAGGATACCCAAAATAAAATCAAACACCGAATCCAATACATGGTATATTTGCGGATTTTTACTTTTAACTTATGGTTAAATTCCGAAAAAACCACAGAGTATGCAACGATGATTTATTGCTATGTAAGTTTGAAAAATTAAAAGCCTCAAAGTAAAAAGTAAAAATAAAATACTGATAATTTAATGGTATTTAATTTTTGACACATTGTTGATTTAGGACAGTAGCCTCAAATTGCCGCCACTACAAGGGCTGCTTTCACAGGCTGTTCAGCAGACGCAAAGAAACTTCTGAGAAAGTGACAAATCTTTATTTTCTTTTCCAGAAATAAATTTAGGGCGTTGTTAGGAATTATTTTTTCTTGATAAGTGCTTTTTAATTGTTACCTTTGGTCTTATTTCGTAAGTGATTTAAAAAGGATTATAGAGTAAGCTAAAGTACAAACCGTTTTCTTGTAATGTGCGATCGCCAGACTCAACAGATACTAAAGGAATTCCCCAATCAAGGCGAACAGTGAAGCGTGAGCCTTGTGACCAACGCAACCCCAAACCAACAGCAGCCAGGGCATTAGGATCGGGATTCTCTCTACCAGAACTGTTCCAACCAACACCAAAATCAACAAAGGGGACGACCTGTAAGGTACTATCTATCTTCGATAAACGCAGAATCGGTATTTGAACTTCAGCAGAAACAAAAGTGGCATTATCTGTGAGCAAGTAATCTTGACGATAGCCGCGAATGCTATCTTGCCCACCTAAGCCAAATTGCTCTATGGGCAAAAGTCTTCTGGATGCCAGTTGCGTATTTAAACGAAGTAAAAATAAGGTTTCAGGAGCTAACAGGCGTGCCCACTGCGCTTGTCCTTGCCAAGCAAAAAAACGGCTATCGGGGGGATTTTCATTAATCGTGGCATCCAACGCATCAATGCCCAAGCTAAATTGAGAGCGTAAGGCGATGACTTCACGGCTATTGCGAGAAGTCCATTCTTGAAAAAATCGCAATGCAGATACCCTAGTATGTCCCTGTTCATCAGCTCCAGGTGAAATTTCAGACGCGGGCACCCCTTCTCTCTGTAAAAAGGACGAGATATCACTTTCCCGTCGGGAGGCTGTTAAGCCAAGGGCTAATTCTTGTGTAGGAGTTTGAACTATTGGCTGGCGAAATGTCAGTTCGTAATAGCGAGAATCAGAATGGATATCTAAAACCTCGAAAGGAGGTTCAATGACATTGCTCGATGTGATGCCATAGTTGAAGGTAAGGGTTCCGTTGCGGGCATTGAGTGGTAAGGTGTAGCTGGCGTCAAAGGAGTTACTACCATCGGTATTAGTGTAAGCTATACCCAGACTATCTCCCAATCCCAACAAGTTAGCTTGGTTTAATTGTAATCGGCGTCGGAAACTACCTACACTAGGCGATCGCCCATTATCCAGAACTATTTGGCTACTAAAGGTTTTTGCCTCCTTAATCTTGACTTCTAACAGACTCACGCCCGTGCGCGAACCCGCTGAGAGTTCAGCAGACAAGTTTTCAATCAAAGGATTAAGTTGCAAAAGTTGTAATGCCTCCAACAAACGCTGCCGATTCAGAGGAGGTGATGTGGCTATTGCTAGTCGGCTGCGGACATAATTGCGATTCAACCGCCGAGTCCCAGTTATTTGAATGTCTTCTAATTTACCTTCGATTACCTGAATTTTGACAACACCAGATTGGATTGTTTGAGGTGGGATATAAGCACCAGAGGTAATGTAACCATTTTTTACGTATAAATCAGTAATTTTGGAGCGTGCCTGATACACTTCGGTGAGGGAAATCGGTCGTTTGGTAAATTCAGCAGTAGCTTCGGCTAACTCTTCGGGACTGAAAACTGTGCTACCAATAACTTCAAACCGTTCAACGATAATAGTTTGAGGAAACTTGTTAGGAACTGGTTCCTCAGGTGTGGGAGTTGGGGTAGAGAGTGGAAATAATTCTGCTGGTGGGGGAAGTGGCTGTGGCAGTTCTGGTGAGGGAGATGGGGAAGGCGCAGGTGGTTGAACATCCTGTGGCTGTGGGATCTGTTGCGACAAGATCAAATTGCTATTTGGTAGTTTTATCGTATCGACAGCCTGAGCTTTTAGGGGTATGGAAGCTAAGCTGCTGAGGGATACAAAGACATTCAGTGGTAATAACCACAAAGTTGCAATATTAAAGGAATATTTATCAATCATCGCACTGGACTATTTTCGATCGGGAATTATGAGATTATACGGGAACTGCTATAGATGTGAATCTTACTTGATCTTTTGCCACTAAAGTTAATATCTTCAGCAAATCTCAATCGACAAGCGAAATTAAGTATTGATTGCAGACTTGAAATTATTGATAGGTATTATCAAAACTTATCTAGAAAGCCGGTGTTGCTGAATTCAAATATGAAATTCAAAAATCAACTCTTCTCAACTCTCACTCTTTACGACTTTGTGCCTCTGCGTGTTAGCGTTCGCGTAGCGTAGCCCGCTAAATTCATATTCTCAATCAGCAACGCCAGAAAGCCCGTATAGTGTTATGTCGGCTAAATTTGCGTTGTTATGCAGCATCCTCACCAGTACGACTGGAAATTACTCTAAAGTCAGGGGCATCATGGAATAAAAATTCGCCTTGCGCCTTGATAATCTTCGATGTCAACCACGATATTAACTAATCGATTAACGCAACGCTCCTTATAATCTGGTTCAGCAAGTAGCCGATCGATATTGGCTATCGTAACTATAGGTAGTGATGTAGGAGTATTTTCCTCACGCATCACTTCCTCCAACGAGTCTTTGCCCTTCATACTTCCTTCGGTTGGCAGTTATCAAAATCATCTGATTAGCCTTAAATGTTTAACCGAACTTGATATAATCCAGGGGTATCACGGCTCAAACTTAACCCTCTGATTACATAGGAACGGATTTGATAGATTTGAACTAATAGATAACTCAACTTTAGAACTTGAGGAAGAATGAGTAAGCGATTTGATCCGAATTCTCTTCAATGGACAGTTGTATATCGTCATGGGGGATTGAGTGGAACTTTACAAGTCTGCTTAGACGAGCTTTTCTCTGATACTGATTATTCGGGTACACGACAACTAAACCCAGAATCCTACAAAGAATTTAAAGATAATTGTCTGAAGTATGGCTATGCATCAGTAAATGGCTGGACAGTCTATTACGAGACTGTTGAGGGTGAGTCATCTCTTATTCGTAATCAAATAACACCTAAGCCTGGATATATTTATGTTGTTCATGCAATTAATACAGATCGTTATAAGATCGGTAAATCAGTCAATCCAAACAACCGTTTAGTAAGCCTTAGTAAACAAGCCCCATACAAGCTTAAGCTACTTTTCAGTTTTGCCGTTCAAGATATGAGCAAAGCAGAAAAACAATTACATCAATACTTTATTGACAAACAGGTTAATAGCGAGTGGTTTCAACTAAGCAATGATGATATTGAATATCTAAAGTCATGGAGCAGAAGTTATTAACCTATTTTCGATATTAGACCGAAAATTTCCGTATAAATACCCTATTTTAGTTTTAAAGACCTGATTTTCAGTATATTCCTTGGTGATATCCAGAATGTTTCCAGATAACATCCGAATCAGGACATTATACGGAAATTTTCTAGATATTACTCTATGCAAGAACGGTCAAAAAAGTTGTTGAGATGGATTGCATTGTTCCTAGTTGGAACATTTCTGCAATTGTTGTTTTACATCCCAACACCAGTCTTATCCCAAAATTCCAATAACTGTAGCAATATTACAGTTCCCCTGACACCTGAAGAACAAACTTACGCTCGTGCTGCTTGGCAGTATTTTGTGAAAAACTATCAGCCAGCAACGGGATTTACCAATTCTACTGGGGGTTATCCTTCCGGTACACTTTGGGATATGGGTAATTATCTGATGGCGTTGAATGCTGCACGCTGGTTGAATCTGACAGATCAAGCAGACTTTGATGCACGTCTTAATAAGTTTTTGACGACTCTCAACAGCCTGAAGTTATTTGAGGATGCCCTGCCGAATAAAGTCTATAACGCAGCTACGGGACAGATGGTTGATTATGGCAATAATCCCATTGAACGGGGTATTGGTTGGTCTGCTTTGGATGTCGGGCGGATACTGGCGGCGTTTGATGTCATCCGCACCTGTCATCCTCAATATAATGATTGGCTCAAAGGAATTGTAGCAAAGTGGCAGGTAGCGCGATCGCTCAAAGATGGACAACTTTTTGGCGCTACTGTTCTCCCAGACAACAAAACACTACTGGTGCAAGAAGGACGACTCGGCTACGAAGAATACGGCGCTAGAGGTTATCAGCTTTGGGGTTTTTCTGCACCGAAAGCTATTGCTTTAGAACCGTTTAAGCTAGTGGAAATTAATGGTGTCAAAATTCCCGTTGATACCCGTGACTTTCAAAGCACCAACGCCAATAATTATGTTGTCAGTGAGTCTTATATTCTTGATGGGATTGAATTTGGCTTGCAAGGTGAGTTAGCTGATTTTGCTGCTAGGGTCTTAGATGTGCAAAAACGACGTTACGATACCACAGGCCAGTTGACTGCGGTTACAGAAGACAATATCGACCAAGCACCTTATTTTCTCTACAATACCGTCTACGCCAACGGTGCAAACTGGGCAACAATCACAGATGCTAACCAGCCTTATCCCCAGTTTCGCAGCATCAGCACCAAAGCTGCTTTTGGTTGGCGCTATCTTTTTCCCGATAATCCCTATGCCCAAAAAGTTTTTGATGCTGTCAAGGATCTCCGCAGTCCCGATGATAGTGGTTACTATGCTGGTATTTACGAAGAATCAAAGCAACCCAATAAAGCTTTGACAGGTAATACTAATGGGCTAATTTTGGAGATTTTATACTACAAAGCTAGGGGGAATCGCCCTTTAATTGCTTCTGGTTCTGTGAGTGTATCTACTGGCAAGCCCAGTGAAAATGCAACACCCTCAAATCAATCGAATTCTACTGTTACAACTCCTACCGACACTTCTAAAATTACGGAAGTCGCTGTTGTTACAACTCCTAGCCCAACCCCTGCGGACACTTCTAAAATTACAGAAGTGGCTGTTGCACCGATTCCACCAGTGGGTAGTCCGCAACCATCATCTAATCTCAAACTAGAAAGACCACTGTCGGTAATTGAACGACGCTATGCAGAGGCGGCTTGGCGATACTTTCAAGCAAATTATCATTCCAAGAGTGGGCTGATTGACGATCGCAGTGATTTCAAAGGTGCTACTCTCTGGGGCTTAGGAGATTATCTCGCAGCCCTCCATGCGGCGCGATCCCTCGATATCATTAACCCCAAAGAATTTGAAGGGCGCACCCGACATTTGTTAGGAGCATTGACAAAATTGCCTTTATTTGCTTCTGAGTTACCGAGTCGGGGTTACGATACCAGAACGCTGCAATCAATAGATTATGGTGGAAATCCGATTGCAGAAGGAAATGGCTGGTCGGCTTTAGATTTGGGCAGGATGTTGGCAGCACTTTACAACTTAAAAACGTGTCATCCAGAATACACATCTGCGGTAGATAAAATTGTGTTGGATTGGTCATACTTGCGTGTGGTGCGGGAGGGTATTCTTTCCAGTGCTACAGTTAGCAAAGAGGAAGATGGGCGATCGCCGATCCGTGTCAATCCTGAAACCCGCTTAGGTTATGAAGAATATGCTGCTCGTGCTTTTCAATTATGGGGGTTCAATGTTGACAATTCTGCTATTGGTGGTGAATATCAAACTGCCTCAGTAGAGGGAGTGAAAGTACCAGTCCAACGCCATCGCACAGATACTAACTCCAAAGTTAACCAATACACAGTTAGCAATCCTTTCTTACTCTATGCTTTGGAATTTGGATTAGATCCACAAATGCGATCGCTCTTTGAGCCAATTTTCCAGGCGCAAGCTGAACGTTATCGTCGCACCGGCATCCTCACAGCCTCAGCTACCACCTTAATCGATCGCAAGCCTTACACTGTCCACAGTACAATTACTGGGCAAGGCGATGCTTGGGTAGCTTTAGGAGATGACGGTCAACCCGTACCAAAGGGGCGATTGGTAAGTACAGCAGTAGCTTTTGCTTATCATGCTTTGCTTCCAGAAAACAAGTACAGTCAAGAATTACTGCAAGCAACGACTGATTTATATAATCCATCGGCTGGATTTTATGAAGGCTTCTATGAAACCACGGGTAAAACAGCGATTGGTTTCACTAGCAGCACCAACAGTATGATTTTGCAATCTTTGCTGTACAAAGTGATGAATGGACAACCCCTAATTCGTCCGACTACCACCATGAACTCTCCTTGGTGGGAGGCAGTGAACAAGGGTAATTCCGGGCGAGGTTTACCCAACACCGCAATACAACGAACCAAGTTAATTTCCGATGGTTCTGGAAGTTACTGGGCTTCAACTAGCAAAAATACTCCACTAGTAACTGGCACAAAAGCCACAGAATAAGTTGAAACGCAACTAACTGTAATTACAAAGCCATGTTTGTTAATAAACAGTTGTATTTGGGAATACTTGTAGATGAGTCAATGTAGTCATATCATGTCCGCCTAATCACTTATGATTCCCGAATCTATGCAGAAAACCCGAAAACCCCTCCCCTCTGCACCTCTGCTCCTCTGCGGTCTTAATGATAAGTCTTTAACCGGACACGATATCATATCATGTCCGGCTAATCACTAGACCTTTTGCATAAATATTTTTTTGTCGGGCTACGCCCCGCTTCTGTACGAGACGCTACGCGAACGCTAACACGCATGAGGCAAAAGAGGCCCTCCAGAAGAGAACGCAAAGAAAGACTTTTGCAAGAGGTCTAATCTAAAATCCAAAATCCAAAATCCAAAATCTTACTAAGATGACTTCAGTTTCTATTATTGATAATTCCGCGAACTTTTCCGGTAACAGCCGCTCGTTACTCAAAAAAAGAACGTTGTTATTTCGTTATTTGGCAGAAATCAATTTAATTTTTGGAATTTGGTATTTGCAATGGCGCATCACTCATTCTATTAATTTTGATGCACTTTGGATCTCTATTCCTTTGCTAATAGCAGAAATTTATAGCTATTTCGGTGGCGTGATGTTTGTGATTGGGTTGTGGCGGCCTTTAGTTAGACAAATTAAATCTCTTGACCAAATGACTCCACCGATACCCAGATCGGACTGGCCAACAGTGGATGTGTTTGTAACGTGCTACAACGAACCACCAGAAATTGTAGAAGAAACTGCTAAAGCTGCTCTAGCAATGGATTACCCGCCAACCAAGTTACGTGTTTATGTGCTAGATGATGGTAACTCGGCTGATATGCGAGCAATGACAGAAAGATTGTGTATTGAGGATTTGCAGTCACCACAACTACAGCAGGAAGCGGAACGAATTGATGCAGAACACTCTTGTTTGTTGGAACGCTTGAAGGAACTGGAAAATCTCACACCTAACACTCAAGCCGCTGAAGAATGGCTGCAAACATCATCACAACCAGAGGCGTTTGCTAGCGAATTTGTGAAAAGTCTGCGACAGTTGATTCTTTGGTTACCTCCACAACATCAAAGTATACGCGATTCTCCTGGGGAGACGCTACGCGATCGCCTCACCACTGAACGCAAAGCTTTAGAAGAAACTATTCGCAAGAAAGAACTAGAACTAGTTGAACTGGCTCGTTTTCGCTATATTGCTCGTCCCAAACCAGCTGGTGTACCCCACCACGCTAAAGCGGGTAACCTCAATTACGCAATTTTTTCTGGAGAAACTTCCGGACAGTTTATTCTCACCCTAGATGCTGACCATATTCCCAAACCACAATTTATTAAGCGAGTTCTGCCTTATTTCTATACTTATAATCTTTTCACAGGGAAATATGAGCAAAATCAAATTGCTTTTGTCCAGACCCGTCAGGATTTTTACAACATTCCTCCGGGCGATCCTTTTGGACATCGAGCGAATTTATTTTATGGTCCACTCCAACAGGGCAAAGATGGCATGAATGCCGCTTTTTATACAGGCACAAATGCACTTTTGAGGCGGGAAGCACTGATTAGTGTAGGGCTGCAATATTTTGCTGATGAATTTACCAAAGATGAAAAACGTTTAAATGAATTTCAATTAATTGGTGGTGTATCCAGCAACAGTATTACAGAAGATATGAATACAGCAATGCGTCTACATGGCGCTGGATGGAAATCTATTTATCACCATGAATTGCTAGCAGAAGGTTTAGCACCAGATGACCTGAGTTCTACTCTTAAACAACGGCTACGCTGGGCACAAGGAACTATTCAAGTGCTACTTAGAGAAAATCCGTTAATAAAACCAGGGTTGAGTTTTTGGCAAAAATTGCATTATTTTAAAACGATGTATAGCTATTTTTCTGGATTTGCAACTTTGGTTTTTATTTCTTGTCCAATTATCTATTTTTTCACAGACATTATTCCAGTTAAAACCTATGGACCTGACTTTGCTATACACTTTTTTCCAGCTTTTATTATTAACCGCCTGACTTTTATTGCAGCTACCTGGGGCATTCCAGCCAGAGAAGTTTGGCGTTCCGAACAATATGCGATCGCTTTATTTCCCTTATTAATTCAAGCTGTATTGAGTGTATTTACAGGACAAAAACTCAATTTCCAAGTTACACCTAAACAACGGCAATCCGGTATTTATCTGAGGCTAGTTTGGCCACAGGTTGTTGTTTTTGTCTTGACTATTCTGGGGATATTATGGAGCCTTTATCGGTTCGCAATTGGTCATCTTAATTATCCTGAAGTTCACCTACTGAATGGTGCGTGGGCTATTTATAACTTGTTACTTTTGTCGGCTATCATCCGCGCATCTGTTTGGCAACCTCCGAAAGAGGCGTAAGGGAGATGGGGAGCAGGGGAGGTAGGGGGAGAATAAACTTTTACTCTTAACTCCTTGCCCAATGACAAATGACAAATGACAAACTCGAAAACAGCCATGAATAATCATTTAGACTGTAACAACTTTGGTCAGCGAACTGTGTTAACAATTTATGCTCATGCTGATGATGAAGTACTACCTGCTGCTGGTACTCTCAGTTTAATGTCTAAGGCAGGATGGAATGTTCTTTGCTTAATTTTGACTGATGGTAGTCTTTCTAGTTCGTCTATTAAGGGTACACGTCATCAAGAAGCAGATGCAGCTGGTAAAATCATCGGTGCAAGTTACGAATTTCACGCACTTGAAGAGTGCAATTTCTCAACACAAGCAGTGATTAGAGTTGCTGAAGAAGCTATTGGGCGTTGGCATCCAGATTTGATTATTACTCACGCACCTCAACCTGAAAAATATGGACATAGAGATCATGAAGTGTGTGCGATCGCAGTTTCTAATGTTGCTACCCGCAAAAACATACCTTTGTGGTATTCAGCACCATCTGTTTTTTTGCGTGGTTTTGAACCAAACTTTTTTGTGGATATCACCTCTGTAATTCAGGAAAAAGTCGCAGCTATTGGTTGTTATGAATCAGAAGCAAACAAAGCATTTATGCAACTCGATGCTATACTTGTTTTATCTCGTTTTTGGGCACGTGAATTAGGTCAGAAAGATGGGTATTTTGAAGCTTTTGAAATTTCTCGCCAATGGGTTGACGCTAGCTTTTTTACCGCAATAGCAAATAGTAACAAACAAGTAATTAAGCAAGACTGGTTAGGCATATAATAATCCTATTTAATTTGTTAAAATTTGTGTTTATCAAATCCCCAACTTTTAAAAAAAGTCGGGGATATAACTTTTAACTAAATATTTTTTACTCTTAAATAGCAAAAAAATATGACTATAACTATTGCAGTTTTTATTAGCTCAATGCCAAAATATAAAGATATAATTACCAAACAAATATTCGGGAAATACAACCATGAATTTAAGTGTGACAGTCCTAGAATTATCTGGAATTTTAGATGGTATTAGAGGTAATGAACTGCGTCGTGAAGTTAACGAAATTTTAGCAAATGGAGCCGATATCTTATTGCTCGATCTCAAAGAAGTAAAGTTTATCGATAGCTCTGGTTTAGGCGCTTTAGTATCAGCAATGCAAATGGTACGAAAAGCTGATGGCAGACTTTTCGTATGTTCTATCAACGATCAAGTCAGGATGTTATTTGAACTGACTAAAATGGATAGGATTTTTCAAACTTTTGCTGACCAAGAAGAATTCAATCGCCAAGTACTAGCAATGCAAAATTGAAATATACAGATTTTAGTATATTAGCCAAAGTTAACTTTTACTAAAGATAAGTCATCATCAAGATTATTTTGAGCATTGAAGCTGAGAATATTCGCTAAGAGTTGATTGAGGTTACAGATATTTGTTTGACTACATGTGGTTAATAAGTTAATGAAAGCATCAAGGCCTAAAATCTTACCATCTGGCTGCTGAATTTCATAAGCACCATCACTAAAAATATATAAGGTGCTGTTTTCTTTGATTTCAAAAACAGCATTTTCAAATTCAACATCAGGTAAAAAGCCAATTGGTAAATCTAAAGAAGTTAGCTGTTGAACTTGGATATTTTTTGTAGAGGTACTAGATAAAAGTAAAGCAGGTGGATGTCCGGCGTTGGCATAAATGAGTTGACGTTTCAGGCGGTGATAAACTCCATACCAAATTGTGAAGTATTTATCACCGTGCTTCCTCATTTGGAAGGCATGATTGAGGGCTTTTAGGACTTGACTGGGTTGACAAAAGTTTGTGTTTGGTAGAGATTGCGATCGCAAAACATTCAGCACTGATACCGATAAGAGTGCTGAACCCACTCCATGTCCTGATACATCTAACAAATAAATTGCCAAACGATCGTCGTCGATCCAATTATGGCCAAAGCAATCACCGCCTAGCTGTGCTGAAGGAATAAACAAATCTTCTGTAGTTACTGCTCCTACAAGCGGTGAAGGTAGAAGCGATCGCACATAATCAGCGGCTTCAGCCAATTCTGCTTCTAGAATTTGCTTTTGGGTTCGTAAATCCTGATTGAGTGTTTCCAAAGCTTGCTTTTTACTTTGTAAATCCTGATTGAGCTGGTGTAACCTTAGTCCTGCTCTGACTCTTGCTTTCAATTCATTCATCTCTATTGGTTTAGAGATAAACTCGTCTGCTCCAGCGTCAAGTCCCCTAACTCTATCTTCTTCCTCTCCTCGAGCTGCTCCTCTAGCTGTCAATAAAATAAAAAACGTAGTCGCCAACTCTGGATCTACTCTAATTCGCCGACATACTTCTAGCCCATCTACCTGAGACATCATCCAATCACAGATAATCAAAGCAGGGCGTAGCAGTTGTGCTTGTGTAATTCCTTCTTCACCATTACTAGCCACAGTCACATCATAACCCTGCTTTTTAAGTGTGCTTTTCAAGACTGCTCGCACTGTAGGATCGTCATCAATAACCAGAATTTTAAACATAAAATTATAGTTTTACAATTACAATGAAAAATAAGTATTCCTTCTCATTTAACTTATATGAAATTTAGTTTGGAATGTATAGTGAAAATACTCAAATTAAATAAACTGATTAGCGAATAAGATCATTTTAAAAGAATAATGCAGAATTCAGAGTTCAAAATTCAGAATTCTGGCTTCTGAATTCTGTTTTGCTAAAATATTTGATTGGTTAATAAGTGAGTAAGAAAATTTATCTAAAAGTCAACACAGATCTGACAGCTTCGCCTGAAGTTTTATCTTGGTTCGAGCAGATGAATCAACCAAGTCTTCCCAATAAAGAAATTTGGTGGCAATGTCAAACACTTTTGATAGAGGGCTTTACTAATATTGTTGAACATGCCCACAAAAATTTACCCATTGAAACTCCCATTGAGATGGAAGCTCTGCGTTTAAATGAGTATATAGAAATTCGCATTTGGTCTCAAGGCGAATGCTTTGATTTAGAAGAACAATTGCGACAAACATCTGAATTTGAAAATAATGACCAAGAACGTGGACGTGGTTTAAAAATCATGTCTGCCATTGCCGATAAATTAAGTTATGAGAGGACAGTAGATAATCGTTACTGCTTATTTATTAGTAAATATTACTAAAGTTTATGTTATTTCTTAGACACGAGTAACTGACAACAGGAGATTCGTTCACTGTCACCCTAGATTTGGGCATTGAAACTAATAACATTGCTACAATTATGCACTGGCTCGATTGGTAACTGCTATGTGCTTTAAAACAACGGTAGATTGTTAATTGCTCTACCGTTTTTTATGTATGTTAAATATTGATGCATTCGATGAACACCTTTGGTAGGGGAACAAAGTTTATTAGTTTGCCAATTTAGTTTTAAATAGACTGGAGCTTCTACCTCCTGATTAAAAACTCTTGGATACGTTGAACAAACTCTTCTAACTCTGAGATTAAATTATTAGTACTTCCATGTTCTTGATGATGGACTAATTGTTCTAGTTTTTCTGCTGCCAGATGCATGGTTGTAATTCCCATATTGGCGCTAGCACCTTTAATTTGATGAGCTTGGAGTGCTAATTGCTTAAAGTCATCAGCTGCGATCGCTCTTTTAATTATCTCTAAACGAGGTTGAATATCGTCAACAAATATTTGCAGTAATTCTAATTCAAATTCTAGGTTGTTTTCTGAAAGTTGATGCAAGCGTTCCCAATCAATTGGTAAGTCAACTAAATCGACATCTGTTTCTTTTACTTTAAAAATTATAGTTGCCCAATGTTTTAGTACTGCTGCCAAATCTTCCTTCATTACTGGCTTACTTAAATAGTCATCCATGCCTGCATCTAAACACATTTGTTGGTCTTCTTTCATGGCATTAGCTGTCATTGCAATTACCACAGGACGACGACCACTTGCAAAGCGGCTTTCTTGCCAACGATGAATTTCTTTTGTAGTTTCTAAACCGTCAAGAATTGGCATTTGGCAATCCATCAAAATTAAATCGTAAGGGATTTTTTCTAATACCTCCAACGCTTCTTGACCATTATTGGCAACATCGGCGCTGTAGCCTAAGCTTTTGAGTTGCTTCAAAGCAATTTTTTGATTAACTAGATTATCTTCGGTTAAGAGAATTCTTAATTTCAGAGAATCTGGAACAAAAAAATCGGTGTTGTTTTCGTAATTTTTCACTGCTGACTCCTGAATTCTGTTAGCGCAGCGGGGCATAGCCCATTCTGAATTCTGAACGCCAGTTGTTCCATTTGGGGAAACCCCAAGACCAAGACCGCACTGGCTCTTCCTAAGTCCTGAATCCTCTGGAATTACAGAAGCGGCAATTGTAAAGTAAAATACACTGCCTGCATTCAGCTGACTTTCAACCCAAATTTTGCCACCCATTAACTCGCACAGTTGCTTACAGATGGCAAGACCTAACCCAGTACCACCATACTCTCGAGTAATGGAGGAGTTTACTTGACTGAAGGCTTTAAATAAACGTTCAAGGCGATCGCGTGGAATTCCAATGCCTGTATCTTTAATACTAAACTGAATTTCATAAGTATTTGCAGCAGAATAATTATTATCGCTTTGATTGCGGGCTATAACTGAAACTTCTATGCTTCCAGTGTTGGTAAATTTGATAGCATTACTAAGTAAATTAATTAGGATTTGGCGCAGTCTGGTAATATCTCCCACAATCGTAGTAGGAAGTTGTAGATTATCTAAAAATGTGAATTTTAATCCTTTTTCTTTAGCTTGAGGTGCAAGCAAATCAAGAGCCTGATTAATGCAACTTCGCAAAACAAAAGGTTGCTCCTCTAGTTCTAGGTTGCCTGATTGAATTTTGGAAAAATCAAGGAAATCGTTAATAATTTTGAGTAAGGAATTTCCACTTATGTAAATGGTTTCAACAAAGTCTCGTTGTTCAGTAGTCAATTCACTATCTAATAATAGACTCGCCATACCAGTTACCGATGTAATTGGAGTGCGAACTTCATGGCTAATCATTGCTAAAAATTGCTGTTTAGCAAGTTCTGCCTGTTTTCGTTCGGTCATGTCTCGCAAAATGTAAACATAACCTTGGAAATGTTCAATTTCTGTTTGAATGATTGAGTATGAAAAATCTACAGGAATGGTTTTACCAGTTTTGGTATGACAAACCGTTTCTACCTCTTTGACTAGATGGTTTATATCTGGATTTATTGATATATTAATAACTTCAATATTTGCGATTTTATTGAGAACTTTGGTGATGGGTTGACCCATGAGTTCCGCTTCATCATACTCTAACAAAATTTGCGCCGCTGGATTCAGTTTTTTGATATTTCCTGATAGCGTTGTTACCAGCAATGCATCTGGCATTGATGTCACAATTTGGTCGATGTATTGTTTAGAAGCCTTTAAGTTACGTAACAAAAGATTTGCTTCATTTGCACCTTGGAATAAAGATTGCTCAAGCACCATCCGTTCTGTTACATTTTGCACAAGAATGATTAGGGAATTACTAGAATTGTCTTTCTGGATGTTTTTAGTAATAGAAATATCAATATATAAAGGAGAGGATTTATCTGGCGATCGCCTAATTCCTTTTAATTCAAAACTATTTTGCTGTCCCTGTTGAATTGCATCAAAAATATCTTCAAGTCCATCTAATTCTGGAAACGCAATCCGAACATCACCACCTGGCTTTACTTCATCGGGAATATCGGCAAAATGATTTAGTCCCAGAGAGATATCAATAATCTTCAAGCTTTCATCAATTGTCAAATATTCAATTCCACATACAGATAATACATTTATTGATAATGAGTTCATTTGACTAAATTAAACGAGTGGCTAAAGTTTGAAATATATCATTAACATTATTTCCAGTTTTAGCTGAAGTTATATAAGTATCTAATATATTAGTTTGATTACTAAATTGATAAATTTTGCGGATGTTCTCTAAATATTCTGCCGCTATCATATCTGATTTGTTCAGTGCAACAACAATATAGCTTTGAGGATTAACAGCTAAAAAAGTCTGAATATGTTCTTGGAGATGATTGAGGGTTTCTGGTTGTGTCACATCAGCAACTATTACAGCACCTTTAGAACCTTGAAAATAATTTTGAGCGACAGCTTTAAACTTATTACTACCTTCAATATCCCAAATTAAAAGCTGTAAATTTTGTTCGTTATTTTGGTCTTTTTTGGACAAATTAAGCAATTTACGAGAAATTTTTACTCCTACAGTTGAAAGATATGTATCGCTGAATTGAGATTCGACAAATTGGCGAATCAGGCTAGTTTTTCCAACGCCAAAATCACCAAATAAACAGATTTTTTTAGAGATTGTAGACATAGTTATTAATCACGGTTACTTTCAAATTAAAATTGCTTGTTTATCGGTTCTAGAACAACACACCTACTCAACCATAAGGGATGACTTACATCAATTCCTGGTGGTAAATTTGTTCTGCCAATAACCTGTAGACGAGATGGTTCGATACCTAATTTAATCAATGCTTGTTGTACAGCTTTTCCTCGTGTAAGTGCCAATTTTTGAGATGTATTTTTACTAGTATGGTCATAACTATAACCAACGATTTTTAAATGCTGATTTGGGTGCTGATTCAGAAAAAGTTTGACTTGTTTAACCTTTTTTTCTAAATCAGCTTTCATTAGACTTGCTGAATCTGGTTGAAAGTAAAATCGTACTTCAATCTGCAAAGGTTCTACTCGCACTGCGCTAGACACAAATTTCACACCTGGAATTTGCTCAAATGCATGAGTAATAGTTCTAGCATCTGTAATCGAGTTAACAGTACCTTCGACAGATACTTTTCCAGCAACGTATTGACTAGAAATAGCTATACCTTCTGTTTGATTTAAAACTCCTGTGACTCGCTTAACTTCAGCCGCAGCTAATACAGGATCTGCCGGTACTTCAACTAACAAAATTTGATTGTCAATCAACCAATTAGGAGACGTTAGTTTGACAATTTCTTCGGCTTTGTGACGAAGAAGTTGATTAGGTAATCGTCCTGTTAATTTTAATTTATTGTGTTCTACCTGCACTGTTAACCGATATACGGCTAATTCGGGAGTAGAAGTTAGAGCTAGCAAGGTTTGATTTTCAATGGAACGTATGACTCCACTATGGTATTGCCAAAATCCCCAAGGAATCAAAATACTACTAATAAATGTTAAGCTGAATATTAATAACGGCGCAAAGCTATTTTTTTGATTTTTATGCTGGATTTCTGTTTCTTTGATTTCTTTAAGAAGTGTATGCACTTCACTAGGAATTGTCTCTAAATCGCCGTCAAATTTTTCAATTAAATTTCCATAGTTTTTAATTATTTTACTGAAGGTATGACGCATTTTATAAATAAATTTTTTGCTTGGTTCTCCTTGAATAACAAAAGCTAAATAACAGTAGCCTGCAACTTCTAAAATTATTTTTGATGTCCCGTATTCAATTGCATCTAACTCGGTTATACTTCCCGATTGATTGATGCAATCATTGGCAAAGCTACGAATTGCCGTTAGCATTCCTCCTACCATTTCAGCTTCAAGTTGCTGTGCGTCAGAGCGCTGAATATTTGAGATAATTAAACCAGAGGTTTTATGAATCAAGAAAATGGCTTGAATTGTAAATGGCAGAGCTTCTTTAAGGATTAATTCTGCTTCAGAAACTCCCTGTAATTTGGCACGAATTTTGCGTTTAATTCCTTCAACACTGAGGGTTTCTTCGACTTGTCGGTTAATGGCACGGATTGTTTCTGCCATATATTTGGCGATGGTACTGCCAATAATTGGGTAGAGTGCATCCACAACAATGTTTTGTTCAATTTCAATTTGCTTTTTAATTGCTCGTCCCATTGCTGGAGCGATCGCATCGGAAACTTCTTCTGGAGCAACAATAATTTGTTGGGAAATTGCTAGAGGAACAGCAGGTGCGATCGCCTCACTCATACTAGTTCTATCCTGTTCAGTACGACTACGAATCGTGCGATCGATAATAGGAGCAATTATCTCTATAATTTCCTCTTTTGAATCAGCAATTTTCAGTTTTAAAAGTTCAGAGAATGATGGTAAAAGGAGATTTATTAATTCTTTTGGCTCATAAATTTGATGCTCTACTTTTGTTATTTTTTCTTCGATTTGATTGATAAAGTTGTTTAACAACGCTAACTCATTTCCAACCAGTATTTGTCGTAATTTTTGTAATGCATCCTCTGAATTGTCTGGAATTTCCTCAAAAGATACGAATATTTCAACAGATTTTTCTAACTCTTCTTCAGCAGTTTGTGATGAACTGGGTACATGGGAAAGAGAATTAAAAGTAGACTCTAAATAAGCTTCACATACTTCCATTGTAACTGGAGGAAGTTGCAAGAATTCAATTTCTTCTGTAAGAAATTCATAGCTGTTATTAGTTTCTAATGGTAATGAAGAAAAAGATTGCTCAGGTGATTCGATAATTTTGAGTTCGACGAGCAAATGCACTAAATTATCAAGCTGTGCAGCTTCTTCTTGTTTTAACTCAACAGATTGAGAAATCGAATTTTCCACCTGAGTCATACCAATAAATCTGAGTGGGGAGTGGGGAGTGGGGAATGAGGATTGGGGAGTGAGGAGTTAGGAGTTAGGAGTTATTCTCTTTGTCCTCTTCTCTCCCTCATCTCCCTCATCTCCCTCATCCTCCTCATCTTCTGCCTTGATTAAGAATGTAATTCTGCTGTACTGTTGGACTGAGCTAACACTTTTGATAACTTTGCAGTTTCTAAAAGTGGTACAGCAGTATAATCGTTGCTGCGTTCATCGGCTGCTTCTCGCAGCTGAGGAATGAATTCAGTTTCTTTCAGGCGCATTCCTAAGGCAAACAAAGTTTCAGCCATATCGTCTTTAGAAACTTTGGTGTTTGTCAACTGTGAAAAACGGCGATCTATTTCTTCTAAAATTAAATCCCGTAAAGCGGTAACATCATCTTGTAATTGGGCTTTAGTTTGAAAGATTTCATCTCGAATTGAGGTAGTTTGGCTATCTAACGCGTCATCAAGAGATTGAACGCTGCTAGAGAACTTTTTATTGAGTCGATCGACTTGTTGCCGTAAATCAAGAGTTTCTTCTTGAGTTGTGATGTTCAGTGATTTCAGTTTTTTTTCTACCGTCTCAAATCCTGCTTTGAGTTCAGCCGAAAAGTTAGACTTGAGTTGTTCAACATGCGATCGCGTTTGTTGTTGCAATAAAGAGATATCTGACTCTAGCTTACTAAATCTGTTTTCATAGTCTCTTAACTGGGTGCCAAAAATAATATCGCGGATCTGATCGATATTGCCTAGCCGTTCTCGTACATCGTCTCTACTGATCTGATTCATCAGGAAAACCTCAGAACCTACTTTTCAAACACTAAATTTAGTATTCCCATTTGTTATTTGGAAATGAATAATTAATAGACCTCTTGGGTAAAAAAATATTTTTTGTCTCACGCAGAGGTGCAGAGGCGCAGAGAAGAGAACGCAAAGAAGGATTTTTGCAAGAAGTATAATGACTAATGACTAATGACTAATGACTAAAAATTCTTGGATGCGTTTAAGAAAGTCTTCTAATTCTAAGATAAATTGGTTAGTGCCTCGACGCTCTTGGTTGCGAGCTAGTTGTTCTAGGTTTTCTGCTGCCAAATGCATGGTTGTAATTCCCATGTTGGCACTAGCACCTTTGATTTGATGGGCTTCTCGCGCTATTTGCTCAAAGTCTTGAGCAGCGATCGCCATTTTAATTATCTCTAGACGAGGTTGAGTATCTTCAACAAAGATTTCTAGTAGTTCTATTTCAAATTCTGGGTTGTTTTCTGAGAGTTGATGCAAGCGTTCCCAATCAATTGGTAGCTCGACTAAGGCGACATTTGTTGTAGAAATATTCAGTTCACAAACAAAAGTTTGTTTTGGCAATATCAGCATTGCCCAACGGTCTAGAACTGCCGCTAATTTTTCCTTCATTACTGGTTTGCTCAAGTAGTCATCCATGCCCGCATCTATACACATTTGTTGGTCTTCTTTCATGGCATTAGCTGTCATTGCAATTACCACGGGACGACGACCACTTACAAAGCAGTTTTTTTGCCAACGATGAATTTCTTTTGTAGTTTCTAATCCATCAAGAACTGGCATTTGACAGTCCATCAAAATTAAATCGTAATGAATTTTTTCTAATAGCTGCAAAACTTCTTGGCCATTACCGGCAACATCAGCACTGTAGCCGAGACTTTGGAGTTGCTTCAAGGCTACTTTCTGATTCACCAAATTATCCTCTGCTAGGAGAATTCTTAATTTAGGAAAGTTAAAAATCTGGGAAGGGGACGCGGGGACGGGGAGACAGGAGGACGCGGGGACGAGGGGACACGGGGACGCGGGGAATGTACAAGATTTCGCTGTGTCCTCTTGTTGCGTTTCTAAAATGGCGACGATCGCATCGAGAAGTCGTGATGGCTTGACAGGTTTAACCAAATAAGCCGCAAATCCGATTTTTAGCGCTCGTTGGATTTCATCGCGTTGATTGGTAGAGGTGAGCATAATCAAAGGTAACTGGGCGATCGCTAAATTCTTCTTAATTTCCTCTCCCAAAGTCATGCCATCCATTTCTGGCATCTGCATGTCAATCACTGCAATGTCATAGAAATTTTGGTGCTTGGCAGCTTGTTGAATAGCTTTCAGGGCAATAGTAGCGGAAGCAGCTTGATCTACTAGCATCCCCCAACGGGTAGCTTGATACTGGATGATTTTGCGATTAGTAGCGTTATCATCGACTACTAACAAGCGCCGATTAGTCAGAAGTGCGCGATCGTGTATTGAGGAAATAGGCTGAAGTTGCTTGGGAAAAGTTATTTCAAACCAAAATTTAGATCCTTTTCCCAGATAACTTTCGACGCCGATTTCTCCTCCCATCAAACTCACCAATTGTTTGCAGATGGCTAATCCCAAACCTGTGCCGCCATACTTGCGGGTGGTGGAAGCGTCTACTTGGGTAAATGGCGTAAAGAGTTTGCATTGGTCTTCAGAGGTAATGCCAAGACCGGTGTCTGCGATCGCAAAATTGATGGTGGCTGTAGTAGAAGTTTGCGATCGCACTTCTACTCGTACTATTACCTCTCCACTGCTGGTGAATTTGACGGCGTTGCTGATTAAATTCATCAGAATTTGCCGCAAACGACCAGCATCGCCTTGCAGATGGGTGGGGACGTTGGGATAAATCAAGGCGGCAATTTCTAATCCTTTGTTATGGGCTGGGGGCGCTAATAATTCCAACACTTCTTCCACACAGGTGGATAAGTCAAAATCTAGGGTTTCTAATACCATCTCCCCAGCTTCAAGTTTGGACAAATCCAAAATTTCGTTAATTAGGCTTAATAGAGCATCTCCACTAATACGAATTGTTTCGATAAAATCCCGTTGCTCTGAATTCAGGGGAGTTTCTAACATTAAACCCGTCATCCCCAACACAGCATTCATGGGGGTACGGATTTCGTGGCTCATGTTAGCTAAAAAAGCGCTTTTGGTTTTAGAAGCTAATTCAGCTTCGTGACGGGCAACTTCAAGTTCTCGTCGCTGTTGAGTTTCTGCATGTAACATTTGAGCTTGGGCTAAGGCGATACCTACTTGATCGGCTATTTGCCGCAAAAGATGGGTTTCAAAACTAGACCATTGACGAGAACTACCGCACTGATGAACAATCAACAAACCACAGAGTTCTTCTTTAACGAGAATGGGCACAACTAAATTGGACTTGACTCCAAATTGTTGGAGTAATTCTATGTGATTTTTTTGGGCTTCACCTAAATCCAAATCTGCAAGCCCCAAATTGCGTTTTTGACGATACTGCTGTAGATAATACTGTTGTAGATATTCGGCTCGAAAGTAAGCATCGGTGAGCTTTTTCTCTTTGATTGTCAGCCAGCCAGAAACTACTGCTTCAACGATGGTGGTTGCAGATCCATCTAACAAAGGCTGATAAATTAAGACTCGATCGCTATGGAGAATTTTTTGCACTTCCGTAACAGCGATTTGGAGAATTTCTTTAATTTGCAAAGACTGGCGAATCTTCAGGGTGATTTCCGTAAATAATTGCGATCGCAAGTTTTGGCGTTGGAGTTCTTCTTCTGCCTGTTTGCGCTCAATAAACTGTCCGACTTGCTCGCCAATGGAATTCATGACTTTTGCCAAATCTGAGTCAGGTTGCTGGATTTCATGGCTAAAGCAAGTAATCACACCAAGGATTTTTTTACCCCCACGAATCGGAAAACCGAAAGCTCCATGTAGTCCGGCTTTGGCAGCGATGTTCCAGCGCCCAAAATCGCGATCTTTAGCGACATCAGCAATCCAAACAGGTTCAGCACTAGCCCAAACACGACCAGGTAGCCCAATTCCTGGCGCAAAAGTGGTCTGCCGACTGAGTATTTCAAATTCCTGCATTTCTAATGATGTTTTATACCAAATATCTAAAAAACTCAGTATATGAACTTCCCGATCTACCATCCAAATTTCACTCAAATCCCATCCCAAACTTTCGCAGATTCCTTGGAGGATTTGCTGCATAGCTTCGTTGACTGTAGTAGACTCTGCCAAGACACGGGTTGTAGCATATTGTGCTTTTAGATGCTGTTCTGCCCGTTTGCGTAAGCGAAGCTCCTCGTAGACATCGGTGATATCAATACCTGTAGCAACAATGTATTCAACGCGACCCTCATAGTCTTGCAAAATAGTGTTAGTCCAGGCAATTAGCCGCCGACTACCATCTTTGACAATCCAATAGTTTTCATATTTTTTTGAGCCTCCACCATTTTGCAGTTGTTCAAAAACTGCTTTCACCGGCTCTACCTGTTCCGGAAGTAGAAACAGGTTCCAGAAATGCCTGCCTCTAACTTCATCAAATGAGTAACCAGTTGTTTGCTCACAAGCTTGATTGAAGCGAACAATTTGCCCTTGTGCGTCTAGAACTATTACCAAAGCGCTGGCTGTATCTAGAACTGCTGAGATAAAATTGCGTTCTTTGTTCAGTGTCTCTTCTGTGAATTTCCGCTCTCTCACCTCACGATAAATAAAGTAGTAGACTATAGCCAGAATCAGGAAACTTAAGCAAATGGCGATCGCCTGCATCAAAATCGTATTGCTGACACTGGTTTTAGTAATTTTTAAATGCTGCTGAAGCTCTTGTTGCTCCTCGTTTTCCATCTCACGAATGATATTGCGAATATCATTCATGATGCTATTTCCCTTATCTGTTTTGATGACCTTTAATGCAGCATCTAATCCTTGATTTTGGCGCAAATCGATAGTCTTTTTCAGTTCATTCAGTTTTACTATTATCAGGGGTTCAAGAGTGTCGATTTGACTCAATTGCTGAGGATCGTCTGCTGTTAATTTTCTGAGGTGCTGAATTTCTGGAGCAACTTTAAGAAGCGCTGTTCGATATGGTTCTAAATACGCATCGTTTCCAGTGAGTATATATCCGCGTTGTCCCGTTTCAGCATCCTTGATATTAGATAACAGTTCTTGCAAACTGTTGATTGTCATTTGAGTGTTGAGCAAATTTTTACTCGTATTAATCAACACTTCTGTACTTTGATATGAAAGCGTGCCAATCAGGACTAAAATAGCCAACGCCAACCCAAATCCTTGGGCAATTCTTGTTAAAAATTGTTTGCGTGCCTTCTGTGCTTGTTTGCGTGTATCACTCGCCAAAACCAAACTTGCTAAGGTGCGTCGCATTTCTAGTTGCTTAATTACCTGGCGGCCTAGCATTCTTAATGCTTCAACTTGTTCTGGAGACAGGTTTCTGGGTACATGGTCAACAACACAAAGTGTTCCTAATGCATATCCTTCCGGATTAGTCAACGGTATGCCAGCATAAAACCGCACATGAGGATCGGAGGTAACTGCCGGATTTGTCGCAAACCTTTCGTCTTGTGTGGCATCAGGCACAACAAAAACTTCAGGTTGTAGAATCGCATGGGCGCAGAATGCTATATCTCTGGGTGTTTCTAGGGCATCTATACCAACTTTTGACTTGAACCACTGGCGATCGCTATCAACTAAACTGATTAATGCAATGGGAGTTCCACAAATATATGAGGCTAGATGAGTCAGATCGTCAAAAGCAGCTTCCGATGGAGTATCGAGAATCTTATACTGCAAAAGAGACTCGATTCGCTGTGTTTCGTTCTCAGGTAATGGTGCTTTCATCATTGAGGAGTCAGAATTTAGGAGTCAGAATTCAGAATTCAGAATTCAGAATTCAGGAGTTGGGAGTTAGGAGTTAGGAGTTGGGAGTTGGGAGTTAAAAGACTTTCATACTCAAGCTTTATAATTTGAAGAAAATCAAAAAATCAAAAATCCATAGCACAGGTGATTTTATATTTATTCAGAATTCTGCATTCTGAATTCTGACTCCTGACTTCTGAATTCTGAATTCTGACTCCTGAATTCTGAATTAAAATTTGACACGCAACTGTCCTGTTAAAGAGTTACCGCTGTAAGCGCTTGCTCCTGTATCTTGATTGCGGACATTACTAAAGCTATAGCCCAAATCTGCTTCGATACTAGGTGATAGCTTTACCGTACAGCGTGTTTGATAGGTATTGGCATTATCGAATTCTCCTTTAAGTCGCTGTCGTCCTAAATTAGCAGCTAGGCGACAGCGTAAGAAATTAGTAATATCTCCTTCCCAAGCCACCTCAGCGTTATAAACTAGGAAATCTGGTGGTGAAAAATAGCCACTTGTACGTTCAAAATCGCGATCGAAACTCCAAGTAAATAAGTTAGCTGCTAAAGAAAATTGTCCAAATTTCCGCTCTAGCCTACTAAAAGTCTGCACCTCAGAATTACCATCGTTGTAGTTACCCAAACGCAAAGAAGAAAACAAGCTAGTGTTTCGGTCAATTTGCCAGTATAAATCAGGCCCAAATCGCCAACTAGTAATTTCGTTTTCTAAAGTTCGGGCATTGGATTTATAAGGCCCTTGTTCTAAATTACCTGATACTACTAATAGCGATCGCAATTTCCCTGATGGCGAAACTCGCGCTGGCAAAATCGGAATGTCCGCCTTGACATTAAGATTGATAGCTGTGGGTAAACGATCGAAAACATCCACTCCAGCTGCTGTTTTCAGCGTCACTTGCCCAATTTTTCCTTCCCATCCAACTTGCAAAGGAAAATTGCTAACTGATTCAACACCGCGTTGCTCAAAGAAGTTATAACCTGTCTTGACAAATATTTTATTGCCATTTCTCAATCGAAACTGAAGTGTTGGTTCGATGAATAAATTAGTTTGCCCAAAGTTGTCTGTGTCATAGCGATAGTCTGTATCGATACTTTCTAAAACTACACTTGGTTTTGCTGGTTCCGTAGAAGTTTTTGCTGGGCTAGAATTCTCCGCTGGTTTGGGTATCACTGGCGGTGTTGGTGGGCTATAATTCTCCGCTGGTTTGGGTATCACTGGCGGTACTCGCAAATCGGGATTGAAGTTTTCAGGTGCCGCAATCAAAAATCCATCGGGGAGAGGTTTTGAGAGTTTTAAATCATACTGAGTTGTATTTAATGGGGAATATTTCGTGTTTTCATGTACTTGGGCAGCTTGTAAGTTAACTTCTGAGAACGTCCAAATACTTATGCTTAAGATGACTCCTAATTGAATCTGTAGGTATCCCAAAATAAACTTAGTGTAGGAACTATATCGATAAATAAAGAGATAACGTCTAAAATTATCTGCCATCAGCCGATACTGTAGTTGTATATGAATGAAAAACTAGCTGCCAAGGAACTTTTTGGTAGCTAGTTTGCGTATTCTGCTTGGATTATGATGCCCACAATATATGCTGATTACAGCGATTTTCACATGATAAGTCTACGGATTTTTTTCAATCAGGACTTACGCAAAGGATAATGAAAGTAGCGGTAATATCATGTCCGCCAAATTACCCATAATAAAAGAACCCCACCCCGCCAAAGCTACGCTTAATCTCCCCTCCCCTTGGTAAGGGGAGGGGATTAAGGGGTGGGTTTTGCAAGAGACTCCATGAACATAGTGAGCGCAAAGCGCACGCTACGCGAGCACAAGAAAGGAATGAAAATATCTCTTTCCTAGTCCCCAGTCCCCAGTCCCCAGTCCCTATTTTCAAGGCAGGTCTTATTTCAATCCAAAATCCCAAATCTAAAATCTAAAATTCCATCAAGTCTGTTCCCCTCGACGGTGATTAGCGGCTTGCAATAACAAAGATTCGGCAAAAGCGATCGCGTCACTTGCTGATTTTCCACCAGCTAACTGGGCTAATTCTTCCCGACGAGTAGTTAAATTATCTAAGGCAGTAACTCGCACAACAGTACGTTGTTCCACGTTACCATTGTTAATTTTTTTACCTTTACCTTGATTGATAGTTTGCTTATCCACCCGGAAATGGCGGTCTGCCATTGCTGCAACTAAAGGTTGGTGGGTAACACATAATACTTGGTTGCGTTGACTGAGTTGATGTAATTTTTCAGCGATCGCTTGGGCGACTCTTCCGGAAACCCCCACATCAATTTCATCAAAGACCATTGTCCCAGCGGCATCGACTTGGGAAAAACAAGCTTTCAATGCCAGTAAAAACCGGCTCATTTCCCCGCCAGAGGCAATTTCTGTTAAAGGTTGCAGTGGTTCTCCGGGGTTGGGACTAAACATAAAGGTAATTTTATCTGCTCCCATAGCAGTTGGGGAAGTCGGCAAAATTTCAACTTGAAATTTCACCTTTTCCATAGCTAAAGGTTTGAGTTCAGATATCAAACGTGATTCTAAATTAGCAGCCGCCTTACTACGCAGTTGAGTTAATTGATTACTTACTTGGGTGAGTTTCTCAAAACACGAGTTTTCTTGCTGTTCTAGACTTTCGATAGATTGTTCGCTGTCGTTAAGTTGGGCTAATTCGCCTTGGATAAGTTGGTAGTAAGCGATCGCTTCTGTTAATGTCGGCCCATACTTGCGGCAAATTTGCTTTAATTCCCGAACCCGTTCTTCCACTTCTTCCAACCGCTGCGGATCGGCTTCCAAACCATCACCATAGGCATTAATTTGCCTTCCCACTTCCATAACCGCAGCTTGGGCATCCCTGACTAATTCCAACAGGTGTTGCAGTTGGGTGTCGTATTCCACCATGTCATTTAATGTTGCTTCGCTGTCTCCCAATAAATCTGCGGCGGCGGGAGTTTCATCGTCATTTTGATACAAAGCCTGATAAATTTTGTAGCTCATTTGTTGCAAATCAACAACATGATTCAGGCGTTCGCGTTCTTGTGCCAACTGTTCCAATTCATTTGGTTCGCACAGATTAGCTGCTCCCAATTCTTGCACTTGATAGGTGAGCAAATCGAGTTGTTGCAAACGTTCCCGTTCTGATGTCCGGCGCTTTTCTAGTGCTAGATGTGCTTGTTGGTAAGCACTAAAGCTGCTGGCTACCTTTTGGCGTTGGTGCATCAGGGAGTCACCGCCATATAAATCCAACCAGTCCCGGACTTGGGCAGATTGTCCCACTTGTACAGTTTGACCTTGGGCTGTGATTTCCACCAAGCGATCGCGCAGTCCTCCCATAATCTGCCGATTTACCAACACACCATTCACCCGCGATCGACTGCGGACATTACTAGCTGTGGCGGTGATTTCTCGGCTAATGACTACGGAGTTTTCATCCAGCAAATCGATTTCCTGTTCCGTCAACCAAGCAGCTAAAGGCGGGTTGGAAGTGAAAGTAGCTTCTACCATCGCCCGATTTGTCCCTGTACGAATTACTCGACTAGAGACTTTACCGCCCAAAGCGGCATCAATAGCATCTAAAATAATTGATTTTCCGGCGCCGGTTTCACCCGTCAACACATTGAGTCCCGCGCCAAACTCCAATTCCAGTTGGTCAATGAGAGCAAAGTTTTCAATTCGCAAGCAAAGCAACATTTAGCCAAATTCTCCTTCCATAGTGCTGTTAGCGCCAGCGGGGCTATGAGCCGCGTGTAAAGTGCTGAGTTGTGAGTCGGAAGAAAATTTCGGAGTTAGTTAGTAAGCCCGCATGTCTTGAGTTTAAGACTTAGCACTTTTAACTCAGCACCGAGAAAAGCAGCAATACCTACTACCATTAAATTAATACGCCCATATTAGTGTAGCAAAGGAATTGGGAGTGGGGAATGGGGATGAGGGAGATGAGGGGGATGAGGGGGATGGGGAAGCAGGGAGCAGGGGAGAAAATCTTCCCCTCTGCCCCCCGCCCCCTGCCCCCCTGCTTCTTCTCCAATGCCCAATGGCCAATACCCAATGCCCGATGTCCAATTCCTCAACATATTGTTACAATACTTAACATGCTCATTCTCAGCGGTGGCCTTCCCCATGATTGTTAAGACACTTCCCCCTAATTCCGGATCGATTCAGGAGGACAGTCGCAGCGGCAACAGTAGCCAAGGCGAACTGCATGTTATTGATATAGTGCCAGAAAATACTACACAAGACTTGGTATTGTCCAAGCGTAGCCAATTGCAGACATCGCCAAGACTTTTAGCAGCCCGAAGGGATACTAAAACAGCCGAACCTGAGACGCTTTACGATCCTGTAGAGATCGCGGCGCATTACCAAAGTAAACCGCTGCAAGTTTTGGGGCGGATTTTTGCAGTGTTGAGGCCAACACTCTCCTTCGCCTTTGGGATATGGTCTGATACTAAACGGGGAATTGTAGTCAAAAATGACCGCCGCCGAGCCGTTCAGCTACGAGAATTACTAACGCGACTAGGACCTGCTTACATCAAAATTGGCCAAGCTTTGTCCACGAGACCGGATTTGGTTCCTCCTGTATATCTGGAAGAATTAACTAGGCTACAAGACCAATTACCGCCTTTTCCCAATGAAATTGCTTACCAGTTTATTCAAGAAGAATTAGGGGCACCTCCTGAAGAGATTTACGCCCAACTCTCGCCCCAGCCAATCGCTGCGGCTTCCTTGGGGCAAGTATACAAAGGTAAGCTGAAAACTGGTGAAGAAGTCGCTGTTAAAGTCCAACGTCCAGACTTAAGAGAGCGGATTACCATTGATTTGTATATCTTGCGTAACCTGGCCGCTTGGGTACAGAAAAAGGTCAAACGGGTACGCAGTGACTTAGTTGGGATTCTCGATGAATTAGGCGATCGCATTTTTGAAGAAATGGATTACATCCATGAAGGCGAAAATGCCGAACTATTTTTCGAGTTATATGGTCACATAAAAGACATTTACGTACCGAAAATTTACTGGGAATATACCAATCGTCGTGTGTTGACGATGGAGTGGATTAACGGCACGAAATTAACCCAGACCGAAGAAATTCGCGCCCAAGGTATAAATGCTCGTTATTTAATTGAAGTGGGCGTGCAGTGTTCTCTACGCCAGCTACTAGAACACGGATTTTTCCACGCCGATCCCCATCCTGGTAATTTGTTAGCAACAACCGATGGTAAATTAGCTTATCTCGACTTTGGGATGATGAGCGAGATTAAACCACCGCAGCGCTATGGTTTAATTGAAGCGATCGTTCATGTCGTTAACCGCGACTTTGAAGGCTTAGCAAAAGACTACGTTAAATTAGATTTTTTATCACCGGAAACAGATTTAACACCAATTATCCCAGCTTTTGCCAGAGTATTTGCTGATGCCCAAGGAGCCAGTGTTGCTGAACTCAACATTAAAAGCATCACCGATGAATTATCGGCTTTGATGTATGAATATCCTTTCCGCGTACCGCCCTACTACGCTTTAATTATTCGCTCCCTGGTGACGTTGGAAGGTATTGCAATATTTATAGATCCGAATTTTAAAGTTCTCAGCGAAGCTTATCCCTACGTTTCTAAACGCCTGTTAACAGACCCAGCACCACAATTAAGAGCATCATTGCAAGATTTGTTATTTAAAGACGGCAGATTTCGCTGGAATCGCTTAGAAAACTTGTTAAAAAATGCGCGTAACAGTCAAGATTACGACTTTAATTTAGTGTTGAATCAGGGGATAGAATTTCTATCATCTGAACGCGGCGCTTTCATTCGTGACAAGTTGGTGGATGAATCTGTGAATGGACTTGATGCTTTAGGTAAAAATATTTTGCATAACTTTACCTATTTACTAAGAGAACGGGTAGGGCTGACAGCAGTTAATGAAACTCCAGCCGCGACAGTTGAACAACAACAAACCTTGGAGCATATCAAACGCATTTTAAATATTCTTCGAGAAACACGAGGTTTCGATCCAGTGGAACTTGCGCCTAAAATTGCCCAGTTATTGGTAAATCCGGGTGTGCAGCGTTTGGGTCAACAAGTGGCCAGCCGTTTCACCCAAAAGGCTTTAGCTAGGATAATTCGGCAATTATTGGCGTCGTAAGTTTTGTTAACTTCTGCACAGCGGTCAAAAAATGCGGTGCAGGGGACGGGAAAAAATAGTCTATGGAATTTATAGTGGTTCCCAATTACATCAGGTACAGAAATTTGTGGGGACGCATAGTAGGGGCGCCAAGCTTGGCGTCCCTACTTTGTACTTGACGAAATCGACAAATGCTATTATTTTTCTCACTATTCTATTCGCGATCGCACATCCTTTTAAATGCCAGCCAAAGATCTCTTTCACAATGTAGTCAGATATGCCCTTGAAAAAGAAGGCTGGACTATTACGCACGATCCACTTCATCTTCGGGTTGGTAAAATTGATATGTATATTGACTTAGGGGCAGAGCAGGTTTTAGCAGCCCAGAGGGGAGAGCAAAAGATTGCAGTTGAAATCAAAAGCTTCCTCAGAACTTCAACGATTACAGATTTCTATTTGGCTTTAGGACAATTTATTCCCTACCAAATGGCACTAGAAGAGTTAGAACCAGAGCGAACACTATATTTAGCTATTCCTATAGATGTTTATGAACTTTTCTTCGAGCAAGCTTTTATTCAGAAAATTGTTAAACGTCAGCAGGTAAAATTTCTCATCTATGACTCTGACAATGAGGAGATAAAGGCATGGATAAATTAAATTTGTACCGGAAATATGTAGAAGATTTATTAACTAAATATGCAAGTTATAGTTCTTCTGAACCAGATGTTGAAGCACAGCTAGTTTTCGATCGAGAGCGAGATCATTACCAACTCACCTATATCGGTTGGGAAAAACATCGCAGAATTTATGGTGTTGCCATTCATATTGATATTAAGGATAGTAAAGTCTGGCTTCAGCATAATGGAACTGAAGTTGAACTCGGAGAGGAATTAGCACAGATGGGAATACCAAAGCAGGACATTGTAATTGGGTTTCATTCACCTTCTAAACGTCGATTTACAGAGTACGCAGTAGGCTAACCCAGTAGTCAAACAAGGTGGTGGATAGGACTGCCAAAAAGCTACTAGGGACTTCCAACTAAAAAAATATACAATCGCTCTGTAGGCAGAGGGGCAGGGGGCAGGGAGCAGGGGGAAAATCAAAATATCTTATCTCGGAAATTGGATAATTTATTTTCTGGAAGTCCCCTAACTCTAAAATATAAGGGTGGATTAGAACGCAGCCCAACGCACTAATACGAGGGTGCATCCCAGTTTTTATTTAGCTATGAGAGAATAATGTCATTGCGAGGAGGAACGACGAAGCAATCGCAAAGTCTCGCACTTAAAAACAAAACCATGCGATTGCTTCACTCCACTTCGTTGCGTTCGCAATGACATTCAAAAAAGTGGGATGGCTCAAATAACTGATTCGTGGGGACAACCTACTGACAATGACTCTGAAAATTACATTCTCCTTCGCTACATAACAGTATTTTCTAAATCATCTGTCCGTGAAAGTTTTGTTTGGTTGGTGAAGGATAATAAACCAGAACTTGTAAAATTTGAAATCAACCCTCAAGTAACTAATCCAGAATTGGAAAATAAGCCTCAATTACCTAATAACATTTAGTTTTAAGGTTATTCTTAATGGGCACACATAAGTATGAAAAAATCATTTTTAGCCTCTCATTCCTCATCTTTGTGATAACCATTTTTCTCACGTTTGAGGCTTTCTTCTAAAGCTTGAATTTGTTCGCGTCTGGCTTCCAATTCTAGAGAACGCCGCGCTAAGTCTTGGTTTTGCAACGTCAACGATTGTCGCCAATGTTCTGCTCGCTCGGCTTCGTGCTGCAAGAATTCTGGTGTAATGCCGGTGGTAAGGTAGCTTTGTACTAAATGGAGTACCCAATCGGTGGCCTCTTCTACTCTTTCAATGTCACCTGCGGGGGAAAGTTCAACTAAAACAAGCAAATTCTCATTCATGGGATTTCCCTTTCCTAGCAGAATGAAAGCCTCTTCTGGAATTATCGCCCACAAGTTATCAGCTTCCTGACGCGCTAATAAGCGTAACTGGTGCTGGTCTAAAAAATCGTTTTTACGCACCTGGGCTAGATACAGCATGAGAGTCACTCCGCTTCAATTAAAAATTCAAAATTCAAAATTTAAAAAGTTATTTTTAATCAAAAAATAGACGTAAACATTGATAAGCAATTCAAAAGCCAAAAGAATTAAATTTAGCTACATGAGTTGTACTTCCAAAAAATCTGGAACAGCTTATTTGCAGGTGGGTAATAGGTTTTTGCGAATTAATCACTCTCCCATTACCCATTACAGCATTACAGTTATCCTAAACTACGGAGGCGTTCCCGCAGAATTTCTGCTTGTTTTTCGGCTTCTCCTAAGGCATCTCTGGCTCCTTGAACCACGTCGGGTCTAGCTTTATCGACAAAATTGGGATTGTTTAATCTGGCACTCAAAGATTGAATTTCCGCTTCGGCTTTAGTAAGGCTTTTCTCTAGTTTGGCACGCACAACCTCAATATCGACTACGCCACTGAGAGGAATTACTACCTGTATTGTACCTATCACACCAGCGATCGCATTTTCCGCCTCTTGTGCCTGTTGTGATTCTGTCCCTGGGAAAAACTCTCTCCATAGCTTAAGTCTCGCTTCAGCAGTCAGTAAATTTTGGCTAATAAACCAAGCTGCGTAAAGAAAACCAACCATTTCAAAGAAACTTCCAATGATGGCAGTTTTATAAATCGCATCCCCCACAGCAAAACCTAACCTAACAAAGACAATCGCCAAAATAGTTAAGCCAATTATCCTCAAACCCTTCTGAGGTTTTTTAGCAACAGTTTGGGTTTTTTGCTTATCAGTAATAATTAAAGTCTCAACCTTCGCCAAATCTTTAATGTAAACCTGTCCAGCGGTGAGGATTTGTCTTTCTTTTTCACTTTCAGTTTGTAAATTAGCTGTCACTTTCACCCCTGGTTTGACATCTGCTTCAGCACGTAAATTGCGAATCGTGCGGATAGTATCAATTAGCAATTCAAATTGTTCTTCTACAGCTAAATTTATCAGATTTGCATCTACCTGGGGATAGAGTTGTAAAGCTAGAGTTTGGGGGAAATCTGTTGGTTGTTGGGTGAGAGATTGCCAAATTTCCTCGGTAATATGAGGCATGAAGGGATGAAGTAGTTTTAAAATCCCTTCCAGTACGTAGGCGAGAGTTTGTTGTGCTACCCGTCGTGATGTGGGGTCTGCATCTGGCTGGAGGCGAGATTTCACCAATTCAATGTATTGGTCGCAGAAATCACCCCAAATGAACTCATATAATCCCTTTGCTGCTTCCCCCAGTCCGTAATTATCAATGTAATTGCTAGTTTGTTTGACAACTTGATGATAACGGGAAAGAATCCAGCGATCGCTCAATTCTAGGGATTGGGGATTAGGGATTGGGGATTGGGAAGAGTCTTTCCCAGTCCCCATTCCCCAGTCCCCAGTCCCCAATCCATCCAAATTCATCATCACAAACCGGGCTGCATTCCACAACTTGTTTGCAAAGTTGCGGGACGCTTCCACAGATGGTGATTCATCCTTTTTGCGATCGTATTCCAAACGGATATCTTGTCCCGCCCCCGCCACTTCCCTAATTAGGGTATAGCGCAGGGCATCAGTACCATATTTGTCAATTAATAACAGCGGGTCAATCCCATTACCTTTGGTCTTTGACATCTTCTGACCTTTTTCATCCAGCACCAAGCCGTGGATGTAAACGGTTTGGAAAGGGATTTTCCCAGTAAAATGCCCACCCATCATTGTCATTCTGGCTACCCAGAAAAAGATGATGTCAAAACCTGTCACCAAAGTAGTTGTTGGGTAGTAAGTCGTTAAATCCTGAGTTTGTTCCGGCCAGCCCAAAGTTGAAAACGGCCAGAGTCCAGAAGAAAACCAAGTATCTAACACATCTGGGTCTTGTTCTAACTTGACATTTTCACCAAATTGCGCTTTGGCTTTCTCCCAAGCTTCGGCTTCCGATTTTGCCACGACAAATGGCGTGTTATCGGTAACTTGCCCATCGGTTTCACTGACAGCATACCAAGCGGGGATTTGGTGTCCCCACCACAGTTGACGAGAGATACACCAGTCTTTGAGTTTGACTAGCCAATCACGATAAACCTTAGTCCAGCGTTGGGGAACAAACTCCGGGGAGTTTTGCTGGTCGAGAAATTCGAGAGTTTTGTCAGCGAGGGGGCGAATTTTGACAAACCACTGAGTTGAGAGGAGGGGTTCAATGGGTACTTTACCGCGATCGCTGTAGGGAACGGTATGTTTGTAATCCTCAATCTTCACCAAAACACCATCTGCTTCTAGGCGAGAAACCACATTTTTTCTCGCAACAAAGCGGTCTTGTCCTTGGAACTCCCCAGCATTGGCGTTGAGGGTGCCGTCTTTATTCATAATGTTGATTAACGGCAGATTGTGACGTTTACCCATGTCAAAATCGTTGGGGTCATGGGCGGGAGTCACCTTCACACAGCCTGTGCCGAAAGTGGGATCAACGAATTCATCGCCAATGATGGGAATTTCTCGTTGTAGAATGGGCAGAGTGAGAGTTTTGCCGATGAGATGTTTGTAGCGATCGTCATTGGGATTAACTGCCACTGCGGTATCGCCAAGCATCGTTTCTGGCCGAGTCGTCGCCACTTCCACAAAACCAGAACCATCCGTCAGCGGATAACGGAAGTGCCAGAGATTGCCATTAACCTCTTGATTTTCCACCTCGACATCAGACACCGCCGACTGGGAAGCCGGACACCAGTTAACTAAATATTCACCACGATAAATTAAGCCTTCCTCGTAAAGGCGAGTAAATGCCTCAACAACAGCTTTGGATAAACCCTCATCCAGGGTAAACCTCTCCCGCGACCAGTCTGCCGAAACACCCAAGCGTCGCAATTGATTAACAATCGTTCCTTCAGACTCCGCCTTCCATTGCCAAGCGCGTTCTAAGAATTTCTCGCGCCCCAACTCATAGCGAGTCTTACCCTCAGTCTTGAGTTGCTTTTCCAGCATAGTATGGACAGCAATGCTGGCATGGTCAGTTCCGGGTAACCACAGGGTATTACGTCCCTGCATCCGGTGGTAGCGGACGAGGGTATCAATCAGGGCACTTTCAAAAGCGTGACCCATGTGCAAACTGCCGGTGACATTAGGCGGGGGAATGACGATGCAGTAGGGTTCACCTTTATGGTTGGGGTTAGCTTTGTAAACTTGGTTGTCTTCCCAGAATTTTTGCCACTTGGCTTCAGTGGAAAAGGGTTCGTAGAGACTGGGGAGATTGAGGATGGTTGCGGTCATGCGGGGAAAACTAAGGAAGGACTCTAATAAATTTTGCCACAGGGTTGGAGAGGGTTTTGATGGAAACGAACCGCCAAGATGCCAAGGACGCCAAGAGAAGAGAGCCAAGTGAGGAGGTGGATAGATTAGCTTACGCTGTGATTGGGGCGGCGATCGAGGTGCATCAGGTGTTGGGGGCAGGGTTTTTGGAGGAGGTTTATAAGGAAGCGCTGATTATAGAATTTTTAAGGCGCGGGATACCTCATGAGTTTGAGAAGTCGGTAACAGTGAATTACAAAGGACATGAAGTAGGCAAGGGTAGATTAGATTTTTTAGTTGCTAATTGTCTAATTTTGGAATTAAAAGCTGTCCAAAATTTAGCCCCAATCCACGAAGCTCAAGTCCTCTCATACCTTAAAATGACAAATCACCCCCTAGCTCTCCTCATTAACTTTAACGTCCCCCTCCTCAAAGACGGCATCAAACGTATTATCCTTTCTTCTTAATCTTCTCTTGGCGCACTTGGCGTCTTGGCGGTTCGTAATCCATGAAATACCAACCAACCTCCCCCTGGACATTCATCCCCACCCTATATTTCACCTCCGGCATCCCTTACGTCATCATCAACACAGTTTCCGTAATCTTTTACAAAAAACTTGGAATAGATAACACTCAAATTGCCTTATGGACAAGCTTTCTCTATCTACCTTGGGTCATCAAAATGTTTTGGGGACCAATTGTCGATATTTACTCTACCAAACGTAAATGGATACTTTATACCCAATTTGCCATCTTTTGCTGCTTGGGTTTGATAGCTTTCTCCTTACAACTGCCAAATTTCTTTTTCATCTCCCTCACAGCATTAACAATAGGAGCATTTATTTCTGCAACTTATGACATTGCCACAGATGGCTTCTATCTATTGGCTTTATCTCCAGAACAACAAGCCTTTTTTGTCGGCATTCGATCGCTATTTTACAGACTTGCTGTTATCTTCGGTTCTGGAATATTAGTAGTCATAGCAGGTCAGCTTGAAGTATCTCTTGAAAATATTCCTCTAAGCTGGACTATAGCTATTGGCTTCTCAGCTTTAATTTTAGCAATCCTGTTTATTTTTCATCGCCTAATTTTACCCGTACCCGAATCAGATAATCAACGAAAGCCACAAACTATAGACAAGATTCCTTTTTGGTCAATTATTAGTTCATACTTTTCGCAAAATAAAATTTTCAATATTATAGCCTTTATCTTACTTTACAGACTTGGGGAAGCAATGCTTGTCAAGATGGCATCTTTATTTTTATTAGACAAGCCAGAAGTAGGAGGCTTGGGTTTATCAACCTCAGATGTCGGTTTAGCCTACGGAACATTTGGGGTAATTGCTCTGATTTTTGGAGGAATCTTAGGAGGCTTGGTAATTTCTAAATATGGGTTAAAAAAATGTCTTTTGCCTATGGCTTTAGCATTAAATTTACCTGACATATTTTATGTGTATATGGCTTACACCAAACCTTCATTAGCATTAGTATATCCTTTGGTTTCCTTGGAGCAATTCGGATATGGCTTTGGGTTTACAGCTTTTAGTGTTTACTTAATGTACATTTGCCAAGGGGAATACAAAACTTCCCATTTTGCCATATCAACTGGCATTATGGCTTTAGGCATGATGCTACCCGGATTAATTAGCGGTTATCTGCAAAAAGCACTTGGCTATCCACTATTTTTTATTTTGGTCTGTTTGCTCACAATTCCTGGAATGATTGCTCTGTTTTTTATACCGTTAAAAGAAGAATCTAGACTTACGAATAATTAGCTCTTTTAGATGTTATGCGTTATGTTTTGGGAATAGATGGCGGCGGAAGTAAGACTGTCTGTGTTTTGATGGATAATTCGCGTCAAGTGCTAGGACGCGGTGAAGCTGGGGCATCTAACTATCAGAGTATAGGTATTGAAGCCAGTTTCCAATCAATTGAATGTGCAATTTACGCTGCGGTAAATGAAGCAAGAAAAATCATAAATCCTATTACTATTGAAGCAATCTGTCTGGGTTTGGCAGGTGTAGGACGTGCATCAGATATCGAAGTAGTAAAAAAAATAGTGGTAGAGTTAAAAAATAGCAAATTTTTATCTATTAATTGGGCGTTACACCCAGTAAATATTGTAATTTGTAATGACGCTTTGATTGCTTTAGTTGGTGGAATTGGTCACGATGTAGGAATTGTGGTTGCTGTAGGTACTGGTTCCATAGTTTTTGGGCGAAATTATCAGGGAAATACTAAGCGAGTAGGCGGCTGGGGCTACATTTTAGGAGATGAAGGTAGTGCCTATAAAATTGCTATTTCTGGAATGAATGCAGCATTTAAATCTTATGATGGACGCGAAATGCCAACGAGTTTGATACAGGCTTTTAAACAGCATCTTGGTTTGCAAAGTATAGAAGATTTAATAGAAGTAATATATCGACGACAATGGGGAGTAAAACAGATAGCTGCTTTAGCACCAATTATCGATTTTGCAGCAGCGTCAGGTGATGAAGTAGCGAATAATATAATTGATGATGCTGTGGAAGAGTTTGTAAAAGCTACATCTACAGTTATTGATGCAATTTTTAGCCTAGACTCAATTTTGGAAGTAGTTACGATAGGAAGTGTATGGCGAGGTAGATCCAAAATACATGAGAGATTTTCGGCATCGATAATTAAGAAGTTTCCTTTTATTAAAGTGATTTGTCCAAGGTTTGAGCCCGCTTATGGTGCTGGTTTGTTGGCGCTACAGAGTTTGATAGAATAATATCAAGTCCGCTTAATTACTTATAATACAATACGGTTCAGTTAAGGATTTATGGTGTCGATAATTGGTTTTTGAAGACGCGATTCATCGCGTCTCTACATGAGGTTTTTGGGCTTATTTTAACTGTATTGAATTATACAACGTATTTCAGGTAAATGAGGTACGCGGGTAGGGGCACGGCACTGCCGTGCCCTTACAATTATCTGTACCTCACCAACTTGCAATCTGCTGTAAGTATTCAACCGAACCTGATATTAATCCCGTTTCAATGATGGTTGTTGCATATAAAGCAATACGCTTGGATTAAGGAAAATTGTAGGTTGAGTTGTTAGTCCTAAGTGAACCGTATTGGCATATAAAGACTCGCTACTTTGACGCTCACTCTTGCATTCCAGTATATAAAAGTCTTACAAATAAGCGGACACCATCATTTTTCTTGAGAGTTTCATAAGACGGAGCTTCACAGTGACCAATTGCACGGAGATCTGACAACAGTTCTGGATGGAATTGGCAAGTAAAGGAGCGTCGAATTTTCTTGGTTTCAAAGTCTTTGTAGTTAATACAGGTAGCGGAACACTCTGTAACTATTTCACCGTCGATCGCAGTTGAACAGAGAATTTCAACGGCATCAGGCAGTTGTATTAGCCATGATAAAGGACTTCCAGCGATTATGTGTCGATAAGGAACAATAGCGTCATGAATACTTCGGTAAGCCCAGTTAGCAAATAGTATTGCCTCTTCGTTAACTTCATCTGAATGAAACATTGAAATTGATACTTCATGTTCATATTGAATTGTTGTGTCAATTACACCTTCATGGGTGTCAGCAGTAATATCATGAGCATGAATGATTTCCCAGGGAATACCTGAAACTTTGCCATCGGGGGACTGATAAGGTAATAGGACGCGATCGCCAACTTCTTTTAATTCGTTGCGCGTCACTGCAAAATGATTGTCATTCCACCCAGAAGCAACCAAGCGTCCATCACGTTTTTTGACTTGAAGTGTTTCGCCCATAGTTGCAATGCGTTGCACAACCTCTTGCAGTGAATTAAGTGCTTTCGCCTCGTTGTCACGTTCTAGAGATTTTGTACCCAAGACTTCTTTGACTGCTCGCTGAATCAACCGGATATGACATTCAGCAGCTAGTTGATGTCCTACACAAATGAAGATCGCAGGAGCGCTAACAGGCGATCGCGAGATCAGTAATTTTTCCACTAACGCAAACATATCTTCTCGTGGACAAACCGGACTTGTCCAAGTGGATGCATCATAGACCGACGGATCGCCTCCTTCTATTACCACTGCATAACCCGAAGTAATTGCTGGAACAACTAATTCTGGATCGATAATTCCAGTTGACCAAACAGGAAACAATATTGAGTCCATATCGGCAACTTTCTGAGCAATATAAGCAATGTTTTTGGAAGCCCGAACTTCTTCGCCAAGAGTATTAACCCCCACATGTTCCCACGGCTCAATAATAATCACTGAACTGCGTAATAACTTGGGATGCAACAACATAAACTCCAAGTCTGCCCGGGAATTAATCACCTTTTCTAATGGCTTTCTATGTCCCCATTCAAAAATGTCGTTAAGAGCAAAAAATTCTTTTTCAGAAAATGGATCGATAGAGGTTCTATCTGCTAAAAAACGACCCAGTAAAATATGTGCAGATTCAAAATCTGTGTAGCCTTCATGTAAATAACCAGGAATTAATCGCCAGTCATTTGTAGTTTGAATTTTATCCAAATTTTTATCTTGATTCATTTTTACTCTCAGAATGGGAAATCAAAACTTATTTTCTCATGAGATTTCCGAGTCTGATAGTCACGTCTTTAAGAGCGATCGCCTCACCCAACCACTGACTATAAATTAATACAAAAAGTAGGGAGTAGTGTAGTTATATTACTTCAAAAGCGCTGTAAAATAATTCTGGTAATAATTAGTAAAGGGGATAGATGACATTCGCTTACCGCAAAGCACCCATCCCCGAATAGCTGCCCAGATCGTGAAACCTGGAATCCTATAGTCCGGTATCTAATAATCCCAGTATCGGCCGAGATATGTTGATTGTCACCCGGATAGATACTGATTTATCTGTCATGGGGCATGGGGCATTGGGCATTAGGAAGGGGGAAAGGGAAAGGGGTAAGGGGGAAAGGTTAAATTTATCCCTTTACCCTTTACCCTTTAACCTTTTCCCCTACCTCCTCATCTCCCTCATCTCCCTCATCCCCACGTCCCCCCATCGCCAACAACGCTGTGCCGTAAGCAGCTTCGGTATATGTTGAGGCGATGACAGGCACTTTTAAACACTGTCCACGAATAGCAGTCCAAGTGTCATTTGCTGCGCCACCGCCAGCGGTATAAACGCGAGTCAACTTGTCTGCTCCCATTTGTTGTAATAATTCATACCCTCGTGTTTCTATACGGGCAATACTTTCTAACAAGCCATGTAGAAATTCCACTGGGTTAGCTGGACGTGGTTCCAATCGTGGGGGTAAATTGGGATCGTTAATCGGAAAGCGATCGCCTGCTTTCAACAATGGATAATAATCTAGTTCGCTGGCTTCTGATGCATCGATCTCACGGCTAAGGCTTACTAACTCAGCGTTGGTAAAAAATTTCTGTAGCACTGCACCGCCAGTGTTAGAAGCACCCCCAGTCAACCACAATTTACCCAGGCGATGGCTATAAATTCCATATCGGGCATCCTCTACACGGGTACGACTCAAAAGTTTTAGTACTAGCGTCGAACCCAGGGAAGTCACGGCTTCACCAGGTAATTTTGCCCCACTGGCAAGAAAAGCGGCAATACTATCTGTTGTCCCAGTACACACCAAACAATCACGCCGAAAACCAAAGTTATCTGCAATTTCAGAACGTAATTCTGCCACGGGAGTACCAGGTGGCAAAACTCTGGGTAGTTGAATCGGTATTTGCAACTTTTGCAGCCATTCTGGGTATTTCAACTCTTCCACGTCATAACCCAGCTTTAGGGCGTTATGGTAGTCGCTAATGCCTAAATACCCATGCAGCAAAAATCCTAGCCAATCTGCTTGATGCAGGAAATATCTCGCTTCACTAAAAGAAGGTAGTTGCTTCATCCAAATCAGTTTGCTCAGGCTAGAGGTGGCACTTAAGACGGTATGATTGGGGGGTGCTATGCTCCTCAAATCATCTAGCACAGATGATCCCCGCGCGTCGTTGTACAATAGCGGTGCATCTATGGGCTTACCAGCAGCATCCACCAGCAAGACTGTCGAAGAAGTACCGTTAATAGCGATCGCCCCAATTTCTCGCCGCAATCCCTCAGGTATTTGTCCCAGCAGCGCAAACAAAGCCTCCTGCCAACAACTTGGCATCACCTCGACTGGTAAATCCTCAAAAGGATATCGTACCTCTGCCTGGATGCTAGCTTTGTCATCAATCGCCACACCGCGTGCGCCAGATGTTCCGAAGTCGATACCCAAATACAAACCCATAGATTTATAAATTTTTTTGATGGATAATAACTAACGACTACCGATCGATAACTGCTTTTGTTGCATCTTGTAACAAGATCTTCCACGAATCTGGCAAAACAAGGAAAAGTAGTAAACGAACAGTTCAAAATCTATTCCAGTTAGGAGATTAAGAGCCATGCCTATCTTAGACACTCTGTACATCGCTCAAGTATCTTCCCTCTCAGATACTCAAGTGTACATCGCTCTAGTTGTGGCGCTGATTCCAGGAGTTCTAGCTTGGCGCTTAGCCACAGAACTTTACAAATAAGGCTACGATGTGACACAGTTGAAAAGCTAATAACCCTGGCATTACGGGGGTGCAATTTTCAAACGCTTAGGGCTTTACGCCCTGAGTAGTTATGAAGCTCTGCACTTACGTAAGCCAGGTTATTTTTTAACTTGTGCAGCACTTGTAGCTATTTCCAAAAAATGAAGTAATATGACAGCTAAATCAAGTAGTAATTAGTCCCAGAGAGCTTTTTACAGTGCTTATTTTCACCAAGAGAGGTTATTTTTTAGGATCATGAACGCGATTCAACCCTCCAGACCACCGTTACAACCCATACAAAAACGCCGGGTCATTCCTCGACCAAAGCGACACCTTCGTCAACGTTCTTACCAAGTGATGGCATTGGAAAGTAGCGCCAAGATCGCTGTTAACCTTTTCATTACAGCTGCTGCCGCAACTGCCTTAACACAACTTTTGCCTTATCACTGGTTACAGCAAGAAAAATTGCGAGAAATTCACACTGAAGTCAATTTGATGCAAGGACACGTCAACAATTTACAGGCAGAATTTAGCCGTAACTTCGATCCCCAGCAAGCTAAAAGTATTAGGCAACAACAAGGATATCGATTCGATCCCAGCCAGCGTCGGGTGGTGCTGATGAATCAGGATGGGAGAGTAATTGAACAAACAGATTTATTACCATAAGAGAAATATCGAATTTGGGATTATTCTGTTCCTTGTGATTTTGGCTACGTATAAACTGGGTGAAAATTTATATTATTGCTAATAAATAACAGCGTCCCTATACTCCAATTCCAAATTCAAAATGAAGAATTCACTTGAATTTGCCAGAATGGCTCATCTACCAATTAGGACGCTCAGGAGATAGCAGATCGTTAAGCCAATTTTCGAGTTGTAAACGCAAGCGATAACCAGTAACGTCCTTACTGTTGTTTACAGGAGGTAGTTGAGTGAGGGCACGACGATAATCCGCGATCGCACAATTCCAGTCACCCCAAAGATGATAAGTCCTGCCACGTTCAGCCCAAATATGACCTTCCAGTTGACCGAAAAGCAGTGCTACCTCAAAATTCTCAATTGCCTCTTCGTATTGACCCAAATCGCGTAAAGTAATGCCTCGGTTAATCCACGCCCGGACGTAACGAGGATTCAAATTAATCGCTTCACCATAGTCGGTGAGTGCTGCTGCGAATTCCCCACAAGCAGCGTAGTAATTTGCTCGATTGTTGTAAGCACTAGGCAAATACGGGTTCAGTTTGAGGGCGGTGTTATAGTCGCAAAAAGCTTTTTGCATTTCACCACTTTGGAAATAAATCAGCCCCCGGTTGTTGTAGTGAATTGCATTGTCAGGATGGCGGAAAATTAGTTGGCTTAAAAGTGCGATCGCTTCAGTATAATTTCCTTCTTGAGCCAACTTCAATGCATAAGAGCGTAAGTAACTGTCCTCTAATTCACTGCGATCGCTTGTTCTCCGATCTTCGTAATTACCGATATTATTGATAACAAGGTTTTTATATTCATTACTTGGATGGTCACCGGAAGCTAAAAATGGGTGAATATTCATATGTTTATGCCTAAAATGCTTGCTTTATGAAATCAAATTCTAGTTTTTATTTACTAGTGGATTTACGAATATATCTATTTTTAGAGTATTTAAGGTTACTTGAAAACCATCCTCAGAGAGAACTTAATTACTCACATCAGTGGAAATCTGCGCCCTAAATAAACCATTGCTCCTCAAACCTAATCATGGATACTTGATCCCTAAGGTGAATTCCAGAAATAGCAAAGATAAATTTCCCAGACCGGTATCGCTGCGGGATTGGGGACTGGGCAATACGGTTCGGATAAGCAGTATGAACTTCCCTTGTGGTCTGGGAAATGGTTTTGGGGTAAGGGGTAAAGGATGTATTTGAAACCTTTCCCCTTTCCCCTTTCCCCTTTAACCGAACCGTATTGGGGGACTGGGGATTGAAAAATTTGTTGTCAGTCTCCAGCACCAGGCGACCTGTAAAAAATTAAAAATCCTGTATTTCTAAGCTTTTGAAACATTTGGAATGCTATTCTTATTCGCGTTGGACTGTACTACTCAAGTAGTGACAGCGACAAGTTGGTAGAATGCCAACAAGCCGTTAATTCGTTTACTAAAGAGGGCTAAGGGAGATAAAGAGGATAAGGAAGTAAGGGAGTGAGAGAAAAATAACCAATGCCCTATGCCCCATGCCCCATGCCCCATGCCCCATGACCAATCCTTAAATTTTGAGAAATTTTCTGATGACAACTGCAATTTCTTATCCCAATGCCCCCGATCTAGCAACCGATGATTACATTGTTATCGGTTTAGCAACCTGCTTCGTCAAGGAAGATGGAGAAGTTCATCAAATCGAAGTTATAGAACCCATTCCCTCTGCGGCTTTGGAAGCGCTGCTAAAGGGCATTCCTACCTCCTACAAGCTGGCTTGTGCAACAACTTTAGGATCTGTGCTGGATGGCGATTCACAATTCGTGCCAGATGGCTTTCCACAGTCGGCTCAGTTCGGTGAAGAGTTTATACCACGGGTGTTTGCAGCAGCTCGTACTTACAAGCGTCGTGAGTCTGCAAAATCCCTCATTCCTTTGGGTACAACCTACACTGAATTCAAGTATTCGGTTGACCGTAAGCGGGTGCTAAATGCCACTAGAGTTATTACTAAAGAAGATAACGTTAAGCAGCATTCTCACACTCACAAAGTTCTTTAGGTAATTATGCTAAAACTTTACGGCAGCGCTCGTAGTCGAGCTTCCATAGTTCATTGGTACTTAGAAGAACTAGAAGTTCCCTACGAATTCGTCAAGCTTGATATGCAGGCGGGTGAACACCTCCAGCCTGAGTATTTGACAATTAATCCATTTGCAAGAGTTCCAGGAATTGTTGATGGAGATTTTCAGCTTTGGGAATCTGGGGCAATTTTGCTCTATTTGACGGATAAGTATGGAAAAGCTCCAGTTTCACTAGAAGAACGTGCTGTGATTTACCAGTGGGTGTTATTTGCCAATTCCACCCTCACTACAGCAGTTTTGGTAGAAGCAAATCGCGATCGCCAAATACCACGTTTGTTGACTACCTTAAATGAAATTTTCAGTAAACAACCTTTTTTGCTGGGCAATGAATTCACTGTTGCTGATGTGGCAGTGGGATCTGTTTTGAACTACATTCCTATGCTTCTCAAACTAGACCTCAGCCCTTACCCAGCGGTGTTAAATTACATGAAGCAATTGGCTGAACGTCCCGCATTTCAAAAAACTATTGGTGCAAGAACGTAAAAGGGACTGGGCAGTCGCGAGTAGGGAGATGGGGAGATAAGGGAGATAAGGGGGATGAGGGAGATAAATCAATTCAAAATTCACGCATTAAAGAACTTTTGAATGCGTGACTTTTTAATACCCCATACCCCAATCCCTTTTACCGATAATTTGTAAATTGCAAAGCCACAGGATAGTCTTCTTGTTTTAGCCGCACAATAACAACTTGCAAGTCATCTTTAGATTTGGCAGAAACCCGTACAGCGTCACCTTGAATTGAGGCTTGTACCTTTTTGAATTCGTCACGAATCAATTTGGAAATTTGTTTGGCGATTTCTTGACTGATGCCTTTTTTGAGTTTAATTTCTTGACGCACGCGGTTACCGCTTGCTGATTCAATTTTCCCAAAATCAAAGATTTTCTGGGAGAGATTACGCTTAGCGGCTTTTTCCCGCAGGATGTTGTGTACAGAATCTAAGGTAAACTCGCTGTCAGTACTGACATTAATGCTTTCTTCAGCCAACTCAACGGTAGTTTGAGTATCTTTGAGGTCATAACGGCTTTTGATTTCTCGCGCAACTTGATCGACAGCGTTAACCAATTCTTGTTGGTCAAAGTCGCTCACAATGTCAAAGGAAAAAGTAGAAGCCATAGAGTATTTTGGATTTTAGATTTTGGATTTTAGATTTTAGATGGGGCATTGGGCATTGGGAGTGCTGCGGTAGCGGGGCATTTAGCCTGTGAGGAGTTAGGAGTTAGGAGTGAGGAGTTATTATTCTTCCTCATCTCCCTCATCTCCCTCATCTCCCTCATCTCCCTCATCTCCCTCATCTCCCTTATCCCGCAGTCCCCAGTCCCCACTCCCCAATTAACTACTAGCTTGGATGATGCTCAGGAATATGAGAATAGCAGAGCCAAGGGAGCCAATGCCAAACATTAACGATCGCAAAAGGGGTATATTCAAAATATAAAAAATTGAGTAAAGAAAACGGGCAGCCACAAACGCGATCGCAGCCGTCGCTGCTGTAGAAGAATTTACACCAGTTACGTATGCCATGAATGCGGCTGCGGCAAATACCATAAACGCTTCAAAGGAGTTCTGATGTGCCCAGGTGGCTCTTTGAGCGTATGGTGGCAATTTATCAAACATAGCGCGAGGGGCAGAGAGATCGTACCCAACACGCACACGGGCATAAGCTACTACCAAAAATGGCACGTAAATTAGAACGGCAGCAGCAGCGATCGAGTACAAAAAAATTATCATTGGTTATTAGTTATTAGTCATTGGTCATTGGTCATTGGTCATTGGTTCAAAAACATAGACGTGTTTTAGTCTGCTCGCCACGAACTTGGACAAAGGACTTTTGACAAATGACTAATCAAAATAGAAGAGTGTCACCACTTTTCTTTGTTCTTCTGCATCTTGACAAGTTTGCAACAAAGTGCGGCTGTCGTGAAAGGCGAAGCAAATCAGTTGCTGGCAACGAGAGACAATTTCCTTGTTGCACAAATAACTTGCTTCTGCAAGAGACAGATTATCATTACTGGGATTTTCCACTAGATGCATTACCTGCTCTAGTTGTTGGCGCGATTCCAAAGGCTGGCGTTCCAAGCTTTGGGGTAGAATCACGGTTAACAAGTTTGGATCGGCCCGCGTTGCTCCCCGGATGGCAGCAGAGTTTGTACCTATAGCACCAGAAGTGATGATCCGATTACCCGATAAAACTAGGGCATAAGTCATCATTTCAATAAGATTCTGATGCGTAATCGGGACATGACGAGAACCCAACAAGGCGATTCTTTTAGAACCCGTTTGCTGGATTGTCGCCAGTTCTTGCGCTAATGTATCTACGTTAATAAGGTCGGTTGACTGGCTCAAAGATAGACATGCATCAGATTAAACGACCCAGATATTCTACCAAAGAGCGTGTAGGTGCGAGGCAAACCTGAGTTAGACATTGCTACAATTTTTCAATTTTTTGGTTCAGTGACTCAATTACTCGATCGCACCAAGTCACCCAATGCCTTTCATAAGTAATGCCGTTCAGGAGAGTCAAATACTGAAATTGTGCCGATTCTGACAGTTCTTGGGGATTCTGAAAGTAACGCTGTTCTAAATTCTCGTATGTAGACAATCTTTCTAAGTGGGCTTTTTGGTGTCGCTCTAGTTCTGCCAAAATCGTCTGGTTAGGAGCAACATGACCAGCAAAAATTTTTATAAGTAAATCATCTTTGACCGGTGTGGGTTCACAAGGTTGAGCAATCCACTCTTTTAACTGCTGTTCTCCTAAGTCTGTAACGCTGTAAAGCTTTTTATCTGGGCGTCCTGCTTGCGGAATCGTCTCACAACTAATCCACTTTTGGTCTTCTAATTTCGACAGCTCCCGATAAATCTGCTGATGGCTGGCTGACCAAAAAAAGCCTACAGAACCATCGAATCGCTTTGCTAAATCATACCCACTACAAGGGGCTTCAACCAGAGCAGCTAATATCGCGTGGGCTAATGCCATGATTTTTGATTCACTACTTGACATATGCAACTAGTTGCATAAGAATAACCATATGCAATTAGTTGCATAATAATCTAAAACAACAAGGAATGTAACTCATGCCTCAAGTAATACCAGGACGATTTACCGCCGAGATTGATGAACCCTTCGTTGTGTTTCTGATTGGGATGCGAATTAATAAATTCTTAGCTTTCTCGAAATGGATTCCCACAGCTAGGGCAATGTCGCGGATGCTACGCAGCCTTCAGCAGAGTCCCGAAAAGGGATTTTTAGGGGGAGAAGGTTTTGTTTACTCACGGGGAGTAGGATTGATTCAGTATTGGCGATCGTTCGAGGATTTGGAGCATTTTGCTAGAAATCCCGCAGACACACATCTAGAAGCTTGGCAAAGGTTTAATCGAGCCGTTGGTGCTGATGGGAGTGTCGGCATTTGGCACGAAACTTATTTAATCGAACCAGGAAGACATGAGGCAGTTTATGGGAATATGCCCGTCTTTGGATTAGCTGCTGCAACGAAGCACGTCCCAGCTAAGGGACGAAGAGAAACAGCACGCCGTCGCTTGGGCGGTGACAGCGAGCCTGCTGTGCCTTCGCCAGAGGGAGAGTAAGAGAGGCAGGGGGAGCAGAGGGGCAAAGGGCTGGAGGGGAGAATTCCAAACTCCAAACTCCAAACTCCAAACTCCAAACTCCAAACTCCAAACTCAGCATTCCCAATGCCCCATACCCTAAGACAAAGCCGTTGCGGGAGTTAAACCGAGTTTAGATAACAGACGGTCAATGTCAAAATGCTCAGCCATCAGCTGGCGAATATACTGAACCTTAATCGGCTCGTGGAGGCGGACTTGACCAAAAGTGCGGTCAACAATTTCGACTGTGGTAAGGGTGTCTAAGTCAACAGATAAAATGGGAATTTCTAGTTCTTCAGCACGACTGAGAATAAACGGTGGGGGTGGTAGTTGCCCGGTGAGAATTAAACATTGGGTAGAAGTTTCCAAAGCAGCTTGCTGAATTTCGACGCGATCGCCTCCTGTTACCACTGCCATATTCCGGCGTTTGCGGAAATATTTCACAGCCGAGTTGACATTCATCGCTCCAATTGCCAGACTTTCCACCAACAAATCCAGGCGATCGTTGCGACACAGAACGTCAGCTTTTAATTGCTTAACGAGTTCGCCAACGCTGACACTACGAAGCAAATCGCTGTTTGGTAGCATTCCCAGTACTGGAATATCCTGCTGTTCCAAAAACGGGCGCAACAGAGTGTCAACCGCTTTTAGTTGTGCCACAGGGATATCATTGATGACGACACCAATCAAGCGATCGCCCACACGCTGCTTAGCAGCCAATAATGCTTCAACTGAAAGCAAAGATTTATAGCGGGTTACTAACAGCACGCCAGCATCCAATACTTCAGCCAGTTGTAGCAAAGATAAGTCAAACAAATTGCCTTCAGACAAATCACCAGGCCCCTCTAGCAATACCAAATCTCCTGGCGACATTTGCGAATATTGCTGTAACAGCGACTGCTGATAATTGGTTTTGTCCTCCCCACGCAAGCGTTTTTGCACATTTAGTTCATCCAAAGCCAGCATTGTAGGTGTAACACGGTTTTCCGGCAAATTGAGGCTAAGAGCGATGAACTGGACATCTTCCTCAATTAAAGTTCCGCTAGACGAATTTAAACACGTACCGAGCGGTTTACCGTAGGCTATATCCAGTCCTTTTTGCTGTAGCTGATGAGACAAACCCAGAACAGTTGCAGATTTACCGCTGTAAGTCTCGGTTGATCCAATCAGCAAATATTTAGGGGATTTGGGCACACATGCACTCCTAATTTCAAAAGTCAGAAGAACCCAGCGAGGTGTTTCCTAATTCTAGTTCCTTCTGGCAAAAGCCTCTTGCTGTTATAAAATACTATTTTTCAGAATAAGTTCTGAATCAACAGCAGGGGGGAGTGGGGAGTGGGGAGTGGGGAGTGTGGGGAGTGTGGGGAGTGTGGGGAGTGTGGGGAGAAAGAGAATTTATACTTCGGAAGTTGAATTAATGGAAACCAACTGATTTAAAGTTCGGCTGAGTAAGGAAGCCCAATACAGTCATGAGGATGTTGGGTTTTGCTGTCGCTCAACCCAACCTACTTTTCTGAATTCTGAATTCTGAATTCTGAATTCTGAATTCTCATTTAATCTTCATCAAGTGCCGGAAAAGCTTCCTCAAATTGCCACAATCTATCTTTATTTTCAACGAACCAAATACGAGTTTCTGGAGTTAATTTACTCCAAATGTCTTCAGGAGGAACATGAGGAGATGCATATTGGTACTGCTTACCAAGTGATTTGAGGTTGTCCGCTACATGACTGGGAATTCCGAATTCTTCCCAGTCAATTTTGACATTTCTTCCCGAAACTCCCGCTGTAGGATCGAAAATCAATTGTGCAGATCTGACTAAATCAGCAAAGTGTTTCGGTTTGAGTTTGGTGATTTCTTGAAGTAGTGATTCGTTATGCTCTGGAGACATTGTACTAGCAGTGGTGAAGATTATTAGTGTATTAAATCAGTCAACAGTTGAACGATTTTTAAGTTGGAAATTGTAAATTATTGAACACTAGTAACTGTTCGCGAATAACTGTTTTTGATTCCCAACTCAAACTTCCATCGCTGGTAACTAATTTTTGAACTTACTGCCAGAGATTTTTATCCCAATATTTATAGTTTAGCGCCGAGTTACTAATTTCATTATGACTAAGATTATTCAACTAGAACTGTAACAGCGGCGATCGCAATCAACATTTCATCATTTCGATCGTTGAGTTCCGGAATCGCTCGTCCTTGAACTATCATCCCCCCAGATTCTACAGTGAGAGTTTTCCTCCCAAATGGTAGTACGGCTAGTACTTCTTCTTCCCTAACTTTTTCTGGGTATGGTACTGCGACTTGAACTTCCACAATCATTTCGTTGGGATTATTTAAACCAGCCACTTCCCAAACACCGGGTAAAGCATTATTAGCGATCGCATTGCGTACCGCCCTAGATGCTGCTACTGTCGGTTCTTGTCCATGCTGATCGATTCCCATCCCCATTTCAATTATCAAGCGTTTACGCGCCATTGCAACCTCCGGCAAATTTTGCACCTTGGATCGAATACAAGCGATTTTAGGGCACAGCATTGCTATGCCCCTACTGTGTATCATCGATTGGATCAAAACGAGAAATTTTAATCTTTATCTACTCAACGAGATTTCATCCCCTCGAAATCCTTAGAGCGTATGCAACAACCTACTCAGGCGCTCTGAGTAGCTTTTCATTACCTTGATGGCAAACATAGGTGTTTCCTGAACGGCAAAGAGAAATCCTTTTTCATCAAGGAAAGCAAGTTTGCAGTCCGTCTTGGCGATCGCTGTGTAAGTTCTATTTTGTACTCCTACGAGTATGCCCACACCAAAAACTTCGCCCGTTTCAATGGTTTCTACAACTTTACCATTGACTAATATATCCACTTCTCCTTCCACAATGCCGTACATAATATCACCTGGCTGTCCTTCTTCAAAGATGACTTCGCCTAGTGAAAATACTTTAGGATTGGGTTGTTTTTGAAATATACCGACTGTGAGTACAGGACTTAGCATTAGAGCAACCCCAAAATTCTTAGTTTTTGAATGAAATCTTTGGATAGACACCATGAGAACCCAGAAAAGTATACTACTTTCTGTTGATTAACTCCAATCTCCGCAATATTTTCGATTGGTTAAGGATTGATTAACGAGTATTAAAGATAGATTCATTCAGTTCAAATATTCGTCAACGTCGATTCATTCGGTTCAAATCCTCAATAATTGTTTCAAGATTGTCATCAAGAAAGACGAAGAACTTCAACAGACATTAACAATTCAAAATTCAAAATTCACGCATGAAAGACATTTTTAGTCGGGGATTTAAACCCCAAATGAAAATACGCTACGTATATACGTAGGCGTCTTCAAACCTCGGATTTGGGATAAAATACAAAACTTTTCTTTTCCTCAAGAGCGATCGCTTGCTAGTTAATCAACTAAGCGATCGTTTTTATTTCATCTAATTTGTAATTGCTGCTAGAATTAGTATTTCACTATGCAAAATTAAAAATCCGATCGGTTTTAACTGATGACTTGGAAAATTTAACTATGGAAAAACAACCGATACAAGTAATTGGAGGTGGACTAGCTGGGACAGAAGCAGCTTGGCAAATAGCCCAAGCTGGAGTACCGGTGATTTTATATGAAATGCGTCCAAAGCGCTTTAGTCCTGCTCATCATACAGAACATCTGGCAGAATTAGTGTGTAGTAATTCCTTTGGGGCAATGGCAAGCGATCGCGCTGCTGGATTGTTGCACGAAGAATTACGTCAGCTTGGTTCGGTTGTAATTTCCAAAGCTGACGAACACGCCCTTCCTGCCGGTGGGGCGCTAGCGGTAGATCGGGGACAATTTGGCCAAGATTTAACTCAAACTTTATCCAATCATCCTTTAATTGAATTCCGTCGGGGTGAAGTCCAAGCAATTCCTGAAGGAATTGTGGTTTTAGCAACCGGGCCTTTAACCAGTCCCGATCTGGCAGAAGATTTGCGCCGCTTTACCGGGATGGAATACCTCAGCTTTTTTGATGCAGCTAGCCCGATTATCGTGGGAGAATCAATTAATCGTGACATTGCCTTTATGGCATCACGTTATGACAAAGGTGAAGCTGCTTATCTCAACTGCCCAATGAATAAAGAACAGTATTTGCGGTTTCGAGAAGAACTCTGCAAAGCTGAACAAACAGAACTCAAAGATTTTGAACGGGAAACGGCGAAATTTTTTGAAGCCTGTCTACCCATTGAAGAACTAGCACAGCGGGGAGAAGATACCATGCGTTATGGCCCCCTCAAACCAGTGGGTTTATCAGATACCCGCACAGGAGAACGTCCTTATGCTGTGGTGCAGTTGCGCCAAGAAGATAAAGCCGGTCAACTTTGGAACATGGTAGGATTCCAAACTAATTTGCGCTGGGGCGAACAAAAGCGCATATTTCAGCTCATTCCCGGTTTGGAAAAAGCCGAGTTTGTACGGTTGGGAGTCATGCACCGCAACACTTTTATTAATGCTCCTCAGTTGATGTATCCCACTCTGCAATTTAAGGAGCGTCCAACTTTGCTCGCAGCTGGGCAGTTAATTGGTACAGAAGGCTACACCGCTGCGGCTGCGGGTGGTTGCTTAGCGGGAATTAATGCAGCGCGGCTAGCTTTGGGTAAAGAACCATTGACTGTACCGCCAACAACAATGATGGGGGCGCTATTTGAATTTATTAGTTCCGCTTCGCCCAAACACTTTCAACCAATGCCGCCCAACTTTGGGATTTTTCCGGAATTAGGTGTGAAAATCAAAAATAAACAAGAGCGTTATGGACGTTACCGCGATCGCTCTTTAGCTGACTTAACAAACTGGAAAGCTGATAATTAATGTACATGGGGCATTGGGAGTGCTGTTAGCTCTCTTCTCTACGAGAGGCTTCGCCCTAAGCGTAGCTATGCCGCAGGTTTTACGGGGCGTTTACCCCGTGCTGAGTGAGGAGTCAGGAGTGAGGAGTTAGGAGTTATTATTCTCCCTCATCTCCCTCATCCCGACTCCCGATTTCCGATTCCATGTATGCCTAACGCGGCGATTACACCCCCTAGCAATCCCCAGGTACCATCGGCAAATACATTGATGCGATGAATGTAGGTACGATGATAAGCGTACTGTAACCGTCTATCATTAACTTCTGTTTGATTTACAAGGTTTTCCACATATTTTTCAGCTTTAATCAGTGCTGCATAATCTAGGTTAAACCAATATAAGGATACTCCCACCACCGCCAGTCCTGGAAAAACCAAGGTAACTAAGAGAATTGCTATGCGTGCATTCATACACCCAACCAGCTAATACATCTGCTCAATGCTGGCATACATAATTAGTATTAAATTAATAATCAAGCTTTTATCGATGAATCAAAGCGTCAGTGTTGCTCCCAAGCTAGAAGAAGACACTTATGAAAATCCTGCTGTTACCAGACAACACCTATTTCTAAAACAATCAATTGTTCTTGCCTTGGAAATACTTCTAGCATTGCCTGTGGGCTTACTCCTAGCAAAATTTCACATTGGTGGGATTGCTTGGATATTTGCTGGGATTGCAGCTGGTACAGTGGTTCTCCAAGGGTGTCGAGTTTTTTATGAAAATTCTCCGAAACCTAACCGCACTGCTAGAAAAGTCGGAATGGCACTTGTCGGCTTAACTGTTGGGGCTTCCAATGCTCACGCCAATCTAGCTAATGTTGCTTCTGGTATTCCCATCTTTATTATTCTCACCTTATTTCTGTTGCTGAGTGGCAGTTGCATTGGTTACATTTACTCACGTGTCAGCAAAACCAATTTATTGACAGCAATGCTAGCTACAGTTCCCGGTGGTGTGGGAATTATGGCAGCGATCGCAGCTGATTACAATAAAGATGTTACCTTGGTTGCTTTAGTTCAAGCGATTCGCGTTACCTCAGTAGTTCTTCTGTTTCCCTTCATCGCTAGAACATTAGTTGGTAATGACTGGAATCTGCAAACGCTACCCGTCAAAAGTACTTTGCTCAATTTCGATCCATCTCAACTAGGATTACTTTTATTACTACTCTTAATCACGGCATTAGTAGTTTATCCAGCTATATTATTCAAAATTCCCGCAGGTGATTTTTTTGGTGCATTATTAATTGGTATTGGGTTTAATCCTTTGCTAAATTCGCTGCCTTTTGTGAGTGATATTAGCTTTAGTCCACCGCCCTTAATTAACTTATGCGGTCAAATGCTGTTGGGAATTACTATTGGTGAGTATTGGGGAGACAAACCCAACTTTACCAAGTGGACTATCGGCTATGCTTTAATGTCTGTGACAATGACCCTCGCAAGCGGAGCGATCGCTGCTATACTTGCCATGCAATTAACCTCTTGGGACTGGTTAACCTGTCTTTTAGTCACAGCACCAGGAGGCTCAGCAGAAATGATCTTAGTTTCCCTAGCATTAAATCATCACGTTGAAATTGTCACAACTGGTCATTTAGTGCGACTAATTGCAATTAACAGTTCCTTACCTCTTTGGGTGTTTTTGTTTCGCCGTCTAGATGAGCAATTTTCAAGGGGATGAGGGGGATGGGGAGATGGGGAGATGGGGAGGCAGGGAGCTCTTAGCAGGGAGCAGGGGAGAAAATCTTCCCCTCTGCCCCCCGCCCCCCTGCTTCTTCCCACGCCCAATGCCCAATGACAAATAACAAATAACAAAGGATGTTTTAGATGGTTGCCGAAATCCAAGAACTTGAAACGCAGCACTGGGTGAAAACTCGTTCTTCCCTCGATCCTAGCGAATCCACTTTCCTGATCTGGAAAGGTAAAATTTACGCTTTTATTCCCGGCGAGAAAAGACAACTTTTGTTTAAAATATTTGGATTGAGCGTTAGCAGGTGTGTTCCCACAGAGGAAGGTAGCTGGGATTTTACTTCTAGGGAACTGACTTACTACCTAAATCCACAAACAGAGGAAGTTTTGAGCAAATGGGAGAATCCTTGGACAGGCGAGATCGTTCCGGTGATTCACGTTGCGAATAATCCGGTGCAGGGCATATTTAAGGGAAATTTTCCAGCCCAAGTAGATGGCGACAGCACAACCTTCATTTTTGATATATTTCCCTATTACCCCAATCCCTTAGCAGACGATCCCAAATTTGCCGAATACAGCCCACATCCCATTTATCAGGCAGCGGAATTGTTTAAATTAACCGTGCCAACCGCAGATTTATTCAATCCAGCACTCTCCTCTGTTTCTGAACTGAAACTGAGTTGGGATAGAATTGGTCAATGGCTTCCTTGGATGAAAATGGGCGATCGCCCCGGTCAACTGATATATAGTGCTATGGGGTGCAAAGTCGATGGCATAACCGAACTGCCCCCATTTTTACAAGACGAAATTAATAACCGTATTCCTTTATATAAAAAAGCGCCAAAAGCCTTTGTCGATGGCGAAGATATGACTTCGTGGTTGTATTTCCAAAAACACTTTCAGGCTTACTTAGCCGGTGAAATCTTCCCACTTCCCCAAGCAGAAGAATTATAAATCACAACAGTTATTAGTTCGATGTGTGGGTTTTAGGCAATAACCCTGCCTCGTGATTCTATTAAACCCTTGGTGTCCGGCAGATTTAGGGGCGCAAGGCCTTGCATACGTGTCAACTTAAGCTTGGGCGAATGGAATTCGCGGCTACACAAACAAAGTCCGCCTACGCGGACTAAGAGAAAATTAATGTTTTTAACCCGCGTAGGCGGGTTTCGTCTGTGTAGACGCGGTTTCTAACCGCCCTTTTAACGTTAAGTTGACACCAATGAAGGCCTTGCGCCCCTGCGACAGATGTGGTTCAAATAGATGAAAACTACTGTAAGCTGCCCTATCAGCATTGCAACTTACCTTTTATATCTTGCCGGGGAATTGGCCGAAGTACGTTGCTAAAAAAAAAATTTTCTTTTGTTCTGATTTGAGTGCATAAACCTTAAAACTGGAACGTGTAACCCTATGTAGAGTTAATTGAGCTAACTCAACTAACAAACTACATCACTCTTAAACTGAAATTTCTCAGTTACACAAATAAGGACAAGCACTATGTTTTCACAAACAGAAAAAGTACAAAACCTCAACAACATTATGTATCAAAGTGGAGTCAAATCATTTACTTCACAAACTCCAATCAAAGGAGAAAATAGTACTGAACTTGAACAAATTATTGCCAATATTTCTTGGAAAAATGAATTTAGTTTTGGTGCTGGTGTTGATGCGATTACAGGAGGTACATCAGGTTCTGCTGTCAAACACTTTGAGCCAACAGAAAATGGGAGTAAAAGCTCCAAAGAAAGCTATCGTTTTATTCAGAGTGACAGTGAATTCAATCGTGAAATTGAAGTTTCAGCATCAGGAAAATACAATGTTGAAGGTGTAACAATCGAAGCTTCAGCTTCCTACTTAAATAAAATTAAGTACTCTGAACTTTTTACCACATTAATTGCAGAATACGAGTCCTATTACGACGATTATTTTGAAGTAGAAACTTACGAACTTACTGATGCAGCAAAAAATCTCATTAGTAATCCAATTCAGTTTCGTAAGAGTTACGGTGACTATTTTGTAGCTGGTAGTCGCAAGGGTTCGCGCTTTGTCGCTATTTACACTTGCCAAGCGACTTCAGTGGAAAGCATGGATGAATTCAAAGCCAGTTTTGGAGCCGAAGGACCAGAAGTATTTTCTGCTAAAGGTAGTGTAAGCTTTTTGCAAGCTGCGGGTGACTACAAGATCAACCTTGAAGTAAATCTCTTTATGACAGGTTATGACGGTAACGAGCCTAGTGGACCTTGGACACCAGAAACCATTCTTAAAGCTTTAACCTGGTTTAAAGAGAATGAGAAAGGGGCAAACCTTCAAGCTAAACTGAAGCACTACAGCACAATTTATCCTAACTATCGAAGAGATATCAATGTTTTACCTGAGGTCTTTGTTGAGCTAAGACAACTCTATACAAAAGTCTGGGATATTCGCTCCAAATATGCTTCTATCCCTACCTACTACCAGGATCAACTTAAACAGGAGTATGTTGCTTTAGATGCGGGGATTCAAGCTAATCAAGATGTTTTAGTTACAGACAAAGCGACGCGAGATGATTACCAGAACAAAGCAGACTTTTTGATATCGAATCTTAATGATATAGCGGCGCGAATGGACTTTTATTTCAAAGTAAAAGATGTTGCTTCTAGCGAACCAGGAAATGGTAAAACAATCACGGAAGGAAGGGGACAGCAAAGATGGTCGTATGGTTACAGCGTTTATGCAAAAAGTGATGCTGTTGTTATTCACAATACACAACTAAACTACAACGTTAACTACCGCATTGGTCATAGAGAGCATACTTTCGAGTTTGGCCCTTACGGGAACTATCTGATTGTTGGTTGGGAAGTTATCTCCAATTGGGGGGATGGCACCAACGGTTCTTGGTGGAAAGCTATCGACCAAATTTTATTAACTGACTATGCAGTTGTTCGTGTAAAATCCAAGTACGATCGCGGTTGTGACTGGAGCTTGAAAGTCTATTATGTCGATGCCAAAGATTATCAGTTCTAAGATGTTAAGACTACTCAATGAAAACTTAGGATATGAGGCAGGACGAAAAATGAGTTCTGTTGAATCTGGAGTAGTGGTAAGAATATCGTACCTAATTCATGACACCTGATTTAGCTCTGTGTCAAGAACAAAAATCAAAATTCAAAAGCGTCCTTCCAAAAGAAGGACGCTTTTTCTATTCAAACAAAATTCATGCAAATTTCCCGTTTTCATTTGAACAATCAAATAAATGTAAACCCAACCGCAGGGAAAGTTCTTCACACACCTTTACCCCCCGCACACTATTACCACGCACATCCAGTGGCGGCGAAAACACCCCAATGCCCATCTTATTGGGTACAACGGCAATAATCCCGCCACAAATTCCGCTTTTTGCCGGAATCCCAATTTTATAAGCCCACTCCCCTGCAAAGTTGTACATTCCACAGGTGTACATCACACTCAAAATATCTTTGATGTAAGGCTTATCAACCGCCCGTTCTTTGGTGATGGGGTTCATCCCTTTGTTAGCCAGAGTGGCCGCCATCACTGCTAAGTCTTGGCAATTCACCAACACAGCACACTGCTGAAAATAAAGATCCAGCGCTTCTTCAATGTTCGGGTGAATCATCCCAAAGTTAAGCATTAGGTGCGCCATTGCACGGTTGCGATGTCCGGTGCTGCGTTCTGAGGTAAAAACTGACATGTCAACGAACACATCGCGGCCAATATATCGCCGGAACATCTCCAACATCCGGTTGAGGCGTTCGGTAGGGCCAGATCCTTTGATTAAACTAGTAGTGGCGATCGCTCCGGCGTTTACCATTGGATTATAAGGTCGCTTCGATTGCTCATCCAAAATAATCGCGTTGAATGCATCGCCAGTGGGTTCGACGCCAACTCTCGTCAAAATGTAATCCCGTCCATGATCTTCTAGGGCAAGTCCGTAAGCAAATACCTTGGAAATCGACTGAATGGTAAAGAACTGCTCCCAGTCCCCAACTTTGTAAACCTGACCATCTACGGTGACAATACAAATACTAAATAAGTCTGGGTTTACCTTTGCCAGTTCCGGAATGTACTTGGCTACTGCACCCTCACCCAATGACTTGTACTGGGAATGCAAGTCGTTGACAACTGTTAATAATGATGACGAGTCGATTTCTCAATCTCCTTGATTTACTCGGTTTGCTACCGGACTGATAGCATTTTACGAAATAGTTGCGACACACATGTAGCAATCCTATTTGATTTGTGAAAATCGAGGGGCTTCAGATCCCCGACTTCTCAAAGAAGTCGGGGATCTTCTTGTTCGCAAAAGATTTAGGACTGCTATGGCAATTCGATCTGATTGCGTGAAAAAATAACGTATATCTTAAGGTAGAGCCAATTAATCTTTCTTTACTGCCTATTCTCGAACCATACTTAGACGTAAAAATATCATTTGTATTTTTTATTACAAACTGAAAATTATCTCCAAGCGATCGCCAAGCTTTTCTAATTTTCCGATCGTTAATCAAAAAAAAGGTTCGCTTGCGTATTATTATTTTTTTTATACACAGTAATACTGTTATGACAAGTTATATAAATCACTAAGTTTAACCTAGTTAGAGATAATACAGGTCATGGGTAATTGAGCTAGAAAAAACTTCAAAAAAAAGATAGTGAACTTGAAGTGATTTGGATGATTATTTTATATCTAACTCATATCACAGCTTATTTATAGAAAAATCTAAAGATTTAATTAAAAAATCAATTTTGAGTATTTATGCCGATGTCTTTTGATTAAAGTTATATTAGATTTCTCAACAAAACGGTCGAAATGAATGTTATATAGAATACACACATGGTTGTGAGCCTTGGAAACCGATGCGAACAAGGTGTTATGAGTTTGGTTCACAAAAATTGTAAAGTTTTTTTAAGAAAATTTTGGCTCGCCGAAAAAAACGTTACATAGTCAAAATCCGCATTTGAGAAAGGTTTCGCCCTGAAAATAGCAATTTGATTTGAGTAAAGTTGTCGATAATTACGCTAAAACCCTGATCCCCCAGCCAAAAGGTTCGTGCTAGTCTGTTGCAGTTACAAATAAAAAGTGAAAGCGGAACGATTTCGAGTTCGAGTTTTTACGGAGGGAATTCACTATTTACTAGTGAGAATCCCGCGAATTATAAGACTTAAGTTCTCTTAAGTTCTACAGTCGCTTTAAAATTGGACGCATGAATCAAAGACATTTCTGGACAATTGTTGCTCTGTCTCTGACTGTTTTGGGTATACCTTCAGTAGGTTGTACTCAAACCACCAAGGGAAATCCGCTAGCTTCCCAAAAATCACCTACCTCTGATGTGGTGAAAGTAGGAGAGTACCAATCAAGAGCAGGGGAACAAACCTCGGATGCTGTGATTACACAAATTCATCCTTACAACATTGGAGGACGTAAGGCGGCAACCCTTTATATCAAAAATATTCCCGTTCTCACCTTTTTGAGTTCTGTATCAGATACAAATGTTGAGACTAAAAAAATTGGTGCAATAAACGAAACTGAGGGCGTACAATCATACGCCCTTATTGCTAGCAACTCACCTTCATCGGCGAGTATTGGAAATGTAGCTGGAGCAAATAATCAGATTAATTCTGTTGACAATGACCCAGTTGAGGTGGCTGGTGTCATAGCAGCTAAAATTAACCAGTTGAACCGGGAAAATATAGACGCAAGTCAGATTACTGTAAGTTGGAAAGCAGGGGGCGAATCTAAAGTTGCAAATCTTGCCCAAAGCAAGAGCTTACCTGTGGAGGGTGAATCTGGCGATCGCTATACAATCAAAGTTAACGGCCAAGAATTGGTAGAAATCAATCAAGGTACGCGACTAGCAGATACCACCAACAATCTGGCGCAAGATGCATTGCAAGCAACCAATCGCTTGCGGAGACTACTAGGCAATGCATCACCCTTAAGCGAGATTGCGAATATGCCAGCGCGTCAGCGACTATCAATACCCAAGCTACCGCAAGAGATTGCCGTCGGCACAGTCCGAGTCAGCTTCAAAGGCATAGCCTCTTATTATGGCTATGACGGTTCTGGCAATCGTACTGCTAGTGGTCAGAGATTCAATCCAGAAGGAATGACCGCCGCCCATCGCAGCCTGCCCTTTGGTACACAAGTCCGTGTGACCAACACTCGCAATGGTCGTTCTGTTGTGGTACGGATTAATGACCGGGGACCGTACATCCGGGGTCGAATTATTGACTTATCTGCTGGTGCAGCTCGGATTTTAGGAATGATGGGTAGTGGTGTCGCACCAGTGCATGTTGAGGTGTTGGGAAGATAAAGGGACTGGGGAGCAAAGGGGCAGGGGAAAAGGTTAAAGGGTAAGAATTCAAAACAGGGGTAAAGGTTAAAGGGTAAAGGGTAAAGGGTAAGAATTCAAAACAGGGGTAAAGGTTAAAGGGTAAAGGGTAAAGGAATAAATTTAACCTTTCCCCCTTCCCCCTTACCCTTTCCCCTTCCCCCTCACCCTTTCCCCCTTCCCCCTTTCCCTTTCCCCATTCCCAATACCCATGACTTAATTCCTCTAGTTCAACCATCTCCTCTATTTCAGATATAAACTAACGGGGGAGGGATGAGAGAACTAGGGGTATTTTTGTGCGCCTGCTGACAACAGTGGCAGCTTTACGCTGCTATTTAACTAAACGCTGCTTGGAAAACAAGCTGATTACGGTTGGAGAAAATCTGGCACTAGATGAGATGAATGGCTGGCATCAGACGGTAGTCGGTCTGGTGCCGACAATGGGGAATTTGCATCAAGGTCATTTAAGCTTGATTCAACGGGCGCGGCAAGAAAATTCCACGGTGATTGTCAGTATTTTCGTCAATCCGTTGCAATTTGCTCCCAATGAAGATTATGAACGTTATCCCCGCACTTTAGAGCAAGACCAACAGCTTTGCGAACAAGCTGGGGTAGATGCAATTTTTGCGCCGACTCCGGAAGAGATGGCAGTACCCCAGAAAAGTATACAAGAATCAAAAGTTACACAAGTTATCCCCCCATCTGCTATGATAACAGGCTTGTGTGGTCGTTCTCGGCTGGGTCACTTTCAGGGTGTCGCTACGATTGTGACCAAGCTTTTCAACTTGGTACAGCCTGACCGAGCCTACTTCGGTCAAAAGGATGGTCAGCAACTGGCAATTATTAAGCGGCTAGTAGCTGATTTAAATTTGCCAGTAGAAATTGTTGCTTGTCCAACAGTACGGGAAGCATCGGGTCTTGCTTTGAGTTCTCGTAATCAGTATTTGACTGCAACAGAAAAAGAGCAAGCAGCGGTGCTGTATCGTGGCTTGGAAAAAGCTGAAGCTGCCTTTCGGGGAGGACTTCGGGATTGCAGCAAGTTGATAGCAATAGTACAGCAAGAACTGACAACGGTCAGCACACTTTTAGTGGAATATATTGAATTGGTTGAACCGACTACGTTGATGTCTTTAGAAAAAGTTCAGGAGGAAGGAATGCTGGCGATCGCAGCACGTTTGGGTTCTACACGTTTGATTGACAATATCATTTTGCGCGATCGTCAACCCATCATCGCCATTGATGGCCCAGCCGGCGCTGGAAAATCCACAGTGGCGCGTCAAGTGGCAGCAAAGCTGAATCTAGTGTATTTAGATTCAGGAGCAATGTACCGAGCTGTGACTTGGTTGGTATTGCAAAAGGGTATTGCCATTGACGATGAGTGTGCGATCGCCGAATTAGCTAATCGGTGTCAAATTCAACTGACTCCTAGCCAGGATTTAAAATTTCCTGTGCGGGTTTGGATTAACGGTACTGATGTTACCCAGGCAATTCGCAGCATTGAGGTGACATCTCAAGTATCGGCGATCGCTGCACAAAGCGCTGTACGTCAAGCATTGGTTAAACAACAGCAAACCTGGGGTAAAAAAGGCGGTTTAGTAGCTGAAGGCCGGGATATTGGCACTCATGTGTTCCCCGATGCCGAAGTGAAAATCTTTTTAACCGCTTCTGTGAGTGAACGCGCACGTCGCCGCCTCCAAGATTTTCAAAAACTTGGTCAACCCGAAGTGAGTTTAGAGCAGCTCGAACGCGACATTGCCGAACGTGACTCGAAAGATAGTACGCGTAAAATTTCTCCTTTGCAAAAAGCTGCGGATGCGATCGAACTGCAAACAGATGGTTTAGACGTGTCTGAAGTCACGGCACAAATTGTTAACTACTACCAGCAACGTTTATCTGAGTGGTAGCCACCGAACAGGACAAGGAGACAGGAGAACAACCATTTAATCAATCTCTGCTACTGTCACCTTGTCTGCCGCTTCTGTTATACTCTTCTGGCTACTAATGATTAGTTAGCAAAGATGCGTTTGTCTGGTTCTATGCTGCCTGTCTAGTAATCAGGATTATTGCCGAATTTGGCTTCTGACAAAGAGTTGTTCTACACTTCCCAGAATGAGCAGTGGCGCGGCAGATGCTCTCGCGATCGCCTCCATCGCCCAGTTGTGATTCACCAAGTCAGGGATCGCTATAAAAAGCGTCAATCCAATGATGAGCAAAGATGAGATCTTGAAAAAATTTCGATCCCAAGCAGGTTTATCGCGCAGTCTCTCTTGCCTGCGTATAAAGCCTTGTCGCCAAAATGGAAAGGTACTGAGGACAGTGACAAGGTATAACAGTCCAGCATTAACTAGCAGGATTGTTTTATAGTTTTGAGCGATGTCAGGATACCCAAGTGCGATCGCACTTAGGCAAACTCCCGCTACTAAATACAGGAAAGTAAACAGGGTAAAGTGTTTCATTAGTTTCTTTTTGTGCTTTGTAAGGAGGCAGACTCTAAGGCAAACGCATCTAAATTAGACTTCTGATAACCAAGGTTAAGAATCAACGGAAAAATCAGCATCAGCATTTACTGTTTTATTTAATTTTGTAAACCTCAAGGCAATCTCTAAAATCTTTTGCAATAAGCAGAGATTAATGAGGTGCTTTTGGAGTTTATTGATAATGAAATAACCTTGTTGATACCAGCGGATACCCTGTACTACCTCCCTGACTCTAGATTTCCTACACCCAGAGACACTGCCAAAATTCAGATAGATATTAGATAATATTATTTTTGATTAATTTAATTTTATGCAAAACTTTTTCCAAAAATAACTTTTTTTAAGAATTAATTCATCCAGCTTTCGACTGATTATTTAGATAGCAATTAATCTAACTAAAGGTAGAAGTTTTAAAGCTTTAATCGCTGTTTGTAATTACTTAATACCAATTGTTATAGCAATCCTGAATTAACGTGAGTTCGATGAATACTGTTTTGACCTCACCCCCAACCCCTCTCCTACGAGGAGAGGGGAGCAAAACCTTGATTTTTCTTGCTCCTCCCTCGCCTTTTAGGAGAGGG
>NZ_JACJRQ010000036.1 GCF_014697355.1 Nostoc calcicola FACHB-3891 | reverse complement strand
ACCTACAACATCGTAGCTGCACACGGTTACTTCGGTCGGTTAATCTTCCAATACGCTTCCTTCAACAACAGCCGTTCCTTGCACTTCTTCCTAGCTGCATGGCCTGTAATCGGCATCTGGTTCACCGCTTTGGGCGTCAGCACAATGGCTTTCAACTTGAACGGTTTCAACTTTAACCAATCCATCATCGACTCTCAAGGTCGCGTCATCAACACCTGGGCTGACATCATCAACCGCGCTAACTTGGGTATGGAAGTAATGCACGAGCGCAATGCTCACAACTTCCCCTTAGACTTGGCTGCTGCTGATGTTGCTCCTGTAGCTCTGACTGCTCCTGCTATCAACGGTTAATCGCTACTCAAGTCGAGTGAAAATTAAATAGAATAAAAAGCGCTCTCCCAAAAGGAGGGCGCTTTTGATAAGAGTTTTCGGTGTTGCTGATTGAGAATATGAATTTACCTCACGCAGAGGCGCAGAGTCGCAGAGAGTTGAGAAGAGTCGATTAATGCCCAGTTTTCATAATAAATTCTCAGCTGAGTGTGCGGTAGTGCAAAAATAACTCATTTCCAATCTGACGAGTTTCAATCAGTTCGAGTTTAGGGGCGGCACTGGGAAGAAAACCCTCACCCTCTACGGGAGTAGGGGCGCTTTCTCCTCCATAAATGACGGGCAAAATGGTCAGCCACCAATCGTCAACTCGCCCTGCTTGGACGAGAGAAGCTGTTAAAGAGCCGCCTCCCAAAGCAAAAATTTTGCGGATACCCTTCTCAGCCATTAAGTCGTAGGCTCTATCCCAATTAAGGTGTGTATCGCCCAGTTCGATTAATTTGGCTAGCTGGTGTAGGGTTGTTGCATCAGAACTGCGCTCTATACCAGCCCCTGTCGTAAATATCCATCGCTCAATGTCTTGGCGAAAAAAATGCATGTCTGGCGGTAGATTAAGGGAAGCTGTGACAACACAGGTAATAGGTTGGGGAGACTGACCCCGAAACTTGCGTGCCGCCAATAATTCGGGATTCTCAATTGTAAAGGCTGCCCCCTCATTCCGAGCCGTCCCTGCTCCCATTAGGACTAAATCGGCTAGAGAGACTTGATACTCCAGGTGTGCATGATCTACTGGATAAGAATTGCGGGGTGCTTTAGAATCTACGGGACTAATTTTCCCATCAGCCGTCATCGCTAGAATTACAGTTGTTTGGATGGTTGACATAATTACGTTGTGACAGTTCTGTGAATTTTGAATTTATTGTGCGTTAAAGAGATGGGGATTGGGTTTGAAGCGGAAAGTGCTATTCTGACTGGACATACTATTATTACTTAAGCACATGAATCAAAATCACATCGAGCAGATTGAGTTGAATTTACGCGCCAAAGCCTTGAATCAGCGCAAAGCTGCCTTGGATGAACTGGCAGAATTTCCATCTGAAGTTGCTGTTCCTATACTCCAAAAGCTAGCTAATGAAAAAGACGTTGCACTTTGTCGCCTTGCGGTGATGGGTTTGGGTAATCACCGGACTGAAGCTTCATTTCTCGCTCTGCAAGAAATACTGGAACATAACCAAGATCCTAATGTACTATCGGAAGCTGCCAATTCCCTTTTTGAATTTGGCGATGTGACGATTCCCTTACTTCAAGAGCTATTTATGCAGTCTGACAACTGGTTAGTTCGCCAAACGGTAATTTCTCTGCTCATGGAAACCAAGGAAGATGAAATTTTATTAGCTGTTGCAGTTGAATCTTTGAAGGATGAAACACAAAGTGTTAAAGAAGCAGGGATTGTCGCCCTTGGCCAACTGTTAAAATCATCTTTGAAAAATCAAGCACTAGCACTGTTGACAGAACTTGCACAAGATTCATATTGGCGAAATCGATGGCAAACAGCGATCGCTTTATCTGGCACTCAAGATCCCCAAGCCAAGCTGTTAATCGCCAAACTCCAGCAGGACGAAAATTTTCGGGTAGTAGCAGCAGCTTTAGAAACTGCATCAGCTCAGTCTTGAGAACGATTTTGAGGGAACAGATAGGCGATCGCAGCGTAACCAGATATGGTGAGTAAACTAACCAAAAAAGCAGCCAAAACAAAAGTAGGCATACAATCCAAAATGCCAAATCGAGGTTATATTCTGTACAAATTCCAAATCTTGACGCCTGTCAAAAAATCAAGATTTTGGATACTTTCAAACTAGCAATTGGGTATGACACAGCCATGACTACCTGATGTCAATTTGTTGTATTTCAAATGTTTGGACTAGGAATTTTAGATTTTAAATTTTGGATTTTGGATTGTAGTTTTTCGATTCATGCCCCATCCCTTGTAGACGGAACAAATCCCCAAGACTCAGCGCTAGTGGATAGAGTCAATCGAAAATCGAAAATCCAAAATCGAAAATTGTTTGACTCAAGCCAAAGGCAGAAAAAAACGAAACGTACTGCCAATTCCCAACTCGCTTTCTACCTGAATCTGGCCGCCTTGTAGTTCAATCAAACGATGGGAAATCGTTAAGCCAATACCAGTGCCTCCGGAATGGCGATCGCGTGATTGGTCGGCTCGCCAGAAGCGCTCAAACACGTGGGGCAAATTTTCTCTTTCGATACCAATACCTGTATCCCTAACGGCAATCCAGAGTTTAGATGCTTCAATCTCAGTACGAATAGTAATTGAACCTTCCTTGGTGTAACGCACTGCATTACCAAGCAGATTAACTAACACCTGTTCTGTGCGATCGATATCTGCTAATACAGGAGGCAGCACAGTGGGACATTCCAAGTGCAGAACCGGTCCATCTTCCAACAACTGGTCGGTAAATTTTTCCACTAATGACTCTAACAACGGACGCAGATTTACCCGTTGTATATTAATTGGCAGATAGCCAGCTTCCGCCTTCGACAGTTCTTGTAAATCATTCACTAACCGCTCTAAGCGCCTTGTTTCTTTAGCTAAACGTCGATAAATTTCTGGAGACGCTTCAATTTCTCCATCAGCTAGTTCTTCTAAATAACCGCGCACAACTGTTAATGGTGTCCGTAGTTCATGGGTCATATCTCCAATTACTTCTCGCCGCCGCACTTCTACCCCTTCTAAACTGGCTGCCATCCGGTTGAAACTGGCACCTAATCCATTGAGTTCTGGAATGTCAGACATAGGTAGTCGTGCATCCATCTGACCAGCAGCAAATTTTTGGGTGATTTGTTCCATCTCAGTCAACCGCAGCATAATCCTTCTGGACACCCAGTAACTCAATCCTCCAGCTGCGGTACTGCCGACTAAAACTGACCAGATAGTGCTTCGCTGCCAAGCAATTTCAAATCCTGTCACCAATTCAGTACGGACATCAATTAAATCAAACCCCTGATTTTCTAGTCGTTCCAAATGCAAGACAAAGAACCGAGGAGAGGAAATTTTGCTGATAATAACTAGGCTAGCTACCCCCACTATCATTACTACTAAGTGAGAAAAAAATAGGCGTCCTCTCAACCCCATCTTCATAACGCTTACGCTATTGGCGAGTCTTCAAATTTATAGCCAACCCCAACAACAGTTTTAATAAAAGTGGGATTTGCCGGGTCAGGCTCAATCTTTTTTCGCAACCGAGCTACATGAGTATCCACAACGCGTTCATCACCAAAAAAGTTATCCCCCCAAAGTTTGTCAATTAATTGGGTGCGGTTCCAAACACGACCGGGATTGCTGACAAAGGTAGTTAGCAAATTAAATTCTAGGGTAGTTAAGTCCAGAATTTCCGGTTGCTGGGAATTCATCTGGCGACTAGCAGTGCGCTGATCTACGTCTACTATAAAGTGTTGGGTACGATTAACTTGATGCTGTCCCCCTTGGCGGAGACTACGCCGCAATAGCGCCCGTACCCTGGCTACTAACTCTCTGGGGCTAAAGGGTTTGACCATGTAATCGTCAGCACCAGTAGATAAGCCAATGACGCGATCGATTTCTTCACCTTTAGCGGTAAGCATCAAAATGTAAGGATCTTTTGCACCTGGTTTCTGGCGAATTCTGGCACAAACTTCCAGCCCATCCAAACCAGGAATCATTAAATCTAGAATGATTAAATCAGGTGGTTGCTCCTGAAACATTCGTAAAGCATTCATACCATCACGGCTAATACGGCAGAAAAATCCTTCTTTTTCTAAAGAAAGTTGGATTAAATGGGCAATTTCTGGTTCATCTTCAACTATTAAAATATCCATCCAAATTAGCGCCGAATAAAATACGCAGATTTAAGAAGACGCTGGGAGTGGAGAGCGAGGAAGATAAATGAGTATTAAAAGTGGATTAAAAGCGGATGAATGAGTCTTTGAGCCTAATGCTTCAATTTCCAACTCCCCCTCATCTCCCTCATCTCCCTCATCTCCCTCATCTCCCCCATCTCCCCCCTCCCCATATTAGAGGTTTGAATTTGTTGGGGTTCGGTAACTATAGCCAAGATTAGAGTCTTTTTGAATGTGTGCTTTAATACTATCTAGATCAATAAAACAGTCAGCAACATCAATTAAGCTTTCGCTAGTCGTGGTTTGTAGACTAACAACTTCCACTCTAACCCCCATTCTGCTGACAGCATTCACAGCATAAGCTAGATCTCCGTCACCACTGACTAATACCGCAGTATCATAGTAAGGGGCTAAAGTGATCATGTCTACAGCAATTTCTACGTTCAAGTTTGATTTTTTGAAATTATCTGCTGACACAACGAGGTCTTTTGCTACTACACGATAGCCATTACGACGCATCCACAGTAGAAAACCCTGTTGCTTCTCATTGGTGATATCAACCCCAGTATAGAAAAAAGCACGTAACAATCTCGAACCATTGGTTAAATGACAAAGCAATTTAACGTAGTCAATTTCGATGCCGAGTTGTAAAGCTGTATGAAATAGGCTTAAGCCATCAATAAAAATAGCAACTCTACCCCGATTCAAGGTATTCAAAATGGAACTATCAGGTGCAGGATCTCGCATCTTGGTATCTTTACCTTTGACAGCAGTATCGCTCAAGTTTTGTCCTTGCCAATGCGGTTTAGCTTTGAGTACTTTAGGTTCGTTTAATTCATTTCTTTGTTTGCTAAAATTAGTTATAATCATTGATACCTCTGAATTTAAAATCTGAAAAGGGTTTTAGCTAAATTGTCTATAGTATAGTCTCTGATGATTTATAACCCTAGCAGGAAATTGACTGAAGTCAGTAGATGCAAATAAACTTAACTCATACTGAATGAGCTTAAGATAGTCTGAGCAAAAGTTTTTCACTAGTCTTAGCGTTGATTTAACGAGATATTACCTCAGATCCGAGATTATGCTAGGCTTTACCCATCGCAATTGCAAGATTTGCTAGAACAATATCTTCCTCTGAGGGTAGAAGCCTGAATCAGGTATGCTTGGGTATCATCGAGCTATTTTTATTTTACCTCTGTATTTTAGTTACCTGACAACCAGGAAAGTTTTTGAATATTTCTTCAATGAGATTTACCCCACGCTAGAACGCTCAAATTTTAACAGAGTTTGCAGCAGTAATAATGTAATGTGCGATCGCCCACACAAGAGAAGTTATATTAAGCTATTTGCCTAATCTTTAATGCAACTTTTATAAAAATTCATCTTCATCAGAGAGTTATCAGTGGTTAGTAGTAAAAAACCACTAACAACTGACAACTTAATATAAGATTTGAGACTTGTTTAATAAGTCGCAATCTTAAACTTAGCTTTTAGCTAACTTGTTGTTGGATGTGTAGTAAACCTTACTTCCAGTATCAGGTACAAAATGGCACTTCACGCAGGAATTCCATAATGATTTCCAAATTGGTTCCTCTGATTTGTGGAAGTACTCACCCATCACTGGTTTTATGGCCTCAGTCGCCTTCAGCAAATTGTAGTGGGGGATGTTCAGGAATATATGGTGAGCAACATGAGTACCAATATCATGGTGAATATGATTAATCAAACCATAATCACGGTCAATACTCGAAATTGCACCTTTTAAAAAAGTCCAATCGTCTCCACGATACCAGGGAAGGTCGGGTTCAGTGTGGTGCAAGAAGGTGACTAAATCAAGCCAAATTACGAACACGATGTAAGGTGCAGCGTAATACTTCAGCAACCACATCCAACCCCATAGATAGGTAAGGAAGCCAAGTAAACCCACCATCCCAATCAAAAGAACAGTGCTAGTGATGACATCCCATTTTTCTGAGGGTTTAAACAGCGAACTGCTGGGTAAAAAGTGGGAGCCTTCTTTATTGGGAGAACGCTTAAATAAATACACAGGATAAGCCAAGAGAAAAACATAATATCGGCCTATCTTTTGTATTAAGGGCATTTCCTTATATTGTGATTCGCTTACAGGATACCAGCTTTCATCATTATCGATATTACCTGTATTTTTGTGGTGAGTTCTATGGCTGATTCGCCAACCATGATAAGGAACAAGTATCGGTGTGTGAGAAAGATGTCCAATCAAATCATTTAGCCATTTATGCTTAGAAAAAGATTGGTGTCCGCAGTCATGTCCGACTACAAACAAAGCCCAAAACATCGTTCCTTGCATTAACCAAAAAATCGGAAAGAAAAACCAAGAATCCAGGTAGTAAGCAACCGCGTAAAGCAGACCAATAATCAGGATGTCACGAAAGAAGTAAAAAAGTGATTTTGTCACATTCGGCTGAAAGCATTCAGCAGGGATCGCAGCTTTTAAATCCTGAAGACTAAAAGGCAGTTTGGTAGTATCCCCAGATAATTCACGATCGTGAGGATCGTTGAGCGTGATGATATTTGATTGCACTGGATTCTTTTGTTGAATATAAATCGGAACTGTATTGGAGGCAAGATAATCTTACCTACACAAGGCAAAAGGCAAAAGTAAAAAGGCAAAAGGAAGATGAAGCCAATACTGACTTTTTAATTTTTACTTTTTCACTAGTATGCCCACGATACTGATTTTCGTAACATCCAAGAGTAAATTTTCTGGCAATTTTCCAAAACAGAATTCAGGAGTCAGTCGTCAGAATGGGCTAAACCTTAGCTATCCGCTAACAGAATGAATTATGTACGACTAGCGTCTGAATAACCAGCGTTTTTGCACCCCCACAAAATTGAAAATTTGGTTTTCTTGAATAAGTGGCGGGTCTCAATTTCCCAGTGACAGCGTAGCGGTAGAGAGTCCGCAAGCGTCAAGATTGCTGAATTCTGAATTCTGCATTCTTCTTCAATCAACATTTTTAGTGAGTAAAGAATTGCCAGATTCTATTTAAACACACACAAAGATAAACGCTCTCGTTAGCTTTAGGAGCGTGAATAAAGTTTTCAACACTGTTTATCGTTCTGCGTAATATTCTTTGAAAGTCTTATAGCCGACATCAGTTGTATACAGTTGACATTCGTCTGTAATCTGCTTCATTAAAGACCAAGAAAACTGACATTCATCATGCAGATAAGGCTTCCAATTTTCTTTGATGCTGCTGTAAGCTAGCCGCAAATTATAAGAAGGAATGGCGGTGGAAATATGATGAGGGACATGGACATTGATATCGTGGCAGAGGATTTCTACCCAGCGAGGATAATCGCAATGAACAGTGCCAAATAGTTGAGCTAGAGCCTCATTCCACTTGTTTGCTGCCACAAAAGGAACATCTGAGGCAGTATGGTGAACGATGGTAAAAGTACTCATCCAAAAATGGTAGACCAACCAGGGCACTAGCCAAAACTTGACAAATCCCCAAATACCTGTAGTGGCGATCAAGACAGGAAAAGCGATCGCAGCAAACACTACTACCACAGCTACAGAAAGCTTGATGCTGGATTGGTCTTTTGTTTTGAAATTCCGCCAATCAAAATGCACAACTGCCCAATGTCCAATGGAACCTACCCACCAGAAGCGTTTGCGAATGAACAATTCAAAGGCAGACTGTCGGGTTTTACCCCAACGTTCAAAGACTTCTGGTCTGATTGGATGCCAAGCGTTGTCCTCATCCAGCTTGTTGGTATGAGTATGGTGATAATTATGCTTAATGCGCCAACTGTGAAAAGGATAAATTAGCGGCATCAGAAAAAAGTGTCCTACCAAATCATTTACCCAACGACGTTTGGCAAATGACCTGTGGCCACAATCATGAGCAATTACAAAAAAACCTGTTAAAGCAGTACCCGTAAAAACCCAAGCTAGGGGCAAAAGAAACCAAGGAGTGACGATCAGACAGTAGTAGCCCAAAGCAACCGCCAAGACACTCAGTATTACTTGTGTCCAAGCCTTGCGACGGCTTTGCACAAAACATTCCCGTGGCAGGGTTTTGACAATATCTTTGAGCCTGAAGTCGGAATTCCCAGACTCGTCAGTTAATTTTTGGCTGTTAATTATTGATGTAGTCATGAACACCTGAAATACAACAAACTCCTCCACCAAGTCATCAAAAAATAACTTGCCGCAAAGTTGCTTAATATTAGCGTCTCGGATTATAGCAATCTAAGCTATACAAGCGCACCCGTAAATAGCTTTTTCAAAAGTTAGGAGTTAGAAGTGATGAGTTATGAGTTAAAAAAAGTAGACATTATAACTGGAGGCGGAACGTCTCCGGCTTTGCTCATAACTCCTAACTCCTAACTCCTAACTAATTTTCGTTGGAGCCAGCTTGACATTGGTCGCTAGACCAACTGCTTGCAGCAATTGAATTGTCATCCAAGTTAAATCAATTTCCCACCATTCCAACCCATGACGAGCTGAGTATTGAAAAGCATGGTGATTATTATGCCAGCCTTCACCGAAAACTAGTACGGCTACCCACCAGCAGTTAGTAGAGCGATCGCCAGAATCATGGCTTTGATACCCAAATTTATGAGTAGCGCTGTTTACCAACCAAGTGCAGTGGTAAACCCAGATAATGCGAATAAAAATGCCCCAAATAACGAACGGCCAGCCACCCAGAAACAAAAGCAATATACCCAGGGCAATCTGAAGCAGAATGAAATATTTTTCTAAAAACTGATAAACTGGGTCTTCGCCTATGTCTTTGGTGAAACGAGGAACTTGCTCGTGAGAGGGACAATAGTGAATCAGCCAACCCATATGGCTCCACCAGAAGCCTCTATTAGAATCATGGGGATCGCCGTCAGTATCTGAGTGTAAATGATGAATACGATGTGTACCTACCCACTCAATTGGGCCTCCTTCGCAGGAGAGTGTTCCGAAGAAAACCAGGAGATACTCTAGCCACTTGGGAGTTTGAAAACTGCGGTGGGTAACAAGGCGGTGAAATCCCAGAGTAATGCCTAAACCACCAGTCACCCAGTAAAGCAACAAACCGACGCCAACTGCCGTCCAGCTAAAGTTACCAGGAACAAAGGCAAACAGCGCACCGATGTGCAGACCAATGAAAAACAGGGTATTAACCCAGTTGATTTGAGGTTTAGTTGAAGTAGCAATTGTCATGCAGTAACCTGAATTGGAATTGTTCGGCCGAATTTGCGCGATCTGAAAATCCGCATATCTATAATTTTTTGTGAACGAGGAACTAATGAACAGCTTGGAACAGCTGCGGCAAGCAGAACATGCACTGTTAGAAATTTTTTCTGGTATTGACACTCAGGTCAAGCATAATCTTAAACGAGTGCTGGATGCATTTCGTAATCACCGTGTAGGGGCACACCACTTCGCTGGTGTAAGTGGTTATGGTCACGATGATTTAGGGCGAGAAACTTTAGATCGAGTTTTTGCCGAAGTTATGGGTTCCGAAGCAGCAGCAGTGCGAGTGCAGTTTGTTTCGGGAACTCATGCGATCGCTTGCGCTTTGTTTGGGGTACTCCGTCCTGGAGATGAAATGCTAGCAGTAGTTGGTTCTCCTTACGATACGCTGGAAGAAGTCATTGGTTTACGGGGTCAAGGTCAAGGTTCCCTTATCGAGTTTGGCATAAAATACCGCCAATTGGAGCTAACCCCCCAAGAAACTATAGATTGGCAAGCTTTAAGTACTAGCGTGGCTGATAACACGCGTTTAGTATTAATTCAGCGTTCTTGTGGCTATTCTTGGCGTCCGAGTTTATCAATTGCTGATATTGAAAAAATTATCCGCATAGTCAAACAGCAAAACCCCAACACCGTTTGCTTTGTAGATAACTGCTACGGCGAATTCATCGAAACCAGGGAACCCACAGCCGTAGGTGCTGATTTAATGGCGGGGTCATTGATTAAAAATCCTGGTGGCACCATTGTTAGCGCTGGTGGTTATGTCGCCGGTCGCGCCGATTTAGTGGAAGCCGCAGCCTGTCGCCTGACTGCTCCCGGTATCGGTAGTTATGGCGGTGCTACGTTTGACCAAAATCGCTTGTTGTTCCAAGGACTATTTCTCGCGCCGCAGATGGTGGGAGAGGCGATGAAGGGGACATATTTAACTGGTTATGTATTTGATAAACTGGGTTATCCAGTGAATCCCGCACCTCTAGCGCCCCGAGGAGATGTGATTCAGGCAATTAAACTCGGTTCTGCCGAAAAGCTAATTGCTTTCTGTAAAGCCATACAACAGCATTCTCCCATCGGTTCCTACTTAGACCCCGTTCCGGATGAAATGCCGGGGTATGAGAGCCAGGTGGTGATGGCTGGGGGGACGTTTATTGAGGGGAGTACTTTGGAATTGTCGGCGGATGGGCCTTTGCGGGAACCGTATGTAGTTTATTGCCAAGGGGGGACTCATTGGACTCATGTGGCGATCGCTTTGGAGGCGGCGATCGATGCAGTGGGGAGGGCTTGAGGATTGGTGATTTAAGGAACATGGGTTAGGATTGTCTCACGCAGAGACGCGGAGGCGCAGAGAGATGAGTGAGGATGAGATAAATGAGGTTTCAGGTACGGTTGTGGATGCGGCTTATATGGTTCATACGAGTTTGGGGCCTGGTTTGCTGGAATCGGTTTATGAGACGGTGATGGATTTTGAGTTACGGAGGCGAAAGTTACGGGTTCAGAGACAGGTAGTGATTCCAGTGGTTTATGGAGGCGTAGTTTTGGAGGAAGGCTTTCGTGCTGATTTGATAGTTGAAAATCAAGTAATTGTTGAACTCAAATCAGTAGAATCTATTCATCCAGTACACAAAAAGCAGCTATTAACCTACCTCCGCCTTGCCGACAAACGAGTTGGATTGCTAATCAACTTTAACGTCTCACTCATCAAAGACGGCATCTCCCGCATAGTCAATAACCTCTAAAACTCTCCGCGCCTCTGCGCCTCTGCGTGAGATCATTCCGGCAACTCATACTGCCCAACAATACGCTTAGCATACTCCGGAACATGCTCCTCCAACTTTTCCGGATGATTCCGCTTCACATACAAATAATTCCGGGTAAAGTGCGAATCAATAGAAAACCGCGCATACTCCAAACCCTTAGGGCCAATTTTCTCAATCACCACACCCATCAGTTTCGCAGCCCACATCGGCAGAGTCACCCCTTTATCATAGGCGGGAATGCTTTGTTGTACAGCTTCCTTACGATTCCCTTTGGACATCACCGGCTGAGTATCTAACTGGTCTTTTACTAAATCCAACATTTCCTTACCAGTGTCATTTCTAACTACAATCCACTGCCAGCCGAAGGGTGCGCCCATATAGCCGACAACTAAATCTGCTAGGGAGTTAACGTAATCAAAGCAACTCATACAAGATGGGGCAAAGACATCTTTGAGTTTATTAGTCTTCAAGCCAAAGAAAGGTACGGTTTCTGTTGAGCCATCTTCATGTTTGAAGTGAACCCGGAAGTCTTGCATGAATTCGTAATGTACGACTGTGTGGGGCGATCGGCTGGTAGTTTCTAAGAATTTTTGCAGCCCCGCGCGGTTAACATTATCTACGCAAGGCGTGCCCAAAACATACAACTTTTCTAAACCAAGTTGTTTTTCTACAGCTCGTAATGCTTGAATTTGGCAACCAACACCAATTACTAATAGCCGCTTCATCCCGGATTTTTCTATTTGTTCCAATACAGAAAGATTAGGCGAAAGTGTTGGTTTGTTTACTCTTGCCGCCAGTATTTCTTCTGGGGTGCGGGCGATGATGGGCATGGGCTGAAAGCGGTCTTCTTTGGTGTTTTGGACGCAGACAACACCTTCAACTATGCCGCGATTGAGCATTTCAATAGCAATGCTGCTAACAATCCCCGTCCATTGTGCCCCTGCGATTGGTTGCTGTTTTCGCGCTGCCATCATGTCTTGATGAACACCAAAGTATAGCTCATCGGGATTATCGAGATTGCGCGATCGCCTGTGTGTTTCTTCTTCAAGTTCACCTATTTGCTGATTAAGAAAAGCGCAAGCTTCCTTGACATAATGAATATAATATGTATCGCACAGTCCGCACTCGCTACAAAGTTCTTTAGCAGGGCGACGGCTAGTAGGTTTTAAGGCTTTGGCTTTTTTGTGAGGAGAAACTGAGGTCATATAAATTTTTTGTTTTATCCAGGAATCGCTTTTATTACAATACCTTCACTGGCTATGAACTTGGCGATCGAGATTAGACTTCTTGCAAAAGTCCTTTTATTAGCTCTCTTCTTTGCGCCTTTGCGTCTTTGCGTGATATAAAAAATTATTTATCCAAGAGGTCTATTGAACAAGAAAGAAGATGGACGCTTTCTAGCTGAAGCGTTAATCGGTTAAGAGTACCCCAGGAGGGTTGACAATAAATCGCTAATCTTTATTAATGTTCCTTTTTCTAGGATAATATTGGCACTTAGTTATCAGCCAACCTACGCCAATAAAAAAGCATGTAGCTAAAACGCTTAATATTAAAGATGCGTAAAACGGATTAGGTGGGTTATTGGGAGATGTTAGGGGTATTGGGATTTTGTCAATATGTTGGACAACTACGCCGGAGATAATTGCACCACCGCCAAAGCCTATACCTAATATTTGGATTGTGTTTTCTAAGGAGCGATCGCTCTCGGTTTGTTCTGTTTCTACTATACCGCGAATGGTATCAACTAACTGCACAAATAATTCTTGACCTGGAGTCAGATAATTAATATCTGTTTGGATTTGTTGTTGCCATTTCTTACAGTCTTTATTCAGAAAATCTTGCCAAAAATGAGGACTATTTCCACTACCAATATCGTGAATTTCCTCTAAACAAATTTTGTAGTTATTAATATTAGTATTAATTGCTGTGTGATGTATTTGTAAATCTTGCAAACATCTGGCGTAATCAAAGCTTTTTTTGGGGATTTCTCCCATTAATTTTTTTAATTCAGATAATTGAGTTGGATTTTTAGATATCAAATCGTTAAAATCTTGAATGTTCTTTTCTAGACCACTATAAATTATTCTGGCTTCTCGGTAGCTTTGACGCGCTAGTTGATAAATGTAAAGGATTTTGTGGTAGGTACAAAGTAAATCTCGCAACCAGTCGTAAGCTTCTTCTGCAAGTGTTCCTGTTGCAGCTTGACTATTATTAATGACTATTAAAATATGACATTGTTTGGCAGGATTATCTGGTTCATCGGGGTCGAGTGCTTGGTATTCAAATAAAAGACTACCAAACAGTTCTCCTTTTTCTGTTTTTACAGGATTTAAATTTTTACCGGCTACTAAGGCTATGGCAAATTTTTCAGCTAGTGTATCACAATCTTCACTTGGATCTACTTCTCCATAAATCCATAATGTTTGTCCTAAAGATGCTTCAATACGAGATGGTAGTAGCGAACTTGGTTTAAAGTGTTGCAGTTGTGGTATATCTATGGAAATGTTTGGCGATTCTGCAAAGAGAGTCAAATCAACAGCGTAGGTATCGTGAAGTAAGAAAGGCTGAAGGTTGGCATGAATTTTAAAACCTTCTGTTGTGGACAGACTCCCCAAATCCAAAATTCCCGAATCAGTTAACCATTCTGTTTTTCTTCCTTGTTGGCGCTTGGGTTCGTATTTACCGTTTTCATAACAAATTAATTTTGAGCGTAACTTTTTCAAGTCAACAAAAGTCAGCGAAGTTTTACCCACTTTCACCAAATTTTTCCACAAGAGATCAGCATCTTCCACAACTTTACCGGGAAGATCGGTAAAGGTGTGGCAAAGATGAAAAGCATAGAGGCTGAGGCTGAAATTCTTCACGATTTTTGATTGATTTTCGTATTGTCAGTTATAGTCAATTGTAGGTTGGATTAAGCGAAGTGCAACGCAACAAAGCCCCACAAATGTTGGGTTTCGTTCCTCAACCCAACCTACTACTGACTATTTTTGATTGGTTTTCGTGTTGTCAGATGATGGAGAATTCGTTTTTATAGAATTTTCTATAAGTTGCTTAGATGATTCGCTAGGTTGATTGGCTGGAGTGTGTGATTTAATATTAACTATTCCGATGTTTTTATGTCCATTAATCGGAGATTCAGCACTGATTGATGTCAGATTTTGCTTGTAAACTTCTAGAAGTTCACTGCAAGATTGTTTTTTCAACCATTCTTCTAGGATTTCTGAGATTTCCTCATCGTCTTCTCCTAGCTTATTAGGTAGTTTCTCTAATTCGTCCCAGTCTGAAATCGAAATCAAGTTTGATTGAGAGTCAAGCATTTGAATAAAAGCTTTGATGCTATTTTTGTAAATTGACATGTTCTAAACTCCTTTACCTATAGTACAAAAACCAGCCCAATAAAAAGGCGATTCAAAGGGTTTGGTTGAGGCATTTTGATAATTAGTAACAAAATATTGATTTAGTTGTGCCTGCCAAACTAAACTGAGCGAGGAATTATTCAGCCAATCTTGAAAGCCTTCGACTGTTGTATCCCTTAACCAACATTGTGCTGTCTTTAAAGCTAATACAATATTATTTTGCTGCTGGAGTTCTTCGTAAAATTTAATCATCAATAATGCTGTAGCTGTGGCGCTGACAGTCCAAAGGCTACTGACTACATTGGTGCTACCGGCTAACAAAAATCCACTGGGTAAACCAATGTATTCATCACTCGTGCTTCTGAAGTCCGTCAAACCAGTTTCGCAAGCAGAGAGAGTGACTAGGCGACAGTTTTCTAATCTGAAGTGAGTAATGATATCTTTTAAAGTTAGGCATTTGGTTAAGTCCACTACTTTATCTTCAAAGACACGCATATAACGTTTAGAATCTATTTTAACTAACTCTGAATCAACAAAACAATCTGCTAATAGTAATCCAGAATCTTCGGGATAATCAGATTTAAAGTAACCATGACAAAAGAAAAAGACACAGTTAGCAGTCACCAATCCTGGATGTAGTGTGACATTGGGAGAATTTTCATTAACACAGACAATTGCTGATTTTTGAGCTTGATCTTGCTTCAAAATCTGGGGGTCAGTAAATTTTTGTTTGATGGCTGCAACTGCTCCTAAATCTTTTTCGTAGTCTTGATATAAATCTTCTGTGGGGTTTTGGATGGCAAAGAAAGATTGAAAATCAGAGCGTTGACGCTGTTGGAGTTGTCGCAGAATTCGACAACTAGGTGCATAGCCTACACCGTTACGGAATATGTCAATGAGGTACGATTGCCTAGCAGGTAAAGCATGGAGAGGAAACAGGTGTAAGTAACGATGAGGAATCAGGATTAATCTTTTGCATTGTTCGGGTACTTTGTTTAATATTTCGTCAATATGCAGAATTTTTGCTAATTTTTTCAAGCGTTTTCCTAACTTTTGTCGCCATTGAATTTTATCTCTGTCTTTTGGGTTGTAATAGTCATTCAGATATTTGTTTGTCCAATTGATTAAGGCCTTTAAGTCTTGTTTGTTGGAAGGCAGGATTGTTATTGGTTTGCTGTTGTCGTTGGTGATAATGAAAGTCCGAAAACACTCATCAAAAATGTACCATTTGATGATTGCTGTTTCATTGTCTAAGAGGTTTTGAATTTCTTGAAACTGGATGCTGCCCATCTGAATGTAACTTTTCTGTACTTGTTGATGCTTTGATTAACAGTTCTACTAAATTGCGGGTTTTGCTACGTTCAATATATTCTATTGCTTCGGTATATTGTTGCAATTCTAGGCAAACTTCTACCATGCGTCGATAAAGTTGATTCCATTCTTCTGCTTGTTTGCGCTTGACTTCTTCGCCAGAAACAATTTCACTCTGCAAAGCTTCTACTGTTTCTATTGCCTCAAAAAAAGTTTTGTAAGCTGAGTTAAATTGTTTTTCGTCTTGGTATAACCTGCCGAGATTTAACACAGTTTCTGCATGATTTTGAGGAAAGTCGCTGGGGGTTAAGACTTCCAGTGCTGTTTTATAAGCAGCGATCGCTAATTTAATATTCTCGCCTCGTTCTCCTAATATTCTGTTACGGTAAGCATTCCCCAAATTATTTTGTGTATCTGCCCAATCTACAGGAAAGGTACTGCGGGTTAATACTTCCAATGCCGCAGTATAAGCAGCGATCGCTAATTCAATATTCTCGGCTCGTTCTCCTGATATTCTGTAAAGGTAAGCATTCCCTAGATTATTTTGCGTACTTGCCCATTGTTCACGAAAATCGCTCTTGGTTCTAACTTCCAGTGCCGCTTTATAAGCAGCGATCGCTTTTTCTAGATTCTTGCCTCGTTTTTTTGATATTCTAATCCCCAAATTATTTTGCGTTGTTGTCCAATTAATCGGAAAAGCCTTGTTGGTTCTAATCTCCAGTGGTGCAGAATAAGCAGCGATCGCTTTTTCCAGATTCTCGCCTCGTTCTCCTAATATTCTGTAAAGGTAAGCATTACCCAGATTATTTTGCGTACTTGCCCATTGTTCAGGAAAATCGCTCTTGGTTCTAACTTTCAGTGCCGCTTTATAAGCAGCGATCGCTTTTTCCAGATTCTTGCCTCGTTCTCCTGATATTCTCTCACTGTAAGCAATCCCTAAATTATTTTGCGTCGTTGCCCATTGTTCGCAAAAGTCCCTTTTGGTATAAACTTCTAGTGCCACAGAAAAAGCAGCGATCGCTGATTCAATATTCTCGCCTCGTTCTCCTGATATTCTGTAAAGGTAAGCAATTCCCTGATTATTTTGCGTCGTTGCCCAATCAATAGGAAAAGCGCTTTTGGTTCTAATTTCCAGTGCCGCTTTATAAGCAGCGATCGCTAATTCAATATTCTCGCCTCGCTCTCCTGATATTCTGTAAAGGTAAGCAATCCCCAGATTATTTTGCGTCGTTGCCCAACTAATAGGAAAAGCGCTCTTGGTTCTAACTTTCAGTGCCGCTTTATAAGCAGCGATCGCACTTTCCAAATTTTCATCTGTATCTCCTAATATTCTCTCAGTGTAAGCATTCCCCAGATTATTTTGCGTTGTTGCCCATTGTTCACCAAAGGCGGTGAAGTTTAATACTTTAAGTACCTCTTTATAAATAGCGATCGCTAATTCAATATTATCGGCTCTGTTTCCTGATATTCTGTAAAGGTAAGCATTCCCTAGATTATTTTGCGTCGTTGCCCATTGTTCACCAAAGGCAGTGGGGGTTAATACTTCGAGTGCCTCTTTATAAGTAGCGATCGCTAATTCAATATTCTCAGCTCTGTTTCCTGATATTCTGTCACTGTAAGCATTCCCCAGATTATTTTGCGTCGTTGCCCATTGTTCAGCAAAGGCGGTGGGGTTTAATACTTCGAGTACTTTTTTACAAATAGCGATCGCTAATTCAATATTATCGGCTCGTTCTCCTGATATTCTGTATAGGTAAGCATTCCCCAGATTATTTTGTGTCATTGCCCATTGTTCACCAAAGGCGGTGGGGGTTAATACTTCGAGTGCCTCTTTATAAATAGCGATCGCTAATTCAATATTCTCGGCTCTGTTTCCTGATATTCTGTAAAGATAAGCATTCCCTAGATTATTTTGCGTACTTGCCCATTGTTTAGGAAAATTGCTCCTGGTTCTAACTTCCAGTGCCGCTTTATAAGCAGCGATCGCTAATTCAATATTCTCGGCTCTGTTTCCAGTCTCTATTTGTAGCGGCTGTTCATTCATGAGTAGGTGCAGGTGAATTTCTATCTGCTGTCAAAAATTTCAATAGTATTATCAGTAATTTGGGGAAAAGACTTACAGCAGAATTCAGAATCCAGAACCCAGAATTGAAAAGTAAAACAGGATTTATATTTGGTTTTGAAGCTAATTTTCGTACTTTTGCAATTTAAAATCTGTATTATACGATATATTAGTTGAATTCGGTTTAGTTAACCCCAAAAGTATTTACTTCGAGACGCGATTCATTGCGCCTGAAACACCAGAATAAGGGTGTTGGTTTTGGTTTCCTACCACTACCCTACGGAAAGCTAACGCAACGTGGAAGCAAGCTACAACCCAACCTACAATTTTATTGCAACTGTCAAGGAATAATTGATCGGTACATTCTTTGTAGAGACGGCGATTTACCCTTGTCTCTGTAACGTGTTAGTTTTTTAGACGCGATGAATCGCGTCTCTACATGAGGGGTTTTTCGCTTATCTCAAGCGTATTGGGATAAAACTGGATCGGACTTGTGTGTACACCGTGTTCTAGTTTTGCCTTGACAATGTTATTTTGGCGATGCCTACGGCGGGCTATGCCTACGCATTTATGATTTGAGCAGTCGCATTTATGATTTTACGACTGCAATTTTGATTTTTACAGTCGTATTTATGATTCTGCGACTGCAATTTCGATTTTTACAGTCGCATTTATAATTTTACGACTGCAATTTTGATTTTGGCAGTCGTATTTATAATTTTGCGACTGCAATTTTGATTTTGGCGCTCGTATTTATAATTTTGCGACTGCAATTTTGATTTTGGCGCTCGTATTTATGATTTTACGACTGCAATTTTGATTTTGGCGATTACTTTTGCTGATTGCACTTATTCTCAAACAAAAAATTGATATGAAAAATTAGTAAAAACACAGGCAACCTAGTAATTATTTCGTTGAATCTTTAATGAAATAAATCCCCAAAACTACCCATCTCAGACAAAAGGATACTCCACTATTTTGAAAAAGGATTATCAAAAAAGGATATCTTATGTCTTTAAGAACTCGTGGTTCTGCTGCTGTTGACAAAGCCCAACGTCGTCTCGCCTCGCTTAAATCCATTGATGAAAATCTGAATTTAGGACATGGGTTAAGTATTGAAGCCTACAACCACCTAATCAATAGTACCCGTGCGATCCTAGAAACTCATAACACCCTTTTGTCCAATGTTGAAGAATCGCGTAAAACAGTTATCCAGATGGAGGAAGCTCTCTCTGAAATGTCTGAACGAATGCTAACTGGAATTGCAACTGTCTACGGCAAAAAAAGTATGGAGTATTCTAAGGCTGGCGGCTCTACTCGAAAACGAACTAAACAATCTAGTTCAAAAGTTACTACAGTTACAGCAGTTCTCGCCACTCAACCTGCTCAAGCTGCAATTGCGAATGCGTCAACTAACGGTAACGGCACAACTCATTTGCTGCAATAATTCACCTAGCTTGAAACAGCAGTTCTTGAGCAGGGGAGGACGATTACTTAAACAAGAAATCAGAACCCCGACTTTTCTAAAAAGTCGGGGTTCTTGTTTGACTTTACCAAGTCTATGCTGTAAAGAACTTAAACTATCTATAAATAAAATCAGTGACACAAAACTCTAAAACAGGTGCAGCATTCATCGCTGGCGGAAGCATAGCAGGTGCCGGTGTTTCCGCAACGGTAGGCGGGATGGGATTAGCGGGAGGATTTGGCGCGGTTGGTATTGGGACAACTCCTGTAGTTGGTGCTGGTGCTGTGGTTGGTGCAGCCGCTTACGGCGCTTTCAAAGCCATAGCAGAGGGAGATGCTGCTGCTTTTGGTGCAATGGGAATTGGTGCAGTCGGCGGTGCTGGTGTTTATAGCGTTGTCGGTGGTATGGGTTTAGTCGCACCGAAAGTAGGGCTGGCATTTGGTATCGGTGCAGCACCGATGGCGGGAGTTGGTGCAGTGGTGGGACTCGCTGCCTATGGTATTGCCAAGCTGTTAGACGAATCTGAATTTAGCGAAACTCCTGCACAGCTTTTTGATCGAATGGAAGAAAAAGTCTTGCAGATGAACTACTATTCGGCAGGAGTGGTGGAATTACAAGCATTTTTATCTGGTGAGGATCTCAACCAAAAATTTGCTGCTTTGGAAGTTGAGGATGAGTTACAAGCACTTAAGGCTGAATTAAACAAAAAATCAGAATTTATTAACCCTCAACCTTCTACTGCCAACATTGAACCAGAAACAATATCTTTAACAACTCAGTTACCCGAAACTTGGAGATGTGTACGCACACTCAAGGGTCACTTAGCAGCTGTTAATGCGATCGCCCTGAGTCCTGATGGTACCACCTTAGTCAGTGCCAGTGATGACAGACAAGTTAATCTGTGGAACTTGAAAACAGGAAAATGGCTTTACACTTTCTGTGGACAAGCAGAGGCAGTTTTATCTGTTGCTATCAGCCCCGATGGACAACAAATTGCAAGTGGCAGTGTCGATCGCAAAATCAGCACTTGGCAGATGGACACAAGAAAATTTATTCAAACATTATTTTATTTAAATTCTCCCTACAGTCATAATGGCTTTGTTACTTCAGTTGCCTATAGCCCTGATGGGAAAATCCTAGTTAGTGGTAGTGCTGATAAAACTATTAGAATTTGGGGACGGTACACAAGAACAGTAAAACGCACCTTGAATGGACACTCAGATGCAGTTTTATCTGTCGCCATCAGTTTTGACGGCATAACTCTTGCAAGTGGCAGCGCTGATAAAACTATCAGACTTTGGGATTTAAAAACTTGCCAACAGCGCTGTATTCTCACTGAACATTTGGCAGCAGTCAATACAGTTGCCATCACTCCTGATAGTCAAACTCTCATTAGTGGTAGCACAGACACCACAATTAAACTCTGGAATCTCCATACTGGAGAATTACTCAGCACTTTGGTTGGACACTCAACGCCAATATTATCTGTTGCTATCAGTCCCGATAGAAAAACCATCGCTAGTGCCAGCCGAGAAGGTACGATTAAACTTTGGAACCTACACACTGGAAAATTACTACAAACTCTTTCTGGATGTAGCCCCGTTGCTTTTAGTCCTGATGGCAAGACGCTGATAAGTGGCGGTAATGGGGCGAGCATCAAAATTTGGAGTCACATACAAAGCTTGAATAATTTAACACTCGACACTGTACTATCAGGAGAATGGTGGGAAATATTAGGCGTAAATCAAAGTGATGATGCCAATGTTGTCAAACTTACCTATCGTCAATTAGCCAGATTGTATCATCCTGATGTCAACACTTGTACGAATGCAAAAGCCTCAATGCAAGCAATTAATCAAGCTTATAAAGAATTCCAGAAGCAGTTAAATGCTCACAGATATATTAACTTTGATAAATAAGTCACCAACTTAATTAAGCTCACAACCCAATCCTCTCTTCCTCTTTCTCTGCGCCTCTGCGCCTCTGCGTGCTTAAATCTTAATTCTGTTTACTTTAGTTTTTTTTAGCGTCCCACTCCCATAAGCAACCCATGTCATCTGTCAATAGAGTAAAATATATAGCCCTCCAGAAGTATTGACATATTAAATTCTTTGACGATTCGCCTTGCATATTATGACAAAACGTTATAAATTATTATGTTATGGGGGAATAATCTGACTTCCTAGTGTCAAAAACTAATCCTAATTAAGTAAAGATACCGTAACTAGTTTTAACTTCACACAAACCTTAAACACCACTGAAGATATGTTTTTGTTTGGTAAAGCAAAGATTCCGGACATAAAAACGGAAGCATAAATAATCTAAAAATATATCTTATGTGACTGTTTGAGAAATTAAATTACTACTTGCGGTGAAGAACAATAATCGTAATTGACCAAAAGAATATTTGATTAAAAGCAAATAAATTATCAATAAAGTTGCAGAGATATCAGCAGCTTTATTCATGATTATTTGATAACTTTGCTAAATTAGATTTGCTATTCAAAAATGTGTTTTTGTTATGCTGAGAATAGCAAAAATAATTAATGAAGACGCATCTACCACAAATTCACAAACCAAATGGAGTTATTCTGGCGATGCACCTAAACGAATTAAAATCGAGTGAAAATTCAAAAGAAGTAGCCCAAGCGTGGGAAGCACTAGAAAAAACAATTATCTACTATCAAGGACGCCCCATTGGTACAGTAGCTGCTTATGATTTATCTGTAGAGGCTCTTAATTATGACCAGTGTTTTATTCGAGATTTTGTATCTTCGGCTCTAATTTTTTTACTCAAAGGTAGAGCAGATATTGTTCGTAATTTCTTAGAAGAAACCTTAAAATTACAGCCTAAAGAAAGAGCATTAGATGCCTATAAGCCTGGTCGAGGATTAATTCCAGCTAGCTTTAAAGTGCTTTCTGAAAATGGGCAAGAATATCTAGAAGCGGATTTTGGCGAACATGCGATCGCCAGAGTCACACCAGTTGATTCTTGTCTCTGGTGGATTATTTTGTTACGTGCTTATGTAGTCGCCACAGAAGATTTTTCTCTAGCCCATCAACCTGAATTCCAAAATGGTATCAGGTTAATCATGGAGATTTGTTTGGCGAATCGTTTTGATATGTACCCAACGCTATTAGTTCCAGATGGCGCTTGTATGATTGACCGTCGTATGGGTATCTATGGTCATCCTTTAGAACTGCAAGTTCTCTTTTACACAGCTTTGCGTGCATCTCGTGAACTGCTCATTTGTCAAGGCAATCAAGATATTGTCATGGCAATTGATAATCGCTTACCTCTTTTGTGTGCCCACATTCGTCAACATTATTGGATAGATATTAATCGTCTGAATGCAATTTATCGCTTCAAAAGTGAAGAATACGGCAAAGGTGCTGTGAATTTATTCAATATATATGTAGACTCCATTCCCTATGATAAATTAGACAAATGGCTGCCTAAAAAAGGCGGTTATCTTGCAGGTAATGTTGGGCCGTCGCAGCTAGATACTCGCTTCTTTGCCGTAGGAAACTTGATGGCAATCATTTCTGACTTAGCTACTGAAGAACAGTCGCAAGCAATTATGACTCTCATTGAGAAACGATGGGAAGATTTGGTGGGAGATATGCCGATGAAAATCTGTTTCCCAGCTTTAGAAAATGAAGAATATAGAATTGTGACTGGATGTGACCCGAAAAATATACCTTGGTCGTATCACAATGCAGGTAGTTGGCCAGTTTTAATGTGGATGTTGGCAGCGGCGGCGATAAAAACCAACAAAACAAGTCTTGCACAAAGAGCAATGGAAATTGCCCAAGCACGCCTGTGTGATGATGAATGGCCAGAGTATTACGACGGTAAGAAGGGACGACTGATTGGTAAACAAGCTAGGAAATATCAAACTTGGACAATTACTGGGTTCTTATTAGCAAAAGAACTGATGGCAAACCCCAGTTATTTACCATTAATTAGCTTTGGGAAATTACCAGCAGAAGTGGTTTCTAGAGCATGTGAATTTGAAATCGCCAGTGTAGATCCATATATGCCTCGATAGGAAGAGACGCGATGAATCGCGTCTGTACAAGAGTGATTGAATTTTGGGTTTTAGATTTTTTCTTGCAATCCAAAATCCAAAATTCAAAATCTACAATTGGCAGAGTGAGGGGTTAGAATACAAAAGCCTCGTGACTCCTGATTTATGTTTACCAAAGAAGAATTCAGAATTCAGGAGCCAGAATCCAGAATGGATTCTGTGCGACTGGATGGAGAATCGAGGTTTAAAGCCCCCGATTTGAAACGCGCGTGATATTAAATTCTTTCCGATTGTTACCCCTGACTTCAGGCATGGGGTATTCTGAATTCTGAATTCTGTCTTCTGACTCCTTCTCATATGACAAATGCCCGTCAACTAGCTTTTATCGCCCTGCGAGATGTTCACAAGGGGGCTTATGTTGATGTTGCCCTAGATAGAGTGCTGCAAAAAGTTAATTTGCCTGATAGCGATCGCCGCCTAGTGACAGAATTAGTTTATGGCAGTGTCAGAAGGCAACGCACCCTAGATACTCTCATTGACCAACTCGCCCAAAAGAAATCTCACCAACAACCAAAAGACCTCCGCACCATTCTACATCTAGGCTTATACCAACTCCGCTATCAAGAGCGTATTCCCGCTTCAGCTGCTGTTAACACCACCGTCGAACTAGCTAAAGAAAACGGTTTTCCCGGACTCACAGGTTTTGTTAACGGCTTATTACGCCAGTATCTCAGAAAAGCAGAGGGGCAGAGGTCTATAGCAGGAACCCCTAACGCGGGACGGGGGGGCAGCGGGGCAGGAGGAGAAAATACTCCCTCATCTCCCTCGTCCCCCTCATCTCCCTCATCCCTCCACATTGACCCCCTACAACTCCCAGAAAACCCAGTGGAACGCCTGGGTGTTTTACACAGTTTTCCTGACTGGATTATTCAAGTTTGGTTAGAACAACTGGGTTTAGTCGAGACGGAACAACTGTGTGAATGGATGAATCAATCCCCGACAATCGATTTGCGTATTAACCCACTTCGCACTTCAATTGAGGAAGTTGAGGCGGCATTCCAATCTGCTGGTGTTTTGGTGAGGCGGGTTCGTCATTTGCCCCAAGCGTTACGATTAATTGGTAATGCTGGGTCAATTCAAAAATTACCTGGTTTCCGAGAAGGTTGGTGGACTGTACAAGATAGCAGCGCCCAGTTGGTAGGTCATTTGCTTGACCCTAAACCGGGTGAGGTGGTGATTGATGCTTGTGCTGCACCAGGGGGTAAAACAACTCACATCGCTGAGTTAATGCAAGATAAAGGGAAAATTTGGGGTTGCGATCGCACTTCTTCTCGTCTTCGCAAACTCCAAGAAAATTCTCAACGGCTAAATTTAAAATCTATTCAAATTTGTACTGGCGACAGCCGCCATTTTACGCAGTTTCACAACACCGCAGACCGCGTGTTAATTGATGCTCCATGTTCTGGCTTGGGAACTATGCACCGTCACGCTGATGCTCGTTGGCGACAGACACCAGAATCTGTCCGGGAACTTTCTACGCTCCAGAAAGAACTTATATCACATATATCGAATTTTGTCAAGCCTGGTGGTGTATTAGTTTATGCCACCTGTACGCTACATCCAGCAGAAAACGAAGAAGCGATCGCAGCATTTTTAGCTGAGTCGCCTGATTGGCAAATTGAGTCTCCCAGCAGCCTTGAGTTCCTTGGTTCTGCACGTACTACACCTGAAGGCTGGTTCAAAGTCTGGCCTCATCGAGAGGACATGGATGGCTTTTTTATGGTGCGCTTAAGAAAAACCAATAATTCCGAGTGATTACTGTTTGGGATTGTACGATTTGGTGGAAGCCTGAATCTACCAGAGGAGGCAACAATGGTTACCCATTCCAATGTGAAAAACTTAGTTAAAATCCTGATTGGAGCCGCTTGGCTCGATGGCAGAATTCAACCAGAGGAACGGCAATATCTCCGGGAAATAGCTCAAGCGAAAGGTTTGGCTAGCGATCCAGAAATTAAGCCTTGGCTGTACGAATTAGTTCCCGTACAGCCAAAAGAGTGCTATGAATGGGTGAGAGAGTATTTAGGCGATCGCCCTAGCCTGGAAGATTGTGAAAACTTGATTGAAGCCATCAGTGGCTTAATTTACAGCGATGGCGAAGTTGCGATCGAAGAAGCTAGACTCCTGACCGAATTGCAAGATATAACGAAGCCGAATGGGTCAACCCAACCGGCTCACACTCAACTTCTCAAACAAATTCAAAAGCTTTACCGCCGTTGGGTTGAAGTTCAAAACTAACAGGGAATTTTGAGTTATGAGTTGGGAGTTGGGAGTTAGGAGTTAGGAGTTGGGAGTTGGGAGTTTTTTAACTCATCACTCATCACTCATCACTCATCACTCATCACTCATCACTGTTTATGACTTCGGTTCGCCCAGACCCGGAGTTTCTTCTTTATTAACCTTAGGCACAAAATCAGGACGCTCTTTGCTTTCCCAGCCTGCGGGGCGTTTTGAGTTGTACCAAGCTATTGAACCAATGGTGACGGCAGCAATAAAACCAACGACATACACCAAGGTAAAAGCTACCGGAAAATGAGGGGCGTTTGCTGCGGCTTCTGCTGCTGTTTGCATCAATAAATGCATGGGTATATTCTCCAAGGTTAGGTTAACACTATTTAACACAATATAAAATCAGCGTATCACCTAACATCCCCCTGTAGTTTGAGCAACTTCATATTGCAGAGAGAAGAGGGGCATGGGACATGGGGGATGAGGGAGCAGGGGAGGCTGGGAAGCAGGGAGCAGCGAGCAGGGGAGAAAATCTTCCCCTCTGCCCCCGCCCCCTGCTCCCTTGCCTCTTCCCAATGCCCAATTTATCACTGAGAAGGTCTAAGTCTATCCCGCCACGATGGCTGTGACGATGAAGAGTCGGAGGAACCAGAACTATTTGCCGGAGAAGAGGATCGGCGAGTTCTTCGAGGTGGGGGAGAATCAGATTCTACTCTTCTAGAACGTCGCCGTGGGCGAGATGATTCTGAAGAAGTGTTACTAGAAGTTGATTCTTCGCTACTGCGATCGCGTCTTCTCCGTCTTGGGGTATAGTCGTTGCTTGATTGCTGTTCTTCTTGATAATATCTCCTCCTGCTTCTACGCCTCCTTGATGAACCACTATTTTCTTCGGAATTTCTAGAAATTTCCGGCTCTGATTCATCATTTTTGGAGGAAATAGAACGATTCAGCACTTGTTTGGGTTTAATTGACTGTGCTTTGATCGTGCCTTTGCGACCCTCTAACTTTGGTCGTTTGGGAAACTTTTCTACGGGCATTCCTTCTACCGCTTTTTCCATGAACTCATGCCAGGTGTAAGCGGCGCTACCACTGCTGCCGTATGTGGGGCGGTTGTTATCGTTACCCAACCAAACTCCTGTCACCACTTGGGGAATGTAACCAATAAACCACAAGTCGCGGGCTTCGTCGGATGTCCCAGTCTTGCCAGCAACCGGTCTATTATCTAATTGGGCGGCGCCACCAGTTCCGGCTTCCACGACGTTGCGTAGCATCCAAGTCATGATAGCGGCACTGTCAGCATCAAGAACCCGTTTCGATTTGAAATTAGCTGACCAAATCACTTTGCCTTCACGGTTGATGATGCGGCTAATACCATGAGGCTCTGTGTGCAATCCTTGGGTTGCAAAACTGCCGTAGGCGCTGGTTAATTCTAGGAGATTGACTTCATTGGAGCCGAGAGCTAGGGAGTAAGTCGGCTTAAGTTCAGATTTAATCCCCATATCATGGGCAAGTTTAATTGTTGGCGTAAAGCCTACATTAATCAACACCTTCACTGCAACGATATTAACAGAGCGGGTGAGGGCATCTCTCATGCTCATTGAGCCGTGGAAGTTTTCACCATAGTTTTTCGGCTCGTAGCCGTCTACAACTAAGGGTGCATCCTCATAGGTATCGTAGGGGCTTTTACCACTAGCGATCGCAGTTGCATAAACAAATCCTTTAAATGTCGATCCTGGTTGCCGCTGTGCTTGGGTAACCCGATTAAACTGGTTTTTGCCAAAGTCTTTTCCCCCCACCATTGCCTTGATTTCACCGCTACGGGGATCGATGGCAACCATTGCCGCTTCTTTAAAGTTTTCCCAGCGTCCCTGATTTCGCAGGGTTTTGGCAACGGCTTCTTCTGCTGCTTTCTGCCAAGTCGGGTTCAGGGTAGTTTCCACTACTAAACCTCCAGCGGACAACACATCAGCAGAAACGTACTTGGGCAATTCTTTCTGGATGTAAGTAGTAAAGTAGGGTGACTCTACTTGTAATCGCTTGGGTAAACTGGTTTTCAGGGTTAGCGGTTCTTGGACGGCTGCTTGCCTTTGTTCTGGCGTAATAAATTTTTCTTCTTGCATCCGTAGCAATACTAAATTTCGCCGCTGTTTGGCAGCTACTGGATTTTTGTCGGGGGCGTACAAGCTAGGCGCAGGAGCTAATCCAGCAATCGTTGCCATTTCGGCTAAAGAAAGTTGATCTGGAGATTTACTAAAGTATACCCAGGAGGCATCTGTAACACCGTAAGCGCCGGCTCCTAAATAAACCAGATTTAGGTAACGCTCTAGAATTTGATCCTTGGTTAATTCTGACTCGATTTTTTGTGCTAAGCGGATTTCCTTGAGTTTGCGCCAGACTGTTTGCTCTTGTTTCAAAAACAGAATCCGGGCTAGTTGTTGGGTGATGGTGCTACCACCTTCTACCACACCTTGCGATCGCAAATTATTCAAACCCGCTCTCAGAATTCCTTGAGGATCGACTCCGTTATGTTGCTGAAATCTTCTATCTTCTGAGGCTATGAAAGCTTTTTTTAAATTATCTGGTATCTGCTCCAGCTTTAGCTGCTCTCTGGCTGCTTCACCTTGTTGTTGTAATATAGTACCATCGGCAGCTTTGATGGTCAGTGTTTGCTCTCTAACCACGGCATTGAGTTCAGCTTTATCCGGCAAGGTGCTATCTATTACACTGACACCATAGATCGAGGCAACTATCCCACCACCTACACCCAAGCCTGCCCAAAACCAGATTCGACGATAGATTGGTTTATTACCAGTTGCCTGATTAGCCCTCATTCTTGATGGTAAAATTTTCATTTTGCTCAGTAACTGCCTCGGCTGTGCCACATGTGCTGGTGGTAAGCTTTCATTTGTTGTGGATTCCTCGTGTTGATGATGATTACCAGGTGGCAATCGCGGTTCCTCGTTAGAGTCACTCAAATTAGTTGGTCTTGGCTTGAACCAGGAGGTCAGCTTCCCCACATCAGTTCCTCGATCGAAGTAGTAACTACTTAACCACCATCAATAAGCTTTGGGGTTATAGCACCACGTTGTGTTAGTATACTATTCTATAAATAATTAACTCAATTCACTATTAAAAAGAATTCAGAATCGAAAATAAATAAGTACTTTTTTATACAATTAAATAATTGCAACTGACTAAGCCTAAGGGCTGGTATATTGAAGCTTAGCAAAAATACTGCAAGATTCATCAGTATTAGGAATATCAAAACTATTGACATTTACCGAAAAAGGTGCAGGAGAGTATCCGCAAAAACAACCTGAAAACGGCTTGCCGAAGGTGAGGCGTGCCAAAACTGCCCTTGCCCTTGGAAGTAATATGGGAGATTCACAGGCAATTTTAGAAGCTGCGATCGCAACTTTAGCCGAAACCCCAGGCATTTCTTTAGAAGCCAGATCCAGTTGGTATAAAACTAAAGCCGTAGGCCCACCACAGCCAGACTACTTAAATGGGTGCGTTACATTACAAGTGGAAATGCTACCCCAGGAGTTATTAGAAAGTTTACTAAAAATTGAACGACAATTTGGGCGTGTGCGTCAAGAACGTTGGGGACCGCGTACCCTGGATTTGGATTTGTTATTATATGATGACTTTATTGTGGATGCACCAAACCTCCAAATCCCCCATCCTGGAATGCGGGATCGAGCTTTTGTGTTATTACCCCTTGCAGAAATTGCCTCAGATTGGGTAGAACCAGTTTCTGGGTGTCTTATAAAAGAACTACTCAAAAAGGTAGACTGTTCAGATGTACATTTATTGATGGGCAATTAAAATTACCATCCATAAACTTAGCAAGAGTGCTAATTTTGCCTCCGTATTGCAAAACTTTGCGGATTCTATAGCTATAAGTTGTAAAATATAGACATATTCCCACAGGCAATGACCTAATTTAAAAAGGTGAAAGTCTTAATCTAGTTTGCAAAAACCACAACTTCTGTAGCTTCTTCCTTTGTTAACCTCTAGTCTAAAAATAGCGCGGTAATCGAATCAGGAATTTGTCAACAAAAGTAGTCCTGAATGCATTCTGGAGATGGGATAGAAGTTGTTTAGTTCAGCCATGAAACTAAAACTTCTAAACTAATGAAATTGGATATTTATCCATATTAATTTTCAACTATTTACAGATAATCAGATTTTTTACTATGCCATTAGGTAGAGAATTACCACAACTGTTGAAACAACGCTTGTTTTATAAAGGACGCAAGTTTGACTTTGAAGTTAATCGCTTGCGTTTACCCAATAAAGCAGAAGGAGAATGGGAGTGTATTCGTCATCCCGGCGGTGCCCTAGCTGTGCCTGTGACCCCAGAAGGTAAACTTGTACTTGTGCGCCAGTATCGTTTTGCAGTTCAGGGACGGATATTAGAATTTCCGGCGGGAACTGTGGAACGCAATGAAGATCCCTTAGAGACGGTAAAACGGGAAATTCAGGAAGAAACTGGCTACAGTGCCGAAAAATGGCAGAAACTAGGAGAATTTTTCCTAGCGCCTGGTTATTCTGATGAAATTATTTATGCTTTTCTGGCTCAAGATTTACAAAAGCTGGAAACACCACCAGCCCAAGATGGAGACGAGGATATCGAAACTGTATTTTTGACTCCTGAGGAACTAGAAAAAGCTATTCTTCAGGGAGAGCTAATAGATGCTAAAACAATTTCTAGCTTTTTCCTGGCGCGTCCATTTTTAGTTTAATACCAATATGCTGCTAGAGTTAGCCATTGCAGATGCCTACGGTGCAGGCTTTGAATATGCTGACGAGATGATTGTTAACAACGATTTGAGTCGATACGTGCAACACCCGCGTTTTCGACTCATTCCTGGTAGCTACACCGACGATACCCAGATGAGCATTGCCATTGCCGAAGTGATTGTTGCTCAAGCACCGTGGACGCCAGAAGTTTTAGCCGAAAGCTTCGTTACAGCCTTCAAACGCGACCCTAGACAAGGTTATGCGAGAAACTTCTACAAGTTTCTGGTAGAAATCCAAAGTGGGGAAGAATTTTTAACAAAAATTCACCCTGACAGTGACAAAAGCGGGGCGGCGATGCGTGCAGCCCCCATTGGCGTTTATCCGACACCAGAAAAAGTCATCGAAGCGGCAACAATTCAAGCCGCAATCACTCACAATACAACAGATGGAATCAACGCTGCTGTTGCCGCTGCCCTGATGTCACATTACTTTATCTATCAACTGGGAGCAAAACGCAAATTAGGACAGTTTTTAGAAGGTTATGTATCTGGGCAGTGGTCTAAACCCTGGCAAGGTGAAGTAAAATCCAAAGGCTGGATGAGTGTCAGGGCAGCCATTACTGCGGTGATGCGAAATGACAGCATGAGCCAACTTTTACAAGATTGTATCGCTTTTATCGGTGATGTGGATACAGTGGCGGCGATCGCACTATCTGCCGGTTCTTGTAGCGAAGAAATTACACAAGACATCCCCAACCATCTCGTCACAGGCTTAGAAAATGGAGCTTACGGTCGAGATTACCTCATTAGGTTAAACCGGCAGCTGATGAGTTTGGTAACTTAAGGGGACTTCCAATGAAAAAAAATCTCATCATAGAGTAGCAGAACGTTTTTCACTCATGATGTATCACTAAGAACATCAAGCCGATGTTCTTAGATTACATCTTATACTGACATTTTACCTAAGTTGACACCAATGGGCATTGCGGTGTCCCTACTTATTCCCGCACAACAACCCAAACCGAATTAACCCCCGCTGATAACCGCGACGCATTAACCCCAGTGACAACGCCCCTTGAATAGTACTCCAACCTGCATTTAGTAAACCCCAAAGTGCCTGCGGAGTGAACGCCGAATCAATCACCACATTCCAAAATGGCGCAACAGCCTGCGACCAGTCAGCAGTGCGGATATTATTTAATGGAAGTTGACGTGCTATGCCTTCATACTCTGGCAAAGAAATCACATAAGGCAAACAATACACCCGATAAATATCCTGCAAATGCTTTTCCTCATCCGCCGTCAGGGGTGACTCATCAGTTGCTCGATGGCACCAAGTCACCATAATAAACACACCACCAGGCTTTAACACCCGATAGCACTCCTGCATAAACTTGGTTTTATCAGGCATATGTTCGCCACTTTCCAGCGACCAAACCAAGTCAAAAGAATTATCAGCAAAAGGCATCGCTTGAGCATTCGCCACCTGAAACTGTGTTCTTTGACCCAAATTCGCCTCTAAAGCGCGTTCCGTTGCTCTGGCGGCTTGCACAGGACTCAAAGTAATCCCCGTGGCTTGAGCATTAAACTTTTGAGCTAAGTATAAAGAACTACCGCCAATACCACAACCCACATCCAGAATATTTGACGCCCCCTGTACCTCAGCCCAAGTCAGTAATTCTTCAATCAAATCAATTTGCGCTTGACGACGGTCTTTTTTCTCACTACCATCAGCCCCGTAGTAGCCGTGGTGCATATGTTCTCCCCAAATCTGTTCCCACAGACCAGAGGAAGCATCGTAAAATTGTTGAATTTGCTGGTAAAGTGTTGCACTCATTAAAAAGCAGTCTCAAGAGAGAGCATAGTTTAAAAAAACATACTCGTAGGCTACCATGTATGTTTTTAATTAAATAAGGGTATTTTTCTTCCAGAGAACGTAAACCATGATGTATCCTCGTGGCGAAAATTTTGCAGTTTTACCTCAATAAACTGTTCTCGATCGAATTTATACCAATGATTCCAAAGAGGGCTACAGATTCAAGCATGTGCCAACCCATATTAAATCTGGTTTTCTGAATTTTGAATTTTGAATTTTGAATTAATTATGACTGTTGCTCGGACAATTTGTTTGGGATTTATGGCTGTCATCGGTATCGGAACTATCTTGCTGATGATGCCTTTTTCAACTAGCGATGGTACGTGGAATAACCTGATTGTGGCACTATTCACTTCTACATCCGCAGTTTGCGTCACAGGCTTATCAGTAGTTGACCCTGGTACTTATTTTTCATTTTGGGGTCAGTTGTTTATTGCACTATTAGCTCAGATTGGCGGATTGGGTTACATGACAACCACCACATTTTTGATTTTGCTAATAGGACGTAAGTTTGATATGCGACAAAAAATCGCAATTCAACAAGCTTTAGACCGACCAGGAATGAGTGGTAGCGCCCAAGTTATCCGCTCAATTATTGCCACAACATTAATTTTTGAAATTACTGGTGTATTTTTACTTTTGCCTGCCTTTGTTCCCGAACATGGTTGGAAAAATGGACTGTGGTTAGCGATTTTTCATAGTATCAATGCTTGGAATAATGCTGGATTTAGTTTGTTTAAAGATAACTTGATTAGTTATCAGTCATCTTTTTTAGTGGTCTTCACTATCACAATGTTGATTATTTTCGGGGGAATTGGCTATCAGGTAATTTTGGAGATGTATATTTGGTTGCGCGATCGCATTTTCAAAAAAACTACTTGCCAATTATTTTCTCTAGACTTTAAAGTTGCCACCAGCACAACAATTATCTTGCTAATTATAGGAACAATTGCTTTTTTCTGTATAGAAATTAGAAATCCTGCAACATTTGGATCATTAAATTTATATGACCAAATATTAGTAGCTTGGTTTCAATCAGTCACACCGAGGACTGCCGGCTTTAACACCATTGATATTGGCAAAATGACTACGGCTGGTTTATTTATTACCATTGCGCTGATGTTTATTGGTGCAAGTCCAGGTGGTACGGGAGGCGGTATGAAAACAACAACCCTGAGAGTCTTGACAAGTTGCACCAAAGCAATTCTTCAGGGCAAAGAAGAAGTTTTATTATATGAACGCAAGATAGCAATATCTTTAATTTTGAAAGCTGTCGGTGTGTTAGTGGCTTCAGTTACGACTGTGATTTTAGCGACTATTTTAATTAGTCTCACAGATCCAGAATTGGATTTTATTCAGATTTTATTTGAAGTAGTATCAGCCTTCGCCACTGTGGGGCTTTCCACAGGCATCACAGGAACTATTACCACAGCAGCAAAGCTTGTCTTAATTATCACCATGTACGTTGGACGAGTAGGTGTTTTGCTGCTGATGTCCGCTGTATTAGGAGATCCCCGTCCTACTAGAATTCATTATCCTGAAGAAAATTTACTTGTAGGATAGGTAGGGGAGATGAGGGAGATGAGGAAGATGAGGGAGAATAATAACTTCTAACTCCTAACTCCTAACTTATAACTCCTGACCAAACTGATAAAATATACAATCTAAGGCAAAAATAAAATTTTTAATTCAAGCGGGATAACCGTTTTTTGCCCTAAATACAGGGAGCCATAATAAGGATAACAACTGTGAATCTGTCATCGTTAGGTTTTTTTCGCAGTTTACGTAAAGATAACCACCAATTTGCGGTAATTGGCTTAGGTCGTTTTGGTAGATCTGTTTGTTCGACATTGCACAATTTCGGTTATCAAGTGCTAGCAACAGATATTGATGAAAAACGAGTTTCCGAAGCATTGACTGAGGAAATAGTTGGTCATGCTTTGCAACTAGACTCTACCGAACCGGCTGCACTCAAAGAAGCTGGAGTTTTTGAATTTGATACTGTAATTGTAGCGATCGGTAACTATGTTCAAGAAAGTATCATAACCACTCTCAATGTAAAAGAGGCTGGTGTACCTCATGTAGTTGCCAAAGCTTCTAGTGAAGTTCACTGTAAACTGTTGCGGCGAGTCGGAGCAGATCACGTTATTTTTCCTGAATACGAAGCAGGTTGTGCCCTAGCACGTACACTCACCAAACCGTCAATTCTAGATCGGTTTGACCTCGATCCAGATAATAGTATTGTAGAAATAATCGTGCCTGATGAATTTCACGGCAAAACGATTACTGAACTTCAACTTCGTAACCGCTACGGTTTGAATTTGCTAGCGGTGAGTCAGGGTGGTAAATTTCAAATTAATCCTGATCCCACTAAGCGTTTAGAACGCGGTTCAGCAATGGTAGTTATTGGCTGTAACAAAGATATCAATCGTTTGCCGATTTGAATGAGTACAGATGACTGTAGGGGCACAACATGTTGTGCCCCTACCCGTGTAATTGTATTTGTGGGGGACTCTGACTCCCAACCAAAAAACTGTTAACTGATTAGTTGAATCCACACTAAATCTATTCAGAATTCAGAATTCTGAATTCTGACTTCTTCTTCATTGTCCGGAACTCGTTGAACTGGACTGTGGTTCAACTGAAATAGGTACATCACTGGGGCTGGCGGGTGTTTCGGTAGGAGTTTCTGGTTGGTTTTGCGTCTGTGGCACAGATGTTTGTTCTACATTGGTTGTAGGATCTGGAGTCTGGGAGGGAGTAGCAGTTTGACTGGCTTGAGGTTGCTGTTGCTCTCTTTTTTGGGCAATTTGCTGCATTAGCTGTTCAATTTTTTGCGCTTGTTCAATATTGCCTTGCTGACGATATTCGTTATGGGCACGTTTCAAGGCTCCGTTTGCTTTTTTGATGTCGCCCTGGTTATATAAAGTTACTCCCAAGTTATAGTAAGCTGAGGCATTTTTAGGATTTTGGCGAATAGCTTGCCGATAAACGGAAATGGCCTCAGTCGGTTGACCATGAATTGCTAGCAAACTTGCCATATTGTTGTAGGCTGTGGCATTTTTTGGATCTAGCTGTAAGACTTGACGATAAGTTGCGATCGCCATTTCTATATTTCCTTGTTGTTGCAAGGCGATCGCTAAGTTAAAATAAGCGTTGGCGTTGGTGTTATCAAGATTAATTGCTTGCTGATATGCAGCGATCGCTTCCTGTAACTGTCCTTGTTCATACAATACCAAACCCAAATTGTACAAGGTTGTGGCGTTTGTAGGATTAATTACCAAGCTTTGGCGATAAGCAGTAATCGCAGCTTGTTTTTCTCCTTGTCGATGCAACACTAATCCCAAGTTGTAATAAGCTTCACTAAAATTAGGACTAATTTTAATCGCCTCTGCATATTCTTCCACAGCCTCATCCAGGCGATTTTGCTGCAAGAAGATATTGCCTAGATAGTTCCGTGCTGCACTCAGGTTAGGATCTTTCTGTAATGCTTGGCGAAAGGCGTATTCTGCACCCTGTAAATCGTTGCGGTTATAGCGCATAACTGCCTGTTGGAAAAAGCTGGCTGCTTCCAAGTCCTGAGAAATGGCGTTTTCTGCTAGCAGCTTGCTTCCTGGGTAATTAGTAATTGTTGGTGCAGCCAAAACCACAAACGCAGAACAACCAGAGAGTGTCACTTGGAAAAATAAACGTAACCACTGAGAAAATAGGTATTTTTCAGACATGAATACCAGACCTATACTTATTTTTAACTCCTCATAAGTCAGAGTACCCACCACGCCAAAAAAAATTCCAAATTCTCAATTTTTCACAGACGCGATTAATCGCGTCTCTACCGACTCCCTAAGAGACGGGATTAGGGACTTCCAGAAAATAAATTATCCCAAATTGTTTGTACATTTGTAGGGGCGCTAAGCTTGGCGTCTCTACGATGGAATGTTTTTTTGCCTGGAAGTCCCTTAATCGCGTCTCTACCCCACACCTTCGGGTAAAATTAGCATCGCATCACCGAAGGAATAGAAACGATACCGAGAAGCGATCGCTTCGTGATATATATTCAACAATCTTTCTCTACCAATGAGCGCACTCACCAACATCAGCAAACTCGAACGTGGCAAGTGAAAATTCGTAATTAAACCATCAACTACTCGCCATTGGTAACCCGGATAAATAAACAAGTTTGTTTTACCACAAAATGGTTCTAAATCACCAGATTGAGCCGCCCCTTCTAAAGCCCGTACTGCTGTTGTCCCCACAGCAATAATCCGACCGCCATCTGCTTTAGTGGCGCGGATTTGCTCTACTGTGGCAGGGGGAACTTCAATCCACTCTTCATGCATTTGATGGGTAGTTACGTCCTCCACTTCCACGGGGCGAAATGTGCCTACACCAACATGTAGCGTTACAAAAGCTTGATTAATTTGGCGATCGCGTAACTTTTGTAATAATTCTGGGGTAAAGTGTAATCCTGCTGTCGGAGCTGCGATCGCTCCTGGCTGTTGGGCATAAACTGTTTGATACTGTTCATCAGCAGCTTCAGAAGCAGTAATGTACGGTGGTAGCGGTAGTTCACCAAAAACCTCTAACAGTTGCAGCAAAGACTTTCCCTCTGGCACATCAAATTGCAACAAACGCCCCCCAGTTGCGGTGTCTGTTTCTAAAACTGTAGCTGTGAGGAGGTGAGGGGATGAGGGGGATGAGGAGGATGAGGGTGATGAGGAGGATGAGGGTGATGAGGGGGATGAGGTAGTATTTTCTCCCTCATCTCCCGCTACTCCCTCATCTCCCGCTACTCCTTCATCTCCCTTGACTGCAAAAATAATCTTCGCTCCCTGCTTAAAGCGTTTTCCTGGCTTAACTAAAGCTAACCAACAGTTATGTTGCCTCTCTTCCAGTAGCAATACCTCGATTTGGGCACCAGTAGACTTATGACCATAAAGCCGCGCCGGAATAACTTTTGTATTATTCATCACCAACAAATCACCAGACCGCAACAGTGCAGGTAAATCACGGAAAATCTGGTTTAGGGGTGCTGTGTCGATGCCTGTAGTGGGAGAATTAACCACCAATAACTGCGAGCTATCTCTAGGAAATGCTGGGTTTTGGGCAATTAGTTCTGGAGGTAGCTCATAGTCATATCCAGCTACCGAACAATCTAATTCCAAATTTTTTGCTTGTGAGCTAGAAGTGTTGCTCAAATCAAATTGTAATATTTTTTGCTTCATTTGTTAGTATTTGTACTGCTTTAAAAAAGTTGATTTGAGTTTAGGCTTATAAGCAACTCCATGACATGACTGCTCAATTTTATTTCTACACCAGAAGATAGATACTATTAGGTAACACGCAAAAATCAACATAAAAATTGGGTAAACCTCCCCATCTAAAAACGGGGGCTTTTACCCTACCGGGAACAGACATAGGTTTACGAATATAGATATGTAGGATTGGCTTTGATCCCAAGCACCAACAAACATGGAATACTTGTATTATTTGGCTAATGCCAGTCTAACTCTGAGGGTCGTTCAACACCTGCACGCCAGACCCCAAACACCTGTTTCGTTCATCACCGTAATTCATCAAATTGATGGCTGGGTAGTTAGGATCAAACTCAGAGGTCAAGTCTCGCCTCAAGAAGATGGTGACTTTCGGGCTTTTCTAAATGAATTAGGAATTAGCTACGAGCCACCAATGAGGGTACAGATGGCACTTTGGAGTTTAGAAGCGGGACAGTGCCCTGTGGACGTTATGCGTCGTTATCAGGTAGCGATAGTCTCTCATGGTAGCCCAGAGAGAGATGAAATCGAGGCTTTCCGGCAACAGTTTGTCCGGGGCTTAGGCTATTGTCCAGAAACTTTGGCGTGATCCGATTTGGTTGTCACGCTAGCACAAAATTATTGGTCATTGGTAATCAAAATATTTTATCTATTACCGATTAACCATTGTCATTATCAATTAAACAGTCGAAAGCTGCCAGAATGTATTCTTGCAGCCTAAACTCATATCCAGCTGCTGATGAAGTAGCAAGAGCTTCTTGAGTTGCTCTAACCCCAGTCATCTTTTTTGATAACTCCTGACAGTAGACAATAGCAACATCAAATCGACAGGGGTAATCTGCTTTTTCAGGGTACTGGGCTAAAAATATTCCAGCTGTACGCGAAATTTTTGCTTGCTTTTGTGGGGTAATTGCGCTTCTTCCCCCTGCATCCCAACTGCCCAAACTGCGGGTTTTCACTTCAACAAATGCCAGTATTGAGTGGGGAGTGGGGAGCGCTGAGTTAGGAATTCTCCCCTCTGCTGCTGTGCCCCTCTGCTCCCCACATTCTCCAGAATATTCGGCGATAATATCAATCTCTCCCCAACGGCAAGAAAAGCGGCGATGCAGAATCACCCAGCCCCTAGATTGCAACCATTGGGCTACTAGGTCTTCTCCAAAATGACCACTTTTAAAATATTTCATAAAAATCGAGTATTCTAGAGTTCTGTAACAACTTTAATCGCCTGAATTTACTAGATAATTACTAGATGTACTCAAAACGTCCAAGCAGCAAGGCTTCCAAGAAATTAGCTGATGTAAACATAGGCGTAGACAAGGGTTCTCTACGGTTGCAGTTCAGTACACGCATAAGTCGTAAATTTTATGACAAAAAACAATTCTACAAAGGACTGGGTAGGAGCGATACACCAGAGAATCAACAGTGGGCGGAAGGAATAGCTAAACGGATGCAAGCTGATATTGACCATCCAGACGGGGGATTGTTTGACCCTACCCTTGCTAAGTATCTGGATATCAAGCCGATGTTAGCTACAGTCACCCAGTTACCGACCGCAAAGCCATTACCAAAGTTAGGAGAACTGTGGGAAGAGTTTCTGGAATGGAAGTGTAGTCGCGTCAAAAAAACTACTTACCAAGGAATGTATATTCGTACTTACACGGGTTTATTAAAACCATTCCTAGATAAACCTTTAAACAGTAACCTAGCAAATGAAATTTTTGAAGCATTGAACAAAAAGAAAGCCAACAGAAGTACTGCCAGAAATTTATTATGTGTCTTAAGCACATTAAGTAAAAGAGCGATAAAAAAAGGGTTAATAATAGAAGATTATTTTGATGAAATTAAAGACGCTTACAAAGTACCAAAAAAATCACGGCAATTGAAAGACGAAGAGAATTACAAAGCATATACAAAAGAAGAAAGAGACTTGATAATTGAAACATTTCATCAATCCGATAAAAACAGTGAAAAACATATTGCCCCATTGATTGAATTCTTATTCCTTACTGGCTGTAGACATGGTGAAGCGTTCGCTTTGCAATGGAAGGATATTAAATTTGAGACTGGGTGGATAGTCTTTGACGAAAGCTTTGCGTCTGAAATTCGTGAAACACAATCAACCAAAACCGATACTACCAGAATTTTTAAAATGAAGGGACTAACACGGCTTCAGAAGGTATTAAACTCCCTCAAGGATAATAATTGTAATCCAGATGATTTAGTATTTAAAACTTCAACAGGAAGACAAATGTCTACAGCAACATTAAAAGCTGCATGGTTAGGTGGGGGATATACTAATCATGGAAAGCATTACAAATATCTTGGCGCTGTAGCTAGATTAGCAAAGGAAGGTAAAATTAAATATTTAAAAGCTTATGCTACTAGGCATACTTTTATTACCATTATGGTTAATAATGGTGCTGACTTAGCATTATTAGCTGATAGTTGTGGTAACAGTGTTGAAATAATAATCAAGCACTACTTACAGCTAGATAAAGAACGACTACTGCCAGACATATAAACTCCTCTTCCCTCTAGTTATCCAACAACTTATCCAACAACTAATAAACTCTCTAGGAATCAACATTCTAGAGGGTATTTGTTATGTGCCTCTTTCTGTTTTGAATTTGTTACATAATCAAATTGAGGGGGTAGTGAGTGGCTGGAAAATGCTTACAAAAAAGCACTCCGCCTTCGGAGTGCCGTAAAGTTATGAGGTCGTGATTACCTGCTGAGTAAGCCTAGTATTTCCTCAAGCTTCATTTTGGACATATACCAGGCTAGTAGCTCCTCTTGCTTGTATCTATCGGGGTGACCCATTCTCCTACCCTCCATTGAGATTCTAATCAGCGCTGCTTGCTCAGGGGTGGGAGAGTTCATCTCATCTATCGCAGAACCAAACACCTGAATAGAAGCCAAGGACGGGGCTTTTAACCCTCTGCCTTCCTCCGTCTGGTTCACAGATATTATCGGGAATGATAGCAGGGAGGTGATGTAACTCGTCTTGTACCCTGCATTCCCTGTGGGCGGGATACCGTATCGACGGCATAAGTTCTGTAATTCAGGGACAGTCTTTATTTCGAGTTCTGAACGTGTAAACATAGAATTACCATTCCAAAAAAGTGGTATCGGTGGGTAACAACTTTCTCAGGGTCAACTACCTACCGATTTAACACTCTATTTCGTTGCTTGCGCCGAAACAAGCCTTATTTACATCTCTCAACAATGCCTAATCCCAAGGGTAACCCGCAAAATTTCGATAACCAGCCTAGCAAAGACTTGACCGAGAATGTTACTTTTAGAGCCACTAAGGAGATGAAGGAAGAAATACAGAAGCAAGATAACCCTGCCCAATTCTGTAGAGATGCTATTCAAGAGAAGCTAGATAAGAATAAAGGTATATAGTCTCTAGTTGTTAGATAAAATATCTAACAACTACGAACAACATGGTTGTAAAAACAAGATTTTCATCACTAGGATTTTTATATGGATCACTACGATGAGATAGATAAAAACAATTTTATTTACCAGCGTTATCGATATCTTGGTAAGTACACGCCTCAAAATTTTTTATTTAATGCTAATCTTCAAGAATTTTCTCAACCTGTCTCTTATCTGTGCAATCTTCAGACTATAGGAAAAATTTCTTCACAGGAGTGCTATGAGGAAATTGAGTCACTCTGGCAGAAGTTAACACTGAGCTTTCAGGCACTAAAAAATGATGATAAAGATGTTACTGAATAATTAGATATTGCTGCGGCTGCTTCCTTGTCAATGCTATTAATTTGAGTAAATAAAAATACCTCTAGATATCATCTCTAGAGGATTATTTTATCTGCCTGATTGCTGTATAAAATATGTAAATTACAACTGCGGCATTCTAGCATTATGAATAACTCCCACAGCCCCCACTTGTCATTTAACCATGTAATCTTTTGTCTACTGATGCCAATTTAATGACACGATTCATCAATCCTTTTGTTGCTGCAAGAGGTTCACCGATAAAATTTGCATTATAATCTAGCCCCATATTATTATATTTTTCTGCCAACAGTTTCCAATTTTGGCTAGAGAATAAACTAATTTCTTCTGGAAAAGTTAAAAAATCTTTATTAGATATATTTGAGTGATATATCAATAAAATATTCAACCACTTGACGGCATTGGGAAATTCTTCATAGTTAGGTAACCCTGAGCCATGCCAAGCTGTAAGAGAACTAATACAATTACTATAAATTTCTTGTAGTTTTTCTCTAACCCATTGTTCTCTTTCCCTGCGTCTTTGAGAACAATTAGTAATTATGGTTGTAATTAAGGCTAATATACTACCGACAACAGTTGAAAAAGTACCAATAATAATCCCAATCAATACAGGAAACTTCGTTAGTAAATCAAATACATCCGACATACTTTAATTTATTTTCAATCATTTAGATAGATATATTACATGAATCAAATCATAACTGCTAGTTTTCAAACAAAGCATTCGGTGAGGAGAAGAGTGAAGATAAGCGAAACCTGTTACTAGCTGAGCGTGCTACGTGGGGTGACGCTAGGGGATATTGCATCAGTGAGGTGAAGCGAAATCTCAGTGAGTGCTTTATCTAGCTACCTACCTTCATAACCCTTGCTCTGCAAGCCCGTCAAGGCTCTTGCAGAAAAAGTTTTTCAGACAGGTTAACCCGTCAGAAAAATGTTTTCTATTCAACGCGATTCAAAGACAGATGCAATCTTGCAGAAAACATTTTTGTAACAGGTTAACCAGTATCAAGAATGTTTTCTACACAACGCTACAAAAGGGGTGTTACGGAACTCAGGAAAAGCCATACAGTTTTCACAACAGAGAAGCCGTGAGCGAAAAGTGATACTTCGAGAGCGAAATATTTATTTTGTATTCGTAATAAGTTTTGATTATATAGTTGTTGGACAACTGCCACAGCACAATACAAGTTTCAAATATTCCAATCATCAAAAGCCAATATCTACAAGTTTTTATGGCTGAAACTCTTGCTAGGCAACAACTAAAAGCGTTTTTATTGAAACAAAAAAAAGCAGCCTGACAAAATGAAAATGTCCTGCTACTTTTGATTTATCGATTTTAAATATGAAGCAATGGTAGCAACAAATCGCAAAACTGCGCTAGAAAATAATGTAAAGTTTTCTAACAACTACTCTCAGAAGAATGGGCTAATGCCCGTCAGCAAGGATGAACCGTGCCGTCACTGTGGCAAGCCTGACTGGTGTTACCGAGTAGGGGAATTAGATGTATGCAAGCGTGGTGAACTGGCTCAAGGGTGGTACAAGACCAGCAAGCACGACGATGACGGCTCTCACTACCTCGCTCCAATAAACCAGCAGAAACAGTCAAGACCCAAGCAGAGGAGAGAGTGGTACTACGAAAACAAGAGCGGCGAAATAGTCGTCAAGGTAGTTCGTGTAGACGATGGCAATGGTGAGAAGAAAATCTGGCAAGAACACTATCAAAATGGACGTTGGGTTGCAGGACTAGGAGATATCAAGCGCGAGGATATCTCTGTTTACCAACTCAGGGAAGTAATGTTTGCTCGACTGATGTAGGCACTCGCTATGCCGCTGCATTAAATGGGTTGAAATTAGAGGTAGCTGAGTTCAAAGATGAGCAGTATTACTGTATCAAACCTGACGGTAGATACACGACTTGGTTATATCCTGAAGAGTTATCAATTATTAAATTAGAAGACCATGAATCAACAGATTAAATCATCATTTTTTCAGATGTCTGATGAAGATTCATTGAATTGGGAATCTGAAATTATTTGGAGGATTCCCCCAAAAGATATGCCCTATGTTCGGCATATATTCAAGTAATGTTCTAATGCTGATAAATTAATTAGACATGGGAATCGTAAGGTAGCTGGCTACGCTATTTTACGACCTGGCTTAACTTGTGAAATGGGTTTCTTGCGTCGTGTTTTCTATCTGTGTCCTGAAGACCGTTATTTTGACCCTGAAGGCACTTACAAGCATGGCGCACCACCAGAAGCCATCGACCCGCTAACAGTCTCACCTAGTGTCCTGGGTAGCGTCACTGATAGAGCGTCAGGCTGGTAGGTTGCGATCGCCGCTCAGTTATCCATCAATGTGTATGACTGGATTGAAGATGCCTTACCTTAATTCTATTTATACACATGATTGGATTTAAGCTAGACTGGCTATCATCCAGTTATACACACTAATGGAAGTGACCACCGTGAGCGACAGAAAAATCAACCCGGCATCTCTTGAAAATTTAATATTTGGATAATGAGATGGAGGAAGGTTAGTCATTGACTAAAAATATGATGAATTCCATGAATTCTAGGTTAAGCGATCGCGTAAAAGTTTCTCAGCTCAACTCATCCCACAATGAGTTGCCGTTGGAGCGTAAAAGATATTATTTGATTTGGGCAAGCATACTCAGCTTATTTCTTTGGGGAATAGTTGGCGTCACCGCAACCGTGGGTTTTGCTCCCACAGCTTTGGCACTCGAATATAATAAGGAAATTTTGGTCGAAGCTGATTTTTCTGGACGTGATTTAACAGACTCCAGCTTTACCAAAGCTAATCTTCGCCAGAGTAACTTCAGCCATGCCAATTTAAGTGGTGTCAGTTTCTTTGCAGCAAATTTGGAGTCTGCGAATTTGGAAGGCTCTGACTTGAGAAATGCAACTTTAGACTCAGCTCGCTTCTTCAAAGCAAATTTGACAAATGCGCTATTGGAGGGGGCGTTTGCTGCTAACGCCAAGTTTGATGGTGCAATCATTGACGGAGCAGATTTTACCGATGTACTGCTGCGTCCCGATGAACAAAAAAAATTGTGCAAAGTTGCTAAAGGCACTAATCCAATTACGGGACGAGATACGCGTGACACGTTGTATTGTCCATAGGGAGTGGAGAGATGGGGAGATGGGGAGAATAACTTTGAACTTTTGTACAAACGCAATTAATCGTGTTTCTACTCTTAACTTTTAACTCCCCAGGGCAAACGCATCTAAATTACTCTCGATCGGAACCAACGTTAACAACCAACGACTTTATTACTTTGCAAGACTCAAAGCGATGTCTACGACGGGCTGCGCCTACGCTAAATATGTGTCAATAAACAGCAATTAATGCGACTACTTTCAAGCTCATTGACAATAAAATTACTTTGTTGACATAATGCAGCCGCCTTGGTACTCACTGCTCAACTTCTGGGCGAGTTATATCATGTCCGGTTGAAGACTTATCATTAAGGCAGCAGGGGGGCAGAGGAGCTCTTGAGCAGAGGGGAAGGGTTTTTGGTTTTCTGCATAGATTCGGGAATCATAACTAATTAGTCGGACATGATATTAATCGTTTTCCTACCTTAAAGAATTACTCAGTACCCTGACGATTGACACCAAACAAAGTGTGTAAGCGTAGCCCAAAGTAGGCATCGCGGTCATTTTCTAAGGCATGACTGAAAATTAGCTGTATATCTGGCTACGTTAGAAAGAAAGCGCGTTCATATCGATTTATTTTCGTCGTCAGACTCTAAACCCTGTGACTCAAAGTGTACACCCGATCTAAGCCCCAGCGATAGCCGTTTCTACGTCTAAAGATACAAGTTTATTTAATTTTGAGAGATTAATCACAGATTAATGAGATATTAAGTTGAAAAACTAATTCAGATAGAAATTTATGGCAACCGAGCAAGAGCTTCAATCTCTTTTTAATACCTTAGATAGCGATCGAGATGGCAAAGTATCCATTAACGATCTTTTTTTAAGTCCTGGCTTAAGTGCAATCATTTCATCAGAAACAAATACCACTAGTCCCCAGGAATTGCTAGTAAATTATGATTCAGACAAAGACGGCAGTATTACTTTTGAAGAGTTAAAGGCAGCAGTTGAGAACGCAAATAATTTAAACTAGCACCCCAATCCCGAACACCTAATACCCAATACCCAAAAATCCCTCTCTAGCCCAATACGGTTCGGGGAAAGGGGAAAGGGGAAAGGTTTCAAATACATCCTTTACCCCTTACCCCAAAACCATTTCCCAGACCACAAGGGAAGTTCATACTGCTTATGCGAACCGTATTGCCCACTCTCCTACCAACCACGAGCGCCAATCTGTTCACAGACAAATTGCATTCCTTTGCCTGGTGAAGAATCTGCTACAAAAGGTATTTCTCCTTTTTCTTTATCTTCTTGAAGTAGCTCTCCCTGTGAACCATAAATCGCTATGCGATTGAGGAAAAGGCGCGATTCTGTACACGATGCATCGAATGTAGTCTCGAAGATACCATCTCCATACATGCCGTAAAGTTTATAGGTCGTACCCTTAATACTTTTTGTGTCCAGAGCTATGCTGTTTCCTAATTTATCATGGCCTACAGTGATATACCTTTGTGCATCTTCGGCGATGGCTGTACCACTGGTCAAGAAAATAGCGATCGCTCCCACAATGCCGCCTATTTTAAAAGACATACAATTTAAAAATATAAGATTTCATATATTTCTAGCCGCAATCAAAGTGGTTCTGGCAGGGTAGAAGCACTGAAATCAAGATATAGCAAGGTATTATAAATCGAAAAAGCGCCCGAATTTTCTTCAAGCAGGAAATTTTTATCTAAGTTGAGATGGCGATCGCTCTTTACTAAAGACGGCATAATCGGGACTAAAACAAGCCTTATACTTGGCTACAAGACTGAGGTTCTATACTTGAGCAAGGAATTTTTTTTAACTGACTCTGTATTTCATCGGAATTTCTATCCAGAACTCACACCCATTACCAGGTTCAGACAGGCACTTAATATTACCGCCATGTTTTTCCACAATAATTTGATAGCTAATAGATAGCCCCAAACCAGTACCTTGTCCAGGTTGCTTAGTAGTAAAGAAAGGTTCAAAAATGCGCGATCGCACCATTTTTGGAATCCCGCAACCGTTGTCTGCAATGCAAATTAAAATAGTATTCCATTCTTGGACTTTTGTCCGAATCCATATTTTCGGATTCTCAATTATTTGACCAAAATTTACTGAGTGTTCTATAGCATCAATGGCATTATTGAGAATATTCATAAATACCTGATTCATTTGCGCCGCATAGCAGACTACCGGAGGTAAATTACCATATTCCTTAATTATTTCAATGGCAAAAGAATTAGTCTGTGGTTGCAGTCGATGTTGTAAAATTAGCAAAGTACTGTCGATGCCTTCATGCAAATCAACGGGTTTCATTTCAGCTTCATCGAGTCGAGAAAAGCTTCGTAAAGACAATACTAATTGAGAAATTCTGTCTGCACCCATTGTCATTGAAGTGAGAATTTTTGGTAAGTCATCTGCAATAAAATCTAAGTCTATTTCTGCTGCTTGTTTTTGAATGTCTGCTGTTATTTTGGGATGCTGTTTTTCATAAAAACGGAGTAATTTTAATAAATTTTCAGCATGTTCGGTAACATAAGTGATGTTGCCGTAAATGAAACTAATTGGATTGTTAATTTCATGTGCAATACCAGCAACTAATTGTCCTAAACCTGCCATTTTCTCGCTTTGAATTAATTGGCTTTGAGTCTGCTGTAATTCTTTGAGAGTCTGGGTGAGTTCTTCTTTTTGACGTTGAGTTTGTTCGAGTAATTCCGCTTGCTGGAGTCCTACTCCTAGCTGAGTGCCAATCTGCATCAGCAAATCGACTTCATCTTCTTGCCAATCACGGGGTTTCATATTTTGATATGCTGCTAGTAATCCCCAGAGTTTTTCCCCCTGAAAAATTGGCACAATCATATATGCTCTAGCCTGAATTAGCTCGATTAAGGCAACATGACAGGCAGAATAATTAACCTTGTAAATATCCTTAATCACTAGTATTTTACCATTAGCAAAGTTTCCACCTTGGGTCTTTTGCAAGTAATCATCTGCGATCGCACTTACAAGTTCCCTGACTGGTATCCAACCTTGGGCTAAGGACTCAGCGACAAATTCCCCACTCCAATCAGCCCGGAATCGATAAATTGTCACTCTATCGACTTCTAATAGCCGTCGGACTTCTTCTGTGCTGGTAGCAAAGATGGTGTTAATATCAAGAGATTGACGAATTTTCTCTACCGTTGCGGCTAAGGCTTTCTCCCTTTCAGTGGCTTTAGCCAGCTTCTGGGCTTGTACTTGCACCTTTCTCAAAGATTCAGCTTGCTGTAATGCTACCCCCAATTGGACACCAACTTGCGCCAGCAAGTTAATTTCTTCATCTTGCCAATAACGGGGTTGGGAGTTTTGATAAGCTACTAGCAATCCCCAAAGTTTCTCACCTTGAGAAATAGGTACAAAAACCTCATTACGTGCATACTTACCTGCTTGAGTTCCCTGCACAAGAACACCTTCTGTCACAGGCTGGGGCTTAGCCACTGGCGTCCAACCATCAACAATGGAATCAGCGACAAATTCGCCACTCCAATCAGGATAAAAGCGATAAATTGCTACTCGTTCTACTTCTAATAACCGTCGGACTTCTTGAGTAGTGGTTTTAAAAATAGCTTCAATTTCCAGCGACTGACGAATTTTTTCGACGGTGTTGGCTAACGCCCTTTGCCTTTCAGCAGCTTTACTGATTTGTGCTGCTTGGAGTTGCATTTGTTGTAAGAATTCTGCTTGCTGCAAAGCTACACCCAGTTGGGTACTAACTTGGGTGAGCAAGTAAACCTCATCTTCTTGCCAATCACGAGTTCCAGTGTTCTGATATACTGCTAGCAAGCCCCAGAGCTTTTGACCGTGGTAAATAGCAATAATCGCGTAAGCTTTTGCTTGATAAATTTCTAAAATTTTAATGTAGCAGTCGCTAAAGCCTGCATTGTAAATATCATTACAAATACGATATACTTCACTTCTGCTAAAGCGACCCCCTGACGTTTCTTGTAAATAAGTATCAGCAACTGGGGGTTTAGCTAAATCTTTAGCACTACATTCGCTGATGTTTTCGTTCAATTCTGGCTGGCGCACTTGCTCATCTATCAGCGATATCCAACCCTCTGCCACTGATTCAAAGACAAATTTACCACTCCAATCTGCATTGAAGCGATAAATTGCCACGCGATCGGCATTTAGTAACTGTCGAAGTTCTGCGGTGCTGGTGCGGAAAATGCTTTCCAAGTCCAGGGACTGACGAATTTTCTCAATAGTTATGGCTATGGTTCTCTGCCATTCTGCTGCTTTTTCTTTAGCTTTTGCTTGTGCTAGTTGTGCCGATTGTAGCTTCACTTGTTCTAGGTAATCTGCTTGCTGTAAAGCTACTCCTAGATGTTCGGCAATCAGTTGCACAAACTCAATTTCTGATGTTTCCCATTGCCGAGGACTATGACACTGATGAATACACAATAATCCCCATAAATCTTTACCTTTCAACAAAGGAGCAACTATATTGGCGCGTACTTGAAATCTTTCTAAAATCTGGACGTAGCAATCACTGGCGCTAAGTTGATAAATATCAGCTGTTGCTTTAATTCTACCTTGCTGGTACAGTGATGCAAAATCTTCAGCAAAGCAATGATCGCGCACTTTGGCTGCTAGTGCTGAACTCCATTCACTTCCCACATCTTCATAAAGAAATTCTCCTTCCCATGCCAAATCGGGATAAAAACGAAACACACCAACGCGATCGCTTTTCAGCAGTTGGCGGACTTCCGTAACTGTAATTTTAAAAATCGCGTCTATATCTAAAGATTCACGAATTCGGGCAATAACTCCCGACAAAGCTTTTTGTTGCTCATTCTGACGCCAGGAGAATGTGACATCAGAATGAGATTCTTGCTGTTCTGAATTTGGTTCTATGGGTTGAATAATAGAGGAGTTTTCCATTCCCTGGGGAATTTTAAATATTAAAAGTTCTCCATCTCATAATTCCCTCAACCATCGCAAAGGTAACAACTATCTGTCTAAAAAGGATTGGGGATTGGGGATTAGGGACTGGGAATTCGGTAAAAAACAGAAAAATTATGGAATTTGCTCTAATACCATTTCCAAAAATCTTTGCAACATATAAATCGGCTGTAGGGGCGTACAGCTGTAGGGGCGTACAGCTGTACGCCCCTACTCATGTATCTGTATCAGATATTTGGTGAAACGGTATGACTCCTGGCAAATTTTAGAACATCTTGCCACTGCCCAGTAAAGAAGCGGCTTACCAGCAGCCCCAACAAAAAAGTATGGTTGTAGACTCACGAAATGCGGCTAATAAAATAATGTAGGGACATGACAATATCATGTCCCTACAAAAAGATTTTTCAACGACGAGGGGATTATCGCCGCTTGGGAGTGGTGCTGCCAGTGGTGCGTTTTTCTTCATCTCGACGACGGCGATCGCGCCAATCTGCCAGGGTCAAATAACCAATACCACCAGTGACTACTAAGAGTAGCACTACAGCAACTAAAGCCAAAATACTCAGGAATGGACTTTCTACCATACCTCTACAGTCCGTTACGTCCCCAGACTACCATTGCAATTGACCAAGTGAACACAACTAACAGCGATACCCAACCTAGTGTCAAAATCTCCATAGTCCCACTTTTCAAATAATTACAAAAGGTTTCTAATGTTTATCATACAGGGATTGGGCAGCTCAGACTTTTTTATCAATGATATTGTAAGTTTTGCAGGTATCGCAAATTAGACACATCTTTATCTTGGTGGGTTGATATTTTAAGTAATCATGAAAACGAGTATAAAAAAGTAGCGATCGCGCTTTACTCTTGATGGTTTGGGAATACTAGCGTTATAGGTAGACATTTCAAATTCCCCAACCCCCAGTATCATGCCGACATTTTTCAACTATGCTTTCCAGTCCGACGGTTTTATTCCCCACGGACATTGTTATCTCTGGAAAACTGGATTAGTTTGGCTCCACATTATTTCTGATGGCACCATTGCTCTTGCCTATTATTCCATTCCCTTCCTACTAATTTACTTTATTTCCAAGCGCCAAGACGTTCCTTTCAATGGAGTCTTTGTATTATTTGGTGCTTTTATAATTGCCTGCGGTACTGGACATTTAATGGATATTTGGACGCTTTGGTATCCATATTATTGGATTGCAGGTAGTTTAAAAGCTCTAACTGCAATTATTTCCATATACACGGCATTTGCGTTAATTTCTTTGATGCCTCAAGCTCTGACGCTACCTAGTCCAGCCCAGTTAGAAGCTATTAATCGGGCGCTTTCTAGTGAAATTGTAGAGCGCAAACGCATCGAGATAGAACTACGCCAAGCCCAAGAAATCGCTCAAAATTCCAGCCAAGCCAAGAGTGAATTTCTGGCAAATATGAGTCATGAACTACGTACACCACTGAATGGCATTTTGGGATATACACAAATCCTCCAACGTACAGAATCTTTGAGTGAAAAAGCACGCAAAGGAGTCGGCGTCATTTTTCAATGCGGTTCCCATCTTTTAAACCTGATTAATGATATTCTCGATCTCTCCAAAATCGAAGCTCGCAAACTGGAATTGTATCCTGTTGATTTTTATTTGCCTTCTTTTATAGATAGTGTGACTGAAATTTCCCGCATTCGAGCAGAACAAAAGGTCATCGCATTTCATGTCCAACTCGATCCTGATTTGCCAACGGGCATTCATGGTGATGAAAAACGCTTGCGGCAAGTACTAATTAACTTGCTAAGTAATGCCATTAAATTTACCCAACAAGGCAGCGTCATTTTCAAAGTAGAGGTCACTGGCCAAGAATTAAATGCCAATGGACAGAATAAGTACAAAATTCGTTTTCAGATAATAGATACTGGCACGGGTATAAAACCTGAACAAGCCGAGAAAATCTTCCAACCTTTTGAGCAAGTGGGAAATCAGAAACGACAATCTGAAGGTACAGGGTTAGGATTAGCAATTAGCCAAAAAATTGTTTTGTTGATGGGTGGTCAAATTCAGGTGCAAAGTACCTTAGGCAAAGGTAGCACTTTCTGGTTTGAGGTACAATTTTCAGAATCTAAAGACTGGGCAAAGGTTTCTAGAGTGGTTGAGCAAGGAACCATTATTGGTTATCTAGGACAAAGGCGCACCATTTTAATTGCAGATGACAAATGGGAAAATCGATCGGTGATTGTAAATTTACTAGAGCCAGTTGGGTTTACTGTGATTGAAGCTAGTCACGGTCAAGAAGCATGGGAAAAGGTTCTAGCCCACAAACCAGACTTGATGATTACTGACTTAGTGATGCCTATATTGGATGGATTTGAGTTAATTAATCGTTTACGTCAGTCTGAGGAATTTCCTGAGATTGCTGTCATCGCTTCGTCTGCTAGTGTGTTTGCAATTGACCAGCACAAGAGTATTGATGTGGGTGCAAATGCTTTTCTCCCAAAGCCTGTGGAAGCTGAAACGCTGCTGGAAATGCTACGGCAATTTTTGCAAGTAGAATGGATTTTTGATACGAAATTAGATGCAATCAAAACAAATCAACCAAGTAGTTTTGAAGAAATAAAGGAGATGATTTATCCCGACAATGAGGTTTTAAAATATTTACTTGAACTCGTCCTAGATGGCGATATCCAACAAATTTTAGAACTGGCTGGACAACTTGCTGGATCTGATGAAACACTAAAGGTTTTTGCTCAACATATTATACAGCTTGCGAGTAATTTCCAACTCAAACGCTTGGAGAGTTTTATTGAAGAATATATCAATTGAAGAAGAATTAAAAATCAATTAGTGGGGCATCTTCTATAGGAAGCAGACTGGAAATAAGCCACTTTATTCTTGACAACTGAATATTTGATTTAATCAGGTAATTAAAAGCCTTTGTTTATCAGCCAGTTACACAATTTTATTCTGAATTCTGGCTAGTGACTCCTGAATTTTCTTTTGTTAATTTGAGTGGGATTTTACTTTTCAATTCGTCATGAATAAGAACCAAAATACTGGATTTATTTTGATTGTGGATGATAATCCGACAAATTTATCTGTTCTGTGTGAAGCACTCAATAGTGAAGGTTTGCGTTTCCGTGTTGCAGTGGATGGAGAAAGTGCGATCGCTCAAGTTGAACGCAATCAACCAGAGTTGATTTTGCTGGATGTACAAATGCCTGGTATTGACGGCTTTGAAACTTGTCGTCGCCTCAAAGCCAATCCTGTTACCGAAAACATTCCGATTATTTTCACCACTGCTTTAGCAGATACCGACAGCAAAACCAAGGGATTTTCCCTTGGTGCAGTAGACTATATCCCCAAACCCTTTGCACAAGAGGAAGTCATTGCTAGAGTGCGCGTGCATTTACAACTCAAACAATTGACTGAATCTTTGGAACAAAAAGTTAGCGATCGCACTAAGGCTTTGCAACAAGCCCAAGTCAAACTGGTACAGCAAGAAAAACTATCAACACTCGGAGAATTAATCGCTGGTATTGGCCATGAAATCAATAACCCCATTAACTTTATTTCTAGCAATATTCCACCCTTGCAAGAATATATTGCAGCAATCAGCGAGTTGATCTTACTGTATCAACAAGAATATCCAAACCCACCAGCAAAAATTACCACTGCTATTGAGAACTTGGATCTAGATTTTGTTCTCGAAGATATCATAAAAATCTTGAACTCACTCGAACTAGGAAGTGAACGAATTCGCAACCTTTCTACTTCACTCCGTAACTTCTGCCGTTCAGACAGTGATGCCAAAATATCTGCTGATTTGCACCAAGGAATAGATAGCACACTGATGATTTTGCAACACCGCCTGAAGGCTAATAGCGATCGCCCCCGCATTGAAGTCATTAAAAATTATGGAGTATTACCACAAGTCAGGTGTTATCTAGGGCAAATGAATCAAGTATTTATGAATATTCTGGCAAACGCAATTGATGCCCTGGACGAAGCTATAATGCAAGGCAAAATTAGCAATATAGTTCCTCAAATTCAAATTACAACAGCAATAGATTCTGAACAATTTGCGATCGTTCGGATTGTTGACAATGGGATTGGTATTCCTGAACGGCTGAAAAAACGCTTGTTTGAGCCGCTATTCACCACAAAAACTGTTGATAAAGGCACTGGGCTTGGTTTGTCCATCGCCTATCAAATAGTTGTAGAAAAACACAAAGGTGTATTAGAGGTGAACTCTCACTCTGGTATGGGAACCGAATTTATCATCAAAATTCCCACATGAAAGCAGCATTTATCTGGGGAATGGGGGACTGGGGACTGGGGATTAGCGACTGGGGGCTGGGTAAACTTTCAATTTCCAATTACCAACTACCAATCTGTAATATCATGTGGTGTAAATTAGGTGTGATATGTCATTAGGTAGCCGTAGCCTCTAATTCCCAATCCCTAATCCCCAGTCCCCAGTCCCCAGTCGCTAATCCCCATACAGTGAACACAATTTCAAATCCTCAATTAATGGCAGAACGGCTACAATCTCTCAAGGCTGGGATAATTGGAGGTTTTTTCCTATTTTCTAGCTTTGCTATCACTAATCTTTTAAAGACTTTTGTCCTGGCAAAGTATTTTCCGATACTCGCAAGTCTAAAAAGTGATGTTAATTGGCACTTGTGGGTGAGTTCTGCTGTTGCAATTTTTACTGGTTTTCTGTTTGGTGTCACTTACCGCTATATCATCCGCACAGATAAAAATCCTCAACTCAAATCCGGTGGTGTGCTGGCTTTTGGCTTGGTGCGCGGATTAACCCAAATAGAACTGGGATGGAATTCTCACAGCACAATTTGGCCTTTTTTGGTGTTAGCGGCAGAAAGTTTATTGTGGTTTGGAATAGCAGCGATCGCTCTTGATATCGCTATGCAACTGAATTGGGTTAAACCTTTTCCATCAACCTAAGTAGGGTAGCATAGCTGTGCTACCCTACAGCGGATTGTGCTTCAAATAGATGAAAAAAATTGTAAGCATCTTAATTATGTAGTATATTAAATATAATTATGCTACAAAAATGATTGTGCAAGGTGAAAAACCTGTATAAATAATTACTAATTTTAATTAAAATTTCTATTATTTGATATGAAAACTAAAAGATCCCACTATTATTTGATCGTTGATTTGGAGGCTACATGCTGTGACAGTGGCACTGTTCCCCGTCATCAAATGGAAATCATCGAAATCGGTGCAGTGATGCTCAATCGAGCAACTTGGGAAATTGATTCAGAGTTTCAGCAATTTATCCAACCTGTTAGACATCCACATCTGACAGTTTTTTGCACAGAATTGACTAGTATTCGGCAGCAAGATGTTGATGAAGCACCAAAATTTCTAGAGGCAATTTCTCGCTTTAAAGAATGGATTGATTTATTTCCCAATCATATTTTTTGTTCTTGGGGTAATTACGATAAAAAGCAATTTATTCAAGATTGCGCCTTTCATAATTTTCCTTATCCTTTTAGTTCAGAACACATAAACATCAAAGAAGAATTTTCCCAATACCTTGGCGTGTCTAAAAAATTTGGTATGGCACAAGCTCTCAATGAGTTGGGAATAGAATTGAAAGGGACGCATCATCGTGGCATTGATGATGCCCGTAACATTGCATCTATTTACAGACATATGGGGACTGGGGATGAGGGATGAGGGGGATGAGGGAGATGAGGGAGATGAGGGAGATGAGGGAGATGGGGCAGACGGCAGAGGGGAGAATTCCTAACTCCTAACTCCTAACTCCTAACTCCTAACTCCTAACTCCTAACTCCTAACTCCTAACTCCTAACTCTTAATGCCCCAATCCCCAATCCCTTTTAGAGACTGCTAATTGCTTCTGCAACTAACTTGGAAACAAAGGGCAAAATTTCACGATTCTTAGCCTGGGCTTTGCCTTCAGTAAATACTACTAAAAGGTAGGGGCGCTGGTTTGGTAACTCAATATACGCGGCATCATGGCGAACTTGACTTGTCCAACCAGCCTTTGACCAAATTTGAGCATCTTTAGTCAGTCCACCGCCCAAAAAACCTGTTACTTGATCTTCCTCGAAATCAGTGGGCAAATTTTGGAGATTGCGTTTGAGTAAAGCCATCATTGCTTGCGATCGCGCACTTGAAACTGCGACTCCACCGATAATACTATGCAGTAGTCTGGCGATCGCATTTGTGGTCAACATATTACGATTGTCCAGTAACTCTCCCACAAACGCCCGCTCCCGTCCATAGGGGCCATCACCCCAAGTCTTTTGACAAACGTTAATCGTCTCCATTTCTTCCCATCCCAAGGATTGGTAATAGCGGTTAACGATATTACGTTGATATTTCCAGGTTTCAAAAGGGGCTGCTGGTAGTTCTGGGCCTGAGGTGGTGCCACTGAGAATGTCTACAACCAAGCTGGTAGCATCATTACTGGAGTCTACAATCATATCCCGCAAGGCTCGCTCCAATTCCTTAGAAGTTTGGCTCATGCCTTTTTCCAGCCATTCGTTGACTGCTACCAGATAAAATAATTTGACTACACTTGCAGGATAAATCCGTTCAACACCGCGATAATTAAAACCCCGAACTGGGTGATTCCAAAAAGCGTTGGGAGTCAGGGCACCGCCAGTATTTACCGGCACAGGTGGATCGTAAACAACCCAAGTCAAGGCAATTTGATTGCGGGCTAAGGAGGGAAATGCTGCCCAAGTTGCATCTAAAATGCCTAACCCAAGATTTTCGAGTTGTTCGTCTTTATTAAAAAAAATCATTCTTGAATAATGTCCTTTAATCTAAAATCCCAAATCCAAAATCTAAAATCAGGGGAGTATCAGTGTCTAGCTGACTTGAACTTATACGATTCTCCTGAGTGTACCCGCTTAGCAACTCAAGCCGCATCTGGGCGACATTTATGGTTAACATCAAATCATCAGAATTCGGCGGTTGAGGTGTATTTGCGTGAAGATGACTATCCGGGATGGGTATCTTTTTCAGATTTTGGTTTATTACGACCTGCTACTGTACTTTATCAGGCTGCAACATTTTCTGAATCTGAAATTCAAAAACTGCTCGCAGAGGTTATCGATTTTACCCAAAAAGCGATGCAACAATCAAATTATTATCTTTGGGGTGGTACCGTAGCGCCAAATTATGATTGTTCGGGGTTAATGCAAGCGGCGTTTGCTTCGGTGGGTGTTTGGTTACCGAGAGATGCTTATCAACAGGAAGGATTTACTCAACCAATTACCATTGCAGAATTAGCAGCTGGGGATCTGGTATTTTTTGGAACTAGCCAAAAAGCAACCCATGTGGGACTTTATTTGGCGGATGGTTATTACATTCATAGTTCTGGGAAGGAACAGGGACGCAATGGAATTGGGATTGATATTCTTTCGGAACAGGGGGATGCTGTTAGTCAGTCGTACTATCAGCAGCTGCGAGGTGCTGGTAGAGTTTTTAAAAGTTACGAACCACAGAGACGCTGAGGACACAGAGGAATATGGGGAGTGGGTTGGTTTATGAAGGGGTGAATGGGGCGATTTCGGCAATTGTCCCAGATGTTTCGGTGGTGGTGCCGATACATAATGAAGTGGAAAGTTTACCGTTTTTATTAGAGGCGATCGCATCTACATTATCTTCTAGTCAGATCAGTTATGAAATCATTTGTGTAGACGATGGTTCTACGGATGGTTCCGGGAAATTTCTCAAGGAAGAAGCGCAAACCCGTTCTGATTTAAAGGCGGTGATTTTGCGTCGCAACTACGGCCAAACTGCGGCTATGGCTGCTGGATTTCATTATGCACTAGGTAAAGCGATCGTTTCTTTGGATGCTGACTTGCAAAACGATCCGGCTGATATTCCGATGTTATTGGCTAAGCTGGATGAAGGTTACGATTTGGTGAGTGGTTGGCGACAAAAACGCCAAGATGGTGCCGTAAATCGCTTACTTCCTTCTAAAATTGCTAACTGGCTAATTCGCAGCACCACTAGCGTGAATATTCATGACTATGGTTGTTCGCTCAAAGCTTATCGTGCAGAACTCCTAGCAGATATGAACCTCTACGGTGAATTACATCGGTTTTTACCTGCTTTGGCATATATTGAAGGAGCGAGAATTACTGAAATGCCCGTGCGTCATCACGCCCGCCGCTTTGGTAGCAGTAAGTATGGAATTTGGCGAACTTTTCGGGTGTTGATGGATTTGTTAACCATTTTGTTTATGAAAAAGTTCCTCACACGCCCGATGCATGTTTTTGGGCTGTTGGGCTTGATTTCAATGGTTTCAGGGACGGTAATCGGCATTTATTTGACGTTCATCAAATTAGCTTTCGGTGAGATGATTGGCAATCGCCCTTTACTGATTTTGGCAGTTCTGTTGCTTGTCACTGGAGTGCAGTTGTTTTGCTTTGGTCTTTTAGCAGAGTTGCTCATGCGAACATATCATGAATCCCAAGGACGGCCTATCTATCGCGTGCGAGAGGTGGTAGCAAAAAAGGTTAACTAACGTAACAATAGTAATGGGCATGGGGTATGGGGCATTACAGCAATTTTCAGGTAAATAGACCACGTTGTAGGGGCGCACAGCTGTGCGCCCCTACCGAGGATTGTGGTTCAAATAGATGAAAAACGCTGTAACAAAGGACAAGTAACCCTTGACTCTTGACAAAAAACTCATTCAATTGCATCTACCTTGAAACTATTTAATACCTTTGACACCGAGCTGCGGTATAACCTGCTGATTTTGTTTACAGCAGGTTTATTATTCTGGTCGAGCTTGACTTCGCTCTTACCAACTCTACCGCTTTATTTTGAGTATGTGGGCGCAACTAAGCAAGAAATCGGGATTGTAGCGGGGAGTTTTGCCGTTGGTTTATTGCTAACTCGGCCGATGCTGGGACGATTAGCTGATGAACGTGGTCGAAAATTTGTCTTGTTGATTGGTACGATAGTAGCTGCGATCGCACCTTTTGGTTATTTGGCAACTCAATCCATTGGGCTATTGATCCTGGTGCGAATTTTTCACGGTGTTAGCATTGCCGCTTTTACCACTGGCTACAGTGCGTTAGTTGCAGATTTAGCTCCACCTGAAAAACGTGGTGAAATCATTGGTTACATGACTTTAGCAACTCCCATTGGTTTGGCAATTGGCCCTGCCTTGGGAAGCTATTTAGAAGCTACAACTGGTTACGGGATGTTGTTTCTATTTGCTGCTGAGTTGGGTTTTGTCGCTCTCTTGGCAATTGTACAAGTCACCAATCCACCAATACAGACAACAGAGCAAACTCAAGACAATAATCACAAGTTTTGGCAAATTCTCAGTAGTCCACGGGTGAGAGTTCCGACTTTAATTATGTTGCTGGTTGGTTTATCTGCGGGTACTGTACATACCTTTGTGTCGTTGTTCATCAAATCAACTCAGATAGACTTTAATGGCGGATTATTTTTTACAGTAGGGGCTATTTCTAGTTTTAGTATCAGGGTATTTGCTGGTAAGGCCAGCGATCGCCTCGGCCGTGGTTTGTTTATCTCTTTTGGTATAATTTGTTATACTTTGGCCTCGATACTGTTGTGGCAGGCTCACAGTGTGACTAATTTCTTAGTGGCGGCGATTTTTGAAGGTGCTGGTGGTGGTACAGTTATACCGATGACTGTGACGATGATGGCAGACCGATCGCTCCCACAAGAACGGGGGCGAGTTTTTGCTATCTGCGTAACTGGGTTTGACCTGGGAATTGCGATCTCTGCTCCTCTTTTGGGTTCCATTGCAGAAGTTGTCGGCTATCGCAATATGTTTGGCTATGGTGCTGCGATCACTTCACTGGCACTTGCGATTTTCTTCACCCAGTCCAGCAAAGACATATCTAATTCATTGCGCTTTGCATTAGGTCGTGCCCCAGATACATACGCTTTAAAGTAAGTTAGAAGTTAACAGCTAGGAGGTTAATTCCTAACTGCTAACTTGAAAAAACGGGCGAGGAGGGATTCGAACCCCCGACACCGTGGTCCGTAGCCACGTGCTCTAGTCCACTGAGCTACACGCCCTTGACAAGAAACTATATTAACACTTCTCACTAAATGACGCAAGATAATTTTCCATCTAATTTTGCCAACTTAACCCACCTAGACGATAGAGGACAAGCACAGATGGTGGATGTGTCTGAAAAATTACCTACCATCCGCCAAGCAGTAGCCGCTGCCAAGGTGCGGATGCTACCGACAACCTTTGCGGCAATTCAAGCTGGAAATGTGCCAAAAGGCGATGTGTTGGGGACTGTGAGGTTGGCTGGGATTATGGCGGCCAAGCAAACAGCTGCCTTAATTCCCTTATGTCATCCGTTACCTTTGCAAAAAATTGCGATCGAGGTTACACCCGATCCCGAACTACCTGGTTATGAAATTCAAGCCACAGTCAAAACCAAAGCTGAAACCGGGGTAGAGATGGAAGCTTTAACTGCCGTTTCTATTGCGGCTTTAACTTTATACGATATGGCCAAAGCTTTGGAAAAGTCGATTCAAATTGAATCAATTCGGTTAATCAGTAAAAGTGGCGGGAAATCAGGAGATTATTCCCCGCCAAGGCAATAATCTACGCTATTTCACCTAAAGCTTTATTCAGATCCGTGGGGCTTTCAAATTCTTTGTCTCCTGGCACTTTCTCTAACAAAGAGATAATGTCCTTATCTGCTCCGTGCTTTTTAGCGTGTTGAATCAAATCTTGCCTTTTAGCAGGATAGTCAACACCTTTCAAGTGTTTTTGGATTTCAACTGGGTTTGCCTTAGCCATTTTTGTCCACCTCTAAAGATTATTCCCATCTTCACAAGTGGATATATTTGCTCCCTCTATCAAACAGATGAATCATTTGTAACTTAAAAAATGCAAAGGTCATCCACTAGGTTGATGAATCATTTATGGGGCATTGGGGAGTTAGGAGTTAGGAGTTAGGAGTTATATCATTCGATTATGACTGCTTGTTGAGGAAGCATAGCAACCACATACCCAAAAACCTTAGAATGAGTAAGGTGTATTTAAATCTGTAACAAATATTTATGCCTCCTCGTTGGCCTCGCAAACCCGATCGCAATGACCCAGAGTATCGTAAAATCGATGACCGGATGAATTTTGCCGTGCATGTGGCGATCGCTGCTACTATCAATTCTGGATTGTGGTTCTTCCACATCTTGAAAGACACCAGTTGGGAATGGCTGCCCTGGTTGACTGTGAGTTGGTTAGCGATCTTGTTGGTGCATCTAATTTATATTAGTGCGATCGCCAACTACACCGAAACTCCACCCAAATCCACCTGAAGATGGACTACTGATGCTAGGGCGATTGTAACCTGTGGCAGTGGAATCAGCCTCGTTAATTGAGCAATAATGTAAATAAGCCTGAAATTTCGCGCTCTTTCTCAATATAGGGTTATTTTTATGGCTAAGACTAACACCGCAGAACTACTCGAAGCCCTAGCAGCTGAAATTGGTGAAAATGTCTATATAGACGTTGCCAAATGGCATCTTTATTTATCTAATGCCAAACTGCATACAGTTGTTGCCGAACAATTATATCCTTTAATTACTTCCAACGCTGTAAGTGAAGACCGAGTTACACAAGTCTTGCAATCAATTACAGTAAAAATTGGTGGCGGCAAACGCGAACTGCCTTTAATCGATTTCCTGCCGTTGCAATGCCAGGTGAATTTAGTAGATATTTTGGAAAAATATCAACGCGAAATTTAACAAAAAAGAATTCAGGAATCAGAATTCCGCGCTACGCTCCGCTGCGCTAACAGAATAATTTCTGTTACTTTGGCAAGTTTGTATTGAGACTTGCTGTCAACTTTCATGCAAATTTATTGAGGATTAGTTATATGCTTTTACAACTGAAAGATGCTGGCAAGTTGGTGAAAATTCTAGAGATTCAGGAATTACTCGACCCTAATAATGATGTTGTTCATGCACGAGAGCAACAAGGTGAAGAAGAACAGGAACCTGATTCTTTTAAAAAAGAAAATCTCGTTTTTCCTTCTGGTGAAGATTTACCACGTTGCTGGTTAGATGCTGATTACCGAACTGCTGATAGTTAGGGAGTTCCAGATAAAAAATATTCAATTACAGCAAATTGGAAGTTGGTGAGGTACAGATAATCGTAGGGTGACAATATATTCATTGGTGTCAACTTAACGTAAAACCGATGTCCCGCCAAGAAATGAATTTCTTGGCTAATAGCAAAAGTCATCTGAAGATGACTAAAATATACCCAAAATTCTTTAGTCATCTTTAGATGACTTCAGCTATTAGCCTTGAACTTTAGTTCCAGGCGCGTGACGAAGCCAAGAGATTAAAAAGCTACCCGTCTTTTAAGGCAAACATTTATCCAAGCACGTAAACCTACCTGACTCAACCTTCACTAAGACAGCTTCACTCTGGCGTTCCCCCTTCTGAAATTTCAGATTATTTCCTGATGTTAGTTTGGCGGAAAGATTCGTCTGTCGCAATTTTTGCAAAATTGTTTCTCTCGAAGGTTGGGCTGACAGAGAGTTAATAAAAGCTTGAGCAGCATCATAACTAGTAGCTGTGCGCCAACTAATATCTCCTCCCCACATTTGCTTTGCAGCTTGGGAAAAGCTTTTAGCTTCTGGTGCATCCCTAAACCAAGGCACAGCAATAACTAAGCCTTCAACAGCATTTCCACCATCTTGTAAGGTTTTCTGATTATACAGAGCATCGCCACCTAACAACTTCAATCCTAAATTCTTATTAGCATTCTCTTTTGCTATATCAAGTGCTGCGGCTATATGTTCCACATTTGGTAACAGGATGACGGCTTGTACTTGCTGAGATGCACTATCTTGAAGTTCTTGCTCAATATTGAGGGTCTTTTTGTTCAAATCTATCTGACTAATAATCTGACCTGTAAACTTATTTTCAAACTTTCCCTTCAAGCTGTTGCTATAAGGGTTGTCAGAATTATAGACAATTACAACTTTATTTAAACCAGAATCGATAGCATATTGCGCTAACTTTTCACCAAATGCAGCATCTGAAGGAGTTGTTCTAAAGAAATTCTTTCCTTGTAGAGTGTTAGCACTGCTAATAGGGGAGATAAAAGGTATACCTGCTTGTTCGTATACATTATCAAGAGCAGGTTTTGTAGTTTTGCTAGAACCATGCCCAATTACTCCCAATACAGATTTATCATTAACCAGATATTGAGCTATTTGTTGGGCTTTCTTTTCGTCATCTCCATCGTTAGCAATGACAATTTCCAGCGAACGACCATCCTGACCACCATTGGCATTAAATTGCTCTTGTGATTGTGCAACTCCACGCAATATTTCTTGAGCTCTATCTCGTCCATTTTCAGCGGGTACGACAACTGCTAAGGTGAATGGATTACCTCTTTGACGAGCTATTGCATTATTGTAGTAAATCCGCACTTCTGGGTCGCTGCGATTAGCCGTTATAGCCTGTTGAAATAATTTAATCGCTTCTGGGTAATTACCTTGTTTAAATTCTTCTATACCTTGGTCACGATAAATGTCGGGGATGGTGAAAAAGAGGGTGCGATCGCCACTACTAATATTACTCTGAATAGTATCATTTATTATTGGTATAGCCGTTACATTTGTTACGCATTCATCATTCAATTTCTGTTGACCTTGAGGACAAGAAGTTAATGATTGATAAATGATAATACTGATAATACCACTTGTAATAGCAATAATTATTAGGATTACAAGCAATACAAATGGATAAATTTGTATTTTTTGTTTATCATTTACCGATTTCATATCTAGCTGTTGCTGCTCAATTATTGCTTCAATTTCGCGTAGTTTATCTCTTGCAGATTTTCTATCGGACTCAATTTCTAAAACTGCCTCGAACTGAATTTTAGCCTGACTTAATTCTCCTTTTTTTATCAAATATTCACCATACTTTTCTCCTACAAGTAAAAAACCTTCTTTATTCCGAATAGGGTCAGCCTGATAAGCTCGTTTGTAAAATGTCAAAGCTTTATCAAAATTCTTAATATCCAAGTAACTCTCAGCTAGAATAGGTATAGTACTGAAATGATTTGGATTAAGTTTGAGTATATTTTCATAATGGTTTATTTCTTCTTGAATTTTACCCTGTTTATACAGGATCTTTGCTTGTTGGTAAACTTGATTAATTTCTTCTTGCTTAATTTCCTCTAATTGAAATATTTCTCTATTTAATGGATAATATTTAACCAGCCAACGGCGAACTAATTCAATTTTTACTCGGACTTCTGTATCATCTAAATAACCTTTTTGAACTAACTGTTTTGTTGCTTTATTTAATTCTTCTGTCTGAATGACTCCATAGTTTTTAAGCTGCTTTAATGGGTCTTCTGGAAAAGATAGTTTTTGCTCAATAGCCATTTGTTGAGATTCTGCTACCGCTGAAAATACTACTTTTTCATTAATAGATAGTCCATCCCAAAACCATGCCAATCCAGCTTGTACACTTTCAATAGTTTTGTCTATAAAACTGTTTACGTCTTCACGATTAACTTTAAATTTATCTGCAATTTTGGCTTGCAGGAAAAGATTAAAACATATAGCTTGGGTAAAATAGGGATGCCCTGATGTGAGTTCTAAAATTGCTTTGATAGCATCTTCCTCATACTCCAGTATACCTTGTGCTGGTTTAGTAATTAGTCGTTTGGCACTTAGATCGTTAAGTAAACCAACTTCTTGAAATGGGGCATTCTTAAATAAATCAAGCAGGTTCTGTAAATCATCTTTAAATCGCCCTAATACTGGGATAATAAATAATTTTTCCTCCTGTTTAAGAAGTAACTGTAAATATTTAAAAAAACTACCACCCTGATTTGTGATGCTATTATTACTACCGACAACATCAAATTCATCGAGTAACAATACTAAATTTTTATTACCTAATCTCTGATAAATTTGCGGTAGAAACTCATCAGAAAATATATCTGGATTATTATTGAATTGTTCTTGATAAGGAAGTGGGATAATCTCTGAATCTAGCTCTATATTTTCGGCTATTGCTTCAGCTAAACTGTGTAATATATCACCCAGAGAAGATTGACTGTGTTCTTGTAAATCAAAAGTAACAAAAACAAATTTATCTTGAGCAATTTTATGTGGAATTTGCTGGAGTACAGAAGATCTACCAATACGTCGTTGACCGTGCAGGAAGATAAATTTCACGTCTCTAATGAGATTATCTTCAATAAACTGGAATAATTCTTCGCGTCCGAAAAATTTTTCCGGTTCAAAGATTGGACGACCGATGATGTAAGGATTTCTGCGAGCAGTAAAATTATTCATATTAAAAAGCTAGCCGTCTCCTCCTAAGGGGAACATTGCTTCAAGCACGTAAACTTACCTGACTCAACCTCGATCAAGATAGCTTCATTTTGGCGTTCTCCCTTCTGAAACTTCAGTTCATTTCCTGATGTTGCTCTGGCGGAAAGATCTGTCTGTCGTAATTTTTGCAAAATTGTTTCTCTCGAAGGTTGGGCTGACAGAGAATTAATAAAAGCTTGAGCAGCATCATAACTGGTAGCTGTGCGCCAACTAACCTCTCCTCCCCACATTTGCTTTGCAGCTTGGGAAAAGCTTTTAGCTTCTGGTGCATCCCTAAACCAAGGCACAGCAATAACTAAGCCTTCAACAGCATTTCCACCATCTTGTAAGGTTTTCTGATTATACAGAGCATCGCCACCTAACAACTTCAATCCTAAATTCTTATTAGCATTCTCTTTTGCTATATCAAGTGCTGCGGCTATATGTTCCACATTTGGTAACAGGATGACGGCTTGTACTTGCTGAGATGCACTATCTTGAAGTTCTTGCTCAATATTGAGGGTCTTTTTGTTCAAATCTATCTGACTAATAATCTGACCTGTAAACTTATTTTCAAACTTTCCCTTCAAGCTGTTGCTATAAGGGTTGTCAGAATTATAGACAATTACAACTTTATTTAAACCAGAATCGATAGCATATTGCGCTAACTTTTCACCAAATGCAGCATCTGAAGGAGTTGTTCTAAAGAAATTCTTTCCTTGTAGAGTGTTAGCACTGCTAGTAGGGGAGATAAAAGGTATACCTGCTTGTTCGTATACATTATCAAGAGCAGGTTTTGTAGTTTTGCTAGAACCATGCCCAATTACTCCCAATACAGATTTATCATTAACCAGATATTGAGCTATTTGTTGGACTTTCTTTTCGTCATCTCCATCGTTAGCAATGACAATTTCCAGCGAACGACCATCCCGACCACCATTGGCATTAAATTGCTCTTGGGATTGTGCGACTCCACGCAATATTTCTTGAGCTCTAGCTTGTCCATTTTCAGCGGGTACGACAACTGCTAAGGTGAATGGATTACCTTTTTCACGAGCTATTGCATTATTGTAGTAAATCCGCACTTCTGCATCGCTGCGATTAGCCGTTATAGCCTGTTGAAATAATTTAATGGCTTGTGTGTAATTACCTTGTTTAAATGCTTCTATACCTTGGTCGCGGTAAGTGTTGGGGATAGAGAAAAAGAGGGTGCGATCGCCACTACTAATACTACTCTGAATAGGATCATTTTGCGTCACTAGAGGTGTCCGTTCTGGTGTTCCTGAAGGCTTCGTAATTGGAACACATCTATTATTAACTTTCTCTTGATCCTGAGAACAGTAAGTTAATGATTGATAAATTGTAATAATAAAACTAACAACTGGGATAGTAATAATTACTGCAATTATAGCTAATATAGCTTGCGGAATAGCTAGTTGTTGTTGCTTAATTTTTTCTTTGATTTCCTCTACTTTATCTTTTGCAGATTTTCTATCAGACTCAATTTTTAAAACTTTCTCAAACTGAACTTTTGCCTTAATTAACTCTCCTTGTTTTATCAAATATTTTCCATAAGCTTCTCGTGCGAGTAAAAGCTCTTCTTGATTCCGGTTCCGGTCAGCCTGATAGGCTCGCGTGTAAAGTTTCAAGGCTTCATCAAAATTCTCAATCTCCAAGTACTTCTTAGCTAAAACAGGTATAGTACTGAAATGATTTGGGTTAAGTGTCAATATTTTTTCATAATGGTCTATTACGTCTTGAGTTTTACCATGTCGATACAGTTCTGTTTCTCTTTCTGAAATTTGATTAATTTCTTCTTTGTTAATCTCCTCCAATTTAAATATTATTTCTTTGTTTAGTGGCTTATATCTCACCAACCAACGACGAATAAATTCAATTTTTACTTTGGCTTCTTTACCCTCTAAATAATCTTTTTTAGCTAACTGTTTTGCTGCTTGAATTAGTTCTTCTGTTGGGACAATCCCACATTTTTTTAGCTGTATAAGTGGGTCTTTTGGAACGAATTTCTTTTCATGAAAAGCTATTTTTTGAGCTTCTGCTACTGCTGAAAAAACTACTTTTTCATGAATACATAATCCATCCCATAAACTATTTAATGCTCCCGTAGCACTTTCAAGAGTTTGTTCTACAATTCCTTTTACATCTTCACAAGTAACTGTCGATCTTTGTTTCGATCTTACGTATCCGAAAAGATTAAAACAGATATATTGAATCAAACAGGGATGTCCTGACGTAATTTGAAAAATTGCTTTGATCGCATCTTGCTCGTACCTCAGCACACCCCGTGCTGGATTAATTATTAATCGGTTAGCACTTGTGTCATTAAATAAATCAATTTTTTGAAATGGTGGACTGCCAAATAACTGAAAAAAGTTTTCTAAATCATCATTGAACCGCCCTAAAACTGGAAGAATAAATAATTGTCTTTGTTGTTTTAAAACTGTTTGTAAATATTGAAAAAAATTATTATATATATTATCGTTACTACTAATCGCAACATCAGATTCATCCAATAAAAGCACTAACTTTTTATTACCTAATTTCTGGAAAACTGCTGGTAAAAATACATCAGAGAATATCTCTAAATTACTATTATTTATAGTATTGAAAATACTAATATCTGAAGATGTATTTAATTCTTCGCATATTTTTTCAGCTAATTTGTATATAATATCGCTCACAGAGGAGTTGATGTAAATTTGCAAATCGAAACAAACAAAGACAAAGTTTTCCCGATTTTCCAGCTGAATTTTATGGGGAACCTGTGCGAGTACAGAAGACTTACCAATGCGTCGTTGACCGTGTAATAACTGAATTTGTATATTATTATTGAGATTATCTTCAATAAACAGAAACAGATCTTCGCGTCCGAAAAATTTTCCCGGATCATGGATTGGTTTACCGATGATGTAAGGGTTAGGGTTATTGATGTAAGGATTATTATTTATATTTATCACACTCTTTACTCTCCACAGGTTTACCCGATCCGCTTTAAATTAATCCTTTCGGAAACGCAGCTACTAACTTACTGAAGTATTCAATTTAAATTGCTATTTGATATTTCGACGTTAAATAAATCAGGAATAAATTGATGTAATGAAATTTAAAAACTTTCTGAATTCTGTGTGATTGAAGCAGCACTCGGACAGAAAAATCATTCTGTTAATATGCAACGCCGATATTTCAGTCTCACAAAAAAATCTGGTGAAACTGGCTTTCCCGTGACAAAGGGATTGCTTGACATTGCGTAGATATTTAATTATTAAATAGGACTTTTCTAATTTAATTCCTTATAGTATCAAAAAATCAGTTACAAGATGTAATCTTTACAAAAAATCTCCTATTTTTCATAAAGTTTTCGTAAAAGCTATACTTATTTAAGTAGTTTCACGTTCCGTAAAATTTCCTCACACGATCGCCAACCACAAACAAACTAGTACAATCACTGGTTTTTTCTTCATATTAAACCTCATATAAAAATTTTTACAGTACAAATGTACTATTTTGCTGCTAAAATGCCTTACAAGTCAGCTAGCCTTGCTTGAGGTAGTATGAAAAAAATCCAAGACAGCCCAAAAGTTTCACTGTTGCAGCCGACATCTGTGACCACTGCCATAGTGCCACTGCAACCGCAAGAGGAAAAAATCATCAGCGACCAGGAGCGTTTAGTCGCGCAAGTTGAACGCGTCAACCGTATGGCAGGGGAGCTAGAAGCAGCGATACTGGAGTTGAAAGCGATCGCTAACACACTCAATAGTCAAAAATGTTACCCACTCATCAAGCCCAAACCATGCATAGCACTTAGTGTCCCTTGGGTAAAACAAAAATCAGACCAGTCTTTTATTTTGACAACGCGAAGAGTTGATTTATTCCGAGCAGAAAGGGAAGCAGCACAGCTAGCACAGCAACTGCGTCAGCAAACCAAAAAAAGATTAGCATCCCAGCGACACCAAAAAAACAAGGATGGGGTTGAAGCTCAAACAAAAGGATTTTTTAAAAAAGCATTAGTCAACAAATCTTAAAGCGATCGCCATTTAAAGGTAACCCACCTCTGAGGTTGTAACAGTTATGCTGATTGAAGTGGTAGAAGGAAGATATTTTCCAAATTGCCAGTTACCACACCGCCATTGCTAATTGTCACCAAGTTTAGTAGCAAAAGGCACGTCTGCCCCTAGATTTGCACTTATGTAAAACCAGAGTGCAACATCAGGGACGATCGATCGGTACTCAAAAGGGGTAAAAAGAAGGTGTTAAAGACACTTTTAGTGATTGCCGTTGGTTTTTTACCGTCCCTGTTTTCTTTGTGGGTAATCCGGAAAACGCGATCGCGATCGCGTTTACGGATGAGGCAAGCAGCTATGAATTTTCCACGGATGCGGGAAGGGCGAAACTTCACATCACCAGAGGGCGATCGCTATTATTTAGAAGGGGTGGGTTACCTAATTGGCGATATCAGCTGCAAGTTTAATGCGCGATCTGGCTATATCCGGTGTGCTGTGAATCCTGACGGGCCATGTAACGGTTGTCGTCACTACGAACCAAAAGAATTAGCTGGTGAAAAAAAGGCGTAGGAATTCAGAACAGACATCTGGTGAAATTAAATATGCGTTGCCCAAAAGCCTTGATAGGGGCAAAGATTGATCCTTGTAGAGACGGCGATTTATCGCGTCTGGTGCGTTAACCAAACCGTATGGCGTTTGCTCTTAGCGTAGCGTCTCCGTCAGGAGAAGGTTACTGCCGTTCGCCTTTACCTCATTTTCACCATTAGTACCACATTCCCAAATTGAACCCGGGAATGATAAAATCATTGCCTACTATAATATTTGTATTTACAAACACTTTGAATATTTGTCTTTGTATGGTCAAATAAAAATGATTTAATATACAGCAGATTTCAACTTTGTGAGGAACACAACTTGGTTTAGTAGCTAGACATCAAGCCTGTTTTACTTCTGAATTCTGCTTTAATTCTTGCAAAACTGTAAATTTGCCTCATGTTGTTTGCAGATTCTAATCTTTACAATTTTGCGAACTATCTAATAACTACATGATTATTTAACGATGAAAAAAACTTTCTCTGGTATAACAGCATTTTTATCAAGTTGCACTTTGCTACTGACAGGGTGTGGTGGTGAAACTACCACTGTGACAAGTTCTCCAAGTAATAGTCCAAATAGTACTGCAACTGATGCCGTAGCAACCACAGGTACATTATCGGGTGCGATTCCCATCGGTATTGCCGTTGCCCAAACTAGCAATGTGGCATTATTGGGCCAAGAACAAGTGGCTGGAGTCAAAATTGCTGAGAAGTATTTTAATGCAAAAGGTGGTGTCAACGGTACTCCAATTAAATTGGTATTTCAAGATACTAGCGGTGATGAAGCAGGAGCAATTAACGCTGTTCAAACTTTAATTAATAAAGATAAAGTTATTGGGATTGTTGGTCCTACTTTATCACAGCAAGCCTTTAGTGCCGACCCGGTTGCCGAACGTGCAAAAGTACCAATAATTGGGCCATCAAATACTGCGAAAAATGTTCCGGAAATTGGTGATTATGTTGCTCGTGTTTCCGCACCAGTTTCTGTTGTCGCTCCTAATTCGGTGAAAGCTGCACTCAAGCAAAATCCCCAAATTAAAAAAGTTGCTGTTTTCTATGCTCAAAATGATGCATTTAGCAAGTCAGAAACGGAGATTTTCCAGCAAACAGTTAAGGATCAAGGACTGGAATTAGTAACAGTCCAAAAGTTTCAAACCAGTGATACAGATTTTCAAAGCCAAGCTACCAATGCGATTAATCTTAAACCAGATTTGGTGATTATTTCTGGCTTGGCTGCTGATGGTGGTAACTTAGTGCGACAATTGCGAGAACTCGGTTATAAAGGTTTAATTGTTGGTGGTAATGGTCTAAATACATCGAATATATTGCCAGTTTGTAAGGCACTTTGTGATGGTGTATTGATTGCTCAAGCTTATAGTCCAGAACATCCAGGAGAAATTAACGCCGCATTTCGCAAAGCCTATACTCAGGAATATAAGAAAGAACCACCGCAATTTAGTGCCCAAGCTTTTGCAGCAGTGCAAGTTTATGTCGAAGCACTTCAAGCTTTAGATAAAAAGAGCAAAGTTAATAAATTACAAATCCCAGAATTACGCACGCAATTAAATCAACAGATACTTAGCGGAACATACAATACACCACTGGGTGAAATTGGTTTTACTCCGGTGGGTGAAGTTGTGCAAAAAGATTTCTATGTAGCCCAAATCAAAATGGAAAAAGATGGAAGTCAAGGTAAATTTACATTTTTGAAATAGTTGCTACATGAATATAAGTCTATTTTTGCAGCAATTATTAAATGGCTTATCCATTGGCAGTGTCTATGCAATTTTTGCCTTAGGATATACCTTGGTTTACTCTATTTTGGGCATCATTAATTTAGCTCACGGGGCGATTTTTACCTTGGGTGCATATTTCACTTATACACTTATGGGTGGTAGCTTTGGATTTAACGGCTTATTAGCTAATGCAGCCTTACCGATAAAATTACCATTTGCTATAGCGTTGATTTTAGGAAGTAGCTTCGCGGGATTGGTAGGGGTGGTGATGGAACGAGTTGCTTTTCAACCTCTGCGGCGTCAAGGTTCCGATCCTTTGCTAACTGTTGTTTCCAGCTTGGGGGTAGCAGTGGTAATTGTGAATTTAATTCAGTATTTAGTAGGCGCAGAAAGTTACACTTACCCAGCAAATACTTATGGGAATTTACCACCTTCTATTAATTTTGGGACTCAAGAACAGGAAATTCCCATTCGCACCGTTCAAATCATAATTTTTGCTGTATCAGTGGCGATTGTGGCAATTCTCAGCTATTTTATCAATCGCACTAAATATGGTAAAGCAATGCAGGCGATCGCGGAAGATCCAACCACTGCGAGTTTATTAGGAATAAATAGCGATCGCTTTATCATTTTAACATTCTTCATCAGCAGTTTTTTAGCAGGATTAGCAGGAACTTTAGTTGCTTCTAGTGTTAGTATTGCTGGCCCTTATTTCGGCATTGCCTTTGGTTTGAGAGGTTTAGCGGTAATTGTCTTGGGTGGTTTGGGTAGTATTCCTGGCGCAGTTTTAGGAGGATTACTCATTGGATTAGTTGAAGCTTTTGTGCCGGCGGAATATTCCGGTTACAAAGACGCTGTAGCCTATGGAATATTATTTATCATGTTGTTAGTTAGACCCCAAGGCTTGCTAGGACGGCGATTTATTCAGAAAGTTTAAAGAGACATAGCGCTATGAAAACATACACCAAACAAAAATTAACTTTCGATGATTTTTTGGAACAGTGTCCAGAGTCAGGTTTATATGAACTTGTGGATGGAGAAATTGTAGAAGTGCGTGCAACTAGAAATCATGATGATGTCGCTGATTTTATATTGTTTGCTTTCAAAGATGAAATTAAACGTCTAAATCTGAATTACGTAGTAAAAAACACAGCAGTTTTGAAAACTATAACCGCGAATGGAATAGAGCAAGGACGTAAGCCTGATGTTAGTGTGATAGACAAAGATGTATGGCGTTCAAATCGTTCTGCTTATTCTGCACTTGAAGAACACATTCAGTTAGCTATAGAGGTAACATCAACTAATTGGGAAGATGACTACATTGATAAATTAGACGAATATCAACGGTTAGGTATTACAGAATATTGGATTATAGATTATTTGGCAATTGGTTCAAGAGAGTATTTAGGGAATCCCAAAATTCCGACTGTGTTTGTTTTTCTCCTAGATGCCGAGGGAAAATACCAACGCACACACTTTAGAGGTTCCGAACGAATCGTGTCACGAACCTTCCCTGAACTAGCGCTGACAGCAGAGCAAATATTAACAGCTTGAAGAAGAATTCAGAATTCAGAATTCAGAATTCAGTATTAATTAGTGGGAGATTCAGACGCACCACTAATTGTAGACTACCAGATTGAAAATTTGATGGGGACTTAAACCCTTTTACTTCTAACTCCGGAATTCTGAATTCTGACTCCTGACTCCTGACTCCTGAATTCTGACTCCTTAATCAAAATATTTTACAATGGCTGAATTTTTCTCTACTTATGAATCACCGATAGTCTACATGGTATTGGAGGCTTTATTAGGATTATCGCTTTATTTACCACTAATGGCTGGACAATTGTCTTTGGCTAGTCCGGGATTTTATGCTTTAGGTGGATATATTGCAGCGATTTTATCTACACAAGTTTTCCCATCTAGTAACAATTTATTTCCGATTCCATTACTTCTATTGGAGATGTTGATTGCTGGTTTAATTTCCGGTATATTGGCTGTAATAGTGGGAATTCCGGCATTGCGGTTGCGGGGAATTTATTTAGCGATCGCCACTATTGCTTTTGTAGAAGTATTGCGAGTTGTATCCTTAAATCTAGATATTACAGGCGGTGCTGTAGGGATTTTTGGTATTCCTCAACCATTCCAAAGCCAACTGCAATATTTGTGGATTGCCCTACCATTACTATTAATTAGTATGGTATTATTTTACCGTTTAGAACGCATTCGCACAGGTAGGGCATTCATCGCCATCCGCGAAGATGAATTAGCTGCCAGTGCAATGGGAATTAACCCCACTTATTACAAAGTTTTAGCTTTTACTCTCGGAGCGATTCTTGCTGGCATTGTAGGTGTAATCAGCGCTCATTTTCTCAATACCTGGAATGCTCGCCAAGGTACTTTTGATGCCAGTATTACCTATTTAACGATTGTGTTAATTGGTGGTTCTAGAACTTTTTTAGGTTCTGTAGTAGGTGCGATTGTCCTGAAAGTATTATTAGAAATTATTTTGCGAAGAGTTGCTGATATAGCAGGTTTACCCACTTGGTTAGCCCAATTCTTACGCGATGGTAGATTAATTATTTATGGTTTATTAATAGTCTTAGGTACTATATTTTTTCCCCAAGGATTTGTCACTCCAGATATTTTGAAAAAATGTAAAAAACAATTAAAAAATTTAATTTTCAAGACATCAAAGCAGACAAGTTAATCAAGAGAAGATAGGTAACATGATGAATGCCAAATATGATTATGTTGTAATTGGTGCAGGTTCGGCGGGTTGTGTCGTCGCTAATCGGTTGACGGAAGATGCCAAAACGACTGTATTGTTGCTAGAAGCAGGCAATGCGCCTAATTTACCGGAACACGAAATTCCTCTAGGCTGGCCAAAACTCTGGGGTACAGAAGCAGACTGGGCATATTCTACAGAAGAAGAACCCTATATTAATAACCGTAAAATCTATTGTCCGCGCGGGAAAGTTTTAGGTGGCACGAGTGCGATCAACGCCATGATCTATATTCGAGGCAGTCGGTATGATTACGATCGCTGGGAGAAGTTAGGCAATCATGGTTGGAGTTATGAAGATGTGTTGCCCTATTTCAAGAAATCTGAAAATCAGCAGCGGGGAGCATGTGAATTTCACGGTGTTGATGGATTGCTGAGTGTGACAGATCCCGTAGCTCCCAACGTCATCTCACAACGATTTGTGGAAGCAGCGGTTGCACTTGGCTATGGACAGAATCCCGATTTCAATGGCGCACAACAGCACGGAGCCGGATTTTATCAGTTGACAATTAAAGATGGTAAGCGCCATAGTACGGCAACGGCGTTTCTACTACCGATTTTGGAGCGCCCCAACTTAACCGTCGCAACCGGTGCGTTAGTCACTAAGTTATTGTTTGAGGGAACGCAGACTGTAGGCGTGGAATACATCCATCAAGGGACGATACACCAAGTTTCGGTAGAACAAGAAGTGATTTTAAGTGCTGGTGCGATCGATTCACCCAAGCTGTTGATGCTGTCTGGGATTGGGAATGCAGAACATTTACAGGCTTTGGACATTCCTGTGGTCGTTGATTTACCTGGTGTCGGACAGAACCTCCAAGATCACCTGCTAGTCGGCGTAGCACACGAAGCAACCCAGGATTTGCAACCCGATTTAACCAGTAATATTGCAGAAGTTGGATTGTTCTTGCATACTGAAGGTCGTTTAGATGCTGCACCAGATTTACAGTTTTTCTCTGCTCCTATTTTGTGGACACATCCTGCTTATGCGCGTTCTGTGCCGGGATTCACAGGTGCAGTCTGTGTGACTAATCCCGAAAGTCGTGGTAGTGTCAGCCTGGGTTCTGTTTCACCCAAAGACCCACCTCTAATTCGGATGAACTATCTCCAAAGTGAATCTGATTTGCAAAAGCTGCTTGTAGGGGTAAAAATTATTCGGCAGATATTCCAATCAAGTGTATTTGATGAATTGCGAGGAGAGGAAGCAGCCCCCGGTGCTGACAATAAAAGTGATGAAACACTCCTTGGTTACATCCGGGAAACCTGCGATAGTGTATACCACCCTGTCGGCACTTGTAAAATGGGAACTGACACTGATTCAGTAGTAAACTCTGAATTACTAGTGCATGGTGTTGCAGGCTTGCGTGTAGCGGATGCATCAATTATGCCAACCATTACTAGGGGAAACACAAATGCACCGACAATTATGATTGGTGAAAAAGCAGCCGATTTGATTAAAGCCGCAGCGCAATGACAAACAACATTATTTTAGAGGCCAAATCACTGACTCGCCGCTTTGGGGGTTTAGTGGCGGTGAATAATGTATCTTTTACAGTCAATCAACATGAGATTTTTGGACTGATTGGCCCTAACGGTGCTGGAAAAACAACACTGTTTAATTTGATTACAGCTTTTATTCCCCTTTCTAGTGGAGAATTACGCTATCAAGGTGGAAATATTTCCCAACTACGCCCGCATCAAATTGCAGGTTTAGGTATCGCTCGAACTTTTCAAAACATTCGCTTATTTGGGGAATTATCAGCGTTGGAAAATGTAATAACTGTACGTTCGCTTATTTTTGAAGTGTGAGAGGAATTAATGCCTTACTGTTAAAGGAAACAACACGATTTTGGATCTGCTAAAACCATCACCGTGTAATACTTGGGAAAAGTG
>NZ_JACJRQ010000035.1 GCF_014697355.1 Nostoc calcicola FACHB-3891 | reverse complement strand
AGTCGTAGATATGGACAAGCTGGATACCCCAAACCCTCTGGTAAACAAGCGCTGTGGAGTCCTAGTTACTTCGTGTCTTCCGTTGGGGGTGCGCCACTTGAAGTCCTTAAAATGTACATCCAAAATCAAGAAAAGCCGTCCTAGAACGACGGGGTTTTAAACCCAGTTTTTTGATAAATTTCCGAGATGGGAGCGATCGCTCTCGGTAAAATATTACAAGCGATCGCTATCCTTAGACTCAGAACCATTGCTCAAGTTCTCCAGAAACTCTGGATAATTTTGCAAGTCATCAAGCGTAGCTCTCTACCCATTTTCTACATTTAATTAATTCGCGCCTGCAACCAAGCCTGTAAATCAGCCACACTGGTAAAATCTAGCAATAGCCCGCCCAATTCTTCTAGCATTGTTAATGGTAAATCGGTAATTAAAGAACGCACATCTTGGGGAATTTCTCCAAAACGCTTGGTTAATAATCGGACAATAATATTAGCCGTTGCTTCTCGTGTTTCCTCGCGTCCTTCCTCGCGTCCTTCTTCCTTAATTTCTCGATAAACTCTTGTTTCCTTCAGTGTGATGTCTAACATCGACTCCACCTCCCTTCGACTCAGTTGCTCAAACCGATAAGCTATGATTGTGGTAATTATTTCAATTATGGCACTACTGACTGGTGCAGAAGCTTCTTGACGAGTTCTACTCAACAAATACCGCGCTTCACAAGGGGCTTGTTCTTCTTCTACTGTAGTTAACACCATCACCGCCACCCACAAAGGCAAGGAACGGATATCTCCCAACTCATCCAAATATACGCGATGCACTTGGTTGCCGTTGAGAAATGTTCTATGAGGATGAGTATCACTTTGTTCAATACTACGTGATGGATAAATTATTACTGCTTGCCAATCACTAAATCTGTCACGGTTGCGGTAGAAGTACAGTGAAGATTCCGCAAATACCCTTTCATAAAGCTTTTCGTCTTTTTGGAATTGTACCTCACAGAAATATACAATACCTGGACTTGCATTTTCTGGTGGTAAAAATACTCCATCAATTTCAAATTTAGGTTCTTTGACAGCTACCGAGTCAAATTTATATTCACACGCATTTGTTGGAGGATTTGTCAATAATTCAAATAATAAAGTAGGAGATTGTTGGAATAGTTTGTAAAAAATTGAATCTCGACGCATGAAGAATTGGCATGAAAATATATCTCAAATGATGCGTAGGCTATGCCTACGCTCAAAATTATTTGCCGCCGTAATAAAAGGCAATTTCTTTTTCTTTCAAGGGTGCGAAATCAGCATCAACAAGCAATCGATCGAGTTCAGCTTGGGGGATGTGTTTGGCACCGATGCGGACAATGCGCGATCGCATGGTATTGGATACACCACTGCGCTGTCTATTGCCCTCTAGCCCCATAACTTTGCTATAAAGTTCTAATTTGGCAGGTGGAATAGGGGAGCCATCAAAATCAATTCCGCGGGCGATCGCTTCATCAACAGCATCGGCACCTGTAGTAGTTTGATTACCTGGGTTAGTTTCAGTAGTCATGGTGTTCGCTCTTCTTCGCTACGGGTAAATTTTACCAGTCTTGCTGACACCAACGCTGCTTAGAAGAAATTTATCCATCATTTAATTCCGATTTTCCCGCGTCACCAAACCACCAACAAACGCCCCTAAAACCGTACCTGTCCATAGTCCTGTTGTGCTACCTTGCCAGATTCCTCCTAGCGTCGCCCCAGTGTTGCATATTACCTTTAAACCCCAATATTGGTTTTGACACTTCTGGTTATGCAGCATGGTGGTGATTTGTCCACTGGTATAAGCACCAAAAAAACCTGATGATAGCGCTAAAAATGTGCAAATTAAAATTTTGTTTTTAGTCATTTGTTATTGGTCATTTGTCATTTGTCATTGGTTATTGGTCATGGGGTATTGGGGTATTGGGGATGAGTCTTTTTTAATTGCAGATGAGTCTTTGATACTTGTGAATGAGTCTTTGATACTCGTGAATGAGTCTTTGATATTCGTGAACGAGTCTTTGATACTCGCTGACGAGTCTTTGATACTCGTGAATGAGTCTTTGATACTCGTGAATGAGTCTTTGATACTCGTGAATGAGTCTTTGATACTCGTGAATGAGTCTTTGATACTCGTGAATGAGTCTTTGATACTCGCTGACGAGTTTTTGATACTCGTGAATGAGTCTTTGATATTCGTGAACCAGTCTTTAATACTCGCCGACGAGTCTTTGATACTCGTGAATGAGTCTTTAATACTCGCCGACGAGTGTTTAAGGGACTTAAATTAAAAAAAACATCCCATCCCTGCGGAACGCTCCGCGAACGTAGGGTAGCACAGCTGTGCTACCCTACTGGTGAATGAGTCTTTTAACTCCACTTCCCCTACTCCCTGATCTCCCTCACTCCCCACTCCCCATTCCCCATTAACCTGTATTTCTCATGCCCGCAGCAATACCATTAATGGTTAACAATGCCCCTCGCAGTAATTCGCCTTTGCTGTAACGGGAGTGGATCACTCCAGAAGTAGCAGTAGTATTCAAGGATTGGCGTAAACGCTTGAGCAAGGAAACTTGGATAAATCCCAAGGGTACAATTGTGCCATTGCGTAACTGTACAGACCTTTGCAATATTGGATCGCCATCTAAGAGTCGATTGTGATTGGTGATTTTCAACACCAAATCTCTTGTGAGATTAAACTCACTGGCAATTTGCTCGAAAACCCTAGCAAAGCGCTCTTTATCTTCCGGTTTTGACAATTCTTGAACGTAGTGCTGTGCCATTTGCATATCTACTTTTGCCAAGGTCATTTCTGCCTTGGAAATCACCATTTTGAAGAAAGGCCACTTAATGTAAAAATAGCGCAGCAATTTTAAGTGTTCTTCTGGTTCTTCGTTCAAGAATTCTTGCAAAGCAGTGCCGACGCCGTACCAAGAAGGCAGTAAAAAGCGGGTTTGTGTCCAACTAAATACCCAAGGAATAGCCCGCAAACTGGTTAAGTCTTTTTTACCAGAGGGACGCCGCGCTGGACGTGAACTAATTTGCAGTTGGCTGATTTCTTCAATTGGGGTTACTTGGTGGAAAAAGTCGATAAAATCAGGTTGCTCGTAAATTAGGGCACGATAATGTTGACGCGATCGCGCTGCTAGTTCTTCCATAATCTCATTCCAAGGTTCGATATCATCAAACCCCGTCCGCAGCAAACTAGCTTGAATCACAGCGGTGGTGATGGTTTCCATGTGGTACAAAGCTAAGTCCAACAAGGAATATTTGGAAGCCAAAACTTCCCCTTGTTCGGTAATCTTAATCCGCCCATTGATGCTGTGACCTGGTTGAGCCAAAATCGCTTCATAAGCTGGGCCGCCTCCCCGTCCGACAGAACCGCCGCGCCCGTGGAAAATCCGCAAATTCACGCCATACCCTTCTGCTATTTGTTGCAGGGATTTTTGAGCTTTATGAATTTCCCAGTTGCTGCTTAAAAAACCGGAGTCTTTGTTGCTGTCAGAATATCCCAGCATCACTTCTTGTAAGTTGGGAGTGAGTGGGGAAGAAGACGCAAAGACTGGGAGACGCGGTGACGCGGTGAAAGAATTCCCCGTGTCCCCATGTCCCCCCGTCCCCGTGTCTTTAAGAGCGTCCCCGTGTCCCCGCGTCCCCCTGTCCTCTTCTTGCCCTGCTGCGTAGCCCCCAGCTAACAAAGCGCGATACAAAGGAAGTTCAAATAATTCTCGCATGACGCTTCTGGAGCGTTGCAAGTCTTCTACTGTTTCAAATAGAGGCACAACTTGAATGGTTCCAACAGCGATCGCAGGGTCAAAAAGTCTGGCTTCTTTGGCTAAGAGCAACACTTCCAAGACATCGCTGACTTGGCGGCACATGCTGATAATGTAAGTTTGACAGATGTTGACGCCAAATTCTTGTTGCAGCGATCGCACGATGCGAAAAGTTTCGATGACATCGTTGGTTTTTTCGGAAAATGGCAATTCTGCTGGAATTAATGGGCGGCGGGTTTGCAGTTCTCCAGTTAGCCAAGCAACTCTTTCTGCCTCAGAGAGTTCGTCGTAGGGTTGGGGTAGTACTTGCAGGTACTCTAAAATTTCATTGAGGGCGTCAGAGTGGCGCGATGATTCTTGGCGGATATCTAGCTGTGTCAAGTTAAAGCCAAAAATTTCCACCTGACAGATCAGATCTTCTAGCGCCCTACAGCTTAAACCTGTTTCTGTCAAGTTGCGTTCAATTAACCGCAGTTCTGCTAAAAAATCGGCTCCGGAACGATACAGGGGGCTGTCTTGATTTTTGGGCGTTTCCCGATTGTATAAGGCGAGATTGCGATCGCGGGTATTTTCTAGTCGTTTGAGGACATAAGCGAGTTTGAGCCGATAAGGTTCTTGTCGATAACGCAGCGCTAGGGCGTCGTATACCTCACTCAACTGGGATTGATCCAATTCTAGAGATTCCAGCAAGTCTGGTAATACATCGCTCCAGTGCATCGACACACTCAATAATTCAATCAGCTGTTTCACTGACTCAATATATCTTCCCAGCACCATTTTGCGCTGATAGCAAGCTGTCTGCCAGGTAATTTCAGGTGTGACTGATGGGTTACCATCCCTGTCTGCACCTACCCAAGAACCAAAGGAGCAGAAATTCTTGCTGGGCGGTTCTAGCCACGGAAAGGTGTGAGATAAAGTGTATTTGAACCGTTTATAGAGTTGGGGAATGCCATCAAATAACACTTCTTGGAAGTAATGTAGAGCATAATCTACTTCATCTAGTACTGTGGGTTTGAACTGGTGGAGTTCGTCTGTGCGCCACCACAAACGGATTTCTTCCAGCAATTGTTCGCGGATATCTGTTGCTTCCCAAGGATGTCCCACTCCTGTGATACTAGAGCCATTTTCCAAAGTATCGAGTTTTTGCAGAAGTTGTACAACTTGTCGCTGCTTATCGCGGATGGTATGACGGACAATTTCTGTTGGGTGGGCGGTGAAAACTAAGCGGACATCCAACTGGGAAATTAGACGTTGAATTTGCTGGGGTGGGACATTCAGTTTAAATAAATGGGGAAATAAAGCCGCAAAAGTACCTTTTAATTTGACTTGGGCTTTTTGGACATAACTCTTTTTCAGCAACTCTGCTGCTAGTCCCCCAGTAACAGGCGCGTCGTCTTCTCCTTGATTGGACGAATAATTAGCATTTGGTGGGGTTTCCGGCTCAGTTGCTTCTGTTTCTGCCTCGTAGCGACTCAATTGCTGCCGTTGTTCGTATTCCTGCTCTATGATGTTAATCAACTGAAAATACAGAGCAAAAGCACGAGCCGCTCGGATTGCTTCGTTGATATTCAGTTGTTCAATCAACTTGACAGCTGAGGAGGCTTGGTCATTTGTTGTTTGTCCTTCTGGCGAACACAAATCCCGCAATTGCCGCAACAGATCTACCATGTTTTGGCCGCATTCTTGCCTCAGAACTGACTCCCACAATTCTTCCACTACCTGTAGACGATGACGCAAAAATAATTCCGACACCGGGTATATATCGGCAGTTTGCGATGAAGAGTATAAAAGGGAACTCATATTCTCAATTCTTGTAAAGCCAATTACTGTTTACACTTGTAGGTTTTGCAATTAACGCTCAAAATGTTCTTCCTGAGCAAATAATTATTGGATGTATAAATTCTTAAGTTTGTTTAGTTTCGTTATCGTCTGGGAAATCAAGAATGGGTAAGCGATCGCCTCGAAATAATTCTTCACTAGCTTCCCCCATAGCTTCTAGTGCCTTTACTGTAGCTTTTTCTGTAATCAGCAGCAGTACCATAGACGCTGTACCTATTTGTAAGAGGAATGATTGGGGAATGCTAAAAAAATCCAGATTGGATGGGGGGTTATCTGAGGATTGTTGTTTGGCTGCTGTCATTGCTAATTCTTTGGTTGTGGAAAAATCAGTTAAAAGGAGATAGGAGTGAGGAGTGAGGAGTTTGGAGTGAGAAGTTTGGAGTGAGGAGTTTGCAGTGAGGAGTTTGGAGTGAGAAGTTTGGAGTTTGGATGACTTCACATATTGAGAGAAGGAGTTTAAATTGGATAAGATTTGTTGTTTGTTTACCTGACAAGGGGCGTTAGCTCAATCGGAGGCGATTCTGACTTCAAAAGAGGGGTTATCAGGCAGTCACATAAAATTATTCTGACTCCTAACTCCTAACTCCTAACTCCCCACTCCTAACTCCTAACTCTTAACTCCTAACTTTTGACTTCTTGCGAGTAAAATAAACGCAAAACTCAACATTAGCCAGACTTGCAACCGTATAAGACTATCTTTGCCGATTTTGCAAGCTACAAAGGTAACAAAATTGTTAAAAAAAAACCTCAAACTGTGATAGACCTATGGTTCTAGTTTACAAGTGCAGGCACTATCCCCCAACAATCGCTGACTGTTAAAGTTAATTTCCCATGAAAACAGTATTACCAGATCGCCAGCAATCCTTAGTGCAATGGATCAGCCAAGCAACAGGGATTAACACTTTCGGGGTGAAAGTCCGATTACGGGGAAACGATCTTCATATTCTTTGTGAGGGCACAGAATGTCCGCAGCGTTGGCGTACCCTGTCTGACTTGCTGCAAGCACTACAGCAAACAGATTTGGATAGCCTCACAAGCAACGAACAACCCTCAATATACCAAGTATTTGTCTATGGTCGAAGAAAAGGGGAACCGCGCCCCAAATGGTGCCATCGAGTTTATTTGAATCAAATCCAAAAGCATGTAGAGCAGGTGCAGCAAGCTTTACTAGCAGATTCGGAAAATTCCCCACAGCCAGGTGGGGCGCTGATTGTCTCTAATGAAAGTTTGGCACGCCAAGGTAACCCAGATGCCATTGCTCGGTATTTAAGTGAAACTCTGAGTAGTTTGGGTGTGTCAGTACAGGCAAAAATTAAGCTATATAAGCCCAAGAATTCTCAAGTTGAAGAAAATCGCCTGTGGATATTTTGCCAGTCTAGCTATAGTCCTGACGCATCGTTGTTGGCGGAACCAATAGCCCAAAAGTTGCGTTATCTCAAGCTTTCTGGTTACGAAGATGCAGTCATTGTTTCTCAGGTGACTGGTGAAATTACCCCTGATTGGCTGCTGCGAGTAGATTTGACGCCACCAGAGGTGATGCTTAAGGAGTGGGCGCGTTGGGGAGATGTGCAAGCGATCGCCAGATTACTAACTGAGCTATTGTCAGAGTTAAAAGTTGCTGTCCAAGTTTCTCTGAAGGAATCAACGCTACATATTTTTTGTAACCCAAGTTACGATCCTTTGGGAACCGCCCCAATCCCAGATAAAGCAGCGTGCTTGGAGGCAATTGTACCCCAGCTAGAAGCGATCGCCCCCCAAGGCATTCTCGGTGCCACAGTCTATGGACAAAAAGCAGGCGATAAGCAACCTGCTTGGATTGATTGGCTAGCTTTACCTGCTGCGGAGCATTCCGTCTTTGCGACATCGCCACTGGATTTGGCAAATACTGGCGATGAACCAGCGATCGTTTTTTTATTGGAGCGCTTACTCAATCCTGACCTAGATTGGCGTCTTTTAACTGGTGGAATTCGCGTACTGCTGCTAAATAAAGGTGATTTATTGCACATTATGTGTGATGCACCTGTTTGTCCAGGAAGAACACAAGTAGCAAACAAAGTTACACAATTTATCCGCCAGTTAAAAATTCCCGGTATTCAAGGAGTGCGCGTCTACGGAAGGCGTGCAGGGAATAAGGAACCTTTTTGGCATCATGGCATCGATTTAGAACATCGCCAACGTTTAGTACCAGAAGCAACCCCAGAATTTGCTGCTACTTCTAAATACGTTAACGATCTGGTAACCTCTGAAACTAGCGAGCCAATTTTGCGCCCAGATTTAACCACAGAAGAAGTTCAAAGTTTTGTCACAGAAGCAGCCCTCGATTGGCTAGCAACAGCGAATGCAGCAGTCAAAAAATTCCTATTGACAAGTCAGCTATTTACCGAAACCGATCGGTCAGCAGAGCTAAACCCTGATGCTCAAGGAGTTAAGATTGCTTTAGTTTGGGGGACACTGGGATTATTGCTCACCCTTCAAAGTGATTGGGTGTTGGGTAAAATCATCGCCCGCACTACGCCGAGTTCCCCAACAGTGACTAGTGTCTCACCTGCATCATCTTCTGAGCAAAAAGCATCGTTGACATCTGGGAAAAATCCGAGCGATAAAAAGACATTTTTTGCCAGCACTAGTAAAACCAAATCTTCTCCAAATCAAAGTACTGTATTCAATGCTTCTCAATTTACCCAAGGAGATGATACACAAAGCGGAAATTTAGCAGCCGCACCACTGAAAGAAAAGGCAACCGCTACTGCTATTCTTTTAGCAGCGCGATCGCAAATACCAAGTTTCAATGTCAGACAGTTAGACGAGCAACTCGCCCTGTATAAACAACGTCTGGCTAGAACAGGTAGCCCGCCCGATGTATTAATCATTGGTTCATCCCGCGCCCTTAGAGGCGTAGATCCAGCAGCACTTTCTAAAGCTTTGGCAACTCAGGGTTATCCAAATATTGACGTGTTCAACTTTGGAATTAATGGTGCTACTGCACAAGTTGTCAACTTTGTGATCCGCGAGGTTTTAGAACCATCAGAACTCCCAAAATTAATTCTTTGGGCAGATGGCGCCCGTGCTTTCAACAGCGGACGCGAGGATATTACTTTTAAATCCATCGCTGCATCAGCCGGCTATAAACAAGCTTTGCAGAAAGCCTCTACAACTGCAACTACTAGTGATTTCTCCGAAAATCTCAAACAAGAAAAAACAAAAGAAGAAAAGCAAGAAATTAACGGTTATCAAGCTGTCAACGATTGGTTAAATGAGACTCTAGCATCCGTTTCTGCTAGCTATCCAAACCGCGACCAAATTAAAATTTTACTGCAAAAACAACTGCTGAAATTTGGACAGAATCAGACAGTTACATCCCAAAAACAGCTAACAGACGGTAATTCAGAAGATACTTCTCAGCAAGCAGTTGATTTTGATGGTTTTCTACCTTTGTCTATTCGCTTTAATCCTGCTAGATACTATCAAAAACATTCTAGAGTCCCAGGAAATTATGACAACGATTATAAATCTTTCCAAGTAGGAGGAGAGCAAGACGCTGCCTTCCAAGAAGTGCTTCAATTTACCCAATCTCAGAAAATTTCTTTAGTCTTTATCAACATGCCTCTGACAGCAGATTATTTAGATCCAGTGCGTAAAAAATATGAGCAAGAATTTCAGCAATATATGTTGCGTTTAGCTACTAATCCCAACTTTATTTATCGCGATTTGAGCCAACAGTGGCTCAAAGTAAATGACTACTTTTCTGACCCCAGCCACCTCAACCGCTTTGGCGCCTACGAAGTATCCAAGAAGTTAGCTAACGATCCAATGATTCCTTGGCTAGCTAAGTAGTAGTCTGTCAATAAATAATTGATGGATAAATTCCTTGTAGAGACGGCGATTTATCGCGTCTCTCTAACCGTCAAAATGAATTTGACAGACCAGTAGGGAGATGGGCAGATGGGCAGATGGGGAAACGGGGAGATAGAGAAAATAACCAATGCCCAATGCCCAATGACTAATGACTAATGATTAATGATTGATGATTGATGATTAAAAAATGAACTTTATATCAATTTTCTATGGGCTTTTCTTGTTGAGTATACTGGGGATTTACTGGTCTTTAGCACAACAAAAATTGCGATTGTGGACACTACTAATTGCGAGTTTAGTTTTCTATGGATCTTTGCATATCCAGTACATACCATTGCTATTAGCATTGACTTTTATTAATTTTCGCTTAGGAGTAGAAATTGGCAAAAATACATCACTAGGGAAACATTCTCTTGATTGGCGAATTTCTAATGAAGAATGGCGATTTATTGAAAGTGACTGGAATCTCCGCCGTCTAAAACTTTTGTGGCTAGGAATAATTCTAAATGTTTTACTTTTATTAGGCTTTAAATATATTACGCCTTTGTATACGTTTGTTTTTCACCTAGAAACAAACTCACCAGAGAACTCTTTTAAATTGATTGCACCCTTGGGAATTTCATTTTTCACCTTTGAGTGTATTGCCTATTTAATAGATGTTTATCGCGGTGCGCCTGCTACGGAGAATTTTCTTAAATTTGCTTCGTACAAATTATTTTTTGTCAAGCTGATTTCTGGGCCAATTACGCGCTACCACAACTTAGCAAATCAATTTAATACTCTACAATTACCTACTGCTAATAGAGTGGCAGAAGGATTGTGGTTAATTGCTAGGGGTGCAGTCAAAAAAGGTATTTTGGCAGATAATCTCGGAATTTTTGTCGATTTATGTTTTGGCAATCTACAGCGGGCGGGTAGTACCGATCTTTGGCTAGCTACATTTGCCTACGGCTTGCAGTTATATCTAGATTTCAACGGCTATGTAGATATTGCCCGTGGTAGCGCTTTACTTTTCGGTTTGATTCTACCTGAGAATTTTGATTTTCCCTATTTCAGCACCAGTATTGCAGATTTTTGGCGGCGCTGGCACATGACTCTGGGCGATTGGCTACGTAACTACATTTATTTTCCTTTAGGTGGCTCACGTCAGGGTTTGACTCGCACATGTGTGAACTTATTTGTTGTCATGTTAATTGCTGGTATCTGGCACGGAGCTGCTTTAGGTTACGTAGTCTGGGGCATACTTCACGGGTTAGCATTGGTGGTTCATCGACTAACAGATGTCATTAGCGATCGCTTTGAAAAGCTAGAACATTTCTGGCAAAATCCTCTGGGTATATTTATAGCTTGGTTTTTGACCCAACTGATGGTTTTTATGTCTTGGATTTGGTTCCGCCTACCTAACCTCCAAGACTCTTTTTTAGTAACTCGACATCTTTGGGGTTATCCAGCCGACGCCCAGTTTGCCCAAAAAGTCTATGTGGAAGCTTTAAATATGAACCAATACGAACTCGCTTGGGTGTTGGCAACTTTAGCTACTTTCATGGCTATAGTTTATGCCTTTAACCGGATGTTGAAGTTAGAGTTGAGCTGGCCTGTAAAGCTTGTTTTCGTGCCCTTATGCTTCTGGGCAGTTTGGTTATTAGCTCCCAAAGGTAGCTTGCCTTATATATATTTTGATTTTTAATCTACCCTTGATTAACTTTCTTGCTAGGCAAGCAACTACGGTTAATAACGATTTATGAATTACACGTTAGGATAGCACAAACTGTGCTAAATCTATTTCCAAAAATCTTTGCAACAGATAAATCTTTGTAGGGGCGTACAGATGTACGCCCCTACGTCTGTATCAGGTATTTCGTTAAATGGCACAACCTACAAATTCTTCGTATTCCATCTAATTGGAAACCCCTACAAATTCTGGATTATGGACTCTTGCAACATGTTTTTTATTAGAGAGTTTTAAGTCTATTTGTAAACAAATATTAAGCTATATAATTGGGTCATGGAGTCACTGATATTCGTTTAGTGTTGAAATCCCTTAAAATCAGATAAATCAATGGTTTTGATGCTTTTTAGTACTGCTACAAATCCAAACAAAAACTTTACAGTTACATGAGTTTATTCAAGATAAATGTTACAGAGTATTAAGCTAAATATCCCATCAAAGTAAATTCATGTAGACTGGATTTCAACAGGCAAAAAAAAGTTTGTCTGTCACATATTTAACAAAAAACAGCACTCATAAAACAATGACCACAACCTTACAACGGCGCTCTAACGCTAACGTATGGGATCGGTTCTGCGAGTGGATTACCAGCACTGACAACCGCATTTATGTTGGTTGGTTCGGTGTATTGATGATTCCTACCCTGCTAGCCGCTACCGTTTGCTTCACAATCGCTTTCATTGCTGCTCCTCCAGTAGACATCGATGGAATCCGCGAACCTGTTGCAGGTTCTTTGATCTACGGAAACAACATCATCTCTGGTGCAGTTGTTCCTTCCTCCAACGCTATCGGTTTGCACTTCTACCCAATTTGGGAAGCTGCTTCCTTAGATGAGTGGTTGTACAACGGTGGTCCTTACCAGTTGGTAGTTTTCCACTTCTTGCTCGGTTGCGCTTGCTACCTGGGTCGTCAGTGGGAACTTTCCTACCGCTTAGGTATGCGTCCTTGGATCTGCGTAGCTTACAGCGCACCTCTAGCTTCCGCTACCGCAGTATTCTTGATCTACCCAATCGGTCAAGGTTCTTTCTCTGATGGTATGCCCTTGGGTATCTCTGGAACCTTCAACTTCATGATTGTGTTCCAAGCAGAACACAACATCTTAATGCACCCCTTCCACATGTTAGGTGTGGCTGGTGTATTCGGCGGTTCCTTGTTCTCTGCAATGCACGGTTCTCTGGTTACTTCTTCCTTGGTTCGTGAAACCACCGAAACCGAATCTCAAAACTACGGTTACAAGTTCGGTCAAGAAGAAGAAACCTACAACATCGTTGCAGCCCACGGCTACTTCGGTCGCTTGATCTTCCAATACGCTTCTTTCAACAACAGCCGTTCCTTGCACTTCTTCCTAGCTGCTTGGCCTGTTGTTGGTATCTGGTTCACCGCTTTGGGTGTCAGCACAATGGCTTTCAACCTGAACGGTTTCAACTTCAACCAATCCATCATTGACTCTCAAGGTCGCGTCATCAGCACTTGGGCAGACGTAATCAACCGCGCTAACCTGGGTATGGAAGTAATGCACGAGCGTAACGCTCACAACTTCCCTCTAGATTTGGCTGCTAGTGAAGTTGCTCCTGTAGCTTTGACTGCTCCTGCTATCAACGGCTAATACTTCGGTAATAGCTGAATAAGAAGCGCCCTCTGAAAAGGGGGCGCTTTTTTGTTGGAATTGTGATGGTGAACTACCTTTAGAGTTAGTGAATTAAGCAATCATTTTGGGATAAAAGTCACCGTATGCTAATTCTTCTCACCTTTTCTCAGAATCAGCTAGATTTATTCTCCAGTAGGGATGTTGATACGGTACTCCAAAGAATTGATAGTTCTCAAAATATTTGGTTGCGGTGTGTTCATTTTCGCGATCGCACTGGAACTGCCAGAATTCTCAACCACTTTGGTCTGAATTCATCTCGTGTGAACATGATTTTCAACCATACCCCTACAGGAATGGATGAAGAAACAGAAGATTGTCTGTTTGACAATTATGAAATTTTAACTCATCAACTAAAAAATCGGGAGTTTGAGGTAGCGCGTGGCAGTATTTTGGTGGGAAAGAACTTTATTATCACCTTTGAAATCACTGAAGTTAAAATATTTACTGTACTAACTAACAATCTGCAAAAGCGAAATATAGACCTGCAAAAGTCGGGAATTGACTATCTTTTTTATTTAATTTTTAAAGATATTTTAAATAATTATCATACAGTATTTGAATACATTTCTAGACAACTTGATGATTTAGAAGATGAAGTTTTAGGAAATTTTGGTGATGAATCAACGTACAATAAAATTGCTAGTATGAGGCAATCTACTCGTTTTGGGCGTCGTAATTTTCAAAGTATTAAGTCACTTTTGGTGATGATGGATTATGAAGATTTTCAATGGATTTCGCCGCCAGTGAAGGCATTATTCAATCAAGAATTTGTTCATCATATCGATAATCTCTGGCAAGAGTATCAAACTCTGAGAATATGGATGTCAGAATTAATGGAAATTCAACGTGATAATATTGCCAGTGAAACTAGCGACCGAATTAACCGCTTAACTATGCTATCGGCGGTATTCTTACCAATCACTTTCATTGCTGGTGTTTATGGTATGAACTTCAAGTATATGCCGGAATTAGAGCAACCTTGGGGTTATCCTGCGGCGATCGCTATTATGGCTTTAATTGTGATTGGTAGTATTGTCTATGCTAAACAACAACGTTGGTTGTAAAATTCGTAATTCGTAATTCGTAATTAAAGCCATAGCGGTTTGATTAGATTGTTCTGTATGAATTAAAACAAAAAGTATCTCTGGGTCATTGGTAAAACTGTTGCAGGTTCGCAAATCAGTAAATTACCATCTGCCCTGACTTCGTAGGTTTCTGGGTCAACTTCAATGTTGGGTAATGCATCGTTCAGCTTCATATCCTGCTTACTCAATTGGCGTGTTTTAGAAACTGCAACTGCTGTTTTTCGTAAACCTAACTGTGTCGGAATTTCTCTTTCTAAAGCCGTCTGGGAAACAAAAGTTAATGATGTGGCATTCCTAGCACCAGCAAAACTACCAAACATCGGCCGCATATGTACTGGTTGGGGTGTGGGAATACTGGCATTAGCATCGCCCATTTGCGACCAGGCAATCATTCCGCCTTTAATCACTATTTCTGGCTTGACGCCAAAAAATGCAGGACGCCATAAGCACAAATCTGCTAATTTTCCCTCTTCCACTGAACCCACATATTCAGCAATTCCGTGAGCGATCGCCGGATTAATAGTATACTTAGCTACATACCTTTTTGCCCGAAAATTATCTGCTTTTTCCTCAGTTCCTTGTGGGTTAAGAATTCCTCGTTGCACCTTCATTTTGTGAGATGTCTGCCAGGTGCGAATTATCACTTCGCCTACCCTGCCCATTGCCTGGGAATCAGAAGAAATCATGCTGAATGCGCCCAAGTCGTGCAAAATGTCTTCAGCAGCAATGGTTTCACGGCGGATGCGGGACTCAGCAAAGGCGACATCTTCAGCGATCGCCGGATCGAGGTGATGGCATACCATCAACATATCCAGGTGTTCGTCTAAGGTGTTGAGGGTGTAAGGACGTGTGGGGTTAGTGGAAGATGGTAAGACGTTGGGTTGGCCGCAAACTTTGATGATATCTGGTGCATGTCCACCGCCTGCGCCTTCGGTGTGGTAAGTGTGGATGATACGGTTCTTAAAAGCGGCAATGGTATCTTCCACAAACCCGGCTTCGTTCAGGGTATCAGTGTGAATAGCCACTTGGACATCATATTCATCAGCAACACTGAGGCAAGTATCGATTGCTGCGGGCGTAGTTCCCCAGTCTTCATGAAGTTTTAACCCCATTGCACCGGCGGCTACTTGTTCTACAAGTCCTTGGGGTTGACTGGCATTACCTTTACCCAAAAATCCTAAATTGACAGGAAAAGCATCAGCGGCTTGCAACATCCGATAAATGTTCCAAGGGCCTGGGGTGCAGGTAGTGGCATTTGTACCCGTAGCAGGGCCAGTACCGCCGCCAATCATGGTGGTGATACCAGAAGCGATCGCCACTTCAATTTGTTGGGGGCAAATAAAATGAATATGGGCATCAATACCGCCAGCAGTGAGAATCATTCCTTCCCCTGCTAAAGCTTCAGTTCCAGGACCAATGATAATATCTATATTATTTTGAATATAAGGATTTCCAGCTTTACCAATTTTAAAAATCTTGCCATCTTTAATGCCGATATCTGCTTTGACAATACCCCACCAATCGAGGATTAAAGCATTAGTAATTACTAAATCTACAGCGCCATCAGCATTAGAAATGGGGGATTGTCCCATGCCATCTCGGATGACTTTACCGCCGCCGAATTTGACTTCATCGCCGTAGGTGGTGAAATCTTGTTCAACTTCAATAAATAATTCTGTGTCTGCAAGTCGGACTTTATCTCCGACGGTGGGGCCGAAAGTTTCGGCGTAGGCGCGGCGGGACATTCTGTAAGGCATAATTTTTAGTAATGGAGGTTAAGATTGAGTTTAAACGCAAAGGGGCGCAAAGTAAGCGCAAAGGTTCGCAGAGGATGGATGAGAATAGTTTGAGTGGGGTGATCGTTGGTTGTGGAATGCGAGTGCATACGGCGTTGGGGCCGGGTTTATTGGAGTCAGCTTATGAGGAGTGTTTGTATTACGAATTGAGAAAGAAGGGGTTAAATGTTGGTAAGCAAGTTCCATTACCGCTTATTTATGAAGAGGTGAAATTAGATTGTGTTTATCGATTAGATTTAATAGTCGAAAATCAAGTAATTATTGAAGTCAAGTCTGTAGAATCCATTAACCCAATTCACTCCGTACAACTTTTAACTTATCTCAAATTAACTAATTGTAAACTCGGTCTTATTCTCAATTTTAATGTTCTCCACCTCAAAGAAGGCATTAAACGTGTAGCAAACAAACTCTAACTCCGCGTACCTTTGCGCTTACTTTGCGCTCCTTTGCGTTAAAAAATAAATATACCGTAAATTGAGTGATGTTTGGCTTAGATAAAATGACCTTAGCAGACCTAATTACTATAGCTCGGAAGCTTTCTCCATCAGAAAAACTTAAGCTAATTCGCATCCTTGCCGAAGATTTAGATACAGTTGAGGATATTTCCCCATTAGAACCCTTCAAAACCTATGATTTACCAACTCCTTATAATAGCTTTGGGGCTGGTGCTGTCCTAATGGAAGCACTCGAACAAAAGGATTCTAGTCATTAAGCTATATGCGATTCAAGTATTCCACCACAAATTCCACCCAAAACGAATTTGATAGCTTACCCAGAATCCCCTTGATTTTAAGTCGAGAAAATTACAGGATACAAGCAAATGGTTTAGTTGATAGCGGTGCTACTGTCAATGTTATGCCTTATGAGTTAGGGCTTCAGCTGGGTGGGATTTGGGATGAGCGTAAAGCTATCATTCAATTGGCAGGAAATCTCAGCAATCAACCTGCTATGCCATTTTTTGCAACGTCTGAAATTAGTAATTTTTAACCTGTGCAGTTAGTATTTGCATGGGTAAGTAGTCTGAATGCTCCTTTAATTCTTGGACAAACAAATTTTTTCTTGCAATTCGATGTTTGTTTTTACCGTTCCAAATTGGAGTTTGAAATTAAACCTGTTCAATAACTTTTTTTAAATTCAGAGGGACGCTATTGTTAACCCATAAGTTTTGGTGTCAGCGCGGCGGGACATTCTGTAACTCATAACTACTCCTTACAAACTGCGAATTTGGAAATTTTCAAACCTCATCTGAAAACCATTTCCTTCAGGAGAGGCACACATCACACCAACATTTAATGTTTCCACTGGAGTCAAATAAGCAAGTCGCACCATTGTATACTCGGTTCCATTTAAAGAGTATTCCACCTCTATTGCTGTGCCGCGTCGAGTTACACGTATCCAAATTGCATAAGGATTTTGAAGCACTGGAATAACAGACCAATCTGAGAAATTACGTGTCACTACTGCGCTAATTTGTTGGATGCCATCGACAAATTCAATGCCACATTTTAACCAATTAAATTCATCTGAACGTATCATCAAGCCGGCTTGATCGTATAAATCCTGATATTGTCCAGTGACTTTAACTTCTGCAATAAAGTCACCTTGAATTTGTTGATAAAAAAAGTGACCGTTATCTCGAATAAAACCGTAGTGAGTTTCGCGCCAGAAATCTGTTTTTGCCCCAGAAGTGACAGCGATCGCCTCATCTTTTACTTGCCAAACAGGCGGCTCATTATACCATTGCATTTGCATAATTATAGAGAGCCGTTAATTTTACCGTTGAAGCCGTAGACTTGGCGAGTACCAACTAAAGGCACTAATGTGACTTCTTTTTCATCACCTGGTTCAAAGCGAACTGCCGTACCTGCGGGGATATCGAGACGCATTCCTCGTACTTGTTCTCTGTCAAAAATTAAAGCCGCGTTAACTTCATAAAAGTGAAAATGCGAACCGACTTGTATGGGGCGATCGCCAGTGTTTGACACCTGCAATTTGATAGTAGGACGACCAACATTTAATTCAATTTCACCTTCTAGTGTAATAAATTCTCCAGGAATCATAATAAATTAAAAATTAAAAAATTAACGAATTGGATTATGTACAGTCACTAACTTTGTGCCATCAGGAAAAGTTGCTTCAACTTGCACTTCATGTACCATTTCTGGTATTCCTTCCATCACATCATCGCGTGTTAACAAAGTTGTGCCATAACTCATTAATTCAGCTACAGTTTGCCCATCTCTTGCACCTTCTAAAATAGCAGCAGAAATATAAGCAACTGCTTCAGGATAATTCAATTTCAAACCTCTTTCTTTACGTCTTTCTGCTAATAAAGCAGCAGTAAAAATCAATAGCTTATCTTTTTCCTGCGGCGTCAATTGCATTCTTCTCTCCCTCTTGGCGTTCTTCTCTTCGAGACGCTTTGCGAAGGCGTCTTGGCGGTTCGTTCAAACCTGCCACACTCTTGGTACACAGTTACCACGATTCAAAAAAGAAACTCGCAGCAGCTGCCAAACATCAATAAACCAGTTTCTCACCTCAGATGTAGAATCACCGCGATATCGACACAATAATCCATGTTGTAATCGGCTAACACCAGCTTCAGCAACACCATTGCTCAAAATTCGGATTTTTTCCACGATTTCTGGTGAAACTGCACCACCAAGCCAAACTAGACTACCTGCGATCGGTTTTCCCGCCAACCCGTGAAAACTGTGAAAAACTTCTTCGCTAGCTGGTAAGCATTGCCGATCTATCCACAAGGGAACACCTTGTTGCCAAATTTCAGTATGCGATCGCCATTCTCCCTTATCGAATTTCTCTCCCCTAGCACTGCGACCAAAGCGGGTAATTTCCCAGCCTAAAAAACTAGCCCCGGTTGCTAATTCTACCCGTAAATCTTGCTGATAAATCGCACTGTTAAATAAAATTGTTTCTTGCGGTAACCATTCTAAACAAGCACCAGCGTCAACTTGTATCTGGATGTTTTGCCTAGCTTGTAAGCCATTACTGCGATATATCTTACTAGCTGCTGCTGTAGTGATTAAAGCGTGTGTATGGGGTTGGAGGTGGATATGAGAGGATAAGCGATCGCCCCCCACAACTCCCCCAGCGGTGTGTAAAATTACGCTATGACAGACTTTTTGCCCTTCTGGATAAAATGGGCGTTGCACCTTCAGGGGTGCTTGCTGGTGAGTGTAAATTAATTGCGTTGTGTTGTGGCGATCGGCGTAAACTAAATTCAGTTTGCCATGCCAACCTTCTGTAGTTTGTGAATTGGAAGTCATTTATTTAATTGCTTCGCCAAGGTGTACGCTAGTACGATACACCAGGTACACAAAACCATTTTCATCACAAAAATGCTGATATAATTCTTGAAAACTATCAATAAGTTTTCTGTCTCCAAAACCTTCATTAGGTAGATAGGAAACGCTTTTTGCTCGTCCAATAAGTCCAGTTAAATCTAACTGTTGTCTATAAGTAAAAGTATATTCGCGGATGTTGCAAAAATAAGGAGTTGCTAACAGTGGCTCTACTGACTGCATCCTTGATTCTGCTGGATGATTGTTAGATGCTTCGCGGACTATTCGGCTATATTCTGCCGTTAAAGCATCTTCTTGATCGCGGTTATTCCACACCACTGCTAAACGTCCTGACGCTTTTAAAATCCGATAAAATTCTGATAGAGTTGGTTCTGGATTGAACCAATGAAAAGCTTGAAAACAAGTAACTAAATCAACAGATTTATCCGCAAGTTTGGTAAATTCTGCTGTTCCATCACGAAACTCTAGTAAAGGGTGTGGTTCAGCAGCTTCTCTCATAGCTGCATTTGGTTCTATGGCGATGACATTAACTCCACGTTCAGCTAAAATTCTAGAACTAATTCCTGTACCCGCACCAATATCTGCTGCTATAATTTGTGAGTTTTTATCTAATCCATCCAAGATAATATCAATTGCATCTGCGGGGTAGCTTGGTCGGTATTTTACATAATCTTCTGCTCTATCAGAAAATCGGTTGAGGGGGTTTAGGCTATGTAGGGGAGTTGTTTCAGAATGACTTTTGCTCATGGATTTTTAGATAAAAGAAAAAAGTTAGTTAACTATTTATGACTTAAGCAACCGTCACAGGCGATGGCTTTGTTTTTTATCGTCAAGCCACAGAAAATCATTAAATTTGTTCTTATACTGCCCCTCTACGATCCATTTCAAAACCATATACATAGATATCAGCAACGTTATAGCGTTTCTCTTTTTCACGCCATTCAATAATGCCAATTTCAGCTAAAAAAGAAGCAAATTCTTCAAAATCTGCGATATCGTGTGCTGAATCTTGCCATACTGTTTCTAACTGTTCTTTAGATAAGAAGGCCAATTTACCCTTAAGAGAATCAAAAAATTTAGTCAAATCAGGGTATTCCTCTTTAATTTCTTCACACCGCTTTTCTGATGCTTTTTTCAAACCAAATTCTAGGGATTTTCCTTGAAGTAAGCGGTCTGTACGGAATTTACTTGAGGATTGTCCCTTATAGGTTAGTTCTTGTTCTTTTGCCCCTTTGAGCAATATACTTAAACTTCGAGGAAAAGTAGTGCCACTTGAGTCTGTTAATCGTTCATAAACCCATCGAGATACATTTTTAGCTCTGTTTCCACCTCGGCGACGGCTTCCCCAAAGTATTTCTAAGGCTTTATCAATTGCTTCTTCAGGAGCTTGATCGATACTTTCAAAAGCAACAGGAGATATTCGGTCAACTAAATTCTTGAAATCTTCAGATTGTATTGTTTGACGAAGTGCTAATCGGAGAAAGTCAATCCTAGTCCACTGTAAGATAATATCCCGTCCAGTAAAATGACTTTTATTGTCGAAACTTAGACGGTTCCATATATCCTCTCTTAAGAAAATTTTAAACCTAATCTCTGTTAATCTGTTAGCATCACAAGACTGAACTAATTGAAATAAGCCAGTGAGTGCTTGCTGTCTTACTCCTCCTACTTCAGGAAAATCTTCATCTAAATCATCGTAAAGAAACCACAGCTTTTGAGAATTATTTTTGGCTTCTTCATTAAGCAGAATATCTATGGCATCTTTGACTATGAGCCGTAGTTCAGAGTTAGTAGATAATAATAGCAAAGCTTGGGTGTATTCAGACTGCCATCTTTCTATAGGTAAATTATTAATAATTTTTTTCAATTCACTAAACTTTGTACCTTTCTTACCTTTAGGAAAAGTAAATAAATTTTCCTGATGACATCTCAGCAGTAAATAAGCTCTCCAGAAAGCTTCCCATGTACCACTATTTTGCTGCAAATTTTGATGGATAATTTGAAATTCATCACGAGATGGGCGACTTTCTTGGAATCTACCATGTGCTGACAAAAAGACAGTATTATCTAACCGTCCATGAGCTAGTTTTTGAGCAACACTTTTGTGTTTTAAAAAAAGCCAATAAAGTGCAGTTTTTCCTGTGCCTTTTCGCCCTCTAATTAGGCACGTTGTATCGTCTAGAAATCTTTCAAAATCAGTAGTACGCTGAAATAGTAGATTTAAATCTGCTCTTGGATCGGCAGCATTTACTTCAGGAAATTTCAGACTTTCAATAATGTTCCAACGCTGGTCTATTGTATTTAAAATATTACTACGTTTGAGTTCATCAGTTTTTTCATCAATTAAATTAGCAATTTTTGTGTAGTAATCTTGTGTACCTTGTACAGGATAGCTATCAGCCAAAGCAATTGGCAAAAGATAAGGGACTACTAAAAGTTTTTCTATTGGAGGCTGAGAATTATCGAAATCTGGCTCATCTTCATCTGTTTCATAGTTTTCAATTGTTGCTGTCTTTATTCGGCTCAACAATGATTCCCAAATTTGTTTTACTTTAGATAAACCAATTTTAGTAATATCAGGAACAGGAGAAAAAACAAAATTAATTGATAAATCTTTTATTCCTTGCAGGGATTGTATTAGCAGTTCTATTCCTTGTTGATTTTGCTCATTAGGAAAAAGAAAAATAATTGCTTCATCAGCAGCCTGAATTAAGGATAAAGCTCCCCATTGATTAATTCCAGTTCTCGAATCAACTAAGAGAATATCAGGTTTTAATTGTTCATAAATTTCACGTTTGAAAACAGACCAAAGACTTTGATCTCCATCAATAACAGTAGTAGCATGAAGATCGTCAACCTTGGAGACATAATCAAGATTAAGACAACCAGCAGGAACAACAAATAATCTGCCTGTAGCGTTAGAGATTTTCACTTCACCAAATATTTCAGCAATTGAAATACTTGGTTCTACTCCTTCTGGTAAGTAGGAACGCTCATAAAAATAGTCAACTATTCCATACTTTGGTTGTGGTTTGAGGTTGAATGCTGTACTCAACCCAGGTGCTTCTAAATCTAAATCAACAGCTACGACTTTAAGACCACGCATTGCCAAAATTGAGGCAACATGGGTTAATGCAGTAGTTCGACCTACTCCTCCTTTAAAGGAATAAAAGGTTACGGTTCTGGGTAAACTGGGTTCAAGCTGGGGAAATTGAGGTTGATTTTGCGGATTTGCTGCTTGAATTGCTAAATCTTGCCAAGTTTGTAATGAATTTCTATTAAAAACTTGCGGTGGTGAAAGATTTAGGGAATTTGCTTCTTGAGGCGTATATAAGGAAATAAACCCAGGAGATAAATGAGGAACTTGTGATTTAAGTAAATTTAAACTTTGTTCTTTCCGCTGAGGAATAGATAAATTAATAAAGCGATCGCTGACAATAGTCAAATTCAATAAACCTGATGTAGAAATATTTAAATCAACCCATTCTCGTGAATTATGCACATACTCGTTTGTAATTTCCTGCTTTAGCAAAACCTGCCAACTTTCCTGCATTTAACCACCTCTCTAAAGTTGAGTAGCTTGCTTCTGTAACCACCCTTTGAGACTCTGATAAGCTTTTAACCAGCGTTTGTAACTTTCATCATCAGGCTCAAGGCCAGAATAACGCATATCTATAAAATTTTGGCTATTTGGATTTTCCACTTCATCAAGCCATTTTCGCACTTCAGGAAAATTAGCAATTCTAGATTTAAGCCGATTGTGCCGATTTAATGCTTCTATGTAACTATGTCCCGGATTAGTAATAGTATGTCCAGGATTAGTAGAATCTGTCTTCCATTCCTGAGTTGCACCCTTTGGTAAGTTAGCAAAAATCATTGCTTTTAATAAACACTCAATGGTTACACCTCCAAAGTGCATAGCTGCTACTTTCCTTCCAGACTGACATAGTGTTTCAGTATCAAGGTGACGGTGCATAAAAGCACCTTGGTAATCTTCCATTTCGTTATTTTCTCGCTTAAAACACCTGAATCTTGGCACAAAAAAACAGCCGCCTCCGCAAAGGAAGCAGCTATTTTTACAAAAAGTGGACTATCAAGTATTAGTAATCGAAGTCGCCACCAGCACCAGCACCAGCAGCAGGAGCGCCGTCTTTAGGTTCAGGCTTGTCAACTATAATACATTCGGTTGTCAACACCATACCAGCGATCGAAGCAGCGTTTTGCAGAGCAGAACGAGTCACTTTCGCAGGGTCAACAATACCAGCAGCTAACAAATCGACGAATTCGTTTGTTGCAGCATTATAGCCAACGTTGAATTCTTTCTCTTTGACGCGCTCAGCAATCACAGCACCATTCTGACCGGCGTTTTCAGCAATCCGCTTCAGAGGCGCAGCTAAAGCACGAACGACAATCAACGCACCAATCAACTCTTCACCTGTGAGGTTGCCGTTGGCCCAGGTTTCTAATTCAGGAGCTAGGTGAGCTAGGGTTGTACCACCGCCAGGAACAATACCTTCTTCCACAGCAGCTTTAGTAGCGTTGATGGCGTCTTCTAGGCGCAGCTTCTTGTCTTTCATTTCGGTTTCGGTGGCTGCACCCACTTTCACCACGGCGACACCGCCGGAAAGTTTAGCAAGACGCTCTTGAAGTTTTTCTTTGTCGTAGGAAGATTCGGTTTCTTCGATTTGACGACGAATTTGTTCTACACGAGCTTTAACTGCAACATCGTTACCTTCGGCAACAATTGTGGTGCTGTCTTTAGTAATGGTGATCCGGCGAGCTTTACCCAGGCTATCCAGCTTGGTGTTATCTAGCTTCAAACCAGCATCTTCGGTGACTAGTTGACCGCCAGTCAAAACGGCGATATCTTCTAGCATAGCTTTGCGGCGATCGCCAAAGCCAGGAGCCTTGACAGCAGCAACGTTGAGTACACCGCGCAAACGGTTGACTACTAAGGTTGCTAAAGCTTCTTTTTCGATATCTTCGGCGATAATCACCAAAGGACGACCAGCACGAGCTACTTGCTCTAACACTGGTACAAGGTCTTGTACTAAAGCAATTTTCTTATCGGTCAGCAGTAGGAAAGGCTCATCGAAAACCGCTTCCATCCGCTCAGCATCGGTGGCAAAGTAAGGAGAGATGTAGCCTTTATCAAAGCGCATCCCTTCAGTAATTTCCAACTCGGTGAACATAGATTTCCCTTCTTCTAGGGAAATTACGCCTTCCTTGCCCACCTTATCCATAGCTTGGGCAATCATCTGACCAACTTCTTCGTCATTACCAGCCGAGATTGCACCAACTTGGGCAATAGCTTTGGAATCTTCCACCGGACGGGCATGTTCAGCAATTTTGTCTACTAAGAAGCCGGTAGCTTTGTCAATACCACGCTTCAACAAAATCGCATTAGCACCAGCTGCAACGTTCCGTAAGCCTTCTTTGACGATCGCATGAGCTAAAACGGTGGCAGTGGTGGTGCCATCGCCCGCAGCATCGTTGGTCTTAGAAGCAGCTTGACGAATCAGAGCTACACCAGTGTTTTCAATGTGGTCTTCTAATTCGATTTCTTTAGCGATGGTTACACCGTCATTGACGATTTGCGGTGCGCCAAATTTCTTTTCTAGGACTACGTTACGACCTTTGGGGCCAAGGGTAACAGCTACAGCCTCAGCCAGGATGTCAATGCCTCGCTCTAGGGCGCGACGGGCGTTTTCGTTGTAGATAATGCGCTTTGCCATATTGTTATTTGTCCTTTGTCATTTGTCATTTGTCATTTGTCTTTTGTCATTTGTCCTTTGTCCTTTGTCATTTGTCATTTGGAAATGACCAATGACTAATGACCAATGACTAATGACCACTAGATAACGACTGCTAAAATATCTTTTTCAGAAAGCAGTACATATTCTTCGGTGCCTAGTTTGATGTCAGTACCAGCGTACTTAGAGTACAGCACCTTATCACCAACTTTAATTTCCAACTCTTGACGGCTACCGTCGTCATTACGCTTGCCAGGACCGAGGGCGACTACTTCCCCTACCTGGGGCTTTTCCTTAGCGGTGTCGGGCAAATACAGACCACCTGCGGTCTTTTCCTCAGAGGCGCTCACTTTCACGAAAACGCGATCGCCCAAAGGTTTTACTGTAGAAACGGTTAAAGATATTGCTGCCATGTGTTTTTCTCCAGAGTTTAGCACTCTCAACTCCTGAGTGCTAATCTACCCAAAAGCAGCGTCCAATGGCAATAATTGCTTAAGTACGGGTTCCCGAACTAGAATATCTTCGTGTACTTAAGTATAAATGCTTAATTATTTTTACCTTTACGGGTTCTGTTGCCCAAGCTACGAATATTTTTATAGGGACCAGGGATTGGGAATTAGGGACTCTTTACTGGGGACTAGGAGAGATGAGCAGAGAGTAAGTTGCAGTAAGCCTTTCCCTTGTGCTTCCCGCCTCTTCCCAGTACCCAATCCCAGGTACCCAATTCCCAGTACCCAATCCCCAGTCCCCAATTCCCAGTACCCATCTCAGTAAACTTTATTTGCAAAGCTTGGAAATTGTTATAGAACTGTAATCAGGGAGCCGCTCTATGAGTAAGAATAAGGTGATCCAGAAAAGCCATCAAATCCCCAAAACCACCAAGTCTCTTGAACATAAAGCCCTGAGTAATTGTGTAGAAAGTTTAGGATTGGCAAAAATTCAGCGACATATTTTTATTTGTGCTGACCAAACAACCCCTAACTGCTGCTCAAAACGAGCTAGTCTGGAATCTTGGGAGTACTTAAACAAGCGACTTAAAGAGTTAAAACTCGACAAGCCGCAAGCAAGTCATCCCATTTGCGTCTTCAGAACTAAAGCCAATTGCTTGCAGGTTTGTTGTTCTAGACCCATAATGGTGGTCTACCCTGATGGGGTCTGGTATCGCCAAGCAAACCCAGAAGTTATTGAGCGGATCGTCCAAGAACACTTAATAGGCAATAAGGTGGTAGAAGAATATGCATTTTTAACCCATCCTTTGCCAGAAACTTCCCTGGTTTCTTGTGAACACCTGATAGAGGCTTAACAACCGAAGGATACGTTGTAGCAGTAAGCTTTAAGAAAGTGCGGCTTGGTTTTGAGGTAGGGTCATCTTTAAGCCAATACTTAACTAGTGAGTCAGAAAGATTATTATTTAATCAGTGTTTTTTAGCTCGTCACTTTCAAAGCGATATATAATAGCGCATTATAGATACTACTGCTATACGTATCCTTGCTGGACTTTTGCTATCGAGCTAGTAGTCTCTTGAAAGTGCTCGGCATTTTTGAGACTTGAGACAGCAAAGGCAAGTTAAGTAGGCAAAAGGACAACATCTCACATAAACCACCATAGAGGATAAATATTCAAGACCTTGATGGACCGAAGCGCGACAAGTGCCACTGCTATGAAAGAGCCCAGCATGAAAGATCACAAACGACTTCTATTGATTGATGATGACCCTAACCTCATCTTGCTGGTGAAGGATTACTTAGAATTCCGGGGATATGAAGTCATCACCGCCGAAAATGGACGTGAAGCTCTGGAAATTTTAGAGCAAGATGTTCCAGACATGATCATCTGCGATGTGATGATGCCGGAAATGGACGGATATACTTTTGTGGAACAAGTCCGGCAAAACGAACGCACCAGCTGGATTCCAGTTCTTTTCCTTTCAGCTAAAGGACAAAGTGCAGACCGAGTTAAAGGTCTGAATAAAGGTGCTGATGTTTATATGGTCAAGCCTTTTGAACCAGAAGAACTCGTAGCCCAAGTTGAGTCCTCACTGAAACAAACTATCCGTTGGAAAGAACACCAAGCGAAAGGAGGCGAAAACGGTTCCCGCATCCAAGTTCCCTTTGATGTGCAGTTAACCCCAACCGAACTGAAAGTAGTTCAGTTTGTAGCTAGGGGTTTAGCTAACCGGGAAATCGCTGAAGAACTTAACGTTAGTCAGCGTACAGTTGAAAGCCATGTGTCCAACATGTTGGGCAAAACCAATCTCCACAACCGCACTGAACTAGCGCGGTGGGCGATTGAAAATCAAATGGCATAGCCCATTTTAGATTTTAGATTTTGGATTTTGGATTGATAATCTAAAATCCAAAATCCGAAATCTGAAATTTTTGTAAAAAAATTACAGCAAAAAGCCCAGTAGTAAGACCCTAAAATTTTTTTGGGATTTCAGGGGTTGATACCGTAACTTAATTTCTGGACAAAGCTGCCCATTACTAGTCATTTTTGGGTATATCTGAAATTAGTTGGTCAACAAATTCTCTTAGCCGTTCTTGCCAATCAGGGACGGCTTTAAGTTTTTCCTTCTGTCCTTCACAGGTGGAAGGCAAATAGTGCGACAAGTTCATTAGAACCCCTTAAGTCAAGAATCCCATCAGCTTTAGACCGTAGAAGTGTCAGCAACCATCTAATTCCATGAACTGAATTTAGAGCTAGGAAGAAGATTATGGTGTTTCTAATTTATGCAGAAATTGCGCCGAAATCTTTAACTGGTAATGCTATTGGAATTTCAATTGCAAATTCTGTTCCATAACCAAGCTCAGATTTTAGCTGGATATTTCCTTGATGTTTTTCAATAATTTGATAGCTAATTGCTAAGCCTAGTCCTGTTCCTTTATTCACAGGTTTAGTTGTGAAAAAAGGATCGAATATCTTACTTTGGATTTCGGCATCAATTCCAGAGCCGTTATCTTGAAATTTAATGATGACTGTTGCCAATTCCGTGACTTCAGTTGTAATCACAATTTGTTTTTGTCTGTGTTCATCTAACTCTAGTAAAGCATCAATGCTATTACTGAGAATATTCATGAATACTTGATTCAGTTGTGCTGGATAACATTGGACTAGTGGAAGATTTTCATATTTTTTAATAATTTCAATTTTTTGTTTTAGCCGATGGCTTAAAAGTAATAAAGTACTTTCAATTCCCTCGTGAATATTAACAGCTTTTTTATCTGACTGATCGAGTCGAGAAAAATTTCTTAATGAGAGAACAATCTCACGAATCCGATCGGTTCCTATCCTCATGGATGACAGAATTTTGGGTAAATCCTCAATGATAAAATCAAGGTTAAAATCACCAAATTCATCCTCCAATGCAGGTAAGGATTCAGGATGTTTTTGTTGATAGAGTTCAATTAAATTTAACAGACAATTAACATGGTTGTTTAAGTGGTTAAAATTCCCATGAATAAAATTCACGGGATTATTGATTTCGTGGGCTAAACCTGCAACCATACGACCCAAGCTAGACATTTTCTCAGTCTGGATCAATTGAACTTGCGTAGTTTGTAATTCTCGTAACGTATGTTCTAATTGTTGTGCTTGAAGTTGGGCGGTAGCAGTTGCTGTAGTGAGTGCTTTGAGGTTATTGTATGCTTTGGAATGATAACGAATGCGGGCAATTAACTCAACTGCGTCGGGTAATTTGATTAGGTAGTCATTTGCACCTTCAGCAAAGGCTTCGGCTTTGAGCTTTGGTTCCTCTTTGCTGGATAACATAACGATGGGAACATCACGAGTCACTGGATGAGAGCGAAACCAGCGCAGCAGCATTAATCCATCTATATCTGGCATGACCATATCCAAAAATATCACCGTTGGTGCAATGGCGATCGCATCTTGAATAGCGTCAGTTGGATTGCTTGTGTAGTAAAGGGAAATATCTGTTTCTGTCGCAATTATCCGACGAAAAGCTTCACTAATAATTACCTGATCGTCAATTAGCAAAAGCCTGACTGTGGATGGTTTGGAATCTAAAATAAATGGTACACCTTGTGGAGTTTGCCGTTCACCCCACTTCGGTGATAATCTTGCTGTCCTTGGAGATCTTTGTAAGAGTGCTGTTTCTTGCAGATTCATTTAGCACCTTAAATTGGTGTTTGTTTCAATCATTACAAACTAACAAATAAAATCTATTAGCTTTAAATGTCACAATTATATATCAGTATATCAGTGTTATTAGTAATTTGAAATACTTCGCAAAAGTATTTTCATAGTCACTCTCATTTTTTAGTGTTCTACTATACTAAAATTTCAGTGATAAATGCCCAGAAAATTATGTAGTATTATTATTTAATAGTCCATTAAGTATTTCACCGTAAATAAGTTAGAGCAAGCTTAATGACAGCCTTAAAGAGACAATTTTGAGTTGGGTAAAAACTTGATACAGGCTGATGCGATCGCCTCAATTGGCAAAACCTCCACAGCAGCGTTCAATTCTGACGCGACTTTGGGCATACCGTAAACAACACAAGTTTGACGGTTTTGGGCAATGGTGTGCCAACCTGTTTGGCGCAATCGTTTTAAGCCTTGAGCGCCATCCCGACCCATCCCCGTCAGCAACACCCCAATTCCTTTTCCAGTCCAATGCTGAGCCACACTGGAAAAAAAGATATCAATTGATGGCTGATAGAAGCAATCCTGGGATTGTTTGTCATAGTCAAGGGTGAGGTCGGGACGCATAACTAGATGATCATTTGTGCCAGCAAGCAGAACTTGACCAGGCTGTGGTGATGACCCTGGACTAGCAAGCTTTACTGGCAGAGAAACTTGCTCATCTAACCAATTAGCAAAACCTGAAGCAAACTGGGCATCTAAATGTTGAACAATCACCACAGCCCCAGAAAAATCCTGAGGAAATTGGGAAAGAATAGCTAATAAAGCTTGAGGTCCACCAGTAGAAGCCCCGATAACAATTAGGGGTGGAAGTGATTTTGGGTAAGCGGTAGGCTGGAGACGCCGATGTGAAGATTTGCCAATTAAGCGGGCGATGGTGGCAATTTTATTTAGCAGCCCATTACCGTCACCTAAGGCTGGTATGTTGATGGCATCTAAGGCTCCATAACTCATTGCTTCAAAGACTTGGGCCGCGTAGCGATTAACGCTAGCAGTGACCATCACAATAGCGCAGGGAGATTGGCTCATGATGTGCCGTGTAGCTTCTACTCCATTCATACTGGGCATCAGCACATCCATCAAAATCAAGTCGGGAGTATCAGCCGCACACTTGCTCACGGCTTGGGCACCATCGTAGGCAACCCACGCTAGCTTGTATTCTGGTACTCTGACCAGAACACGCCGCATTGCCTCTACTGCTATGAGCATATCGTTAGCGATCGCAATTCTCACAAGCCATACCATTTGAGATTTTGGATTTTAGATTTTGGATTTTTGGGATTTTGAATTTTAGATTTGGGATTGTGAAAGATTTATTGCTAAGCGCTTTTAGGGACTTCCAAAAAATAAATTATCCCAAATTATTTGTACATTTGTAGGGGCGCACAGCTGTGCGCCCCTACGACTTTTAATTGAAAATCCCAAATCTAAAATCTAAAATTTGCTACTCACGCTTCTCCAATGAGATCGATCGCCGCCTTTAACAGAGTGTCATCATGAAAGCTGCTTTTGGTGAGGTAGTAGTCTGCACCTGCTTCTAACCCTTGCAGTCGGTCTTCTTCCCGGTCTTTATAAGAAACAATAATCACGGGTGTTTGCTTCAACTTGGCATGAGTTTTGATCAGGCTGGTAAGTTCAAAGCCGTTCATCCGGGGCATATCAATATCTGTGACTACCAAATGGTAATTGCCACTGCGGACTGCGTTCCAACCATCCATACCATTGACTGCGACTTCAACTTTGTAACCATTATTTTCCAAGAGTTTGCGTTCCATTTCCCGTACTGTAATGGAATCATCCACCACTAACACGCGTTTGTAGGTTTTGCTAACTACCTGATAAGCAGACTGATTCACTTGAGAAAGTTGTCCGCTGGAAAATACTTTAACAATAGAACGTACTAAATCTTCGACATCGACAATCAACACTGGGGAGCCATCATCCATGAGGGCGGCGGCGCTAATGTTGGGGACTTTACCAAGGCGGGAATCTAGGGGTCGGACAACCAAACTATGCTCGCCCAAAAACCGATCTACAACTAATCCATAACGATTGAAGCGATCGCTAATTACAATCACTGACAGAGATTCTATGTTCACCGCAGGTGATGGTAACTCTAAAACTTGGCTTGCCAAAATCAACTCCACAGGTTGATTATTGATCAGGAAAAATGGGCGATTTTCTGACAAAGCAATATTAGATCTGGACAAGATTACCACCTGTTCAATGCGCGTCAGCCCAAAGGCATAGGGTTCGCCAGCAATTTCCACCAACAGAGTGCGAGTTACAGATAGGGTCAGCGGTAACTGTAAGTAAAAGGTCATGCCTTTTCCTGGTACAGAGACAGCCCGCAGCGTGCCGCCAACTTCTCGCACTGTGCTATGGGCTATATCCAGCCCCACACCCCGACCAGAAATTTCGGTTACAGTGTGGGTTGTGGAAAAACCAGGCAAAAACAGGAACTCCATCAACTCGGCTTCGGTAAGTTGAGTTGCCATTTCCGGGTTTGTCAGTTGTTTGCTGATGACTGCTTGACGCAAAAACTCTATATCAATTCCCCGTCCATCATCTGAAACGGTAATAAACAACATTCCAGCCCGATGGGCAACTTCAATGCGAATAATTCCTGCTTCTGATTTTCCTACTGCTAGACGCTCTTGGGGCAATTCGATGCCATGAGCGATCGCATTTCGCAAAATATGGGTTAATGGAGCCTCTAAACGTTCTAGAATATCCCGATCTACCAAAGTAGATTTACCGAGAATTTCCAAATTTACCTGTTTGCCCAACTGCTTTGCTAAGTCGCGCACCATGCGGGGAAATCCCTGTCCGCCATCAGAAAACGAACACATCCGGGTCGCAATCACTTCCTGATACAACCGCTGGGCAAGGTTAGCAGACCGCTGGGAAAATAATTCTAGTTCATTTTGGCGATCGCTCGTCATCTGGCAACATTCGTTGGCTTTTTGACGAATGGCAGTTAAATTTTCCTTAATTTGCCGATTCAAAAGCTCGTTGCCTAATAAGTCTTGTAACTTTTCTAGCATGTTAGACAACTCTCCCTGATTTGCTTTCAGTTTGAGTAAAGAGTTGGCAAATGGCTCTAACCAGTTAGCTTCAACTAACGATTCTCCTGCTAATCCCATCAAGCGGTTGAGATTGTCAGTACTCATTCGCACCGCTCGGTTTTGGCTAATGCTTGGTGCTTCTTTTGATGTTAAGACTTGCACAGGGGCAGATATTGTCTCCTGATTCCCTGGGGTTGCTTCTGAAACCAAAATATTGGCGATCGCATTTACCACTGATGTGATGCTGACATCTGTTGATAGTTCTAAATTTGGATTGGCGGCAACAGCATCAGCTATATGCAGCAGCATATCCACTCCTTGGAGTAACACATCAAGGCGATCGCCAGTTAAAGTGACTGTTTGTGCCTGAGCCGCCACAAAACAATCTTCCATCACATGGGCTAAATTAACCGCCGGTTCGATTTGGACAATCCTTGCAGCGCCCTTGATGCAGTGGGCTGCCCGCATTAAGGCTGCCAGTTCTTGTTTCGGATCGGATTTAGTCTCCAGTGCCAACAGACAATCGTTCAAGACTACAACTTGGGCTTTGACTTCCATGTTGAATAAATCAACCAAGGAAAGATTGCTGATATCGGATTCATCTAACATCAATGCACCTTCCTGGCTAAGGTGGAAAATAACAGTTCATCATCCAAGTAGCTAACACTGAGCGTTTGTTTTTGAAATGTAGGTTGCCAATGAAATAATCCTTTTGTATAGTTTTGAGTCGCTTGAATCATACTCTTGGGCGCATCTTGTAATTCATCCGAGTTGAATCGGTGTACCCCATAAAGTTCATCTACAGCAAAAACCCAAGTATTACCTGCCTTTTCCACGACTACCATGCGTGAATAGACTACCGGAGTGAGTGTTGGCACTGCTGTGTTAGCCACTTCGAGATTCAGCAAGTGATTCAAAGAGATACACAATAGCAACTCGCCTCGGATATTCACCAATCCCCGCAAAATTTGGTTACTCCGGTGGGGTAGGGTATGAATGACGCTTGGAAGGGTCATTTCTTTGAAAATTTGGGCTGAAAGTGCCAGCCATTCCCGTTGCAGACGAAAAATCACAACTGTCAGAGATTGAGTTGTGGGCAAACCAAAGGATGACTTTTCATCGACTCTGGATTCTGCCAACAACTGAGTCCATTCCTGGCGATAATTTTCGACGATGGAACGCTCTAATAAGTGGCGACCGGCGGTAGAGTAGACAGGGCAATTGCGGCAGTGGGTGTGTGTGGCTAGCTGGGGACAGGAGCGATCGCCCTCAATGCCGATAGAATTCCAACAACGTTCAATATTTGATAGTGTAGCGATCGGGTTCATAAGGGCTGCTCAAGAGAATTGGTGAATCAGGGGTATAGAGTTTTGTGTTTTCACCTGAAAGCGGGCAATCTCTTGACGCAATCCCTGTGCTACTTGGTTAAGTTGGGCTATGGCGTGATTAATTTCTCGCAACGAATCCGTACTTTGCACGGAGGTACTGCTCAACTGCATCATCGCATCACTAATTTGTTGCGCTCCCACAGATTGGGTTTCCATACCCTGGTTGACAAACTCAAATCGCGGATTTAGGTCTTGCACTTGCTGGATAATTTGCCCAATTTGTCTGCTAATGGTGGCAACATCTTCTATAGTCCGCCCGACTTCTGCGGTAAACTTGTCCATCTCCATCACACCTGTAGAGACTGACGATTGCATTTGCTTGACCATCTGCTCAATGTCGAGGGTAGCAATGGCAGTTTGATCTGCTAATCGGCGAATTTCTCTAGCAACTACAGCAAAGCCCAAGCCATACTCTCCAGCTTTTTCAGCTTCGATCGCCGCATTTAACGACAGCAGATTGGTTTGGTCTGCCACTTTGGTAATTGTGACAACGATATTATTGATGTTATTTGCCTTTTCGCTAATTACTCCCAGTCGGGTAGCGATCGCATTAGTGGCTTCTGCTAACTGCCGCATGGTCGTTTCCATCCGCACTAAATCTTTTTGGCTATCATTTGCCGCTGTTGTCGTGATTTGTGAAATGCTTGCAACTTGTTCCATTGCAGTTACTAGTTCCCTAGAGGTGGCGCAAATTTCTTTGGTAGCGGCAGTTACCTCATTTGTAGAAGCTACTTGCTCGGTGAGCGTTCCTTCTAATTGTTTACCCGAAGCTGCTATTTGAGTCGCTGAGCTAGTCACTTGAATCCCCGAATGCTGTACCTGACGAATCAAAGTGTTAAGACTCTCGGTCATGGTTTGGAAAGCAGTTAAGAGTCTATTCATTTCATCTTTACTGTTGGAGTCAGCCTTAATCTGAGATGTTAAGTTGCCTAGAGAAATTTGCTCTGCAACTCTAACGACATCAAAAACCTGAGATGCAATTTGCCTTGCGATTACAAACCCAAGAATAATCGCAGTTATCGGGCCAATGGCAATTCCTACAGAAATCCAGAACATGCTGCGACCCACATTCTGTTCGACTTCTTTTTGTGTATTTGATATCAAATTTTCATTAATATTCAAAAGTTTTTTGATTTGATCCCTACTTATTTGAAATAACGGATCTTCATTATTTTTGACTTCATAATTTATTTGATTGCGTAACTCAAATGTCCTTTTGATATTAACAAATCCTGCTGATGATAAGTCTTGTTTCTGGCTGATTAATTCAAGTTCTTTTTTCCAAGGATTTTTAATTCCATTTTGATTTAGCTGTTGCTCAATATTTAGAAATTTCTCATGGACTTTTTTCCAGGTTTCCAAATTTTCTTTAAGTAAGTTATACTCTTTTAATTCTTCAGGTCCGGATGGAGTTGCGTCGTACTGTGCAATACCTTCGTTTATCTGTTTCCAAGCATCCTGGATTTCAGTGATTACATTCTCTCTTTCACTAACAGTAATTTCAGGATTAAATAATAATCGTTCTGCCGATTGAATTTGTGTCTGACCTTCCTTAATCTTCCACACCCCAGACGAGCTGGGGATGTTATTCAAAGTTAGTTCATTAATTGACTTATTTAACTCGTTGGTGACGACCCATCCCAGCAAAGCCATTGTAAATACAAGCAGTCCTATGAATAAAAATGAAGCAATCAACCGTGTTTGCAAGGTCATGTTCTTGAACATTGGATATCCTACAGTTCCTCTGTTGATGTAAAACGCGTTCATCTCTTAAAATTCCCAAATCACAAACAAGATGAACAGTCTGTATTTTTATTTTGAAACAACTTATTGCGTCTACTCAAGCAGATATGGAAGATTCTGCTTTCACCTGAAAGCGAGAAATTTCTTGACGCAATCCTTGGGAAACTTGGTTGAGTTGAGCGATCGCATAATTAATTTCCCGCAGAGAATCGGCTGTTTGCAATGAAGTACTACTCAACTGCACCATCGCATCACTAATTTGTTGCGCCCCTTGGGACTGTATTTCTGTTCCTTGGTTTACTGCTTCAAAACGCGGTGCTAAATATTGTATTTGCTGGATAATTTGTCCTACCTGAGTACTAATATTGGCAACATCTTCCACACTCCGCCCGACTTCGGCGGCAAACTTGTCCATTTCCATCACACCTGTAGACACGGAGGATTGCATCTGCTTGACCATTTGCTCAATATCTAAGGTAGCAACGGCAGTTTGATCTGCCAGTCGGCGAATTTCTCTAGCAACAACGGCAAAACCCAAGCCGTATTCTCCAGCTTTTTCCGCTTCGATGGCTGCATTTAAAGACAGCAAATTAGTTTGGTCTGCCACTTTGGTAATTGTGACAACAATATTGTTTATGTTGTTAGCCTTTTCACTAATTACCCCAAGTCTGGCAGCTATAGAATTGGTGGCTTCTGCTAATTGGCGCATGGTAGCTTCCATCCGCAGTAAATCTTTTTGGCTATCATTAGCCGCTGTGGTTGTGGCTTGTGACATTCCTGCTACTTCTTCCATCGTTTTTACCAATTCTTTGGAAGTAGCAAAAATTTCTTTGGCGGCGGCTGTAACTTCGTTGGTAGAAGCTACTTGTTCGGTAATTGTCGCTTCCAATTGCTTGCCTGATGCTGCTATTTGAGTCGTCGAAGAAGTCACTTGTATGCCAGACTGCTGTACTTGACGAACCAGTGTATTGAGACTCTGGATCATACTCTGGAAGGCTTTGAGGAGTTGCCCAACCTCATCTTTACTGTTAGCTGCCCCCTCAACAACAGTTTGCGTCAAATCACCCACCGAAATCCTATCTGCTACTTGCACAGCCTTGGCAATTTTCCTACCCAACATTTGAGCAATGAAAAAAGTAGCAGCAATGGCAATTAATAATGATAATATTGATGCAGTTATAGTTAATGAACTCAAAAAAAATAAAGTAGATTTAGTTGAACTTATACTTTGTTCTAAAATCTGCTTTTCATTAACTTCAAATTCATTGGCTATTCGTTCAAATTCGTCAAATATTGCCTTTGATTGTTGGAAAAAAGTTTCTTGTACCTCATTATTTTTATCTGTTGTTGGAATTGAATTATTAACAAAATTATCTTTAAGTTTGTTATAATCAATATAAACTTTGTACATATTTTTTAATCGTTCTTTTTGCTTTAAATTCTCGATAGTTTTATCCACTAGCTCATATGAATTCTGCAAGTCACGCTTATCTTTTTCGTATAAATCTAAAGCATCCTTGTTTATTTGAGAGTCAAGGGTATATCTGCGAATTCTACGATCCATATTGATCAGATGGATATACATCTGACCTTTACCTACTAGGGCAGTCTGAGAAATACCTACTTGTCTAAAAGTTTGTGATATTTGATTGGAAGTTGTATACACTATGACACTAAACCCAATCATTAAAACTGTTGGGATAGAAAAACCAAGTAAAGTTAGATCTTTGATTTTCCAATTGGCAAGCATCTTATCTTTCCTTAATTTGTGATTAAATTTATTGCCGGTCGAACACGTATTTACAGAATCCAAAATATTAAATAATTTGCCCTCTATGCTCACATCTACTCAAGCAGATATGGAAGATTCTGTTTTCACCTGAAAGCGAGAAATTTCTTGACGCAATCCTTGGGCGACTTGGTTGAGTTGAGCGATCGCACTATTAATTTCCCGCAGAGAATCTGCTGTTTGTAATGAAGTACTACTCAACTGCACCATCGCATCACTGATTTGTTGCGCTCCCAGCGATTGAATTTCCATACCCTGGTTTACAGACTCAAAATGTGGCGTGAGGTCTTGCACTTGCTGAATAATTTGCCCAATTTGCAAACTGATGCTAACAACATCTTCTACACTCCGTCCTACTTCCGTGGCAAACTTATCCATTTCCATCACACCTGTAGACACTGACGATTGCATCTGTTTAACCATCTGTTCAATGTCAACGGTAGCGATCGCAGTTTGATCTGCCAGTCGGCGAATTTCTCTAGCAACAACCGCAAAACCCAAGCCGTATTCTCCAGCTTTTTCAGCCTCTATGGCGGCATTTAACGACAGCAAATTTGTCTGGTCTGCCACTTTGGTAATTGCAACCACGATATTGTTAATGTTGTTAGCCTTTTCGCTGATTACTCCTAGTCGGCTAGCAATGGCATTGGTGGCTTCTGACAACTGTCGCATGGTGACTTCCATACGAAGTAAATCTTTTTGACTACTGCTAGCAGCTGTCCTTGTGATTTGTGACATGGACGCTACTTGTTCCATAGTATTTACCAATCCCCTAGAGGTAGCAGCAATTTCTTTGGCAGTAGCAGTTACTTCATTTGTAGAGGCTACTTGTTCAGAAATTGTCCCCTCTAATTGTTTCCCGGACGCAGCAATTTGAGTAGCTGAAGTGGTAACCAAAATGCCTGAGTTTTGCACCTGACGGACTAGAAGATTCAGGTTAGCGATCATGTTTTTCAAAGAGGCCATTAACCTGCCAATTTCATCATCTGTGGTAACTTCAATTTGGGTTGTTAAATCACCAGCAGAAACTCGTTCTGCTATACTAAAAGCCGACTGCAAGGAGCGACTTAAGGAAAAACTGAGGATACGGATAATAACCAGTGAGACAATTATTGACACAATCAGGATACAGAAAAAATTAGCTAGATTCATAAAATTTGTAAATGCCTGAACCTGGCTTGCTTGCTTTTGTCTTTCTTCTAAAAGTTGTTCTTCTATTTGCAGCATTTCATCTAGTTTTTCTCTAATTACATCCATAATTCTTTTGCCTTTATCGGAAAGAATCAGAGCTAGTAATTCTTGCTGTTTTCCAGATTGTTTTAGGCTGATTGTTTCTGCTAATTCTTGAAACTTTTCTTGGACAGAATTTTCAACAATATCTAAATTATTAATTTGTTTTTCATTGTCTGTAATTTTATTACTTAACTCTTTTATATTGTCTTTTACTTTGTTAATGGCATTATTATATGGCTGGAGATACTCCGACTTATTTGTAATCAAAAATCCCCTTTGTCCAGTTTCAGCATCAACTAAATTCTTTTCAATTTCTTTTAAATAAAATTTAACTGAATAAGTATGGTTTAATAAAGTTAGAGAATCTATAAGAGAATCCGTTGCTGATTTAGATATAAAACTGGTAATCGCTGTTAATACTAAGATGACTCCAAATCCACCCATGACAAATTGATTAATTCTTATTCCTTGTTGCATATTTTTTGAGACTGTTAGTAACCGTATCGCTTCAATTACTAAAATTCCCAAATAAGGAACGAAAATAACAGTTCACATCAGCAATTGTGCAACAAATTATTAAGCACTTTATTTGTTAATCTCTATATGACTCATATTTGATTTTTGAAAAAACTCAGTACACCCCTAAATACCTTTTTCCCTGTTCATTCTGAATTCTGAATTCTGACTTGCAGAATTCTTCTTCAATGCAGTAATTCACTTCTTCTTTAGTCGATGAATTCGCTGCCAGAGAAGATTTGCACTACCAATATTTCCCTGATGTTCTCTGAGTAATGCCAGATGCGTAAGTGCCTCTTCGTGAGTAGGTTGCAAGTAAATTGCCTTTTCAAAAGATTGTGCTGCCTGCTCATTTTGTGCCATTGCTTGCTGCACCTGACCAAGCAGAACATAGGCTTCGATACTCCCACGATTTTGGCCTAGATAAGAATTGCATAGTTGAATTGCCTCATCTAAGCAACCCCGATCGGCTAAAATTTTTGCTGTTTCTAATAAATTGTCTGGAATATTTTGAGTTGAAATTTTAGTATTTATTTTGGTAGTTTCCCCTGGGATATGGGGTTTGGAGTGTCGTGGAGGACTTATATTTGTGAGGTATGGTTTGCGATCGCTTAGAGGACGATTGTTAACAGTAGTTTTGCCGCAAAGCCCGCCCCAGGTATCGCTTTCTTTAATTCCAACACCAGATGCAACTGCTTTATGATATGCAAATGCTAAAGGCTGACGCACAGAAACAAAACATGAGTTCAGCAGCAAACCAGTTTCTGCGTGACCAACAAACAACAAACCTCCTGGGAACAGTAACTTTTCCAGTACTTTAATAGTGTGTATTTTGGTGGGTCGATCGAAGTAAATCAAAAGGTTACGGCAAAAGACAATATCATAGGGCGCTGTACCCAGTAACAAATTGCTATCTAATAAGTTACCGTGGAGAAAATTTACCATGCTTCTGACTTGTTTGCAGAGGTGGTATCCTGGCTCAGTCGGTTGAAAATAGCGCTGTTGAAATAATTGGGTATTGCCTCGAAATGAGTATTGATGGTAGATTGCTCGTTGGGCTTTTAGCAGACACTTTTTGCTAATATCAACAGCATCGATGTGAATATTTGTAGGATTTAATCCTGCTTCCAATAAAGCGATCGCAATGGAATATGGTTCTTCACCAGTAGAACACGGCAGACTCAAAACCCGCAGTACACCTTGAGGATTTCTTGGTAACCACTCAGATAATACATAATGCTTCAGAAACGTCAAAGACTCTGGTTCTCGAAAAAACCAAGTTTCTGGAACAATTACGCTATCAATCAGTGCTTCCCATTCTTCGCTAGATGCCTGTAATTTTCCCAGATAGTTAGCAATATCCGCTATACCGCAATCTACCATGCGTTGAGAAATCACACTAGCGATCGCATCAGCACCAATAGAATTTGCATCTAAACCAATTTTGCTTTTTATTAAAGCTTCTATCACAAATTGCGCCATTTGTTGAGTCTTCAGACTAATCTAAAATCCACGATTGCGACCACTTTCTGGCAAGAGATTGACTTGCTGCATTTCTGACAACAAGTACTCAATGCGAAGACACTGAATCATCCCTCGATCGTCTACAATCATCTTGCCCAAATATGGTGCTGCATCTATCTGAATATTGGAATCGACAAATTCCGACTCAGACTTGTGTAATGTTTCTACAATTTGTTCCGCCATCAGACCTAAAATATGAGGTTCTGTGACTTCTGGAGTATTTTTTCCCCAGTATTTGACTAATACAATCCGAGTACTGAAGTGTTCACAACAAGGTTTGCCACTCATCAATTCAGACAAGTCTATGACTGGTACAATACGTCCCCGATAGTTAAAAACACCTGCAATATGTTCAGGTTTGTGGGGCAAGGTTTTGAGAACGACAAGTGGTATCACTTCTACAACTTGCCGGCTTTCTATGGCGTATCGCTCATTATTAATGCTGAGGATTAACAATAACATTAGTCATCAGATATGTGATATTTTATCAACTATATGTTATTTTTTTCTAATTTTCAGACACTTTATTAGTAATAGTAGGCTGGATTGACGGGAGGAAATTCAACACCAACAAATTTAATTTTTCTCAAGAATATGTAATACTCATTTCTGAAAGCTGCTATGTATGACAATATCTGTAAATTCATTGCCGAAAACTTCAAAGACGACTTAGCAACTTGGTTATTAGGTTCACCGATTAAATTAACAGAACTTAGCCCTACTGAATTATCAAGTGAACCAATTCGCGCTGATTCATTAATCTTATTACAATCTGATGATTTAGTTTTACATACCGAGTTTCAAACCGATCCTGATGAAGACATACCATTTAGGATGTTAGATTATCGGGTTAGGGTTTATCGCCGTTTTCCTAACAAAGAAATGCGTCAAGTAGTAATCTATTTGAGAAAAACAAGTTCGGCATTAGTCAGTGAAAATAGTTTTAGATTAAACAACACTTATCATCAATTTGAGGTAATACGCCTCTGGGAACAACCAACAGACATATTTATGAGTACTCCAGGCTTATTACCCTTTGCCGTGCTAAGCCAGACAAACGATCCTACAATGGTATTAACCCAAGTAGCCAAAGCAGTTGAAGCAATTAGCGATCGGCAGCTACAAAGAAATATAGCTGCTGCCAGTGGAATTCTAGCAGGTCTAGTGTTAAATAAAAATGTAATTAACAAGATTTTCAGGAGTGAGATTATGCGCGAATCAGTCATTTATCAACAAATCCTAGAAGAAGGCGAAGCTAAAGGCAAAGCAGAAGGCAAAGCAGAAGGCAAAGCAGAAGGCAAAGCAGAAGGTAAAGCAGAAACAACAAGAAAGTTAGCTTTAAATTTGTTGCGAATTGGCATGAGTTTAGAGCAAATTGCTGAAGTTACTGAATTATCTATTGAGCAAATTCAAGTTTTACAACAGGAGATTCAAAAATCTTGAATAAGAATTCAGAATTCAGAATTCAGAATTCAGAATTAATATAGTGGAGAATTGAGATCCACTACTTAGAAAATAGGCGACTATACAAGAAAAACCCGCATTCGCGGGTTTCAAAGTTATTATTAGGTACTTCCAATTAAAAAAACATGCCACCGTAGGGTAGCACAGCTGTGCTACCCTACAAATGTAAAAATAATTTGGGATAACCCATTTTTTGGAAGTCCCTTAGTCCATTCAGACGGACTTGGTTTGTGTAGACGCGATTTATGCTCGCCTGTTTTGAAACTAAGAGGATGTTTGAAAAGTACTCTTGTTGGTATCGAAAAGTTATAGATCCCCCTAAATCCACGCCAGTTGCTCATGGGGGAAACCCCCAAGACCGCACTGGCTCCCCTTAACAAGGGGGACTTTGATTCCAGTTCCCTCCTTTTTAAGGGGGGTTAGGGGGGATCTAAACGTGCTTAAAATCACAGCAAAACACTTTTCAAACAACCTCTAAAACTCAGCACTTTGTGGTGTACGGGGAAAGGGAATCACATCACGAATATTTGCCATTCCGGTGATGAATTGTACGAGTCTTTCAAAACCCAAACCAAAACCAGCGTGAGGAACAGTACCATAACGACGCAAATCTAGATACCACCATAACTCCTCTGGGTTTAACCCTTGCGCTACTACGCGACGTTCTAGAACATCTAAGCGTTCTTCCCGCTGAGAACCACCAATAATTTCGCCAATTTTCGGCGCGAGAATATCCATTGCGCGGACGGTTTTTTCATCATCGTTCAAGCGCATATAAAAAGCTTTAATTTTCGCTGGATAATCTGTGACGATTACTGGTTTTTTAAACTTTTGTTCAGCCAGGTAACGTTCGTGTTCTGATTGTAAGTCTAAGCCCCAACTCACAGGATATTCAAATTTGACATCGGCTTTTTCTAAAAGTGCGATCGCTTCTGTGTAAGTTAAGCGTTGAAATTCATTATTAATAATATTCTCGGCTGTTGCTAACACAGTATTATCAATACGCTGATTGAAAAATTCCATATCTTCTGAGCAAGTTTCCAACACATATTTAAAAATGTGTTTCAGAAACGCCTCAGCTAAATCCATATCGCCTTCTAAATCACAAAAAGCCATTTCTGGCTCAACCATCCAAAATTCTGCTAAATGACGCGAAGTGTTGGAATTTTCTGCACGGAAGGTAGGACCAAATGTATAGACGTTGCTAAACGCCATCGCCATGATTTCCGCTTCTAATTGACCGCTAACTGTTAAATATGTAGGTTTAGCAAAAAAGTCTTGGCTGTAATCTATTGCTTGATTTTCTGTGCGGGGAATATTTTTTAAATCCAAACTAGTAACGCTAAAAAGTTCACCTGCGCCTTCACAATCGCTAGCAGTAATGATGGGTGTGTGTACCCACAAAAAGCCTCTTTCTTGGAAGAATTGGTGAATTGCAGCCGAACAAGCATTTCTCACCCGAAAAACTGCACCAAAAGAATTAGTACGCGATCGCAAATGTCCAATGGTTCGCAGAAACTCAAAGGAATGACGCTTCTTTTGCAGGGGATATGTATCGGGATCAGCTTCTCCGTGGACTGTTATAGACTCTGCTTTCAACTCAATCCGCTGTCCTTTACCCAAAGAAGCCACCAATACCCCAGCCACTTCAACAGCAGCCCCGGTATTCAGCTTTTTCAAGATAGGTTCGTAATCTGGCAAATCCTGATTGATGACGACTTGCAAATTAGCTAGCGATGAGCCGTCATTAACTTCAATAAAAGCAAATCCTTTGGACTCACGTTTTGTTCTCACCCAACCTTGAACTTGGAGAGACTCATCAGGTTGACCACTTCGCAATATTTCTGCAATCCGTCGATTTACCATATTATGCAAGTTATATTTCGTCAATGTAGGGACTAAAGATATTAAAGAATGTTAACTCATTAACCCAATCCAAAATCCAAAATTTAAAATCCAAAATTGGGCTTATCCAGCATAAGACTTTAATATCCAGCCTATGATAACGCCCATTCCACCAAAGCGGACGGCCTGCCAGAAAGGTTTTTTGAGACTACGCCAAGAAAATAACTGGCTTTCTAAGTTGAGTTCTAGCGTCTCTAACTGCTGTTTGATTTGCCGTAACTCTGCTTTGATTTCCGGTGTCTGAGATTTGTGGCGCTTTAATCGATCCTGACGCTGCTGCAATTGAGCCTTTTGCTGACCATCGCCCTGCACTTGATTGTAACGTTCTCTCAAGGATAAGAGCGATCGCTCTACTTCCTCGATTTCTTGTGACAAATCTGGTTCCGGATTTTCCCCTGGTGGTTGTGATTGTTGAGACGGCTTCATTTACAAGTAGTAGACTAAGATTAAAAGTCAATTGTCATTTGTCATTGGTCATTTGTCATTAGTAAATAAACAAAGGACAAGGGGAAAGGGGGAAGGGGGAAGGGGGAAGGGGAAAGGGGGAAAGGTTAAATTTATCCCTTTACCCTTTAACCTTTTCCCGTGTTTTGAATTCTTACCCTTTACCCTTTAACCTTTTCCCGTGTTTTGAATTCTTACCCTTTCCCCTTTCCCCCTTCTCGGTAAGATAGGACAAATGACCAAAGACAAATGACAATTGACAATTGACAAAGGACTTCAAATTATGTCTCAATCTACCCAGCTACCGAAAACCAGTCAACTGAATGAATTTAGTACTTTAGAACTAGCCCAAGCCTTAATGCAAAGACTGAGCATTTCTCCTGACGATTGGCATCGCCTCAAGTCTAACCGCAATTCCCGCGCTAATGAACAAGTGGCAGCAGCTCTTGTTTATCTTTTAAACAATCAGCCACAAGAAGCCCAAGCCAGACTAGAACAAGCAGTTGGTTGGCTAGATCGTTCTATTTCTGCTCCTCCCTGTCCAAGTCACGGGAAAAGTTAGGAGTTAGGAGTGATGAGTTAAAAGTTTTAAAGTATTAACTCCAAACTCCAAACTCCAAACTCTTAACTCCAAACTCCAAACTCCTAACTCTTAACTCCAAACTCCTAACTACAACTACCGTCGCAGAGATAGTCCCCGGCGATTTTCCATTTGTTTACAAAGCCTCAATTCTGTGCCTTTGCGGTTCCACTCTACCTGATCGAAAATTTGATGCAGAAGACAAAGACCACGACCACTTTCTGCTTCATCTGGTGGCAAATAGTCAGTTGGTTCTTCATCACTAATCGCTGAGGGAGTAAAGCCGCTACCCTGGTCTGAAATTATCCACCAATATTGATTATCTATTAAGGAAAAACGCACTACAACTCTTTTACTCGGATCGAGATTATTGCCATGTTTAGCTGCGTTTACTAGGGCTTCTTGAAGTCCTAAACGCAGTTCTGATTGTAATTTTGCTGGAATTTCTGCCAACAATAAATCTAATATTGGACAAAGATAGAGGGTTGAGGCAAAACTAATTGTGCCCCAATAACGTCCAACTGGACGGAGGGAAATAGTAATCACTAGAGAAACCCCATAGCTTTCAGTTAGCTAGACATCAGTTTGGTGTCACAGGCACCCTGATAAAAATTGAGGTGGTCATGCTGCCTTCAAACTTGCGTCTTTAAAACTAAATTTTGAAAATGCTAGGGAGCATTGGCTCTATAAATAAGTTGGGATTGTCCGGATATATAACGGCTGTAATAAATTTGATAATGGAATAAGCAACTTAAGAAGATGCTATGAATTTTATTGAGTATTGCTATACTCTAAGGGGCTTGCCGATTTTTAATTTACACAATCCCATCCATACTTTTAAGAGCCGATGCAACTTGAATTTCTTTAAACAAAATGAATTTCTATTTTTAGCTTAATTCGATTTTAGCATTATTAGTATGCACTAGACTACAAATTTGAAATTTCAGTTTTTTTAAAGGAATCAGCATCCTTATCCAAATGTGATAGCACAAGAAAGGCGGCAGCTTCCACATGAGCAGTTTGGGGAAAAAAATCAGCAGGTTGTACCCGTGCGATCTTATATTGCCCATCTTCACAGAGTAATTTCAGATCGCGCGCGAGGGTGGCTACTTTACAGCTGACGTAAACGATTCGGGATGGTTTCAATTGCCGTAAAGTATCGATGACAGCGCGATCGCATCCTTTACGTGGTGGATCGAGGATTACGACTTCTGGTATTGTGCCCATTTTTGGCAGCAATTTCTCAACTGCGCCGACTTGGAACGTCGCATTATTAATTTCATTGCGGTGGGCATTCAAAATAGCTTGTTCCACGGCTGCTGGTTGCACTTCTAAGCCTGTAGCAAGACGTACTTGTTTGGCGAGGGGCAAAGTTAAAGTGCCGATGCCACAGTAGGCGTCAACTAGGAATTCATGCCCTTGAAGATTGAGTTCTGACTGAATTACCTCCAATAGTGCCTCTGCTGTTTCTGTATAAACTTGGAAAAATGTATCTGGGCGCACTTGAAATTCCAGTCCAGCAAATCTTTCACGCAGGTGGGGTACTCCAGCGATGCAACGGGTTTCTGATCCAAAGATAGCATTTGTGCGATCGCCATTGCGATTCAGGCACACTCCCATTAGCTGCGGATAACGCTTTAACCATTCCCTGGCTTGGGTTTCAATTTTTGGTAAATTCCAGTCCTTCACCACCAAAGTCAGCAACATTTCCCCAGTGTGCCGGCCGATGCGTAAACTCAGATGGCGAATTTGCCCAAGGTGACGGCGTTCGTCATAAATTTGCCAACCCAACTGTTGAATATCCTGCTTAACTTCCGCAAGCATAGGATTTAAACGCGCGTCTTGGACTGGACATTGATTTAAGTTAATTAATTGGTGACTACCTTTTTGGTAGTAACCTGCTTGTACTTGTCCTGTTGCTGATGTGCCTAGAGGATAGGTAGATTTATTTCGGTAGCCGAAAGCAGAAGCAGCAGCCAATACTGGATCTACTGGTGGTTGGATAAAACCCCCAATACGCTCCAAAGCTTGGATAACTTGATTTTGCTTAGCGACAAGCTGGTAATCATAATCAATGTGCTGCCACTGGCAACCACCACATTTGTCAGCCACAATACAGCCAGGACGGATGCGATGGGGAGATGGTTGCAATAGCTCGTGGAGCTTAGCTTGGGCGTATTTAGGTTTAACATGTAGTAAACGGACAAGAGCGCGATCGCCTGGTACAGTATCCGGGACAAACACTACACGTTCATTAGCGCGTCCCACACCATCGCCAGTATCACTCAGATCGGCGATTGTCACTTCAATTAATTCACCTTGTTGCCAAATTATTTTAGTCATTTGTCATTTGTTATTTGTCATTTGTCATTTGTCATTGGGCATGGGAAGAAGCAGGGGGGCAAGGGGCGGGGGGCAGAGGGGAAGATTTTCTCCCCTGCTCCCTGCTCCCTGCCTCCTCATCTCCCTCATCTCCCTCATCCTCCCCATCTCCCCATCTCCCCATCTCCCCACTCCCCCTTCACTTGTGTACCTCCGACTCGCTAAACTAGCAGATAATACTTAAGGTGATTTCAATCATCATGACTGTAATTAGCCAAGTTATTCTCAGAGCCGACGACGAACTGCGTTATCCCAGCAGTGGCGAACTTAAAAATATCAAAGACTTTTTGGAAACCGGCGTACAACGGACGCGCATTGCTGCGACCCTAGCTGAAAATGAAAAAAAGATAGTTCAGGAAGCAACCAAACAACTTTGGCAAAAGCGCCCTGACTTTATCTCTCCCGGTGGTAATGCCTACGGTGAACGCCAACGTTCTCTATGTGTCCGTGATTTTGGTTGGTACTTACGCCTAATTACTTATGGTGTACTTGCCGGCGACAAAGAGCCAATTGAAAAAATTGGTTTGATTGGCGTGCGGGAAATGTACAACTCATTGGGCGTTCCCGTACCTGGAATGGTAGAAGCTATCAATTCGCTCAAAACAGCCGCTCTCGACTTACTGAGTGCAGAAGATTCTATCCAAGCTGCACCATACTTTGATTACATCATTCAAGCGATGTCTTAATACAAAGTGTGTGCTGATTCTAGGAGTATGCTTTTGCTCTACTAGAGTGAGTGTCAAGTTTTAGCACTCGATAAGCATAAGATTACCAATTCGATCGTAACTTCCCCACATTTGGTAGTGGCTGTGGCTAAATCTCTGTCAAGTTACCAACCAGTTGTGGGGAAATTTTATGGGTATGGGGAAGATGAGGGAGATGAGGCAATACTTGTCGGGTTTTGGGGAAAAGGGGAAGGTGGGGTCCCCTCTGGGGATAAGGGGCGGGGGAAAGGGGAAAGAAAAAACCTTTAACCTTTACCCTTTAACCTTTTCCCCAAACCCAATTCCGAGTTAAAAATGCACAAAGCGAGCAGTATTGGGAGATGAGGGAGTGAGGGATAAGAATTAATAACCAATCCCCAGTCCCCAGTCCCCAATCCCCAATCCCCAATCCCCAATAACAAAAAACCGACAGTCCTTGAAAAAGGCTGTCGGTAACTAGTGTGTTCCCTATTAATGACTCGGCTAGAGTTCAGTTGTCCTTAATTATGCCTAGCTGGCGATCGCAATGAGACGATCCTAATCATGTATAGGTGTGATTGTCGTCACTTGATTGTTACAGCTAAGCTGTATATGCCCGAATAATCTCTGAACGATCATAGATTTACGCAAGTTAAGGAGCTAGGAATTTCACTGAGATTCAAAAGTTAAGTTATCTTGAAAAACTAAAGCATTTGGTGGAAAATGCATCTTTATCTTGTCTACCTGATGGTTGGGACGATCGTGTTAGCGGATTCTGGGGTTATACTACTCCATCCCAATAACAAGTTTGGTTGTAATAGGACTTACGCAAACTCTACGAACTCTTGGCGTTCTTCTCTTCGAGACGCGAAGCGCGTTGGCGAAAGCCTCTCGTAGAGAAGGCGGTTCGATAAATTAAGCGAAGTTAGCTATTTTTGCGTAAGTCCTATGTAAGAAAGTTTGCACAAGCGTCTTGTGCTACAGCGGTTCCCATTAAGATGCAGTACAACATCATATAGAAAGGTCTAAGGGCACGGCACTGCCGTGCCCTTACAGGTGTACTTCACGCTTGTGGGGAACCCTTGCCTACCCCAAGCAGCGTTAGGTCTCTAATTACTGTTGACCTAGAAGCCCTCACTCAGCGCGATAAGCTAGAGTTAGCAGCAGAACTGATTCACAACGTCTTGCAACAAACTTAGCTTGGGATAACGATGACAACAGAACAAAAGCAGAGTACTTATTTATCAGAAGCTGAAAGCCGTTTGCGTCAACTTCCTCCTGAGAAGTTGCGAGTAGCAGTTGCAATTCTTGCTTATCTGCAAAAAACACAAGAAAGCGAAGCAACTGAGAAACTGTTACTAAATATTCCTGATTTTGCCCAATATTTCCGCGAAATTGAACAAAATAAACATAAATTAGAAAATACTGCCTCCAATCAAATTGCTTCAGATGAAGAAGTATGGCAGGCTTACTTAGCTTCTAAACAGAAATGGCAGGAGGTTTACCGTCGCCTTGCAGACTCCTAGATTTCTTTCTATTTCTCAAGTCTTAGACATTCATCAAGATGAGATAAACAGCTTTGGTGGAACATCAGGTGTCAGAGACGAAGGTTTGCTAGATTCAGCACTGGCACAACCTCAAGCCACCTTTGGCGGCGAACTTCTTCATCGGACAATTGGTGAGCAAGCAGCAGCATACCTGTACCATTTAGCGATGAACCATCCGTTTATTGATGGCAACAAGCGCACGGCATTTGCGGTTATGGATACCTTCATAACCTTAAACGGCTACAGCTTGAACTTATCCCAAGAGCAAGCTTACAACTTGGTGATTCAAGTAGTTCAGAGGGAAATATCCAAAGAAGAATTATCCGCATTTCTGGAACTGCATCTACAAGGCAAGTAAATCGATAGAATAATTCTCTGTCCCCCAGAGTGCATTAGTTCCATGACTGCAACCTCAAAACCAGCTTTTTCAGCTGAAGAAATCGCCGCTGAAGGTATCAAGCCAGAAGAATACGCAGAAATTGTCCGTCGTTTAGGGCGTCATCCCAACAAAGCCGAACTGGGAATGTTTGGGGTAATGTGGTCAGAGCATTGCTGTTACAAAAATTCTCGACCTTTACTCAAACAGTTTCCTACGGAAGGCGATCGCATTCTGGTGGGGCCTGGTGAAAATGCTGGTGTTGTAGATTTGGGTGACGGACTGCAACTGGCCTTTAAGATAGAATCCCACAATCACCCCTCAGCTGTCGAACCCTTTCAGGGAGCGGCAACGGGAGTAGGAGGTATTCTCAGGGATATCTTTACAATGGGTGCGCGTCCCATTGCCCTCTTAAACTCGCTGCGCTTTGGTTCCTTAGAAGATGCCAAAACCCAGAGGTTATTCACTGGTGTAGTATCAGGAATCTCTCATTATGGTAACTGTGTGGGAGTACCCACCGTTGGCGGTGAAGTTTACTTTGATCCTGCTTACTCTGGTAATCCCCTCGTGAACGTTATGGCCCTGGGGTTGATGGAAACGCCAGAAATCGTCAAATCTGGGGCATCTGGTTTGGGAAACCCTGTGTTATATGTCGGTTCCACCACTGGGCGCGATGGCATGGGAGGCGCGAGTTTTGCCAGTGCAGAATTGACCGATAAATCAATGGACGATCGCCCTGCTGTGCAAGTAGGCGACCCGTTTTTGGAAAAATCGTTAATTGAAGCTTGTTTGGAAGCTTTTAAAACAGGTGCAGTTGTCGCCGCCCAAGATATGGGAGCAGCCGGAATCACCTGTTCGACTTCCGAGATGGCGGCAAAAGGCGGTGTGGGAATTGAACTGGATTTAGACAAAATTCCCGTGCGGGAGCTAGGAATGGTTCCCTATGAATATTTGCTCTCGGAATCTCAAGAACGGATGTTGTTTGTTGCCCACAAGGGGCGCGAGCAAGAGTTAATCGATATTTTTCACCGCTGGGGACTTCATGCTGTTGTTGCCGGTACAGTGATTGGTGAAGCGATTGTGCGGATTCTCTACCAAGGTGAAGTAGCAGCAGAAATTCCCGCTGAGGCTTTGGCGGAGAATACCCCGCTTTATCAACGGGACTTGTTGGCAGAACCACCAGAATATGCCCGTCAAGCTTGGGAGTGGACTGGTAATTCTTTGCCTAGTTGTACAATTGCTGGAATCGAACTCCAAGGGCGCCTGCAAAGTTGGAATGATATTCTCTTAACTTTGCTTGATACACCCACGATCGCTTCTAAAAGCTGGGTATATCGTCAGTACGACCATCAGGTACAAAACAACACAGTAATTTTACCAGGTGGTGCAGATGCCGCTGTAATCCGTTTGCGTCCACTAGAAGAAATGCCTAATCCAAAATCCAAAATCCAAAATCCAAAATCGGCAGTTGCAGCTACAGTTGATTGCAATTCTCGTTACGTTTATCTCGATCCCTATGAAGGAGCTAAGGCAGTGGTGGCAGAAGCTGCACGCAATCTTAGTTGTGTGGGCGCAGAACCTCTGGCGGTGACGGATAACCTCAATTTTGGCTCTCCAGAAAAACCAATTGGCTACTGGCAATTAGCAGAAGCTTGTCGCGGTTTAGCAGAAGGTTGCCGAGAACTGGCAACACCAGTTACAGGTGGAAATGTCTCTTTGTACAATGAAACTCTTGATTCCCAAGGGACTCCCCAACCAATTTATCCGACTCCTGTTGTGGGTATGGTGGGGTTGATTCCCGATATCACGAAAATTTGTGGTCAAGGTTGGCAAGCAGCAGGCGATGTGATTTATCTTCTGGGATTGCCTCTAGCATCCCAACTCACCTTGGGAGCATCCGAGTATTTAGCTAGCATCCACGGTACTGTTGCTGGAAAACCGCCACGGGTAGATTTTGACTTGGAACGTCGCGTACAAAAAGTTTGTCGTGATGGAATTCGTAATGGTTGGGTACATTCAGCCCACGATTGTGCTGAGGGAGGAATCGCGATCGCCATAGCAGAATGTTGCATTGCTGGCAATCTTGGTGCCCAAATCAATTTAGAAATAGCATCAAACCAGTCACAACGGCTCGATGAGGTACTTTTTGCCGAAGGTGGCAGCAGAATTTTAGTGTCCATAGCACCAGAACAACAAGAAATTTGGGAATCATACTTACAGGAACATTTGGGTAAAGAGTGGCAAAAACTGGGTATAGTCGGTAATTTCGAGGCGGGTTTGGGGGTTTTAACCACTGACAATCAAGCCTTAATCAAAGTTAATATTGAACATATGAGCGATCGTTATTCCCAGGCGATCGTTAGGCGTCTCGCCATCCACACCACTACCCCTAGTTGAAAAAGTGAGGAGTTGAGAGTTAGGAGTTAAGAGTAAAAAGCCTAACTCGTAACTCCTAACTCCTAACTCCTCACTCTTAACTTACAAATTATTAACCTTTGTGAACAAAATTACGGTACTGTTTTAATGGATGGTTAAAGATTTATTAAGAACTCTGCGACTATCTATCGACATAATCCCAGTGAATGGACTACCAAATTTTAGATTTTGGATTAAGAGTACTTTTTCTACTGAATGTATCATCCGTCAATAGCAGGTTAAACAAATCTTAAATTTTCAAGCCGCATTCCTTTTGGGGTGCGGTCAATCCAAAAGACGCGACGCTCGAATACTCGCTAACGCTGCGCTATCGCGGACTCAGTAACGCTTCGCTATCGCAAATTTCAAATCCAAAATTGATTGACCCCCCACCAGGAGCAAAGCTAGCATGACTTCTATTCATTCTGTCACTTCGGATGAATACCCCGACCAGACCAACAACCCAATCGATAGTTATGAAAATCATCCCGACAAGCCAGAAGAAGCTTGCGGTGTTTTCGGTATTTACGCACCAGGAGAAAACGTTGCTAAACTAAGCTACTTTGGATTGTATGCCCTCCAGCATCGGGGTCAAGAATCAGCTGGTATTGCTACCTTTGAGGGTACGAAAGTCCACCTCCACAAAGATATGGGCTTAGTGTCTCAAGTCTTCAACGAATCGATCTTGGAACAGTTACCTGGTAACCTTGCTGTTGGTCACACTCGTTATTCCACTACAGGTTCTAGCCGCAGAGTTAACGCTCAACCTGCTGTCATTGAAACTCGCTTAGGTTCGGTAGCCTTAGCACATAATGGTAATTTAGTCAATACAGTGCAATTGCGCCAAGAGTTGCTGGAGAACAAATACAACCTAATCACGACAACAGACTCAGAAATGATCGCTTTTGCGATCGCCCAAGCGATCGATGCAGGTGCAGATTGGCTAGAAGGTGCAATTGAGGCGTTTCAGCGTTGTCAAGGAGCCTTTAGTTTAGTTATTGGTACTCCTGTTGGCGTTATGGGCGTGCGCGACCCCAATGGCATTCGTCCCTTAGTCATCGGTACTTTGCCAGGTAATCCCATCCGTTACGTTTTGGCTTCGGAAACCTGTGGTTTAGACATCATTGGAGCCGAATACCTGCGGGATGTAGAACCAGGTGAATTAGTTTGGATTACCGAAGAAGGTTTGGCTTCCTATCACTGGAGTCAACAGCCCCAGCGAAAATTGTGTATCTTCGAGATGATTTACTTTGCCCGCCCCGATAGCATCATGCACAACGAGAGTCTGTACAGCTACCGGATGCGATTAGGGAGGCAACTAGCTAAAGAATCTGCTGTAGATGCCGATATTGTCTTTGGTGTTCCTGATTCTGGCATCCCTGCTGCCATTGGATTTTCCCAAGCTTCTGGTGTCCTCTACATGGAAGGGCTGATTAAAAATCGGTACGTGGGGCGAACCTTTATTCAACCAACCCAAACCATGCGCGAGTCAGGCCTGAAGATGAAACTCAACCCTCTCAAAGATGTGCTGGTTGGTAAAAGAGCGATCATCGTAGATGACTCAATTGTGCGCGGCACTACCAGCCGGAAATTAGTTAAAACTTTGCGTGAGGCGGGTGCAGTAGAAGTACATATGCGAATTTCTTCTCCGCCAGTGACTCATCCTTGTTTCTATGGCATCGACACTGATTCTCAAGATCAGCTAATTGCTGCTACTAAATCAGTAGAAGAAATTGCCAAGCAACTGGAAGTGGATAGTCTTGCTTATCTGAGTTGGGAGGGAATGCTAACAGCCACAGGAGAAGACACTAATAGTTTTTGTTCTGCCTGTTTTACAGGAGATTATCCAGTAGCGATTCCTGAACAGGTGAAGCGTTCTAAGTTGATCTTAGAAAAAGAGAAGGTAGTGGTGTAGAGGATTGAGGGAGTGGGGAGTTAGGAGTTAGGAGTTAGGAGTTGGGAGTTATTCTCCCTCATCTCCCTCATCTCCCTCATCTCCCCATGCCCCATGCCCCATCTAGCTAAAATAGATAAATACCTTACAAATAATAATTTATGAACCAGCCAATATCTGAGAGAGTGCGCTGGACTACTGCCGACTTAGAATTATTTCCAGATAACGGCAATCGGTATGAAATTATTGACGGAGAATTGTTTGTGACCAGAGCGCCTCACTGGAAACATCAAAAAACTTGTGTGAGAATTAGTACCTCGCTAGATAATTGGTCACAGACTAATGGTCTGGGAGAAGTTGTGACGGCTCCAGGAGTAATTTTTGGCGAGAATGATAATGTGATTCCTGATGTTGTCTGGGTTAGTAATGAGAGATTGCCATTACTTTTAGACGAGGCGGGGCATTTGACTGGTGCGCCAGAACTAGTGGTAGAGGTGCTATCTGTTGGTAGTGAGAACGAAAAGCGGGATAGGGAACTGAAACTGAAGCTCTACTCTTCACGGGGAGTGAGAGAATATTGGATTGTGGACTGGCACAAGCAACAAGTGGAAGTTTATCGACGCGAACAAGGGGCTTTAAAGTTAGTTGCGACGTTGTTCAATGGTGACGAACTAAATTCACCGATACTGCCTAATTTTACTTGTGCGATCGCCTCCTTATTTAGCTGACACAGCAGAAGCAAATTAGTTTTCAATTATGTTGTAAAAACTCGATTTTGGGTAATAACGGGTCAGTGACAATGCCCACACCAATAAAACCCCAGCGTTTGAGCAAACTTCCTAACTGTGTACCAGCAATTGATTCTATCGCAAAACGATTTGCCACCTCTCCTGCATGGGTGTTGAGATAACTAAGAGCATCAAAGTTTTCCCGAAACAATAACAGATAACCTGATGCTTCAGCATTGGGGCGAGCTGTCAGGTAACGACCATCACTTTTTGAACGCACCAGGTAATAGACTTCGGACAACATGGAGGGGGAGGGGGGAGTGGGGAGGGGGGAATGGGGGACGCGGGGACGCGGAGAATAACAAATGACTAATGACTAATTCAGATTTTCTAAACGAATACGTGGATCTGCAACTTTGAGCATTAAGTCAGCAATTAAGTTACCAATAATTAGCAAAACTGCACTCATCACTAAACTGGCCATGACTAAATATAAATCTTGAGACATTACAGCTTGTAAAGTCAATCTTCCTAAACCAGGCCAGTTGAAGAATTGTTCGGCTATGAATGCACCGCTTAATAAACTAGCTAACTCGAAGCCCAATAGAGTAATTAGAGGGTTTATGGCGTTGCGGAGAGCATGAACATATATTACCCGATTTTCCGGTAGTCCCTTAGCACGAGCTGTTTGGATGTAATCTTGACGCAGAACATCTAATAATTCGCCGCGAGTGATGCGCTGTAAACCAGCAAAACTAGTAATTGAGAGGGCGATGGTGGGTAAAATCATATGCCAGCCAACATCGAGGATTTTGCCAAACCAATTTAGTTCTGAGTGATTGATGCTAGTCATACCACCTACCGGGAACAACGGCGAGGTGATTTGAGCGAAGAAAAGCAGCACTAAAACGGTGATGAAACTGGGAAATCCTTGTCCAGCGTAACTAATGACTTGTAAAACGCGGTCAGACCAACGATTTTGCTTGATGGCAGCGATGATGCCCAAGGGAATGGCGATCGCCCAGGTTACAATCAAAGAAGCGATCGCTAACAGCAAGGTTGCTGGTACTCGTTCCCACAACAGCGATACTACTGAGCGTTTATAAGAAAAACTCGGACCAAAATCGCCTTTCGAGACAATATTCCACAACCAAAGCCAAAATTGTTCCACCCAGGACTTATTTAAGCCCCAAAATTCCCGTAAGGCCTTAATTTGCTCTCTAGATTTTTTGGGATCTGCTTCTAATTGAGTGACAAAATCTCCCGGAGCGAGTTGCATAACCAAAAACGATAGCGCCGACGCTAAAAACAAAGTCAGCAATGCCTGCAACAGCCGCTTCATTACGTATATAAAAGTTTCACTTGTGACTAGCCTAATCAGCCAATCCCAACCCGTTGCTAAAGAAATTTTTGCTGTAGATGTCATAACATTTTGTTAGTCGTTGGTTGTCAGCTGCTCCCATCCTTCACGGCCACTGACCAAAGAAGCAGGGGAGCAGAGGGAGTGGGGGACGCGGCGAATAACTAATGACAAATGACCAATGACAACTGACTAATGACATTAATATTCAACCAAAGAAATAATCGGCACATTTGGTAAATGTCTGCGCCCTTCTAAATCTCGTAGTTCGATAATAAACCCAAACCCTACTAGTTCGCAGCCAATCTTCTGCACCAAGTTTGCTGTTGCACTCGCAGTTCCACCAGTGGCAATCAAATCGTCCACAATCAAAACTCGGCTACCTTCGTATAAAGCATCTTGATGGACTTCTAGGCAATCTGTACCATACTCTAGTTGATACTCAATTGAGTGAACTGCTGATGGTAATTTACCTTTTTTGCGGACGGGAATAAAACCAGCTCCGAGTTTATAAGCCACAGGCGAGCCAAAAATGAATCCCCTGGATTCCATACCAATGACGTAATCCACTGTCATTTCAGCTTCTATGCATTTTTGTGTTAAAAAGTCAATAGTATAGCGCAATCCCTCTGGCTCGCGCAGTAAGGTAGTAATATCCCGAAATAAAATTCCAGGTTTGGGGAAATCTGGGATGTCACGAATCAGAGACTTCAAATCCATAAGATGGGGTTAAGGGAATGGAGATTGGGGTATGGGGAATAGGGCATAGGAAGAGGACAAGGGGAAAGGGAAAGGGGTAAGGGGAAAAGGGGAAAGATTATATTTATTCCTTTTCCCTTTAACCTTTTCCCCTGCCCAATGCTTAATGCCCAATGCCCAATTCCAGATACCTGAAAAATCGTACACTATAATGTCATACGCTGGGCATGGAGGCTAAAGCTTGACCTTGATTGACGATAAGTAGAATCTAAATCAAGCTAGAAAAGGTATAGCACTAATAAATGAGGTGAATTAAGTTATGTTTTAAATTTTTGAAGTCAATATAGGGAATCCTTTGAGTAGAAACAGTTAAGTAATGTATATATCAGGTAGTCATGACTGCTGCCACAAGTCTAATGTTCAAGTCTTGGCTACTTATCTTAAATTTGTTTTACCTAGTCTGTCAGAAGCGCACAAGGTATTTATAGAATGAATGTTTCCGCAAGTTTAACGCCGTTGAAAAGTCCAACTCAAGATTCACTGCCGATGATTCTGGACACTTTACCAGATCCTGCGATCGCCGGACAAACATGTCCTCGAAGAACCCGGTTGCAAATTGACCTCATATTACTGGCTATTGAAGCTTTAGAGCTTGGTGGTTCTGAAGCAATCCTGGCTTTTGCTCAAGAGTTGGATCTTAAAGGAATTGTCAAAGATCGGGTGAATTTATGGCGGATGCGTAGCTCTAATCCGCTACGCAGAGCGCACATCCGCCGCCCACTAACTATTATGGAAGCGAAAGCTTTGGTAGTTATTGCTTGTTACATAGCGCGCCGTTTAACTGTTGTTATTCGTCAGCTATTAATGATATGTCAACAAATGGAAGAAAAGCAGATTCCCCTAGAACAGAATTTGCGGCTATCTAATTACTTAGAGCGGTTTAGAGCGCATTTTAAGAGCCGGATGAATGCTCGACGTTCTGGTGTACTAGCATTGAATTCTGATGAAAAATTAGATGAGCTAGCTATCAATTTGTTAGGGCAATTATTATTTTGTACTGGTACCGCTGGAATGCAGCGGTTTTGGATTAGTCTTTTTGACGGTGAAGTGGAATGAATATTCAACGTAAGTACAGTTTACCCAATTGTACACTGCTTTTAGAAGGGTTAAGTGATGTCACTAGGGCTGCACACTTCCAAGAACTGCGCCCGGAATTATCAATATTGGTAAATGCAGAATGTTATTTATCTGGATATAATCAACCTCTAACTGGAGGGCGGGAGTTTTTTGAAAGTTTGGTGAGGGGGGTTAGTGGCTATGCCCAAGAATTTTTAAGTAATGTACCCAACCCGCAAGCCCACAATCATGAATCTGAGCTAGTAGAGTTTCAGAAAATTAATAGCAACCGACACCGATTAATTGTGCATTCAGAAGGCGCACCAGATGGTTTCGAGTCTGGGACAAGCCACTCTAAGCGTCCGCCTCTTGAAATTGATTTGAGTACGGTGCAGTTGTTTGATTTGGTGGAAGCAGTAGATCAGTTTTTTGCTGATACCCAAACTTTGCCAGAACTTTCCCTAGAACTCCAACCAGTTACCAGACGCTATGGCGGTGCTAGTCAAGCTCTAATCAGGCAGGCAGTTCCCGCTGCTGTGGGAGTATCAAGTTTAGCAGTAGCAGCGATCGCTTTTAACTTGATTCCACCTCCGCAAATGCGTCCACCGCAGCCCAAGCCAGATGAGCAAACTACCTCGACAACCAAGAGCCTCACTCCTTCAGCATCAGCGGCTCCAACTCCCACATCAGCTCCAACACCCATAGCTGCTGCAACTCCCACACCAACACCTGCGGCTACTACCAAACCAGCAGTTAAAGATTTAGAAGCACTTTTAAGTACAGTTCCAGAAATTACCGATCCATCCCAACTGCGTGCATTAAATCGCCAAGTGTATAATCAAATTCATCCAGCTTGGACTAATCGCTCAGGATTGCAACAGGATTTGATCTATCGTTTAGGTGTAGCTGCGGATGGAGCGATCGTTGGTTATAAAGCGGTGAATCAAGAAGCAAATCAAGGAGTCGGGCAAACTCCTCTGCCTAACCTACTTTACAATCCAGCTAACCGCGCTCCCATTTCCAATGAACCCATCGCCCAATTTCGAGTAGTGTTTACTACAGGCGGTGTTCTACAAGTCAGCCCGTGGCGAGGATATGCGAAAACGCCAGAGGTGGTAGGTGCAAAAATTACTGACTCTAATATAGTCAAAGGTTTAAATGAAAAACTTTATAATACAGTTCGTCAAGCTTGGAGTGGCGCCCCCACCTTTAACCGAGATTTAAAATATCGAGTAGCGGTGAACAAAGATGGTGTAATTGCTGACTATGAACCACTTAACCAAGTAGCCTTTGACTATTTCCGGGAAACACCTCTTCCCCAAATGTTCAATGCTATCTACGGTTCTAATGTAGCAGCCCCCAATAACAAAGAACCTCTTGCCCACTTTCAAGTGATATTCAAACCTAGTGGCAAATTGGAAATCACTCCTTGGCAGGGATATCAGCAGTAGTAAGTGAGGAGTTAGGAGTGAGGAGTTAGGAGTGAGGAGTGAGGAGTGAGGAGTGAGGAGTTAGGAGTGAGGAGTTAGAAGTGAGGAGTTAGGAGTGAGGAGTTAGGAGTTATGAGAAATTCTTAATTCCTAACTCTTAATTCCTAACTCCTAACTCTTAATTCCTAACTCCTAACTCTTAATTCCTAACTCCTAACTCTTAACCATCACCTTGTAATTCGCCGCATATAGTTTCCCCACAACTGAGCTGCTTGAGCGCTGCTACCAGATGTAGGGGAATTGTTGTCGTTTCCCAACCAAACGCCAGTTACAAGCCGCCGACTGGGAATAAAACCTATGAACCATAGATCGACGTTTTTATCAGTGGTGCCTGTTTTACCAGCTTCCCCTAGTCCAATGGCAGCACTACGACCAGTGCCTCTGGTAACTACACCGCGCATTAAGCTAGTCATTTCATCAGCGACACCATTTTGCAATACTCGTTTGTTGGCGTCTGGATCTTGGTCAAAGGAGTAGATTACACGGCAAGTTTTGAGATCGTTGCGATCGCTGCAATCCCCGCTATCTAAAATCCGACTAATAGCATGGGGAGGATTCCACACTCCGCGATTGCCAATGGCACCAAAAGCACCAGTCATTTCCAAAACATTGACCACGCTTTGACCTAGTACCAATCCAGGAACTGGATCGAGGGAGGACTTTACCCCCAAACGCTGAGCCATAGCCACCACTTTATCCAGCCCAACTTCTCTGGCAACTCGCAAAGCGATGGGATTTTCCGAAAGAGCCAGCCCAGTGGCAATATCAAAACTAGTATCTGCACCAGCACGACAGGGTTTGTAAGTAAAGCCTTGCCAAGTCAAAGGAGCGCAAGAATAACTTTTTGATTCTGGAATCCCCTGTTGGATAGCGGCGGTGTAAGCAAAGATTTTGAAGGTGGAACCTGGTTGTCTTTTAGCTTGAGTTGCACGATTGAACTGACTTTTTTTGTAATCAGTTCCCCCTACCATTGCCAAGATACTACCAGTACTGGAGTCAAGGGTGACCACTGCCCCTTGAGAAAAGTTAAAAGTTCCACCACTGCTATTTACTGAATTACGCAATGCGGCTTCTGCTTGGCTTTGGATGGCTGGATCGAGCCTGGTTTCAATAATATAGTTTCCTTCTCTTGCTGCTCCCTCCCCCAAAATTGATTCCAACTCGGAGAAAACGTAATTGTAAAAGTAAGGAGCGATGGTTTTGGCTTGCTGTTCGCAAACTTTTGGACTAACTTGAACGGTGGAACGTCTGGCTCGGTTCGCGTCCTCTGGTTTGATTTTGCCCATCTCCAGCAACCGTTTAATTACGCGATTGCGGTATTCAGCGGTTTCTAGCTTATTTGGCCCATCCCCACAAAAATCGAAAGCGTTGGGGGCTGGTAAAATTCCCACTAATGTTGCTGCTTCGGCCAAACTTAAATCTTTAGCTGGCTTTTCAAAGTAATACTTGGCTGCATCCTCAAACCCAGAAGTATCCGCCCCCAAAAAAACTCGATTTAAGTACATCAGCAAAATTTCATCTTTGCTGTAAAAGGTTTCTAGCTTCAGCGCGACAACTGCCTCCCGCAATTTACGTCCCAGGGTGTCCTGTCTGCCTACATAATCGCGGAACAAACTGCGGGCAACTTGTTGGGTAATGGTGCTGGCTCCTTGCTGCACATCTCCGCTACGGCTATTAATCAGCACGGCTCGCAGGATTCCCAACGGGTCAACCCCAAAATGCCAATAATAACGGCTATCTTCGGAAGCGACCGCGGCAGCAGGTAAATAAGGGCCAAATTCCTCTAATCGCTTCATGTCTACGTGAGAGGTAGTGCGAGGCTCTCTCAGGGGTGTAGTGCCATCACGGGCATAAACAACTACTGGGGCGCGTGTAGTTGTGGGCAGGGGTCTGACTGAAAATTTCAACCATTCCACACCAATTACTAGGGCGAACAGGGCGCTGACACCGCCGATGCCATAACCTGTCCAAGTTGCAGCTTTGATATACCAAGGTGGCGGATCGACGTATTGCAATCGCACAGAAGCGGCCAGTTCTGGCGGTCCCAAGGTGAGAATATCGCCGTGACGCAATTCCAGGGAATTGAGACGACGCTTGCCGCGATAGATGCCATTGGTGGAGTTTTCATCTTTGATGACGAAAACTGGTGTGCGCTGGGTAGAATTGCGCGATAGCGACAGGTGAATTTGGCTGACAACGGGGTTACGGATGACGATATCGCAGGATTTGGAGCTACGACCCAGGATATAGCGATCGCCCAACAGTGGATATACCTCTGCTTTATCCGCCCCCGCATCCTGCACCCAGAGTTCCGGTACTTTGGCATTAGGCTTGAGCGCCAACTTGGAAAAATCGACTCTAGCTTGAATCGTGTGTACTGCTTGAGTCAGCTGACCTAGTAACGTTTGTGGCTTGTGAGGGGGTTGGGGAGAACTCATCGGCTATTCACATCACACTTTTGGGTGAAGAATCGGGCGAACTACAACTTAGATGTTAATCTTTCATCATTTTACTCATAAGCCAAAGCATAAGTTGGCTAGATGAGTTTTTAGATGCATTTTATACCTAAATATATTACACAACTAAAAATAAATTGTGATTTTTATTGCTTTTTTATCAACATATTATTTCGTTTATCCACTCTCCAATGCTTATTTAATGGACTTTTGCGATTTAAATAACTACAAACAGTATTCATAAACTTGTATTTTTGGACACTATATTTTGATAAACAACATATTTAATTTTTACTAATTTTACATATCAACATATTTTGAAACAAACCTAAATATCCTCTTTTAGGAAGATTTTCTAAATCTTATTGTCTGTTTTAATGGTGCGAGTGTTCCGTTGAGGTTAATTTCAGAATGATGGGAAAATCTCTGACCCTGATTGGTACAGCCCTATCTTTGGCACTTACCACTAATATTGCTGTTGCCCAATCCAGTAAATCCCCCATAGCCCAATCCAGTAGCGACTCCTCCACTAGTTCACCAACGGAAATCAAGATGTCGCCAGAAGGGATGAAAATTCTGTGCGAGTATTTCCCTCTTAACTCCCGCTGTGCTGGTGGTACAGCAGTCACGCCGACTGCTCCTGGTAGCACTACAGTCCCAGCAGAAACCACCACTCCTGATAGCACAACCACACCAGGAAGCGTTACTCCTCCCGAATCTGGCGCTCCTGATAACACAAACACAACTCCAGCACCAGGAAGCATTACTCCTCCTGAGCCTGGCGCTCCTAGCAATATAACTCCAGCACCAGGAAGCGTTACCCCTCCTGAGCCTGGCGCTCCTAGCAATATAACTCCAGCACCAGGAAGCGTTACCCCTCCTGAGCCTGGCGCTCCTGGCAATATAACTCCAGCACCAGGAAGCGTTACCCCTCCTGAGCCTGGCGCTCCTAGCAATATAACTCCAGCACCAGGAAGCGTTACCCCTCCTGAATCTGGCGCTCCTGAACCAACTCCCAGTTCTCCTAGTTCAGTTCCAGGTTCTAGCTCGCCAAGTACTCCTAGCACAGGTAACTAAATTCAAAGCTGCGGCATAATAATTCTAACTATGAATTTGCCGTTAGCGATCGCTGTGGGTCTTGACGTATTACACCAGTCGTAGCGGCTGGTGTAAGTTAGAAATCTAAATGATTCAAACCTAAAGATCGAGTCTTTGCATATATGGCTGAGAAAGGGTTTGAACGCTCAATAGCCTGGGATGAATCATCCCAGGCTTAATAGATCGCCCAAGTTCCCAGGCTCAATGTACTTTAATCGGGCCAGCCAGTTGAAGTCGGTGTTTTTTGGAAGGAGGCAATTAGCAGGCAAACAATACCGATACTAATAAATGAATCTGCGACATTAAATACAGCAAAGTTAATCAGGCGAAAATCTAGAAAATCAACTACATAACCTAAAACAAAGCGATCGATACCATTGCCCATAGCTCCACCTAAAATCAAGCCATACCCTAGCTGATCCCACAGATTTAATGTTGGGCCAAACAAGGCCAGTCCGATCAATACTAAACTCACCCCTAAAGATAACCAGCGCAACCATTCTACTTTCCCACTTAACAGACTAAAAGCCGCACCAGTGTTAGTGACATAAGTTAAGTGAAATATCCCAGGTAAGAGTGGTACTGTTTGCTCCAAGCTGAAGGTTTGCACCACCCAGTATTTTGTTATTTGGTCTAGGAAAAAAGCTACGAAGGCAGCAATCCAGAAAAGGCGATTTTTTAAACGCATGGTAAATTAGTCATTGGTCATTGGTCATTGGTCATTGGTCATTAGTCATGAGTTTTTGACAAAGCGCAAAGTCTGTAGCAAGATCCCGCAGGGTGCGCTGGCTTCCGGCAATCAGAACTTTGTAAGAGAGTACAAAGGACAAATGACAATGAACTAATAAAACATTAAGTGACGCAATACATATGCTATTACAGTGACGGCACAGACTACAGTTAGTTGCCCTGGTAGTGCAAACCAAGAATATCTAAGAATTGCTTGCATCAAAGGTAGATTTTCTGTGCCTTTCCACTGAAAAAGATAGCTAATAATCAAATAAGTAATACCGCATAGGTGGAGAGTTAACAACCCACAGATGCAACTAAAAGCCAGGGTTTCTAGTCGAGGTCTAGCTTTAAAGGCAAACAAGCCACAAATCCAAGCTCCAGGAATAAAGCCTAGCAAATAGCCAAACTGAGATAGTTTGACATAGCCGATACCACCACCATCCGCAAATACTGGTAATAAGGTTAACCCCATGACTAAATAGGCAATTTGCGAGAGTGCGCCAGCATTTTTGCCTCCTAAACAACCCACCAGGAGTACTGCACCTGTTTGAAAAGTGACACCTAAAGAAAAAGTCTGAATTCCGTGCTTACTCCAACTCCAAGGTGAAGTTATGCCATAAGCTTCTAGAAAAGTGCCACCCATTGTCAGGAGTAAGCCAATCATTGACCATAGTAATTGGTTGGAAGCAGCAAACATTTATCAGGCAACCAGGGAAAGGCAAAAGGAAAAACCAATAGCAACCAGTATAGACATTAATATTGAAATGAAATCTGTGCTGACACTTTAAAGAAGTATCATATTTTATTTTGTCTTTTTGGTATGTAATTTTTTAGTTCTGCAAATTGTAGCTTAGGCATCTGTTATTTGATTGACTTGAGGAAGGCGCGATGTGATTCTGGCTGGCGTTCGATCTCACATGTGGTAAAATTACTATCAGTTGATTTAGTGTTTATACTGTTTTTTCAACTCTTTTTTGAGATCGTGATTCTTGGAATAAGTTTTTTAGCGATCGCCTGCCCTATTTTCCACACGTAACCAATGTACTTTTTCTCTAACTCTGCTTTTCCTTAAAAATAATTTTCTGGTCTAAATCTTCTGTTCACTAGCTTCAGCAAACCAGAAGCTAGAAAGCAAAAACAGTCTTAAGACTTAAGAAAAAATATCAGGCAGGTAATTATATCATAGTCTACACTTAAATTAAAGATTTTTTCCGAATTTGACTCACACAAATACACGAACAATTGAGTTTTGTAAGGGTATGTAACGAAAACACGATCTGATTATTTGTAATATATAGTCAAAAATTAAGTATAAAATTTATCCAGTCTAGCTTCCAGGAAGTGTTTGCTGTCGATCTAAAAAAACATAACATTTTTCACTTTGTTAACCTATTGTTTACCTAGACCTTCACCTTTTAGGGGTATCTTAGAAGCGCTCACCTGGAAAGTAATAAAAATCGATAGCAATGTTCTCACGTATTAGTGTAAAAAACAGTCATAAAGTTACAGGTTTAATTCCAGTATTAGCACTGAGTCTGAGCCTAACTGCCTGTGGCGGTCAGCAAACCTCAGATAATACAACCACAAAGGATAGTCCTTCTGGTACTGCTACAGATACTACGGCTTCTAGCCCAGCCAAACTAGACCTTGGTGGAAACGTAAAGTTAACAGGGGCTGGTGCATCTTTCCCAGCACCACTTTATGATACATGGTTCACAGATTTGAACAAAAAATATCCAAATCTGCAAGTTGACTATGCATCAGTTGGTAGTGGTGCCGGAGTTGAGCAATTTATCAAAGGCACTGTAGATTTTGGTGCTAGCGATGTTGCCATGAAGGATGAAGAAATCAAAAAGGTGCCAGCGGATAAGGGTGTTATTTTACTACCCATGACAGCTGGGAGCATCGTGCTGGCTTATAACTTACCAGATGTTGCCGAACTCAAGCTACCACGGGCTGTTTACGCTGATATTTTATTAGGCAAAATCAAATCTTGGGATGACGCGCAAATTGCCAAGGCTAACCCAGGTGTCAAGCTTCCCCAACAACCAATCACAGTTGTTTATCGTTCTGATGGTAGCGGTACCACTGGTGTATTCACAAAACACCTCAGTGCTATTAGCCCAGAATGGAAGAGCAAAATTGGTGAAGGTAAAACTGTTAACTGGCCTACGGGAGTCGGTGCTAAGGGGAATGAGGGTGTTACTGCCCAAATTCAACAAACTCAAGGCTCTGTTGGTTATGTAGAGTACGGCTATGCCAAGCAAAATAGTCTCAAATTTGCTGCTTTGGAAAACAAAGGCGGTAAATTTATTGTACCTACTGAAGAGTCAGCCTCTAAAACTTTAGAGTCAGTAACTCTACCATCAAACCTCCGCGCCTTTATTTCCGACCCCGAAGGAGCTGATTCCTATCCTATTGTCACCTACACTTGGCTTTTGGCTTATCAGAAATATCCCGATGCGGCAAAAGCTAAGGCTATAGAAGCTGCGATCGAATACGCTTTAACTGAGGGTCAGAAGAATGCTGCGGAGTTAGGCTATGTTCCTCTACCCCAAAATGTGATTGCAAAGGTAGCTGCTGCCGCTGACCAAATCAGTCCAGAGTATAAAATCGCTGTTGGTAGTGGTGCTAGTGCTAGCAAATAGCCACAAACAAGTCAGCGAATAGACAAAGCATCAGACATCCTTAATTCAGTAATTGATGCACTGCTTGCTAGACTTGTGGTTCTATAGGCATTCGATGTCTTAGTTTCAAAAAATCATGAGGCGACAAATTTACCAATCTGGTTGCCTCCCACATTTTTCTCTGATTTAATTGTAACAGTCGGTATTCATGACTACAAATTCTCCAAGTCTGTCATCAGCAATCAAAAATCGCTCTGATGTAGAAAAGTCTCTAGATCGGAGTTTTATTTGGCTGACTCGTGTTTTCGCATTTGGGGTTGCTGCAACTTGATTATGGATTGGGTTACAGGTTGCTATTGCTGCTTGGCCTGCTATCCAAAAGTATGGTGCTGGTTTTTTAGCTAACACCACTTGGAACCCAGTTAATGATAACTACGGAGTGCTACCTCAAGTTTATGGAACTCTCTTGAGTTCTTTTATCGGTCTGTTAATAGCTGTACCAATTGGGGTTGGGACGGCTATCGTACTGAGCGAGGATTTCCTGCCTGCAAAAGTGAAGCTGGTACTGGTTTTCGCTGTAGAACTGCTGGCAGCTATTCCCAGTGTTGTCTATGGCGTGTGGGGTATTTTTGTTTTAGTGCCCATTTTAACCAACTTCGGAAAATGGCTGAATAGTTATTTTGGTTGGTTGCCATTTTTTAGCACCTCTCCCACAGGGCCAGGAATGTTACCAGCAGGAGTCATATTAGCAATTATGACTTTGCCAATTATCACCGCTTTATCGCGCGATGCCTTGATTTCTATCCCCCCCAGTTTGCGCCAAGCTGCGGTAGGACTAGGAGCAACGCGTTGGGAAACGATTTTGCAAGTTCTGATTCCAGCAGCTTTTTCGGGCATAGTTAGTGCTGTGATGTTAGCACTGGGTCGGGCAATGGGAGAAACAATGGCTGTAACGATGTTGATTGGGAACTCCAACAATATTAGTATCTCTCTCTTGGCACCAGCGAATACAATTTCTTCTTTGCTAGCAAATCAATTTTCTGAAGCTAGCGGTTTGCAAGTTGCGGCTTTAATGTACGCTGCTTTAGTTCTATTCTTTTTGACTTTGGCTGTCAATATCCTGGCAGAGTTGATCGTTATTCGAGTCAAACGAGTGTAGCGTGGTTTTGGGTTGAATTATGACTTCTAGTTTTCCAGAGCGCAGTTTAACTCGCTCTCCCATGTCTCAAAGAACACTGTTTAATACTGTAATGACTGTAATAGCATTTATCTGCGGCATATTGGCACTTGTGCCTTTGCTAGCAGTGCTTTCTTACGTCATTATTCAAGGTTTTAGCAGTTTGAGTCCCAGTCTCTTTTTTGAACTGCCACCCAAAGCTTTACAAAAAGGAGGGGGCTTTGGTAATGCAATTTTGGGCACACTATTAATGGTAGGAATTGCTGCCGTGATTAGTATCCCATTTGGTATTTTAGCGGCGATATATATCACAGAATTTAGTTCCGCTCAAGTAGCAAGATGGGTACGTTTTGCGGCTAACGTCCTCAGTGGAGTTCCCTCAATTATTGCTGGGGTATTTGCCTATGGAATTGTAGTTTTAACACTAGTAAAGTTTAACTTAGGCTCATATTCAGCTCTTGGTGGAGGAGTAGCACTGGCAATTTTAATGTTGCCAATTATTGTGCGAACCACTGATGAAGCCTTACAGTTAGTATCACAAGATTTGCGACAAGCATCTGTAGGGTTAGGAGCAACTAACTTTCAAACGGTAACACAAGTAGTTTTACCAGCAGCCTTACCAGCAATTGTAACTGGAGCAACGCTAGCGATCGCCAGAGCATCTGGAGAAACCGCACCCTTACTGTTTACCGCTTTGTTTTCCAATTTTTGGCCTGATGGCTTATTCCAACCCACAGCTTCCCTAGCTGTTTTAGTTTACAAGTATGCCATTTCTCCGTTTAAAAATTGGCAATCACTAGCTTGGGCAGCGTCATTAATTTTGGTATTGATGGTTTTGATCACAAGTATCATCGCTCGCTGGGCAACTCGCAAAAAAGCCTAGTGAAATAGCACCTACAGAGCAGATTATCACCGGTAAAACAAATACCACACTGAATTTATGGCTAGTAACATTAGCACAGCTAATAACACTGAAACTGTTTTACGCACAGAAAACCTCAATATCTATTACGGCAAGTTTTTAGCCTTGCAGAATATCTGGCTAGATATACCGAAAAATAAGGTGACAGCCTTTATCGGTCCTTCTGGTTGTGGTAAAAGTACACTGCTGCGATGCTATAACCGGCTTAATGACTTGATTGAGTCATTTCGGGCAGAAGGTAAAATACTTTTTTACGATAAAAACTTGTATGCTCCGGACATCGATCCTGTAGAGGTACGTCGGAGAATTGGAATGGTGTTTCAAAGACCAAACCCATTTCCGAAATCAATTTATGACAATATAGCTTTTGGAGCCAAAATCAATGGCTACAAAGGTAATATGGATGAATTAGTAGAAAGAAGTCTACGCCAAGCAGCTTTGTGGGATGAAGTCAAGGATAAACTCAGGCAAAGTGGCTCATCCTTATCAGGGGGACAACAGCAACGATTATGTATTGCTAGAGCGATCGCAGTCCAACCTGAAGTTATATTAATGGATGAACCTTGCTCCGCCCTCGATCCCATCTCTACCCTGCGAGTTGAAGAACTGATTCACGAGCTCAAAGAGCAATATACCATTGTCATCGTTACCCATAACATGCAGCAAGCAGCGCGGGTTTCTGATAAAACAGCCTTCTTTAATGTCCGGACTACTGAGTCAGGAGGTCGTAACGGCTATATGGTAGAGTTTGATTCCACAGAAGTAATATTCAATAATCCTAAGCAGGAAGATACCAGAGATTACGTCAGCGGGAGATTCGGATAAATATTTATTTCCACTCCTTGATATGGGAGTATGTTTTTAGGATGGTAGCTTCGCCTTCAGAATTAAACTAAGCTGATAGTTTTTGATACTCCCCACGGCTAGAAGCTGGGGGATTCTTGCTTTGCGGGGTAGAAAACGAATTTACTCCCGGCAAGCATATTAACCGTGTGCCCCAAGGCTGCAAGCCATCGAAGGAAAACTAATTGAGCGGCTGCCACTTTTTATCTGTGGTGTAGCCGGAGTTTTAGCAAATATGAATCAGTTTTCAGTAGTGCTGAAGGTAATAAACAAAGCGATTACACTTTACCAGCCAAGTTCATCAGCTGTTTGAAGTTTAAAAGATAAGTAATGTTGTTGGCGTTATCAATGTTAATCCACCCTTTTTCATGCAACTTTTCCATGATTTTGGTCGTTTCTTCAACGCCGATTTCTGTCACTTCTGCTAAATCTTTAAAGGGAATGTTAAAAATTTCTCTTCCCTGATTTGATTCTTGACCATAGCTTTCGCCTAAAGTCACTAAGGTATGAGCGAGTTTGACCGCTGGTGGTGAAGACCGCATTTGCAAGCGCAGGTTAATTTGCCGTAATCGCCGCACCATCAATTGCAACATGCGGTGATGTAATTGCGGGTCTTTAAACAATATTTGAATAAAACGCTCTCTGGAGATACTAAGTAATTTCACTGGTGAAAGGGCAATAACATCGGTTGAGCGGGGAGATTCATCCAAAATTGCCATTTCTCCAAAAAAATCCCCACGACCAAAAATTGCCAGAGCTACTGAATCTTCCCCGACGGTACGTCGGACTTTCACCCAACCAGAAACTACCAGATAAACGGCATTACCCCAAGCATCTTCCATGACAACAGCTCGCCCAGCCGGGTATTCATGTTCAATTGCAACGTTGAGCAGCCATTCCAAAGTCTGGGGGTTGGCTGTACTCATCAAGGGGAAAAGTTCACTAAAAACCTCTGTGTGCATGAAATATTTGCAAGAATATGGATTCAAGAACGGAAAATTAACTTGGCTAGTATAAGTTTATTTTAATCATCATCTTACGTATTCATACGGACGCAAGATTTATATTTATTTTTTCTGACTTTTTGAGATCGATCGGTTCAGAGTTCGATTACAACATAACAATTATGTATTGCGATCGAAATCAGCGGTTTCACTGATACACCTATGATTTGCTGTTTGTTGGTGGATTGCTGTCGAGTGCTAGTTTTTTGATCTGTTGGTCTAAACTTTTGACTAGTTGATTCAGGGTAACTAAAGCCTCTAATTGCTGAGAGTCAAGGCCGCGATTGAGAAAAAGGCGTTCTTGTAGTTCATGCAACTTGAAACTTAGTTGCTGAGAAATTCCTAAGGCATCGCGGCTTAAACGCGTCAGTTGTTGTTGCTGATAAAACTTTAACGCTGCTCCGCGCAAGACTTGGAGTGTAGCTTCTTCGCCATAGATTCCTGGCATCACTCGCAAGCGTAATAACAAACGGTTTTTTTGATACAAACATTCTTTCTCTACCTGTTTTGGTTCTGCAACTTTGGTGATAGGTAGGGAAGCAAACCGCTTTAATTCATTAAGTACTCCTTGGAAAACAGAGAGCGGCAGTTTGTCTAATACAGACTGTAATACTCCATTGTTACTCCATAGTATTCTGCCTTCGTAAGGTTGTCTTTCTAGATATAGCCGACCAATTCCTCCTGCCAAAATTCGCCCTAGTAATTCTTCTAATAATCTCTTGGGTGGTAGTGTTGCCAGCACTTCCACAGGACTAAATTGTTCGGGAACTTCCACTGGCAAAATCAGTAAATTTTCTGTTGGTGCAGCTTCGGAAATGTCTCCTTGATGCACAGTATTTCCCGAAGTAAAGAAGGTAGTAATTTGAGAGGGATTATCTAGATTTGGGAGTGGCAAATCTACCTGCTGCCAAGAATGCTCATTAGAGGATGTCTCAGATCCTATGAATGTTGGTAAGTGCTGTGATTCAGAGTAAGTTTCACCAGAGGCAATAAACCTGTCAGCAATGGTAACTGTTATTTGCTCGTGCCCTTCTTGAGTATCTAGTTGGGATTTATTCTTGTAGTTGAGGTAGGCTGATAATATTCTGCGGTGAGCATCAGCTGCGATCGCCTCAGTTATCAGTGTGCAATTCATATAAGACGCAATGCGACTAACATAATCTAGTGCCTCAGTGTCTTGTGGATGAACCATACCTAGCAAGAGCTTTTTATCTTTTAAGCCAAAGGGCAAAATTTGATGGTAAAGACAAGCTTCAAAGGACAAAAAACTATCCATTAGCTGGAATATTTGCTCGCGTTCGCCTTCTTGCTCCCACTTACTTTGTGTAGCTGTTCGCACCTGTTGCCCATTGACTGTGGTATTTGTGAGTTCGCCCTCTGAAGACAACATAGATTTGATTACTCGGTGATTGCTTATATAATATTTTCCCTCTAGTTTAGTGGGTAGTTAATAAAGATACTTTGTTTGATTGTTAAAAATTCAATTATCTATTACTTAAGTAGACGTAAGTAGCAGATAAATTTTCGGTAAAGGATTAGGGAAAATACTGGGAATTGGGCATGGGGCATGGGGCATTGGTTATTTCTCCCTCACTTTTTCATCTCCCCCTGCCTCCCCTGCTCCCTCATCCCCCTCATCCCCGTGTCCCCGCGTCCCCGCGTCCCCGCGTCTTCACTCCTGGGTTCTTAAAGCTTGGGCTGCAAGATAGACTTTTGTCCATTCGCCTAGCACTTGATGGGTTTTGAGTTTTAATTGTTGGGCTATTTCTTCTATTGATTTACCTGCTCTCCGTAAATCTAGGATCTGCCGCGCCAGAGGAGTGAGCATTTCATAAAGTTGCTGCCATTGGTTTTGTGTTAGCCCTAAGTTATGTTCTTCTAAGGAAATTGAGAGCCAACTGTCTACGAGTTCTGGTTTACCTTTGAGGGCAAAGACGCGCACAGCGTGGTAACTAATTTTTTCTCGCAGTCGGTATACTTCCTTAGTTGGTTTATTCAGTCTTTTGGCAATTTCTTCTTGGGATTTACCTTGGAGATACAATCTTAGCCACTCTACTGCTTCGATTCCCAGATTTTCTTGTAAATAATTTTCAAATTCTCTTTGTACCGACTGACGTAGCGCCTGTTGTTCTTCTAGTTGTTGTGCTTCCTGATATTCTGCGATCGCCTGACTATCGACTAAGTTAACTCGATTGTCGCTGTCGTCTGTGAGAACTTCTTCTGAGACTAATCTAATCAAATCACGGCTTGGTACTTGGGTTAAGCCGCCACGTTGAGTACGACGCAAGTAATTGACAAAACGGTAAGCCAATAGGGGTTGATTGCGTACTGGGCGCAAACAATATTCTTCTGTGCTGGCAAACAGCAAAGCATCGGCTAATCGCCGATCGCTTGTATATTTGGCAATGTCAGCCATTTGCTGTTGCATGTAAGTGTCGTTTTGCAGTAATTCTTGTAATACTTCTTGCAACACATCGATGACACTGCGCTGGCGATCGCGGCTAAGGGCAACCCATGTCTGAATTTTATTCCGTAATGTTGCTAAACTCCCCAGTCGGGTTATCAAGTTGCGATAAGCACGTTCTCGCCCTAACCCTAAGTAGCGTTGACGTAAAATCCTCCAGCGATATTCCATTGCTTGCTTGGCAATCTCAAATTCTTTGGGGTTAAACAGATCGAACCGTTTTGAGTCAGATCCAAGCAGCCACAGAGTAATACTTCGCCGAGTAGCTTCAGTTTGTTCTGGACATTCTACAGCCAAGCGCTTTTGCCAATCTAGAGCCAGTTTTTCCAAATCCTTTGTCATAGCGAGATTGCGCTCCTCGAAACTCAATTTTGAAGTTTGCATCACAACCCCCATTCATTCCATCTAACCTAGTTTGTTTAACTGGCAGCCGCCCCAGATTTCATGAAATTCATGAAAACATCTCAGTGATTCCACTTTTATTACGTCTAAATTGACTAACTTTATGCAGAATTTTCTATATTGATGCTTTCCTTGGAAATTCAAAGTGCCCCAAACCAATATCTATCAGGCATTTCCGTCAATTCTGTTAATTTAAACTTTTTGTTAAGTTATGTTTTTTAACTGATAACAGAAATCTAGCTAGAGTAGTGAGGATAATACACCATTACAAAAGATGGGTTGGGGAAATCTGAGCTTTCGGAACCTAGCCAAGGAACGAATATAATTTAACTCAACATTAGACGTTATTTCACCCGTATAAGTTTCAACTCTCGGCAACGCTTTACTTAGTTAAATACTTGGTTTTACTTTTAACTATAAAATAGTCATTACGTGTATACATTGTAATTAGCAGCTAATAATAAAGATTAAAATTTCAATACCGCAAATATATTGATCAAGCTAATTGGTGCTTTGACTAATATCCATTGAAGAAGAATGCAGAATTCAGAATTCAGAATTCAGCAATCTTGACGCGATGCTCGTGACGCTCGATGACTCGCTCTAAGGGACTTCCAACTAAAAAAATATTCCATCACTGTGAAGGCAGGGGGCAGGGGGCAGGGGGCAGGGGGAAAGAACAGTCCCGTTGAGTCCACAAATTGGAATAATTTATTTTTTGGAGTTCCCTAAGCGAAGCTATGCCGAAGGCTTTACGCTGCGCTATCGCCCTTGGCGTCTCCCTTTGGGAGAAGACTCGGCTTAGCTGCGCTATCGCAGACTCGCTCTAAGCGAACGCGAGTGCGTCTCTAAGAGTTGCCATGCCGTTCGCGTTAGCGTCTCTGAAAGAGAAGGCGTTGCCTCTCGTTCGCTGAAAGCGTCTCGTAGAGAAGAGAAGGCTTTACGTTGCGCTATCCGCTTTTTCGGTTAGAAAACATTGCTGTTAGCGGATAGCTAAGGTTTAGCCCATTCTGACGACTGACGCCTCTATTCTGTTTGATAATTGTTTTTGCTTTGATGTCGATGGGGCATACTGAATGCTGCCATCGAAAACATAGAGCATATTTGATAACTTCTGCCGATCAAACTTAGGAAGTAAAACAGGCTTTACCCCAGACTACAGAGTTAGGTTGTGTACTTCACCTACCTTCAAATCCGCTGTGTTTTAATGGATCGCTATTCTAGATAGTAAAGATAAATATAGGGATTGTTCGTTTTGATTTTTTAGCAAAGCCAAAGACGCTTGAATTATAAACAAGTATAAGCCGTTGGTCTAGGGCAATGACTCCGCCAACGGCAAAAGGCAAAACAACAGGGAGTGATTTTGAATTCAGAAAAAGGGTTGATTCTATCGCCCGTTGGACGATCTAACAATGGGGTTTTCTACAGATTCCCGATATTGTTGGACTGCTTCTGTGTAAGCAATTGGCAGAACAGCTTCAACGTTTTCATGGGGACGAGGAATAATCACCCAAGATTCGAGAGTACCACCATAAACATTTTCTGCGGCTTCAACACCAGCAGCCATAGCTGTTTTGACCTCAGAAACATCACCACGAATATTAACTGTAAAACGAGCGCTACCGACTCGGATGTAACCAACCAGAGTGACTCGTCCAGCTTTTACCATAGCATCTGCTGCTGCTAACACAGCAGGAAAACCTTTAGTTTCCAGCGCTCCAACTGCTTGTAGTGACATTAGTAATCTCCTGTATGAATAAACGATATGTGGCGCAACAAATTAATTGTACGAAGCTTCGCTACAGATTTTAATGGCGAAATTGCTTAGAACATACGGAAAGGTTCTGATTCTTCGGTGAAATGGATTGGTAATATAGTTTCGACATTTTCCGGGGGATTGGGAACTATGTAATGGGTGATTACTGTTTCGGCCTTTACTTGCTCTCCAGCATTAATACCTTCTTCAACAGCTCTTTTTACTTCAGCAACTTGTCCCCGGACGGCGACTACAAAGCGACCACTCTCGGCTAGACCATAATAAACCAACGTAACTGCGGCAGATTTCACCATTGCATCTGCTGCGGCTAAGACACTAGGAAAACCTAAAGTTTCAATTACGCCAACCGCCATTGGCATGGCATCAGCTCCTGGATTAAGGGATAGGCGATATTAATTGTACGTGGGTTTAGTCCCAATTTTGACATTTTGGAAAACTTTCTTTAATGGGGGGTTGGGGGAGTTGGGAGTGGGGAGTGGGGAGTGGGGAGTTAGGAGTTAGGAGTTAGGAATTAGAATGTTTTGATGGCGGCTCTATGATGTTTCTATATTACAAGTAAGACTGGAGAATATTACGAATATTACTTTGTGTAATTGTGTGGTTTGACAAAAACAGTGATGGTAGAAGTGAGCTAGTACGATAAACTGAAATTTATGTTTCCGAATTTTCTTCCTACAGCAGTTGGGCAACTGACAGAACCAGCCTCGATCGCACTAGCTCGGAGTATTCAGACAACTGCGATCGCTACGCCTTTAACTAATCAAGCAATTACCACAACCTATGTCAAGGAAGGGAGTGGTAGAACTCCTATTTTATTAATTCACGGCTTTGATAGTTCTGTATTAGAATTTCGTAGGCTTTTGCCATTGCTTGCTGGGAATAATGAAACATGGGCAGTGGATTTGTTGGGTTTTGGGTTTACAGATAGACTCTCAGGAATTGCTTATAGCCCAACTGCAATTAAAACCCATCTTTATTATTTTTGGAAAAGCCTGATTAACCAACCTGTAATTTTGGTGGGGGCTTCAATGGGGGGTGCGACGGCGATTGATTTGGCGCTGACTTACCCAGAAGTTGTCAATAAGCTGGTGTTAATTGATAGTGCTGGTTTGGCGGGTGGTTCACCATTAAGTAAATTAATGTTTCCCCCGTTGGATTATTTAGCAACTCAGTTTTTGAGTAATATGAAGGTGCGCGATCGCGTTTCCCGCATTGGATATAAAAATCAAAGTCTTGCTTCTTTGGATGCTCTATATTGCGGGGCATTACACCTACAAATGCCGAGTTGGCATCAAGCTTTGATTACTTTCACCAAAAGTGGTGGTTATAGTGCTTTTAGATTTAAAATATTATCACAAATAGGGCAACAGACACTAATTTTATGGGGCGATTCCGATAAAATTTTAGGTACTAAGGATGCCACGAGATTTAAAAGGGCAATTCCACAAAGTACTCTCGTTTGGATTCAAGATTGTGGGCACTTACCTCACTTAGAACAACCACAAATCACTGCCCAGCATATTTTAAACTTTTGTAGTCAATGACATTAACAGGACTTACGCACAGGTAACGGAAAATCGTAGACGCAAAGCGCCTTCCCGCAGGGTACTGTAGAGGACGTTAATTTTTCTACCGTTTTGAAATATAAAAGACTATCATTTTCTATCAACGTAGGGGCGCATAGCTGTGCGCCCCTACCAAGGTATTTGTATCAACCTTAAAGTGAAAGGGTATAAGTCGTTTTTTCAAAAATCAAATAGGAGTCCCGCAGGATTGATGACGGTTTATGTAAAAGCCGTTATTTTCCCGCAATAGTGTTAATTTAACAGAATTTTAGGGAACTATATAGCTCAATACTGTTCACTCAACGATTATTTGTAGAGATTTTAGGCTCAAGCCTAAAGCAAATTTATCTTTGAAACAGACACTAGATTGTTTGGGTAGCTTTGAAAAGCTTCTAGAAAGTCAATTAATAAAGAAATAGCTATGATCGGAGAAAGAAGTAATAGTTTGGACACATTAAAAGCATTAAGCATTACTTTTGTTTTTATCTGGCATTTGCGACCATTTCAATTTATCATTGATGATTCTACCCAGATTACTCTGTTAATGATTGCTAAAATTATCAGAGATTTGGAACTGCAATTATCTTTAACAGCCGTTCCGATTTTTTATATTGTTTCTCTCTACTTATTTTTTCAAAAGTCTAGTGAGATAAAATATTTCAAAAAAAGACTTGCTAAGTTGATGAAAATTTATTTATTTTGGGTGGTTGTTCAGAATATATTTTTTCTGATAGCTAGGAGAGAAATTCCTGATTTCTCATGGCAACTCATTATAGGTTTAGAGCCAAGCTTACCATTTGTTGGAGATTCAGTTTTCTATTTTCTATTTAATTTAATTTGTTTGAAGATTTTTGCTTTTATATATCAATTCATAAAATCAGATTCTTTAAGAAGAATAATCTCTTCTATAATAGTGCTATTTTGTTTATTTTATTTTGAAGCTTGTTGTTTACTAAATTTTAGTATTCCCTATCATTGGCTAATAAATTTTGTGATTTATGTTCCCATAGCTTTTTACTTAGCTAATTTTCCTGAGAAAATATTAGGCTTTAAGTTTTACTACTTAATTGCATTTATATTTTTTTCATTCCATGACATATATTTGCGTAGTTCTGGCTATTACTCAAATATTTATGGACGAATTGCTATTGTTTGTGGAGCCATGACTATTTTCACCTATGTTCATTCCCGAAAAGAAATGAAAGAGAATTTATTAGTACAACAATTATCTAAATACTCTCTTGGTTTATTTTCATTACATAAATACTGGCAATACTTGTTCTTTTTGTTAATTAGTCATTATAAAGTTGGCACAGATGCAGGATTGTTGGGAACTCCTTTGAGTACAATCTTTATAATTGAAGGATTTTTTGTTGTATTTTTTAGTGTGATGACAATTTATTTATTCAGGTTAACTTTTTTCAAACAGTTTGTTACCTAATGGGAGAAGCAACTGGTGTTGTGTTAGGCGCATATTTCAATATGACATGAGCGCCTAACGCATCGTGTTATGTGGGGTGCGTTAGGCTAAAGCCGTAACACACCCTACTGGACTGACACAGCTAAAATAGTGCAATAGATATGCCAAGATGAGGACTCGAAAGTGGGAAGAGGTCGCCGAGATAAAGTCCATCTGACGGTAGAACAGAGAGAAAAACTCGA
>NZ_JACJRQ010000034.1 GCF_014697355.1 Nostoc calcicola FACHB-3891 | reverse complement strand
TCGAGTTTTTCTCTCTGTTCTACCGTCAGATGGACTTTATCTCGGCGACCTCTTCCCACTTTCGAGTCCTCATCTTGGCATATCTATTGCACTATTTTAGCTGTGTCAGTCCACTACTGGACTGACACAGCTAAAATAGTGCATTAGCAAAAATCAAAAACCTTGTTTTCTATCAAGACCTCAAAAATCTATTGCATCATTTTAGTCGTGTCAGTCCACTACAAGAATTTTATGTTTACTTTATAAATAGCCTCTTAAACTTGCCAATCGCCAGATGCTCACCTATTCTTAGAGGATGTTTGAAAAGTCGTAAAGTACACTATAAACCCCGCTTTCATTCCTCTCCCCGTTGGCGTTAGCCCGCCGTTAGGCAAGCGGAGAGAGGCTTTGAAACCCCCATTCCCTCGTAGGGAAGGGGGGCTAGGGGGGTTAGGTTTCCGAGGTTTTGATGTTATGAAAAATACTTTTCAAACATCCTCTTAGGTTTAGCTCGATTTTGTTACCTTCCAAAGTAACTTGTTTATCTGCTGTAACTTTGAGTTATAAACTTTGTCAATTCCAGCTTCTAAAAACTTAGAAGGATAGAACAAGAATACGTCACTGAAACCGCTACTCACCTCTGGTAAACGATCTGGAGCTACAATTTGGAATTTCACTTTTGGATCGACTAGATGATAAATTAGTAATGCAATTATCGTATCGTCAGTAATTACAAGTGGTTTATCAGTTTGATTAATAATGCTAGCAGATTTAGGATAATCTTGGAATTTTTCCGGAAATTTGTTCCACCACATAGTGGCTTGAGAACTGATAATACAAGATGATATTCCACTGATTACTACCATGATTATGACCAGTGACCACAGCTTTCTTTGCCAATTTTTAAGATAATTAGATGTGATTTTAGTAGTCAATAGGTAAGCACAAGCTAACTGAATACCTAAAATGCAGGGAAGTGTATATCGAGTATTAGCGTATCGCTTTTGAAAGACAAAATCCGCTATCAGCAGGGGAAGCCCTACAGAGCCAATCAACGTTAAGACAAATAACCAAACTTCTTTAGAAGTTCTTCGACAGAGAAAATAAATGGAATAAATTATTAAAATTAAAACAATTAAAATTAAAGGTAATAAAGCGATCTGAATTTTTATTGAGTCGCTAGGACTAACGCCTAAATCAAGAAATGAACGACTAATAATCCCAGACCACCTGACAGATGAAGACAAGAATGTTTGTTTAATATTTGCCCAAGCTACTGCTTCTGGCTGAGGATGGGTGATAATAATCCAAAGCCAAGGTGCAAAAGTAATCGCCCCTGCAACGAATGAAAGCAGGAAAGAAATCAAAGTTTTAGTCAATCGTAAACGTTCGATTGCAACTACATAAATTACCTGTGCAAGAGCAACAAAACAAAAAAGTATATGACTATAAAACCCCAGCGGTAATGTTGCTGCATAAATGCACCAACTAACTTTTGTTTGCAAGCGTCTAGCTCGCAGCAGTGCTGCGCTAGATATTAAAATTGCTACTATCCATAGACTGTATGCTCGTGCTTCTTGTGCGTATATGACGTGGACAGGTGAAACGGCTACCAACCCCATCGCCATCCACCCTATTTGTGAAGACTCAAATAATTCTTTGCATAACCAATAAATACAAGGAAAGGTAAACAAACTAATAAATGCGGAAAAACTTCTCGTCACTGCTACAGAACTGCCAAAGCACTGTAACCAAAATCGGGTCATCAAAACGTGTAACGGCAAAATCTGCGAGTCTTCTAAAACTATGCCTTTAATTACATCAGTTGTGTTTTTTTGAGGATTAGGATACTGGTATTGATGCAAATCTTCTACCGTTACCAAATGACCATCAAGTAAATTTTTATCAACTTCTGAACGCGTATATCCGGATATGCGTAATGAGCTGAAAACTTCATCACCCCAATACATTTTTTTATCAAGATTAACGAAGCGAAAACACACGCCTATTACTATTAGGATGATAATTAAAAAGCGTAACAAAGATGGTGAAGCAAACCTGTTACGTGATAATTGTTTTTCCATAGAGTTTTCAGTCCTATTCAAGCCTTACTAGAGGAGTATCAAATTTTATCGATCTTAAAATAAAGGTTTGTTAGCATATATTTCGCTTCCAATCTTTTTCTAAGATGAGAGTTCACTACAACTATTTCATGCTGAAGCACCGCCATATTCCGTTTAAAGTTAAGCCATAAATTACAACCTATATATGTTTTTACTGAAACTATAAATAGTAATTATCACAGTATAATTTAGGTTGCCTTAAATTAAATATAAGTATTTTAGGTAAAAGTACTGTCTTGTCGCAGAATGAGTTTTAATAAACTTACTACTTTTGCCAATATATTTAGATAATATATGGAATTGCTTAGGTATTATTTTATAGTACAAATTACTCAACATATAAAATACTTCTATCACAAATAAAAAGATTTCATGAAGTTTTTATAAAAAATATTAAGTATGTTCTTCGAGCAGTGCTAGGAGTAAAGGTATTTCAGGTCTTTTAAGGTTTATTTAAACCCCAAGCTTACGGGATTTTCAAAGGCTTTTGCTAAAGTTGACACCAATGTAGTCAATACTTGTCGGGTTTTGGGGAAAAGGGGAAGGTGGGGCCCCCTCTGGGGATAAGGGGCGGGGGAAAGGGGAAAAAGTTCTGTATTGTTCCCTTCCCCTTTAACCTTTACCCTTTTCCCCCCTGTTGCAAAAGTGCTTTTTGCAACAGGTCTAATGTGTTGCACATGTGATGCATATGAGTATCTGATTTGATAGTCGTCTGATACTATTTACTTACATAGCAACCTATTGCATCCACATCAAATTACCAAGTGTTTGCATTAGTTCTGTTGTTTTTGTCCCCTTAGCTAACCATATCTGCCAAAAGCCCCTGTTTTATCAGAGGGCTTTTATTTGCTTGCAACTGAGACTACTGGTAAACAAATATCTTGGCGGTGTAGCTTGGTAAGTCAGTAACTAGAACATCTTCTTGAGTTTCCACTTCATAGTTACCTAACCAATCTCGCCAATACTCAGCAATTGGAAAGTTTGGAATTTCGTACCTAGTTAGATTTAGAGTAGAAAAATTTACCACAACGACGATATGAGAATTTTGTTGATCCCAGCGTCTGTAAGCTAGCACCCGATCGTTTGCGTTTTCGTATAAAAATTCGATATTGTCACTTTGCAGTGCTAGATTTTGCTGGCGTAGAGCAATAAGTTTTTTATAGCAATTAAATAAATCATGATTACGATCGCTTTTCAACAAAGACCAAGCAATTTTCTGTGGTTGAGTCACACTTTCGCTTTTTTGCTGGTATTCGCCAAACTCTTCTCCCATCCACAGCATTGGTATACCCATCGCTGTCATTAGCATGACTGCTGCTAACTTTGCTCGCTTAAATGCCTCTGTGTCAAAGATACCTGTATCACCTAATTCTCGCAATAGACGTTGGCGATCGTGTGTTGCCAAATAATTTATTACATTAACAGCACTTGCATAACCCTGCTTTCTGGGGTCTAAAATCTCTTTTAATTGTTTTAATTCAAGTGATTTTCCACAAATATATGGAACTAGAAAGTAGCGAAAACTTTCATGCCAACAAGCATCCAGTGGCCCATCTGGTTTGACTACAGTGTTTGTATCCGGAATGTGTTCGGCTATATTATAAAATTCCTTGGGCGCAGCATGGTTTTTCGTTTGCTTAGCCAGCCAGTCGAGAAATTCAAAGTTAGCTAATTGGCGCACCGCATCAAAGCGAATTCCATCAATGTGATATTCTTGAATCCAAAATTGCACTACATCACCGATGTATTTCCATGCAGGCTTCACATTTAATTTTTCGTCGTAATTATCATAGTTGAACTCTGGTCCCCAATAATTAGCCGGGTCTTCTGGATAATGCTTGTGTTCGTAGTACCAATAATTCCGGTCAATCAACATTAATGGACATTCTTCGTCTGTATGATTATAAATTGCATCTATAAAAACGCGAATGCCTCTAGCATGACACTCGTCTATTAATTGTTTTAAATCTTCTGTGGAACCGTAACTAGATTCTGTAGCAAAGTAGTGGCGTACTTTATAGCCCCAGCTATAGTTACCTGGGTACTCATTGACTGGCATCAGTTCAATTGCATTAATTCCCAATTTACACAGATAATCTAACTTGGCAATTACTCCTAAATATTTACCTCGTTTATCAGGGTCAATCTCGTCACCTGTGAAATCGGCAACGTGCATTTCATATATGATTAATTTTCGATTATCAGGCAAGGGTATTTCGTCGTTTTGCCAAATATAAGTATCAACTATACGTTGCCCATCTTTAATTCGCACTCTAGCGTGTTTTTCTGTTTCATTAACATCTGTTGCCTTGGGATCAATAATATCTATCCATTCATCAGGTGCAAAATTGGGACTTTTGGTTTGAACGCGAAATTTATATTGATAAACCCCGTCTTTTAGTTGTATCTGAGTGCGAAAATAACCATCTTCATCTTTTTGCATTGGTATTTCTTGCCAATCAGAAAATGACCCAATTAAAACTGCTCCTTGGTTACGAGGAGCAAACAAGGTAAATTCAATTAAACTTTCCATTTCCAAATTTATAGAAATTTCTATAAATATAATCAATAAGATGATTTTGGATTACTAAATAATTTGTAGCTTCTTTCTGAGGTAATAAATTTTTCTTGTACTTGCTATTTGACTTACGTCTAGCGACATTAGTTAACCTGACGGCGAAAGACTTGGCGAAAACCAAAATAGGCGATCGCATCTTTCATATTTGAGACAAAACGTTTTAACATACCCATGCGGGTGTCGGTGACATATTCTAAAGTCAAAACAATCCGCTGTTCATTTTTGCCTAAAGGAGTAACTCTGTGGTAAAGGTTGTCACCGTTAAATAATACTAGAGTACCAGCAGTTAAGGACAGCGATCGCGTTTCTGTCTCTCGATCTGGAATATCCTTGTAGAGTTGATATTCCAACTTACTTGACGAGTGGTCAACTAAACCCAGTAACACTGTGTAGCGTTTGCCGCGATAGTAAGATGTATCGTAGTGATATTGGATATGATCTCCAGGCTCAGTATAATAATACAGCGCGTAAGTATGGGGATCGCGATCGGGACAGGGAAGCAGTTTTTCACCCGTAATTTTGTTGAGAAACTCGAAAAAGGCATTTAGTTGATAAAATTCTCCAAAAATCGGCGCTAGGCTATCTAAACTATAGCGGCTAATACTACCGCCTTTTTTATGATTGGGAATATAGTTTCGATTGATAGCAGGTTGCAGCGATGGTAACAAACTCAAAAACTGATTCAGAATCGAATTAGGAAGAAAGTTTTCTAGCACCAAAAATTCATTCTGTGCTTGAAACTCCGCTTGAAGTTTTTGATACTCAACCGCTGCTATAGCTTGATAAATTTCAGTTGGAAGCTTCATTAATCAAAAAGGGAGTGGGGAGTGGGGAGTGGGGAGATGGGGAGATGAGGGAGCAGGGGAGACAAGGGGACAAGGGGACAAGGTGACTTGAGTGAGAACTTGCAAACAAGTCTTTCCCCTTGTCCCCAATTCTCCTTGTCCCCTTGTCCTCTTCCCCATGCCCCATTCCCTAATTTGCTTGAGACTGTGGGAGTGCAAAAAATTGCCAAATTACCCACACAGCAAACATTGGCGCACCAATTGTAGCTGCAATTAGTAATGGTTGTAGTCCATCCAGTAAGGTGACTATGGGAAACAAATACAGCACATCTTCAATATCAAAGCCAGCAAAATTCGGTTGACGGATGGCCTCTTTACCTAAACGCTGTTCCATCTCATTTCGCAAATGAAAGATGCAAGCAACAGACACGCCAGACACTATCCCCATAAGCAACGCCCACGAACCAAGTTCACCTCCCCTAAGACCATACCCAATGCCCATAAATAAGAGAATGTGGATAATGGCATCACTAAAAAGGTCGTACTGATGTCCCCATTTGCTGCTTTTTCCACTCAAACGGGCTAATTCGCCATCCGTATGATCCAAAAAGTTGGATAAAGCAAACAGCACTGTTCCAATGTTAGCCCAGATATCATCCCCAACTGCCAATGCAATAGCAGCGGCTAGTCCTGTTACAAGTCGGACTGTGGTGAGATGATTGGGATTTACCCAACTGTCTTTTAGAGGTCGAACTAGCCAGTAAGCAAATTGAGCATCCCAAGTCTTTGTCGTCATAAATCAAAGTCAAATTTGATGTGGGCTTTAAGTTTGTAAACTGATAATTACCACATCTGTCTATAGATATAGATTTTTATTCTACATTAATTTTCTGGGAATTAAATCATACATTAGGGTAGCAACGCTGTATGTCTTACAGGGGAATTCAGAATTTAGAACTTATCGGAAATCGTTGTAGAGACGTAGCAGTAAAGACGTAGCATTGCTACGTCTCTACATTCTTTTTTCCCAGATATCTAATGCAGGGTGATGCATTAACAATGCAGGGCGATGCATTAACAATGCAGGGCGATGCATTAACAGTGCAAGGCGATGCATTAACAATGCAGGGCGATGCATTAACAGTGCAAGGCGATGCATTAACAGTGCAAGGCGATGCATTAACAGTGCAGGGCGATGAATTAACAGTGCAGGGCGATGAATTAACAGTGTAGGGCGATGCATTAACAGTGCAAGCGGTGGTTAAATACAAACACTGAGAAAGTATAGAGTAAATACTTACTAGCTACGAACTTTAGTCAGGATTTTTTGGGAATAAAACGAAGCCGATTCTTGGTTTTTAGCGCAATCTTGGGCAAACTTAATGAGATGATGTCCCACAAGCCCAACGTGAATCAAGCTTTCAATATCACCTGTTTTCAATGCTGGCTTGGCCATTTTCCAGAATGTTTGGCGATAGTTACTAAATATGCCTATCCGCAGCAAAATATTGATTAAATAAGTTAAACCTTTGCGAATATTAGCCCCAGAAGTCCGAGCTGGGCTGTTAGGAACTTTGATACGGTTTGGGTAGGTATGTTCTATGTTGTAGGCGAACCGCTGATATAAAAATTCCGGCTCGTAAGCTGTGGTGATGCAGCGCCGCCACATTTCGACAACTTGCTCGTAAGGCATCAAAAACTCAACATTTGATTCCCGGCTTTCATCATATACAAGTCGTCCTTCTGCTTCTAATCTGCGCCATAAAGGAGTTCTCGGTAATGCATGAAGTAGGTTAATTGTCAACATTGGAATTTGGGACGCCCGAATAAATTCGAGAATGCGATCGCCTGTTTCTGGTGTATCTGTATCTAAGCCGATGATGATCCCCGATACGACTTCCATACCATAGCTATTTAAAACCTGAATCGCTTTTAAAATTGGCATACTCAGATTTTGGTCTTTGGAAATAGCGTGGAGAGCTTCTGGTTCTGGTGTTTCGATGCCGCAAAAGATGGTGCAGAAATAGGCTTCGCGCATCATTTCCAGGAGTTTTGGACTTTGAGCGAGGTTGAGGGTTGCTTCACAGGCAAATTGAATCGGGTAGCCATTGCGCTTTTGCCAGTCAATCAGGTGGGGAAGCAACTTCATGGCAGCGCGGCGATCGCCAACAAAGTTATCATCAACAAAATACACTGCTCCCAAATTGCCCGATTGCCGCATTGCATCTAACTCAGCGACAACTTGCTCTGGCGTTTTCATCCGGGGATTGCGTCCATAGAGTTCTGGAATATCACAAAACTCGCAACGATAAGGGCAACCACTAGAAAACTGCACGTTTGCTAGGAAATAATCATTAATATTCAATAAATGATAAGCTGGTGTGGGAAACTCCGTCAGAGGCAAACGTTCTTTGGTTTCAAAGCGAATTTGTGCTTGGGGACGAAGCGAATTTTGGTCTAGATACTCGATCAGGCGATCGGTTGCATCTCCCAATTCGCCCAAGTGTAAAATATCAAATTCTGGATAATATTCTGGGCAACCAGATACAGAAGGACCACCGATAACTGTGATTTTGCCAGCTCGATGGGCAAGTTCATTAATTTCATTTATCTGTGGCTTTTGGATATGCATTCCACTGACAATTACCACATCAGCCCATTGGTAATCAGCCTTCGTTGCCGATTTGACATTCTCATCAATAAACCGGACTTCCCATTCTTGAGGCAAGTAAGCAGCCACAATTAAAATACCTTGGGGTGGCATAAAAGCCCGGACATTACCCATGAGTGGGTAGGCGTAGTGAAATGTGCCAAATGAGCGGCTGTATTTGGGAAAGATACAAATAATACGTCGATGATGTAAGGGAATGTAGCGGTTTTTTTGAGGATTAGCACCGGTTTTTAAATCAACCGCTAGATCCATTGAGTTTTCTAAAGACTTCAGATTTACAGTCATTGCAAATTTCACCCTGAAAAACTGAGCAGCTAATTTAACAATTTACTGACATAATCAGCTTTAATTCCAACTAGCTTACCGCGATCTTTCAGAACTTTTTAGCTGTCAGATAGAAAACTTACCTGAAAATAGGGCATGAGGTATGGGGTATGGTAGTCTGTTAAGTCAACAATGCTTGGTTTAAAATTCTTTGCCTCTTCCGTTGGTAGCGTCTCCCTTAGGAGAAGTTCTGTTCTTCGGAAGCCCTAGCTCAGACTTGTCTCCCCATCCTCTTGCCAATCCCCAGTCCCCAATTCAATTAGCTTTACGCTCTTTGAGTACTTGATCTAACAAGTTTCTAGCAGGTTGCGCTTTAGCCAAAGCTGCTTGATGATCGCTATGAGCGCGAACAAGGCGAAAAAGACTACTCACACCTGTTTTGAGTTGCTCAAGTTCTTCACCACTAACTAGTTCCCCGTCGAGCATCCGCCCAATCAAGGGCTTGATGTCGCCCACTTCTTGGCGGACTTTTTGGAGCTTTTCTACGGAACTCAGTAAGCTTTTTAGCGAGTTCAAGATATCATCAATATCCTGGCCACCCTCCACTGATTCAAGCTCTTCTTCAATTGTTACTGTATCTTGGTCTGAAGTTGTAGGCAATTCCTGTGCAGAAGTTTCACTTTTAATCCCGTTTGACCGTGCCATTAACGTTTCCTCAAGGAATTTTTCTTAGTGTATCGCTTATTCCAAGTTTCTCAAGATCGTAAAGAGGGAGAACGCACAACAGACAGGTATGGAGTCGATCTAAAAATGACTGCTCATGGTGAATACCTCATTGCTGAAAAATGTTGTTATTTTTGAGCAAAAGTCCCATTTAGCCAATCGTGAGGCTGAAGAAAGATTTCGCTCAGCCGTGATTCGGGTGTGCCTGGTTCTGGTTCGTAGCAATATTCCCAGCGTGCTAGAGGTGGTAGAGACATCAAAATAGATTCCGCCCGTCCCTGGGTTTGCAGACCGAAAACTGTTCCCCTGTCATACACCAGATTAAACTCTGCGTAACGACCCCGACGGTACAATTGAAACTGGCGCTGGCGATCGCCATACTCCATTTGTTGCCTTCGTTCTACAATAGGCACGTAAGCAGGTAAAAATGCTAAACCGCATTGATGTACAAAGCTGAAAATATCTTCCCAGCTACGAGATACTTCCCCTACTTGTTGACTGTAGAGTGCCGCCGGACTATCTGTTTGGGAACCAACATAAAGTTTCCCACTCGCGTCTTGATAGTCAAAAAATATGCCACCGATGCCTCGTTGTTCCTGGCGATGCCCCAAGTAAAAATATTCATCACACCAGTGCTTGAAAACTGGATAATATTCTGGATGATAGTCATCACAAGCACGTTTTAGGGAGGAGTGAAAGTGAATCGCATCTTCTACAAAGGGGTAGTATGGGGTTAAATCAGCCCCTCCACCAAACCACCAAATAGAACCAGCTTCAAAGTAACGGTAGTTTAGGTGTACGGTTGGCACGTAGGGATTCCGAGGATGCAACACTAACGAGGTTCCAGTGGCAAAAAAATCATGTCCGGCTGCTTCTTTTCGTTGGCTGAGAATTGAAGGAGGTAAACTATCACCCCAAACTTCTGAAAAGTTAACACCGCCTTGTTCAAACACCCGCCCTTCCCGAATCACACGGGTACGTCCTTCACCACCTTCTGCCCGTTCCCAACGATCTTCTCGAAAGCGGGCTTGTCCGTCGAGTTGTTCCAGTACAGTACAAATTTGATCCTGTAAACTCTGCATAAATTGTTTTACGCGCTGGCGTGAATCCACAGGAAGTGTATTGCCAAAAGGTGTGAGTAATTGTGTTGGATTCCCTGAATGACGACCCATGTTAGATACCTTTTAATCTCTAGTTAATAACTCTATAGTTATTAAGTCAATAAAAGTTCAAAGTTTTCAAAACTTAATAAACTGCTTTTTTGGCTTTAGCTTGCAATGCAACAGTTCTAGCTGCCAAATTTGAACTTTGCTAAAGAAATGTAGAAATTTTAATCACGGGTCTAGTCAAAAAACTCCAACTATCATAACTTTATAGTTATACAAAGCAATAGTTGATTAACAGCGCCATCATGGTTAATACCCTACCTCAGTCTACCCCCAAGCAACCAAAAGCTGGAATCAAAGAGCCAAGCCAAGAAACGATACTTACTCCCCGGTTTTACACCACAGACTTTGAAACCGCAGCCAACCTGGATTTGTCTGCTCAGGAAACTGAGTTAACAGCGATGCTGGAAGAAATGCGAGCAGACTACAACCGTCACCATTTCGTTCGGGATGAGGCGTTTGAGCAGTCGTGGGAACATATTGGTGGGGAATCACGCCGTGCCTTTATTGAATATCTAGAACGTTCGTGTATTTCAGAGTTTTCTGGGTTTTTGTTGTTTAAAGAACTATCCCGAAAACTCAAAGGCCGCAGTCCTCTTTTGGCGGAAATATTTCAGTTAATGGCGCGTGATGAAGCCCGCCACGCTGGATTTCTCAACAAAGCAATGGGGGACTTCAAAGTTTCCCTCGATTTGGCCACAGTTACTAAAACCCGCACTTATACGTTTTTCCCGATTGAGTGGGTGATTTATACAGTCTACCTATCAGAAAAAATCGGTTACTGGCGTTACATTATTATCTACCGACATTTACAAAAGCATCCAGAAAACCAGTTTTACCCCATCTTCCGCAAATTTGAAAGTTGGTGTCAAGACGAAAACCGTCACGGGGATATATTCAAAGCATTATTGCGATCGCAACCGCAGCTTTGGAAAACCTGGAAAGCCAGATTATGGAGTCGCTTTTTCCTGTTATCAGTATTTGCCACCCACACGCTGACGGTTCACGAACGGGCTAGTTTTTACCATTCCCTGGGACTCGAAGCAACAGAATTCGATCGCCAAGTGGTTCGCAACACTAACGAAACTGCGGGACGGGCTTTTCCCGTAATGTTGAATACCGAACATCCCCAGTTTTTCCCACGTCTGCAAAAATGCTCAGATTACAACTTGAAAATAGCAGAGATTGAGCGCAGTTCTACACCAAAATTGGTGAAGCTGATTCGCAAACTACCCTTGATTGCAGCAATTGTTTGGAATCTGCTGTTACTTTACCTCATCAAACCCATTGATACTGAGGCTTTGCGGGAAACAGTGCGTTAGGTATTAGGCAAGAAGCCTCAGACATACAGGACACAGCACCTCTTATAACTGCCGATTCTGCTTTAAAAATGAATCGTTCACAGTTAATAGACCTCTTGCAAAAGTCTTTCTTTGCGTTCTCTTCTCTGCGCCTCTGCGCCTCTGCGTGAGACAAAAAAATATTTATGCAAGAGGTCTAATCATGAACCGTACCATCAGGCATGATCGCTCCCTGGAAATCAGCGTCAGTAATAATTGCTCCTGTCAAGTCTGCTCCTAGCAAATTAGCTTTTTGCAGAATCGCACCACTAAGATCTGCATAGCTCAAGTCTGCTTTTTGCAAACTAGCTTGACTGAGATTTGTCGCCAAATCTCCCCATAGTGTTGTGTGGCTCAAATTTGCCCGACACAACTTTGCTCCATCTAAATTGGCGTGATGCAGTGAAACCGCTCTCAAATCAGCGTAGCTCAAATCTGCCCCAGTGAAAACCGCGTATCCCAAATCTGTGCGTTGATTGGCACTGGGGCGGAAGTCTGCTTGAATTAGCAGACAACCAGAGAGCTTTGCACCATTCAAATTAGCACCACCTAAACTAGCTTTGATTAAGTTGGCTTCGTCTAGGCGTGTCTCAACCAGCTTTGCACCAGTCAAATCAGCTTCACGCAGAATGGCGCGATACAAGTCTGCTTCACTTAGATCTATACCCCAGAGAATTGCTTCACTAAGATTTGCCTCTCGCAGACATGCTTGGTTAAAGTTGGTTTTACCCAGCCGTGTCTGGCGTAAATCAGCATTGCTAAAATCTGCACCTCTGAGGTTGGCATTGGTTAGCTCTGCTTCTTGGAGATTTACTCGCTGAAAGCTTCGTTCTCCAGCGGCATAGCGTTTGATAATTTCATCCACGTCCATAATCATTACCACCTACTAGCACTCTCAAAACGAGAGTGTTTTCTTGTTTAAAAAATTGCTGTTTTGCTCCGAAGAGTTTTTAGGGTTTCAGCCTGCTGTTGGATGCGTTCACTAATGCGATCGCACGCTAACTCGCAAAGCTCAAAAATCATAGGATCGACAATCTCATAATAGGCACTAGTGCCCTTGGGCTGACGAGATAAAATCCCTGCTTGAGTTAACACTTTCAAATGCTTAGATAGATTTGCCTGCCCTAACCCAGTAGCCTCGGCAATTTCCATCACATTCATTGCACCTGACTTCAGACAAGTCAAAATCTCTAGCCGACTTGCTTCTGATAAAACCTTGAAGTAGTCAGCAACTGCCATAAGAACGGCTGGATCGGCCTTGGGTAGCTTAGTTTTTGGCATAGGGTGATTTAATGGTCAGCACAAAAGTTATTTAATAGTTTATTAGTAATATAACTAATTATTAACTCAATCTAATAAGGGATTTCCAAGAAATAAATTATCCAAATAAACGTAGACGCGCAGCAGCTTGCCGTAGGCTACCACTCCAGGCGCAGCGAAAAGTATAAGCGGAGGTTTCCTCCAATGCCTACGCCAACCTCAAAGGCGAACAAGCGTAGCCTATACTGAATTATGCTGTATGTTTTCTTACAAAGATTAAACTGGTAATTAAACTAGTAAATTGTCTACACTCATAGATTATTTACAGTGTTGTTTAAGAAGAGATATAGCCAGTTCAAAACTATTAGGTTGAGTTTGTACAGCATATGCTTCTCTTTCTAAATCTTGCCTGTGGACATCGGCATAGTGCATAAAAAATGGTCGAGCATAATTGATAGGCTGAATATCTAAACCTAAAGTTTTTATTTTCCCTTTACCCGCACATACTTGTGCGGCGTGAACAGCTTCGTGAGTTAGGGTTTTAGTGCCAATATTTAGCTCAAAAACCACTGGATTAATCCAAATTTTTTTGCTAGATTCTTGTAATAAGCCATAAGCACCTCGTTTCGGTGGTAGCTGAATTATCACCCGAAATCCAAATTTTTCTAATTGATTTTTTAAATCCGTAAATTGTTTGTCAGGAGGAGGTAATTGAGAAATTAACAATAAAGAATTTAACAGCAGAGTTTCTATCATTGTAAATTGTGTGTTGGATTGAAATTTAGTAATAATATTTCAGATTATGCCTGCTCAATTAACCATCATATAGCAATCCTAAATTGTTTGTCAGAGGTAAAATTTCCAGTTTATCAAATAAGTCGCGTATCTGTAATCTTGACTTTTGCAAAATAAAATATAATTGCTATATAGAAAACCCCTATTTTTGATGTAATTTCTCGAAAGAAGAAGTAATTATAAAAAAAAGGAGGCTTTCAGCGTTAAATACACTACCCACCTCCATACACCTTTTACAGCATATTCTCTGTATTAAATTCGGAGTTTTTGTTTGCCGAATGCCAAATTAGCGAACTAAATCCTTCACCTTGTTCATAATACTCACTGGGTCAATCCCTTGGTGTAGAAATTGTTCCCACAAACCGCCGCAACCTTCTTTATGAGTGCCAAGATAAGCATATTTGGGAGTAAAGCCACGCTCTAACAACCAGCTACCAAAACGGCTGCCTAATCCAGTTCGACGGTTAAAGGACTCCACTACAAGTACAAAAGGAGCATTACCGACTTTTGTCATCATCTCTTCATCAATAACGTTTAAGGTTGGTTTGTTGATTAAACCTATATGTAACCCTTCTTGCTTCAGACGCTCAACAGCATCGACGGCACGATACAGAGCTTCACCAAAACTGATAATGTAGCCTTGGGTTCCTTCTCGAATTACCTCATCTTTACCAGGAACAAATTTATAGTCGCTACCAAAAAACTCATCACCGTTGTCGTCAAGAATTAATGGTACTTTAGAACGGGTGGAGAAAATAAACCGTAGTCCAGGTTCAAAGAATACAGATTCCACACAGGCTTTCATCTGATTAGCATCAGATGGAAAATAAAGGCGTGTTTGGTAACCATCATCTAAACCATTGTCAGCAAACATATTATTCAAACCGAAATGGCAGGTGTTATCCGCCATATCATCGATACCTGCATGAGAAAAGTGACAAAGTACATTGGAGTAGTTCAGCCGCGCCATCGTAATCTCTGAGATACACATTTCTAAGAAAGCGCTAAAGGTTGCAAAAATACCTTGTTTTCCTGCTTCCATGCCAAATCCAGCAGCAGCCGAAAAGTTACCCCGTTCCATGATGCCAGAGGAGATAAAAATTTCTGGGTATGCATCGTGAATTTTCTTCAGACCACAAGAGCCTTCAAGATCGCTATCGATAACTCTAACTTTTTCTTTGCGCTCTGCTTCACTAATGCGACTTAAGACAGCAACTACCGCATCACCGAAAACATTGCGGTTAGCATCCCATTTGTCACTGGAGCCAAGAAAAGTGTAGGTTTGTTTGGGTTTTTGAATACTTTTGATGTATTCCACAGCAGCAGTTTGTTGGCGTGATTCTAGATATTTAATTGCCAACTCTACAGAAATCACATCGTGTCCGTGAGTAGAACCTTCTAACCCTGCAATGCCAGGACACATAGGGCGTTTATTGATGATGGCAATTGGTCCAAGAGTACTCACAGCTTCGCAAATACGACGGTATAAGTCGTCTAAGTCTTCCCCATCTCCTTCGAGTATCTTCAAACCATGCCCTTCTAAGGTTTTGGCGACGGTGAAACCGGGTAAATATTTTGAAGGATGTCCGGCGATCGTCACATCATTATCATCAATGATTAGCTTGACGTTAAGATGCCCAGCAACAGCCAAGCGGGCAGCTTCAGCGTCGTTGCCTTCTTGCTGGGAGCCATCAGAACCTAGACAGAAAACAACCTTACCTGGATTTGCGATCGCCACACCATTAACATAAGGCCACATATGCCCTAATCGTCCAGAACTAAACTTGACACCAGGAGTTAGCCCCAATTCCGGATGTCCTGGTAAGTGGGAGTTTGCTTCACGATAGTGCAGGAGTTGCTCGCTTGGTAAGTCACCATGTAAAGCTGCCATCAGATACTGAGTTGCAACTCGATGTCCGGCTTCATCAAAGAAAATCGGCACAAATTTATCGGATGCTGAGCGAAACAAGGCATCAAGTATGACCACTTCTGGTACTGTGTCATAGGGTCCCCCAGTGTGACCACCCACCCCTCTAGCCGCCCCAGTGGCTGTAAAAAAGACGATCGCATCACGGCACAGTTGAATATTTGTTTTTAGGCTCTCTCGTTGCTCTTGGGTAAGAGTTGCATTGGCTGGATTGAGAGCTAGAAGCTTGTAAGCGCCCAAATCAATGGGAAATTCAATGTTAGTACCAGTCATAAATTATTCCTTGGATTTAAACCGATTTAGACAAAACAACAGCATTGGCAATCCGAAAAAGCAATATTAGAAATTCGGGCAGTAGTAATCTACCCCCTTTTGATTGATAAAGCGGCTGTGAAAAATCATTGAAAAGGCAGCTAAGATTGTTAAATCTTGCTTGCGCGAATGTGCTTGAATTTATTTAAAAGTCATCTGAAATATGCAGAAACCTGCATACCTATGAGTATAAACTCACAAACGTGCAATTTCAAGATCAAATATGCAATTTCAGGAAAATAAATTATGCTAACTGCGGAGCGACGACAATTTATCTTAGAGATCCTGCGTCGAGACAAAAAGGTGCTATCGTCGGAACTCAGTGCTGTTCTGAAGGTTTCTGAAGATACGATTCGTCGGGATTTGCGGGAATTAGCCGAATCGGGTTTTTTGCAGCGCGTTCATGGGGGGGCACTTCTGACTTCGCCAGCTCTTGCCAGTTATGCCGATCGCCAAAAACAAGCACCGAAAGAAAAAGAAGCGATCGCCCGTGCAGCTGCCAAATTAGTCTCTACAGGGCAGGTGTTAATTTTAGATGGAGGCACCACAACTCTCCAAGTAGCCCGTCATTTGCCTTTGGATTTGCAAGCCACAATTGTCACAAATAGTCCTCCCATTGCTGTTGCCTTAGCAGAACATCCCCAGATAGAAGTTGTAATGTTAGGCGGAAAACTCTACAAAAAAGCTTTAGTAAACGTTGGTGCTACTACAGTTGAAGCATTACGGATGATTCGTGCAGATTTGTGCATGTTGGGAGTGTGTAGTCTACATCCAGAATTTGGGATTAGCGTACAGAACTTGGACGAAGCGCATGTCAAACGAGCAATGATTGCTGGAGCAGCAGAGGTAGTTGGATTAGCCACAGAGGAAAAGTTAGACACTGCTGCTCCTTATGTTGTGGAATCGATTCATGCACTAACTTACCTTGTAACTGCACCAACTGTATCCGATCGGATGCTAACTTCTTACAAAGCTTTAGGTTTGACCATCGTTCGTGAGTGAGTAATTAGACATAGGAATCAAATTACAGCTATTTTCAGGTAAATGAACCACATCTTTTTTATCTCACGCAAAGGCGCAGAGACGCAGAGAGAAATACAAGAGTGTGGTCTAAATACATGAAAACTGCTGTAATTCTGTGTTACCCGAAACCCTTGACCAGACGTATCATTGCTAAGTCTGATCGTTCATTTTCACTCCTATCCCTCTTCTGTCACTTTCCGACATAAGCAAGTAGTAAAGAAGCTAAATCATCCAGAAGCATAATAGGGTTTAAATTGATTCATTGCAGCAATTAAATGATTGAATCCTACTAACAAATCTGAATTAGGAAAAATACTTAACCAGGGATAAATTAACCAAAATAGTAAAAGTGGTTGGATAATAAGACGCAGATTATTTAAAGTATTCTTCCATCCAGATTCATGATTCCATTGTGGATGATTAGAAAAATCAACATAATTATTTTCTTGTACCTCAGCCTCAAGTTGAACAGATTGATTTAGTTTTAAGAAGACAGGAGAATTTAAACTAATCATTGTATAAGCACTAAAAATAATCTCCCACCATCTCTCAATATGTTGGAAATTAATGAACCGATAATCTGTCCAGCCTAGTTCCTGTTTACACTGTCGAAATCCATATTCAACCCAGGTTCTTAATCCATAGAGGTCGCCTAAAGTCTTCTTCAAATTAAGTTGAAGATTCGTCATCACAAAGGAGGTAGAATTTTCTGGCATAGTTTCTGGGTCAGTAGTTATTTCCCAGTAGGTTATGGCTCTTTTTTTACCATAAATTATTTGCCTAATATATCTAGTCTCTGATTTTTGATTGCTAAATGTTCTGGAGAATTTACACCACTTGTTCGCTCTAACGCTTTGCCCTGAAGGCAACCAAACTCCATGATTACTTCTGATTGATACCACATAACCTAAGTTATATTCAGCTAGTTTTCTCAGAAATTGGCTACTTTCACCATACAAACTATCAGCCAATACTAATTCGATATTGAAACCTGATTCCATTAATTCTGTAATTATCTCTGATGCTAACTCTATTTTAGTTTTATATTTATCTGACTCCTTTAGTGTCCCTTTTGGTTTAAATACTTTGAAGATTAATGGAAAAGTTATATTAGCATAAACTCCATAGGCGTTAACTGAAACTATCCCATTATCTATTTTTCCTACGCTTCCTAAATATTGTCTAGCTACATAATCTGTCTTTTTACCTTTTTTCCTATCTCCTGTTTCATCTATTACTACCGTAATTGCTTGACCATTTAATACTCTTTTTATTTTCTTTAATCTTCGGCTCTTCAACTCATTTAATGACCAGTCTGAGTTGGCTATAAAATGATGTAATGATTGGGCTGAGTTTATACTTACTACTTTCGCTATCTCTGGTAATGATTTTCTTTTGATTGGAGAAATCATTCCTAAATGTAAATATTTAAAACATTCATAATTTCTTACTTCTTTAAACAGGTCTTTGTACTCTGCACAATATTCATCTACGAGCGCCACTGTTGGGTGGGCATCTCTTGCCAAATGTTTCAGGATTTGTAGTTCTACATCCATTGCCCTGCTTAGTTTTCAGAGTTTTTTCTTTGAATCCTTTTATTCAGAATACCCGGAAAGTGACAGAAGAGGGCTATGTCTAAAAGCAAGCGATCGCTAACAAAAGAATGTAACTGCCGTTAGATAAAATTTTTGCAAGGACAGTCTGCCGTTAACACAGACATCCTTCACCGGAAGATGAGAGAATGAACCACCAACTCTCACCGACCACTATGCAACTTGCCAAACTCCAAAAATTTTGTCAAGAAGCTTATAAACATAATGTTGAAAAATGGTAAACACCCAATCAAAGATTTTACCATTTTCCTTTCCCTAAGTTAATATTTCGGACAGGTCTATTGATTCATCAAATGCGAGGTGCAATTTTCAGCACCTGGCAATACTTACTTGAACAAATGAATGAAACGCTAATCACGATTAAACAACCACAAAATTTTTGTTGGTTAGTGACAATCCAGAAGATAGTTGAGCAAATTTTATCTGAGTAAACCCACCTGCATTACCATCAAGGTCAAAGTACAATCCACCTGTAACATTGTCATAAATAAATCGTTGATTGCTTGTCGTTGCAGATGTTCCCAGGGTAAACTGATTTGCTGAAAGTGAAGATCTTGATAACCCGCCACCAAAACCAGTAGCCGATACCCGAATCACTTCATTAGTGGCGTTGAAGTCATAAACACGATCGATACCTTCTTTATAACTATTGAAAACAAAGGCATCATTACCATTGCCTCCATAAAGGCTATCATTACCATTGCCACCAATGAGAGTATCATTGTCATTGCCACCAATGAGAGTATCATTGCCATTGCCACCAATGAGAGTATCATTGCCATTGCCACCATAAAAGGTATTATTCCCTAAGGCGGTTATAGCAGAGAGCAAATCATTGCCATTATCCCCAAAGAGCAGATTATCACCTGTTGAATAGTCAACAATTAAGCGATCGTTACCAGCGCCACCGTTGAGGGTGTTATTGCCAGTGGTGTTATAAAAATAATATCCTCCGAAGCCCCGGCCGTCACTAGAACCGTAGAGAAAATCATTGCCATCGCCCCCAGAAAGCAGGTTATCGCCTGATGAACCGTTAATCCTCAAAGTATCGTTACCTGCACCACCATAGAGTGTGTTATTGCCTGAGACGAAGTAATAGCTACCAGAGGCATACAAGTAATCGTTACCAGCGCCACCATCCAGCAGAATATCGCCTGTTGAGCCTCCTGAATCGAAAGCATTCAAGACATCGTTACCTGCACCGCCAATAATCGTATCACTGCCACCATATCCCCCGGACAAAGAATCGTCGCCATTGGTACCCACTAGATAGTCATCGTAGGCTGTACCTATGATATATAATCGTTCGATATTCTTGTAGTTAATTTGATTCGTGCCAACCGTAATCGAGCCAATGTTAGTGGTAGCATTGAAAGTCGAAGTGATTTTTGTGGTAACACTATAGTAAGAGCCGAACAAGCGATCGTTACCTGTTCCCCCATCTACCGTTTGAGTCACTAATAAGGAAGAGGGGGCAGGTTTTAAATTGCTGAAAGAGAATGCGTCATCGCCATTTCCTCCATAGAAGATGTTTGTACCCTGGACTTCAATGGCACCAAAGGAATCAGCCCCATCTCCGCCTGAAAGCGTATTGTTGCCACTAGAGTAGCTAATATTAAACTCGTCATCCCCTGTATCTCCACTAAACCTGTTATTCCCAGAAGAAGAGAAGGCATAAAAAGTATCAGATCCACTTCCACCGTTGAAGATATTGTTGCCAGTAGAAGAGTAAGCATTAAGCTGATCGTTACCAAAACCACCATCTAGAGTATCGTTACCTCCGTTACCATCTAGAGTATCGTCACCTGCTAAACCATTAATCAGATCATCACCCCTTGTCCCAGTGAGGGTATCATTACCGTTGGTACCATTGATATTTGCCATAACTTTACTACCTACCTAAATCAATTTTTTCAGTAACTTAAATTGTCAATTTGCAGTTAGTGGCGTTTTATAGCACAAATAACTCATTGAAATTTAACGTTTTCGGCATACTTTTATATTTAACTATAGGACTCATATTTGATTTGGTGAAAAAACTCAGTACACCCCTAAATTCCTTTTTTCCTGTTAAGAGTTCCCTCCATACGCAAATATGTTCATTAATCAAATCGGATTCCTATATCTAGGACAATCTAAGTCGGAAGTATCCTAATTGTGCTTGCTTTCCCAAAATAGTTAATTGTTATTTTGTATTGCTGTCAGTCGTAACCGTAGGAAATGAAGCGAACCGAAATATTCGCTCTTGGCGCTCCCATACCCCTATGGAACAATCGAATGGCAAGTGCTATTATAGACACCTCCCGTTCCGTAACGCTTAGTAACGGCAGAGCGCTATTAAAGATTAAACAACCACAAAGTTGTTTTCAGTTAGTGACAATCCAGAAGATAGTTGTGCAAATTTTACCTGAGTAAAAGCAGCCGCACTGCCATCACGGTCAAAGTACAATCCACCTGTAACATTGTCATAGATAAATCGTTGATTGCTTGTCGTTGCAGATGTTCCCAAGGTAAACTGATTCGCTGAAAGTGAAGGTCTTGATAACCTGCCACCAAAACCAGCAGCCGATACCTGAATCAGTTCATTAGTGGCGTTAAAGTCATAAATAGTGTCAATGCCTAGATTGTAACTATTGAAAACAAAAGCATCATTACCATTGCCTCCATAAAGGCTATCATTACCTTGCCCACCGATGAGGATGTCATTGCCATTGCCACCATCAAGGGCGTTATTCCCTAAGGCATCTATGGCAAAGAGCAAATCATTGCCATCGCCCCCAAACAGCAGGTTATCCCCTGATGAATAGTCAATATTCAACAAATCGTTACCAGCGCCACCGTTGAGAGTGTTATTGCCAGAGGCGGCATAGGCTCCGTAAACGTAGTCTAATGATGTACCAGAGGCTGTGAGAGAATCATTGCCATCGCCCCCAAACAGCAGATTATCGCCTTCTGAATAGTCAATATTCAAGTAATCGTTACCAGCACCACCGTTGAGGGTATTATTGCCAGAGGCGGGATAGTGAAGGTCTGGTATGTCATAGTCCCAGAAGCCAGAAGCTGTGAGATAATCATTGCCATCATCCCCAGAGAGCAGGTTATCACCTGTTGAAAAATTAACACTCAAGCTATCGTTACCAGCACCACCGTTGAGGGTGTTATTCCCAGACGAATAACCAGAGAAAATGTATGGTGTGACGTAGCTTCCGACTAATGAACCAGAGGTTGAAAGAGAATCATTACCATCGCCCCCAAAAAGCAAATTATTACCTGTTAAATCAGAATTAGAATCATCCGATAGAACATCGTCACCAGTACCACCAATGAGAGTATCATTGCCTGCACCACCCCGCAGCAAGTCCTTGCCACTTTTGCCGTCAATGATGTCATCGCCCCCCTGACCATTAATGACATCATCTGAATCGTTAAAGCCGTTGACATTGTTGGAGAGGTCATTAAGGAAGGTGACTGTATTCTTATTGAAGATTGTGCTTTGGGTAGAGTTGGCATTAAAAACATCAAAGCTGTCGGTGATGCTAGTTTGCCCATCAAATAGGATATTGCCAACCTGGGCTAAATTATCTAAGTTTTCCAAGGCAAAGTTTTGCAGGACTAGTTTGGAACCAAACCTCCGGTCAAAGGTGATTTCTAAGTTGTTACCATTTTGAGCTAATAGCAGATTTCTCGCAGTTAATTCATATCCTGTAAATTGCAACGTATCCAATTCGGCAATCACTGCTGCTGATGGGTTTGAGCCTTTGCCAATGCCACTAAAATCGGTAATGGTGATGGTACCACTGCTCCAGTTACCCTGGAAAACAAATTTATCCTTGCCTGAGCCACCAGTCAAGATAGCATTGCCGTCGTAGCTTTCGTCAGAGCCAACGAGAGTATCATTGCCATCGCCCCCAAAGACTAAGCTATTACCTGTTGAACTGGCAACACTCAAATAATCGTTACCAGCGCCACCGTTAAGGGTGTTATCACCAGATGCTCTGAGATCGCTAATGTAAAATGTATCGTATTCGTAAGAGGCAAAGAGAGAATCATTGCCATCGCCTCCAGAGAGCAGGTTATCGCCTGATGAAGAGTCAACATTTAAGTAATCGTCACCAGTGCCACCAATGAGTGTGTTCTTACCTGTGGTTGTAGAGGCAAAGAGAGAATCATTGCCATCGCCTCCAGAGAGCAGGTTATTGCCTGTTGAAAAGCTAGCATCTAATTCATCGTTACCAGCGCCACCTTTAAGGGTGTTCTTACCTGTGGTGTAATAATAGACTACTTGCTCGGCGTCGAAGTAGCCAGAGGTGTCAAGAGAATCATTACCATCGCCCGCAGAAAGCAGATTATTGCCGGTTGAAAAGTTAGCATACAAGTAGTCTTCATTTGCACCACCTTTGAGGGTATCGTTGCCTCCGTTACCATCTAAAGTATCGTCACCTGCTAAACCATTAATCAGATCATCACTCGTTGTCCCATTGAGGACATCATTACCGTTGGTGCCATCGATAATTGCCATAACTTTTATCTACCTGAATCGATTTTTCAGTAACTGTTAAGTTATTAATTTGCAGTTAAGTAAGTCGGTGCAATAAAACCAAACTGTGTAAAGAAAAGTAAATAATGCTCAAACTTTTTCTCCCCCTGCTCCTCCCTCCCAGCAAGAACTGCGTTACCCCAACAATAATTATTTACGCTGACCTACTTAGTGCCGTTTTATGCCACACATGACTTGTTAAAGTTGAACATTCTTGGCATAGTTCGGCATAGTGTTATGTCTATGTTCCTCTTGAGGGATAGCAATTTTTCTTTAAAAATTCACCCTGTTGACCAACTAGCAAGTAGCCCTTATTTAGCTATCTAGGACAACCAATAACTATATACTGAATATTTACTTAAATGTCTAGATTTAAAGAGCTATCTTTGCATCTTCTTCACATTATTGGCGAATGAATGTGTATGTAAATACCTCAGTTTATAAAGTCTTCACATTTTTAGAGATAATTTGCGTATCGGCTCAATAAATTGGGGCAGCACAGAAAAATAAAAAGGTTCGTGAGGTACACGCAGCGTTATAAAGCATCACACATGACGCAAAAGCCATCAAACGATCCATCAGGATTCTTTGATATTTAGCTTGAACCGACAGAAGCCCCACGTCTCTCACTTCGTGCAGCGTGGGATGAATGGCGGGTGAGTTGACGACAAGAAAATGAATTAAAGACAGAAACTCCAGTTTTTAAACGGGACTCCTGGACAATTGGTCGGTCTGTTTCCAGACGTACTGCTTGTTTCACTTGGTCGTACAAGTAATCCAAATCCATACCGTGTGCTTCCATTCCCACAGCATTAATACAAGCATACAAGCATCCGGCCTGCGGCCACCCGTCATTTCTTTGAGGGCTTCTCGAACGTTGTGCATTTAAGTTGTCATTTGTCCAATTCCCAATGAAATAAATATCACCCTCTACCTCTTGGTTGACCTTCTGTTGTGGCAATTTCACCTGCTTCCATCAGCATTTTGAAGTGGCGTAAATCTTCTGTGAGATTGTGTTTTGGGTCTTCACCAAAGAGTTTGGCGATGTCTACCATAGGCTTTGCTAATGCAGCTCCAATCACACCACCAGGCGGGTTATATTCCCTGACTACTTTCACCTCAGTACCACGATTAGCTGGCGCGGACTTGAAGTTCACTAAACCAGAGTTTTCAATTGTTGCGCCTTCAACAGAAGCCCAAGCAATCAATTCATTTTCCCGATCTTCAACGATGACTACATCCCACTCTAGGCTTCCATCTAAGAATCCTTTGGTAATCCAGTGCGATCGCACAAGCTTACCTGCAACATCTCGCTTCTCGTCGTATACCTTCACCTCTTGGAGATGCTTCATAAAACGCGGTAAGTTTTCAAAGTTACGCCAAAATCGGTAAAGTTCTTCCGCTGCTTTGTTAATGGTTACCGTCTTTTCAACTTTGATCCGTTGGTTCATCACGATTACATTACTTTTTGTGCTTGTTGTATGGTTTTTTGTTTTTACTCATAAAAGCTTGAACAAATTTATTTGTCTAAACTCTTATAGCGATCCTAAATGAGTTGTGAAAAACATAGATAAGGAAACGAACCGCCAAGAACGCCAAGGACGCAAAGAGAAGAAAGAAAAAAGAGATATATAATTTTCACAAATGATTTAGGACTGCTATATATTCTTTAAAGTTTTAGTTGAAATTGAATTATTTATATTCTTTCAATAGTCTGAGTTTGGCAATATTTTGCTACTACAAAAGTAGTAATTATAATTTGGAATCATTACCAACATTTTTATAAAGTCAAAAAGCGGTACGGTAGATTCAGGTTATGAAGTTGGAAAATTTCACAGACCTCCAAAATTGGGCAACAGAACGATGGAGAGATGCCATAGCCGTTGTACAGATAGACAGAACTCACGGGTTTTCAGCTAAGCTTTTTTATAATTAAATATAAAATGCCAATACCAGAAATGCCGTGTTTTGGCCGCTTTTCCTTTCCCCACCCCCTGCATCCTAATTAATATCAGGAGGTGACTAATGCAGAGTAAAAACCGTTCCTGGCAAAAAAGCTACGGTATCGCTGTACTCACCAGCGGTTTAGCACTGTTATTTTCTCTATTTGTATCGCCACTGTTAGAGAACATTACGTTTTCTGTGTTTTTTGCCGCTGTGGTGCTGAGTTCGTGGTATGGAACTCGCGGCTCAAGTTTACTGGCGACTCTCCTGTGTAGCTTGGCTATCACTTACTTTTTCTTACCACCAACTTATTCACTGAGTATTTTAACCCTGGATGGCTTTATCCGCTTGGGGTTATTTGTGATTGTATCGATGCTAACTAGCGAATTGAATGCTGCTTGGAGACGCACAGAGTTAAAACTGCGAGAAAGTGAAACTGGCTATCGTGAAATGGCAGAGGCGGTGCAGAACTATGCCAACGAATTAGAGCAACGAGTCGCCGAACGCACAGCTGCCTTAGTTGAAGCCAACAAACAACTTGAAACCTTTGGTTATTCAGTTTCCCATGACTTACGCGCTCCTTTGCGAGCGATGCAAGGCTTAGCTCAAGCACTACAGGAAGATTATAGCGATCGCTTAGACAGCGAGGGCCTTGATTATATCCAAAGAATTGTCGCCTCTGCTGAACGGATGGATGGACTAATTCAAGACCTACTTGACTACTCGCGCTTGAGTCGGGTAGAAATTAAGCTGCGTGTACTCGATCTGACAGATATTGTTACAGAAGCCATCAACCAACTAGAAGTAGAATTGCGATCGCCAAAGGCAGGGTGTAGCCCATCGCAACAAGTTCAAGTAAACCTACAACAACCGCTTCCAGAAATTACAGGTCATCGCACAATTTTAGTACAAGTACTTGTAAACCTGCTGAGTAACGCCATTAAATTTGTCCCCCCTAATAAGCAACCTCAAATTCGTGTATGGGCAGAAATCGTAGGGGAAGAGGGGGGAGATGAGGGAGTAGGGGGAGATAAGGGAGAAAATACTCCCTCATCCCCCACGTCTTCCATTCGCCTCTGGGTAGAAGATAACGGTATTGGCATTGCACCAGAACATCAGCAGCGAATTTTCAACGTATTTGAAAGATTACATACTCAAGAGAGTTATCCTGGTTCTGGCATTGGTTTGGCAATTGTCCGCAAAGGTGTTGAGCGTATGGGGGGACAGGTCGGTGTAGAGTCAATAGTAGGTCAAGGCAGCCGCTTTTGGATTGAATTACAAAAACTTCCCATGAAAACATGAACATAGAACAGCAGACAATCTTACTAGCAGAAGACGATTCCGATCAAGTTTTGTTAATTCGTCGTGCTTTACGCAAAGCTAATCTGATGCAACCCCTACAAGTTGTCAGCAACGGAGAAGCCGCTATTTCTTACCTCTGTGGTGAAGGAGAATATGCCGATCGAGAACGCTACCCTTTACCAATACTCGTTTTGTTAGACCTGAAAATGCCCCGAAAATCTGGGTTTGAGGTTTTGGAGTGGCTCAAACAGCAAACTGAACTCAGACGGCTACCGGTCGTTGTACTAACGACTTCTAAGCAAAGAACCGATGTTCATAAAGCTTATGATTTGGGTGTAAATTCCTATTTAGTTAAACCTGTGGCATTCAGTGATTTGACTGCAATGATAAAGTTACTTGATGCCTACTGGCTGAATTTAAATCAACAGCCGTTGGTTTACACTGATTAATGGTTTAGCCTAGAAAAGGTTAATTAATATTTAAACGCGGATCTTTGGCAATACATCCTAAATACAAGCTCTGTTTTATTGGCGGTTTTAGTAAAGGTAGAATTTCTCTACACTCTATCGCAACAGTTCAGAAGGCAGCTATGCTGGAGGCAGGAGGCTCAGTTGGGAACCCACGTTTAAAAGCGTGGGATTGAAGCAATGACGGTGTACTGAAAGATTTCAAATTACGCATTACATTCCTAACAGATAAAAGTTGCAAGTTCTGAAATCAACTTTCCTTAGTAGGGATTCTGCACTTAGAGCTTCTCAAGCATTAATTTTGGCTTCCCATGCAAATTCTGATTATTGACGACAATCCAAACGACCGTTTCATGATTATCCGGGAGATGCGGCGGGAATTTCCTGATGTAGAAATAGAGGAAGTGGGTGAACCAGAAAACTTTGAGCAAGCACTGGTAGCAGGTCGTTTTGATTTGACAATCACCGATTATCAACTGCGTTGGAACAACGGTTTAGAAATATTGCATCTCTTGAAAAATCGCTATCCCGATCGCCCCGTAATTATGTTTACAAATACAGGCAATCAGGAAATAGCCGTTGAGTCCATGAAAAGCGGACTTGATGATTACATCCTGAAGTCACCCAGGCACTTAGTTCGTTTATCCGCAACGGTGAGGTCTGTGTTAGAACGCAACCAAACTCGGCAAAGAGCTAGCTTTTTAGAGAACCGCCTGCAATCTCTACTCAACCAATTAAATGTCGGCGTATTTCGGGCAATTCCCGACGGACAACTGTTGGAAGTTAACAGTGCATTTCTTAGACTTCTCAGACTTAATTCTTTAGAAGAAATCCAGGCTAATAGTAGCTTTAATGAGATTTTTTCTCGAACTGGAGATATTACACCAGAGAAAAGACGAGAACGAGAATTAAGAATACGTAGAATAGATGGTAGTTATATATGGGTATCTGTGAATGAAACTCTCAATATTACTAATGAAGAAGAGGTAATCGATGGGCTGGTGGAAGACATTACCGGGCGCAAACGCTCAGAAGAAGCACTAAAACGCTATGCGACAAGATTACAGACTCTCCAGGAGTTAGATCGGTCGATTTTGGGGGCAATCTCTACCACCGGAATTGCCAAAGCTGCTTTAGCTTCGACTTATCCTTTACTTCCTTGTCAATTATTAGATGTGACGTTGTTTGATTGGGAAAATCAACAAGCCACCGTCTTAGCAGTTCAGTCTAGCGATCGCATTGGCTTTGCCATCGGTGAAACTTTCTCATTACATGATTTTGGCAACATTGAAAACTTGCAACAAAATCAGGTGATGATGATTGAAAACCTCGCCGATCATCCCAGAACTTATCGCGTTCAACAGCAGTTGTTCGATCAAGGCATTCGCTTAATTATGAATGTACCTGTAATTGCTCAACAACAGCTAATCGGTTCCTTGAATGTGGGAGTAATTCAACCGTGGTCATTAACTGAAGAAGATGTGGAAATTGCCCGCGAGGTGGCAAATCAGTTAGCGATCGCCATCCAGCAATCCCGCTTGCGCGAACAATTGCAGCGCTACACCGAACAACTAGAACAACTAGTTCACAACCGTACACAACAACTTGAAGAAGCCAACAGCGCCTTAGAAGCCTTTGCCTACTCCATCTCCCACGACTTACAAGAACCTCTACGTGCCATCCGGGGATTTGCCACTATTCTTTTAGAAGACTACGAAACCGTATTGAATTCAGGCGGGCAAGATTTACTTTATCGCATTGCCAGTAACGTAGACCGCATGGACAACCTACTGGTAGATTTATTAGAATACAGCCGCTTGAGTCGCATTGATTTGCCAGTGCAACCAATAAACCTCAACTCCCTAGTCAAGCAAGTGGTGACACAATTAGAAGTATCTCTGCAACAAAAGCAAGCCCAAGTGACAATTGCAGAACCTCTCTTGGAAGTTGTGGGAAATTACCGCACCGTGGAGCAAATTATCACAAATCTCATAACCAATGCCATCAAGTTTGTAGCTCCTGGAATTCAACCCCAAGTCAGAATATGGGCAGAACGCCGCGAACCCTGGGTGCGTTTGTGGGTAGAAGACAATGGCATAGGCATCTTACCACAGCATTGGGAGCGGATTTTTGGTGTTTTCGAGCGTCTACACAGCATCGAAGCCTACCCTGGCACAGGAATCGGATTAGCGATCGTCCGTAAAGGCATTGAACGCATGGGCGGACAATTAGGTATGGAGTCAGAAGTCTCCCAAGGTAGTCGCTTTTGGATAGAACTACCAGAATTTTTGACATACTCACCGCCCTAAAGGGGATTTTGGATTTTCCCCATGTATAAATGCAGGGGCTTGTTTTTCTAACAATCCAAAATCTAAAATTACTCGGTTGGCAATTTGAAAAATACACTGAGGTAATGATTCATGCCCAAAGCAGCTGTGATGACTGCACCTAATCAACCAGTTAAAGTGCAACAATTACCAGACCCTATTCTGGAAAAGGGTGGAATCATTATTGAAACCTTATATAGTGAAGTTTGTGGAACTGATGTACATTTACTACGTGGGCATTTAGAGGGAGTGCCGTATCCAATCATTCCGGGACATTTCTCAGTTGGTCGTGTGGTAGAAACAGGTGGACGGGTTAATGATGTTAATGGTAAATTAATTCAGCCTGGAGCGATCGCCACCTTTCTGGATGTCCACGAAACCTGTTACAACTGCTGGTATTGTCTAGTAGCCAAAGCATCTACTCGCTGTCCACAACGCAAAGTTTATGGTGTCACCTACTCAGCCAAAGATGGGTTGCTGGGTGGTTGGTCTCAACTGATTTACCTCAAACCAGGGGTTAAAGTTCTAACTTTACCCGAAGAAGTCTCACCAAAGCAATTCATTGCTGGGGGGTGTGCTTTACCAACTGCACTACACGCCATCGACCGAGCGCAGATTCAAATTGGTGATGTTGTTGTGGTGCAAGGTTGCGGACCTGTGGGTTTGAGTGTAGCAATTCTAGCTTTGCTCTCAGGTGCAGGCAAAGTAATTGTCATCGATAAATATGAGAGTCGATTAGTAGTTGCCAGAACCTTTGGTGTAGATGAAACCTTGGTCATTAAAGCCGATGACCCACGACAACATCTTGAACAGGTTTTGGAATTGACCCACGGACACGGTGCTGATGTCACTATTGAAGCTACAGGCATTCCCATTGCTGTCAAAGAGGGCTTGAATATGACGAGAAATGGGGGTCGCTATGTTATTGTCGGACATTACACAAACACAGGTGAAATTCTGATTAATCCACATTTAGAGATTAATCTCAAACATATTGATATTCGCGGAACTTGGGGAATTGATTTCAGCCATTTTTACAGAATGATTGAATTACTAAAACGTCATAGTAATTCCAAAAACAATATTGCTTGGGAAAGCATAATTAGTCGTTCATACACACTAGAAGAAATTAATCAAGCTCTGGCAGATGTAGAGCAAGGATTTGTATTAAAAGCTGTAATTGTGCCTAATCTATCTTGATCGAAACAGAATTCAGGAGTCATACAATTTCTTTGTGAGGCTGCGCCAAATTTTTTCACTTCTTATTTCTTTCTTTCTTTGCGTTCTTTGTGTTCTTTGCGGTTCGTTCCTTATATATCAATACGCTTGGGTTAAGGCTAAAACTCTTGGTCAAATTCAATTTTTTTAACGAACCGCCAAGGACGCAAAGGACGCAAAGAGAAGAAAGAAAGGCTTAACCCAAGCGTATTGCCTTATATATGGCGCATCTTCATACAGAATTGGTATCAGGAGTCGGAATTCAGTTGTGTATTCTGTACGACTGGCGGATAGCGCTGGCGGCAAGCGAGTACTCGATAGCGCCAGTGGCAAGCGAGTCTTCTCCCAAAGGGAGACGCTTTAACGCAACGAGCGTCGCGTCTGAATAACTGGGTTGAAGACCACCAAATTGAAAATTGGGTGGTGCAACAATTCAGTGGCGGGTCAGAATCCCCTACTGATAGCGTTCGCCTTTGGCGTCTCGTAGAGAAGCGTTAGCGAGTCATCGATAGCGGAGCGGTAGCGAGTATTCGAGCGTCGCGTCAAGATTGCTGAATTCTGAATTCTGAATTCTGTATTCTGTATTCTTCTTCAAGCCAATAATATTGTGTCCAGCTAAAGACTTATCATTTAGACAGTAGGGGACAGGGGCTTTTCCGATTTTTGCACAGATGCGGTAATCATTAGTGATTAACCGGACTTGATATAACATATCAAATGATTTGGATAATAGGGAGAAAATATGCTTACAGATTTACAAATAGCCTTTATTGGCGGTGGCACTATGGGCGAAATGATAATTAGTAGATTGTTATCGACGAAAATTGTTGAAAAACCCGACCTAATTATTGTCAGCGAACCACTTTCTACGCGATGTCTTCATTTAGAAAGAGAATATGGAGTACGTACTACAACCTCCAATACAGAAGCGGTACAAGGCGCATCCATTGTGATATTAGCGGTGAAGCCGCAGGTTTTGGCAGAGGTTATGGCGATGCTCAAGGGTAAAATTTCACCTGATACTTTAGTAATTAGTATTGTGGGTGGAGTTAGTATTCCATCTCTGTGCCAAGGGTTGAATCATTCTGCTGTTGTCCGTACAATGCCGAATATTGCAGTACAAGTTGGTCATGGCACTACGGTGTGGAGTAGCTCGCCGAGTGTGACTCAGATACAGCGATCGCATACCCAAGCAATTTTACAAGCATTAGGCAAGGAATTTGTTACCCAAAATGAACATTACCTTGATATGGCAACAGCGTTAAGTAGTGCGGGGACTGGATTTGTGTTTCTGTATATCGAAGCGATGATTGATGCCGGGGTTCAGATGGGTTTAACTCGCACACAAGCCCAAGAACTAACATTGCATACGATTGCAGGCAGTGTAGAACTGATGTTTCAGACTGATGAACATCCAGCAGTCTTACGAAACAAGGTAACTAGTCCTGGGGGAGTAACTGCTGCCGGTCTTTACGAATTAGAAAAAGGTGGTATGCGAACTGTCATCTCTAATGCAGTGCTTACTGCTTTGAGCCGCACTGAACAATTAGGTAATACTCTTTGAAAAAGTAGTGCTGAGTCGAGTTTGCTTCTTCAGTACTTGTAACTGATTATTCGGTACTAAAAAGTACTGAGTTTGATAAAATATTTTAGTTTATAGCAACCGTCTAGTCTATGTCTTAATAGACTAGAAGTATTATCATGTATAAACTGCATCGCCTGCGTCGGCAAGTTGTCCCGCGATCAATGTGATGTTGATGATTCGATCATTACCCTTGTGTATCATCAGTTTTGCCGCTTCTCGTGACAAATTGAATGGTGCAATCAAATCAGCATTGATTAATCGGCGCAGAGCCGATATGCCAGGAGCTTGACAACAGAGTTTTAATAATAAAAATGCCCTCACCAAAGGGCAAGGGGCTACGCTACGCACTTAGGAAAAAAGAACGCTCACGATAAAATTGAAATTTTGGATTTATAACGGCTTTTATACTCCGTATAATACATCGAAATACCGGAGTTTGCAATCCCGATAAATAACAAAACCCTGCTATGTGGAAAAAAGGTCTTTATCGTGATATTTGCAGTTCAACCGGAGAGTTACCAAATATGAGACACTAAACATGAATACAATTTCATATGAACGATCGTTTGTTAAAAAAATGCGAATGAATTTTAATTGTCAACTGTATAATTGTTGCTATTTATGCTGAAAATTAGGAAAACTTATCGTTTTCAGGGCAATGCAAAATAGTACAAATTTAAGCATCGATTGTGTAGACAAGCTTAAGGTACTGGCAGATGAAACCCGTTTGGCAGTTTTACAACTTTTGATTGACAGTCCTAAGCGAGTGGGAGAGATGAATGCGATTTTGCATTTGGAGCAGAGTCTGCTCTCTCATCATTTACAGGTTTTGCGTCGAGCCAAATTGGTTGTGCGGGAGCGAGATGGCAAAGCATTTCTCTATCGTCTTGCCCCTCAAGTCGAGGTAGCTACAGGCAAGGCTTTAAACCTCGGCTGTTGTCTTCTCTCGTTCAACTAAAACCTGGAATATCTATAGAAATAAAGGGAGAAGATGAAACATTCACAAATTTCGGCGATCGCAATAGGATTAGTGACGAGCGTTTGTTTACAAGGTTGTTCTCAACCTCCGCAAGCAGTCACCAATGATGTAAATAAGCTACAAGGAAAATTGGTACTTACTGGTTCAAGTACGATCGCACCATTAGCAGCAGAAATTGGCAAAAAGTTTGAATCGCAACATTCCGGTGTGCGAGTTGATGTGCAATCAGGGGGTTCTTCTCGTGGTATTGCAGATGCTCGTCAAGGTGTAGCCAATATTGGCATGGTTTCCCGTGCCTTAAAGCCCGAAGAAAAAGATTTAAAAGCGTTTTCCATCGCTCGTGATGGAGTAACGGTGATTCTCCATCAGGAAAATCCCGTGCCATCCCTAACTGACAAGCAGGTTGTAGATATTTACACAGGCAAGGTGAATAACTGGAAACAAGTAGGGGGTAAGGATGGAGCAATTACAGTTGTTAATAAAGCCGAAGGACGTTCTACCCTAGAATTGTTTACCCACTACTTCAAGCTAAAAAATACGGACATCAAAGCACAAGTAGTCATTGGTGATAATGAGCAAGGAATTAAGACTGTAACCGGAAACCCAAATGCTATTGGGTATGTTTCCATTGGCTCGGCAGAAAATAGCGCCGCCAATAAAGTACCAATCAAATTGTTAGCTGTAAATGGTGTAGCAGCAACAACAGCTAATGTACAAAACGGGAGCTTTCCTATTTCTCGACCGCTTAACTTGGTCACCAAAACCGAACCCCAAGGACTGGCGAAAGAATTTATTAACTTTGCACAATCGCAGCAGGTAAGTGACATTGTTAAAAAGCAAAACTTTGTCTCCATCGCCCAATGATATTTGGTTAATTTGGATACTACGAAGTTTGGCAACAATCGCCGGAGCGATCGCACTTTTAATTGTTGTTTTTCTACTTTGGGAATCCTTACCAATCTTCAGTCGTATACCACTATCCCGCTTCTTTACCGACTCCTCTTGGAACCCCACAGCAGGTTTATATAATCTCTGGCCCATGTTACTGGGTACTTTCTTGGCAATGGTCGGTGCAGTGCTAATTGCTACTCCTATAGGTATTTTATCTGCTGTGTTTTGCCAATTCTATGCCCCGCCAATGGTAGCCCAACTCTATCGCCGCCTCATTGAATTATTAGCGGGGATTCCTTCTGTAGTGTATGGCTTTTGGGGATTAGTCGTGCTAGTTCCTTTGATTGGAAAAATTCATCCACCAGGGCCAAGCTTATTAGCAGGAATAGCAATTCTGGCGGTGATGATTCTGCCAACAGTCGCCCTTGTAGCCGATGCTAGCCTCGAAAAAGTTCCCACCTCTTACATCCAAGGTGCTGCTGCACTAGGGTTATCACGTTGGACAACAATCTGCACAGTAGTTTTTGCATCAGCCAAATCAGGGTTATTTACAGGCTTAATTTTAGAGACAGGTCGTGCTATTGGTGAAACAATGGCAATTTTGATGGTATGCGGCAATGTGGTGCAGACCCCAAAAAGCTTATTTGACCCCATCCGCACACTCACCGCCAATATTGCTTTAGAAATGGCGTATGCCACAGGGGATCACCGTAGTGCGCTGTTTGTCAGTGGTTTGATATTGATGGGAATGATTGTGGTCTTAGTGGCGATCGCTGAAGTTATCAGTCAAGGCAAATGGCAGAGATAAAACAAAGCAAAGACAATCGTCTCACTTCCAGAGAGTGGCTAGCAACAAGCTTAGTTTGGGCAACAGCCGCCCTCGTTACCGCCATCTTTTTATGGATAGTCAGCGATATCTTCTGGCACGGTATGGGATATTTATCTTGGGAATTTCTCATTAGTGAACCAGAAAATGCGGGTAGAGAAGGTGGGATTGCCAGTATTCTCGTGTCCACCGTTTTAGTTATTGGTGTATGTATGACAGTTTGCCTGCCCGTTGGTGTTGGTACAGCAGTTTTACTAGCAGAATTTACTCCTAGTGATAGTTGGTTCGCTAGATTAGTGCGCCGCAGTCTAGATATACTTGCTGGTGTACCTTCCATTATCTTCGGGTTGTTTGGCAACGTCTTGTTTTGCAAAGTTTTAGGGCTGGGGTTTTCTATTCTTTCAGGCGGACTCACACTGGCATGTATGGTGCTGCCAATCTTGATTCGCTCTACAGAAGAAGGATTTTTAGCGGTTCCCAATGAGTACAGATTAGGAGCCGCCGCTCTTGGCTTTTCGCGCACAACCACAATATTTCAGGTATTGTTACCTGCTGCTGTTCCTGGTTTAATTGTGGGATTTGTGCTTGGTGTTGGTCGGGCTATTGCGGAAACTGCGGCTTTAATTTTTACTAGCGGTTACGTAGACAGAATGCCACAATCACTCCTCGATTCTGGGCGTACCCTTTCGGTTCATATTTTTGATTTATCAATGAATGTTTCAGGAGGAGATAAGAGTGCTTATGCTAGTGCATCGGTTTTGCTATTACTACTGCTGTTAATTAATGGCACAGCAGCGTGGATTGCACAACGTTGGTTACACAGCAGAGTTATTTCTGAATGAGGACTGGTGGATCTAGAGGAGGAAATCTTGGCAGTTACTGAACCGTTGATTCAAATTGAGAACTTAACTCTGCAATACGCACAAAAAACTGCCCTTACTAATGTCAACTTGGCTGTCAATGCCGGAGAAATTTTGGCTTTGGTTGGGCCTTCTGGTTGTGGAAAAACTAGCTTGCTTAGTTGTCTCAACCGCCTCAGCGATATGATTCCCAAGTGTCGAGTTCGGGGAAGAATCCGCATTGGTAGTTTAGAAGTGCTAAATTCCAAAATCAATGTCATCGCCTTGCGGCGTCAAGTCGGCATGATTTTTCAAAAACCCAATCCCTTTCCTTTCTCAATATGGCAGAATTTGGAATTACCTCTGCGAGAGCATGGCATCCGCGATCGCTATCAAATTGATACAATTATCGAAACCAGCCTCCAGGATGTAGGGCTATGGGACGAAGTAAAAGACCGGTTGCAATCTTCAGCTTTAGCTCTTTCTGGTGGGCAGCAGCAACGTTTGTGCATAGCTAGAGCCTTAGCTTTGCAGCCAGAAGTCTTACTACTGGATGAACCTTGTAGCGCCCTCGATCCTATTTCCAGCAACGTTGTTGAAGATTTAATTATCAGTTTGCGCCAGCGCTATACTCTGTTAATTGTTACTCACAATCTGGCTCAAGCCAAGAGAATTGCGGATCGAGTCGCTCTATTTTGGGTACAAGACGGCATTGGACAACTGATTGAATCAGGTACTGTAGAGCAGGTTTTTAATCATCCTCAACATCCTTTAACAGTTGCTTATGTAACTGGTGCTAGGGGGTAAATCCATAACTGGTAAGAAAGCTCATTTTCTGAGTATGAAGATAGAGGGCTGATATTGTAGAGTTATTAGACCTCTTGCAAAAGTGCTTTTTGCAAGAGGGGGGAAAAGGGTAAAGGTTAAAGGCAAAGGGGACAATACAGAACTTTTTCCCCTTCCCCCCGCCCCTTATCCCCAGAGGGGGCCCCACCTTCCCCTTTTCCCGACTTATGCAAGAAGTCTATTGTCTTCCACAACGACAGCCTCTCGGAAGAATAATTAGCAACTTGGGTTATTACTGGCTAGTTTTTAATAAAAAGCTAAATGCATCTGAACTTGTTATTTAAAGCAGAGGACAAACCTTTCACTTCCAATCCCACTAATGAGCAACCGTTCTTTTTTGTTATTCAGTAATTGTTGAGTCCAATCGGTAAACCCACCATCTACAAGGAAATATTCTGTTCCTGATGAGTCACAACCATAGATATGGAATCCAGCACTATCATAATAGCCACGACCAGTTTCACGCTCTCGATCGAATGCGAAGGTAACTTGTGGATATTGGGTGGCTAGTTTTTCGAGTACGGAGGCTTGAAGCGCATTGTAGCGAATTTTATCAAACGCGGTTAACGAGACCCGCACATCTGCGATGCCTGGGTTGGGCGTAGCCATCGCAAACCCACTATGGTTAGCTGCTTCAAATAGCCGGAAATAGAATTCCAAATGTTCTATGAGGGCATCAATCTCAAAACGATAAGAACCTGTATCACGTCCAGCGGTACAAAGACCCAGTAAACGAAAATGCTGGAATAAATTTGGCCCATTTACTTGCTGGGTGCGTAACACACGATGACTAGCACACAATTTTATCATTTCATGGGTGCGTGTATGGGGAGCAGAAGCTCGTCTGCGCTTTGCACACTCTAACGCCAGAACATTTGTTACGTCCGCAGTCACTTCAGTATTGCGAATGGTGGACAGTACCTTGTTTTGGTTAACTGTCGCTACGACAGAGTTTGTACCCAGTGGAGAAACGGGCGAAAGTTCTAGCGCCTCAAACCCTGGTGGAAGAACGGAATAAGCAAGGCGATCGAATTCAAGTTGTTGTTGGGGATCTACTTGCGACGGCACTACAAAGCGATTGTTTTCATACTGCTTTAAGATGTCGCTAGGTGTGAGGGAAGCTGCGCGTTGGCGATAAACTTCAAGTAGAAGAGATTGTAAGTCTGACAAACTCAGGCGATTTGTCAATATATCAAGAAGGTCTGGAGTATCGGCCGCAGCAAGAATGCGCTCAATAATTTTGTCTGGCATATAGCAGTTTTTCAGTCAAATCTTTTTCTCACATTACAGTAAAAAAACAAAAATCGAAGGCAATTTTTAACACTCAGACTGAGATTAGATTTGTGGGTTTATTTTCTAATATTATAGATATAATCATTGTTTTAAACTAAAGCTCTTACCTGGTAAGGGTTACATCTTTCTATCCAAGGAAAGTAACATAACAGGAGCTATTTTGGGCAACAAATTACTAAAATATATAGTTAGATAATAATTCTAATAAATTTAGCCAATTATGAGCTACAGGCATTTTGGAAGAATTGGAGATATCTGGAAGCATATTCCTTTGTGTGAATTTTTAATTATCGAGCAACCGGCTAACTATATTGAAACAAATTCTGCTTATCCAGAATACCAACTTACAGCCTCTTTTGAACAACAATACGGAATTCTCCATGTAGAAAAAAATATTCAAAAATCTCAGTTACTTCAGCAATCTGCTTATTGGAGAGTATTAAGCAGTATATCTGAGAAAAAGAGTGGCTTATCAAAATATCTGGGTTCACCAGCTTTGGCATTAAATATATTAAAAGGTACGGCGAAAAATTTTGTGTTTTTTGATATTGAGCAAGCGTGCTTAAAAGAAATAGCAGAGTATGCCAAAAAGCTAAATATTGCTCAACAGGTTAATTGTAGAAATGAAGATTCTATCAATGGACTGATAAGTATGATTGAAAATTTAACCCCCCATGATTTTATTCATGTCGATCCTTACTTAATTCACGAAAAAAATGCCAACGGTAATTCTTATTTTGATGCTTTTGTAAGAGCAATGAGACAGGGTATTATGGGAATGCTTTGGTATGGATTTAACACCTTTCAAGAAAGAGAAAATTTGCATAATGGCTTCCAAAAGCAGACAGGCATAGGTAGCAGAACACGCTTACAAGGAATTGAACTCAGGTCAATTTTACTTGATGAAAGTATTTTAGATGTAAATCCTGGAGTATTAGGGTGTGGAATTCTTATTGGCAACTTGAGTAATATTAGTCAGCAATATTTTAAAGAAATAGCGCTAGAAATTACAAATATTTATCAAAACTCTACTATGTTTGGCAAGTATCCTGGACAGTTAATATTCGATGAATTTGAGATAGAAATATAACTAGTAACGCAACAGTAATTTGTAATTACTGTTGCGTAAGGGTTTTATACATTATTAAATAAACTCAATTCAAAATTAATATCGTTTACTTAGAGCTAAAAGCTTGATTTTGCGTAGGTTGGGTTTCATTTCTCAAGCCAACCTACAATTATCCTTAACTAGCAGCTCTCTATTTTGTAGCCAGCCTGTCAAAAATTAAGCTTTATTCCTAATAACATCCGGTGTAATCGCTGCATACTGTTGGGCGGTTAGAGTTGCTCCTCGAATATCGACTAGTTTCGGCACGACTTTCAGTTGATATAGAAGATCCGCAACCTTTTGTTGAGCGTTAATCACTTCCTCAGTGATCGGTCTCATGTCATACTTTCTTCTCGTCAGCGTTAACTCCATAGTATCCACGTCAGTCTTGACCTTTGGGGCAAGGATTTCGGCAGCTGCGCGCCTATTTTTATTTGCCCACTGCCCAATCTGATAGTACTCTGACAAAATTGCTTTTAGGAGGTCAGCATTATTAGTGGCAAAATCTCGTGAAGCCAAGTAATAACCCCCTGGTGTATTAATTCCTTGTGCGTTTCGCAAAATACGGATACTACCTTCGCGCTGGAGCTTAATCAGATTCGGATCGCCTTCTACAAAAGCATCAACGGTCTTGTTGAGAAATGCTGCTCTGCCATCTGCAACAGGTAAGTTTACTGATTCAATATCACTAATTGTCAGCCCGACCTGTTCCAAAGCTTTTACCACAAAAAAGGTCTGAGCTGTACCTCTAGAATAAGCAACTTTTTTACCTTTAATATCTGCCAATGTTTTGATAGCAGAATCCTTTAACACGATAATCGCAGAACCTTCTCCAGTACCTGGTGGGGTGTTAACTACATAGATCAAATTGGTACCAGCAGCCTGGGCAAAAATTGGTGGTGTTTCACCGGTTGGCCCCATGTCGATACTACCCACATTTAAGGCTTCTAAGAGCGGTGGACCGGACACAAATTGATACCAATTCACACCTATTCCTTGAGGAGCCAAACGTTTTTCGATCGCACCTTTTTCATGAGTTAGATCCCCTGAAACTTGGTAGCCAAGGCGAACAACCTTTGTGCTGCTACTGCTTTTAATATTAGTGTTACTAGCATTGCTATTGCCGATACTGGCCTTGTTTGTACCACAACTGGCTAAAGTCGTAAAAGAAACTAATCCATAGAAGGCGTAGAGTAAATCACGTCTGGATATCGAATATTTGCCAATTTGCACTTTTCTCATAACTGGTCATTTGATATTGATGTTGACATCTTTAGGCAAAAATTTAGGCAGTGTTGTACTACCTTTTCTCCCTAAGAGAAAAGGGAGAAAAGGGAGAAAAGCTTTGTATCTGAAATAATCTACAAATGTTAGCTAGCTGAACTTTAGAATGGACGGCTACCTCGAAGGCTGACCCGTTTCAGAATACGGGTTGCATTGGCATCAAATTCAGGACGGTAGTGAGCCGTTGCCTGGTTATCCCAATAAAGCAGGTCGCCCTTGCTCCACTGATGCCGATAGGCAAACCGGGGTTGCTTAATATGCTCTTGCAACCGCGCAATTAGTTTTGCTCCTTCCGCATGGTCATAATCCAGAATGTCTACATCGCTAGCAGCGTTGAAGAAAAGGATTTTTTTGCCGGTATCTGGGTGAGTGCGAACCAGAGGATGAATCGCAACTCGTTCGCCGGGTTCAACTGCCCGACCAGCTGCATATTTAGGCTCACCATACTCATCTCGATCCTTGCTGCCATAAAAGTTAAAGTAGCGTATCTGCAAGCCAGCAATTTGTTCTTTGGTCGCATCATCTAACTCTTCGTAAGCCTGAGCCAAATTCACCCAATAGGTATCGGGGCCATTTTCAGGTACTTCTACTGCGTATAGGAAGGAACCGCTAGATGGCACAGGAAGCCAGTAGTGATCGATGTGGGGTAAAAGTTCCTGATAGTTCGGTCGGATATTGACTGAACTCTCTTGAGCAGCGGCATTTGCCAGAGTCAGAACTAGTAGTCTGGCAAGGCAACAATGCTGGGTGAGGGCTGGGGAAAGGGGAAGGGGTAAAGGGTAAGGGATTTAAAACCTTTCCCCTTTCCCCTTTACCCCGCTAAGTTCACTTGGCGAACTACTAGTGGTCTGCCAACCCAAAATTGCTAGGTTTGGACTGGGAAAAGGGTAAAGGGTAAGGGGGAAAGAATCAAAACCTTTTCCCTTTACCCCTTACCCTTTACCCCGCAAAGTTTCCTTGGCGAACTACTAGGGGTGGCAGGTATTCTTCTGTTTCTCCTTTGCGAACGTAAGCAGGCTGCTGAAGAATATCGCCAAAGTAATTGGCAAAGGCTAACAACTGGTCATCAGTTAATGTCTGGTTTTTAAAGATGAGGATGTGGCGATGTCTACGACAAGCCGCTTCGCGTCTACGCGCCATGCCTGCTTTAGTTGCAGAATCACCTCTGGTTCACCAGAACGACTGGCATCGACTCCGCTAATAACAGCACCAAGAGCCGCTTTGGTGGGTGTAATCTCAATCCGACTTGCTGTGAGTGTCACGATCGGGTCTCCTTGGATTTGTAAATATACGAGGGTGTAGGGTGCAGGGTGTGGGGGGAAAAAATTGTATTTTTATGCACTGCTCGAAAACCAACCTTCTTTACGAGACGCTACGCCCAGCCTTGCTTCCCCGGAGGGGTACGGGTCAAAGCCTCCACCGAAATCTCAGATTTGGTGGTCTCTAATTGATAGCGGGTTCAAGTCCCCACCAATTACCCCACACCCTTGGATTTGAGGGCAGTTGCTCGACAAAGAGCAGATTTACTCAGCACTGCCCTGAAAAAAGCTAACAGAACTCAGCTTTACGAAAGCACTGGTTCCGCTTCCTTAGACTCAGCTTTCTGCTTGAAGACGGTTGGTACTTCTGCGTTGAACACCTCACCTTGAACCACTTCGGAGCGGAAACCATCAACCCCAACTGGAATATCGCCGGTAATGGTGGTGCGATAGAGGACACGCTCCACATCCAAACGATCTAAATCTTGAGGAGCTAAATGCACAGTGGCGCGGTTATCCCAGAACGCGATATCACCATTGTTCCAACGGAAACGGGTGGTGTAGGCAGGCTTGGTGATTTGGTTGAAGAACAACTCAAGTAACAGCTTGCTCTCTTGGGGTGACACGTCAATAATGTGCGAGGTGAAGCCGGGGTTCACAAACAACGCACGTTCGCCAGTCTCAGGATGAACCCTGACGACTGGGTGGATAGAAACCAGGGGATTGACAGCAATGCGATCGGCGAACTTGCTATTGCGGGGCTGATGTCCACCCCCATTAAAGCGATGTTCAGCTTTTAATGTATCTGCTAGCGCCTTTATGGGTGCTGACAGTCCCTCATAAGCTGCCACAAGATTACTCCACTGGGTGTCACCACCGAAGCTGGGGACATTAACGGCGCGTAAAATTGACCCTGCTGGTGGGTTAATAGCTGCCGTTACATCTGTATGCCAAGGACCACCAGTGCGAAAACCGTACTGCTTCTCATAGAGCTTACGATCTACGGGTTTAATCTGTGGAAATCCCGGAACTGGCTCAGGCTCTCCCAGGGGATGGGCGAAAGTCACTTCCCCGAAACGAGATGTGAACTCAACCTGGGCAGCATGATCGATGTTCTGACCACGAAAGAACACAACTTTCCATTTCAATAACGCTTTACGGATTTCTTGGACTTGCTCGTCAGAAAGAGGACGGGAAAGGTCTACGCTACTGATTTCGGCACCGATGAAACCAGCAACTGGTTTAACTTCTATATGTTTGTAGCCCATTTAGGTTCTCCAGAGTTTGATCTGTAGGGTGGTGTTCACACTCGCCTGTTTCCTTTGGAATTTTGCCAACATTCTGATAGCAACATTCCTGTGCTGGGAGTTGAACTGAGAGTATCATACAGTATTCCGATCGAATTACCGTAGTATGTATTGCTATTTAACAATTTACTGGTCAGGTGACGAACGAATGAGGGTTTGGAGCGTAATTTTGAGCAATCATTACCAGTTGCGTAGGCGCAGCCCGTCGTAGACATCGCTGAAATTCTCCCTTGGCTTCAAATATTCTCACAAGCAATTATTTTTATTTATCGTTTTAAAAAAAAAGAATATTTGCTTCTATCGGGGGGAAAGCTTAATTTTAAAGTATTAAGCCAAACACATACTGAATTAACTAAACAGGTGCAGCATGAATACAAGCGAAAAAATATTGTCAAATAACGTTGATGTACAAGCACTTCAAAACACTCAACTTGCACAGAAAGCTCCAAACGCATCGATAGAGCAATTAACGCACGGACAACGGCTTGCTGATAAATTAGCAAACCATGTAGGCTCTTGGAAATTTCTGATTTGCCAAAGTACCATTTTGGCGGGATGGGTGGGAATGAACTTGACACCAGGAGTTCCACACTGGGACGAGTCACCGTTCATCATGCTCAACTTAGTGTTTTCATTTGCTTCAGCCTACACAGCGCCAATTGTATTGATGAGTCAGAATCGCCAGTCTGACACTGACCGCAGAAGTGCCGAAATCGACCACCAAGTCAACCTTAAAGCTAGTCAAAATATAGAATTACTACATCAGAAATTGGATGAGTTACACTCTCAAAAGCTCAATGAATTAACTCAAATTATCAAAGAGCAGCAACAAATTATCAATGAGCTTAAAGTCACTTTAGTACATACTCCGAAAGAGGATAAAGAAGCTAAAGTGGCTCTATTACCGGGCTTGCATATCCAAACTAATAGCAAATTTACTAAACAACCTCCCAGCAATAAATCTTTTACAGTTGCTCAAGCAGTTGGAGACAATAACAAAGCTGTTGAAAAAATGACTTGTCACTAAAAATCAGCCGTAAATACTTTTTTGATTAGCAGATAAGAGGCTGTATTTTACTTGAATCGATCCATTTGTAGGTTAGACGCTAGAATATCTGATGCTAAGTCAAGGCGATTATTGAAGTTTTTTGACAACAAAAAATATTTGCTTTGAATTAGGAAGTTCGCAAAGTAAATTTAGACTTATTGTACTTCATTTCTAGTAGATACAGCTTACCGATTGGATTGGAGATATTATATTTACACGCTTCATTCAATAGCAAGTTAACATTGAAAAAGCTTCCTTAGCTTGGCAATAATTTTGCTTTTTAACTCTTTCACTCAACTGTTAACCAGCTAAGAAATTTATTAGCTGATTAGTAAAAATCTCAAACCAAGGAGAAAAATATGCAGTTCATCAAAATTATTCTTGTTGCCCTCGTGTTTATTGTGAATCTGACAATTGCTCAACCTTCTTGGGCAGGCAAAGATTTCACCAAAGGAACTGATTATGCTGAGGTAACTCAGGAACTCAATCAACTTTTAACTGTGAAAGATAATCCTGAACAAGCTGGCTATACACCTGAGCAATTTCAAGCCCGACTATCACAATTGCAGTCTCAGAAGTATGTGATGGAAACGGCCAGAAAACGAGCGCAGTGCTTTAATCAAACCGGTAAAACTTTGGGTATCTACGCTAATAAACCGAAAAAATCTCCAACTCAACTTTACTTCTTAGCAGCAGGGCAAATTACAGATGATGATTGGGATTGTGATGGTATCTACCTACCCGCAGGTACTCAGTTAGTTGTAAGTCCCAATACTGAAGTACAAGAGTTAACCCAACCCATTGCTGTCAAGTTTGTCGATGGTACACAGTCTATTGCTAGAACTAATCCAGCTACTGGTGCAATTGAATTGAATGTTGCACCTGCCAAAGTTTTCAAAGCTGGTGAAGGTAACTGGTTGCTACCTACGTTATCTCAGGCAGATATTGATGCCCAAGTTCCTAGTCCACAAATCATTGACTAATATTTGCTAGGCATTCAATTTTGATGCGATAAGCGCGTCAATTCTAATTACACTAAATAATACTTTACCCCTCCTAACCAAGAGGGGTTTTTAATTAATGGGAGTAATTTCATAATGATACTGGTGGATCGTTACTATTTAAGAGTTGTTTTTTACTGCGCTTCAATTGTTTCCAAAGTAATTTAATCTGCTTATAAGCATCATTAGCGGAGAGCTTCCCATTGGTTTCTAAACTAGTGATAATAACTAATTTTTGAGCAAATTCTTGTAAGTTTGCATTAAACACTAAGTTTTCTGGCTTAACCTGACCATAGTAACGACTGCGAGGGGAAATAAATTTGTCTGTTTCTTGTTGATTAGGCCGTTGCATAATTTTACTTCCAATTATGAATTTTCTCTTCATGATAATTAATCTAGTTAAACTCAAGCTCTTTAAATAGTAATTTTTGCTTGAATATTTATCTAAGATTCTAGACCATAAGCTTTTCTCTAATATGGCTTATGGTCTACATTTCTAATCACGTAGGTGTAAAATTTTCAAAAATTTTCACCTATTTATTTTGAAGAGTTTTGAGCTTGGATTTGGTCAAAAATAGCACCTTCATTAAAAAATCTCTGTTGAATATTTTTCCATCCTCCTAAATCTTCAACTTTAAACAGAGTTTTAACTTTCGGAAAATTGCTACTCAGTTCTTTTGCAATTTTGGTATTTACAGGGCGAAATCCTATTTTGGCAAATTCTCTTTGTACCTCTGGGGTATAGAGATATTGAACAAATGCTTCTGCAACTTTCCGAGTCCCGTGTTGCTCGACGTTCTTATCCACTACAGCAATTGGATTCTCAATAGATATATTGACATCAGGGACAACATATGAAAACTTTTCGCCTTTTTGTTTTGATAAAATCATTTCATTTTCATAGTTGAGTAAAGCATCCCCTTGACCTTGTTTAAAGAACAATTCGCTGACATTACGAGCAGTTTTGGGCAGCACAGGTACATTTTTATAAACTTTGGAAGTAAAATCTAATGCTTGCTTCTCATCCTGGCCAGTTTTTGTCACATAACCCCATAAACTTAAGAAGTTCCATCGCGCACCACCAGATGTTTTTGGGTTAGCTGTCAGTACACTCACTCCTGGTCTTGTCAAATCTGTCCATGTTTTAATATTTTTGGGATTACCCTCACGAGTGGCGATCGCACCTACGGATTGGGTGACAATTGCATTAAAGGGTGCTTCTTTTTCCCAACCCGGTTGAATAAAACCCGTTTGAACTAGTTTGTCAACGTCAAGGGCCAGTGACAGGTGTACCACATCAGCCTCTAAACCATCAATCACATTTAAGGTTTGAGAACCAGACCCATCATAACTTTCGGTAAAAGTCAGATTTTGGTTATGTTCTTTTTTCCATTTTTCTCTAAATTGCGGAATAATCTGCTCGTATGCAGCCTTTGTAACTGAATAAGAAACAAACGTTAGGTTGACATCACGATCTGAATTGGCAATAGTATTACCAGTTTTATCAACATTAGCCGAAGAACAAGCACTCATCACTACACTTAAGCTTATTCCCACCAAAAATAGAGATATAAACCCCCAGTTTCTTATAGCTTGCCAAGTTTTAACAGTACGAGTGTCAACTTGTTTAGTGATATATCTGTTTAACTTCCAAGTATGCTGCCGCTTGTTTGTCAAAATTTCCCTCCTCTGTTAAATTCGGTAAACCGAGAGATTTACTGTAGTTTAGAGGTATTATAAGATAGTTAGCAAAATTACATAACCATTTGTTAACCTAAATTTAAACAAGTTGTATATTGATTACGCATACAAAGAAGCTTAACGCCGCCACAACAAGAGCCTTAGAACTGAGTTATCAAGCCCTTCGGGCAGGGAATAGGGAATAGGGAATAGGGAATAGTGAAAAAACCTGCCCGAATACTGGGTTCAGAGCAACTAAATTTATTTATGAAAAGAAGAAACATATTTTTTAAGGGGACACGTAGTGCAAGAAAAAATGCGTCCTTGTACAAATCCCCTACTTTGAAGTATGGGGATTTCCCTATTCCCTATTGCCTGTTCCCTGTTCCCTTTTAAAAATCTGGTGGCATCATTATTCCAAGCCTTTGCCCAATGACAGCAATTTTTAAGTAATTAAACTATAGGGCAGAGTAGCACAGCTACCTGTGGGTATACACTTGAACTTCAACCCTCAATTCGCCACAATTTTATGCAAACCTGTACTTGCTTCCAAGAAAAGCGATCGCCATAACAGCATTGTTTATCGGAAATTCTTAATTTAAGATCTAAATACGGTTACCTGATTGATATACAGTAGTTTATAACTTAGCTTTTGCAAAGTAACCCTTGTAGCTGTGCAATGCTCTGGGAAAACCAATGGTCAAAGATTCATTTGGACTGGAAATTACTACCGATTCGTCAGTTGCGGTTGATGCCATCAATAGCTTTGCAGATCAATTATTCAGCGTTGGCAACGATGCTCAAGTTATTTTCAAAGCAATTGAGGCAGATCCAGCTTGTGCGATCGCCAATGCTCAAGTTGCCGCATTTTACTTGTTTGCAGGTGGCTCTCTTGGCTTAACCCAGGCAGCATCTTATCTGAATGTGGCTAAAGCAAACCTCAAAAGAGCCAATGAGCGGGAACAACTTTATGTTGCAGCAATAGAAGCTTGGGCAAACCGCGATATCCAGCAAGCGATCGCTCATCATGAAGCGATTACTGATAGCTATCCCCGCGATTTAGCCTCAGTGCATGTAGCCCAATATCACTATAGAAATTCCGGTAACAGTCAGGGGCTGCTGCGGATTGCCGAAAAAGTTTTCGCTGCCAATCAAGACAACCCCTATATCTACGGGATGCTGGCATTTGGGCTAGAAGAGTGCCATAGGATACCAGAAGCAGAAACATATGCCAGACTTGCGATCGCCTTGAAACGAGATAATCGTTGGGCACACCACGCCATTGCTCATGTGTTAGAAACCTCAGGACGGCTAGAAGAAGGGATTAGCTTAATGGAAAGTCTCAGTGATACTTGGGAATCTGGCAGCTCGGCTTTTTATGGACATCTTTGGTGGCACACATCCCTTTACTACCTGGATATTGAAAATTTCGCCAAGGTACTGGAAATATATGACACCCGCATCTGGGGACGTGCCAAAAAAGACAGTGGGCGCGAGCAGATCAATGCGATCGCTCTGTTGCTAAGGCTGGAGTTACGCGGTGTCGATGTGGGTTCGCGTTGGCAAGAACTTGCTGGTTATTTGCAACCACGGCTACAAGAACACATCCTGGCATTTTTGGATTTGCAATACATTTATGCACTGGTGCGGGGTGGTAAAGAAGACTGGGCGGGTGAAATGTTAGAGAGTATGCAACGTCATGCCGAAAAAGTATTACCCTACGCTAGACGTACTTGGGCAGAGATCGGAGTACCTGCGGCTAAGGGGATGATAGCTCATGCTCGTGGAGATTGGAACAAAGCGATCGCTCAATTAGAGCCGGTATTACCAGAGTTACAATCCACGGGTGGATCTCATGCTCAACGAGACTTATTTGAGCAAATTTATCTTGATGCTTTGATACGCCAAAGGCAGTATCACAAAGCCTTGAATGTTCTGGAAAAACGCCAAGCTGCCCGCAACAAAATTCCAGTAATTCAGCGGGAATTAGCTAACACCTACAGTCAACTAGGACGCACCGATGAAGCACATCAAGCTTCCCAACTGGCTTTAGAACTATCACAACATTATCAAAAAGTAGAGCAAACAGTATGACCACATACGTAAATCTCGGAAAAAGTGGACTGAAAGTATCGCGCATTGCTCTGGGTACCATGACTTATGGCGATCGCAAATTGCGAGAATGGGTATTAGAAGAAGAAGAAAGTCGCCCTTTTATCAAGCTGGCTTTGGAATTAGGGATTAACTTCTTTGACACCGCCGATGTTTATTCCTTAGGTGTGAGCGAAGAAATCCTGGGACGAGCATTAAAAGACTTTGCCAAAAGAGATCAAGTTGTAATTGCTACCAAAGTTCACGGCAAAGTCGGTGATGGTCCCAACGATCGCGGACTATCTCGGAAACATATTTTTGATAGCATTGACGCTTCATTGCGGCGGCTACAGACCGATTATGTGGATTTGTACCAGATCCACCGTTGGGACTACGAAACACCAATTGAAGAAACCCTAGAAGCGCTGCACGACTTAGTAAAAATAGGTAAAGTTCGTTACCTGGGTATATCGAGTGTTTACGCATGGCAGTTTGCCAAAGCCCTTTTCCTCGCTGACCAACACGGTTGGAATCGCTTCGTATCCATACAAAACCACTACAACCTAGTATACAGAGAAGAAGAAAGAGAAATCATACCTCTATCTTTAGACCAAGGAATTGGAATTATTCCCTGGAGTCCCTTAGCGCGGGGCTTTTTGGCTGGTAATCGCAGCAAAGAAGACTACGGTCAAACTCTGCGGGCGAAAACCGACGAATTTGCCCACAAACTCTACTATCAAGATTCAGATTTTCAAATAGTCGATCGCGTCGTCGAGTTAGCAGAAAAACATGGTGTAAAACCAACACAAATAGCCCTAGCTTGGTTATTGCATCAACCGGGTGTGACAGCCCCAATTGTTGGCGCTAGTAAGATAGAACATCTCAAAGAAGCAGTTGAGGCTGTGGATTTGCAGCTTTCAGATGAAGAACGCAAATACTTGGAAGAACCCTACACACCCCATACCATCTTAGGGCATCAGTATCCGGCAGGGAATCGCGTGTAGGTAAATCGCTGGATTGGGGAGTAGGGGGTGGGGAAAAGAAATTTTTATGACTCCTTGTGATGTCAAGTTGGGATAATCACTTACTATTCAAAACTCACCGTGTCCCCGTGTCTCTCGGTAAGCCATTTCCAAAAATCTTCGCAACACACAAATCGACTGTAGGGGCGTACAGCTGTACGCCCCTACATATCTATGTGTATCAGGTATTTCGTGAAATGAGATTAGATCCAAATATCTGAAGTGCAATCACCGCCAGGATAGCGCATCTCGTGAGCGCGAGAAGGGCCTGCTGGTTCCTTCCCAAAATCAACGTAGAAGTCTTCGTTGATTTTTAGTCCACCATTTTCAGTGTCGCAGTCAATCTGTAATAAATATGAGCCGGTTTTAGATAAATCAGGATAAAACTGATTGTCCCAACTGCTAAATAGGGAATTCGTCACATAAAGCCGTTTACCATCCAGACTCAGCTGTAGCATTTGGGGGCCGCCAGCTAATTTATGACCTTGAACTTCACCACCATTACCTAACAAACCACCACACCAAACTTGACCAGTAAGTTGAGGATGGGCTGGGTCACTGATATCATATTGGCGGATATCTCCATGCAGCCAATTGGAAAAGTAAATATAGCGATCGCACATTGAAATCAAGATATCAGTAATCAACGATGGCACTGGTATCGGCCAACCTTCCAGTTCTTGTGAAGGTATATCAATTACTTTCTCTATTTCCCAATGATCATTAGGTTTGTGCCAATGCCAAACATTACTACTGAGTGCTGCGGCGACAAACCCATGAGTGCTGTCGGGGTTATGGTGAAAGCGCAATTCTAAGGGAATTAATCCTTCTTGTCCTAAGTCAAAACTTTGGATAATTTCCCGTGTTGACCAATCCCAGAAATATATATGATGACCATAGTTGTCGGCTGCTACATCGTTGAGGTCAAAACCAGGATAATAAGTTTTGGGTGCGCCCCACTCACTACTCACCATGACGTTATGACGGGGTTGATACCAAAAGTCATAGTTAAACCGCATACCATCGGCTTGGCGTTCCCAACGTCCAGCAATATCAAAATTTTCATCCAGTAACAAAAAGCCACCAGGGCCATTTCCCTCACTGTCGCCGAGCATAGAAATCATCACATGACCATCTGCTAGGCAGTGTACTGTGTGCGGGGCAGTTAAATTAGTTTTTTCCTGAATTTCTTGTGGTTCAATGACCTTATGCAGTTTTGGCGCTTTGGTATCTGCGGTATCAACAATATAGATGCGGCTAGAACGTTGCCCAGGTATCACCGTAAATCTACGCGATTTACTAGCGTCGCCGTGACAAGAACTACAAGCATTCCAGCCAAAGTGATGTAATTCATCGCCAATGTAAGGCATAGGCAGACGATGAATCACTTGGGAATAAGTGGGGGAATTCGGGTCAACGTCTACGGTGGCGAGATAATCTGGTTCTTCGATATCAGTACCAGTATAAAGGGCGATCGCATAAAGTACCTTTTCTCTTTCACCGTTGGTGGCTGCTTCTGGAGAAGCGTAGCCAGGACCGCAGCAAGCATGAGTCATGGTATTAGACCTCACAGGCTTTGGAAAATTACAACAAGTTTACAACAACCTTTGATAAGGAGTATAGTTTGTAGCATTACCTGTTGGGTTAGGCGATGTAAGACAGTGCGAAACTGCAATTGCTGTTTGAGCCTAGAATCCCTGCCCTTGTAGGGCAGGGAGTATGTCAAAACCTTTATAGTTAAACGCTGTTGATTTGGAAGTCAGTTGATGAAGAAGGAAACTTTTAGAGATTCGCTAGCCTACAAATTTAATGAAAATAACTTTGCCGTAGAAGATGAGGCGGTATCCATTAAATACTTCGAGTCCCAAGTTCTGGATTCACAGAAGTACTGGCGTCGTCTCGGTGGACCGCCAGACTTTTCCGAAAAAGCCGTTCTTGAAATTGGCTGTGGACATGGCGCACTGTCTATCAATGCAGCTATTTTGGGAGCGCGGCGGGTGATTGGTCTTGACCTCATTAGTAGGCGCATCGAATTTGCTCGTCGTATCGTAGCGGAACGCTTTCCTGATATCGCCAACAAAATAGAGTTTCATCATTTAGATATTAACGAGATCGAACTTGAGGACGAGATCGATGTCGTAATTTCCAAAGACACTTTTGAACACATTATGAACCTAGATCAACTTCTTCTCTCAGTCAGACGGGTTCTGCGTAAAGGTGGTTTACTGATAACTGGTTTTAGTCCACTCTACTACAGCCCCTTTGGCGACCACGGATACCATGCAATTGGAAAGCCCTTCAGGTTACCGTGGGCGCATCTGGTTCTTGGCGATGCGGGTGTTGTAGCTGCTTATAATAGACAACATCCAGGAGTTGAGTGTCATTCAATCTATGACCTTGGATTCAATAAACTCAAGCGCCGCGACTTCCTGCAAGCTTTTGAAAAAGCAGGATTTGAAATCGTTAGCGAAACCGTAAATGCTCTTCAAGACGCTTCCAAGCTTATGCCATTGCTCCGCCTTTTGAGTAAAGTTCCCGGTCTGGAAGATTACACAACTGTCAGTATGTACGTTGTACTGCGTAAGATCTAGTTGTAGCGATTTACGATGCCTGGTGAGGGTAAATTTATTGGAATCCCCGCGAAGCAAAAATCCTCATGCCTAAAGGCGTGAGGAGGATCTCAAAGAATACTAGAAGACTTTTCGTGCTTCCAGATGAGCAAGGATATGGTCGCGATCGCGCCACACAGGACGCAATTTTTTCTTAGCGAACATGTTTAACTGGTCGCCAATGTGGGGCGATCCCGGCTGAGTTGCATTGCCGTAGCTGGTGAGTGCCATTGCTCGTACAGGGTTAGAAAATTCAATGGCCGCAACATAGGAATCGCCAGCTACGGATTCAAACTTTCCATTTGACTGGGGTGAGAAATAGAGGTTTCGGAAAATGCCAAGAGGATCTGGACCACCATTGCCAGGTAAATCCGTATTGCCATAGCGTAGGCGAAAAACATCTCCCCATGCCACATCAATAGTTCCATACGTCTTTTCTATTTGTGCTGCTACAGCTTCGAGTGTTGCAACTGCACTTTGGGGATCGGCTAAACCATCGGGTGTAGTGCGTGGAGATTTTTCACTCCAAGGTTGACTAAATGTCTTATCTAAGTCGAGCTGTTGAACCCAAAAGGCAAATAGTACTGCTCCTCGACTATCTGCATTGGCTTGCCGATCCCAGGTTTCCAGAACATTAGCTGCTTTTTGTCCCAAGTCCTGGCCGTACTTGCGGGCAGCAGGAATTAAATCATCCAACAGGCGATCGCCCATTTCCATACGGGTCGAGTGCTTGTATGCAATCATTTCATCAAAAGAGATTTTGTCATCCTCAGCCAACATTCTCACAGAACGTTGTGAGCGGAAATCCATGAAACGAGGTGCCATGTAAGGCGGGTAATCATCTGCTTTAATAGCGGCTGGAAAGGTCGTTGTCCAAGGTGGATCGTTAGCATTTTGCAACCAACCACTTTTAGGATCGACTATGCGGGGTAAATCTTGGTATGGATGGATTTTTGTCCATAAAGTTTTAGATGTATCGCCAGGAATCACGCCTTGCCAATATGCAAAATCTCCTTCTTGACGTACTGGAACTTGACCGTTGAATAGGTGCATAATATGTCCTTCTCTATCGGCATACATCACCGTAAACATCGATAGTTGCAAGCGCTTGAGTGCGTTTTCAAATTGGTTGAGGTTTTTTGCTCGTGCCATGTCCCACCACTGTTGGAGTACACCTGGTCGGTCAAGACCGGCAACTCTCAGTGCTAAAGCTCTACCATTCTTCTCGATGACCACAGGCCCGTGGATGGAACTCTTGACTAGTAATCGTTGCTCTTGTAAAGAACCATCTTTCTGCTTCACCTTCAACGACAGAGTTTTGGCAAGGAATTTGCGAACTTTGCCATCAAAGCGGTAGCCATTATCTACCAGCGCGAGTTCATACAAATCCCACCCGTCATAGGTGTTAACGGTGTGAGTCCAACCCAAATTGTTGTTAAAAGCGATCGCCAATACGGGAATACCCACAAGTGTCGCTCCGTAAGCATCAATTCCCGGTGCCGCGATTTGAGCTTCGTACCACAAAAATAAATCTGACCAAGGTAGATGCGGATTGGCTAGTAACATGGCGTTCCCATCGGCAGAATGAGTTGGTGCGATCGCCCAACCATTAGATCCTGGTTGCAACTTTTTTTTACCCAGGTCGAATACTAACTCCGGATCGACCACAAGGGTGAAATTGAGTACCCGATGTAAGTGAGCCATCACATCTTCTGCTTTGACTGGTAAGACTGCCTCAAAGCGATCGTCAATCAACTGAGGATTTTGGTCAGCATAAGCATTGATCCCAGCAGCAAAAGCATCCAGATAACTACGAAAACTTGGATTCTGTGCCTTGTACCAATCACGAGCGCGTTCCGGTACTCCCATAGACAGTACCCAACGATCTGACTCTAGATATTCCTCTCCCCAGTATTCAGCTGCGCGTCCCCGTGCTTGGCCGTAAAGACGCAAAAGCAAATCTCCATGACTTTGCATTTGTGCCCAACCAAAGGCATAAAATGCACTCCGATCGTCTTTTCCGTAAATATGCGGAATACCATAAGTATCCCATAATATCTCTGTAGATTTTGTTGGTACAGCTATAGTCTGGCTACCCACGAACAAAACCAGTATCAAACTGAGTATTAAGGGTAAAACGCGTATTGATTTCCTTCTGTAAATCTTGAGTAAAATATCAATCCTCATTAACACCACCATGTGTTAGGTATAACGCCTATGTCATTCGTCAAACCAATTCGCAATTGTGAATGGGCTAACGCCCCGCTTTGCTAACGCAATTCACAAGTTCCTTCAGTGGGGGCTTGAATCCCACCACTGATTTGAGTCCACTGAAATCTTTGATTTCAGTGGGGGCTTTGACTCGAAGGATAATCAATTTACAATTTTGTCCGCAATTGCGAATTGCGAATTGTTCGGTCATTGGTCATTTGTCCTTTGTCAGGAGGAGGCAGAAGTCTATGGCAAGAATTTGACAAGGCAGATTTAGGTCGATCTAAACAATACCACTTTGTTGAGAAAGTATATCAAAACTTTATGAGTATCTTTGATTCGTTTAAAAAATAGTGAAATGGTTGCATGATAATGTAATCTATATATTTATCAAGAAAGATTATCAATTTAATGACTAGAAGCTCCTAAATGTTGAGAGTGGTAATTTACAGTATTTTTCATCTATTTGAACCACGATAGGGGCACACATCTGTGCTACCGTATCGTGACGATTTAATTACCGGAAAAACAGTGTAAAAAACACATAACCAGCAGAGCGTAATATTTTCGAGTGCCAGCAAGAAACATGATAAAAGCCAGCATAATGTTACCTAGAAGATTGAAAAACCCACAAATATCAGCCTTATTTGGTCTGATTTTGGGACTTTTGATGCTGCTAATTTGCTTGGTGTACAGTGTGACGCTGGGTGCAGCAGAAATACCTCTAGATAAGATTTTGACATCTTTTATAGCCTTTGATGGTTCCTACGATCGCTTAGTTATCCAGACCGTGAGATTACCGCGATCGCTTGTTGCTATTCTTGTAGGATCGGCCTTGGCAGTCTCCGGAGCGTTAATGCAAGGTTTAACACGCAACCCTCTAGCAGATCCGGGGATTTTGGGTATTGAGTCGGGTGCAGCAGTAGCGGTGGTTGTAGCGACTTTTATATTTGGCAGCGCATCCCCAGATGTTTACACGATTGTGGCATTTCTGGGAGCAGGAGCTACGGCAATATTAGTTTACTTCCTTGGTTCCTTAGGACGAGGAGGAGCCACTCCATTAAATTTGACGGTAGCAGGTGCAGCTTTAACTGCTCTCATCTCTTCTATCACCACCGCCATTCTGATTGTCAGCCAACGCACCCTAGAAGAAATTAGATTTTGGTTAGCTGGTTCACTAGCTGGTGGCGATATCAATACGTTTTTCCAAGCATTGCCCTTCGTCGTGATTGGATTAGTCATAGCTTTTGCCCTTGGTAGACAAATTACTACCATGAGTTTGGGTGAAGACGTAGCTAAAGGCTTAGGTCAACAAACAGTCTGGGTAAAAATTGCAACTGCTATCAGCGTAGTTTTACTAGCAGGAAGTTCCGTCGCCATTGCCGGGCCAATCGGCTTTATTGGTTTAGTCGTTCCCCATATAGTGAAATTTTACATTAAAGCCAATTACCGTTGGATATTACCTCATTGTGCAGTTTTGGGGGCTATTTTACTTTTGGTTGCAGATATTGGCGCCCGTGTGTTGATCAAACCACAGGAGTTACCTGTAGGAGTGATGACAGCGTTTGTTGGTGCGCCCTTTTTTGTCTACCTGGCTAAGTCAAAGGTGAAAAAATAAATGAATTTTGATTGGCTAGTGATTCGTTCCCAGACGATATCCTTTCGTATAGACCGACGCGTACCAATCATGGTGCTATGTTTGGCAGTAGCGATCGTAGTTGCAATGGTGATGAATTTAGGGCGGGGTGAATATCCAATTTCCCCTGGGGATATCGTGAAAACTTTATTGAGTTTAGATACAGGAAACCCAGACCATACATTCGTGATTTATAATTTGCGTCTACCCCGCACCCTTGTAGCTTTGATGGTGGGGGTAGCGCTGGCAATTTCTGGCACTATCTTTCAGGGACTGACACGCAATCCCTTGGCAGATCCCAGTATTATTGGCATTAATGCTGGGGCGAGTCTAGCGGCAGTTAGCGTAATTGTCTTATTTCCGTCAGCACCAATTTACACCTTGCCATTATCGGCTTTTGCTGGTGCTTTGCTGATGGCGATTTTAATTTACTCCCTGGCTTGGAATAACGGTAGTTCGCCGATTCTGTTAATTTTAATGGGTATTGGGTTATCTGCGATCGCCAGTGCCATAACCAGCTTAATGATTACCTTTGGGGAAATTTATAACGTTAGCAATGCTTTGGTTTGGTTAGCTGGAAGTGTCTATGGACGTACTTGGGAGCAAGTCTTTTCTCTATTACCTTGGTTAGTTATTTTTGTCCCAATGGCTTTGACATTGGCAAGACATTTGAACGCTCTCAATTTGGGAGATGATGTTGCTAAAAGTCTAGGTAGTCGGGTGGAATGGCAACGTGGTTTACTCGTTTTCGTGGGAGTAGCTTTAGCAGGTGCTGGAGTCGCCACCGCCGGCAATATTGGTTTTGTAGGTTTAATAGCACCTCATTTAGGACGACAGTTAGTAGGTACAACCCACGAAGGCTTGATTCCTACTTCTGCACTGTTGGGAGGGGTGATTGTTGTGATAGCAGACTTCTTGGGCAGAACATTGTTTGCACCTATCGAACTTCCTTGTGGGGTGATAACTGCTGCCATTGGCGCTCCTTATTTTCTGTATTTATTAATTCGTAATCGTAAGAAATAAGGGACTGGGGATTGGGGAAAAAGAATATTTTATCAACTAATAAATCAGATTTTCATAAATCCAAAATCTAAAATCTAAAATGGTTTCATTATGAAAGGATTATCAACCAAAAGTCTTTCTTTAGCTTATGATGGTGCTACCATTATCCGCGACCTGAATTTGGTAATTCCCAGCGGACAAATTAGTGCTTTAGTTGGTGCTAATGGTTGTGGTAAATCAACATTGTTAAGAGGTTTGGCAAGATTGCTCAAACCGCGTGGCGGTATAGTATATCTTGATGGAACTTCTATTTTGAATCTCTCCACCAAAGAAGTAGCACAGCAGTTGGGTATTTTGCCCCAAGGGCCAGTAGCACCAGAAGGTTTAACAGTACGAGATTTAGTAGCACAAGGACGTTATCCTTATCAAAATTGGTTACAACAATGGTCGGCAAAAGATGAAAAAATTGTACAGCAAGCGCTAGAGATTACAGATTTATTAAAGTTGGCAGATAGAGCATTAGATACTTTGTCTGGTGGACAAAGACAGAGAGCTTGGATTGCTATGGCGCTGGCTCAAGATACAGATATTTTACTATTAGATGAACCGACTACTTTTTTGGATTTGGCGCACCAAATAGAGATTTTAGATTTATTGTATGATTTGAACCAAACTCAAGGACGAACAATTGTTATGGTATTACATGACTTAAATCAGGCGTGTCGATATGCTGATTACTTAGTTGCTGTTAAAGATGGTCGAATTTTTGCTGCTGGCGAACCAAACCTAGTGATGAATAAAGAAATGGTTCAGGAGGTTTTTGGATTGGAGTGTCGTATTATTCTCGATCCTGTTGTGGAGACTCCTATGTGTCTACCAATAGGACGCAAGGGGAAAATGAAGAAGAATACAGAATACAGAATTCAGAATTCAGAATGAATTAGTGGCGAGTTTGAATTCCCTACTAATTGAAATCCACTAAATCGGAACCCTACGGGGAAACAAGCTACATACAGCGTTTCTTAAATACAAAAAATAAACAGTCGTGACAAGAGTATCTCACAAGCCGAAAAATTCAAGTAATCCTCTACAGCGGTTGCTGAATTATGGTAGCCAATATCGCCTACAAATTTGGCAGGCAACATTATTTACTATCATCAATACGATTTTAGATTTAGCACCGCCGTGGTTAATTGGTGTTGCGGTAGATATTCTTGTAGAACAGCAGAATTCCTTCATTGCCAAATTAGGTATCAAAGAGATAATTTGGCAATTTTTCTTGCTTTCAGTCGTCACCATCATTATCTGGATACTAGAATCAGCTTCTGAGTACGCTTATAATAGACTTTGGTGGAATTTAGCCCAAAATATCCAGCATGATTTACGCGTGGATGCCTACAATCATGTACAAAAATTAGATTCAGCTTACTTTGAAGAAAGTAGTACCGGCGGGTTGATGTCAATTTTGAATGATGATATCAACAGATTGGAAGATTTCCTAAATTTTGTAGCTAGTGAAATTATCCAAATTACTACTTCAGTTATTATTTTAATTTGTGGTGCTTTCTGGATTTTACCCCTCTCAATTACCTTGGTAACAATATTGCCGATGCCCTTTATTCTTTGGGGTTCTTTTACTTATCAAAAGCTGCTAGAAGATCGTTACGCCGAAGTGCGAGAAAGAGTAGGTTTTCTCAACTCACGATTGGCAAATAACCTCAGCGGGATTACCACAATTAAAAGTTTCACTGCTGAAGCTTATGAAAGTGCTAGATTTGCCGGAGAAAGCGAAGCATATAGAAAGAGTAACAATAAAGCCATTAAACTTTCTGCCGCATTTAATCCTTTAATTAGAATGCTAATTTTAGTAGGATTTACGGCCTTATTATTTGGAGGAGGCATGGCAACATATTCGGATAAGATATCTATTGGTAATTATAGTGTTTTACTCGTTTTAGTACAGAGATTGTTGTGGCCATTAGTAACATTAGGAGAAATATTTGACAAATATCAAAGGTCAATGGCTTCTAGTAATCGCATCATGGATTTATTAGACGCTCCCATCAATATTATTCCAGGAGATAAATCTTTAGCTGTTGAGCAAGTACGTGGTGAAATTGACTTTCAAAAAGTCACGTTTGCCTATGCCAACAGGGAGCCAGTAATTAAAAAACTATCTTTACATATACCCGCAGGTAAAACCATCGCCATTGTTGGTTCTACAGGTTCTGGTAAAAGTACTTTAGTGAAATTATTATTCCGATTTTATGATATTTCTGCTGGCAGAATTGCTATTGATGGTATTGATATTCAAGAATTAAATTTAGGTGATTTGCGTCGCAGTATTGGCTTGGTGAGTCAGGATGTATTCTTATTTCATGGTACTGTTGCTGAAAATATCGCATACGGTAGTTTTGATGCGAGGGATGAAGAAATAATTGCAGCTAGTAAAATTGCCGAAGCCCATGATTTTATTATGCGGCTACCCCAAGGTTATGAAACAATAGTTGGAGAACGAGGACAAAAATTATCTGGTGGGCAACGCCAAAGAATTGCGATCGCCAGGGCTGTTTTGAAGAATCCACCCATTTTGATTTTAGATGAAGCTACATCAGCGGTGGATAATGAAACTGAAGCTGCTATTCAGCGTTCCCTAGAACGGATTACAGTGAATCGAACCACAATAGCGATCGCTCATCGTCTTTCCACTATCCGCAATGCTGATTGCATTTATGTGATGGAATACGGGGAGTTGGTTGAGTCGGGAACCCATGAAGAATTGTTAGATAAGAATAGGATTTATGCTAGTTTATGGCAGGTGCAATCTGGGGTGAAATGATTGAAGCTAATTAAAACTCTGTCAGTTTAAGCATAGAGTCTTTTGAATTCTGTATTCCAATTCCTTTTTATGCGACGAGATTCGATTTTTTATCAACTTTTTCAACAATATCCCGGTTTACTATTTGAGCTATTGACAAATCCTCCAATAAATGCAGATGCTTATCGATTCGATTCCGTAGCTGTCAAAGAACCAAAATTTGAAATAGATGGGGTATTTCTGCCACCAGAAAACGAAGGTGTAGGAGTCGTATATTTTTGTGAGGTACAGTTTCAAAAAGATAAACGACTTTACGAAAGAGTATTTGCAGAATCCTCATTATATTTCTATCGTAATCGTGACAGGTTCAGTGATTGGCAAGTAACGATTATTTATCCATCTCGTACTATTGAACAAAGGGATATTTATCCTCATCGTTCATTACTCAATGGTGGGCAAGTTCATCGAATTTATTTGGATGAATTGGGCAATATTCGGCAATTACCTCTATGGGTAGCGTTGATGGTACTAACCACCGTCAACGAGGAACAAATGCCAGAGGAAGCAAGGTATCTCTTAACAAGAACTCGTGAAGAATCATCTTCATCAAGCCGTGTAATAATAGAAATGATAATGACAATAATGGTGTATAGATTTGAACAATTAAGCCCAAAGGAGATAGAGTTGATGCTAGGAATAACACTCAAAGAAACAAGAGTTTACCAAGAAATTAAGGAAGAAGGACGCCAAGAAGGACGCCAAGAAGGACGCCAAGAAGAGGCTGCTAACTTGATTATCCGAATCTTAACTAAGCGGTTTGGGGAACTATCAAATGAAATTCGCGGCTCAATTTCTGGTTTGTCTTTACCTGTTTTAGAAGATTTGAGTGAAGCATTGCTAGATTTTACTAGCTTGGCTGATTTAGAAGCTTGGTTAGTAACAAAATAAATGAAATTAATATTTGAGAACAGGATAATTTGCAGCTATGATTTTACAGATGGAATCTGCGCGAAAATAGCAGACTTTAGAACTTGCGGTAGCTGTTCCCAAGCTACACTGCCTTTACGTTTTTTAATATAAATTTGCATAAATTCTAGTAAGGCTGCTGCGCTTTCCTCTGGGGTCAAATCGACAAACAGATAGGTGGGTTTATCCTCGCTGGATACAGCTACAACACAGCCTCGATCGCAAGCCCACAAACAACCAACTGGTTGAATTTCAAGTTCCTCAACAGTGAATTTTTTAACGCATAAATTGTTTAATTTGTCAATTAAAATATCGCCATCGAAAGGTGGGTTTTTTGGGCGTTCTTCAGATGAACGGTGACAAGATTTGCAGACAAATATTGTGTGTTTAGACATAGCATATAGTTAAGGAATGTTGACAAGGTATTTAAATAAATCATCAATCACTGCATCGGTGGCAATCATATGTGTTGCAGACCATGATGTAATATTCACATTATAAACATGATTTTTTTGAACAGCTTTGAGCTTTTGCCATAGAGGATTTTGTTGTTTCTTTTCTAGAAATTTATTTCCACCACTAGCAAAAGTGGCTACAAATAAAACATCGCCATCAGCTTTTTCTAATTCTTCTAGGGAAATATTTTCGGCTCCATAAGGTGATTCGATATTTTGTGAAGTGGGACGCAGCAAATTAGCATCATTCATAATGGAACCAACAAATGAGTTTTTAACATCAATTGATATTTGCTTGCCATTAATATAGATAAAGGATATTTTTTTGTCTTGATAGTGAGTTCCTAATGCTAATTTGAGTTGTTCGATTCGTCGATTGTAACGATTCCAAAGAGTTTTTTCAACTTCCTGTTTTCCTAGTGCCTCAGCCACAAAAGTTAAATGTTTTTTCCAGTTAGAATACTCCATTTCGCCCAAAACTGTGGGGGCAATTTTAGACAACTGAGGATAAATTGACTGGAACCAATCTACACCGATAATTAAATCTGGTTTGAGTAGTAAGATTGCTTCTAAATTTGGTCTCTCCAATCCAACTAATTTGATTTCATCTGTTTTATACGAGGTTCTGAGAAAGTTTTCTTCCCGGTAATATTCATTGGTTGTGCCAATTGGTTTAACACCAAGTGCCAGTACATTGCCTAAAGTAGATAAAGATAAAGTAATAATACGCTGGGGTTGATTGGGAACACAGGTTTCTCCCATTGTATGTTTAACTATGTGGCACTCGGCAGGTGATAGATGAGGTAGGGAAGATATAGTCTTAGGAGTTTTATAGTTGCAGATTGCAACTACAATAAATCCTAGAATGCTTAATACTAATAAATATAATAATTTCCGCATTATCTATCAAAATTAAAAATTTAAAAATTGCTTAATTTAAATCAGAAGTTAGGAGTCTAAGTTAGAACTGCTAACTTCTAAATCTCAATTCTTTGTTCTTAAAACCGCCATGAGATGGTTCCTTGCACAGTAAATGGCTGTCCGTAGTAAACACGACTAGAACTCAGCGCACTTTCAAAATAGTCTACATCAAATAAATTTTTGAAATTCAGTGCAACTCTGAATCTATCTCTGTTATAGAAAATAGCTGCATCAGTCCGGACATAACTAGGCACATCATAAGTATTGTCTAAATCTCCAGCGCGATCGCCTACAAAAAACAAACCAATCCCCGCCCCTAAACCTTGCAATTCACCTTGTTGGATTTCGTAAGTTGTCCATAAGTTGAAAGAATGTTCTGGCGTATTTGGTAATCGATTTCCTACCGCAAAAGTATTATCTTCAGTAATGCGTGCATCGATATAAGCATAGCCGGCAAAAATATTCCATCCTGGTACAATTTCCCCCGCTAAACTCAGTTCAATCCCTTGGCTGTTTTGCTCGCCTACTTGGATAGTAAACCCTTCATTATTGGGGTCTGCTGTTGAAACATTAGTCCGGGTCAAATCAAAGAATGATAACGTTGCTGAAAGGCGACTATTCAAATCTGCCTTCACCCCAATCTCATATTGAGTACCGCGTTCTGGTTGTAAGGTAGAGTCAACACCAAAAAAGAATGTACCATTTGGTGGGGTGAACGAACGTGTATAACTGGCATAAAGTGAAATCGCCGGGATTGGTTGATAGACAATGCCAAACCGAGGACTGAATGCACTATCTGAACCACTACTTTCTGTATTATTGGTGAAATCTTCATACTTCTGGTCATAAGTATCAAACCGTCCACCCAACAAGAACTTTAAATTGTCCGTCAATGCGATTTGGTCTTGCAGATAAATTCCTAATGAGTTTGTCTCGGAATTATCGCTAAACTCATCGAAAGTAATCTCACCTAGTGGTAGACCATATACAGGATTAAAGATATCGATTGATTCTGCTCGGCGTTCGATATATCTTGGTGAGAAGTTTTCTAAACGATTCCAATCAATCCCAAATAGTAGCTGATGTTGGATTGAACCAGTAGAGAACTTACCGACTAAATTTGTCGTCAGAGCATAATTTGTATTTTCCAAATCGTATTCTCGGTAGAAACGATTGAAAGTTCGATTGTCTGCATCCAAACTCAGAGGAATCGTTTGTCTGTCACTGTAATCGCGAAAGGTAAACCGAAAAGCATTGCGTAACGACCAATTGTCACTAAATTTGTGTTCTAGTTGATAGCCAAGTCTTGTAATAGTTTGTGTGATTTCATCAGAAGGTTCGCCAAAGTTGCGGTTGCGGGACACTTCCCCATTGGGATTGGGCAATACAGTACCTATAACAGGTACGCCAGATATATAAGAATCTCTAGCATCGATGTATTCTCCTTCTAAAGTCAGGTTAGTTTTGTCCCCGATCGCCACACTCACAACAGGTGATATATTAAATTGCTCGCCACTATAGAAATCGATAAAACTACCTCTATTTCTATAGGCAGTATTCAGGCGATACAATACTGTCTTCGAGTCATTTAATGGCCCTGATAAATCAAGGGCACCCCGATAAAAACTATAACTGCCAACGGTAGCATCAATGGCGTAAAAAGGATCGCTTAAGGGACGTTTGGATACTAGGTTGATAACTCCCCCCGGATTACCCAAACCAAATAATACGGATGCTGGCCCTTTGAGAACTTCGACTCGCTCAATACTAGTCAATTCATTGAGTTGTCCGGCTAAGGGATCGACTAGTCCATCCCGCAGAAGATTCGTAGCTGCTGCATCAAAGCCACGAATTGAAAAGAAGTTACTTGCAGCAGAGCTAAAACTCTCACTCACACCAGGGACATTTCTCAGTGCATCATCCAAACCAGTAATCTGCTGGTCGCGCAATATTTCTTGCGGTATTACCTGAATCGATTGGGGAATATCACGCAAAGGTGTGTCGGTTTTCGTCCCAGTCGTAGTATCCGTTACCCGATAACCATCTGCCTCTCCTGTCACCACCAATTCAATTGGCTCATCTGACTGTGCTGTTGATTCCTCTGGTGGTGTCTGGTTTGTTGGCTGTTGTGCTTGTGGTGTTTCGGGCTGTTGCGGTGTCTGGTTTGGTGGCTGTTGTGCTTGTGGTGTTTCGGGCTGCTGTGGTGGCTGCTGTGCTGTTGCAGCAGCAGAAGTTACACCAAAAACCAGCCCTGTATCATCATCAAATAACTCAACCGTTGGCAAAGCATTCTCACCTACCACGGTCACGCGAACAGTATTTGCATCAAGATTCGTAGCCGTTATTTCAAGAATTCCCGCAAGTGGTTTTTCGGAACGAAATATAAATGCATCGCCGTTAGGTAAACGCAACTGAGCATTAGGAATATCGGCAATAAAATTATTATCCGTACTGCGATTTGTAACTTGCAGTTGTTCTCCAAGAGGTGTTTCTAAAATTAACTCCACACCAGTCTGCGTGGGATTTGCTTTCACTCCCGCGATTGGTACGACTCCATCCCCACTTGTTTGTTGTGGGTTCGGAGGGTTAGTTGGTGTTGGTGACTGTACCAGCATTTGGGCGCTAGTAGCAGGAAGTTCAATTTCACTTAGTTGAGAAATATTTTTAGTTGTTTCATCCGACTTTGCTCGTTGTAGTGGACTTCCAAGCTGAAACTTTAAGAGTCGCGGTTTCCTGGTATTGGGGACTGATACTTGAGATTTGCTAATGACATCTGTAACTGCAACCCTCGGATCTAATCTAGATTTCCCTATCCTCTGGGTAGAAGATTCACCTTGAACATCCTCTCGTACTTGCTCACCTTTAGCAGGAGTGTTTATAAAAACAACAACCGCACCTGTCAGCAACAGGCTTTGAAAAAATCTATCTAACTTCATTTATCCGCTTACACTCGATCGCACTACTTGAGGGCATCTGAACACGCAATGACAAAGTTTGCAAAAGATTGTCATTTAAATTAGTTGAATCATATTATGAAGTGATACCAGACACAAGATAATTCATAATTTTTTTTATTTAATTTGCATGACAATCAATAATTTTTCTTGAGCATTTATTTGCTTGATAAATATTTAATTTAAATACTGGTAGTTAAAAATACTTCTACCAAAAATATTTTAAAAACCCAAAATAGCCTCTTTAATTAGGAAAATGCGCCAAATCAGAAATAATTGAGTGTCAGTGTAGAGTAGCGAATCGGTGTTAGGAGTCCGGAAGTTTCCATGCCCTGATTGTAGGCAAACAGCTTGTGATTGATTGTCATGAGGTGAAAATACTCGTTTATCTAACAAAGTCAAACTTCATAAGTAAAACTAATGTTTATAGCTGTATCGAAAATAAATATCTATAGTTATACTCTTGCTAAAGCAACTCATTCTCGTTAGTGTAATCAAGGATAAATAAAAATTAGTTGCAATAACCTAGAGATTTATCCAGGTAAATCACTATTTTTTAGCGTTGAGACAATCTCAGTGGTTGGCTTACAAGTTAGTGATTTTCAGTATTTTGGTCTATAAGCCAGATAAAAAGCCTTTTTTTATTCCTGACTTCTGGATTCTGCTAAAGAATTGGCGATCGCATCAAATAGCTGCTCAATCACAAACATTAGGTTTGACTGGGAAAAATGTCTGATTAGACACGTCGGGAATATTCATTATAAGTCTAAAAAAGGAAGTTAGCTAATAAACTGTTCCGATTCTTCATCAATGAATTAAAAATTAACATTCATTGTATGTGGCAATAATCAAACACCGTCAAACTTCGATTGAAAACCAGTAAAGATGTTGGAGTTTTTATGCAAGTTCAAGCTAGTGAATCAATCCTAAGAATCAAAAATCCTAGTAAAAAACAATTTTCAGAAATAGCGAAACAATATCAGCCTTTTATAATTGAAGACGTTGCTAAAAATTGGAATGCTTATAAGCATTGGTCAAATGATTATCTGATAGAAAAGTGTGGAAACAATATAGTTCCAGTGCGATTTTTTAAACAAGATTTTTGGAATGATTATAATAATTTTGCTTATGAAGATAGTTACGAACCTCATAAAGAAATGAAATTGGCGGAGTATATAAATAACTATATAGAAGATAAAAATACTCAAAACAAGGTAGAATGTTATTTAAATGAGGCAGTTTTTGAAGAGCGGTTCCCTGAAATTATTGGAGATATAAATTATCCAGAATACTTTAACAGTAAGCCATTAGTTAGGTTGTGGTTTGGTTTATCAAAAAAACATTTTTCTTCAAATAGTAGCCTTCACTTTGACGCAGAACATAATATTTTTGCTCAAATTAGAGGCAGAAAAAGAATACTTTTATATCCACCTACAAATTATTTATCATTCTATCCACCTCTAGAGGATCGTTCTGGCGCACTATATGGTAGCAAAGTAAATCCGGATTCTTTAGATTTGGAATTATTTCCGAAATTTCCTTGGAAAGAAAAAATAGAATTTGTACTTCACCCGGGAGAAATACTCTATCTACCTCCTTTTTGGTGGCATCACATGACCGCAGTGGATGATAATATATCACTATCATTTTGGTATTATGTGAAAATTCAAGATTTTTTCTGGCAAAAAAAGATGTTATCAGTTTTCTTTCATACTGCACCTCATTATTTATATCATTCAATTTCTGCTGGGAATTTCAGTGTTTTGAAATTTTTTCAAATGAGCTAAGGATTTTATGGAATTTTTGAAGACGATGTTTAATTGATATTTTGGTGAGAATAGTAAGTTGTACAGGGTGTTAAGTTTCACATAAAAATGAATAAATTTGATCGGAGCTTATTTAATTCTTTGGACAACTTTTGTACAGTTGTTGAATTACTGCGTTTTAGAAGCTCAACGCAACCAGACAGAGACGCTTTTACCTTTTTATTAGATGGGGAAACAGAAAAAGCAACACTAACCTATGAAGAATTAGATAGGCGATCGCGTCGATTAGCTGCTAAATTACAAGCGTTGGGTTTGGCTGGGGAACGCGCTTTACTACTTTATCCAGCAGGACTAGATTTTTTAGTTGCTTTTTTCGGTTGCTTGTATGCGGGAGTTGTAGCTGTCACTGCATATCCGCCGCGAAATGAGCGCAACACACCAAGAATCAAGGCGATTTCCATAGACGCACAAGCAGCGATCGCGCTGACAACAACAGAAATTTTACCAACAGTCCGGTCTTTAATGACACAAAAGACTGACTTAGAATCTTTGCAGTGGTTGACTACAGATAACCTTGCACAGGGAATAGAAGATACTTGGGAACAACCTTCTATTCATCAAGACACCTTAGCTTTTCTACAATACACCTCTGGTTCTACAGGCACACCCAAGGGTGTAATGATTAGTCATGGGAACCTATTGCACAATGCTGCTACGACTTACCAATTCATGGAACATTCCCCAGAAAGTAAGTTCGTGACGTGGTTACCGATGTACCACGATATGGGTCTGATTGGCGGAATATTGCAACCTTTGTATGGAGGTTTTCCTTGCATCATCATGCCTCCAACTTCCTTTCTCCAACGTCCATATCGTTGGTTGCAGGCTATCTCTGAGTACAAAGGGACAACCAGTGGCGGCCCTAACTTTGCCTATGAGTTATGTACTCAAAAAATTACTCCCGAACAAAAACAAACTCTCGATCTGAGTAGTTGGAGTGTGGCATTTAACGGCGCGGAACCGATTCGCCATGATACTTTAGAACGGTTTGCAGAAGCTTTTGCCGAGTGTGGCTTCCGTAAAGAAGCATTCTATCCTTGTTATGGAATGGCTGAAACAACTCTCATGGTTTCTGGTGTTGAGAAAGCAACAGCACCGACGATCGCAACAGTCCAGAAGTCTGCATTAGAATGCGATCGCGTTGTTAAATCATCTCCTCAAGATAAGAATATTTATCATTTTGTTAGTTGCGGCCGAGTCATACCAGAACAGGAAGTAGTAATTGCCAATCCCGAAACACTCAATAGTTGTCAGCCGAATGAAATCGGGGAAATTTGGGTATCCGGGCCGAGTGTTGGTCGAGGTTATTGGAATCGTTCTCAAGAGACAGTAGAAACCTTCGGTGCTTATTTAGCAGACACAAACAAAGGCCCTTTTCTCCGGACGGGAGATTTAGGTTTCTTGCACAACGGCGAACTTTTCATCACAGGTAGAGCCAAAGATTTAATTATTATTCGCGGTCGCAATCTTTACCCGCAGGATATAGAATTAACCGCCGAACGCAGCCATGTATCATTGCGTTCTGGTGCTAATGCAGCATTTACAGTAGAAGTTAATAACGAAGAAAGGTTAGTAGTTGTACAAGAATTAGAGTTTCGTGCTAAGCCAAATTTAGTAGAAGTAGCTAATGCAATTCGACAAGCGATTACTGAAGAACATGAAGTCCAAGTTTATGGCGTAGTTTTAATTAAACCAGGTAGTATTCCTAAAACTTCTAGCGGTAAAATTCAACGTCGTGCAACTCGCGCTCAATTTGAGAATGGCGAACTGAATGTAATTGCAAGTAATATTCTCAAAATTAGCGATATTCCCAGACAAGAAACTCGATTACAGCGTTCTGAATTATTGGCACTTTCCCCAAGAGAATGTCAACAAATTTTAGAAGGTTATTTAATTGAAATATTGGCGCGAGTTCTTTCAATCCCCGCAGATGATATTAATATAGAACAGCCATTAAGCACGCTGGGGCTTGATTCTTTAAAAGTATTTGAGTTAAAAAATTGTATTGAAGTTGATTTAGAAATAGAAGTATTCGTAGCAGATTTCTTTGAAGGAATGAGTGGGCGATCGCTCGCAACCAAAATACTCGCTCAAATCACCACAGCGGCTTTCATTCCCTCAAAATCCCTGAGCCAAATCCAGCCAGCTAAAGTTTATCCTCTATCTTTTGCCCAGCAGCGACTATGGTTTATTGAGCGATTAGAACCGGGCAACCCAGCTTACAATATTTTCTTAGCTGTTAAACTCAAAGGTCAGCTAGAAATTACTTTACTAGAACAAAGTTTGAATGAAATTATCCGGCGACATGAAACTTTAAGAACCACATTTACAACAGTCAACGGAGAGCCGGTACAAATTATTGCTGATTTATTAACATTATCGTTATCAGTAATCAATATAGAATCACAGAGCAATCTGACAGTTGAAAAGTTATTAACTCAAGAAAGTCAACAACCTTTTGACCTCACCCAAGGGCCATTATTTCGTGCTAAACTTTTGCACCTAGCACAGCAAGAGCATATTCTTTTGCTACAGATGCATCACATAATTTCTGATGGCTGGTCTACTGAAGTATTGTTACAAGAAATTGCATTACTGTACAAAGCATTCTTAAATAAAACTGCTTCACCATTACCAGAAATTTCTATTCAATACAAAGACTTTGCACATTGGCAGCGACAATGGTTACAAGGGGAAATTCTGGAAAATCAACTTTCTTATTGGAAGCAACAACTTGCAGATATACCAACTGTTTTACAATTACCAACAGATCGACCAAGACCGGCTGTACAGTCCTCACGCGGTTTGCATCAATTCGTTGAGTTACCCAAAACTCTGCTAGACCAGCTTCAAGCCATCGCTCGTCAAGAAGGCGTGACTCTATTCATGTTGCTACTGGCAGCATTTGGGACTTTTCTTTACCGCTACACAGGACAAGATGATATTCCCATCGGCTCACCAATTGCTAACCGCAACAGCCAACAATTAAAAGGACTAATAGGCTTTTTTGTCAATACTTTGGTGTTACGTACTGACCTTTCTGGTAACCCCACATTTCAACAGTTACTTAGTCGTGTGCGAACCTCAGCTTTAGAAGCATATAAACACCAAGATTTAACCTTTGACCAACTAGTAGAAGCATTAAATCCAGAGCGAAACGTCAGTCACACTCCTTTATTTCAGGTGATGTTCGATTTCCGGAATGCTCCGCTTTTACCAGAAATGCCCGATTTAGTCGCCAATCAATTAAAAGTAGAAAATGAAACAGCACAGTTCGATTTGAGCTTATCAGTGGAAGTTGGGCAAAGGCTGATGGTGTCATTTGAATACAACACTGACTTGTTTGATGGCACCACCATTGCTCGAATGCTGGAACATTTTCAAAACTTGCTTTCAGCCATTGTGGCAAATCCTCAAACTCAACTTTCCGACTTGTCACTATTGACAAAAAAAGAGCAACATCAACTGCTTGTAGAATTTAATCAAACTCAAATCCCCAACTCCAAATTCCAAGTCACACAGTGCATTCATCAGCTCTTTGAAGCACAGGTAGAGCAAACACCAAATGAAGTTGCAGTGGTATTTGCTCAAAATCAGTTGACATATCAACAGTTGAATCAACGTGCCAATCAGGTAGCACATCATTTACAAACACTGGGTGTCGGGCCAGAAGTTATGGTTGGTATTTACATGGAACGCTCTGTGGAAATGGTGGTAGCAGCCTTGGGTGTCCTGAAGGCGGGAGGAGCATACATTCCTTTAGATCCCGTCTACTCCCATGAGCGGCTGGCATTGATGTTGAAAAATATGCAAATGTCAGTTTTGGTGACGCAAAAGTGGTTAGTGAAAAATCTCCCAGAACACCAAGCTGGAGTTGTTTGTTTAGACTCTAATTGGGAGAGTACTTCTCAACACAGCAGCGAAAATTTAGTGCATCAAACAACTTGGCAAAACTTAGCATACGCAATCTACACTTCCGGTTCTACAGGGATTCCTAAGGGAGTCATGGTTACCCACGGCGGTTTAGTGAATGCCTATTTTGCTTGGGAAGATGTATATTCGCTGCGTTCCGTAACCACAAGTCATTTACAAATGGCCAGTTTTTCCTTTGATGTTTTTACTGGGGACTTAGTTCGGGCTTTATGCTCCGGTGGGAAACTAGTACTGTGTCCGCGGGAATTGCTTTTGCAGCCAGATAGACTTTATGCATTGATGCGTTCCCAAAAAATCAACTGTGCCGAATTTGTGCCAGCTGTGCTGATGAACTTACTTCAGTATTTGCAAGAGACTCAACAATCTCTTGACTTTATGCGATCGCTAATTGTTGGTTCTGATAGTTGGTATGTTAGTGGATATCATCAAGTCAAGACTTTTTGCGGTCATGGAACCAGATTAATTAATTCCTACGGTGTTAGCGAAGCCACCATTGATAGCTCATATTTTGAAACTACCACAGCTAATTTACAGTTGGAGCGACAAGTACCAATTGGTCGTCCTTTCACCAATACTCAAATTTATTTACTAGACTCCCAACTACAGCCTGTACCCATAGGAGTTGCGGGCGAACTTTATATTGGTGGGGTTGGATTAGCTAGAGGTTACTTTAATCGTCCGGAATCCACCGCCGAAAAATTTATTCCTCATCCATTTAGCCAAGAATCAGGCGCACGTTTATACAAAACTGGAGATTTAGGGCGGTACTTAGAAGATGGAAATATTGAATTTATTGGTAGGGCAGACTATCAAATTAAAATCCGGGGTTTTCGCATTGAGTTAGGAGAAATTGAGGCAGTATTAAGCCAACATCCAGCTGTTGAAGAAGCTGTGGTTTTAGCTCAAGAATATGACCCTGGCAACAAACGCTTAGTTGCTTATGTAGTGCAAAATCCCGAACCAGAAACTACAGCAGAATTAATTTTAGGAAAAGAATTAAGCAGCCAGCAGCTGTCACAGTGGGAAGGTGTGTTTGATGACCTTTATCAAGACCTTGCTGATGAACAAGCACTAAAATTTGATATCAAAGGATGGAACAGTAGTTACACAGGACAACCAATACCAGAGGCAGAAGTACGCCATTGGGTAGAATCAACAGTGGAGCGCATTTTGTCTTTACAACCAACCAAGGTATTAGATATTGGTTCTGGTAGTGGTTTGATGTTATTTCGCATAGCTCCTCATTGTCAGGAATATTGTGCAACAGATGTTTCACAAAAAGCCTTGTTGAGTCTCAAGCATCAGATGACAATGCTAGAGTCAGAATTATCAGGAGTGACTCTCATCCACAGAGGAGCAAATAACTTTGAGGGTGTAGTGGCTAACAGTTTTGATGCTGTTTTGATAGTTTCTGTAATGCAGTACTTTCCTAGTATTGACTATCTACTGCAAGTGTTAGAAAACGCGGTCAATGCAGTAGCACCGGGAGGTTTTATCTTTTTAGGAGATATTCGCAGTTTACCTTTATTAGAAGTATTCCATACATCTGTGCAATTTGAGCGATCGCCAGATTTTGTTTCCAAAGAAGAATTACAACAACGGGCACGAAAACAACTGTTTGAGGAGAAACAGCTAGTTATTGACCCAGCTTTTTTTACAGCTTTAAAACAACATTTTCCCAAGATTAGCCATGTAGAAATTCTTCTAGAACGTGGTTACTATCAAAACGAGTTGAATAAATTCCGCTACGATGTGATTCTCCATATTAGCGATGAAATTCCTCAGTTAGATTTGCCTTGGTTGGACTGGGAAAAGCAAGAATTAACACTAGCATCTGTCCAGGAAATGCTGGTAGAAACTGCCCCTAATATCTTAGGTATCGCTCGTGTTCCCAATGCTCGAATTGCAAAAGATATGCAAATTTGGCAGTGGTTAACTTCTCCTGGAGGTGCTGCAACTGTGGGAGATATGAGACAATTCCTAGAAAAAAATAGTCAGTACCAAGGAATTGAGCCAGAAGATTTTTGGACATTAAGCAAAGATTTGCCTTACTCCATTGATATTACTTGGTCAAACTGTGGAGATAATGGTCGTTACGATGTCATATTTAGACGACAGCCAACAGTTAAAATAACCCAGTCGGAAATTACTCATACTGCAAAACATCGCCCTTGGCGAGATTATACTAATAATCCCTTACAGGCAAAATTCGCCTTGGAGTTAGTACCACAACTGCGCGATTTTTTAAGTGAAAAATTGCCAGAATACATGATACCTGCAAATTTCATACTTCTGGATGCTCTACCTCTATTACCCAACGGCAAAGTTAACCGTCGTGCTTTACCTTCACCAGATATTTCGGCAGCAAGAAATACACTCCATACACCACCAGAAACAAAAGTAGAACAAATGATTGCCAATATTTGGCAAGATGTTTTGCATCTTGAACGGGTGGGAATTGATGATAATTTCTTTGATTTGGGAGGTCATTCATTATTGGTAGGTCAAGTACATACTCAATTGCGAGAAAAATTAAATCGAGATTTATCATTAGTAGAAATTTTCCAACATCCAACTATAAATTTGTTGGCCAAACATCTTAGTGAAGAACAGCAAGAACAACCTGCCTTTGAAAAAGTAATGAATCGCTCTGAAAAACAAAAGTTGGCTTTAAATCGCCAGAAAAAAGCTCAAAGACCACGATAATCAACCCAGGCTTTTGTTTACTTGCAACAATTTAAAGGTTGACTGATATGTTGACAGCAGAATTATTAAAAAATAGTAGTGGTAAGATTATCTTTAATGATACTGGACAAAATATTATGCAATTACCAGTATCAACAATATTAGAAGACTTCAAATCATTTGGTCTACTTTTGTTTCGAGGATTTAATGTCAATTATGAACAAATGAAAGTATTTGCCGAACAATTTGATGCTACATTTCTCAATCAATACAATAGACCAATTGTTGATTTAAACAATCAGTTTATTACCTTAGTAGACTCAGGAATGCATTACATTGCGCCCCATTGTGAAAATGCTAATTCTCCTTTTAGACCAGATGTAGTTTGGTTTTGTTGTGCTGTGCCAGCAGCAGAAGGTGGTGAAACTTTATTTTGGGATGGTGTTGAAGTCTGGAAGGCAATGAGCCGAGAATTACAACAATTATTTATCGACCAAAAAATTCGCTATGTGCAAAAGTTTCTGGCTTCTCATTGGCAGCAATTTTTAGGGGCAAGTGCCACGATAGATGATGTCAAAAAAATACTAGATAATATAGCAGGTATCAGCTATAAAATCAACCAAGATGAATCGTTAATTTTAGAATATATTTGCTCTGGTGTTATCAAGACTAAATACGGCGATCGAGATGCATTTGCTAATAGTATAATTTCTGAATATAGAAATCCTAGAGGAATCGTTACTTTTGCTAATGGCTCTGCAATTCCTGTAAAAATAATCAATCAAATCCAGAAAATCATGGATGATTTGATTGGTTTTATTCCCTGGATGTCTGGAGATTTGGTGATGATTGATAATTCCAGGTTTTTACATGGACGCAAATCCTTTAACGATAAGCGTCGAAGAATTGTGACTTTACTGAGTGATATTAAATAAAGTTCCTAGAGGGGCGATGCTTTGCGTTATCAAAATTGTAGATGAAACTATAAATCAGGGAATTTTTTAGCAAAGTAAAAGGAAAAAAATGAGTATGGTAGAAACAAGCGAATTAATAGAAGGGATAGCTATTATTGGGATGGCGGGGCGTTTCCCTGGTGCCAAAAATATTGCAGAATTTTGGCATAATTTACGATCGGGGGTGGAATCTATTTCTATTTTTACGGATGAAGAATTAGTGTCTGCTGGCATTAATCCGGGTCTAATCAATGATAAAAATTATATAAAATCAGGTTCGATATTAGAAGATATTGACTTATTTGATGCGGCCTTTTTTGATTTTAATCCCAAGGAAGCTGAGACTACTGACCCGCAACACAGAGTATTTTTAGAATGTGCTTGGGAAGCTCTAGAAAATGCTGGTTATGACTCTAATAGATGTGAAAGTCGCATTGGGGTTTATGCTGGGGCGAGTCAGAATAATTATTTATCTTTTAATTTATATACTGATGGTGTTGGTTCGGCAAAATGCTATCAAACTTCTATAGGCAATGAAAAGGATTATCTCAGTACTCGTGTATCTTATAAATTAAATCTTACCGGGCCGAGTTTAACTGTACAAACGGCTTGTTCTACATCGTTGGTTGCGATTTCTCTTGCTTGTCAGAGCTTGTTGAATTATCAATGTGATATGGCTTTGGCGGGAGGAGTTTCAATTTACGTTCCTCAAAAAACCGGCTATTTACACGAACCAGGAGGAACTTTATCCCCTGATGGTCACTGCTATGCCTTTGATGCCAAGGCGCAGGGTATAACTATTGGTAATGGTGTAGGAATTGTTGTCCTCAAGCGACTGAGTGAAGCGATCGCCGATGGCGATCGCATCCATGCTGTAATTAAAGGTGCGGCTATTAATAATGATGGTTCTGCAAAAGTCGGCTTTACAGCGCCGAGTGTAGATGGTCAAGCAGAGGCGATCGCCGAAGCAATGATGCTTGCCTCAGTTGAACCTGATACAATTAGCTACATTGAAGCTCATGGTACTGGTACACCTTTGGGCGACCCCATCGAGATAGCTGCACTCACCAAAGTTTTTCGTGCAGGTACCGATAAAAAGGGTTTCTGTGCCATTGGTTCTGTGAAAACCAATATCGGTCACCTCGATGCTACCGCCGGAGTTGCAGGGTTAATCAAAACCGTTCTCGCTCTCAAACACAAGGAAATACCACCTAGCTTAAATTTTCAGCAACCCAACCCACAAATCGATTTTGCCAATAGTCCGTTTTACATAAATACAAAACTCACTGAGTGGAAACAGGGAATAACCCCTCGCCGTGCTGGTGTGAGTTCTTTGGGTATGGGAGGAACTAATGCTCATGTAATTCTTGAAGAAGCGCCTGTTTCTAAAATAATAAACCAGAGAAGAAAGTATCAATTGCTGGTACTGTCTGCCAAAACGAACTCTGCTTTAGAGACGCTGACTACAAATTTAGTTAATCATCTGCAACAGCACCCAGAAATCAACTTTGCAGATTTGGCTTATACGCTGCAAGTCGGTCGCAGGCAGTTTAATCATCGTCGGATATTAGTGTGTGAAAATAGCCAAGATGCGCTGAGTGCATTTCAAGAGCAGCTTTCCCAACGAGTTATTACAAACTTCCAACAAAATACCCATCCGACCATTGCTTTTATGTTTCCCGGACAGGGCGCTCAGTATGTGGATATGGGTAAAGAACTTTATCAAAATGAGGCAATATTCCGCGAGCAAGTAGACCGCTGTTGCTCAATTTTAAAACCTCACTTGGGACTAGATTTGCTTTCGTTACTTTATCCTGAGGAAAGTGAAGTTGAGGCGATAGCAGAAAAATTAAAACAAACTGATATCGCTCAGCCAGCATTATTTGTAATTGAATATGCTTTGGCTCAGTTGTGGATATCCTGGGGGATTTCTCCTAGTGCAATGATTGGTCATAGTATCGGGGAATATGTAGCAGCATCTCTGGCAAATACGATCTCTCTTGAAGATGCTTTAGCCCTGGTTGCCATGCGTGGGAAACTAATGCAACAAATGTCAGCAGGAGCTATGCTTGCGGTTTCATTACCAGAGGCAGAAGTTATTAGTTTACTCAATACAAATTTGTCTTTAGCTGCCATCAATACTCCTGGTTCGTGTGTAGTTGCGGGGACTTATGCAGCTGTAGATGCGCTTCAAGAACAACTGACAGCTAAAAGTATAGAATATCGCCGCCTGCATACTTCCCATGCCTTTCATTCTCAAATGATGGAACCGCTCCTTGAGCGATTTGTTCGGGAAGTTAAAAAAATTAAATTAAATCCTCCCCAAATTCCTTTTATATCGAATGTTACAGGAACTTGGATTACAGCAGAACAAGCTACAGATGCAAATTATTGGGCAAGGCATTTACGGCAATCGGTTAACTTTAGTGGTGGAATTTCCCAATTATTACGAGAAAAAAATCGTATTTTCTTGGAAGTGGGGCCAGGGCGGACTTTGTATACCTTTGCTAAAAAATGCGCTCCACCAAGTACCGAACAAGTATTATTAACTTCATTACGTCATCCCCAGGAACAAAAGTCAGATATTGCTTTTTTATTAAACACATTAAGTCGTCTGTGGTTGGCTGGAGTTGAGATAAATTGGTCGGGCTTTTATACTAATGAATGCCGTTACCGAGTTCCCCTACCAACTTATCCTTTTGAACGCCAACGTTACTGGATTGAACCTGAAAAAGCTGACAATAATTTGGTTGAGTTCGATGGTAAAAACCCAAATATTTCAGACTGGTTTTATGTTCCAACGTGGAAACAAGCAATTTTACCTCCAAGGGTGAAATCAGTAGAACGAGTAGAGCAAAAATTATGTTGGCTAGTTTTTGTAAATGCAGATAAATTCGGCAGAAAAATTGCCCAAAACCTGGAAAATAGCGGTCACGATGTTATTACTGTAGAGCCAAAAGAACAGTTTCATCAAATTAGCGATCGCCAATTTACTCTTAATCCCCAGCAGCCAGAAGATTATGATACTTTGCTCGCACAATTACAAGTATTAGGTAAAATTCCCGACAGAATTATTCATTTGTGGAGTATCGCAGCAGACGAGCAGACACAGCAGAGAATAGAGTATTTTGAAAAGTGTCAAAATCTGGGTTTTTACAGTCTATTATTCCTCGCAAAATCTCTTGAAAAACAGGAAATTACTCAACCAATAAAGATTTTTGTTGTCACAAATAATATACACGACGTGACAGGTATTGAGAGCTTAAATCCAGAACAGGCAACTATATTAGGAATGTGTAAAGTCATTCCCCAAGAGTATGCAAATATTACTTGCCGCAGTATAGATGTCGGTAGGATTGAAGAGAATATAGACCAACTAATAGCGGAGGTATGCAACGAATCATCGGATTTAGCGATCGCTTATCGCAGACATCATCGTTGGATACAGACTTTTGAGCCAATTCTTGGAGATGATTCTGCATCCGACTTGGATTTTGGTCTTAAAGATGGTGTATATCTAATTACTGGTGGCTTGGGTGGTATAGGTTTGGAACTGGCTGAATACCTGGCAAAAACAGTAAAAGCAAAGCTGATTTTGGTCGGAAGATCCTTTCTTCCCCAGCGCGATGAATGGCAACAATGGCTAAAAACTCATGGTGAGACAGATGAGGTAAGCCGGAAGATATTGAAAATCCAGGAACTTGAAAAACTGGGTGCAGAAGTTATTGTAGAAACCGCTGATGTTGCCAATGAAGCGCAAATGCAAGCAGTAATTAATCGAGGTGGCGATCGCTTTGGTAAAATTAACGGAGTTATTCATGCAGCAGGCATCAAATTATTTGGAACTATTCGAGAAATAAATCGCAGTGAATGTGAAAAGCAATTGCAAGCAAATGGTCAGGGACTATTCGTTTTAGAAAAAGTTTTACAAGGGATAGAGCTTGATTTTTGTATATTGATATCTTCTTTATCATCAATGTTGGGTGCATTAGGCATGGCTGCTTATCCAGCAGCCCATCTATTCACTGATGCTTTCGTTTATAAACATAATCAGACAAATCCAACAGCTTGGTTGAGTGTAAATTGGGATAATTGGCTCACCAATCAACTTGCTGAAGAATTAGCTGGCAAATCAGAAAGTGCAAATGATGTATTTATGACAGCTAGCGAAGGAGTAGAGGTATTTAAACGTGTATTATCTCTAAAAAATCTCACTCAAGTAGTTGTTTCAACGACTAATTTACCAGCTAGAATAAAACGCTGGCTTGGGCGTAAATCATTACAAAATTCCAAATCTTCGCTGCCAGCAGAATCACTACACTCTAGACCAAACTTACACAATATTTATGTTGCTCCGAGAAATGATACAGAGCAAATTCTCGCTAACATTTGGCAAGAAGTTTTGGGATTTGAACGAGTAGGTATATACGATAACTTTTTGGAGTTAGGAGGAGATTCTCTTCTCAGTATTCAAGTTACAGCTAGAGCAAATAAAGCGGGGTTACGTCTTAACAATCAACATTTATTTGAATATCCAACGGTTGCAGAATTAGCAGAAATAGCAAGCAGAACTCAGAATGTTTTGAGCGAACAAGGATTAGTAGAAGGAGAAATACCTTTAACGCCTATCCAACACTGGTTTTTTGAACAGAATTTAGTCGATAAACATCATTGGAACCAAGCTATCTTACTAGAAGTACAAGAACCTATTGTTCCAGCTTTATTGACCCAGGCAATACAATATTTACTCGTACATCATGATGCTTTGCGTTTACGTTATGTCGAAAATGAATCTGGCATCGAGCAGATTAATATCCTTCCTGATGAATTTGTACCCTTTGTGCAAATAGATTTGTCAGCAGTACCAGATTTGTTGCAAGAATCTGCTTTTGAATCAGCTGCTAATGAGTTGCAAGCATCTCTGAATCTTTTATCAGGGCCACTTTTACAGATTGCTCTTTTTGACTTAGGAATTAAGCAACCTCAACGATTACTATTTGTGATTCATCATTTAGTAGTTGATGTTGGCTCTTGGCGAATTTTACTCGATGATTTAGAAACAGCATACAAACAGTTAAAAGAAGGCAAAGCAATTCAATTGCCAGCCAAAACAACCTCCTTCAAACAGTGGGCGGAACGGTTAATTAAATATGCCAAATCTACAGAGTTGCAATGGGAAGAAGTTTATTGGTTGTCAGCTTCTCGTGAGTCGGTATCACCGTTACCCGTAGATTATCCACAAGGGTTAAACACTGTAGCATCGGCAGACACGATATCAATAACACTGAGTGTTGCAGAAACCCAAAAACTACTAGAAGAAGTGACAGTAACCTATCGAGTTCAAATGGAGGAAATTCTATTATTTGCCTTAAGACAAGTAATTAGTAAATGGACTGGGACAGAATCACTGTTGGTTGATTTAGAAGGAAATGGAAGAGAAGTAATTTTTGATGATATAGACGTAGCTCGGACTGTCGGTTGGTTCACTAATATTGCTCCGGCATTTTTAGATTTTGAGGAAACTTATCGGCCAGGGGAAGCATTAAAATTCGTGAAAGAGCAACTACGAAATTTCCCAAATCAAGGTCTTGGTTATGGTGTGCTGCGATATTTGAGCGATGATTTAATCGTTACTGAAAAAATACGTTTATTACAACCAGCAGAAATCATTTTCCTCTACCTTGGCAACTTAGAAGAAACCTTGCCAAAATCTTCTTTGTGGAAGCTATCTCAAAAATCTTGCGGACATGTTGTTAGTTTGCAAGGAAAGCGCAGCCATTTATTAGAAATTAATGGTTTGATTGTTGACGAGCGGCTAAAAGTTGATTGGATTTATAGCACAAATATACATCAAACAGAGACAGTTAAAAAATTGACTGAAGACTTTGTAGAAACTTTGCGATCGCTAATTAATGATTGTCAATCTTCTGCATTAGAAAATTACACACCTTCTGACTTTGCAGAATTTCAGTCTAGCCAGTGGAGTCAGGCTGATATTGATAGTATTTTGGCAAAAATTGATAATTCTTAAAGTTGGGATTTATACAGATATTTACTCATGGTTTAGAGGAGCGATCGTAGTGAAACTAGATAAAACAATTTTCTCAAATTTATATCATCAGTTAATGCTATTTCTCCACCGTAAGGATTTAAGTAAATTATTACCATTGTACGATTGCAAATGGAATCCTCATTTGTTTGGTCAGCATTACCAATTTGTAAGGATTCAGGTCAAGAGGTATTGACAAATGTGACATCTGAGGCGGAATATCACAATTATGGGAAAAGACCTGCTTCTGAAATTAGAGCGTGAAACCCTTCTCCAGTTAGC
>NZ_JACJRQ010000033.1 GCF_014697355.1 Nostoc calcicola FACHB-3891 | reverse complement strand
ACACCAAGCAAATTACTAATTTGACTCCCGAAAGACACTGGATTCTCACATTTTTTGGTGCGCCCTGTCGAAAATATTATCTGCTTTGCTAACTAACCTGCGGAATGTGGGTTGTATTCTTGCATAATTTCTTTTTTGCTCATACCACCTGCAAAGGAACCAATAATGATAAAGATGGGAACACGAGTGCCAGTGATAACCGGAGTACCGTAGTGAACAGTTGCTGTTAGCTTAAATATTGTACAATCGCTAAAAATACAATCTGGAAAGTGACTTGCCTAAATCAATTCAATCTACTCAACCAGCACTAAAATTTATTCCCCAACGGTTTAACCCATCGGTACTCCAGATTGTTCGATGGTTACTCCCAATAGTGCTACGATTCCGGACTCGACCTTGGTTACCAGCTGGTATCGTCGGAATTGAGGCTGAGAATGTTGAGGTATTAGCTGAACTTTATCAACAATTCCAGGCTGGAAAAATTCGCTTTTTGTTGGCATTTCGCCACCCAGAGGTGGAAGATCCGTTGTGTATGCTGTATTTGCTTTCGCGGATTGTGCCACAGGTTGCGCGTCAAAAAAATATCGAGTTGCAATACCCAGTTCACAGCTATTTTCTTTACGATCGCGGTATGACGGTTTGGGCTGGAGACTGGCTAGGTTGGTTGTTTTCACGGGTGGGGGGTGTGCCGGTTCATCGCGGGAGACGACTAGATCGCCAAGCTATTCAAACAGCGCGGGAGTTATTTGCTAATGGGGAACTGCCGATCGCAGTGGCACCCGAAGGCGGTACTAATGGTCATAGTGGCATTGTTAGTCCACTGGAACCTGGTGTTTCCCAAATGGGCTTTTGGTGTGTAGAAGATTTGCAAAAAGCCAAGCGTTCTGAGACAGTTTTAATTGTGCCGATCGCCATTCAATATTCCTATGACAACCCACCTTGGTCAAAATTGGATTGGCTATTAAGTAAATTGGAAGCTGATAGTGGCTTATCTGTAATGGAAACTACTCAAGGCGATGGCGAAGAATTTTATTATCAACGCATCTATCGTCTTGGTGAATATCTAATTACAGAAATGGAAGAATTTTATCGTCATTTCTATCATCAAGATATCCCTAAAACCATCTCAATTGATGAATCTGCTAGTTCTAATGAAGTGTTAATTGCTCGACTCCATCGCCTACTAGATAAGTCTTTAGCAGTTACCGAGCAATATTTTGGAGTTCAACCACAGGGAAATTTCATTGACCGTTGTCGCCGCTTGGAAGAAGCTGGTTGGAATTATATTTACCGCGAAGATTTACCAGATATTAATAATTTACCACCCCTGAAACGCGGTTTAGCAGATTGGATTGCCCAAGAAGCGGACTTGCGAATGCGGCACATGCGAATAGTAGAAAGTTTCGTTGCAGTCACCGCAAATTATATTCAAGAAAAACCGACAGCAGAAAAGTTTGCGGAAACAACTTTGCTGATTTTTGATATGCTTTCTCGAATTAAAGATACCACACTTCCAGGGCGACCAAGGTTAGGTTTACGACGGGCAAAAATCACCGTGGGAGAGCCAATTTCGGTTAGCGAACGTTGGGAAAAATCTCAAGGCGATGCCTACGGCGGTAAACTACGCCACGCCACTAGGCAAGCTGCAAGCGAATTAACTAAAGATTTGCAAATTGCTTTAGAGAAGATGATTAGTTGATTCAGTTAAGTGAGGTACAGAATTAATGTTTTTAAACGCAGAGGAACGCAAAGTAAAGCGCAGAGGTTCGCAGAGGTTCGCCCAATTTTATTAGCAATTTACTAAGTACTTCAGCAGATTAGGAAACAGTATCATTACAATATCTGGTGTTGCTGAATCATAAGATGAAATTTGATGTAATGAAATCTCAAACTCCTTATTCTCTCTGCGCCTCTGCGACTCTGCGTGAGGGAAATCACCCCGCAATTATGCAACGCCTCGATTTTCTAGTAGAACTTGAACCACAAAGAACTTTAATTGATTGTTGTAGAAACGGCGATTTATCGCGTCTCATACCTTAACCGAAGAGTATTATGAATTCTCAGGCCAATTATCCGAAATAGCGGCTTTGCCCTCTGTATAATCACTGGAATGGGCAAGACGGGTGATTTGTGATGAAAATAGATTTAGTCAGGTTTTTTCAGGCTTGCAACCCCAGCAAGACTCTGGTTGTCAGCAAACCGGAAGATAGGCAGTATTATATCGATTTTTCTAAAGTGCGTGGCGCCAAAATTATTGAGGAACTTGGGCGGACTATTACCCGCCTTTCACCGGAAGAACCTACTTGTCAATTATTTACCGGACATATCGGCTGTGGCAAGTCTACTGAATTACTGCGGTTGAAAGCAGAGTTAGAACAGCAGGGATTTCATGTGGTTTATTTCGAGTCTAGCCAAAGCCTGGATATGGCTGATATTGATGTTACAGATATTTTACTGGCGATCGCTCGTGAAGTCAGCCAAAGTCTGGAAGCAATCAAAATTAACCTGAAACCAGGATACTTTAAAAATCTGTTTCATGAAATTTCGGAATTTTTGCAAACACCTCTAGACATTGGCGTTGAAGCGGAATTGTCTGTGGGTATTGCCAAAATTACTGCCAAAACGAAAGATAGTCCCAAACTTCGCGGCCAGTTGCGACAATATTTAGAACCACTCACCAATGGCATTTTAGAATCAATTAACAAAGAATTGCTCAAACCTGCTAAAGAAAAACTTAAGCAGCAAGGTAAACAAGGACTAGTGGTAATTGTCGATAATCTTGACCGAGTTGATAATTCTTTGAAGCCTTCGGGTTATTATTACCAACCAGAATATCTTTTTGTGGAACGTGGCGAACAGTTAAAGCAGTTAAATTGTCATGTTGTTTATACTATCCCCTTAGTATTGATTTTTTCCAATGCTTTAGGAAGGTTAAGAAATCGCTTTGGGGCAAACCCCAAAATTTTGCCGATGGTTCCTGTGCAACTACAGGATGGTTCTCAATTCTCACAAGGAATGACACTGCTGCAACAAATGGTGATGGCGAGGGCTTTTCCTGGTGTCAGTTGGGAACAAAGCCAACATTTAATTACTAAGGTATTTGATAGTTCTGATACTTTAGAACGACTTTGCCGAGTTAGCGGTGGTCATTTGCGTAACTTATTGATGCTGTTGTTGGACTGTCTTCAGCAAGCAGATCCACCCATTTCACGGGACTGTGTAGACAGAGTAATTAGACAACACTGTAATGTCCTAGCTTTAGCAATTACTGCTGATGAATGGGAAGTATTGCGTGAGGTGGCGCAAGAGAAAAGCTTCAGAGGTCATGAAAGATATGAACTTTTGCTCCACAGTATGTTTGTATTTGAATACTGGGATGAGAATAATTGTTGGTTTGATATTAATCCAATTTTGGCAGAAGCTAAGGAATTCGGGTTATGACTAATCATGACGAATCAAAAAATTTAGCTGCTGACAATGAACATTCATTGCAAACTCTGCTACGAGCAATTACATTTTCTCAAGGAGAATTTTTGCTGATTTTGCTGCGTTGTAACTATGCAGTTTTGCGTCAAGATATAGTACAACGTTTGCACGAATTATCTCCTATAAAAATCCGTGAAATTACTTTACCTGCATCAGTCAAAACTCTTTACACATCTATAAGCGAAGAACTGGGAGATGAACAGCCATCAGCGTTAATGGTTTTTGGTTTGGAATCAGTTAAAGATATCGATACAGTTCTCACTTCAGCTAACCAAGTACGGGAGGAATTTAGAAAAAATTTTCCCTTACCGGTGGTGTTATTAGTTAATGACCAAGTTCTGCAAAAGCTAATCAGATTAGCGCCAGATTTCAAGAATTGGTCAACAATAATTCCTACTGCGATCGCTACCACTGATTTAATTAAATTAATCAACCAAACTGCTGAGTCCGTTTTTGCCCAAGTTTTAGATGCTGGTGCTGGCAAATTTATTGATAATTCCGCACTCAATCTCGCAATTGGTTCGCCGCACCGTCTGGAATTGGAATCAGCACAAGCCGAACTCCAAACACGGGGTGTGAAGTTAGACGCACAACTAGAAGCCAGTTTAGAATTTGTTCTCGGTCGAGATGCGGTTTCGATGGAACAGTCACGCGAGCATTATGAACGCAGTTTAACACTTTGGCAGCAAATTTCTCAACTAGAGCAGCAAGGATGTGTACTGTACAATTTAGGGTTATGGTGGCGTACTTATGCCGTGCAACATTTAACAGAACAGCAACTCGCTTGCTTACAAGCTAAGGATTATTATCAAAAATGTCTGGAGGTATTTGAACAAGCAAATCGTCCAGACTTAATAGCAAAATTTATCAATGCTTTAGGAGAAGTACTGCAAAAACTCGAACTGTGGGATGAATTAGAAAAGATTGCACAAAAAGCTTTAAAACTATACGAAACCTATCCTGATTGGTTCAGAGAAGCTAGAGCTTACGGTTTTATCGCTGAGGTAGCACTTGCTAAATCTGCCTGGAATAAAGCTAAACAAGCCGCCGAAAAAGCGCTTTTTATTCTAGCTAGTAAGCGAGCTACTGAAGCCAACGCTAATTTAGAATTAGTACTATATTATCATCAGGGTTGGTATTTATTTGCACTAGCCAGAGCGCAACAGCAGCTTAATCAGGTACAAGATGCTTTAGGTACTCTAAAAAGTGCCAGAAGAGAAACTAAACCTCAATACGATCCAGAGCTTTATATTCAGATATTGGAGAACTTACGGTACATTTTTTATCAAAAATGTCAATATTTTAATGCTTTCAAAATTAAGCAAGAGCAAATAAAAATTGAACATCAGTATGGTTTTCGTGCCTTCATTGGAGCAGCTTATTTAAGTCCTCAATATGAAATAATTAATCCGGCATTGGTGCAAGTAGAAAATTCTATAAAAATTGCTCAAGAAATTGCTGTTTCCGGTCGGCAAAAAGATGTTAAACGATTGCTAGAAAGAATGAGTCGGAATGACCATAAATTAACTGTATTTCATGGTCATTCTGGAGTAGGTAAAAGTTCGATATTGTTTGGTGGATTAATACCTGCACTGCAACTGCAATCAATTGATGCTCGTGATGTATTACCTATTGTGATGCGAGTTTATACCGATTGGTTGGGGATATTGGCAAGGTGCTTGGCAGACAATGGTACGTCTAGTATTTCGATAGAATCCATATGTGAAAATTTGCACAAAAATGCCGAGCGTAATCTGTTAACAGTTTTAATTTTTGACCAGTTTGAAGAATTTTTCTTCGTTTACACAGACCAAAGTAAAAGGCAGCCGTTTTATGAGTTTTTGCATCTTTGCTTAAATATTCCTTTTGTGAAGGTGATTCTCTGTTTAAGAGAAGATTATTTACATTATTTATTGGAATGCGATCGCCTGTATAATTTTTCGGTAATTAATAACAATATTTTAGACAAACATATTCGTTATGAATTAAAAAGTTTATCTTCAAAAGATGCCAAAGCTGTTGTAGATAGTCTAACTAAACAAGCTAATTTTTATTTAGAGCCTGTGTTGATTGATAAATTAGTAGAAGATTTATCAGACCAAGGAGAAGTACGGCCAATTGAGTTGCAAATCGTGGGAGCGCAACTCCAAACACATAAAATTACAACTTTAGAAAAATATCTCCAGGCGGGTACAAAAGAAAAACTGGTCGAGGGATTTTTAGAAGAAGTGATTCAAGACTGTGGTTTTGAAAATGAAGGGTGTGCCAGAGTAGTTTTATATTTACTCACAGACGAAAAAGGAACTCGTCCCCTCAAAACTTGCGATGATTTAGCAGAAGATTTAAAAACAGCAGATATTGTCTCAAATCAAGAACAACTAAATTTAGTCTTAGAGATTTTAGTTGGTTCGGGACTGGTATTAAATATTCCTGAAGACCCTGCTAATTTATATCAACTGGTTCATGACTATTTAGTATTTTTTATTAGGCAGTCACAACAAGCAAAACAATTAAAAGAACGGAAACAGGAGAAGGAACAACGACAACAGGTTGAAGCAAAACTAAATCGTGTTGTCAAACGGGAACGTAACTGGGCGATCGCTGGCAGTGCTATGATGTCAATCCTGACAGTTCTAGCAGTAGGGTTTTGGGTACGGGCAGATTTTCAGAGAATAGAAGCTGAACATCAAAAAACAGAAGCTGAATATCAAAGAAAAAAATCAGAAAAAAACCGAATCATAGCCATTAGTAAAACTTCAGAAGCACTTTTTACTTCACATCAAACATTTGATGCCCTGAAAGAAAGTATCCATGCTGGAATATTACTGAAAAAATCGCATTTTGCACAAAGCGATACTCAACTTAAAAGTCAAGTTGTAGGAGCATTACAACAATCAGTTTACTGGATAAAAGAGCGCAATCGCTTGGAGGAACATCAGGCTCTGATCTGGGGTGTGACTTTTTCGCATAACAGTAAGTTGATTGCCTCAACTAGTTATGACAAGACTATAAAATTATGGAATTTAGATGGTAGTGTGTACAAGACACTCAAAGGACATAAAGATAAAGTCTTAGGTATGAGTTTCTCACCTGACGATATAACAATTGTCTCAGGCGATTTCCAGGGTGTTGTAAAACTTTGGAAGCAGGACGGTACACTACTAGGAGAACTTAAAGAACACGGTAATAAAGCACACAGTAGCGGAGTTTATAGTATCGATTTCTCACCTGATGGGAAAATAATTGCCACAGGAAGCCGGGATGGCACAGTCAAACTCTGGAACCGAGATGGTAGTTTACGAAAAACCCTAAAAGCGCATAAAGATGGAGTCAATAGCGTCGCTTTCTCACCAGACGGTACAATGATTGCTACTGGTGGTCGGGACAAAACCCTGAAACTTTGGACAAATGACGGTAAACTTCTTTACCCTCCTCTAGAATATCAGGACTTTGTTTGGGACGTAGCTTGGTCAGCCGATAGCCAGACAATTGCTGCTGCGGCTGGTGGTACTGCTGCTACTAGTGATGACAACACAGTTAAACTCTGGAGACGAAACGGCACTTTATTAAAAAGTTTTAAAGCACATGAAGATGGAATCAATAGCGTGGCTTTCTCACGCGACGGTAAGATGATTGCCACAGCTAGCGACGACAAAACTGTAAAGCTTTGGAAACCTGACGGTACTTTACTGACAACTTTATCAGGACATACCAATGGGATTTATGCAGTTAGGTTTTCACCTGATTGTCAAACTCTCGTTTCTGCCAGTGCTGACAATACGATGAAACTTTGGCAAGTCGGTACTATCAGTTGCTTGCCCAACGCTAAAAGTCCTACTTCTGCGATGGCTGACAGTGGTGTTGTAAGTATTCTAAACGCTCATAGCGATCGCGTGAATAACGTAACTTTCTCACCTGATAACAAAATAATTGCCTCAGCCAGTCGTGACAAGACAGTGAAACTCTGGAACCTTGATGGTACTTTGTACAAAACTCTTGATGGGCGTAACGATAAAATTAGTTTCTCACCTGATGGCCAGAGAATTGTTACCGCCAGCGATGATAATACAGTGAAACTCTGGAAGCGTGACGGTGAATTCATAACAACTCTGTTTCAGAACAACGATAAAATATTTGACTTGAATTTCTCACCCAACAATAAGCTAATCGCTTTGGGTAGTATGGACAATGCAGTTAGAATATTGGGGCGAAATGGAGTCAAGCTTCAGGATCTTAAAAACCATCAAGACTGGGTAAGGGCTGTAGCTTGGTCACCAGACGGCCATATTATTGCATCGGCCAGTGATGACAATACTGTTAAACTTTGGAAACAGCAAGATAACGGAGAATTTAAGCTCTCTCAGACTCTTACCGGGCATAATAGTTGGGTTTTGAGTGTTAGTTTATCACCCGATGGTAAGATGATTGCCACGAGCAGTAATGATAAGACAGTCATACTTTGGAAACAGGATGACAAGGGTGAGTTTTACTACTACAAACTGCTCAAAGGGCATACCGACCAGGTTAATAGCGTGATTTTTTCACCCGACGGTAAGATGATTGCCACAGCTAGTGATGATAAAACCGTAAAACTCTGGAGGCAGGATGGTAATTTAATTACAACTCTCACAGGCCATAGCGATTACTTATTAAGCGCGGCTTTCTCCGCTGATGGCAAGACTCTTGCCTTGGGCAGTGCTGATGGGGCTATAATCCTGTGGAATTTGGATAAACTCGATCTGAAAAATCTAAATCTCGATAGCTTACTGGCGCGTGGCTGTGGTTGGTTACATGATTATTTGCAGAATAACCGAAATGTGAGTGAGAGCGACAAGCGTCTCTGTGACGATATCAACTAAAAGCCAAGCGATCGCACTTATTGAAATTATCTCAGGGGATGCCTACGGCGGTAAACTACGCTCTTTTAACACAACTATACACACTCTAAATCTGTACAATAAATCTGATAGGCAAAACAAGCGAAAAATTATGCATCGCCGGATTAACATCACCCTGCCAGATGAGACAATTGAACTGATCGATCGAGTGATAGAAAAAGGCGATCGCAGTCGATTCATCAACGAAGCTGTGCAATACTATATTGCTCAGAAAAGCCTAGCCAATCTTAGAGAACAGTTAAAAGAGGGAGCCATCCAACGCGCAGAACGTGATTTGGGTTTAGTTGAAGAGTGGTTTGACTTGGAAGAAGAATTGTGGCACAGAAACGAAAAGTAAATTACCCCAAACGGGGTGAAGTGTATTTAGTCAATTTCGATCCAACTATTGGCGCAGAGATTAAAAAAACACGCCCAGCTTTAATTTTACAAAACGATATACTAGCCCAAACCGCTACTTTTGTCTTCGATTTCAAAAATTTGTGGGGGAATTGACTTTTTTGGTCGATTACTTTGTTCTGGTGTCACATACTCGATTGCGAGATTGATGATATTTTATTTTTGCACAAACTCTTTTATCCCAATCCCAATACAAGCTATGACACTCAATTTATATTTACTGCGACATGGAGAAACTACTTTTAGTCAAAGTGGTAATTTCTGCGGTAAAACCGATGCCGAGTTGACAAGAGAAGGGATGCAGATGGCAGAGAGTTTTGCCGATGTTTATCAAAAATTGAAGTGGGAGGGTGTTTATGTCAGCCCGATGAAGCGCACAATTGCAACTGCCAAGCCATTTTGCGATCGTACCGGCATAAATATGCAGTTGCGTGACGGACTTAGAGAAGGTAGCTACGGCGAATGGGAAACGTATAGTAAATCGTTTGTCCAAGAGAATTACGCCCAAAACTATTTAAAATGGTTGACAGAACCCGCTTGGAATGCGCCACTAGGTGGAGAAACTGCGGTAGATATTGCTAACCGTTCTATGCCTGTAATTGCTGAAATTCAAGAAAAACATCCCCAAGGTAATGTTTTAGTAGTTTCCCATAAAGCCACGATTCGGATTATGCTTTGCAGTTTACTGGGAATTGATTTGGGACGCTATCGCTATCGGGTGAATATTTTGGTCGCGTCGGTAAGTATGGTTAAATTTGATGTTAATGGTCCTTTATTAGAAATATTAGGCGATCGCCATCATATACCAGATGATATTCGCTCTCGTCCGGGAACATAATAGTCCATACTAGTAGTCTGGCAACCCAAAAATGCAGGGTGAAGGCTGGGGAAAGGGGAAAGGGAAAAGGGTAAGGGATTTAAACCCTTTCCCCCTTCCCCTTTACACAGCAAAGTTTTCTTGCCAGACTACTAGGGCGTGTTTTAAAACTATATAACCCCCTTCTCCCCTCGTAGGACGATGAAGTAAATTATTCACCATGCCATCATCAGCTATGAAATAAAACGTCAGGCGAGGTTTTTCATGGCATTAGAAGGGGTAATTTTAGATATTGATGGCACGCTGGTTTTAAGTAATGACGCTCATGCAAATTCCTGGGTGGAGGCATTTGCAGCTTATGAATTTGATGTGCCATTTGAAACAGTCAGACCATTCATGGGCATGGGGGGAGATCAACTGATTCCCAAAGTAGCGCCAGAATTAAATAGTGAAGAAGGAACTGGCAAAGCGATCGCACAACTACGCAAACAACTATTATTTGACAAATACATACCGCAAATTACCGCTGCCAATGGTAGCAGAAACTTAATATTAAAGATGCAAAAATCGGGATTGCATTTGGTTGTTGCTAGTTCAGCCAGTTCCGAAGAACTCGACACCATGCTCAAAATTGCCCAAGTAGATGATTTGCTATCGGAAGTCACTACATCCGATGATGCCGAAGCATCTAAACCTGCTCCTGACATTGTACAAGCCGCTTTGAAAAAAGGGCAAATGACATCCGATAAAGTGGTGATGCTAGGAGATTCTCCCTACGATATTGAGTCTGCTGGCAAAGCTGGGGTAGGTGTGATTGCTTTGCGTTGCGGTGGCTTTAGCGATGAACAACTGTCCCAAGCGATCGCAATTTATGACGATCCAGAAGATTTGCTACAGCACTATGATTCTTCTATTCTGGGCGCAAATGTTTAGAGGAGTTTTCACGTATTTGAACCACATCTGTCGTAGGGGCACAGCATTGCTGTGCCCCTACCGCGTGGTCTATTTACCTTAAAATAGCTGTAAATGCTAAAAGCTGGCGACAAGCCGATGAAGCGTCTACGCACTTGTCGAAATTACAGCAGATTGCAACAGGCGTGAGGTACAGATAATTGTAGGGGCACAACATGTTGTGCCCCTACCCGTGTAACGCTGTATTTTAGGCGATGCCTACGGCGGTAAACTACGCTTCTTTGTTGAATTCAGAATTCTGAATTCTGCCGTATTTACACCCCCACAGGTGTTTTCACCTTTTGCCGCTGACCGGTTGCAATTAACCACTTACCGCCAGAAGGACCTAAAGTTATGCCACGACGCATCGGTTTAACTGGATAATTGTCAACTAATGCTAAATTCATTTGTGACAACACCGTTGCCAATACCAATTTCATTTCAAACATCGCAAACGCCATACCAATACAGGTACGATTACCGCCGCCAAAGGGTAAATATTCATACTGAGAATACTGGCGTTCTAAAAATCTTTCTGGCTTAAACTGCTGCGGTTCTGGGTATAAATCTTCGCGGTGATGCATTAAATATATAGAACCTGTGAGCAATGTCCCTGGTTGAAGTTCATAGCCCATAATTTCTATCGGTTTCTTGACTATGCGAGGGATAGTAAGCATGATGATTGGGTAAATACGGAGTGTCTCTTGGCATACCGCAGTTAGATAAGGTAAGCGAGAAACTTCATTCCAATCAGGATTTTCGTTAACATTATCTAACTCGGTTAGCAGCTTTTCTCGCACTTCTGGCAAATGATGAATCCAATAAATTGCCCATGTCAAAGCTGAAGCGGTGGTTTCATGACCGGCGACTAACAAAGTCATTAACTCATCGCGCAACTCAACATCAGTCATAGCTTCGCCATTTACGTCACGCGCCGACATCATCAACGAGAGAATATCGCTGCGAGAAGCATCGGGGCGATCTCTGCGTTCTTGAATCTCGCTGTAAAGGAGTTCGTCAATTTGCCGCATTTGAAGCAAAAATTTTCCCCAAGGACTCCAGTTACCCCAATCTACTTGCAGTGCGCGAATAAATGTGACGGAAGCACGCAAGGGGGAACCAGATAACTCCAGAACGGAACGCAACAGTCCTGACAATTTTGTGAAACGTTCTCCTTGATTTAGACCAAATACAGCTTTGAGTATGACTTTGAGGGAGATTTCTTGCATGGAGTCACGGATAGAAAAAGGTTCGCCAATTTTCCAACTACTGATGACTTCATGCGTGATATCAGCAATAATTTGACCGTAGGCTTTCATGCGATCGCCATGAAAAGGCGGCGTCAATAATCGCCGCTGCCGTTGGTGAGATGCGCCAGATAGCAATATTAACGAGTTTTCACCCAACAAAGATTTTAAAAGTTGCGCTGAACCTCTAGCGTCCAACTGCTCAAGTGGAGCTGTAAAAATCTGTTGAATTGCTTGGGGATTACTAAACAACACAAGTGGGTTATTACTAGTTAGCTGTAGCGAAAAACATTCGCCATGCGCCTTTGCAGATGTTTCCATCAGTTTCAAAGGATTAAAAATCCACTGAAGCAGCTGTATAAATTTTGGAGTTTGTGGACTCTCTGGTAGTTTCATAACAAATACTCCGATTACTTCTATTTAGACTAACTTAACAGAAGCAAAATGAAGATGTTCTTTTTGAAGAAGAATTCAGTGAGGTACAAATAATCGTAGGGGCACAACATGTTGTGCCCCTACCCGTGTACTTCATTTATCTGAAATACGAAAATTATTCAGTAAGCAAGCTAGGAGAAGTTAACACAAACACATCCCTACTTCCTTGAGCAGCAATCTCTGGTTTGATGGGAGTAGTGAAGTGGAAAAAATCATGATCGTTGACTAATAAAAGTTCTCCAGAATTGAGAATTTTACTAAATACAGGCTTTTCTTTTTTTGCAGCATACAAATGTGTTTCTCCACCTTGAATATTATCTCTATCTACTGAGAAAATCCCAATAAAATCAGTACCATCTTGATGGATACCTTCAGGTGCAGGATTACCTAAATTATCCGGCGAACAAATAGTTCTAATTTGATGGACTCCGATTTCTGCTTCTGGATGAAGTTTACAAGAATCACTAAATGCTAAGACAAGATTTCTAAAAATATCAAGTTCTATGAGAGCATCATCTAATTCTGCAAACTCTCTTTTGATGTCGCCTAATAATGGATTATACTCTTTACTTTGGAAAAGGTAGCCATGAGGTAATTTAATTAACTGATCCTCAGCAACTATAAACCGAGATAATCTTCTCGAACGATAGTTGCCTTTGATGTAAGGATCGATAGGCATATTCCTAAAAAATGGCTTGAAACCTTCTACATTAATTGAATTAACTTTTCTTAAAGTAAACAGAAAAGCGTATTCTAATTCCGTTGCTGTCCACACTTTTTGCATAGGATTTACCTCCTTGCACGTTGAATTTCTCCCGGATTTTTCTTTATGGGAGGCTTATGACACTTAGTATATGCTACTTTTTATTAATATGTTGTTAATTTGACTACAAAAGTTGACAATCCATGATATGTAAAGCCAAATTCCATCATCGGGTGTAGAGACGTTGCAATGCAACGTCTCTACATCTGTTTGAATAGGGAAAAATTGTGGAGCGTGGGGTATAATATCTGATTGGCCAACAGTTGTTATGAACTGAAATAATCTAAAATCCAAAATCCAAAATCCAAAATTATAGAAGGTTTAATAATGATTGATTGGCTTTATCGCTACCCGCCTTTGTATCCGGGTATTCTGCTAAAACGCTACAAGCGGTTTTTTGTAGACGTTCAACTTGCTTCTGGCGAGATAGTGACAGCACACTGTCCGAATACAGGGCCGATGACTGGAGTATCGACTCCTCTAAGTGCGGTACAGCTTTCTAAAAGTGATAATCCAAACCGCAAGTTGGCTTATACCTTAGAACTAATTCAGGTACATGACAACGAGCCGACTTGGGTAGGTGTGAATACTGTTTTGCCCAATCGGGTGGTAAAGTTAGCTTTGGCAAAATATCTTTTCCCGGAATTGGGCGAATATAGCCAAATTAAGGGCGAAGTAGTTTATGGACTAGATAAAAAAAGTCGGGTGGATTTTTTCTTGACAGGAAGTGACGAGGAACGCCCAATTTATTTAGAAGTAAAAAATACAACTTTCTCTGAGGGAAGATTAGCTTTATTTCCGGACACGGAAACTACCAGAGGACAAAAGCACTTGCGAGAATTAATGGCGCTGTTGCCTTTAACGCGTGCGGTGATGCTTTATTTTATCAATCGCAGTGATTGTACAGAATTTTCCCCTGGCGATCGCACCGACCCAGTATATGGTAAATTATTGCGGCAAGCGATCGCTCTTGGTTTAGAAGTGTTACCTTGCCGTTTTGACATTTCCCCCGAAGGTATACGTTACTTGGGTTTGGCAAAACTGAAAATTTGATTCCCCTAGTTCAAACAATAAATCCATCTAGATACTGTCTAGATGGATTTATTCGTAGCTGGCGTTTACTAAAAAACGTTCAAACAGTGATGGAGAAGGAACTTATAGATACTCACCACCCCAAAAATAGCATTTGCTATTTCAACCCTCCGAATTTTAGATTTTAAATTTTGGATTTTGGATTATTCTTTCGGTTCAAGTAAAGCCCCTTCTGGGCGGAATCAATCTAAAATCCCCAAGCTGCAACCCAAAAGTGGGTACAGTAAATCTAAAATCTAAAATCCAAAATCTAAAATTGTTTGGCGTTTGCTTATGCAGGAATCAAAACTGTATCAATGACATGGATGACACCGTTATCAGCAGCAACATCTGCGGTTGCAACTTTTGCATCATTTATCTTGACGCCATTAGAAGCATCAATTTTTACATCTGAACCTTCAACTGTTTTAGCTGTCTTGAGTTTCGCCACATCAGCAGCTAGTACTTTACCTGAGACAACATGATAGGTCAAGATTTTCTTGAGCTTTGGAATATCTTTGAGTAACGCGTCTACTGTGCCTGCTGGAAGCTTATTAAACGCTGCATCAGTGGGTGCAAAGACGGTGAATGGACCATCACCCTTTAGTGTATCTACCAGACCAGCCGCTTCGATTGCTGCAACTAGTGTCTTGAAAGAACCATTGTTAGTGGCAGTCTCAATTATGTTGGCCATGTGTTTTACCTAGTTCTGTGTAACCTGTTACAAATCTAAACTCGTTTTCCATAAAATATATCTATCATGAGACGTATCTCGAATCAATTTTTTTATTGATAAGATAAAAGTTTATATATATTTTTATACAGGTAGAGAATTATATGTAATTTTGGAGGATGTTTTACAAGCATTCCAGGATGCGTAGTTTACCGCCGCAGGCATCGCTGCTGTTTTTATACAGCGGTAAGAGCGATCGCTTGTATGGTTCTCGTATTTCAATATTTAGATGCGTTTGTTCTGGTAGTTTACCTATATGTACTATTAGTTATGTATCTACTTACCAAGCGTATTGGTCGGATTAAGTAGTATAGGAAAGAAAGACTAGATGGCAATGGGAAAACTTCTCGGTCTGCTTGATTAGAATTAGTGATTACCAGCCTGGTTGTAAAACTCAAAAATTGCCATACTAGATAAACACGAACTGGCATTCTGCTAAGTGGCCCATCGATCATCAAGTGTTGAAAAAAAAGTTTAATGAATCGTGGAGTTTTAACTTCAGTGAAAAGCTGTTTCTGCATTCGTACAGCATAAATTACAATTGTTGGATCGATTTGGATCTGTTGTTGAATAGCCTGCTTGAGTTGGTCTGGTAAAGGCGTATTCAGGAGAGTATTAACTATTAACAGACTAATAAAGAATGGTCTTTTAAGTTCCAGACTATTTACTTTGTGCAATAATTCTTCCCAATCTGATGTCTGTTGAATACGCAATAATTCAGCTAAATCGCAAATTTGAGCCAAAGACTCTCTACCTTCATTAACGGCTCTGGCAACTTGTACAGCAAGAATAATCAACAAATCATCAAAAGACAAGTCGATGATAGATTCACCATTAAGAGATAAAGACCTGCTTCGTTGCCACAAAGTTTCAAAGTCGGGAAGTTTAAAAGGAAAATAAGATAAAGGAGTCAATTCGGTGTGAAGATCCACCACTATTTCTGGTTTTTGGCTATGGACAAAAGTATGTTGCCAACCATAGTAGTCAGCTTCTAGTTGATATTTTTGAGCAATCAATAATTTTTGAGCTTTGACTATATCCTCTTGTTTTACCAAAATATCTAGATCGCTAAATTGTCTCATCGCTAAGTTACCATAAACAGAAGCAGCTAAAACAAGTCCTTTGAAAGGAATTGCCGGAATTTTATTAGCTTCAAAAAGTTTAAGGATTTTAACCAATTCATGACTCAAAAATAAGTTCCGGCTAGCATTAGCATGGTAGCGATTCCGAAGCTGAGTTAAAACTGTTTTGGGAATAGCTTCTTTGACAGTGGTATTGAGGCTCTGGTATAAGAGTGGTATTGTTCCATGATATGTTGCTATTTCTATGAGCAATGTCCAGTCTATATTTTGCTGGAGTATGGTATTAATTCGCTCTGCGGTTTCGGAGTCTATGTGAGTTCGGGTACAACACAGAAGTAGCTCAATTTCTGGACGTTTAAACTTTATTGGTAATTGAATAATAGGCTGGTTTAAGGTAATCATAAATTACTCACTTATAGTGTTGGGCTTGCATTTCAAACAAGTCTGCATAGCTACCACCCAGATTTATCAGTTCCTCGTGAGTGCCGCTTTCCATGATTGAACCGTTTGCCATGACGTAGATACAGTCAGCCATTTTGACGGTTGATAAGCGATGGCTAATGAGGATAGCAGCTTGATTTTTAATAAGTTGGCGGAAATTATGAAACACCTCTTCTTCAGCTTTCGGGTCTAAAGCACTAGTTGGTTCGTCCAACACAATTAACTGTGAATCTCGCAAAAATGCCCTGGCTAAAGCAATTTTTTGCCACTGACCGATGCTCAATTCTTCTCCTTGTTCAAACAATTTACCTAGTATGGTGTCGTAACCTTGAGGTAGCTTACTGATGACATCATCAGCACCAGAACGACGGGCAGCAGCGATGATTTTGTCGTGGGCAAATGGCAGATTAATATTTGCTATACAAATGTTTTCTTTAGCAGTTAGATGATATTTTGTATAATCTTGAAAAATCACGCTAATTTGAGTGCGGAGAGTAGCAATTTGAAATTGGCGTAAATCTATGCCATCAATGGTAATACTTCCAAAAGTGGGATCGTATAAGCGACACAAAAGCTTAATTAAAGTAGTCTTGCCGGAACCGTTTTCTCCTACCAACGCGACAACTTTTCCTGGGCGAATAGTTAGATTAATATCCTCAAGTGCCTGACGCTTCGTATTTGCATATTGAAAGCTGACGTGATTAAACACAATGCCATGTTGCATTGGTATGGGAAAAGGTTTTGGATGTAACGGTTCTATAACCTTTGGCTTCAAGTCTAGAAATTCATATAAGTTTGCGAGAAATAGGTTGTCTTCATATAAACCAGACAGACCACCCAAGAGACTTTTGAGGTCGTTTTGTCCCCGCTGCAATGCTTGGTAATAGAGGACTAAATCACCAAAACGGATAGTGCCTTGGATAGTTTGATAAATAATGAAACCATAGGCAGCAAAAACTAAAGTTGTCGCCGTTGCTTGAGCGCCAAGATTAGCCACAGATTGTCTTTTGGTCATGGCTATGTTTTCTTGGTATAATTGCGATCGCACGCGCATATACCACTCACTAAAGAAAGAACCCAAATCAAACAAGCGAATTTCTTTAGCGTGTTGTTCTGTAGTCAGTATCCGACTCAAATACCCTGCTTGGCGTTCTTGGGCTGTCTTTCGGCGCTGCCAATGATACATGATGCCGGAGTATCTCACCCGCACTACCAGGGCTGGAATCGCGGCAACAAATAAGATAACTCCTATTGCCCAATGCAATGACAGTAGCAACCCCAGCATCGCCACCAAAGAGATACTACTCAAACATAACCACGCCAAACGATGTAGGATTTGCCCCGGTCGAGAAGGAGCTTCTTTTTGCGCTCGCTGCAAGGCATCATAATATTCAGAGTTTTCATAATACTCCAGGTCTACTTCTATTGATTTAGCATGGAGGACGTTTTGCATATAATCGGTGAGTCGCTGAGATTGGGCGGCATACACCAGTTCCGTCAGGGAAGAACACAGGTTAGTTACTAGGGTGATAGCAACAAAGAAGCCAAGCAAAAGTAATACTTGATTAAAGGCGGCTCCTTTGTCGGCAACATTAACACTGGCGGCTATTGTATCTACGATGAGTTTGGTGAGGTAAAGAGAGAGTAGGGGCAATAAACCTTGAATAACCAAAAGTGCAACCAAAGCAATAGTCAAACGAGGACTACTGTTCCAAACTAGGCGCAACGCAGGCAGAATGCGTAAGCTGTGTTGGATTTTATATCTTAAGGTTTTGCCTGCTTTCATATTTTTAAAGATGCTCTTTTGTAAAAGATGCCAGTTGGCTAAAATGAGAAAGGTCTGCAACATCGCCAATTACAACCTTTCCCTGATTTTCTAACCACGCATGAGCTTTTAACTCTCCTTCTATATCTTTGGCAACACCAATGCAGAGATTAGATGTATAACCGTGGCGACTCATAAAAAACTGGCAAGTCAAGGCACGCGCCAGACACTTGACACCAGGCATATAATGACTGCTCGCCTCAACAGCCCAGATGATTTTGTCAATAGAGACGTGGTATTTTTCTTGGCATTTAGGTTTTGTGTTACTTAGCTTTAATAGAAGTTGATGCAAGGTTTTAAATGACAGCAACCATAAACCTAATCTAACTAATGTCAATACAATAAAAGTGTTAATTAAAAGTTGTTTGTTTTGATAATCTAATTTGAGGAACTTAGATAAATGCTTCATTTTTACTTAAATATTCAGTTCTCATTTTTTAAATCTTAAGCAGATAGAGTCAACCGTGGTTTTGAATAATTATCATTGTTTTTCAAAGATGATGCAATAAAAAAATTAATAGCCGACTCTGCTGACCACTGAGGATGAAAGTCTAAACATGAAGATATCCTGGAAATATCAGCTTGTGAATGCTGAATGTCTCCCAAACGAGGAGAAACGAAATTAATTTCTGATTGCCATTGCGGGAAATGATTTTTGAGGATATCAATCAACTGTACTAAAGAAGTCGATTTTCCAGTTCCTAAGTTGCAAATTAAGGATGAGCCAGGAGTAATATTCGCTTTTAATGCTTGAGCAAAAGCCTTTACTACATCTTTAACATAAATAAAGTCTCTGGTTTGATTACCATCGCCATAAATAGTAATTGGTAAGCCACGTTGCATAATATCAACAAATCGGGAAATTACGCCAGAGTAGCTGGAATTAGGAACTTGTCTATGGCCAAATACGTTAAAAATTCGTAAGCCAACAAATGAAAAACCTAGTTGTTTAGCAAACATACTAGCGTATTGTTCGCTCACCAATTTTTGTAAGCCGTAGGGTGATAGAGGAGAGGTTTTTTGTTCTTCTGAAATTGGTAATTGCGTAAGATTACCGTATACAGATGCGGAACTGGCAAATACTAACTTAGGAATAGTTAAAGCTTGGCAAAGTTGAATCACAGCTAGGGTTGCCGAAAGATTATTGTGATGAGCCTCTAGGGGACGATATAAAGATTCTGTCACCGATGAAATAGCTGCTAAATGTGCGATTCCATCAACTTTAAGTGTAAAATCTTCTGGTTCACATATTAAAATATCTTTTTGTATAAACCTAAGACGAGGATGTTTGGGTAAGTTCTCTAAACGTCCAGTGGTCAGATTATCAACTACAGTGACACGATGACCTTCTGATAATAATTGTTCTGTAAGATGAGAGCCAATAAATCCGGCTCCGCCAGTGACAATAAAATGCATGATCTTAAATTTGCTCAGTAGATATAGATAATCGCAATTTCTCATACCTGGCGGTTTCACCCCGTATTTCTCGATAGCGATGCAAAACTCTACGCGCTTGCTCGATTTGATGATTTTGAATATGTAACTTGGCAAGTCCGAGGTACATATTATAAAAGTAAGGATCGAGAAAATTAACAGGAATTTTTAGGAATTCTGGATTGCGATCGATGACTTTTTCCTTAACGCGCAGGTAGTTAGTTAACATCTGCTCTCCATCTTGAGAAAGACTACTCGGCGATTCCCGATAACGCGCTAAGGGTTGATTTAAAAAGTAAATCGGAAATTTTTCAATCAGGCGCAGCCATAAATCGTAATCTTCACAAGATCTCAGAGTTTCATCAAACAAACCCACTTTATCTAAACAGTCTCGACGCACAACAACGGTTAGGACTGGAATGTAGTTGTATCTAAAAAGAGTCCATAATACCTGAAGATTCGGGGTAGGATATGCTGTATTGTACGAACCCGGAAACAAACCCTGTCGATCGGAAAAAAAGAGTGAATCTGAATAGATCAAACCAATGCGCGGATTGGCTTCCAAGACGGAAATCTGTTTTTCTAACTTCTGAGGTTCCCAGAGATCGTCATCATCTAAAAAGGCGATATACTTCCCTCTAGCAGAGCGAATTCCAGCATTGCGAGCCGCAGATAATCCTTGATTGGCTTGATGAATAGCGGTAATGTGATGGCGATCGCTAAATTCAGCCAGGACTTGTGGAGTGTTATCCTGAGAACCATCGTTGATGACGATAATTTCGTAGTCTTTGTAGGTTTGTGCCAAAACGCTGTTAATTGCCTGACTGACAAGATGGCCGCGCTGGTAAGTAGGAATAATCACACTGACGGTTGGCTCAAAAACTTGCATATTTAAAAATTTGCTTAGTAAATATAGGCAGATATCCAAATTACTGGTGTTGCTAAACCAAAGTATGAATCAGGTGTAAGTTTTCTAAAATAACATCATAAATTTGCCCCAAACTTCCCAAATTATCAGGAAGTAATAACTCCCGCACAGGAACAGTCTTTGCCAATTGACCTAATTCTTGAAACTCTTGTCTACACTGTTGAGAAGTGAGGAAAGCACGCCCGTAGGAATTGAACATTAGATGCTTCATGGCTTCAGGCAGAGAAAGAGAGTTAATTATGGGTGCTGTGAGGTTTGAGTCACGTTTTCCTAATATGTACACAGCAATTAATGGCAAAGCTCGCGATTGAAACTGCCACTGTTCTCTATCTTTTATTTGCAAATCTATAAAGCGTTTATCTAGATTTGTTGATACTAGTGATAACTCTTCTATTGAGCCGTGAATGGCATTTACAGAATTAGGCCATAGGCGTAGACGAGGATAAGCAGATTGTACCCAAAACCTTTTTTCATTAGGAATAAGTGCGGCAATATCATCTGCCAATACGGAGAATCCACGGCTAGCCAACGCTGCTGCTGTGGTTGATTTACCTGCGCCTGATTGTCCTAAAATGGCGATCGCGCTACCATCAACCGCAACCACGCTGGCATGAAGACAAGTCACTCCCCGCAGCCGTAAGAGATGACCAAGTACACAACCCAGCAGCAAAGATACCGCATCTGTAAATAGTGCATCTCTAGACCAAAAACCCCAAACTTGACTGCCGTCAGGATTCAAAATGAATTCTAAGCAATCAACCCCATCAAAAGACCTTATCCTCCAGTAAGTACCGTCATCCCGATGCGCTGTCCACAGGTGGAAGCCTGTTTGTTGATACCACTCAAGCGGCACATTCCAAAAAGCTTGGTCGAGTAATGGCGGTTGACTCTGCTGTTCACCAACTAGGTGAATAGCAACATCTATCGGTGCAGAACTGTTAACAGTAACTAACCCTGGGAGCAGTCTATTAATAGACAGGTTGAGTCCATAAAATTGATAGCAATAATTATCGTTTTTAATCGACATTTAGTTGATCGACAACCTGACGGGGGTGAAAATACGATTCGTAACCACTGGCTACAGTGGCTACGAGGACATCCAATTTAACTATTGGTTGATGTTAGTGTTGTTGTTATATAGCAATCCTAAATCATTTGTGAGACACAAAAAGGCTGAAAAAAAAGCCTATAAAAATGTACTTTTAGTCTCCGTATTTTCTCACGATTCAATTCGGATTGCTATAGGAGGGGAGGTAGAAAGGTGTATTTAGGCTACATTTATTAGGCAATTTTATTTACTTAATAAATTCTTCCTACTTGTAAACTCTACGACTTTATGTGAAAGCGAGTCAATTACGTAACTAAGTATATTTTCATACTAAAATGGCTCACTAGTAGCTACAGGGAAGCCGGTTGTAGTACCAAAACCACCGCTACCACCCACTTGTTGTGTCAAACCAGATATTTTACCGTGAGCTTTTAATTCAGGTTCAGAATAGTTTTGTTTCACGTTTTCAGATTGAGCCATTTGAGTAACCCTTATTTTTTGTGTTTTACTTATTTGGAGTTAGTCAGACTATAAAATAATACCATGACCAAATTAAATTTACATGAAGATTGTTAAATTTATTAGTACTCTGTAGCCTAAATTATTTAGGGTACAAATAACGAGATTAACTTGACTACTCATACCCTGTAGAAGATGAAACAACCTTACAGTTTGCTCAAGGGTTCTTCTTCTAAAAATTGATAAATCAGTGATAGGTTTTTATTAGGATTTTGGGTTAGTAAGTTAAAACGGCGAGAATAAATACAACTATATTACGAAACGTAAATAGGCTTAAGACTCTTACCAATGACCAATGACAAAAAACAAATGACAGCCCACACTAGTTAGCTTTAATTGTACCGAGCGACTTAAGTTATAGTTCACCAAAAGTAAAGACACATGAAAATTGCTTTTATTAGCTACGAATATCCACCCGATACAGCATATGGAGGTATTGCTACATATGTATATCAGGCAGCTAGAGTTCTACAACAAAGAGGTCATCAAGTTGAGGTATTTGCAGGTAGTAGGTATCGTACTAGAACCGAAACTGAAAACGAGATACTAGTTCATCGAATTAATGAAAGAGATCTAAGAAACTTTGTAAAGCGAATTGGTCAACTTTTTGCCGACAGGCACTCATTAGTCAAGTTTGATGTGGTCGAAGGCACTGATTATAATGCTGATGCACGAGAAGCTGTTCGCCTTGTTCCAGAAATACCACTTGTAGTTAAGTTACATACGCCATGTTTCTTGGCAAGTAAGATAAGTCAAGAAAAGCCGTCATTGTTACGTGAAGTACATGAATATATGCAAGCCTTACGTGGTAAAAGTATTAAACCCAGATGGAAATATAATTTTAAAGATGATATTGAATATATCCATGCTTTAAATGCAGATGAAATTGTCGCCCCTTCTCAAGCAATAGCTGATGAGTTGATCGAGGCTTGGAAGTTAAATCGTAACAAGATATCTCTTGTACCCTACCCATATATTCCATCAAGGGAGCTTTTAGAAATTCCTGTTGAAAGTCAGACTAATGTAGTAACTTTTATTGGCAGGCTTGAAAACCGAAAAGGTATTCTCGATCTTGCTCAAGCAATACCGATTGTATTGAAGCAGCACCCGGAAGTAAGCTTTCGATTTATTGGCAGAAAACGTTCTTCACCTAACCCTAATTTAGATATGCAGCAGTATATTGAAGGTATGTTGCAACCTTATAGAAATTCACTTGAGTTCATAGGTTTCGTACCATTTGATAAAATCCCATCTTATTTAGGAACCACTGATCTGTGCGTATTTCCTAGTTTATGGGAAAACTTTCCGTTCGTTTGTCTTGAGGCTATGGCTGCTGCTCGTGGAATAGTTGGAAGTAGTTCCGGAGGTATGGTTGAGCAACTCAATCATGGTGAATGTGGAAAGCTCGTTCCCCCTTATAACCCTAATCAGATTGCTAAAGCAGTGGTTGAATTACTACGCAACCCATCTTTGCGAATGGAGTTAGGTCAGGCTGCACGTAAACGAGTACTGAACGAGTACAATATAGAGCGGATTGGTCTACTACAAGAAAATAGCTACGCTCGCGCAATTAAGAGAAGAGAAACTATGGGATCTCGTTTTTATAACTGAATAATAGAGTGATTTTAATACAAATTCACTTCATTTACGGAGCGCCTAAATCTTCATATATCTGAAACAGCCGCTTTTGTAAAATGGCCTCATCATACTGCTCGACAATAACTTGCCGTGCTTGTGCAAGATGTACTTCTCGCTCTTGGGGAGGTTGATTGACAACTTTAATCATTGCCTCTGCTAGAGCAATTGGGTTTTCAGGTTCTACCAAAGTACAAAATTCTTCAATAAAAGTACCTCGATAAGCTAACAAATCACAGGTAATCACTGGACGTTCACAGGCAACCGCTTCAATGAGTGTCGAAGGAAAGGCATCGCTGGCAGGATAATTGATAATTACATCGGCTAAGTTGTAGCCTGTGGGCATTAGACTATAAGGTAGGCCAGGCAGCCAGCGTAGGTTGTCTAATAAGCCAAGTTCTTCTGCTTGTTTGTTGATGCTCTCGTAAATAACGACTGCTTCCTCCCCACCAGCACGCCCTAGCTTTATAAAGACGAGTACTGTGGGTTTGCTGAATTGGGGATAAGCCTGTGCATAGGCTGCAAATATCTGCTCATGGTTGTAGATTTTAGACCAACCACGAGGCGAAAGCAGAATTGTCGCTTCTTCGTTAATCTTCAATAGTTCCCGCCGCCATTTTGCCAAATCCTTAGTGACTCCAGAGCGAAAATGTTGGGGATTTGTGCCTAAAGGAATTAATTCTACCCGTTGATTAGGGTTCAGCAATGCTTTGGATTTCTCTATCAAACTTGGTGTCTCTACAATCAGCACACCAGTGTTCTTAAACACTTGGCTAACTCTATCTGTATGCTTGCTTTGTTCCCTTTCTGGTTGTAGCAAATGATTTAAAAATCCCCAAGCAGAGACGACAAGAGGGCTTAGATTCGCTAAGGCACAACAGTAAGCGTGCCAACCAATGGCATGAACATGGATGATATCAGGCTGGAATTCGTCTACAAGTTTACGTAACGGCTCTACCATTTCCTCGGCCATCCGATCTTCGTATGGGTAGGTGTTGGTAAACTCCTCTAGATACTTTCGCCAAACAGTGGGGAAATAACGATAATTTTTGGGAGCTTCGGTTTCATAGGGGTCTACATCTCCTAGTAGCCAAACTTCATAACCTGCTTTGACTACCCAATCTAAGGGTCTTGTCAAGGCAACTCCCCCAGCACCAATCATCAATATACGCATTTTTTATTACTTATTTATAGGTTAAGAATCAGTAATTTCCACTAATCCAGCCTTAACCAATTTATCAATAAACTTGAGCAAGTCTTGTTTTAACTTCTCTGGCTCGACATCATACTCTTTTAGCAAAGTGTCGTAAGCTGTCTGGATAGAATCTGATTCAGTTAGCACAAAGAATATTTTTGTACCAACTTCGTTTTGACTAAAATATTCTTCAGTTTGCAGATTCAACAAAACTGACTCCCCTGCTAAGTCTTGAGTCAGAACATTTGCAGATAAGGATACTTTTTTATTTAAGACCATTTGTGTTGTCATTTGTTACAAGAGGTGACGATTGTAGTTGATTATAAGTTTTTTTTGGCATTCTTTAGGGTTTTTCAAGACTTTGATTTCACTCTTAATCTGATTGAGTTCTCCTTTCAAAGCCTGAATTTCAGACCAATGATTTTGGAGAAGCCAAGCGGTAAGGGCACAGCATTGCTGTGCCCCTACGACAGATGTGGTTCAAATACATGAAAAGTGCTGTAATTATTTGATTGGTATATCCTACAGCGCAAAACTTAATTACGAATTACGAATTACGTTAGCGTAGCGGGGCGTAGCGGGGCGTAGCCCATTACGAATTATTTAATTATTGTTAGATTTGATAGTCCAGTGCTAGTAAAACTCTGCCACATTGCTGATTTGCGGGTACGGCTTCCAATATCTTTTTTGGTTGGGGTAAGTTGAGGTTGTTCATTTGTTCGATGAACTGGCTACGAGTGCGTCCAGCAAACCGGGGATTCCAGCGCTTTTCTTCGCCAATGGTGGATACTGTTTGTCCTTGGTAATCGTGAGCGGGATATACTAAGGTGTCTTCTGGTAATGCGAACAGCTTTTGAGTAACGACATCATACAATGCCCCTGCATCGCCATTTTGGAAGTCGGTACGACCGCAACCCCGAATAAATAAGGCATCTCCAGTTAACAGATGAGTGTCGTTGACTAAGTATGCCAAGTGGCTGTTAGTATGTCCAGGAGTAGCGATCGCTCGAATTTGCACACTCCCCAATTGCAAGATGTTACCATCGCCAATGTATTGGTCTGCAAAGATAGCCGCTGAATTTTCAGGTACAATACCTAAACAACCTGTTAGTGACCTGAGTCTATCTATGCCAGTGATGTGGTCGGCATGGATGTGAGTTTCCAGACAGTAACGCAGAGTCAAATCTAATTGTTGCAAAACTTTTAAATCGCGTTCAACTTGTTCCAATACAGAATCAACTAGGATGGCTGTTTTAGTTTCTGGGTCAGCAATCAAGTAAGTATAAGTACTCGTTTCTTTATCGAACAGTTGACGAAATAGCATAACAGGTTTCCTCAACGTCAATGATAGGTTTCTTTCCCCAGCAGTAGCATGATAATTGAAGGATTTCAGTAACTCCTGCGCCAAACTTGCTGCTTGAAGGCGAATTTCTGGAACAGCGGTGGTTTCCCAAAGATTGCCTTTGCGCGGTGTCCCTAAGGTGTAAAGCATTTGAGATGCTTTGCCGTCTGCATCTATCAACGCACCATTGGCGGCTGTGTCGATTCCCATTGACAATGAATTGGCGCGAATCAAACGTTGTTCTTGCAAGCTAGCCACCAATGGATGTTGCAATCTGCGGTAATCGCAATTTGCGCCGGTGCAGTTTATAATTCGCTTGACTTGCAGAACAATATCTTTGTGCGTTCCGCGTTCGCAGATTTTCACATCTACGCCATTTTCCAACTGCTGACAGCTTTGAATTCGACCTGCATAATGGATGAGTTGACTAGATTCCATTGCAGCATCGAGTACTTGGGCAATTTCTTCGGCAATGCGATGACGGTGAACTTCCCAATAAGCTTTGACATGGCGCAAAAATCGCTTCTGTTCTAGCAATGGTAGTGCTTGCCACAGTTGTTGAGTCACTGGACGAATGGCATCGATTACCCCGCGCCAATCTTCCCCTTGGGTAAGTGTCCGCAGTTCTTGACGTACTATATGTAGTAGTCCTCGCGCAGTTTTGGGTACAGTTTCCACATCAATAAATGCTGGATAAGGCATTGTTGATTTGTGGCGACAAGGCATTAATCCGTGACGCGAGACAGCATGGATTTTTCCCTGGAAACCTTGCTGGCGTAAGGCAACTACGGTATCCGCCATTGTTAAGCCGGTGCCTACCAAGAGAATAGCATCCTCTGGATTTAAGTCAGCGATCGCACTACTCGACCAAGCATCTTTGACATATTGTTTGTTTAAACTCGCAATTGGTTTAGGCACAATTGCCGGAAAATTCCCCAAAGCTAACACAGCCTTTTGCACATCCAAACACTGACCACTGCTGAGGTATATGATTGTGCTAAAGGATTTTGTTTCAATGGCGATCGCTTCATCTACAATTTTCTCTAACTGCACATTTGCTGATGCCTTTTCCTGTGCTGCTTTTAAAGTCGCCTGGACATAATCCCCATAAACCCGGCGTGGAACAAAGGTAGATGCGGTTACCTGTTCGTGTCCGTTGCTGTGCAGCCAGTTGAGAAAGTGATTAGGTTCATCAGCAAATGCACTCATCTTGCCAGCCGGCACATTCAGCAAATGACAATCCACTGGTGTACCGTAAGCAACTCCTCTCCCCATTTCAGAATTCCGTTCAATTAATTTAATAGATAATGGCGTAGTTGCATGACGTAAAAGATTAGCCGCAACCAAAGAACCGCTAAAACCACCACCAATAATTGCAATAGGAACTGGAGAAACTGTTAGGTTAAAAATACTGTTATTCATAAGACGTATGAGTTTAACTTGCCGCTTTCTACTCATCAATTTACGCCAAATAAACTGAAAACTACGCCTCTTGAAACCTGTGAAATGCATGAATTGGTACAAATAGCCACATAGGCACATGAAAAAGGTGGAATTTAATTTCAGCGTCCATTTTCTGAAATTCAGAGAATGGCGATCGGAATATTAGACAAATGACAATCCTGATTCAATAAAGCTTTGGAACTATTTATCTAAAATTTATCTCTCTTTTGCATCCAAATCCGATGGAAATACCGTGGTTTTCAATTAACTACAAAATGTCCCTTCAAAACCCAAAATTTTACCCCGATAATGTCAAAATTTTATGACACTACTGTTATCCGGCCACAACTACACCTAATTTTTGGCATTGCACAAACAAACAATGAAATTTATGCATTAACTCCTCATTCTCTCTGCGCCTCTGCGTGAGATAAATCATCCTTTTTTTTACGAACCGCCTTCTCTACGAGAGGCTTCCGCCAACGCGCAGCGTCTCGTAGAGAAGAACGCCAAGGGCGCAGAGAGAAGAAAAAACAAGTAATCAAATTACACTCTGACTCCTAACCCCTGTACTTTGCTTCAGCGTTACTTTCACGCCAAATGCTGGGCGTAACGTAATCGAAGCTTGGGGAACAATTGGATGATCTGGCACAAGATTTAATTCAAATTTTTGGGCGATAGTTGCTAATAATAAAACCGCTTCCATTAAAGCAAAACTCTTACCAATACAAATCCGCGGCCCATCACCAAAAGGAAAGTAAACTCCTCTAGGTAGATTTTTCTCTAAATTATTAGCCCACCGTTCTGGTTTAAATACTTCTGAGTCTTCAAAATAGCGAGGATTGCGATGCATTACCCACTGACTCATAATAATCATACAACCTTCCGGCACTTGATAACCATCAATTTCACAATCTTGAGCAGCTTTACGTGCCATGTTATAAACAGGAGGAAATACTCGCATTGTCTCCTTAATAACCATATCTGTGTAGCGCAAGTTTGGTAGATCTGCAATGGTAGGAGAACGCCCTGCTAAAACTTGTTGTAATTCTGTTAATAATTGAGTACGTACTTCCGGATATTGAGATAAAAGTATCCATGCTCCCGTTAAAGTATTAGATGTAGTTTCATGTCCTGCTAACATTAGAGTTGCGATTTCATCACGCAATTGGCGATCGCTCATTTGACTACCATCTTCTTCATCCCTTGCTGCCATTAACATTGAGAGTAAATCTCCGGGATTTTCACCACTAGCACGCCGTTGATTTATCATCTCATAAATAGTTTTATCCATCTGCTTTATAGCATTTCTGTAGCGAATATTCTCAGGTCTAGGGAACCATTCCAAAAAGATAAAATTTTGCTGGCGTTTACTTTCAAACCAATCTGATGTGACATCTAATGCATGGGCAACATCTTGTGCTTGTCCTTCGCTGAGGTCGCGGTTAAATATTGTTTTCATCACAATATTTAATGTCAGGCGCATCATGTCTCGGTGAACATCACGAGTTTCGCCATCTTGCCAAGTATCCAGCATTTGTTCAGTGTAGGCAACCATAATATCGCCATAAGTAGCAATGCGCTTCTGGTGGAATACAGGTTGTATCAAGCGTCGTTGGCGAAACCAAGAATCTCCTTCGCTAGTGAGAAGTCCTTCACCCAATAAAGTTTTGAGGGCATGTAAAGAACGACTTTTAACAAATAATTTTGTGTCTTTAAGTACTTGCTCAATATAGTTAGGATTAGTTAACAAACAAGCTGGTGTCAATCCCAAACGTATAGGTACAATATCACCATATTCATTAGCACACTTCGTTAAAAATCCCAAAGGATCGCGACCAAAATCAAGCAGACTACCCACAATAGAATTTCCTTCTGGACCGGGTAATTCAAAGATATCTTGAGTCATGTAGATTTCTCGCCTCGCTGGGTAAGTCCTAACTCAAATCTTGAAAAACCTGTTATCTTATAACTTCTATCAAAGGGAAGAATACTCTTTTGGGCAGGTAGTGAGTAGGGAAGAAGCCTTTTTAAGTTTTACCTAGTACCGCAAGGCGTAATTCGTAATTCGTAGTTCGTAGTTCGTAATTACCTGTTCATAAGGGTTTGAAACATTTCAAATGGTTGGTTGATTTACGCCGTGCTGTACTAGTGGTTCATGTCATTAATTTTGATGAGTTTGTAGTAAGCACTTCAGTGCTTACTAAGGTAAACGCAAATCTGCGGCGATCGCGTATAAATAAGGTTGAAAAATCGCCAAATTTTCCAGCTTATCAAACTTACCTGTTTGCGTATCTGCATCAAAGGCAGTCGTAATTACGTAAAGTTTAGTGCCATCAAAGGCAACATGACCGATATGTTGCTCTCGTACTGCACCTTTTTGGTTAAGTCCCGCGAACCCATAGCGGATTCCCTGAAGCTTACCAATTGCTACTGTTTGCACTGGGTAGTCCGAGAAAATAATCTCCCTTCCATATTTACGCTCACGGTCTTTTGTAAAAGTAGCATAATTGTCTGCGACCCAAGCCTTGAGTGCTGTCAATACCTGAGTTTGGTATTTAGAATTTTGGTAGTCAGCTTGAGAACCAGTTGGAATACCCGCAGCTACAAGTTTCTTTTGAAAATCCTGAATCTTTTCTAGTGGGTAAACCTTCATCTCAACTGTACCCAAAATTTCTCCTTTAGATGAAACACATAACAAAGGCGCATTTCCATTACAAGCACCAACTTGCCAGTTAGTTGGTGCAGCAGTATTTCCCAGAATTTTCTGCCAGATATTTCCCTCATCAGAGTTGGGATGTTTTGCCACAGCGGGGGGATTTGGCGCTTTCTTTGCAGAAAATTGTGGTAAAAAAAATTTTGCTCCCACCGGGATGAATAACAGCAAAATAATACCTAGTAGTAAATGATAAAGTCGTAACATTTTCTTGAAAATCTCAACCCAAAACCAGACGCACTGACAGCATACCATCCACTAAAAGTTCAAAGCTATGGCTTGCTCAAGACATTGCTAATGGCGTGTAATAATTCATGGAAAGTGTAGGGCTTACGTAAGAACGCATTGATGCCAGCTTCGGTAACTTCGGCAAGTTGGCTATTTGATGTCATGCCACTAATGCCAATAACCTTAACTTGTGTATTCATTTGTTGCAGGATGCGGATAGTGGTTAACCCATCCATTGAGGGCATCATCATATCCATCAACACCACACTAATTGCATTTTTGTGTTCTACATACAATGAGATTGCCTCAATGCCATTACTAGCCGTCAAAGTTTTGTAGTTATGGTCTTCTAGGGAAGTTTTGGTAATTTCCAAGATGGCAGTTTCATCATCTACAATCAGAATCAACTCTCCTTTGCCATTGAGTAATTCCAATTTCTCTGCTTGCTGCGTTGTTCTTTGTTTGATAGCTGGTAAATAAACCTGGAATTGGGTACCCTTGCCTACCTCGCTCTGCACGTTTACAAAACCGCCATGTTTTTCGACAATGCCAATCACAGTAGGCAAACCTAGTCCTGTACCTTTGCCTAATTCCTTAGTTGTAAAAAAAGGTTCAAAAATTCGATCTAAAATCAGCGGCGGAATTCCAAATCCTGTATCTTTGATAGTTATAACTACATATGGACCTACGTGAGCATCAAAATTCATTTTGACAAAGTTTTGATCGACGAAAAGATTTTCTGCACAAATAGATAGTGTGCCACCCTTGGGCATTGCATCACGAGCATTGACGCAGAGATTCATTAATACCTGATGTATTTGAGTCGGATCTGCTAAGATTGTCCAAAGATTTTCCTTGGGTAAATTCTTGCTAATTTTGATCGATTTGGGAAACGTACTATTAATTATTTGTTCAATTTCTAAGAGCAGATATTCAATTTGCAAACAAACGCCCCTGCCTTCAAATCCTCCACGTGCAAACGTCAAAATTTGCTTGACCAAATCAGCTGCACGTTTGGAGTTATCTTCAAGAAGCTTTAGCAGTTGTTGATTACGTGCATCCAGATTGGGAAGTTTGAGCGCCAACATTTGAGACGAAGACATAATCGGCGTCAATATATTGTTGAGGTCATGGGCAATACCACTAGCCAGAGTGCCGAGGCTCTCCAAACGCTGGGCGCGGAGAAATTGAGCTTGGAGTTGTTTTTTCTCAGTAATATCGGTGTCAACAGTGAGGATGGATTTGGGTTGCGCCGCTTCATCACGCATCAGTGTCCAGCGGCTTTCTGTGATAATTTCTTTACCAGATTTCGTAACTTTATGTAATTCACCGTGCCATGAGCCAGACTCAATCACATTTTGGAGAGCTACTTTTAGCTGTGGTGAAGTTTCTTTATACAAAAGCTTTTCAGGGTTTTTACCAATCACTTCGTGAGCCTGCCAACCATAGACACGCTCTGCACCTTTGTTCCAGAATAAGATTTGAAATTGGAAATCTTGAACTAATATCGCGTCAGTAGCAATATCTAGTAAAGCTGCTTGTTCGGAGATTTTTTGTTCTGCCTGTTTGCGCTCGGTGACATCTCTTGCTACACCTTGAGTTTCAGTCACCTGTTCGCGATCGTCTGTAATTGCGGTAACATTCCATTGAAACCAGCGAATACCTTTAACCGTCAATGCACGTTGCTCATAAACCTTCAAGGAATAAGGTGGAGATCCTAAACTTGCCATGTTTTCCACCGATTGAGCTAAATCATCTGGATGAAAAAAATTAAATATCGACTGACCTAGCAATTCATCTAATTCTGAGCCGAATGTTTGACACGCCACTGCGTTAGCAAAAGTCAGCTTTCCCTGCAAATTTGTCCGCACAATCACGTCAGTTTGACTCTCAACCAGCTGACGATAGAGTTTTTCGCTTTGCTGCAATGCTTCTTCAGCACGTTGGCGTTCGCGTAGCGCAGCTTGCCGTTCGCGGATTTCCTGTTGCAAAAGGGCATTCGCACGGGAAAGCTCAGCGGTGCGTTCTTCAACTCGTATTTCTAAATCTTCCTGAGCTTGACGTAGCAACTTATCTATATGCTGACGTTGCATAACATCATGTTGTAGTTGTTGGTTGGTTTTGCTTGATTGGGCGGCCTACTTCTGCTACCGATTGCTGTAATCACACCAGACAATTGTAAATGGTTAGACACGAGTAGAAAAGTTGTCTAAGTCAAGATTAAGAGCAGTTCCTTTTCCTCCCTCGCGATAACCAATCCTCTATGTTTCAATTTTAATACCTGAAAGCGTGTTTCACCTAGATTATGGGAACACCAAAATCTTAAGAGGTATGCTCATTGAACGTGTGTTTCACTCATTGCAGCATAAACCATGATTCGTTACAAGTTGAGAAAACTGCAAATATCTGAAGTTAACATTAGTAAAAGCTCGGAAACATTGCTGATATAAAGTTTTTTACTCTCTTTTATTCATTAAATGCAAAAATATTAAGATTAAATTGAATATTTTTACTATCTCTCTGAGATTGCACCCACAATTTTGGGACTAATATAAATTATTTAGACCAGTTATAGCCAGTCCAAAAAAATGCCAAAACTCAAGTATATTTGAGTAAGCATAAATCTTACATTCTACACCTTATATCCTTTTGCAGTATGTCTTTCACTCTTGCTAGACTTTCTTCAATATCTGGGCTTTCTGGCTAATTTCAGAGTATTTTGAGACTCAGGAAACTGTCATAATACAGAAGCCAATTGATAATTTTATACAAAATTAATAAATAGTTTCAAAAAATAAAGATTTTGTCAACAGATATTTTTATTCTTGCGTATAAAAAAATTAAATACTAATATTTCATTCAGGAATAAAACCGAGCTTATACTGAAATTGCCTTATATATAGGCGTAGCAAATCGCTCGGCAAGGCTAGCAATACGGTTTAGTTAGCCAAAAATCTGGATTTTTGGCGAGTATAAAGTTTGAGATTTACGCCCAATTACGGGGAAGTAATGTCAATCTTAATACTTGCCAAAATTCTAAAATCTCTAATTTTTTTGCGATCGCTTGCAAATAAAGCCTAAAGCATAGTTAGAAAACATATGCATTTTTTGCTATGCAAACTGCGAGAGTAATTATTCCTGATTCGCGCCAAATTAGAGAATCAAGCAACAACAACAACATACCTAACAGCAAAAGTAATGGCTACAATTCTTTCTTTAGATACTCAGGCATCCAAGGAACTACACCAAGTTTTATTAGAGATAACAACTGCACAGGATTTATCTCTACATCCCTTTGTTCAACGCTTTGCTAAGGGAGAATTTTCACAAGACGCAATCCGCCAGTTTGCGATCAAAATGCTACCTGGCTCAAATCGATTCAATATGGCTTTCTTGAAAGTTGCGTCAAAAATGGATAGTTACTACGCTAGAACCATTATGCTAGAAAATGCCTTTACAGAGCATGGACAACTCAAGCCAGACCTTGCCCATGTGGCGCTTTTTATGCGCTTTATGGAAGGCATTGGTTGTCCTAAAATTGATGTAAATGCAGACGATGGAGCATTTGTAATTCCAGCATTACGCTTTAAGAAATTTGAGTTTTGCGATGATGAACCTATAGTGCGTTCCTTAGGGAGATTTGCTGCAATCGAACAAGTTTTACCTGCAATTTTCACCAAATATATTGAAGGGCTTCGCAAAATATTTAAGGGGATTGATGACCATACAATTGAATATTTTCATCTCCATTGCCACTTAGATCCAGAACATACAGATGAGTTGATTCAAGTAACCCAACTGTACACCAAGTCAGAAAAAGATGTTGAACTCTTTCGTGATGGAGTTCAAGATATGGTTAAATCAATTGCTGATATGTTTTCTTGGATGGATGCAAACCTGGAAAAAGAAGCGTTAGCTTTACGAAGCTAAAAAGGGATTGGCGATTGAGGCGAGGAAGTGTGGGAGGTGTGGCAATACGGTTCGGATAAGCAGTATGAACTTCCCTTGTGGTCTGGGAAATGGTTTTGGGGTAAGGGGTAAAGGATGTATTTGAAACCTTTCCCCTTTCCCCTTTCCCCTTTAACCGAACCGTATTGGGAGGTGTGGGAGGACGGGGAAGAAATCTTTCCCCCCTCTCTCCCCACACTCCCCATCTCCCCACTCCCTACTCCCCGTCATAGTATGTGGTTTTTTGAGATTTTTCCAGTATAATCGCTGATTGACAAACGCAATGGTATCTTAGCGTGTTAGTGATCTAATAACCCTAGAACTTTAATTTGCGTTTTTACTAATGAAATTCAGCGAAATCCTACACCAATTCGGCAACGCAGCTACGGTTCATAGCTTGAGTGTCAATCCAAACCATGACCCAGAAATTACGGGAGTAGCGGCTATTGATGAAGCTACTGATGGTAATCTCAGTTATGTGGAGGGAGCAAAATTTGGATCTTTTATCGGTAAGACAAACGCTAGTGCTTTAATTTTGCCCCAAGACGAAAAGTTACAGGCGCTTGCACAAGAACGAGGTGTTGTCTGGCTAAGCACTCCAGAACCGCGACTGTTATTTGCTAAAGCGATCGCAATTTTTTACCAACCATATCGCCCCGTCCCAGAAATTCATCAGAGCGCTGTGATTCACTCCACGGCTAAAATTGGTAGTGATGTTTATATTGGCCCCCATGTTGTGATTGAACAAGGGGTGGAAGTTGGTAATGGTGTAATTATCCATCCGAATGTGGTGGTCTATCCAGATGTTAAAATTGGCGATCGCACTATCTTACACGCCAATTGCACCATCCACGAACGCACCCACATCGGTGCAGATTGCGTAATTCACAGTGGCGCTGTCATCGGCGCAGAAGGCTTTGGTTTTGTTCCTACCCGTAGTGGTTGGTTTAAAATGGAACAATCCGGCTATACAGTTTTAGAAGATGGTGTGGTAATTGGCTGCAACAGTGCCGTTGACCGCCCATCCGTGGGAGAAACACGGGTAGGCCGCGACACAGTAGTTGACAACTTAGTGCAAATAGGCCACGGTTGCCAAATAGGTGCGGGTTGTGCGATCGCAGGTCAGGCTGGCTTGTCGGGGGCTGTCAAACTGGGGAATCGGGTTATTTTAGCTGGACAAGTGGGAATCGCCAATAAAGTGAAGTTGGGAGATGGGGTGACTGTATCTGCTCAAAGTGGAATTCTCAGTGATATTGCACCGGGAGAAATTGTCTCCGGAACTCCCGCAATGCCCCATAAAGTATATCTCAAGGCATCTGCTATTTACCGTCGTCTGCCAGATATCTATCAATCGTTAAAACAATTGCAACGTAAATTCAACAATAGCAATAGTTAAGAATTCAGAATTCAGAATTCAGAATATTTTGATACGCAAACTTAATGTTTCAGAAAATCAAAAAATTATACCAAACTTGATTTTCCAAATATTCTGGATTCTGATTCCATTTATGCAAGAGGTATAAGAGGGTGTTTGAAAAGTCCTCTTCTTATACCGTTTCTTTGTGAGGCTGCGCCAAATATGCCGATTTTTTTTTAAACGCAAAGGTACGCGGAGGTTACATCTTCATAGAGAATTGGTATTAGTAGCAAAACGTTCTAGATCCCCCTAAATCCCCCGATAAATTGGGGGACTTTAACTCCGGTTCCCCCCTTTTTAAGGGGAGCCAGCGCGGTCTTGGGGGTTTCCCCCATGAGCGACTGGCGTGGGTAAGGGGGGATCTAAAAGTGCCTAAAGTCACAGCGAAATACTTTTCAAACAACCTCTAATATCGATGAACGCAGGGTAGCACAGCTGTGCTGCCCTACAAATTTACTTCCGACTCAATGCGGTTCGGTTAAGACAAGAGACGCGATAAATCGCGTCTTTGTGACTCGAATTTTCATCAAAAAACCTTAACCGAACCGTATTGACTTCCGACTTCTTTAAAAGCCCAATTTCTCTAACACTGGCTTTGTAGAAACAATGTGACGTTCTAAACCCAGTTCTTTTGGACTCACTCCAACAGCCAAAGCAATCAACTGGGGTAAATGTAACACTGGTAAACCTAGCCTTTGTTCAATTACCTTTTCCACCTCTGGCTGCCGGGAATCTAAATTTAAGTGGCACAGAGGACAAGGTGTAACTATACAGTCAGCACCAGATGCCAAGGCGTCCTGAATATGCATCCCCGCCATCTTGAAAGATTGGGTAGTGGCATAACTAGAAAGCGGCCAACCACAACATTGTGTCCGACCCCGGTAATAAATTGGTGTTGCACCCACCGCCCGAAAAACATTTTCCATCGCTTCTGGTTGGAAAGGATCGTCATAGGGCATGGATTTTTGAGCGCGGAGGAGATAACAGCCATAAAAAGCCGCGCATTTTAATCCAGTTAATTTCCGAGTCACGCGTTTAGTAATTTCCTCTAAACCGTAATCTGTTACCAAGGCGTAAAGGAGATGTTTAACGTCAGTACTACCGCGATAAGGCGAACAGCCTTCTTTATGCAGCAAGCCATTGACTTGTTCAATGTAAGCAGGGTTAGTAGTTTGGCATTCCTTCAGGTGTTCGTTGACGTGACCGATAACACCTTGACAAGTACTGCAATGGGTAAGCAACGGCAGATTTAATTCTTCTGCTAGGGCAATATTTCTGGCGTTGACTGTATCTTCCAGCAGTTGGGAATCTTCTTTAAAGGTTCCCGAACCACAGCAAGCAGCTTTTTTCAGTTCAATCAGTTGAATACCTAGCGCTTGAGTGAGGGCTTGAGTTGACTGGTAAAGTTCCCGACATGCACCTTGGGCAACACAGCCAGGAAAGTAAGCGTATTTTAGTGTCTGAGATAGCATATAACTATAGTTTGGATTAGAGCGATCGCTCTAGACAAAAATCAATCCGAAAACAGAAGCATTTACACGGTGTCGAGGATGGCGTACCACCCCCTACTGCTCAACTGTCCAAAGAAAACTGAGCGATTCTTTTGAGAAACAGCAAGAGTTTTCTAACAGAAAAACCCTTGGCAGTGTACTGGCGATCCCGGTTGACGATAAGATGTATATGCTCAAAAAAATGTCTCCTATAATGAGCAGATCCTAGCAATTAGTTGAGGACTTTATATCTATGAGCCAAACAGAACTTTTTGACAAAGTGAAAAAAATCGTTGCCGAACAACTTAGCGTTGACGAGAAGACCGAAATCAAACCAGAATCCACATTTATGGAAGATTTAGGCGCTGATTCCTTAGATACCGTTGAATTAGTAATGGCTTTGGAAGAAGAATTTGATATCGAAATTCCCGACGAAGCTGCCGAAGGAATTTTAACCGTTCAAGACGCTGTAAATTACATTAGCAACAAAGTTGCTACATCAGCTTAGTTGGGAGTTGGGGATTGGGGATTGGGGATTGGGAAGATTTTTCTCCCGCACCTAGTCACCAGTACCTAGTTGCTAATCTCGAATTTTTTGCCTGCTGCCTTTTCGCCACCTTTAACTGAATCATGACAGATTTTACACGTAAACGCGTTGTTGTAACTGGTGTTGGCGCGATTACACCTATTGGTAACACAGCAACAGAATATTGGGAAGGATTATTGAGTGGACGCAATGGCATTGACTACATCACATTTTTTGATGCGTCTCGCCATGATTGCCGCATAGCTGGTGAAGTGAAAAACTTCGATCCACATGATTACTTGGAGCGCAAAGACGCCAAGCGCATGGATCGATTTGCCCAATTTGGGGTTGCAGGAGCAAAACAAGCTATATCTGACGCGCAGTTAGTTATCAATGACTTAAACGCGGAACAGGTGGGTGTCATGATTGGTTCTGGCGTTGGTGGCATCAAAGTACTAGAAGATCAGCAAACTATCTACCTCAACCGCGGGCCCGATCGCTGTAGTCCATTCATGATCCCGATGATGATTGCCAATATGGCAGCAGGGCTAACAGCAATTCACACTGGTGCTAAAGGCCCAAATTCCTGCGCTGTCACAGCCTGCGCCGCTGGCTCCAACGCCATTGGAGATGCTTTTCGCTTAATTCAAGGGGGATATGCCCAAGCAATGATTTGCGGCGGCACAGAGGCGGCTGTCACACCATTGTCGGTGGCTGGATTTGCTGCTTGTAAGGCGCTTTCTTTCCGGAATGACGACCCAGCTCATGCTTGCCGTCCCTTTGATAGCGATCGCGATGGATTTGTTTTGGGCGAAGGTGCAGGAATTTTAATTCTAGAAGAACTGCAACACGCCATTAGTCGCGGCGCTCACATTTATGCCGAAATGATCGGCTATGGTATGACCTGTGACGCTTACCACATCACCTCCCCCGTACCCGGTGGACTAGGCGCAGCTAGAGCCATAGAACTGTCTCTCAAGGATGCAGGACTAACTGCCGAACAAATCAGCTACATCAATGCCCACGGCACCAGCACCCCAGCTAATGATTCCACTGAAACTTCAGCCATCAAAAAAGCTCTGGGAGAACATGCCTATAAAGTGGCAATCAGCTCCACCAAATCCATGACAGGCCATCTATTGGGCGGTTCTGGAGGTATTGAAGCAGTCGCAACAGTACTGGCGATCGCTAATGACCAAATTCCCCCGACAATCAACCTCGAAAATCCCGATCCAGAATGTGACTTAGATTACGTACCAAACTCTAGCCGCGCTCAAAAAGTTGAAGTGGCACTATCCAATTCTTTCGGCTTTGGCGGTCATAATGTCACACTAGCCTTTAAGAAATACCTGTAAAAGAAGTCAGGAATGGGGAGTGGGGAGATGAGGGAGATGAGGGAGATGAACAGGCAGGGGGCAGGGGGCAGGGGGTAGAGGTGAGAATTCCTAACTCCTAACTCCTAACTCCTAACTCCCAATGCCCCATGCCCAATGCCCAATGCCCCCTGCCCAATGCCAAAAGTACCATAGATATCATTCTGATATAAGCCAAGCGTTCAACATGACCCGATTATCAGCTTGATTTATCACTAGAAACTCCGGAGATCCCGCTTGTCCATCGACAATCGGGAATGGGATGATGAGGATACTGTGGGAAATTTTAATCAGTGTTCAGTTATGAATGAACAGTTACCACGCTTATACGGGAAACTCAAACCCAATGAATAAAACTGTTAACTGTTAACTGTGAAAAATAACCCCAGAAAGAGTGAGAAGCTCAAAGAGTGCTAACCCGTCGTTAAAAACAATCATATTATGGCTGTTGCAACCCAATCCCTCGAAGAACTTTGTATTAACTCGATCCGCTTCTTGGCTATTGACGCCGTAGAAAAAGCAAAATCGGGACACCCAGGGCTGCCGATGGGCGCGGCTCCCATGGCCTTTGTACTATGGGATCGCTTTTTGCGGTTTAACCCCAAAAATCCCAAATGGTTTAACCGCGATCGCTTTGTCTTGTCCGCCGGCCATGGCTCGATGTTGCAGTATGCCCTACTTTACCTGGCAGGCTACGATAGCGTCACCATTGAAGATATCAAGCAATTCCGTCAATGGGGTTCTAAAACTCCCGGACATCCAGAAAACTTTGAAACCGCAGGTGTGGAAGTCACAACTGGCCCACTAGGTCAAGGAATTGCCAATGGAGTCGGTTTGGCGATCGCCGAAGCACACCTCGCCGCAAAATACAATAAAGCCGATGCTAAGATTGTTGACCATTACACCTACGTAATTTTGGGTGACGGTTGCAACATGGAAGGCATTTCTGGTGAAGCTTGTTCTTTCGCAGGACACTTGGGATTAGGCAAACTCATCGCTCTGTACGACGACAACCACATCTCTATCGACGGTTCCACAGATGTGGCATTCACTGAAGATGTTTCCAAGCGCTTTGAAGCTTACGGTTGGCATGTCCAACACGTTCAAGAAGGTAACACTGACCTCGAAGGAATTGCTGATGCCATTGAAGCAGCCAAAGCTGTCACCGATAAACCTTCTTTTATTAAGGTAACAACCACCATCGGTTACGGTTCCCCCAACAAAGCAAACACCGCTGGCGTTCACGGCGCTGCTTTGGGTGGAGACGAAATAGCACTGACTCGGAAAAATTTGGGTTGGGAATACGAGCCTTTTGTAGTTCCCGAAGACGCCCTCAATCATGCACGTAAAGCAGTAGAACGTGGCGCAGGCTATGAAGCTGAGTGGAATAAAGCATTTGCTGACTACAAAGCTAAGTATGCCCAAGAAGCAGCCGAATTTGAACGCTATGTAAGCAGCAAACTACCTGATGGTTGGGATAAAGTACTACCCACTTACACTCCTGAAGACAAAGGACTACCAACCCGCAAACACTCAGAAACCTGCCTCAACAAACTAGCAGCAGTTTTACCTGAGTTAATCGGTGGTTCTGCTGACTTGACCCACTCCAACCTGACTGAAATCAAGGGCAAAGGCGACTTCCAAAAAGGGCAATACCAAAACCCCAACATCCACTTTGGTGTCCGGGAACACGCTATGGGCGCCATCTGTAATGGTATTGCGTTGCACGGTTCGGGATTAATTCCCTACGGTGCGACGTTCTTGATTTTCACAGACTACATGCGTGCTGCCATCCGCTTATCTGCCCTCTCTCAAGCTGGGGTGATTTGGGTGATGACTCACGATTCCATTGGACAAGGTGAAGATGGCCCAACCCACCAACCCATTGAAACCTTAGCTTCCCTGCGGGCTATTCCTAACTTGACGGTGATTCGTCCTGCGGATGGAACAGAAACCTCTGGTGCTTATAAAGTGGCGATCGAAAGAGCAAAAGGAAATGCTCCAACTTTGTTGGCATTCACCCGTCAAAACGTCCCCAACTTGGCAGGTACTTCCATTGAAGGCGTAACCAAGGGTGGTTACACAGTGGTGGATTCTGAAGGTACACCAGAATTGATCCTAATTGGTACTGGTTCAGAATTGAGCCTCGCCGTCACCGCAGCCGAGAAACTCACAGCCGAAGGTAAGAAAGTCCGCGTTGTTTCCCTACCTGCATGGGATTTGTTTGAAGCACAGGATGCAGCTTACAGAGAGTCTGTATTGCCGAAAGCTGTCACCAAGCGCTTAGCTGTAGAAGCTGCCTCTAGTTTCGGTTGGCACAAGTACGTAGGTACTGAAGGCGACGTTGTTAGTATCGATCGCTTTGGTGCTTCCGCCCCAGGTGGTGTTTGTCTAGAGAAGTTCGGTTTTAGCGTTGATAATGTGTTAGCCAAAGCTAAGCAATTATTGGGTTAATAGCAACAGAATATTCTCAAAATTTTTGTGGGGTGGGCATCTTGCCCGCCCTTTTTTATGTTTTAAACGCAGAGGGATGATGAGGTGAACGCAGAGGTTCGCAAAGGAGAATTGTTTATAATTGGAGTAATTTAGTAAATCATCGGGAGAAAATTATGCAGGAAGTTTCGAGGGACAAAGAAGAACTTCTAGCCCGGACTACAAAAATTGTAGAACATTTGATGCAAAAGGATACTAGCTACCAGTATTACCTAAATAAAGATAAAGCAATTCAAATGATATTTAAATATTTTTCCGAGAAAGCTTCTATGGAGGAATTAAAAGCTATGTCTGATTTCAAATTAACAGGATTTGTTGAGGGACATCTGATGACTTTGTTATTAATTGAAGGGGAAGATGATATAGATCTGAAGGCAACAGCTTATGGCTAGATATGCTAATTTTGTGACCAGAAGAATGTTTTTTGTTTTACATAATTTAATATAATGATTAAGGACAACGCGATCGCGTTACAATTTACGATACGATATACTTATATAGTACAATAATACTATACTGATAAAAAATTACTATTTATACTGAGAGGCAGTATGAAAGCAGAGCTTCTCAAGAGATTTTTTAGAGCGATCGCTAGTTCAGATCAAGAGGCGATTGATAAGCTGACATATTTAGTGATTGAGGAAGAACGCAGTAAGGGACATACTCTCTTAGCTGACCAGTTAGAGAATATCACTAAAAAAAGCCACAAAGAGAAGTCTACCAACATCAGCAAACCTGCTTCTTCTCTTCTCTGCGAGACGCTACGCGAACGAGACGCTACGCGAACAGTACCAGAAAACTTAGAGTCCTTAACTGAATTACCAACCAGTAAGCGATTTAATCTTCCTCTAGTAACTATCATACCGAGGGAGAAACTACGGCATCACATGGTGTTGCCTAAAAATATTGAGAAACGTTTTTGCCGAATTGAACGCGAGTATGCAGCAAGAGACAGGTTGGCTCATCATGGACTGCGTTACAGACAAAAAATTCTTTTATATGGGCCACCTGGTTGTGGAAAAACGTTAGGAGCAGAGCGTCTAGCTTGGAATACTGGTTTACCACTACTGAAGGTTCGATTTGATGCAATGGTATCGTCTTTTTTAGGTGAAACTGCAACCAATTTGAGACTTGTATTTGAGGATGCTTCAAAAAATCCATGTTTGTTGTTTCTGGATGAATGTGACTCGATTGCTAAGTCACGAGAAGATTATCAAGAAGTAGGAGAAATTAAGCGAGTAGTAAATACATTTCTTCAAATTTTGGATGAGTATCAACCGTCTTCTGGACTTTTAGTCGCAGCAACTAATCTGAATAAATCTCTAGATACTGCTCTTTGGAGAAGATTTGATGACTTAATTGCAGTACCCAAACCAGGAGAACAGGAGCTAGAATTTATACTAAAGGAAACGCTATCTGCAATTGAAATAGGATCTATCAATTGGTCAAGGATCATTGAGCAGATGAAAGATTTTTCTGCGGCTCAAGCCGTGAGGGTTGCACAAGATGCTGCTAAACGAGCAATCCTTGAGCGAGAGGAGCTAGTGATTCAAGAACACTTAGAAGAAGCGATCGCAGAAATCCAAGTTTCCTAGTATTAATTTTTGGTGTCCGGAGAAATAAATGGTTGAAAGTTCTCAAGGGTTTCCGCATATCCGGCTTAGGCTGACAACTGAAGGAAGTGCTGCATCGCCACCGGGAGGAGGAGGAAAAAAGAATCCCATAACGCTCGTTAATCTGGGTAATCGCCAAGGACATGGAGGTAAACTCAAAACTTCAGTTGACTCCTTGATATTTGAATGGCAAGAAACTCAAGAAGAAAGAGAGCAAGAAGGGAAGCCGCCACTGACATCGCGGCGGATTATCTTACAGATTGATCCTGATTCTTTTAATCCAGATGGATTGAAAGCGTATGGCATTGAATTGATTGCTGATACAGAAGAAGGATACATTATTGGTGCATCAGCAGATTTAGAACTTAGTGAACTGCAAAAAAAGATAGAAAAATTTATTAATGAGCAGCATGGTGGCAATACAGTTGCCCAAATCTGGGAAATAATAGATGGTCGAAAAAAGCCAGATTTGATTCTTTCTGCGAATTTATTTGTTGAATTATATGAGAACTGGCTACCGATAAAAGAAGAACAAATATATACTGTTGATGTAGGTGTCGCCGGTGTAGGCACTGAGACAAAACTGCCTAACTATCCAAAGCGACAACCTCATGATACTAATGAAACTTTTACAAAAAAGGTTAATAATTGGATTCCCAAACGTCAGTTAACACAGGAAGAATGGGAAGAAATATCATGGGAAAGGCAAAATGAATTTGAGGAGCTTATTGAATTTTATAAAGGCAATATTATCAAAGGTTTTCAAGACGATGGGGGTGAGCTTGGTACAGTTCGTTTGCCCGATAGTTTTTCGTGTCGAATTCAAATTACAGGAAAAGGCTTAAAAGATTTAGTTGAAAATTTTCCTTACATCTTTGAAATTAGTGAGCCAGATCAGTTTTTTGAAATGCTTAATCAAGAAAAATTACCTGATTCTAGCACTCCAATTTTTCAACTAGAACCACCAGAGCCTAATGCTCCCAAAGTATGCGTTATAGACAGCGGAATTCAAGAAATGCATTCTTTGCTAAAGGTAGCAATTGATTCACAAAACTCAACTTCTTGGGTTCCTGGTGAAACTAGTAGAACTCCTGATTATGTAAAAAATGGTGGACATGGAACAAGGGTAGCTGGTGCATTGCTTTATCCAAGGACAATACCTCGTAGTGGTAAGGCAAAAGCTATTTGCTGGTTACAAAATGCTAGAGTGCTTGATGCTAATTGCTACCTACCTGTTCAAGTATTTCCACCTCAGTTATTGGAAGATATCGTGAAGTTTTATCATAAGTTAACATCAACCAGAATTTTTAATCACTCTATAACTGGCCAAGCTCCATGTCTTACTAGATATATGAGTGCATGGGCATCAACTATTGATAATTTAACATGGCAAAAAGATATCCTTGTAATTGTAGCAGCAGGTAATTTACCTAGAGTTCCCTATCCTCAGAAACCTGTTACAAGATTGTCTATCACCGAGCATCTTTCAGCAAATAGACTATACCCGGATTATCTGCTAGGAGATTCATGTAGAATAGCTAACCCTGCACAAAGTTTCCAAGCTTTAACAGTTGGTTCTATTGCTTCAAATTCTTATAATTCACCACCTTATTCTTCCATTGCACAAAAGGATCAGCCCTCTGCTTTTTCATGTTCTGGGCTAGGAATTTGGAATACTATTAAGCCAGAAGTAGTTGAGTATGGTGGAGATTTAGTAAAAGATGAAGGCACACCACCAAATATTACTTCCTCTAAAGATGTTTGTCCCGAATTAGTCCGGTCAACTTTGTATGGTGGCCCAGCGGTTGCTGCTGACAATATTGGTACATCATTTGCAGCACCAAAAGTAAGTCATATTGCTGCGCGTCTAGCTGCTGAGTTACCAAATGAAAGATGCCTTCTTTACCGTGCATTAATAGTACAATCAGCAAGATGGCCAGAATGGGCAATGGCAGATAATGTAAACAAATTGCACGTTCTTCGTCAAATTGGTTACGGACTTCCTAATGTTGATCGTGCTTTGGGTAATTCTCCTCATCGAATCACTTTGATGACAACAGGAGAACGCCGTATTGTAGCTAAACAAGCTCATGTTTACCAAGTAAAACTTCCAGAACAATTACGTTCTCAGGGGGAATCGCTGGAGATTCTCCTAGAAGTTACTTTGTCATACAAAGCACAACCGCGTCGAACCCGCAGGAATCGGCGGAAATATCTTTCAACTTGGCTGGACTGGGACTGTAGTAAGAAAGGTGAAGATCCAGAGAGGTTCCTAGAAAGAATTTTAAAAGAGTATGATGCTCCAGAAGATGCTGAAAAGGGGGATAAAGGTTTTCAATGGACTCTTGGTAAAAGATCAAAAAACAACGGGAAAATTGAGGGTGTTTCTAGAAGTGGAGGAACCCTTCAGAAGGATTGGACAGTTGTAAATTCATTTGAACTTACAGAGGCATTTTCTATTGCAGTTGTTGGACATGAAGGTTGGAATAACGATCCAGAAGCTAGCATTCCATACTCTCTAGTTGTGAGCTTTGAAGCTATACAAGCTGATATTCCAATTTATACGCCTTTTGTTGAGGCTCAAGTTGAAACAGAAATTCAACCATCGATAGAAGTGCAATCTTTATTGTAGGTAGCTGAAGCGATCGCACTTCCACTAGTTTAACTATTTTGCCAACTATCTTTAGATAGATACGGTAAACACTACGCGGTTTAGCATCACAAATCAAACTTTCATGTCCCGAAAAACCTACTACATATTTAATATATTTTGTCAATGTGTAGTCGCCAGAATGAACTAATAAATCGGCAAGGCCTTCTCTAGACTGAATATAACTTCATGCTTTGAGTAGAAGTAATTATGACTTTGTAAATGTCATCATGTATGTGTTCTCAAACAATAAATAGTTGCTGTTGTCCAAACGAAAAAATCAGATTTTGTCTGACGCCAGTAACTTTGAACTTTATTCAATTGTTTGATGTTTTGAGAAGGTAACATAATGAATACAATCCTAAAACGCACACTTTTACCCAGCCTCATGGCTGCAAGCTTAGCTGGTGTTACTCTAGTACCCGCTAAACCGGCTGCTGCTGACGATCAAGTACTACGCGATATCGGTATTGGGGCTGCTACCAATGTGGTAACCGGGGCTATTAGGGGAAATGGTAGTTTCTTAGGTAATGCTGTTAAGGGTGGCGCCACTGGTGCAGCTGTGAACGGTGCAAATGGACTCAGAGGCGATCGCCGTCACCGCAACGCTGGTCAAGATGTCGGTGTTGGTGCGGGCGCTAGCGCATTGACTGGTGTAATTACTGGCGATCGCAAAGATACCCTTGGCAATGCTATTGATGGCGCAGCCGTAGGTGGAGCAATCCATCTTCTCACCAATGGCAAATAAACCTTAGGAAATTATTTCTTCCCTAATTTCTCTCCTTTTAGGATGAGTAGATCCAACCCCCGTTTCCTAGTAGGAAACGGGGGTTGGCTGGTTAGATTTATATTAAGATATATGTCACTCTGAAGTTGAGATAACTTATATGATTTCACTTTATAGATGATACACATACAAGTTATTGTATGTGTATCGAGATTTTGGTGAATTGGTACTACACCAGATTTTAGGGAAAGTTAACTAGACAGCCATTCACCTGGTAGCCAGATATGAACCCTGTTTTACTTCCAAATCCTGAATTCTGAATTCTGAATTCTGAATTCTGTTGTAATAGTAAAATCTAGCCCTTTAATGCCTTTCTAAAGTTTCGACGATAGGATTGGTTAGTAATAAACAAAGCTGGCCATAGCAAAGATAAACCAATGCGATTGGTCAAAGTTGGATTAAAATTAGTCCGTCCAAACCCATTCCAAAACTTCCAAACGCCGCCTACATAAACCACTACTAAGACAAAAACAATAAAGTTCATTCTCATCAACTCCGTTAGTAACTGACAAAATTTAAATTAAGTTTTACCACACGAGGTAAGTAGTTCATAACCAACATCGGTAAGGTATGAATAAACTCCTGAGTCTGTGACATCTAAGTTAATTAACGACACATTCTCCTATTCCAGTGTAAAGTAGCCTCACCCATCACAGCTAGTTATCGATAGTGGCAAGCTAGTCTAACGATGTAAAAGCTTGATTTTTGCCTATTTTAGGGCACATTCTCCTTGTAGGACAATCAAGCCTTTAGTTTCCAAAACAGAACAGTGCTGTAAAACGCCTAACACAGTAGGACTAGTTCCTTGTTGTAGCTTTAATCAAATATCTTCTGCTATGGACTAGCGTAATCTGCTTGATAACTTCAAAATTCTGTAGTGCATTATTTTTATACTTCATACCATTTCCTGAAAATAATAGATCTGTTGCAAAAGTCCTTCTTTGCGTTCTCTTCTCTGCGCTTCTGCGCCTCTGCGTGAGATAAAAACTTATTTATGCAAGAAGTCTAATGAAATAGATTGAAACCCTGAAAGGCAGACTAAGCAAGACTTTATTAATTACGAACTACGAATTACGAATTAGTACCATCTACCCAATAAAGATAATATCGTTCACTATCCACCCAGTTTTTCTGAAAATCTTTAATCGGAACAATCTTCAAATCGTTACGGTTGACATTAAGTTTTTGATTTAAAATCAGCAAAATTTTCTTTTCTTCATCTTGATTTTTTAATAGAGAATTAATTTGGCTTAATATCTGAACTTGTTCAACATCTTGACGACCTTTGTTAAATAGGGTGAAGCTTCCCATTTTTTGAAGCTCAGGATAGTAAAATTTTCGATTCAGATAACCCGATAAAGGAGCCATATTCGCATCTCTACTGGCAACAATAAACTCATTATCTAACCCAGCTTTTTGAATATATTGAGCCGTTTCCCGACTTGCAGAAAATGGTAGAACTAAATCTCTGGAAAAACTATAAATACCGCCCAAAAACTGGACATAAAGAATTAACATCAAAGCAAAATGATGCCATTTTTGAACAAAAATAATTGAATTTGGACGAAGAGAAAACTTATTAAATAAAACTAGAGAATCTTGATAATAACTTCCCAGCCATAAAGCCGCTATCAGAATTAGATAGAAATGTCCAAAATGTCGAGGCATACCTGTAAATCTCAAGTATGTAAAGGCAAATATTATGCAATTTCCTATAATATATAAAAATAAAGCGACTGGCTTTTTAGATAATTTAATTAAGGTTAAAATTGCAATAAATAAAGTAATTATTGCACAAATAATTAAATCCAGCCATTTTTTATGTTGAGGAATAATTAATAAATAACTACCAAATATTCTACCTATGCTTCTCAATAAATGACGGAAATCTAATTGCATTACCCAGCCATTATTTAACCCGCCATAAAGATAACTATCTCTTGGAGGAGTAATAATATAAATGGATAGGATAAAAGAGAATATGATAATTAGAGTACTTAAAAATAAATCATATTTTTGACTTTGATTAAAATACTGTTTGCGATGTTCACTATCAAAACAAAATTCAGCTAGCAAAGTTAATGCTAAAGAAAATGATACCAATAAACCATAAGCACTACTATTTGCTAGTAAGCCCAATAAAATTGCCAAATAAGCATAAGTTATTTTTCTGGATGAGAAAATTGTGCAGAATGCAAAAACAAACAACACACTAAAGGCATAGTTTCGAGAAATTAAAAGATATTCGTAAAAAGTAAAGTAACCAAAGCAAAATAGAAACTTTTGTTGATATTTAAAAGGGCTATATAAGCAAAAAAGAGTAACTGAGACAACAGTAATTGCCCAATGAAAAAGTTGCATAATAATAGGATTATCAACTATTTTCCTCAGAATTGCCAGGGAAAAATACCATAGAACAGGATGACCTTCATAACGAATATTTGCAATTAAATCCCCGAAAGATTCACTGTCTCTGACAATAAGCCAGGGATTTAGTTCATCTCGCCACATCGAATGGTTGAGAATACCTATTAAACCAAGAATAGAGAAAATAATTATAATAAACCAAGGAGAATGAAAAGGTAATTTTGAATTATATTGGATGATTTTTTTGTTTAACATTGTTCATTCAAAATTAAATTTATTTGTATTAAATTTATATATGTCAGAATTCCGAAGTAAGTCCATCAATGAAATGATTTCACCGAGCAGATTTTATTTTCTGCTTCCTGACTACTGAATTCTGATTTCTATTGATAATTTTCTGGCATACTCACTGGTGACAAACCAGCGATCGCTCTTAAGTTTTGGCAACGAATCAATTCGGTAAAATTTAAACTGGAACGCCCTTCAATTTTGGCTACTGCTTCAATTGCAGATAACAGATGCTGTGCTGCTTCAACTTCTGAATAACCGCGTCGTTGTGCTATCCTAATTGCTGCTCTATCAGCGTTTAACTCTGACTCTTGAGATTTATTAGTCCGCCAGATGCGAACAAAGGCGATCGCACTTAACCCCCCAGCTACGGCTACACCCACCACATCTGATTGCGCTGCTTCCAATAATCCACCCAACAACGCCACCAGCACTACACCTTGATAAATGTCGGGTTTAAACCACTTCACACCCGTCAACCAGCTAACCAGCTGCAACAGCAGTAAGTCTCGTTGTGGCTTTGTCAGGCGACGCCACAAATCGAAATTAATGTATATTGGTCGCGCCTGATTCCAGGGTTGAGGAAAGGAGGCGTCGATCGCTTTTGCTTGCTCCGGTTTACTAACAATTTTTGTCGTCATCCGACCAGAAGCAGGCATCACATCTAATAAACGGCGAATTTCAACATTTGGCTCCATAATTTTAATTATTAGCCATAATGTGCATACTGACTAGTTCCTAAAATATCGAATTTCTCAGAATTGAGAATAGTAGGAGGGCAAGATGCCCACACCACAAAAATTATCTAGATTTGTGGTAATCTTTTCTAATAGATCCTTTCTAAAATTTGCAACTCAGTATTTCCCAACTCCCTATTCCCTACTCCCTGTCCTAATCATGGATGCTTTTGCTCCCCTCGCACCTGAATGGACAAATAAGGCAATACATGCCTACAAGTTTTGCTGTCCTAGTTGCTCCTCAAGTAGCCTTGAAGCTGAAAAAGTGTGGTTAAATCGGCGATCGCCTGTCCTTACAGAAGACCGCCGTCGTAAATGGCAAGAGTTCTATTCTTGTCACTGTGGTTGTGTGTGGTGGGCTTGGAGTAGCGATCGCCGCCCAAAGGATATATCAAATCAAGCTGACTATAATCCTACATAGCCAATTTTCTTCCTAGATAAACAAAACCCCGCCTCAGGGTGGGGTTTTGTTTATCTAAATTATGAGATTCTTTTAGAAGGAGAAAGTAGTACGCAAAGTACCTACATAAACGGTGTTATTAGCATCGTTGTGTTCTGGATTGAAGATTACCAGCAAGCCAGGGGTGATTTGCAAATTATCAGAAACCTTGAACTTGTAAAGACCTTCTAAGTGATAAGAAGTATCATCGTCTAAGGCAACGTTGGCGGCAACATCTTTTATACTACCACCAGTAACTCTGGGTGATTGACCAAAGATAACGCCTAAGACATTACCTTCTCCACCAAAGTCTCTCAAAGCAAGCGCTCCAGCCCAATACCAAATATCTGCATCTGTGCCGGCATTAGCACCAGTTCTCGCATCAGCAGTTGTATAACCTCCCCAACCACTAAGAGCTAACTTAGGACTGAATTGGAAGGTAGCTTCTACACCGTAGTTGTTGGAGTCAGTACGACTGTTAGCTCCAAAAGGATTGTTAGCAAAAGCACTACCTGTACTTTGGAAAAGGTTGTTCGCTTGACCATCAGTTTGATAAGTGCGGGCGTAGGTTAAACCAATATTAAAGGCTTTGCTAGGTTTGAAAGATAACTGACCAAAGATAGCGCTATCACCATTGAACAGTCCATTATTAGCGGTGGGATCGTTAGCAGTCCTAGCTAGATAAGCACCAGTTAAACTGAGCGCACCTTTAGGATTCAAAGTAACAGTCACACCAGCGCCACCTTGACCTTGCCGATAGATGGGGCTAAAACGTCCATAGCGAGACAGCGCACCTCTACCGGAGCTGGCAAAGTCAGGGTTGAAGGTATTGACGTTTTCGTATAATTCAGCACCAGTAGCATCAACTTTGACGCGCACTGCATCAGTAAAGTTGAAAGCATAGTTAACTTTATCTATGAAAACCGCGTTCGTGGTATTACTAACGTCATAGCCCAAGCGGGTCATGTTAGTACCAGTCACACCAGCATTAGAGATGATGTTGCCAGCATTTAGACGGATTTGCAACTGGTCAGTACCATAAAAACTGCTGTACAAGTTCAAACGAACGCGCTCATCAAAGGTAGTGTTGGCATCTAAGTCTTGAGCTGGATTGCCAGATGCAACTGCTCTTGTGTCACCAAAAGGTTGAGATACGTTGAAAATTGCTTCCCCAACCAACTTGGTGGTAGTGGAGAATTGATTAGCTTCTAACTCAGCAGTGCGGGCTTCTAAGGAATCTACACGGCCGCGCAGGGTTGCTAATTCAGCAGAAAATTCTTCTTGTAAGCGCTGTAGGGTAGCCAAGTCTTGTTTGCTCACCAAATCAGCGGTAGCTGTAGCAATCAATTCGTTAACTCGGTCTAAACAGGCATTCAAACCTGCGGCAAATTCATAACGGGTTAAAGCACGGTTACCGCGATAAGTTGAATTGGGGTAACCTGCAATACAGCCGTAGCGCTCAACCAAGGATTGTAAAGCTTGGAATGCCCAATCTGTGGGCTGAACATCGGAAAACTGAGAAACAGATGTTACTTGATCGATGTTGTTAGAATCTTGGGCTTCAGATAACTGAGCAACATTTGTAATCTCTTCGTTAACTTCACCAGCAAAGGCGGTGTTCGCGGCAACAAATGTAGCGGCGACAACAATCGGACTAACCTTAATAAAATTCCAGAATTGTTTTTTCATTTTCTTACTTTCACTCACACCTACTAATCCAAATGATGGTAAAGTGCTTTAAGCACTTTACTTTTGGGTTATTTCACACAAAATTACAGCACCGATTATACCTTATCTCCTGTGATTAATACAAGCAAATTAATATACTGCTGAATGAAAATTAGTAATTAATTTATTTTGGTAACCGCAAAATGATGCGGCGCTTGTGACGTAAAATCGCTTTTTCTTCCTCGAACTGCTGTAGAAGTCGTGTAACTGTAACTCGCGTAGTGTTTAAGACTTCTGCAATATCCTGATGGGTAATATTCAGATCGATCAACTTGCCTTTATCTATGTCACGTCCAAATTTTTCGCTTAACCAAAGCAAAAATTGCCATAAACGTAAGGAAATTGGTTTACGATGCACTATACTCAATAAATCTTCAGTTTGTTGAATGTGAGACAACAAAGCATCAACATATTGATGCCACAAGTGAGCAGGCACAATACTGACTTCTACAGCTGTGAGACATTCGATCTGATATGGTCTAATTCTAGATAAAGGATAGCCAATCAGATCTCCTACTCCCCAATAACCGAGAGTGATGAATGTTCCATCTTCGCCCCAAGTTAGGGTACGAACTGCTCCATGTTCAATTCGCCAAAGTACATCATTCCGAAGCGGAATTACTTCCCGACGAGTAAATAATTGTTGTGATACCTGTTCTTCTACAGGAGAATAGTTTGGAGTGGGAATTATGGAATACATAATGAACCATAGCCACACAGACTATGAGAGTATATTGCTGCTTAAATTGCTAAAAAAACTAATATTTTCTATATTAAATATTTATCTATGTTGATATTTCAACAACTAGCACCTAAATCAAAATCTTTTCATGAGAATAGCTTTTGGTTCGAGCTATTCATTACTGAGATAAAAGGAAATTGTTTAGTTGTTTACCCGTTACTTTAATGGTGCAAGTTTAAGAAAAGGTAAGCTTTTTGTAAAATGTTTAGTTAACTTAATTTTTTGGTTTTTTATTAAAACTCATACCATTTCTCCCTTTCGTGAGGTAAAAAGTTACCAATCAATCCTGAGTCACCCCACCCTCAATACGGTTCGGTTAAAGGGGAAAGGGGAAAGGTTTCAAACACATCCCTTACCCCTTAACCTTTTTCCAGACCACAAGGGAAGTTCATACTGCTTATCCGAACCGTATTGACCCCACCCTGGCTTTGCTGACGCAAAACCTCCCCTCCCCTTTCACTACGATGTATACACAAGTTAGTCAGGGCACGGCAGTGTTCCCTACGAGAAATCTATCTGTATCAAGGTTTTCGTCAAATGGTATTACGCATTGACAGGAAATAGCAAAAACGGGTGATTCAAAAACGACATCTTTCGTAGGGAACACTGCTGTGCCCTTTATTGAAGACTTTGCTACTACTGCACTCGTAATGACAATTTATTGGGTCTAGAAGGCTTGAAACCTTTGCAGATAGCACTTGTGTGTACACCTTAGCCTTTGAAAGGGGAGGGGATTGAGGGGTGGGGTAGAACGTTTGTGGGACAAAGGTTTGAGCTTAAGTTAACACCAATGGATGTATTACTGAATTTGATTAAGAGCGTTGACCAGTGACGATATATGCTACCCTTTGACCGATATTAGTGGCATGATCTGCCATACGTTCAAGACAACGAATCGCCAGTGCCAACAGTACAATTGGCTCAACGACGCCTGGTACATCACGTTGTTGGGCTAAAGTTTGATAAACGCGATCGTAGGCATCATCTACAGTATCATCCAAGTGCTTTAAACCGCGCCCACCTGCTTCATCAAAATCTGCCAAAGCCACTAAGCTAGTTGCTAACATTGCCTGGGCGTGACGGGACATAACTTCAATATCTGGTAAAGACGTATGAGGCGCATAAGGAAAGATTTTAATCGCAATCTCAGCTAAATCCTTAGCATAATCACCAATGCGCTCTAAATCCCGCACTAGCTGCATAAAAGCACTCAAGCAACGCAAATCTTGTGGCGTAGGGGATTGCAGCGTCATAATCGCTGTACAGTCTGACTCTATTTGTCTATAAAAGCGATCGATTTTTTTATCTAATCGGGGAAGTTCCTCAGCTGCTGCTAGGTTACGAGCAAATAACGCTTGGTGGCTGAGGCGAAATGATTGTTCCACCAAAGCTCCCATGCGTAATACATCCCGTTCTAAACGCCTAATACCGCGTGCCAGTTGGGGTCTCTGAGAATTGGGACTGTAACGGACAGCTTTCACACTTGTAATCTCAAACGTGAAGATATTTTTAACAAGAAAGAATTCAGGAGTCAGGAGTCAGAATTCAGAATTAGTTCTGTGTGACTGGTGGATGAATAAACGGTGGAACACTCGCGCGTAATTTTCAATTTGGTGGTCTACAGTTAGTGGTGGGTCTGAATCCCCTACTAAAAGATTGCTGAATTCTGAATTCTGTATTCTGTATTCTTCTTCAACTATAGTCTTGGCTTAGGGAGTTTGCCATGACTTGAGGAAATTGAATTTGCATCCACGCCCCACCAGTTTCTGGATGGTTCATTGCTTTAATTGAACCACCATGAGCGAGAAGAATTTGTTGAACGATCGCTAAACCTAAGCCATTGCCAACAATCGCGCCTATAGAATTATTATCCTGGGGGGAATGGGTTCTGGCTTTATCTCCCCGATAAAATCGCTCAAAAACATGGGGCAAATCTGCTTGGGAAAAGCCTACTCCCGAATCAATAAGATTTATTTCGAGGGATGAAGAACCAGCATTGACACCATTATTATTCGTTGATAGGATTTTCGCCTGGACGTGAATGGAAGTAGAAGGAAGACTATACTTAATGCTGTTGTCCAGTAAGTTAAGAAAAACCTGGTATATCCGGGCTTGATCTGCCTTAATCCAAAGATTTTCTGGCCCAGAATAATTCAGAGACAGATGTTGGCGCTGTGCTAATGGTTCTAGAGTTTCCCAAACAGATGCAATTAGCGATCGCAATTCCACAGCTTCGGCTTGCAATTGCATGTTGGGGTTTGCTTCCATTTGAGTGAGTTCTAACCAGCTTTGCACCAAACTAATCAGCCGGTCAACTTCTTGCATGAGGCGGTTAACCCAGCGATTTAAAGGCGGTTCCAAGCGGTTTTGTAAAGTTTCCACAACCAAGCGAATGGAAGTCAAGGGCGTTCTGAGTTCGTGGGCTAAATCAGAAAAAGAGCGATCGCGTGCTTGATTTATATCCAATAGGGGTTGACGATTTTCTAAAAATACGCCTACTTGTCCATTGGGCAAAGGCAAGCTACACGCCCGCAAAGTCAAAGATTTGATTGTCGGTATCTCTGCGGCATTATCACAAGATGGGTGAAATACCCACTCCTTCGTCTGTGGTTTTTGCCAATCACGAGTTTTTTCAATTAAATGATCGAGTTCATAAGACCGTACCAACTCCAACAACAAGCGCACCTGTCCTGGTTGCCACCTTTGCAAATTTAAAATTTCCTGCGCCTGCTGATTGCACCACAACAGTTGATTTTCTTCATCTACCTGCAAATATCCTATTGGTGCAAATTCCAGCAAGTCTTGGTAAGTTTGCAGCGACTGTTGCAAATCTTGTCGCTGCTGCCTTAAAAGCATAATTTCCTGCCGTAACCCAGGAATCAACGGCAGTCCTAGTTTGTCAGAATGCGAGGTGAACGGTTGGAGTACGCGTCTCAGGTAGCGGTTAAGTTGAACCTGTTGCCAAACCCAAAACCCAATGCCTACCGCTAAACCCAGAAAGAATCCCAATAAGAGCATTTGAGTCGTTAGTTTTTTTGTGATTACTCAAAACTAACAACTATCTAAACTAATTATCCAAACCTATAGCCAAAACCTCTTACAGTCACAATATATTCGGGATGACTGGGGTCTTGCTCTAATTTTTCGCGCAACCAACGGATGTGAACGTCTACGGTTTTGCTATCCCCAACAAAATCTGGACCCCAAACCTGGTCTAGCAATTGTTCCCGCGACCACACCCGACGGGCGTAACTCATAAACAGTTCCAGCAGGCGAAACTCTTTCGGAGAAAGACTCACCTCTTGACCGCGAACCAGCACGCGACATTCTTGAGGATTTAAGGTCACATCCTTAAATTTTAATACTGGTAGTTGTGGCAGAGTACTTAAGCGTTGACGCCGCAGTAAAGCCCGACAACGAGCCACTAACTCGCGCATACTGAAGGGTTTGGTTAGGTAGTCATCTGCTCCTACTTCTAACCCCAAAACGCGATCGGTTTCGCTGCCCTTAGCGCTGAGCATTAAAATCGGTACTGGGTTTCCTTGGTGACGTAGTAAACGGCAAATATCTAAACCATTGATCTGAGGCAGCATCAAATCAAGGATGATCAAGTCAAAGGGAAGTTCCCCTGAGTTGGTTTCAAAACTTTTGAGATACTCTACAGCAGACCGCCCATCGGGGGCAGTTATCACCCCGTAACCCTCCTCTTCCAGGGCTACAACGAGCATTTCCTGGATTAATTCTTCATCTTCTACTACCAAAATCCGGCTGGTTTGCCCAATGTCCGTTCTGGCAGAATACTTGGTCGATTCAGTGGTATACATTGATATCACAAGAGTCTAGGACTGTCCTTGTATCAATTAGGATCATCACATCTATTATCTAACCTGAGTGCAACCGCGCTTCTACTAGGGTTAATTCTTTTATATTTCCTTTACAAAAGGTTACATATGTCACAGCGCCCTATTAAGAATTATAAAACGCTGTGGCTCAAAGCTGCCAATATAGCGATTCTCGTTTGGATGCAATACGCTCTAGGGGCGCACAGATGTGCGCCCCTACGAACGGGCGTATTTTACCCAAGTGGGAAGCGCTATAGTCTTTTTAGTGAAATATCTGAAATTTTCTCTTGACAAGAGCAAATTAGGCTGGGTATATTAATTAGTACAAAAATACTACATTACCCAAAGGGAAAAATATACTTAGGAAAACAGAAAGACACAACTGTGGATAACTCGTACTGTCCTCAGTATCGGATGTTGATTATTTCAGTGTTTACACTGCACTATAAATATGATGTAAAGGCTACTCTGATGTCTGCATAGGGTAGTCATTGGTATGGCTTGCTACCCGATAAATTATTGCCTATTGAACGGAGTTGGAATATGACTACAGTTGGGGTCAAGGACAGCAAACAACAACTAATGCAAGCATTTCAACAAATTCTTATCCAAAGGAAAAAGCTGGAATTTAAAATAGCAACCAAACAAGAAGAAGCAGAAAAAGCCAAAAGCCAAGAAATTCTGCAAGCAGCTTCGACTTATACAGTTGATAGTATTGTCAAAGGCTTAGCTGATTTACAATTAGAATTTGGCAGTATTCTCAATGGATTATCTGAAAAACTAGCTCAGGAAAACTCCAAGTTAGATGAACTCAATCAAGCAATAGAAATTGAAACTCAACGTCTACAAGAACTTCAGCAAATTAGAGTTGTCGCTGATACTCTAGATGTTTTAAGTCAAGAACATCAAGAAAAACTCAAAACCCTAGAACAAGATACTATTAGCAAAAAGGAAGCTTTAGAGAAAGAAGTTACAGTCAGGCGGAAAGAATGGCAAAAAGAGCAAGCAGAGTATGAAGAAAAACTCCAAGCATATAATGATTTATTAGCCAAAGACCGCCAGCAAGAAGAAGAAGAATATCAATATAAATTAGAAACAACTCGGAAACTGAATACAGACAGCTACGAAGCAATCAAGCGTCAACAAGAAAGGGAAATACAAGAAAATTCTCAAAAGAAAGAGAAAGACTGGACTGAACGAGAAAAAATACTTACTCAACATCAACCGCTGTTTGCAGATTATCAACAAAAAGTGACTACATTTCCTAACGAACTAGAAGAAGCCGTTAAGAAAGCTAGGGAAGAAGCAATTAAAGAAACCAGCCAAAAAGCTAAAATTGAGGCTGATTTATTTGAGAAAGAATGGGAATCTACAAAACAAAGTTATGAATTAAAAATTCAATCTCTGGAAGAAACAATCAAAAAACAAACTGAGCAAATAGAAGGTATTTCTGCTCAATTGCAAACTGCATTAAAACAAGCGCAAGACTTGGCTATGAGGGCTTTTGGTGGTTCTAGTCCCAAATAGTTATTAGTCTGTAGCGTCTTAATTATTTTAAATTTTCAATTCCTGAAGAGGAGGTTTGTTGTAGTGGTGAAAAAACCGACTGAGAAGAATACTAAAGTAGAAATTCTTCAGGCGTATGAGGAGTTAGCTAAAGAACAAGCAGCGCTAAAATCGCAACTCGATAAAGTTGCTAAAGAAAGCCAGTCTGTAACGAAAGAACAGCCTAAAACAGAACAAAAAACACCTATGAATCAGCTTTCTAGTGTCCAACAAAAGATGAATAATACAATTGAAAGCTTAGCTAAAATTCAATTAGGTTTTGGTAGCGCTGCTAATGAATTATCCGAACAATTGACAACTAAAGCTTCTAAATTAGAAGAAATCAGGCAAACTTTAGAGGAAGAAATTCAACAATTAAAACAGTTGCATAATTTAGAAATTTCTGATGATATCTTGGATACTCTTATCCAAGCGTATGAAGATAACTCTAAAGCTTATCAAGATGAGTATAGCCAGCGTTCTGAAGTGTTATTGCAAGAAATTCTAGATCAAAGAAATACTTGGGGAAAAGAACAAGAAGAACATCAACGAGCGATAAAAGAACGGAATGAAAGCCTGAACAAAACTCGCCAACGCGATGCATCAGAGTATAAGTATAATTTGGAACTCCAGCGGCAATTAGACAATGGTGAATACGAACAAGGGCAGAAAGTATTATATAAACAACTAGAGGAATTACTCCAAGAAATAGAAAAACAGTGGGCCGAACGGGAGAAAGCAATTTCTGAACGAGAAAAACAATTTGAAGAATTGAAGGCTAAGGTAGAAGCTTTTCCGAAAGAAAAAGAAGCAGCCCTCAAAAAAGCTACAGAAGAAGGGAAAGGCATCGCCCACTACCAAGCTAAGGTCAAATCAGATTTATACTCTAAAGAAGTAGAAGGGCAAAAACGTTTTTATGAACAAAGACTGCAATCTCTAGAACAGACGATTACTAATCAAGAGACACGTATTCAAAATCTTTCTAAACAACTCGAATCTGCCCTAAAACAAGTTCAAGATTTGGCAGTTAAAGCTATTGAAGGTACTTCCAATGTGAATTCATATCAGGCAATGAAAGAAATAGCTTTAGAACAGGCAAAGAGTCAAGTGAAAAATAAATAAGTAAGAATTCAGAATTCAGAATTCAGAATCCAGAATAATTTGAGGAAATTTAAGAAGCTATGATACTCTGGATTTTTTAGTCATTCTGGATTTTGAGGACTAACGCCTTTATCCTTAGATAATTTATGTGTAGAGGCTTAATTAAATTTAAGTCTCTACAACAAATTTTAACAGTTTTTATTCGGTTTTCTTTGGTTTCTTGATGTCTGGAGGTGGTTGTAGTTTCTTATTTTTCTTTGTTCCATTAGCCTGTGTTTGATTAAATGCTTGATGAGAATTTTGCTCTTGACTAGACATAATACTAAATTTTGAATTCTACTACTATTTTATCTACATTACGGGTATTGTCGATTACAGAAATCTCTTACAGAAAATTTAAGTTTATAAGTCAATACGGTTCAGTTACAGCAATTTTCAGGTAAATAGACCACGCGGTAAGGGCACAGCATTGCTGTGCCCCTACGACAGATGTGGTTCAAATACATGAAAACTGCTGTAAGACTAACAACTTAACTCCTGTAGGTTGGGTTAAGGAACGAAACCCAACACATTCGGTGGTTTGTTGGGTTGAACGGAGTGAAACCCAACTTACAATTTTCCTTAACTAAACCGTATTGGTTTATAAGTTTTATTTATTTAAAAAAGTTATTAAAGAATATTACCCCTGTAGTAGCCTTCACTTTTAACCGGATAAATGCAAATCTTACAGCGTTTTTCATCTATTTGAACCACAATTATCGGTAGGGTAGCACAGCTGTGCTATCCTACAACGTGGTCTATTTACCTGAAAATTGCTGTAATATACAGCAGAATTCACTGATTCTGCTGTAAGTAGGTGGACACAATTATTTAGAAGACGCATTTCGACTTCGCTCAATGCTCGATCCCCGATCGGACAAGGGTTGAGCGGAGTCGAAACCCAGCAACCTCTTTTTTAGTTTAATTTAGTGCTTCTACTTATTACTGTGCTAAAGCTTCACGCACCCAGTGTAACAACCATTTCATCCTCCGTACTGTTCAGCGAATTTTAGATTTTAAATTTTGGATTTTGGATTTGTTCCACTCACGTTCGTGGTAGCGTCTCGTAGAGAAGTGCGGGGCATGAACCGAAATAATTTTTAATCTAAAATCTAAAATCTAAAATCTAAAATTGGCATGTTCAAGCGAAGCTAGAAAAACCTAAATTGGGCGGTATATCCTGAATCCGTCCAGGACCGATCGCTCGTAATGCTTCTTTGAGTAAAATATCCCCAGTATACAAGGCACGTCCGACAATCACACCAGTCACACCTTGTGGTTCTAACGCCAGTAAACTCAACAAATCGGTAACAGAACTCACCCCGCCAGAAGCAATTACTGGTATGGAAATTGCACCAGCTATTTCTCGCAAAGCTTCTAAATTCGGCCCTATCAATGTACCATCACGGTGTATATCTGTATAAATAATAGCTGCTGCCCCCAATTCTTGCATTGTGACAGCGAGTTGGGTTGCTAAAACTTCCGAGGTTTCTAACCATCCGCGAGTAGCTACGCGGCCATCGCGGGCGTCAATACCGATAATAATTTGTTCGGGAAATTCTTGGCAGAGTTCTTGTACTAGTTGCGGTTGTTCTACGGCGACGGTGCCGAGAATTGCCCATTGTACGCCTAGATTAAACACTTGTTGCACACTGGTGCGATCGCGCAATCCTCCACCAATTTCAATGGGCACTGATACCACTTGAGCGATCGCTTCAATTGCCTGGAGATTTACTACTTTACCTGCTTTGGCACCGTCTAAATCAACTATATGCAATCTGGTGGCACCTTCATCTACCCACTGTTTAGCAACATCAGCTGGGTTTTCGCTAAAAACTTGTGAGCGATCGTAGTCTCCTTGATAAAGTCGCACACAACGACCCTCTAGTAAATCTATTGCTGGAATTACATCCATTTACTTGTCCTCATACTCAATGCGGTAGATGTAGATAATAGGGCATGGGGCATGGGGCATGGGGCATTGGGCATTGGGCACTGGTCATTCTCCGCGTCCCCGCGTCCCCCCATCTCCCCATCTCCCCACTCCCTACTCCCCATTTTTCATTCTCAATTCCTTGACTGCTTGCCGAAAACCCAACACAATCAAGATGTTCGTCAACGTCAAAAATACTTCTGCACCACCGTGTAACCAATCTACATTGGCTAGAGATTTGCCATAATGCAGTACGGCATAAATTCCTGCGGGAATGGTGACGAAAACGAATACAAGAGTACCGTAAAATCCATATAGCGCTAAACGCGGCATTTGTGGAGTGCGGCTGATAAACCACAAGAAACCCAAATAGGGAAATAGTGAAAGCGCAAACAGGGTTTCTTTAGAGATCATTGCTTTGATTTAATAGGTTGGGGTGCAACAGTATTAGTAGGCTTAGTGGAACGCCAAATCAAAAACGCCGCCGCCCAAAGTGTAAAATTACCAACTAAGGTCATGGTAGCTTGAAGCGTTACCAGCCATTCTAGAGATTCGGCGTTGTCGAAATAATGCCAGGTACAAGCACACATGGCACTAACCAAAGCTGGTAACATGGCAAAGGATAATGCCCACCAGTTGCGGTTACCAGTGAGTTCGCCATAAGTCCAAATCAACCAAATGGCAATAATCCACTCGATAACGCTAGAAATATGAATAATCCAGGTGGGAATTGAAAGAACGTGCATAGAAGTGGGGAGTGGGGAGTGGGGAGTTAGGAGTTAGGAGTTAGGAGTTAGGAGTGGGGAGTTAGGAGTTAGGAGTGGGGAGTTAGGAGTTAGGAGTTCTCAATAAAATTCAAAATCTAAAATTCAAAATCTAAAATCCAAAATGGCAAAGATGCGGGCGTTATTGTCTGGATATTACGGTAAGGGTAATGGTGGTGACGAAGCTTTGTTGGCAACGCTTTTGCAAATGTTACCACCTGATGTGACGCCTGTGGTGCTTTCGGGTAATCCAGAGGAAACCCGCGATCGCTACAATGTAGAAACCCACAATCGTATGGCTGTTTTACCTGTTATCCAAACTTTACGCTCTTGCGATGCCTTGATTTGGGGTGGTGGGAGTCTCATTCAAGACGTTACCAGTATTATTAGCCCATTTTATTATGGCGGACTGATGTCATTGGCACAGAATTTGGGTTTGAAAACTGTAGCTTGGGCACAGGGTATCGGCCCTTTGGTGCGTCCCCAAACTCGCTTCTTAGCAAGGCAAACTTTTAGAAATTGTACCAAAGTCAGCGTCCGCGATCGCGCCAGTGCTGCTTTATTAGCTGATTGGCAAATTCCTTGTATCATAGCTCCTGACCCAGTTTGGGCATTAGAATCTAAACCAGTACCAGGACTTTGGGATTTACCGGCGCCCAGAGTTGCGGTAACGTTGCGATCGCATCCCCAACTTACAACAGCACGTTTGGCTAACTTGACTCGTGCTTTAGTGGATTTCCAAAAAGCCACCCAAGCGTTTATTTTACTGCTGCCATTTCAAAAAAGTGAAGATTTAAGTATTGCCCAAGCTATTCAACCCCATCTTAAAGATGTTAGCCAGATTTTGTCTCTGGAAGATCCGCAACTTTTAAAAGGTGTGTTTCGCGGTGTCGAAATGGCAATTGGGATGCGCCTGCACAGTTTAATTATGGCTGCTGCTGAAGGTTGTCGCTGTTTTGCTCTGAGTTACGATCCTAAGGTAAATCGTCTTATGGAAGACTTAGAAATGCCTGGCTGGGATTTAGCAACTTTACCAGATGACCCCAATTTTATGAGTCTAACTTGGATGGAGCATTACGCTAATGGCGATCCACTGCCACCTGAGCAAATACAATCTTTAGTGGATCGTGCCTTGATGCACCGTGAGTTATTGAGTGAAGCCTTCAGTTAAGTTTTTGTCTTATCTGAACTGTATTGGGACATAGACCAATACGCTTGGGTTAAGGGTTATTGGCGTAGAATATTGGTCTTTCAGACGCGATGAATCGCGTCTCTACATGAGGGTTTTGGTCTTATCTGAACTGTATTGGGATATGGGCTACTGACTTGTTTTACCGCTAACAATCCCTGACCACTGCACCTTTTTCTCTTGTTCCCGGCGGTAAGAAAAGAAATGTTCTGGAGTTTGGAAAGTACAATAAGGAGCGATCGCAATTTGTTCTGCACTAATTCCCAAGTTTTCCAGTTGTAAGGCATTTACTCGCCGGACATCAAGTTTTACCTTTCCAGGATTGGGGTCTTCCAATAACGGTGAATTAGGCAAATTTTGTAATGCTTGGACAATTTTTTGGTCGTCGTTATGTGGTACAATGCTGGCTCCGATTTCGGCAGCTACCTCTAAAGAAACTTGGTAAACTTCACCAGCGATCGCTGGCCCCATCGCAATACGTAAATCATCGAGTTTGCTGCCTTGGGATTGTAAGCGGGCGATCGCTTGGGGGACAATTTTCTTGGCAGTACCCCGCCATCCGGCGTGTATTGCTGCCACTTGTGCGGTTTTCACATCGCCAATTAGCACGGGTGTACAATCTGCACTAGCGACCCAGACAGCTTGTAGAGGCTGTTCGCTAATTAAACCATCTGCCGATGCTAAACCATCCTCAAGAGTGCTGGTGGCAACTTCTTGGGGGGTGAGAACAGTATTGCCATGTACCTGCTTTAAGCGATAGACTGATGCCTCTGGTTGCAGTATTAGTGTCAGGTCTTGTGGCGATCGCGGCCAAAACTGCCCAGTAAAGAAACCGTGATGCCAATTTTCCAGAATACTGCAAGTTAAATAAGGCAGTCCTTCCCAATTGCGCCAGTGCCAAGTGTGCATCTTCAACCAAACCTAAACAGAAAATCACTCATCAGCCAATTAATGCTAACTTGAACAATGCAATTTGGGTTACTGCTGTGGGATTAGATCTGCAAAATTTAGAAGCAGCCTTGCAAGCAGGGCGCAAGTATCCATATTTACCATTTTCCCTGCATTTTTTGGAAAGTGTCTCCTCAACCAACCAAACCCTCTGGAACATGCTCAACCTTGGGGCTACTTCAGGAACAGTAGTAATTGCAACATCACAAACTGCTGGACGCGGACAATGGGGACGCCAATGGATTTCTCCAGTTGGGGGATTGTATCTTTCGCTAGCAATTTCTTTCGAGCAGAAAATAGAAGCTACTGAGAGTTACCAGCTAACTTTCGCTAGTGCTTGGGGGATTGCGTCTCAATTGCGGCAGCACAACGTGAATGTTGGGATAAAATGGCCCAATGATTTAGTTTTAAACGGTCGCAAGCTAGGCGGCATTTTGACAGAAACCAAAGTAAACAAAGGACAAATTACGCAAGCAGTAATTGGTGTTGGAATTAACTGGGCTAACCCAGTACCAGAAACAGGAATTAATCTGGAATCTTGGCAAGCTTCCCAAAATTCCACACCGATTTCTTGTCTGGAAATGCTCACCTGTAAGGTTTTACTAGGAATAGAATCCGGTATACAGTGCCTCTTCCAAGAAGGAATAAGTATACTCTTATCTCGCTATTTAGACTTGCTTACAAACATGGGCGATAAGGTGTACGTCAATAATCTTTCAGGTACTGTAGTCGGGGTGACTCCTCAAGGAAATTTACGAGTTGATTTAGAAACTTATGGCACAAAAGAACTAATCACACCGGAAATTTATATTGAACCCGGTACAATCGGTTTGGGATACCATAAATCTTCCGTTTAAATTTGAGGTTTGTTCAAAATTTCGCTCTTCGGGCAAGACAAACCACTAGCATCATCTCTTTAGGCTAATTACACACAACTGAGAGAACAAATGACGCAGCGCAAAAATTCTGCCCATCATCGTTTGCACTACTTATGGCAGCGAGGTGTAACAAAAAAACGTTTTGCCTCGACGCTACCAGCACAGAGTCTCTGTTGGCTAAGCAGCGTCAGTCTCCTGAGCGGCGGCTTCGTGTCTGCCCAAACGGAAACACAAATAGACAATATTGTTCCCACTGTTGAAAGTTCCCAACCAACAGTGTTTACAAACCCAGTTAAAAAACAGACTGTTGCGCCCGAAACAGCTCAAACACAACCAGACTTTACTCAACGGCGAGCCAGACTCAGACAGAGACTACGCAAGCCAGAAGTTGCTCAATCAAAAGAGCCAATTAGGCAGTCTCAGCCCAAAATCGAAGCTGCTCAACCTGTTGTGATTATCAGACAGTCAAAGCCCAAGCCAGAAACTTCTCAGGTTACTCCTGCAAGGGTAAGGGAGGAAAAGCCTAATACTCCTCCCCGCTCCTTGCCTGAAAAACTGCCAGAAGTTGCTCAACCAGCAAATAATTCAAACAACACCGTCAGGGCAACGACGGAGAAAACCAAGGATTATAATAACGCCTATATTGACCCCAATAGTTATGATGCCGGTGCAACGGGTACTTATCAAGCACCGAATTCCGTAATTCTCACAGAACGCTCTAGTGGTTGCCGAGCCGTTTTGCCTTCAGGGCAAGGCGTATCAGGTGGAGTTTGTGCTAAAGCACCCCAAACAGGGCGCGTAGCCGATTCTAATGGTAAATCAGCACCTAGTTGGCTCAGAAGAAGTGAAAATGCTCAGTTGCCAGTTGTTGCACCAGTGCGACAGGTTGCAAGCGCTGGTAACAATAGCAGATGGCGTCCTGTTCAAAGTGTTTCTAGTGGTGACAACAAGACCGCATTCCGCCCAAATAGGTTTATTCCTAGTCCCAGCGATTTCAGCACCACCAGAGTGAGTGCAACTCCCATCGCCCCTAGTGGTGGTACTTTGCCCCCACCAATGGCAGATGGCAACATTGCACCCCGCCCTAGCAGTGTAAGTTACGACTTTTCACTGGCATCAGTATTGCCGCAAATCCCCTACAGTCCTAGAATTGCCTATGGCGGTAGTGGCATGATGTACCCGCTCTCTATTCCTGCTTCCATTACCTCTGTGTTTGGTTGGCGAATTCATCCCATCACAGGTAATCAACGGTTCCATGCTGGTACAGACTTGGGTGCGCCTACGGGAACACCAGTTTTGGCTGCTGCTGCTGGTCAAGTGGAAACTGCTAGCTGGTTGGGTGGTTATGGTTTAGCCGTTATCGTCAATCACAAATCTGCTGAACAAACTCTCTACGGTCACATGTCAGAAATCTTTGTTCAACCAGGTCAGTGGGTACAGGCAGGGACTATGCTCGGTCGAGTTGGTAGTACAGGAAACTCTACAGGCCCTCACCTGCACTTTGAAGTCCGCCACCTCACACCCAATGGGTGGGTTGCTGCTGACCCAGGCGTGGAATTACAAAGCGGACTAGCCCAGTTAATCCGAAGCTTGCAGACCGCTCAGGTAAGCCAGGAACCAGGAAGTTAGATTTTAGATTTTGGATTTTAGATTTTAGATTAATTTAAAATCCAAAATCCAAAATCCAAAATTCAGATATACCCGTGTTCTGCTAAGAATGCGGGTGTAATGTCGTTTATACTATTGTTATCAGGGTCTGTGGTCTGTGGTTTGCCAGAATACATGAATTTTTCCACGTATTTGCCGAGAATATCTCCTTCTAGATTTACCAAACTGCCAGGGGTCAAATAGCGAAGATTTGTCTCGGCATAAGTGAGGGGAATTACCGCTACCGTGAATTGGGAAAATTCTGGCTCATATGCGGCGACTGTGAGGCTGATGCCATTGACGGCGATGCTACCTTTGGGGACAATGTAACGTGCGATCGCCTCTGATGCACTAAAGGTCATTTCCCAAGAACTAGCCGTTTGTTCTGCCACTAGCAATCGCCCAATGCCATCTACATGACCCATGACAAAATGACCGCCGACTTTGCTGCCAACTCTGAGCGACGCTTCTAAATTGACATATCGCTGCTGGGTTTGCTCACCTCCCAAACTTGTGCGGCGTAGCGTTTCCGGTGAAGCAGTGGCGATAAATCCATCTTTTAAAACTTTTTCCACCGTCAAACAAACGCCATCTACCGCAACACTGTCACCATAAGCCAAATCTTGCATAATTACTTCACCTGACTGGCCAACACAAGTAATTTGCCAAGAATCGCCCCCTAAGGGTTTCATTGTTCCTAAAGCTTGGATTAATCCTGTAAACACCGCTTTTTTGCCAAACTAACTCTATTTATTGCCTAATTTTGGCTCAAATGAATTGGTAATTGTCACAGAAATTGAGAATATTTGAGTATATTTTCTGACTTTTTTTTCTATGAGGAATATTAACACATTATCATCCTTCACAAGGCATACTTGGGTAAGAAGCTTATTGTTTAAGCAGAACTGTTTGACTTACTCTGGTGTTCACCACAAGTTCGGAGTTTAATAGAAGCAATTATAGAGAACGAATGCTTATGTTTATTACTGTCGCCAAACCGCCCCAAAAAGGGTACTATTTGTTACACAGCATCCAAGGCTCTCAAAAAATTGTAGAGGCTTAGCCAATGATTGAAATGAAAGTCGCTGGCATAGCATTAGATGCCATAACCCGTAGCCCGATCGTCCTTTTGAAAGATTCTTCAGATCGGCGGGCTTTGCCAATTTACATCGGTCAGGAACAAGCTAGGGCAATTATGGGCGCACTGGAAAATCAGAAGCCTCCCAGACCCTTGACTCACGATTTGATGGTGAATCTTCTAGAGACTTGGAACATGACTCTGGAGAAGGTGATTATCCATTCCCTGCAAAAGGATACATTTTATGCAGCCTTAATTGTCCAGCAAGGTGATGTCAGAAAGGAAATTGACGCTCGTCCTAGCGATGCGATCGCCATTGCCCTCCGTACAAATACCCCAATTTGGGTAATGGAAGAAGTCATCGCTGATGCTTCTATCCCCGTTGACCGAGATGCAGATGAAGCCGAACAGCAAGCCTTCCGTGAATTTGTTTCCAATCTCCGCCCTGAGGATTTGATCAAGCGCTTTGGTAATGGCGACAGTTAGAAGAGTTAAGAGTTAAGAGTTATGAGTTATGAGTTATGAATTACATCATTCAACTCCTAACTCGTAACTCCTCACTCCTAACTGTATTTAATGATGCAATACCGACGCTTTGGAAAAACAAATTTGCGCCTCTCAGTTTTTTCCTTGGGAACAATGCGCTACCTGGCTGATTTTGAAAATGCCCAGCAAACCATCGAACAAGCCTTAGCCTTAGGAATTAATCATCTAGAAACTGCCAAAGGTTACGGCAGAAGTCAAGAATATCTTGCTAGGGCGCTAAAAGCTGGTTTATCAGTACCCCGAACGAAGCTGCACGTTACTACTAAAATCCCAGCCACAGCAGATGCTGACACCATGCGTCGGTGCATCGACGAATCCCTAGAACAATTACAAATAGATTATCTAGATTGCTTAGGCATTCATGGCTTGAACACCTGGCAACATTTGGAGTGGGTGCAGGCCAAAAATGGCTGTATGCAAGCTGTAGAGGAAGCTGTTGCTGATGGGCGAGTGCGACACGTTGGTTTTTCTACCCACGGTTCGTTAGAGCTAATTCAGGCAGCTATCAATACAGATTTTTTTGAATTTGTCAATCTGCATTATTACTATTTTTTCCAACGGCACGCCCCAGCGATTCAACTAGCAGCCGAAAAAGATATGGGGATTTTCATTATTTCCCCTGCCGATAAGGGAGGACGCCTCTACACGCCACCCCAAACCCTTAAAGATTTGTGTCAGCCGTATTCACCCTTAGAATTAAACTATCGATTTTTACTTACAGACGACCGTATTACTACTTTGAGCGTAGGGCCAGCCAACCCAGAAGAATTAATCGAACCTCTGCAAGTTGCTGAGCGAGATAATCAACTCACACTAGAAGAAATTTCTGCATTTGAGCGATTAGAAAATCAGCAAAAAATTGCTTTAGCAACTGATAAATGTAGCCAGTGTTATGCTTGTTTGCCCTGCCCACAAAATATCAATATTCCAGAGGTATTGCGGTTACGTAATCTCGCCGTAGCATACGATATGGCTGACTATGGACAATACCGTTACGGAATGTTTGAAAATGCCGGTCATTGGTTCCCTGGAATGAAAGCTAATCGGTGTACAGAATGTGGCGACTGTTTGCCAAGATGTCCAGAAAACTTAGATATTCCAACTTTATTGGAAGATGCTCACCAGAGATTAAATGGGAAAGCAGGTAGGAGATTGTGGGGATAAAAATGTAAAATTTATAAAGATTAAATAGAGTTAGGAAGATCCGCCCAACCAGGGGTATCTCGCGCAAAGAAAGATGAAGATTAAAAAAAAAGAAATACCCTACGCCAATCACTGAGGGTTTTCCGTTACAGTGGACGGGCTGTAAGCTTAGTATGGACTACTAGCCGATCGCTGACTATTTTTCTGGCTAGTTTAACTTTAGTTGCTGGTCTTTTACCGGCGGCGATATCCTACATCAGTAAGTTAATTGTTGATGCGGTAGTATTTGCCTCTCAAGTGAACTCAGAAAACAATGCTGCTGTCAATATTTATCCTTCTCTGTTGTATGTAGGATTAGAAGCGATCGCTGTCATTTTACTAGCAGGTAGTCAGCGGGGAATCATTATTTGCCAGTCGTTATTGCGGGCGCTAATGGGTCAGCGCGTGAATGTGCTGATCTTAGAAAAGGCGCTAACACTGGATCTTAGGCAGTTTGAAGACTCAGAATTTTATGACAAATTGACCAATGCCCGACGAGAAGCATCAGTTCGTCCCCTTTCCCTAGTAAACCGCACCTTTGGGTTAGTGCAAAATGCCCTTTCCCTGACCGCCTACGGTATTTTACTAGTAAATTTTTCAGTTTGGGCGGTAGTGGTACTAATTTTGGCAGCGATGCCTGTATTTATTGCGGAAACCAAATTTGCTGGGGAAGCCTTTCGCTTGTTTAGTTGGCGTGCCCCAGAAACTCGTCAACAGCACTACTTAGAAAATCTGCTAGCAAGAGAAGATTTTGTCACAGAAGTCAAACTCTACCAGTTAGGAGAGATGTTGCTAGGACGTTACCGCAACCTGTTCGATCAACTCTATGATGAAGACCGGGATTTGACTCTGCGGCGAGGATTATGGGGATATCTCCTGAGTTTAGTCAGTACTGGTGCTTTTTACCTAGCATACGCTTGGATCGTTCTGGAAACAGTGCTAGGTAAGATTTCCTTGGGAGATATGACAATGTATCTCACTGTGTTTCGCCAAGGACAGTCCACTTTCTCCAATGCCCTCACTTCTATTGGAGGCATGTATGAGGACAACCTATATCTATCAAATCTCTACGATTTCCTCGAAGAGAAAGTACCAAAGTCTTGGGGTAAGGCAACCATTGGTTTAAATCCCCAAGATGGTATCCGTTTTGAGAACGTATCATTTACTTATCCGGGAAGTTCTAAGCCAGCCTTGAGAAACATTTCGCTGCACTTGAAACCCAGAGAGAAACTGGCAATTGTCGGTGAAAACGGTTCCGGTAAAACTACCTTAATCAAACTACTTACTCGACTCTACACCCCTGACTCTGGGCGAATTTTCTTAGATGGCTTGGACTTGCAGGAATGGGATGTGGATGTGTTGCGGCGTCGCATTGGTGTGATTTTTCAGAACTTTGTCCGCTACCAGTTCAGTGTGGGTGAGAATATTGGCGTCGGCGATGTAGAACATCTCGAAAACAAAAACCTTTGGCAAACTGCTGCCCAAAAAGGCATGGCACAATCTTTTATCGACCAATTACCCCAAAGCTTCCAGACTCAACTCGGCCGTTGGTTTAAGGGAGGACAAGAACTTTCTGGGGGACAGTGGCAGAAAATTGCCTTATCTCGTGCTTTTATGCGATCGCAAGCAGATATCTTGGTGTTAGATGAACCAACATCAGCAATAGATGCCCAAGCTGAGTTTGAGATTTTCAATCATTTTCGCGCTATTACTCAAAATCAGATGGTACTTTTGATTTCCCATCGCTTCTCAACGGTACGAATGGCTGACAAAATCCTAGTTATAGAAGACGGAGAAGTTATAGAACAGGGAACTCACGAAGAACTGTTACAGCTAGGGGGACGTTATGCCAAGTTGTTTCTGTTGCAAGCAGCCGGTTATCAGTAGAAAAGGGAGTTAGCAGACTTTATTGGAGGTTGTTTATGAAGTCAGTCAGTTAGTACAGGTTTGCGTAAAATCGTAATGTTTTTAAACGCAGAGAGACGCAAAGTAAACGCAAAGTAACGCAGAGTTTTGCCTAATTGATTCTAGGAATTAATGAAATATTGTACTTAGTGAATTGAGATAGCGATGCCTGGGTTGGGCTGCGTCTACGCTCAATTTTTAGAAAGCAGATAATATCTCTATCTAACCACGTTAAACTGTTTAGTAAATATAGATCACTAATCGTTAAACATTGCTACCTGATAAAATTATGCAAATAACAAAACAGCGATACTATACCCCAGAGGAATATTTAGAGCTAGAAGAAGCTGCTGAGTACAAAAGTGAATACATTGATGGGCAAATAATTCCTATGGCGGGCGGAACAGCAAATCACAATCGAATTTCCCTAAATCTTAGTGCTGGCTTAAATTTTGTATTTCGACAGCAAGATTACGAAGTTTTCATGGCTGATGTTCGTCTATGGATACCCCAAAAGCGTACCTATACGTATCCAGATGTAATGATTCTGGAAGGTGAACCAGAGTTTTTTAACAACCGGAGAGATATAATTTTGAACCCACAAGTGATTGTGGAGGTTTTATCTAAATCTACCAAAGGGTACGATCGCGAAGATAAATTTCAGGCTTACCGAACTATTTCCACTTTCCAAGAATATCTATTAATTGACCAAACTCGGATTCATGTAGAACAATTTTCCAAAACTGGAAAAAAGCAATGGGCGCTTCGGGAATATGATGAAGAAGATGAAGCGATCGCACTTGCAACCGTACCCTTTGAGATATCTTTGCAGGATTTATATAACAAGGTCAACTTTGAACCTGTTGAGTTTGAAGGGGAAAGTGCTGATGTTGAAGGATTGGGGTAAAAAAATTTATTACCCCTAAGACTAAAAATCAGTTTGACGCCACAAGAAGTTTAGGGGAAGTCTCTAGCTTAAACTCTGCTTGTATAATATGTGAAATCTTATTAACTCTTTCAGGTAGAGCAAAAGACATAAGAGTATTGAGTGTAGTTTTTTCAATTCCTCCAGTCTTAGGTTCTGGATGACCTATCTTCCATAGAATATTAGAAAGTTTTATTGAAGGACAAGAGTGAACATTGAAAGTTAATCTATCTTGATTTGCAAAACGTATGTACCAATCGTAGTCTGCCAGAGTATTTAGCTTAATATCTTGATTTCCACACAAAAATTCAGTAGGTTCAATGTTAGGTTCAAATAATACTCTTAATTCCTGCATTCCATCATCCCAATTCAACTCCTCTGCTGAAAAACTAAATTCCGAATCAACTTGCGTAGCTTTTTTCTGAAATTCATACCCTTTGCAAAGACTTCGATTCAAAAAGGCATACTGGTAGAGTATTTCTGGCATTTCTACTCCAAGAGTATATAAACTGCGTCCCTCACAGAATGCGCGAGCCTCATCACGCAGTTGATTTATTAGTAGACCAATATCTTTATTAGCAAAACTTGTGTAATCTCCTCCTTTAGCTTGAAAAGCATCAGCTTTTGCTCTGACGCTAAATGCAAGAGCCACCATTAGTGGTAATCTTTCCGGTTTGCCTATATCAATGCGATTTAGTTGAGTTCTTAGCCAAGCTTCTAAATCTTCGGCTCTTTCAATAAGCTGATCTGCTTCAAGTAATTCAGGCAGTATATAGCTAAATCGTTCATAAGCTTTGAGTAGTTTAAAAGTTCTAGTCTCAAACTCTTCCCTACGTCTACGTGCTTCTAAATCTTTCACTTCTTCTACAACATTTTGAAAACCTGTACGCATCTCCTCACGGAGAATATTCATTTGCTGTGCTAAGTCGCACTGGTTACAAACTAATAACTCAAGAGTGCGGTGCTGAACAGTAAGGGCATTTTGAATACTGTTAAAACATGACTGAATCTGCTCATGATTTCGGTCTAATTTTTCTGATAATACTTGAACTTGTTTATGATTTCTGTCTAACTTGTCAACACATGATTGAATCTGCTCATGATTTCTGTCTAATTTATTTTTGACGTTGTGAAGTTGGGCAGCATTGTAAATGCCTACACCAAGATTAAGTATATTTAGTCCCAGGTTAGCAATGTTAAACATATCAAAATTAGCTGGTTGAACAGATTGGATCGTCTCTCCAGTTGAATTATGGCGGGTACACCAAGTACCTGCTTTACCTATAAATACCTCGTATTCCGAGGCGTCTCCTCCCTTAAACGGATATGGTTCGGGTTTCTGAGTGAAAGGATTGACCATATTTGTTTATCAAAATAGAGTTAATCTCAGTATTCCCAGGAATAATCTTGGTGTATCGGTTCTCTTAAATTAAGGATGCGATCGCTCCCCTACCCCCACCATCCCCCATCAACTTAGATAAAATCACTATGGTGCTACTTAACCCTAAGTCTAATGAAAAGCGATCGCCCTTCTTCCCCACTCTCCCTTCAACGTCCCGAACTACTTGCGCCAGCAGGTAATTGGGAATGTGCTAAAGCTGCTGTAGAAAATGGGGCAGATGCGATTTACTTCGGTTTGGATCGCTTTAACGCCAGAATGCGGGCACAAAATTTCACAGAAGCAGACTTGCCCAGCTTGATAACATTTCTGCATTGTCGGGGTGTGAAGGGTTATGTCACGGTAAATACACTAATATTTCCCAAAGAACTAGCAGAAGCCCAGCAATATCTCCGCACTATTATTGCAGCGGGTGTGGATGCGGCGATCGTTCAAGATATCGGTATATGCCGTCTTATCCGTCACTTATCGCCTGATTTTCCCATCCATGCTTCCACGCAAATGACCATTACTAGTGCAGCTGGGGTGGAGTTTGCCAAATCCCTTGGCTGTCAATTAGTGGTGCTGGCGCGTGAATGTTCTCTCAAGGAAATCAATAAAATTCAGCAGCAGATTGCCCAACAGCAAACTTCCCTGCCTTTGGAAGTTTTTGTTCACGGTGCTTTGTGTGTGGCGTATTCCGGTCAGTGTTTGACGAGTGAGGCTTTAGGCGGACGTTCTGCAAACCGGGGTGAATGTGCCCAAGCGTGCCGGATGCCCTATGATTTAATGGCTGATGGAGAAATTGTGGATTTGGGCGATCGCAAATATTTACTCAGCCCTCAAGACCTAGCAGGGTTGGATGTTTTGCCCGATTTGGTGAAATCAGGCGTAACTTCTCTGAAAATTGAAGGTCGCCTGAAAGCCCCAGAGTATGTTGCTAATGTTACTCATGTTTATCGGCAAGCTTTGGATCGAGTGATGGAGGAATTGGAAAGACCTAACCCCCTAGCCCCCTTCCCTGCGAGGGAAGGGGGGATAAAAGCTCCCCTCTCCGCTTCGGAGAGGGGCTGGGGGAGAGGTCAATCAAACCAGGAACACTACAACCTGGAGATGGCATTTTCTCGTGGACTCTACACAGGCTGGTTTGAGGGGATTAATAATCAGGAATTAGTTCATGCGCGTTTTGGTAAAAAACGCGGCGTTTATTTAGGTGAAGTTACTCGCATCCAGAATGAACAGATAGCCATCAAACTGGAAGCGCCTGTTAAACCGGGGGATGGAATTGTGTTTGACTGCGGTCATCCAGAGGCGAAGGAAGAAGGCGGGCGGGTGTATGGGGTGGTGTCCAAAGGTAAGGAAACTTTGCTGACCTTTGGTAGAAGCGATTTAAACTTACGTCGGGTGCATGTGGGCGATAAGCTGTGGAAAACCAGTGACCCAGAACTCGATAAGCAACTGCGTCAAAGTTTTGCAGGTGAAAACCCCCAATTTCAACGCCCGATTGACTTGGAGGTTTATGGAGAAGTTGGCCAGAAATTAGTGGCGATCGCCCGCGATCGATTTGGCAATATCATACAAGTAGAGTCTGCAATTTCACTGGTAGAAGCCCACACCAAACCCCTAGACACAGACCGTTTACAAGAACAATTAGGTCGTCTCGGTAACACTCCCTTCTGTTTAGGAACCCTAACCAACCACCTCAGCGGTGCCATCATGCTACCCGTAAGCGAATTAAACCGGATGCGCCGAGAAATCGTGACACAGTTGGAAGAATTGCGAAGTCAACCCAAACGTTGGGAATTACGTTCTCATGTCTCCTTCCAAGACTTACTTCCCTTCCCCTCTCCCTCATCTGCGTCATCTCCCTCTCTCATCGTCTTAGTACGCAATCTCAAGCAACTGCAAGCCGCGCTGCAAGCTGGTGCAGAAACACTCTACTGCGAATTTGAAAACCCCCGCGCCTACCGAGAAGCCGTACAGTTGGTACGCCAACAAGCCCAGAAAGACAACACAAACAAAGAAAAATTTCTCCCCATCTCCCCATCTCCCCATCTCCCCACTCCCCACCCCCCACTCCCAACCATCTGGGTTGCACCACCACGAATTACCAAACCTGGGGAAAACTGGATTTTGCAGCAGGTACGCGCCTCTCAAGCAGACGGTTATCTGGTGCGAAACTATGACCAACTGCAATTTTTTGCCCAAGACCGTTGTATCGGAGATTTTTCACTCAACGTTGCGAACCCTTTAACAGCAAACTACTTTCGGCAGCATTTTGGTTTGGAAAGGTTGACCGCATCCTATGATTTGAATATTACTCAACTGGAAGACCTGCTTACAAGTTCCCCGCCCCAGTGGTTTGAAGTGACAATCCATCAACATATGCCAATGTTCCACATGGAACACTGTGTATTTTGTGCCTTCCTGTCTGAGGGAACAGACTACACCAACTGTGGACGACCTTGCGAAAAGCATGAAGTGAAATTAAAAGACCGCGTTGGTAGCGAACACGTCCTCAAAGCAGATGTAGGCTGCCGCAATACTGTATTTAATGGCACTGCTCAAACTGGAGCCGAATACGTGCAGCGTCTTATGGAATTGGGATTACGTCACTTCCGCATCGAATTTGTCAACGAAACACCAGAGCAAGTGAGTAAAACAATACATTGCTACAGCCAATTATTGCAAGGTGAGATTACAGGTTCCCAACTGTGGCGAGAGTTGAAACTGCAAAATCAGTTGGGTGTGACTCGTGGTCCTATGGGAGTGTCAGCACTGCGGTCAACTTATCCTTGAGTCTCACGCCCTTTCCGTATTCCCGCCTACGCAAATAATTTCAAAAATCAAAGCGGATTACTATATGTTTGCTAAAAGTTTTGTCTTTTTAATTCTTGTATCAACAATTGGCAACGTTTACTAGCTTCTTTGGCTTGTCTCATCAAACTTTTACTTTGTTCTCGGTTAGTAATACTAATTTCAACCGCTTGTTGACTGAACTGTACAGCTTGTCTACCTAGTTCTTGAATACGAGTTTTTAATTGTTCTACAGTTTTCATTCGCCCTCCAGTTCAATTATCAAGGTGTCCAGATTTTCAGCCTCTTCATAGTACACTTCTAATACCAATTCTCTATGAAGATGCGCCTAATTCTTTTGCGACATAGCGAATTTTCTCTAGAAAACCTCTGCGTACCTTTGCGTTAACCTCCGCGTACCTTTGCGTTGAAAAAAAAAGTTAGGATTTGGCGCAGCTTCACAAAGAAACACTATAAGTCAATACGCTTAACTAGCCAGCTTTGATCTGTGCGGGAACCGCTATAATCAAATACGTTATCACCTACCAGAACACAAGGCGCGTTCGCCCTTGGCGTTGGCGGAGCCATCGCTTTTCATCACTTTCTGATTAGTCTGCAAATAATCATGCAGCAAATCGCAACCCCGTGTCAGTAATTTCTCCAGTTTAATATCTGCCAAATCCTGGAAAATCACCGTACCACTGGCACTTCCCACAGCTAAAGTCTTGCCATCAGGGCTGAAACTGATGCTCGTTAACTCATCTTTATAACCTTTCAAAGCAATCAACAATGTGCCATCGCGGTTCCAAATCCTCACTTTGTCGTCACTAGAGGCTGCTAAAGTCTTACCATCTGGACTAAAGCTGACACTAATAAAACTATCTCCATCCCCAGCAAGATTACTTAATAACTCACCGGTTCGATTCCAAATCTTTACTGTGCTATCAATACTAACCGAGGCAAGAATTTGACTATCAGGTGACCAAGCTACCCCATTTACCCGCCTACTATGACCAGTTAATGTCTGTAGCAATTTACCATCTTTACTCCAGATTTTCACTGTTTTGTCATCACTGGCTGAGGCTAGCAGATTGCCATCGGGACTAAAACTTACCCAATTGACTGCATCTTGATGTCCCTGCAATGTGTTCAGCAGTATACCGTTACGATTCCAAAGCTTAACTGATTTATCTTTACTTGCTGAGGCAATTACTTGACCATCAGGTGACCAAGCTACACCCAATACTGTATTATTATGACCCTGTAAGGTGTGGAGCAATTTACCACCGCGACTCCACAATTTTACTGATTTATCTTTACTTGCTGAGGCAATTACTTGACCATCTGGACTAAAACTAACTCCCCAAACTTGACTCTGATGCCCAGTGAAAGTACGGAGTATTTTGCCCTCTCGATTGAAAAGTTTTACAGTTTTGTCTCGACTGGCGGCGGCTAAAGTGCGACCTCCAGGGCTAAAACTAATACTTGTCACCCAATCATCGTTATCGGCTTTGGGTTTTCGCAGCAACACATCATCCCAACGCCAGAGTTTAATAGTTTTGTCCCGACTCGCAGAAGCAAGGGTGCGCCCGTCTGGGCTGAAACTAACGCTATTCACCCAATTATTATGTCCCTTCAGGGTGCCAAGCAACACACCTTGAAAACTCCAAAGTTTGAGGGTTTCGTCGGTACTTGCGGAGGCGATGGTGTTACCATCGGGGCTGAAACTGACGCTGGTAACTCCTGCACTATGTCCTGATAAGGTTCTCAGTAACTTACCTGACAAACTCCACAATTTGATAGTCTGGTCTAAACTAGCGGAAGCAATTGTTTTACCATCGGGTGACCAAGCTACACTCAAGACTGCATCATTATGACCTGGAAATGTTTTCAGCAACTGACCGTCTCGACTCCAAAGTTTGATGGTGTTGTCAGCACTCCCGGAAGCAATGGTTTGTCCATCGGGTGACCAAGCAACAGCCAAAACTGCACTGCTATGTCCGTCTAAGGTTTTGAGTAATTTACCGTTCTGAGTCCAAAGTTTTATCGTCTTGTCTGTACTCGCCGAAGCAATAAGTTGACCATCGGGGCTGAAACTAACACTATTCACTACAGCTTGATGTCCTAATAAAGTCGCAAGCTGTTGACCCTCTTGGTTCCACAGTTTCACTGTCTTATCTTGACTGGCGGAAGCGATGATTTGACTATCGGGGCTAAAACTGATGCTATTGACTACATCTTCATGTCCTGACAAGGTTTTGACCAAAGCACCATCAAGACGCCAGAGTTTAATTGTAGTGTCTGCACTGGCTGAAGCAATTAAAGAGCTATTGCGGCTAAATATAACACTATTTACGCCAGATATATGCCCGTCGAAACGATTATATTCTCTCACCCCAGAAACCGCTTGATAAAGAGCCGTCAGCACTTGTTCTTTTGTGTTGGAATCTACCCAGATTGTTTGTTGTAATTTTTTCCCTGCTTTTAAACCTTCTTTTAAAGCATCAATACCTTTTTGTGAGGCAAATAAAGCTTCACTAGATACACTCAAGGTTTTAATTTCGCTATCTATTGCTGTAACTATGGAAACACTTAATCCAAATATCGCCAGCACAGAAGCAGTCAAGGCAATTTTTAAGGAACGATTTAATTTAGCTTCACTGACTCTTTGTTTTTCTTGGCTTTCTGCTAGTTTAGCTGTTAATTCTTTTTCTTTAAGTTCAGCTCGCAATTGCTCAATTTCTAACTGACTTAATTCTTCCCGTTTTTGTAATTCCCGCAATTCTGTTAAGAAGCCCAATCCCTGTTGAGGATGAGTATCTATCAATTTGGTTCGCTGCTTTTTTTGGCTCAGTTCGCTTTTAAGTCGCTCAATTTCAGCTTGACTTTGTTCTACTTTTTGACGTAGCTGGTTGAGTTGTACTTGTAAGCTTGATTCCTGTTGTTGCAAGTGACGAATTAAATCTACTAAATAATCGTGAATTAGTTGATAGCGTTCTGGCACATCGGGAAAGATAACCACTAACCCAGAACGGACTAAAATATCTAAAACTAACTCTAATTTACTAGCATCTTCTAACTCTGTTAACTGCGCGGCTAATTCAGCACGAGTTTTAAAAGGTCGGTTGTTGCTTTCATCTGTTAATAAATATAAAACAAGTAAAGCTGCTCGTTCGTTTTCTGGGCCACAGTCTTTGATTAGTTCCTTAATATATCGTTCAATGAGTTTGTTGGGTCTATACGGCTGATATTCTTCTAAGGTAGTAATTCGCTCATCTTGAATTTGCGCTCCCACAACTTGCAATTCAATGGGGCGGACTTCTCCAAACTCTGTAGATAAATCTTCAATTAAGGCATCAATTAACGCAGGATCTAAGTTAAACTGAGAACGCTCGGTTAACTTTTTGATAATCGCTTTTGCATATTCTGGGGAAAAATTATTTAATTGGTAGCGGATATTTTTATCCAGAATATTGTTGTTAATTGCTTCCAATGCGGAGAGATGTTTAAAGTCTAATAAACGATGTAAATAATCTTCTCGCAAAGAAAGAATAACTTTCACAAAAGGTATTTCAAGACAATCGCTAATAAATTTATCAAATGCTTGCTTTTGATGGCGATCGCTATATCCAAAGAAAAATTCTTCAAACTGGTCAAAAATTAAAACTGTGATGAAATGATTATCAGCATTTTTTTGTAACTGTTGTACAATATTGACGACGGTGCTAGGTGTAAGAGAGTCAGGTAAAACCTCTGCTTCAATAGTTGCTTCTACCTTAATTTCAGACATCGCCTCACTTAAAGATTTGCCTAATTCCCTAGCCCAATCTGTATAAACTTGCAGCACCACAGGGACCGCAATTTGATCGCCAATAGCTCGATTTTGCAATGCTGGAACTAAACCCGCAGTTACCGTGGAACTCTTACCCACTCCTGATTGACCATGAATTACCGTCAACTTTTGGTCAGCACGGCTAATTCTGCCAATTAAATTATTAATATCTCGTTCTCGACCAGAAGCCGCAATTTCTAAAGCAACACTGCTACTTCCAGCAGGTGACATTAATGCTGGGTTTGTCGCCTGTCTTTGGGGTTGCAAGCGTCCGGCACCGATAAAAGCCCGAAAACCATACTGTTGTTCAACAGAACGGCGTTTCTGACGAATGTAATAAGCTTCCAAATATCGCCCTTCTTCAAAATAAAGCGATCGCAATGTCCGCAACAGACGAATATAACGATGGGCATCATATTGATGAGCGCTGTATTCTAACGCTTCTGGTAGTTCTTTTGTCGCCTTTTGTAAATATTCACGGGCGACTTCTTGCTCACCTAAATTGCGCTGTGCTTTAGCTAAGATTAAATAGTAAATTTGTGCCAATAATAAGGGAAATAAACAGTTATAAGGGTCATTCTGCTTTTGCGCCTCACCTAATTTCAGGAGTGACACATGTGCTAAGATACTCGCCTGTACCCAACGTGATTCCTGCACAGCCGCTTGTGCAAGAAAGCCATAGTCAGAAGCAAGTTGGATTTGACTACCATAAATTTGATGCAACTCCAAAGACTTTTGAGCAACAATTTGCAATTGTTCCCACTCTTGGAGATTTTGCAAAACTTCAGCCAGTTGATTAATAAATTCAGCAACTATATTTAGACATCCAGCTATTTGCAAAATATTCAAAGATTGCTGAAAATAAGATTTTGCTGCTAACCAATGACGGCGATTTTCTGCTTGATTTTGCTCAGCTAAACGACAATAACACAACCCAATATAAAACAGCAAAACTCCCTGTCGCAGAAGTAGGGGAGATGGGGGAGAGGGGGGAAATGAGAGAGCAGGGGGGCAGGGAGCAGGGAGCAGAGGGAAAAGAGGTAATTCTTCATTCTCCTCCTGTCCTTCTGCCTTTTCCGTCTCCACCAACTTTTGCCAAACCTGCAAGCTTTTCTGAAAATGATTTAAAGCTAGATTAATGCGATCGCTAACATAATTATCTAAGCCAAAAACAAATTCTAAACTAGCGTGTAATTCCGGTTCTAAGGTAATGCCGCGATTTTGCAATTCTCTGATGGCAAAGTGCAGTTCATAGTTATGTTCCCAGACTTGCTCTAGGGTAGAATAATTTTCAGTGAATTTAGGTGCTTGGGGTTGTGCAGTGTTCTTGGGCAATACTCTGGCAAACAAAGCATCAGTTTCTTGTTGGAGAAATTGCAGCAACGAGCGAGTTGTCATTTCAAATTCAATCGGTGTCGCCGCCCAACTCGCAAAATCTGGTGCTAAACGTACCACTTTTTGCAAAACTTCATCATTCATCCACACAATTATCGGAAATGGATGGCGTTTGCGAAATTCATCACGAATATGATTAATAGATCTGAGGAAATCATCAAGTTCATCCACAGACTCTAAACCCAAAATCATCAATGCCGATGGGGGTCGATCGCGAGTAACTAACTGTAAATGAATAGTTGTGTAAAGACTTCTGGCATTGTGGGGTAAAACTACTTTTTGAATGTGGTATAATCCTGAAGAAATTTCTTCGAGTCGTTGCAACATTTCCTCTTGCAAAACTCGATAATTGCAGGATACTAAAACTAGGGAAAATTGACCGTTAGAAAGTGCGATCGCTCTCCCTAAACTCCTCAGCGCCCGCTCGTTATTTGCTCTTATATCTGCTTGTGGATGTCGTTCAACCATGATTTAAATTTTTGCGTCTCTGCTAAAACTGGGTTGACGGCAAACCAAGCCCCTTCCCGATCGCGGTATTCAAATACAAATAAACTCCGCAATAGGGTGTGATACTCAATATCACCTCTGACCCTTTGTTGTTGCACCACCTGAAAGATGAGTTCCCACTCATGGGGATCGATGGCGTTGGCTCGGTAATCCCGCTGTCTTTGAATCACCAATTCGACACACTCCCGCTCGAAGGGTGGATCTTGTTCCCGCAAACAATCAAACAACAACCCCAGCAAGTCGCGCACATGACCACCACTAATCAGACACAACCGATCTAAGGTTTCCAAATTATCAAACACCTCTGTAATTAAGCCTAACCGATCGCTGGGTAAAATGTCGGGAAAAGCTCTCGCTAGCACCATTTGTCGCATCAATGCTAGCCCCTGGGGAAAAATCTCTCCAGAGCGCAAACGCACAGGTATCATCGGTAATACTTTTGGTGCCACTCCTCCCCCCAAACGATGCTGAAGTTCGGCGCTATCGTTGGAGAAAGTCAAAGCTAAAGGAATAGTATAGACAACATGACAATTTAGTTTGCGTAACTGTTCGCCCCGTTGAATAAACAAGTATTCTGGTAGCGATCGCCCCGATGGTAAAGGTCGAATTGCTACTCTATCCAAATTATCAACAATTACTACCAGTCCTCTTTTACCCTTGGCTTTGAGTTCTTTATTGGCACGTTCTAATAGTTCTTGATTAATTGACTGTAAAATATTCGCCGTTCGCGGTTCTAGATAATCCCTTAACCGCCGCCGCAATTGGGGGCTTTCTTTGGTTTTAGCTGTAATTTTGCCAATCCCCACAGATAACTCGGCTTCAACTCCCAGTTCAATTGGTGTTTGTAAAAAATCGACAATTTCGCCAAACAATTTGGTAAAATAGGCAGGTTTGAGCCTGATTTTCATCGCTTCTAGGCTTTCACTTACCTGACCAGCGATCGCCAATAAAACATCAGTCACATCCACATCTGCCATTTCTAAGACATGGGTGGACTCAAAATAAACCACATGAAATTGCTGCACTTCCAATTCAGCTTTCAGGCGCAATAATTCCGTGGATTTTCCACAGCCGAGATGTCCCGTAAATAGCTGACAAGTTGGTGAATCTGGGGATATGCGAGTGATGGTACGCTGTAAAGCTTCAATGATTTTGCCACCCCGCACCACCGCAAAATCAATATAATATCGGCGATCGCTTGCATCTCCTATCATTAGAGGTCTACTTGGATTGCAAGCCTGATAAAATCTTTCTAAATCTAGGAGCATAACTAATCGAGTTCATTCACGAATAGGATGACAAAATTTATATTCGGCAATTTATCTCTTAATTTAAGTAAATCTCACTTAAATTACTAACTAAGTTAGCAATATTCCGGATAATTTTTCATATATACGTTTTATATAGCACACCGCAATGCTAACATTTGATTTTAACTAAGCATCAATACTTATATAAGTATAAATAGCAAAAAGCTCGAACACTAAATAAGCTACTTTTATCAATATTAAAAAAATCCCACACAAAAAAAGGTACTGTTAAGTACAATCTGTCTGTTCGCTCATTTTGAGGCAGTGGCATGTATGCGATCGCTTCTTGGTTCTGTGGAAAATAACCTGTTAACAGGTTTATTCGTTCTGTGGGAAAGGGAGGCGATCGCTTCTTGTCTCTGCTTTTCCAAGAGAACTGAAATGAGCGATCGCCAAAAATCTCAATGAAAGGGCGAAGGGGGGCGATCGCGCTTCGCCAAGGAGCAGAGCAATTGCTTAAACCAGTTAAGCCGCGTACTTGGGGAGTACTATCACTAACTTAAGGTAATAATTTTATCTTGAAAAATTTGAATCACGAGTTATTACTGATGATTACTGACTTTTAGTATAGCTAGAATGTAGCAAATAACATAGTATCTGCTACTTAAGTGAGTAGGTGAAAAAGGTAAATGACTATCAAAAAACCCTTGGCTATCAAGCAGCCAGAGGTAGGACAGCTCATCCGTAAGGTGCGACTTTTAGCTGGGCTAACGCAAGAACAATTTGCAGCTACTCTCGGTGTTATATATTCCACAATTAATCGGTGGGAAAATGGACCCTCTAAACCGTCGCCACTAGCGATGGAAAAGATTGAGGCGCTATGCAAATGATATGGCTCCTGCTGATGGGGTGCTGATTTGGAAAGCTGGGGGATAAGGCAGGGATATATGCGATCGCAGAAATTATTAAATCCTCGCAAATTACAAAGTTACACAACATGAAACTACTTAAATACATCCTACTGATAAACACAGTATTAGTTGTTCAAGTTGTTGCTACTAGAACATTAGCACAAGAAGTTAAAAAAGATAGTGTAATCCCATCTCAAAAAGATGCTGTTGCACTCGCTCAAAGTGTATGTGGTGCTAGCAATGTTAATCAAGAAAAAGGTAAATTATCTTGTAAAGTCTGCCCATCTTTTACAGGTTCTGGTAGTGGTGGTACGTTAACATCAGTTGTCTACGGCAGCTTTACTAAAGCTGATACTCGTGAAGCATTGGTTGACTTGAGTGACTGTGAACCCCATGCCCACAATTGGGGAGGTACTGTCTTACTGCGCCGCACCAATAATGGTTGGTCTAGAGTGAGATATGAAAGTGGATTTCGCTCAAATATTTGTCTGAAAGTCCTCAATCGAACAGGTCGTCATTCCCTTGTTTGCCAAGGTTTTTACATGGGACAAGGTTATTTAGCAGAATGGCTTGATAGGTTGGAAGTTGGTTCTACAAAAACCACAAAGACTAATCTGTTACAAGTTGGTTCTAACACAGGCAGTTGTAGACCACCATATTATGAAGTGCAAATCAAAGATTTTCTAGCTCAGGATATTAATAAAGATGGTCGTCCTGATTTAGTAGTGAAAGTCAGTGAAGCAAGGGAGGCAAAGAGTACTAGTAGAGGGAATGGTCAAAGCTGTGTAGACCCCCGCTTACCAAAACCCAAATTCTACCAGCTAACATTTTTATCTAACGGACTGTCATTTCGCCCCACTCCCACGACTGCTAACTTGATGAAACGCTTAGAAGTGAAATGATAGCGATCGCTATGCTAGCTAGGGCATCACATCAAAATTCCACATTTGCTAATTTCTTATGAACATTTATTGCAAAAATGTATTTTTTCTGACATTGATTCTATTCTTTTATATGCCAGCAGTAGCCAGTATGAATAATAAAATTATTAGTCAGCGTGATATACAACAATTAAAAAAAGATAATCGCCAGAACAAAAATGATATAACTTTCCAAGTCTGTGGGGAATCAAATAGTTGGGTACGTCCAACAGCAGCAGAACAAAAAAGACACCTAGAAAGTTTAAATGGTAGGTATTCTCCAGAAATAATTGAAGAATTAGGGGGAGATTATTGGAAGTATAATATCTTTGCTTTTACTGAGTATCCAGGTGGTAGTGGTACTTATGATATTGTACAGCTTGCTGGATTTTGGCAGCCCCATGATGCTAAGTATCCTGCTAAGTGTGAAAATTATGTCACTGAACTAAATGCAGGTAAAATAGCAAGAGTTTGGACTCAATATCATAAAGTAGTCAGTATTAAATGGGTTAATAATCGCTATGTTATGCAAGTGAAGCCAACAAAAAAAGGTAGACAAATAATTCAATTTCCACGTCAAGAAAGCTTGAATTCACTACCATTAACGGTTGTCAACGAACGTGGTCAAAGTGTGTCAGTACTATTTAATAAATAATTTCCCGAATAAGTGAAGAGGAAAATTGTCTTTTAAGCGATCGCCCCCAAAGATTCTTAGAGGAAAAGTTGCACCCCAACAGCGATTGCCTAACAAGTAGAAATCAAAAAATAAGAAAGCTTGTGGTATCACAATTGTAGCTGATTTACCTCTAAAAAATAAAGCTTGCAGGCTGAGTTTTAATTAAATAAACCTGCTTTTTTCTACAAAAATGAAGATGCAAATTTTTCTTATTAATTAGATAAGTTATAAAACTGATTTCTGCTATTAACAAGATATTTGTTTAACAGGATGCTGCTAACAATCTGATTTCTCTAATTCTACTCTGTTTTTTGCTCGAAAATACTAAACCACCATAAGCATCATTTGGATATACTAAATTGTTTTCACTATCAATTGTTGATGAAAATGTAGAGTATGCTTTTTGAGCCGTACTTATGCGATTGCTTACCTTTACCCCGTTCTCAGTAGGATAACGCGAACTAGAAGCAGTAATTTGATGCACTTCACTTGTATTTGCATTCTTAGAATTTGAAAGCCCCTCAATTTCTAAGCCATCGTAATTCCAAGTAGTAATATATGCGCCATAACAAACATCGTCATACTTTGTAGTTCGACTTTTCGGTTTACCCAATTTTTTGATAATATCCTTTTCTTTCATCCCCAGCTTAATATCACCTATGGATATTTTAGATACATCAATTGCTTTTTTAGTGGACTTATCAAGAAGATTAGTATGATAGTTTGAACTGTTATTCTCACCTATAGGTATAGGATTTACAGCGAGTAGTATCCCTAAACCAATTCCTGCTGCTAATTTTTTAAACATAATCTGACTTAAGTTATTGCTAGTTTAAAAAATTATGGCACGACTTGATTAAAAGCACTCTGGAGGTCGTGCCTTACATCGGTGATTAAAAGAGGCAGTTTAAACAGCGATCGCTCTCTCTTTGCCTCAGAACCTTTCTGAAGTTGAAATAGATATTCTTGAGGACGATAGATACCAGCTTAATTCAAGTTACTGTGTAGCGTTTTGGTCATGGGCTATTGCGATCGCTTCTTTTTCCTCGCTTAAAACTCGATCTGGGGGGCGTAGTTTAACGCCTCCAGCATCGCCTCCCTCCTATCACCCCACCACCCCCAATCATTGACACTAAAAAACGCTCCCTGTTTCCAGAGAGCGTTTTTGATTTATTGAACTAGACTTGAAGATTAACCGTTGATAGCAGGAGCAGTCAAAGCTACAGGAGCAACATCAGCAGCAGCCAAGTCTAAGGGGAAGTTGTGAGCGTTGCGCTCGTGCATTACTTCCATACCCAAGTTAGCGCGGTTGATGATGTCAGCCCAGGTGTTGATGACGCGACCTTGAGAGTCGATGATGGACTGGTTGAAGTTGAAACCGTTCAAGTTGAAAGCCATTGTGCTTACACCCAAAGCGGTGAACCAGATTCCGATTACAGGCCATGCAGCTAGGAAGAAGTGCAAGGAACGGCTGTTGTTGAAGGAAGCGTATTGGAAGATTAACCGACCGAAGTAACCGTGTGCAGCTACGATGTTGTAGGT
>NZ_JACJRQ010000032.1 GCF_014697355.1 Nostoc calcicola FACHB-3891 | reverse complement strand
TTTGAACAATTTGCTGCACGAGTTGGACAGACGTTTTGATGTTGTTGAGCGGGACATCTTAGAAATCAAAGCTTCATTGAAGCTTCCTAAGCGGGACTAACTCACTGGGGATTCACGGTACAATTTATCCAAGCTGGAAAGCGCACTGTTATAAGCATTTTCTCTAGTCCGCATCTTCTCGATCAGGCTTGAGAAGGCAGGTAAGGTGAGTCCATTGCCTAAATCTAAATTTGGAGCAATTGAGTTTATACCAGCTGCACGACGCACTGCTTTTTCTAAGGCTAGGGAAGTTCTTTTTCTACGAGCCATAATCTACACCTTGTAATTAAGTACGGTTAATATTCTTTACCTTAAAAAATTCCGTATAGATCAGCCTGAGAGAATTCCGGCAAATCTGCAATAGCTTTTGCTACAAGCGTGATATTTGTCATGAATGCGCGAACTACTGAAATTAGAAAGCAAACTGGGGTTTGAGAAAGTAAAAGCTGATTTTGCTTGCGGAAAACACCAAAATGAGAAAGCAAACTGGGGTTTGAGAAAGTAAAAGCTGCTTTTGCTTGCGGAAAACACTAAAATGAGAAAGCAAACTGGGGTTTGAGAAAGTAAAAGCTGCTTTTGCTTGCGGAAAACACCAAAATGAGAAAGCAAACTGGGGTTTGAGAAAGTCAAAGCTGATTTTACTTGCTAAAAACACTAAAATGAGTAAGTAAAAAGGCATTTTGAGTAAGTCAAATGCCATTTTGCTAATTAAATTTGACTTTATCTCATATCCCGATACAGCAATCAGTTATAGTCAAGAACTATCGGATCGTTGTGACTAGCCCGAACAATCTAACAAGAACTTTCGACACATACCAATCACTACTGTCAATACGATTCGGATAAGCAGTATGAACTTCCCTTGTGGTCTGGCAAAAGGTTAAGGGGTAACAGGTAAAGGATGTATTTGAAACCTTTCCCCTTTAACCGAACCGTATTGTCACTACTGTCATTTTAATAACCGTGAATCCTCTGTTGAGGCATAAAACAGGTTGTATAGAATAGTGCTTACTGCCACTAAAAGCATAAAAAATATGCAGAAAAGTCCACTTATGATTATTCCTGCGGCAATTGCAACAATTGCTATCGTTGTAGCTAGTAAATACTTTCTTACAGCAGCAAAATGTGAAAACCAAATAGTCACCTTAAGTCTGCCTCAGATTAAACTCCCTTACAAAACTGAGGATGGTCGAGCCTTGAGTATGGATGGTATTCCAAGGGGACGGTTTCAAATCTCCGGCGACAGTGAAATTACCCAAATTGAGTTAAGTGCTGTCATGCTTGATCCCAGCCAGAATTTAATCAAGCAGGTTTTAATGATTGGAGGTAATTTCCCTGATGTTGCGGAGTTTGAATTGTCCGATCGATTCACGCGAAAAATTATTAGACCAGCCAAAGTAATTGACCGCATCGTTTTACAACCATCAGGCTCTAATACTAACTTTATCTATCTATTTGCTCCACCCCAAATTACCCGATGGAATGGAAGCAGAATTGTTTCAGTTGAATTAGATAACTCTATTCCTATAGATCGCTTATCTATTCGCAGAGCAAGCACGCAATCTAGAAAATGGGTAGAAGGAGTATTTGTCAGAACGAACGAACAAATCAAATTTGGATATGCTCGTAAAAATGAGGGAAAAGAATACAAAGCTACCTATATTTATGGTGTGTCTGATGCTTGTCCAAAAGACTAAAACGTTCTGCTATGCAATGTGTTATTTTATGTAGTTCATTACAAAGTCTCACAATAGCCTGGTGGAGCAATTGTTTAGAAGCTTATGGATAAAATAGCTAAGTATCGAGAGTATATTCAGACCTTACTCACTCGTTATGCCAGTGACAATGTTTCAGATGATGAAGTGGAGGTTCAACTGATCTTCGATACAGAGCGAGATCGTTATCAGTGGATGAATGTGGGTTGGCAAGAATTCGATCGCATTTATCGATGTGTAATCCATTTTGACATTAAAAATGGAAAAATATGGCTTCAGCAGAACTTAACAGATCGGAATCCTGCTGAAGAGTTAGTCAAGATGGGTGTTCCCAAAGACAACATCGTTTTGGGATTGCAGCCACCGTATAAAAGGCAGTACACAGATTACGGCGTTGCTTAAGGAGTTATATCATGTTCGCTTTAAGACCGATTGTTTAGACTGATTAAAAGTAAAAATACGCACAACGCAGCTTACCAACACTAAGAATTTGATAATATTAACGAATTGAGCATGGGCGAGTTTGTCGGAGACATCGCTTACAATTTAACTTAGGCGATCGCAAAACCAGCAAAAACACAAAAACACTATGGCAAAGCGTAAAAAAAGCAATCTCCAGTGGATTAAAGAAACGCTTGAACTAAAGCCTGACCATCGCTGGGAATCTCCATCAGGCTACAAAATATTCGTCGCCAATCGCGGGGCTGTTCGCTTCAATGTCCCCCAAGATTGGGTTTTTGAACCACAAGAAAAATCTTTCAAGTTCGTCGATAAAAAACCGCCCAATGATGATTGCTGTCTGGAAGTATCTTTCAATCAGTTACCCCCCCGTGATTGGAGCGAGTTTCCCCTCAAATCTACCTTAAAGAAAGTGGTAGAAGACGACAGTCGCAACCCCATTGAAAAGGGAGAAATTATTACCGTCAAGCGCCAAACCGCCAAAATTGTCTGGACAGAGATTAAGTTTATTGACACTCAAGAAGAACCAAGGGAAGCTTTTTCCCGGATTTGTATCGGTTTGGGGTCGAATGTTCAGTGCTTGATTACATTCGATTATTGGGCAGATCAAGCAGAACAACTAATACCCGTTTGGGATGAAGCAATTCGTAGTCTCACATTAGGGTTATATATTCGTGACCCCATGACTGGTTTAGCTTTTCCAGATTGAAGCCCAATTCCCAATCCCCAATCCCCAATCCCTTTATGCTAAATTTGGAGCGGGATAGTAACAAAGTTACAAAGCTATGGTTCAGGTTCTATCTGCCTGACTGGTGCGCTAACCTTTGGTATGAGCGTATGTCGCCGAGTGCTTGAAACTATACCATTGTTTGATTAGCTCAGTTGGCAGAGCGATCGACTCATAATCGATGTGTCGCAGGTTCGAGTCCTGTATCAAACGCCAAAGGAAGTTAGCTCAATTGGTTAGAGCGATCGACTCATAATCGATGTGTTGTAGGTTCGATTCCTATACTTTCACCCAACCCTGTCCGGGTCAAAAGACACTACCCTGTCAAGGTAGCCAATATGGCACGGGAGAAATCCCAAAACGGTTCGATTCCGTCATTTTCCAAACTCTGCGGTGCAAGTGTTCTGCTGTCGCTCATCACTCCTAAAGTGATGTTTGATAGCTACAGTCAAGGAGCCAGCGCAACTGTATTTTTCTTTCACTTGAGTATGTCCCTTTGTTTTCCACAGTCGATTTCTCTACGGAGATTCTCGATTGGCAAAATGAACGGCATATTTGAGGGCAGTTATCTTTCTCCAGGAGTCTGGGGAAAGTAACAGCAATCTTAATCCAGTTCTGGAGAAACTTTTGCCCGCACCTCAACTGTAAACACTTGTATTAGCAGAGTCTAAAATTTTTGTATTATAATACTACAAGCAGCTAAAATAAATCCTTTAGCTTGGTGTCACCTGTGAAACTGTAATTTACAGCAGTTTTCATGTATTTGAACCACATCTGTTGTAGGGGCACAGCATTGCTGTGCCCCTACTGCGTGGTCTATTTACCTGAAAATTGCTGTAAATCACAGGTGGTATTTAGTTTCAAGCAAGGTTATAAATGTCTTGATTAAATCTTCTTAGCTGGTTGTGTTAGTGCAACTTACCTAAGGTATCACTCAAATTATCTATGCAAATTACTATGTGGAAAACATTTTATATCAAACCTAATGAAATCGGCATCTTATATCACCGCAGTGACTTCAAGAAAATTTTACAGCCTGGTACACACACTTATTTTGGTGGCCATTGGCAAGTCAAAATCTACGACCTCAATCAGCCACAAGCTCAGATTGAAAACCTAGAACTGTTGTTACGCAATCATCAGCCTGAACTGCAACAACATTTATTGATTATCAGAACTGCATATAATCAAGCTGCGTTAGTACGCTGTGGTCAGAATTGGATAAGCGTTGCACCAAATCAATTGATGGCTTTTTGGCGTGGTTTTATTGAGGTAGAATCTCATCTCTTCAACTTAGAAGAAAGTTTAGAATTGCCTAGTTCTTTTGTGCAGCAACTACGTAAAATCGCCTTGAATGGACTGAAAAAGTTTCAAATTTCCGAGTATGAAATTGGTTTACTATACGTGCAAAATGATTTTGTGCGACCTTTAGAACCTGGAGAGTATGCTTTTTGGTCAGTAGATCGGGATGTTTCAGTCCGGACTCTCAGCCGAATTGTGCCTAACCCAGACTTTCCCCTCGAAGATGTACTAATTGAAAAACATCCTGATTTTGTTGCAGCCTACTGCCAAGCAGTGCAATTACTGAATTGGCAAGTTGCAATTGTGCGGTATCGAGGTAAGGTGATTTCTATTTTGCCACCCACCAGCCGCAAGTTGTTTTGGCAAGGTGTTGAGGTGGAAATTATCGACATCAGCGCCGATGCTCAGTTAGAGTCTCGCTTAGTGGCTGAGTTAGTTGAGGGTTCAGCAGAAGTGAAACTGCTCAGTCGCAACTGTTTGCATATTTGCCAAGTACCCGCACAGCATATTGCACTACTATATATTAATCAAGAATTTCAAGGACAGCGATCGCCAGGGGTACACGCTTGGTGGTTATTTGGACGCTCTTTTCAAACCGAAACCATCGACTTGAGACTACAAAATATGGAAGTATCAGGTCAAGATATCCTTTCTAAGGATAAAGTACCTCTGCGGTTAAATTTGACGGCTGGCTTCCGTATCCAAGATCCATTGAGAGCAAAAAGCGGCTTATCAGATATTTCCGGCTTCTTATACAAAGAATTACAATTTGCATTGCGTGGTGCGATCGGCGAACGCAACTTAGACGCCTTATTAGAAGATAAAGGTGCAATTGACAGAAGTATATCTGAATACATCCGCCAGAAAACCGCAGACTATGGAATCGAAGTAGATTCTGTAGGCGTCAAAGACATTATTTTACCTGGCGAGATTAAGACGATCTTGAGCAAAGTAGTCGAAGCAGAAAAAGCCGCTCAAGCCAACGTAGTCAGACGCAGAGAAGAAACCGCAGCTACCCGCAGTATGTTAAACACAGCCAAAGTAATGGAGGATAACCCCGTAGCCTTGCGTCTCAAGGAACTTGAAGTTTTAGAACGCATTGCAGAGAAGATCGATCGCATTCAAGTCAATGGTAGTTTGGATAATATTTTGACAGACATGATTCGGATTAATGGGTAGCGATCGCGGCAAATACTCACGCAGTAAAAGACCAGTATAATAACAGTAGGTCTATCTACGAAAAAACGAGTATGCGACAGTCAGCTTCAGACTCTCAACAAAACCTTGCTCAAAAAATTGCAAAGTGGAAAGCTGGGCTGGCTGACTTAGGACGACGAAATCCTCTCATCAAGTTTCGGCAAGATAGTCCTCGAATATTAGAAATTCTGACAGAAGAACCAGATGTTCTCTTCAAAAATCTGACAGAAGATAAGAAATCGCTTGATTTTCAAATACTTGATGGCGAACATCAGGATATTATTCAGTCCAGAAATACCAAGGCATTATCAGCACAAAGAAATCCTCTTGAATTAATTACTCGTCAAAGAGGCAGTGAACAACTGAAACGACTGAATAAATTGCGTCTTGAATCACGACGCTCATTTGAAGAACGAGGGGTAAACAGCCTATTTCTGGCGCTGGGAACGTTGACTTGGTATGACAAGGACAAGGATAAGCCAGAAGATGTTTTGGTATCACCACTAATTTTAGTTCCTGTAGAGTTAATTAAAGAACCTAGAAGAGATGTTTATAAAATATCTATATTAGATGAAGATGTTGTATTAAATCCAACGCTGACACAAAAGTTAAAGCTAACTTTTGGGATTGAGCTTCCAGAGGTAGAAGCTATACAAACACTAACTTATGACGAAATTATTGCTGAAATTGAGGAGCTATTAGCAGAACAGAAGACATGGCAAATTAAAGAGAATGTATTTCTCTCACTGTTTTCTTATGCTAAAGCTGCAATGGTTCGGGACATTATCGAAAATGAAACTCTAATTTTTGATCACCCAATTTTGCAAGCAATTAGTGGTGATTTAACTACCTATCAGTCTAACTATAGAGAACCCATACCTGCATCTGCTCTAGATTCACAAGTTAAACCTGAGCGAATATTTCAAATTCTTGATGCTGACTCTAGCCAGCAAGTCGTGATTGAAGCAGCAAAATCTGGTTCTAGCTTTGTTGTCCAAGGACCACCAGGAACGGGCAAAAGTCAAACTATTGTAAATATAATTGCTGAACTAGTTGGCGATGGCAAATCAGTTTTATTAGTTGCAGAAAAAGAAACAGCGCTAAGTGTGGTTTATAAGCGTATGGCTGAATGTGGTTTAGCTCATATATGTCTTAATCTCCACCATAGTGGAACAACAGATAAGCGGGAACTTGTTAATAATTTATCAAAAACTATTGAATATATCAAACAAATTTACGGAGCAGAAAATTATCACGGTTTGTTTGAGCAGCTTGTTTCTAATCGTCAATCGCTAAAATTATATCTGACAAGTTTACATACTAAAGAACAGCCTCTAGATAAATCACCTTTTGAGATATTTGGTGAACTTTTGAAAAAAGAACGCGAAGCAGTTCCCAATATTAATGTCATATTTTCCAACTTTAGCCAATGGAATGTTAGTAGATTACAACAGGCAGAAGACTTATTAAATCAATTAGCAAAATTTGTTCCTTTCTTTACAGGAGAAAAAACAACTATTTGGGAAAAAAGTTCTCTAGATTCTTATTCCTATGAAATGGAATTGCAAATTACACAGAAAATAGAGGAATTTCAGCAAGCAATTTTTTCAATTCAAAACATTAGTCAAGAATTACAAGAGACTCTCCAAGTTAAACCGTTATTGAATTTAGAGTCTTTAGATAAGTGTTATCCAGCCATAGACTACATACGAAAAGCGCCATCCAATCTTCCAGAAAACTGGACTGGAGTAGATATATCAATTGCTCAGTATGCTTTCACTATTCTGCAAACAGACGTTCAAGAGCTTGAAAAAAATAAGCTTTCGCAAGAAGCCGAAAATTTGCTGAGTCGGCTTTCTTCATTTCTTCCATTTTTAAGAGGAGAAAAAACAACCATTTGGGCACAAAGTACTTTAAATTCTTGCTCTGAAATGCTGGAGTTAGAATTAAATAATAAAATCAATAAATTTAACCAAGCAATTTATTTTATTCAGACAGCTAGCCAACAGATTGCAATTATTCTAAGGATTCAACCTTTATTGAATTTGGAAAATGTAGAAACTTACTTTCCTGCTATTCAGCATATATTGAAAGCTCCACCTAATTTACCTGATAACTGGACTGGAGTAGATATAGCAATTGCTCAGTATGCTTTCAGTATTCTAAAAACAGACATTCAAGAGATTGAAAAAAATAAGCTTTCGCAAGAAGCACAAAATTTGCTGGCTCGGCTTTCTTCATTTCTTCCATTTTTAAGAGGAGAAAAAACAACTATTTGGGTACAAAGTACTTTAAATTCCTGCTCTGATACGCTGGAATTAGAAATAAATAATAAAATTAATAAATTTAAACAAGCAATTTCTTGGATTCAGACAGCTAGCCAGCAGCTTCAAAGAATTCTTAATATTAAGCCTTTCTTGAATCTGGGAGATATGGAAGTTTGCATTCCTGCTCTTAAACATATATTGCAAGCTCCATCTAATTTACCCAATAATTGGGCTGAATTAGATATTTCTATCGGTCAGAGTGCCTTCAGTAAAATGAAAGCAGATATTCAAATTTTGGTAGAAAAGGAGCCACTTTTAAAACAAAAATATCATCCTGAATTATTCTCTTCAGAATTACCTGCTTTAGCGAATAGATATCAGAAATATAGCCGCTTTTGGCTGATTAGAATTTTTAACTCCAGATACAGGCGTGATGTCAAGCTTTTGAAGAAACTAATTATTAAAAAAGGGCAAGTTTCTCACAACGAATTAAAACGTGATTTAGCACAAGCGGTTCAAATACAAGCTGCACGGAACGAACTATATCAAAGCAATTACCCAGCACGTCAAGTTTTTGGATCTTTATTTAACCCGGAGGTTTCTAGTGAAGCAGAGTTAAAAGAAATTGAGCAAGCTTTAAGTTGGTTGACTGGCTTACAGAAGTATTCGCTTCCTAGAGATTCAGTCCAGCAGGTTCTAAATTCTCCCTCTACACGACGCGAATTAGCTGAATTAGTTAAGAAGCTTGAATCCCTTCCTGAAGATATTAGCCAGAGTATGGATTTCTTATTCTCATACTTTAATGAGAATGATGTTATTGGACAATATCAGCCTCATAATCAAATTTTATTTACCGAACTGGCAACTTTTTTAAACCTAGCTGAATCCGATTTACCCAATTTCCGCCAATGGTTGACTTATAAAGAAATCTATAGGCAACTAGAAAGTTTAGGAGTCCAAAATTTCTTAGATGCATTGCGCGACAACAAACCTAATCCTATTGAGTCTGTAAGAAATAAGTTACGTCAAATTGAGTACCAGCCTCGTCAGGTTTTTGGATCTTTATTTAACCCGGAGGTTTCTAGTGAAGCAGAGTTAAAAGAAATTGAGCAAGCTTTAAGTTGGTTGACTGGCTTACAGAAGTATTCGCTTCCTAGAGATTCAGTCCAGCAGGTTCTAAATTCTCCCTCTACACGACGCGAATTAGCTGAATTAGTTAAGAAGCTTGAATCCCTTCCTAAAGATATTAGCCAGAGTATGGATTTCTTATTCTCATACTTTAATGAGAATGATGTTATTGGGCAATATCAGCCTCATAATCAAATTTTATTTACCGAACTGGCAACTTTTTTAAACCTAGCTGAATCCGATTTACCCAATTTCCGCCAATGGTTGACTTATAAAGAAATCTATAGGCAACTAGAAAGTTTAGGAGTCCAAAATTTCTTAGATGCATTGCGCGACAACAAACCTAATCCTATTGAGTCTGTAAGAAATAAGTTACGTCAAATTGAGTACCAGCCTCGTCAGGTTTTTGGATCTTTATTTAACCCGGAAGTTTCTACTGAAGCAGAGTTAAAAGAAATCGAACAAGCTTTAAGTTGGTTGACTGGCTTACAAAAGTATTCGCTTTCTGCTGATTCAGTCCAGCGCATTCTAAATTCTCCTTCTAAACGGCGCGAACTGACTGAATTAGTTAAAAAATATGAATCAGCCCATCACCGTATTAGACAAGGATTAGATTTCCTGCTATCACACTTTGATGAAGGTGACATCACAGATTCTTACTTACCTCGTAATCAAATTACTTTTGTCGAGCTAGAAAGATTCTTAAACTTGGCTCAATCAGAACTGCCTTATTTTCAAGAATGGCTGACTTATAAAGAAACTTATCAAAAACTCGAAAATCTGGGTAATAATAAGTTTTTAGATGCTTTACGTGAAAATAAAATCAAACCAGAGCAATGGTTCCCCGTTTTAGAAAAGCGAATTTATCAAATATGCCTTGATGCTATTCTTGCCAAAAAACCTGAGTTAAAGAATTTTAACCCAGAAGTACATGAACGACAAATAAAGGAGTTTTCTAAACTCGATTTTAAGCAACTAGATACTGCTAAAGAACGTTTAAAGCAGCTTCATGTCCGACGCTGGCAAAACTGGGAAAAGACTTCACTTGCTCTAGCTGAGTTGCAAAACTTGAAAAAAGAAGCGAATAAGAAAAGCCGACATTTACCCATTCGTAAACTTCTTAACGACACACAAAAAGGAATACCAAATCTCGTCAAAGCCTTAAAGCCTTGCTGGATGATGAGTCCACTTTCTGTTAGTCAATATATACATCCAGATGTAGTTCATTTTGATGTTCTCATCTTTGATGAAGCATCTCAACTTCGGACTGAGGATGTTGTCCCTTCAATTATCCGTTGTAATCAAGTGATTGTAATTGGGGACAATAAACAGCTTCCTCCCACATCATTTTTTGCAACCAGAGATAGCCAAGAAGATATCGATGATGAAGATGATGCAAGCTATGAAAGCGTTTTAGATGAATGTTCCAGGTTTATGTTTGGACGCACACTGAAATGGCACTACCGCAGTCAAGATGAGCGTTTGATTGCTTTCTCCAACCATCATTTTTATGACGACAATTTAGTTACATTTCCAAATCCAGTTCAAAATTCAGATTTGGGGGTATCGTTCCGACACGTTCCTGATGGCGTTTACGATCGCAGTGGACGCACAGATAATCGACGCGAGGCTCAAGTGGTTGCTCAGTTGGCATTGGAGCATTTTCAACGGTTTCCAGAACAATCCCTTGGTATTATTGCCTTTAGCGAAAACCAAGCCGATGCGATTCGGGAGCAAATTGAGATTTTGGAGAAAGAATATCCTAATCTGGAGACATTTTGCAGTGATAACTCACCTCAGTTTTTTCTGAAAGCATTAGAAAACGTTCAGGGTGATGAGCGAGATGCCATTATACTCAGCGTTGGGTATGCTCGTGATTCTCAAGGTAAGCTTTATCTCAACTTTGGCCCCTTAAATCGGCAAGGTGGAGAACGACGGCTCAACGTCGCTGTGACGCGGGCAAAAAGTAAAATTACACTTGTTTCTTCTATTGTGGCTGGTGACATCGACAAAACACGCGCCCAAAGCAAAGGTGTAAAATTACTACATGATTACTTGGAATACGCAGCAAGTGGTGGAGAACGACTACAAGGTAACTCTTACACAGATACGCTTAAGTTTGACTCGCCATTTGAAGAAGATGTTTACCATGCTTTAGTCCAGCAGGGATACACTATCCGCACCCAAGTTGGATGCTCAGGATACCGGATTGACCTTGGTGTAGTCAATAGCGATCGCCCTGGTGAGTTTTTACTGGGGATTGAGTGTGATGGTGCATCTTATCATAGTTCGCCTACTGCCAGAGATCGCGATCGCCTCAGACAACAAGTACTTGAAAGGCTTGGTTGGAAAATTCACCGCATTTGGTCAACAGACTGGTTTCGTAACAAATCCGTTCAAGTTAGTCTGTTGATAGAAAAAATTAAACAATTACAACAAATTAGATAGAATCTCGTTCTTTCTTCAAGATATGCTCTCAGTGTCGCAGATACTTCAATGCCTTCGATGACAGGAAGAAATCGCCCACCTTCCTGTGTTTTTAACCGGAAAGCTTCTTTCACTTTACTGATATTTGTAAACTGACTATAAGGCATAATTTCCAATTTATCTATATAAATTAAGTCTAGCAATTTGAAGCGATGCTTATGGCAAAGCCAATTATAAACGGTATAATATCTCCTTATACCAATTCTCTATGAAGATGCGCCTAATTATCTTTAAAAAACCTCTGCGTACCTCCGCGCTAACCTCCGCGTACCTTTGCGTTTAAAAAACGTCATAAACTCAAAGCAGTTCAAAACTATGGCGTACAGCGACTTTACTTTAGAAAAAGCTGCGGCTGTTTTGGGAATTACTACCCAAGAAGCCGATTTATTTCCTGAACTTACACCTGTTTCCATTCCTTCTTGGTTAAATGAAACTTTAGGAAAGCGAACCCAATTAGCTCTAATTAGTGAAAAGGCTCGAAGCGAATTTATTATTGTACCGATTTTATTAACCTGTCGGGATCTGAGCCAAAATAGCTTGGCTATTTTCTCTGGACAAAGACTTGATGTCGATCCTGCACAGGGTTTGATTGGGGAATGTGATTTTATTTTAGCAATAGCTCCACCATTACCACCGTTGCGAAGTCCAATTCTCACTGTTGTGGAAGCGAAGAAAAATGATATTGAAGCTGGGTTAGGACAGTGCATCGCCCAAATGGTCGCGGCAGATTTATTCAATCGTTCATCTGGACAAGCAGAAATACCTGTGTATGGATGCGTGACAACAGGAGAAGTATGGCAGTTTCTTCAACTTTCACAAAAAGTAGCTTTGCTTGATAAACAAAGATATTACTTGGATAACGTAGGAGCTATTTTGGCAATTGTACAGACAATTGTTCAGCAATTCAGTAATATTTAAATATTTAGGCAACAGCATAAGCATAGTCAGTTTTAGAGATTGCTAACAAAGATTCAGAAATTGGATATATCTACGTCAGAATCTGTATCCTGGTCATTGATTTTGCCATTCATAGCATTATACTCACATCTTTAAACACACAGTGCAAAGCCAAATACTTTTCCGTCTATATAAAATCAAGCAGATGCTTCTGCTAAAGCTGCCAAGTTTAATTTATTTAAAATACTAGACTTGATTGGGCGCTTTTCGTCCCAAAAAATTAGAGACGAATAAAAGTCTTTTGCTATCCAAGAAGTCAAAAGTTCAAAAGTTTTACATGCAACTTTTTCATCATCAAAGCTAATAAAGTAAACTGTATCATCAAAAACAGTAGGTTTTTCTCCTATCTTACCTATCAATCTAAAGTCCAATTTCTTATAAAGTCCACAAATTGCAATTTTCCAAGGTGCAAAAGTGTACGAACCTACACCAAAAATCGAAAATCGAGGGTTATCTTGATAAATTTTACTTTTTCTTTTGTCTAGGTATTGTGAATATGCTTCTAGATAGTTCCAAGTTTTAGGAGCAGAATCTTTAATATGTTCGATAGATTCACCCACAAATCTTTGAGTTACTAAAACATATCTATCAGTAACCTTTGTTTTATTTTGAGCTACATAGGAACCTTTAAGCAAAGGAAAAATATATGTTTCTTCAATATCAACAGCTTCTCCCAATCCATTAATCAGAGTGTTGTTAATTTTGCGAAATTCCATCACACTGGCGCAATCATGTTTAATGCCAGAGCGCCATTTTATTTTTGATTTTTTATCGTAGAGATTTTGTAGCTTTTCAAATGTAATAATATCTCTGACAAGTACATCATTCCAATAACCTATTCGATAATAATTAGAAGTTTCAAGGCTACTGAATACATCACAGAAATAATTTTGTGAATTTGAGTCAAATTTACATAGCAGTAAACACGCATCAACAATAGCATCAAAATATTTTTTTGTATCTATTTTGTAAGTTGCACAGTAAGCAAGATGTAATTCTTGAGAACTAATATAAGTTAATGTTTTCCTAGCAACAGAACTCTTACATAAAATCGCTAAATAACCTTCACGCTTTTGTAGCCATCGCACAACGTGAATTAACATCCATTCAGATATATCAAAATTACTCTTACCTGTAATTGCATCTAAACCAGAATACTTTTGGAAATTACTCTTATTTGGTAAATTCTTTCCATCAATGCTACCTTGCTGCGAATTTGTTACCCAAGGTAAATTACCAATGACTAAGATTTCATCATTTGAGTTTTCTATAATTGATGACCAATCAAATTTAAAAAAATCCCCATATATAATTTGAATTTTTTTCTGACTAACAAATTTAGCTTTTGTTTGAGCTTGATTTAAATAGTCAAAATTGATTTCAACTCCAAAAATTTTATTTGCTGATTGAAATGAATCTAAAGCTGCTTCAATAAAATTACCAACTCCACACGTTGGCTCAACTATAATATCTGGTGTTATGCCAAGTTCAACTAGCTTCTTACATACTTTATTAGCTAATTCTAATGGTGTCTGAAAATCTCCGTACTCTATCTTTGTTTTATGTGCAGTATGAGTCATGGATTAATTTTGTAAACAGGAATTATACCATCTTCTTGACCAGCACGTTCTATTACTCTTCCATACTGGAGTCGCCATTGCAAAGCGTTGGAAATAGTCACAAAACCCTGTACAGGTGGATTGCTCATAATTTCATCGGCGATGTTGCTTGCCTCAATTTCATCAACGGGTAAATTGCGATCGAGCATGAAAGCAATTAAATCATCTTTATTACCTTCGTTTGCTATGATATTGCGAATTCCACGAGTCATCTGAAAATCTGCGGTTCTTTCGGCGCTTACATAAATAGTATGCAAAATATTTAGGGTTGCTGTGTGGTTCGTGCTATTGTCTGTTTTATCGTAGACGAAAATCAGCAGCGAATACCCAAGTCCAAATATCTTTTGTCGTGCAGATTTGAAAGGACATGATGATTGTGGTTGTCGAATGCTTGTTACCTTCACATCTACAAGTAACCCTGGAAAGTCAATACCGCTTGCAGAATTACCCTCTACAAATTCATATCGCTGTTTGAGATAAAGTCTAAATTTTTGTTCCAAGTATGTCCCGACAGCCTTACCATCAGTCACACCATATAGCAAAGGTTCTGGATGTAAAGACTCGGCTGCTGAGAATATGGCAGCTTCTGAACATAAGGTTTCTACGGTCAAAATTGTCATTGATAAAGTAAAAATTAGTGTAAAGTATCATATCCTAACTTGAAGCTACTAATGTGTAGCAGGGCGGCCGCATCATGTCAATAAGCAAAGTATATTCTCAATAGAGCTAAAAATAATGTCATTAACCCTTGCTTATTGCGAGAAATTTAGGCGATAGCTTTGGGCCTTAAAAAATAATTAAACGCGAAATCCCGATTTTTTCATTGGTTCTTAACTTTCGTTGCGTTCGAGAGCAATTTAGATGCGGCCGCCCTGTAATGTATAGTCACAGCAAATGAAAACTTCTGTAATCATAAATGAGTATCAATCCATTAACAAAACTAATTTCAGAACGAGGTTTTGACCGATTTCAACTAGGATTAATGTCACGTTTTGCTGCTTATCAGCTGAAATACACGCTGACATACTGTCAACCTAGCGATAATTCAGCTATGTGTCTTGATTTTGAAAGTTTATTACATCTTGGTAGAGTGACAGTTTGGGAGTCAGGAGCTTGTGTGATGGAAATTATTGAAATATCTACGAGTAACAATATCTTTCTTGAAACTCACCAATTTAACAACGAAAAAGAATTTTTTCAGGTACTTCCAAAGTTAGTGATTTTTATGCGTGATGCGTTGCGAGTTTAACTTAGACGAACATTATAGTATCACCTTACAGACTAGCAAAAGTCAGAATTTTTGCGTTATTATTTGCGTCTTTACGCTAGACAAAAAAGATTTAGGCATTTAATCTAAAAAATTGTCATTTAAAATAGTCTTTTATTTAACAGTTTTTATTTGAGCAAAATGCTTTTGAAATTTAAAAACCAGACTCTATAAGAGTTATACTGTCTGAAGCATTAAAAAAGAGTGTTAGTAAATAATCCTGTAACTTGCATTTAGGCTAGAAATAGGCTCTTTTTTCTCTGGTGGCTAAAAAATATTGATTTAATTGACTTGTAAGAGCGATCGCTAGGTTCGGAGTAATCCCAAGAGTGCATTTGACGGAAAGGTAGACCCATTTTTTGGAAGACGTACTTCTCTTTCACACCAGAAGCAATTAAGTCTGGCTTAAGTGCCTTCACAAATTCCTCGAATTCGTAAGCGGTAACGTCATCGTAAACGATGGTGCCGTTTTCGATGTAGTGGGTGGTACGTTTGTAGTCATCGTTATGAGCAAATTCATAACCTGTACCAATCATCTTCATGCCCAAGTCTTGGAAAGCTGGGACAACGTGGCGAGGACGTAGACCACCAACCATGATGGCAACGGTCTTACCTTCCAAGCGGGGGCGATACTTAGAAACGATCGCATCCATTGTTGGCTGATACTTGGCAATTACCTTCTCAGCGTTTGCTTGGATTTTCTCGTCAAACTTAGAAGCGATTTCCCGTAAGGATTCAGCAATCTTGGTGGGGCCGAAGAAATTGTATTCTAGCCAGGGTATATGGTAGATTAAAGCCTAAAACCGTTATATATCAATAGTTTTACAAGTCTGCGTTTTGCGTGGCTTATTTTTGTCTTAAAGCTTGTGGTTTAAACATCCAAAACCCTAGTGTAACGGTAATTTGATTTGCCAACTGTGGCTTACTGGAGTAAAGAGGTGTGAAGTTTTAGCTGCACGATCAAATGAATTTGTAATCGCGCCTTAACCCTCGACTGGAGATGCAACAGTGGTGCATAAGTCAAAATTTGCAGCCGGATAACAAATGTTGTCCAGCAAAATTTTGCAACAACTTGCAGGATACCTGTCAAAGTTTATACACTTGTTTTAAACGCAAGTGTATTTGGTATGGATGTACTAGGAAGACGAATGAGCCAAAACAAGGCACTGCATCTAATGGACACTGAAAAGCCGGGTCAGCAAACTTGGTTTACCTTGTGCGGCCGCAAGATTCGTGCAAGCCACGCTCTGCCGTTGCAAAACTTTGATTTTGGTGAGGACTGCTGTACGGTCTGCGTCAGGATGCAACGGAGTAATGACTTGCTGCACTCAAGGGTTAGAGCTGTATGAGTGCGCGGCTATAGAGCTACTACGACGTATCCCTTTCTTTGGGACTAGGGTCGAAGAAAGCATTCAAAAAATTTGTCAGAAGTAGAGAAAGTTTTTCAAACAGGTTAACCTGCTAGAAAAATGTTCTATGGACAAGTATAGTAGTCGCCACCAACTGAGTGAGATTCACGCCTTGTCCTTTGGGCTATGAGTCCGTGGTTAGACTGCCTTTAAAATCCGTAGACGTTTCTGGCTAAACCTATTAGGTTTTTATCTTTATTGTTTACGTGTTTTTTTCAGCGGAAGGGTTAAACCCTTGCGTTAGTTTTTGATAGGTTTTTCTGGGTGTTGATCAGTGAACTTGGTTTCTTTGGGGTTAATGTCGAAGAGAGTAACTCCATTGCTGGCACTGCAATTAAAGCAAATATTAAACCAGTCACAAGTATACTTGCCGAAAAAATATTAGCGTGAATTAAAAATCATCCCAAACAGTTCCCGATACTTGAGAACCCCTATAGGGTTTGAAAACTGTCTTGATGTTCTTGGATGCTTCCAGGACATAGGGAAAGGTATAACGTTTCCAAAGTACGGGACGTGTTAGCGAAAGTATTTTCATTTACGTTTCGCATCGGGGAAACCTTAAGAGATCCAAGCAGTGGGAAATGTAAATGCATTCCAGAACGCAAGGAAACTTTGAAAGTTTCCGTAAGTCTAGAACCATGCCACTGTTTACGGATGTTCTCCGGCGGGGGGTTAAGGCTCCGCGAGGGCGATCGCGTTACGGACGATTTACGCCGTGTACTTTTGTAGAACCCTATGCATAATCGCCTAGTGCTGGACTTGCAGCTGCACGTTGCAGTGACTTTCAACTTCAACTCACAACTTCTAAAATTATTACCCTAATGCAATGACTAAAATAACAGCTATGACACAAAGAGAGCGTGGATATGGTTCAAGTCTTGCCAGCCCCAGTAACTTTTGAACAATTCGCGGAATGGTATCCCGACACAGGGGTACGCTATGAACTGCACAACGGAACAATTGTAGAAATGAATCAGCCCGTAGGTGAACATGAACTCATCATCGCGCTACTAAGTCGCAACTTAACAGTAGAGATAATTAGGAGGAACCTACCCTACGTCATCTCTAAAAATGCTTTTGTTAAACCACCAATGGTAGACTCTGGCTACTGCCCTGACATCCTGCTGTTAAATGTTGACAATCTAGCCAATGAATCGCTATGGCAGAAACAATCGACTGTGACCCAAGCCGCATCGGTTCCTTTTGTCGCAGAGGTCGTTAGCACTAACTGGGGTGTTGATTACGGGAATAAAGTTAGTGACTACGAAGCCATAGGAATTCCTGAGTATTGGATCATAGATTACTTGGGAGTAGGCGGTAGGAGATTTATCGGCAATCCCAAGTTGCCAACCCTATCAATTTATTCCCTGATTGAAGGTGAATATCAAGTAGCTCAGTTTAGGGGAGATGAGTTGATATCCTCTCCCACTTTCCCAGAATTACGCCTGACTGCTAAAGAAGTTTTGATGACCTAACAGTTGTTCAACGACAACTCGATTGAGGGTTACTGCCAATAAAAAAAACAGTGGATGACCGGCGTTTGATTACGTACAAAAACGTGGGGCGATCGCTCAACGTTTTTGTACGTAATCGCAGACGGCTGGTGTTGCCGCTGCACGTTGCAGTAACTTCCAACTTCAACTTACAACTTCATCAACTAGTTGTTGGAAGTCGGAAGTCAGCCCTGTGGAAGTTAGCGGTTGTTCAACGACAACTCGATTGAGGGTTAAGGTTCAATCGGGAGAGTTAGCGATCGCGTACAAAAAACGACCCCTGGTCAACGACTGGGGGTCGTTTTTGTAGTTCACGGGCACTACCTCAAAAAGCTACAATCAGTGCCGCCTTTCTCTTTTACCCAATCATTAATTTCTCGGAAGAAATAGCTAAATAAAGCAACTTCATCAGCTAGTGATATATATAGGCGCGGTTTTGAAAGTCCCTCAAGAATTTTATACGCGCTCTGATAAGTGTTGGGATATTTCTCTTTCAAAAAGTCTTCAATTAACTCTTGACTTATCGGATAAATTACAACAAGCCTTTTGCAAGGCAATCCAAATTTATTGTTTAAAATAGACACTAAATTGGACTCTGAAAGTTGATGTCTCGACCAAGGTTCTTTATCTAAGAAATCAAACCTCATTTTATCTGTTTCACAGATCCAATCGCGCCCAAAAATGAGGCTGTACTGCTTCTGAACTGCCTCGTTGATGATATCCAGCCCTTCTACTGTGTTTTGGCGTGAGGCAATATCAGCAGCGAGAGTTGGGTCAGCAGTGACGTACCTGACAAAAATCTTGGCTACATAGTTGGCGAAGGCTGGATCGAGGTAGCTGGCTAGGTGAACTGCCATGATTGGGTGAACCCAAGTAACAGCCCTGTTCCCTCTGCCACTAGTGTAAATTAATTCTTTAGATACCGAGTGACTAATTTCTAGTTCTTCAGAAAGTGCCGTTAGTCTAGCCTTTGTTTCTGGCAATCGTTTCCAGTTCCTCAAGTCATACCCAAAATGCTTACACCACTTGGTAGCATTGATGTAGTCGTCATCTCGCCGTGCGTCTTGCACCCATTTGTCAAATTGCTCTATTTTTGACATATAATTCTCCTTGTTTTTAAAAGGTTAAGCAATCTCCGCTCAAGCATGGATTGCTTTTTATTCTTCGTAGCGCTCATAGACTACCTTGTTAATTATGTTCAGCCCCTCGGTCGTTTCCTGCCTTAAGGCAATATCAGCGGCGAGAGTTGGGTCATCTGTGGTATACCTGACAAAAATCTCGGCTACATGGTCGTTGAAGGCTGGATCAAAGTAGCTGGCTAGGTGAACTGCCATGATTGGGTGAACCCATGTCACCCAAGTTTTACCTACGCGCTCAACAATGCAGGGTTCAGTATTTGACTCTGTATTTTTCAAAGACTCTAATCTAGCTTTTGTTTCTCGCAATCGCTTCCATTTGTCAAGTCGATACCCAAAATGCTTGCACCATTCAGTAGCGTTGATGTAGCCGTCGTCTTGCCGTGCGTATTGTAGTAATTTGTCAAACTGCTCTCTTTGTGACATATCAATTCCTCGTTGCTCTGAAAATGTTAAACAACTCCGGCTCAGACAGGGGTTATTTTTTTGTCTGCAACCTTGGTGTAAATTAATGCTTTAAACACTTAGTGTGTAATTCTCACACACTAAGTATCTAAAAGTTCGGTGTAAATTAAGGCTTTGTATACTTAGTGTGTAATTCTCACACACTAAGTGGATAACCTTTAAAAACGTCTCAAATGCTTATCAGGAGCTATTAAGCGATCAAACAAGAGGTGTGTATAAAAAAAATAGGATCACCCCAGGATCACCTCAAGTATCACCCCTCGGATCACCTCCCTTAATAATCCTGAATACTTTGTCAGTAAAGCCTTTCAAGCTTAAATCACAACTTGGTATAAAAAAAATAGGATCACCCCCTGGATCACCTCTAAAGTTCTTGCCTAGCAAGGCATTCAGCCGAAGGTGATCCTCAAAGTGACTTGGCGATTCAAAAATTCTATGCATGGAGTTTTTTTTTGAGATTTTTGGCAGTTTGAGGATCACCTTTGGCTGTATTGCTTGCTATATCTACGTTCGTGGGGTGATCCGAGGGGTGATCCTGGGGTGATCCTCTTTTTTTTATACCAATCATAAAATCAGGCTGTAAATCATTGCTATCAAGGCTTACAGAATATGAAGTGAGGTGATCCGAGGGGTGATCCTGCCTAAAGTTGTCAGTATAAAACTGAAGTTGACATCAAATAGCCTCTGAAACGGTGCCAGTAATGCTTTGAGGCATTGACACCGTGAGTCCACGGCGTCAAACTCCCCAGCGTTAACAAGGTTCTAGGTCAAACTCTGGTATCTCATCCCAGTAGGTATCGCTTCCTAAGAAGTCATTAGGTGGAAACCAGACTTGGTACACCCAGCCAACTTCAATTTGCCATCCCTCCGGCTGCCACCACAAACCTTTAATTGTGCCTGTTACCTCAACTGGTTTGGGGAATCTCTCCAGTTCATACCAGGTTTTAACTCGCTGACCGATGCGGAATTGGGGAGTGGGTAGTGGGGAATAGTCATCAGTCCTTTTTGGATTGACAGCAGCAACTAACACCGCTGGCAAACTAACCAGCAGCTTTCGACGCGATATCATTTTATTGCCTCCTAATCGTGGCTTTGCTTTATCGATTGGATGGAAGTCGTACTAGTAACGCAGGTGGCCGCCTCCGTTACTAGGGCGCATTTATAATGAGTCTACTATAGTTACGTAGATGTTGCTATAGTCTAGTAGACTAGGCTATTAGATTCTCGCAGGGTATGATTAAAGAGAAGAGAGTCTAGTAACCGCAATGGCTAAAAGTCCCAACTTAAGCATAATTATTAGCCAAGAAGACAAAGAAAGATTGAAACGTCTTGCTGTGGCTGAAAAGCGTTCAGTGAGCCAACTAGCAGCTATCGCTATTCAAGAATATTTGGATAAGGCAGAAGCAAAAGCTGCCACCAAAGACCAAGGGGCAGCATAAGCAGGCCCCCAGTCTCCCCCAACTGCATCCTTGAGCAAACAGCATCACGGCAACGGTCGAGGTGAAGGATAAAGCAGTACTTTGAATAGCATCAGGTATCTGGAATCATTGAACCAGATTTCGCCCAAAAGCGATCGTGCAATTTCTGGGACAGATGATCATTTATGCATCAGCTGTGGGTAGGGAGTGGGAGCGACGCAGCACTACGTCTTACTCGCTCAAACAGTTACCTAACAACTATGTAGCTATCATATGTAACTAATAGGTAACTGTCAATAGTTAATAAATCATGCTCAACAAGCACAGGGACAGCAGCAGTATTGAGGGGTTATAGTTCGACCATACAAAGACTATAACCCCATTAAAGTGCAACCAAGACCGGACTACAGTCCTGTTATAGTCTGGGTATAAAGCGGTTACATAAGGAGAATACAGTACTTGTGCGCTACCAATAGTCAGACTATTGGCAGACTATTCCCCAACAACTGAAAAAAGCATTTTTTCGCGGTAAAAATCGCTGAAATTCCCTCTGGAAGAGAACTTAAGAGATTACAAAATAATTTTCTACCTGGCTAATATCGCAAACTTTATGTAACCGCAATAGTTACATATATAATAGTTACATATAACTTTAGGTAACTAAAATGAGTAACAAAATCTGCTCAGTGGTGCAGGGAATATTAGAGTCAGGTGAGGGGACAACCATCGACCTAAAATCACCACAATGGTTTGAATGGTTGGAAACTCACAAATCTTTTCGCTATTCTCCTGTGGGCAACGACTCCCCATTCACCGCCAGGAGAGAGGGCGAATACTGGTATGGTTACAGAAAGCAGCAAGGTAAGTTACACAAGCGCTATATTGGCAAGGCTGGAGAATTGACTACTGCCAAGCTGGAGGAAATAGCCGGCTTGTTGAATGTCCCAACTGAATCACGCCCCAAGTCTGTAACTGTAACTAATCCAGTTACAGATAAATCATCTGTAACTATATCCGATGTCGATCAGCTGTGGCAAGCGCTCTCTGAACTGCGTCAGGAGGTTGCCAGCCTGGGGAAGATTGAAAGCTCGGTAACGACACCAAAAGAAGTTACCAGGCAGCAAAGCAACGATCAATCCATTCTAGAAGAGTTACAGGCACAGTTACAGAAAAACCAAAGCCAGATCAAGGAACTTTCTTCTGAAATCAAGACACTCAGGCACGAGAACCAGGAGTTACACGAACAGTTGCAGAAAGCTAGAGAAGAGTTACACAATCAAGTCACTAACTCATCTTCACAAGCACAAGAGCATGAGAAGAGTGAGTTACAGAATACCATAGGTAACTATGTGCAACCAGATTACACCCCAACCCGCGATCGTGTTTTAGCCAAGCTGAAAATTGGGAGGCAGTCAGCAGGAGGGAAGGCTATTGAGGCATTCATCAGGGAATTGAATAAACTTTCAACTAACGAGCGGTGAGCGATTGCGTACAAAAACTTCAGGGGCGATCGTCATCAACGACGATCGCCCCTCCCCCTCACCTTCTAAAAAAAAGGTCAATTAGACAGCACCTGAATGACTTGATGCCGTGCCAGAGCTTGCCTGAGATATTCCACCTCAGCCCTGAGCCGTGCATTCTCTTCCTTCAATGCATCCATGTCATCCTTTTTATCTACTGCCTGTTTAATTACCTTCCTCCGGTTCTCCAAGCTGAACCACTTCTGATAAATCTCAGTGTGAATCTCTACAGAATGCCCCAAATTGTCAGCAGCAGCTTTAATTGGAATGCCCATCATATGCGCTCGAATTGCCCAAGCGTGGCGTAAGTCATAGGGCGTAAACGGAATATTTACACGCCTAAACCATGATGAGCAATTAACCCGAATAGTGTTGATATCTATAAAACTAGTTCTGTCATCAGTTTGAGCTTTTAACAGTTCCAAATACTCTACATTTTTTAAATCAAACAAGTAAACCCATTCAGGATGTAGCGGTAAAGCTTCTCTGTAACCAGTCTTGGTGTCTGGGTGAACTTTCCATGTATTATCTTTATTTTCAGGACTCAACCACCAATTAATTTCAGGATTTACAAACAATTCTCTTGGGCGTAATCCATAAGTAGCAAGCATTCCATACACCCATTGCCACATCTTCCAACTGTCTAAGCAATTCTTTTTGATTGTCAAGCTCCTAGTCAATGAATACTTCTGAAAATATTCATAATATTTGATGATATCCTCATCACTGGGAATGTCCCTAGCCTGACTTTTGGGTTGTGTAGCTTTAAATTGCTCAAGGGTGAAACCAGTTAAATTAAGAGTTGATTTTAAAACTTTCAACGATTTTACGGCGTGGTATTTGGCATGATCGCTCGTCATCTGTGCAAGTTTTTCATCAATCTCCGATTGTGTCAACAAAGTATCTAACCCAATCAATCGCCGTAAATAGTCCTTGTAATAGGAAAAGGTGTGTTTACTTTTCTCTGTTAATTTGCGTGTTTTGAAATACTCAGTTTCAAACTCTTCCAAAATATCAGCAAGGGCTTGGGATCTGTTGGCGACCTTAGCAGTTTTACCAAGATATTTCTCAGTCCATTCAAATTGTTTACGAGCCATCAGCTTGCCTAGCTCATGTGCCTCTTCCTCTGCTGTTTTCAATCCGTCCAAACTTGCAGGGATATTTAACGAAATCTTGTACTGCTTATAACCAGTTCCATTAGTGTCGCGATCGCCCGGTTTGATTGGTAGCGATGCTTGCAATTGAATAGTGTCCCGTGCCACGACCAAACCCACTTTCACCTTAGCGGCTTTTAGTCGAGCCTTAGTGTCTGCCAAACCTTTCTCAAATTTGCGTTCCAGATGCTGCCGAGTAGCCTTCATGTGTTTCTGCGTTCCTAGATAGCTGCCATCGGTAGATGCTGGCGGAATGAAATCCTCAAAAACGTCCTGTGCCTTGCTTTCCATTGTGTCTTAAATGTGTCTTAAAATTTAGTCCATTTAGAACAATGTTTAAATTGAGCAAAGTTAGACGTGGACTAAATCCTGGTATCACAACACATTAAATCATACTTCGTACAGGGTATACCGTAAGCTTCTTCCATGTGACGGCTGATGTAGTTCATCGAACGGTAGCAGTGAATCAAGTTCATCTTTACGTTCGGTGTCATCAACATTTCGTTGATGGTACCATCACCAGACCACTGAGCAACTACGCGCAAGCCCAGTTCTTCTAACAGAATCCGGCTAGCCCAAGCATCACCACCGATGTTGTAGTCACCGATAATTGCTACGTCGTAGGGAGTAGACTCGAATTGTAACTTACCTTCTTTCTTCTCTTTGTCGGCTCTGGTGAACACCCAGTCACGCACCATGTCGTTAGCGATGTGGTGTCCCAAGGACTGAGAAACACCCCGGAAGCCTTCGCAACGAACGGGAACAACTGGCTTGCCAATTTCTTTGGATGTGTTGCGAGCTACTGCTTCGATGTCATCCCCAATTAGACCGATGGGACATTCAGATTGAATAGAGACACCACGGTTCAAGGGGAAAAGAACTTCCAATTCTTGGATCAGTTTGGTGAGTTTCTTGTCACCACCGAAAACGATATCGCGTTCTTGGAAGTCAGAGGTGAAGTGCATGGTACCAAAGGTATCAACACCTGTAGTACCAATATAGTAGTTACGACGACCAGACCAAGACCAGTAACCGCAACCTACAGGCCCGTGGCTGATGTGGATCATGTCCTTAATAGGACCCCAAACCACACCTTTAGAACCGGCGTAAGCACAACCACGAGCGGTCATTACACCAGGAAGAGATTTGATGTTAGACTTAACGCCGCAATCGCTCTTACCTTCTTCGTATACACTTAGGTGCTTTTCCCGTTTTTTAGCTGCTTTTTCGGGATAAGCGCTTAGTACTTCCTTAATTAGTTCTTTTCTTTCTTCGATGATGTTTTGATTTTCTGGAGGAGTCATTTTTGCCTCTATTGCTCCTAAGGAACGGGGATAGGGAAGGGGAATGTTGTCCCCTGTGGGGTTGGGGACTCGCAGTCCCCTTGGGGGATACAGGTGATCGGTAGAAACAAGGTAAAAGGTAAATTATGCAATTGTTTCCTTTTCCTTTTCCTACATCAGTGCTTACTTAACAGGTGCTTCAGCAGCGGTCTTACCGATGATTTCTGCGTGCTTGGTATCGTCATCAAGGATACCGAATTCAACCAACAATGCTTCTAGTTCGTCCATTTCGATTGGTGTGGGGACGGTGAGCTTGTCGTTGTTGATGATCTTTTTAGCTAGTGCGCGGTATTCGTTACCTTGATCGCTATCAGGTGCGTACTCGTTGACGGTCATCCGGCGCAATTCTGCGTGTTGTACAATGTTGTCGCGGGGTACGAAGTGAATCATTTGGGTGTTCAAACGTTCAGCCAAGGTTTCGATCAATTCGATTTCCCGGTCAACTTTACGGCTGTTACAAATCAAACCACCCAAACGCACGCCACCGGAGTGAGCGTACTTGAGAATACCACGAGCGATGTTGTTAGCAGCATACATCGCCATCATTTCACCTGATGTAACGATGTAGATTTCTTGTGCCTTACCTTCACGGATAGGCATAGCGAAACCACCGCACACAACGTCACCCAATACGTCGTAAGATACGAAGTCTAAGTCTTGGTAAGCACCAGCTTCTTCTAAGAAGTTGATGGCGGTGATAATACCACGACCGGCGCAACCTACACCGGGTTCTGGACCACCAGACTCTACGCACTTAACACCCCGGAAACCGGTGAGCATTACTTCTTCGAGTTCTAAATCTTCTACTGCACCACGTTCAGCAGCGAGGTGAAGAACTGTGGTTTGAGCTTTACTGTGGAGCATCAAACGGGTAGAGTCAGCTTTGGGGTCGCAACCCACAATCATGATGCGCTGACCCATTTCTGCCATAGCTGCGAGGGTGTTTTGGGAGGTGGTAGATTTACCGATACCACCTTTACCGTAGAAAGCTATCTGTCTAATATTTTCGTCAGTCATTGTTCTTGTTTTCCTGCAATTGGTTGGTTGGTGGGTCTTTTTTGTTTGAGGATCTCACGCCTGTCGGAGCTATGGCTGTGAGGATTTGTAGAACATCGCTGGTGGCGATCGCTCCACAGTCAAAACATAGATAAGTAAGTGCATATATTTCGCGGTTAAATTTGTTTTCTTTTTGTCATTTGTAATTTGTAATTTGTTATTTGTCCTTTGTCCTTTGTCATTTGTTCTGACAAAGAACAAAGAAGATTACGCAATTTACAAATACGTCATAATGTGTTTCAGCTTGCAAGACTTGGTAGGAATTGACTTATTTATTCGTCAACAATCAATGCCTAAGTCCGATTACTTGTTCAAAATGGCGCCCTTTAAATTTGAGACGCGATCTAGTGCAGCCTTTGTATCATCTGCCGATACCCCAGCTACAGACATTGATTCACTCAGGTGTTGGGCGATCGCATCGAAGTGTGATTGCTGTAGTGCCATACCTGTGTGGGTTTTGTCCATTGCGCGGCCGCTGTATTCTTTTGGCCCTTCAAATATCTGAGAGAAGAAAGCAATCTGATGATTACGTTGCTTCACCATATCTGTACTAGCGAAAAAAGGCTTCAGGGTGTTATCTGCAACAATGCGTTTGTGAAGCTCATCTACTACTTTCTCAATAGTAGCTTTTCCGCCAATTTTGTCGTACAGTGTACTCATATTTGTCTCCTTTGAAGCGAGTTGAATGACGGAATTTGCAATTAGGCGCTTAATACTTTCGCCTATATGCTGTCTGTTGTTAGTAGGACTGATACCAATTCGTAATTCGTAATTCGTAATTCGTAATTAAGAAAGTCAGATTTGATTTAGATTTGCTGATTTCAATCTGGAACTTTCTGTTGACGAATTGGTATGAAACATTGAGTGGAGACAATTATTCGATTCAAATCCTACTTTCCGTTCTTAGCTGATGCTTATTAGGGCGTATTTGTAGAGTACGTAAGTTCTACAGCAATTCCTAAACTGCTTCGACTACAAGGTTTTTGCTGACACGATCTTGTAATCTGGCTTCGATCGCAATTTTCAAGGTTGCTGTGCTACTGGAGCAAGAACCACAAGCACCTTGCAAAATTACTTTCACGCGATCGCCTTCTACATCATACAGTTCTACATCTCCCCCATCTGCAATGAGAACGGGTCTAACTTCTTCATCGAGAACTTTTTGAATGAGGGCAATCTTTTGGACGTTGGTTAGCGATCGCTCCTTAGAAGTAACAATTTCTGTAGCAACTTTGACGCCGTAATTGTTGATATCCGGTGCGATTGCTTCTTGTCTTACTGATTTAATAATATCATCAATATTCGCCAGACAGGAACCGCATCCGCCACCAGCTTTTACATAATTTGTTACTTGTTCGGCATCAGTGAGATTATTTTCTAAAATCACGCGACGAATCTTGGATTCGCTAATCCCAAAACAGCTACAAACTAATGCGCCTTCATCATCGTCATCGTGGCTATCTAAAGGAATGCCACGATAATTATAGATTGCCGCTTCTAAAGCTTCTTGTCCCATAACAGAGCAGTGCATCTTGGCTTCTGGCAATCCACCCAAGTAGTCTGCAATGTCTTTGTTGGAGACTTTCAGGGCTTCATCTAAAGTTAAACCTTTGACCATTTCGGTTAATGCACTAGAAGAAGCGATCGCACTTGTGCAGCCAAAGGTTTGAAAGCGAGCATCCAGAATCTTATCAGATTCTACCTCAACTTTGAGGTGCAATCTCAGAGCATCACCGCAAGCAATGCTACCGACTTCGCCCGTTGCAACCTTAACTCCAGGTTCGCTGACTTCTGCTATTTCTCCCTGATTTTGGGGATTGTAAAACAGTTCTAATACTTTATCTGTGTAGTCCCACATAACTTTTATTAGTTAGAAATGATGAGTTGTGAGTAAGAGTGAGGAGTGATGAGTTAGGAGTGATGAGTTATGAATTTGAAATCATTAATATTCTTAACTCCTAACTGCTAACTCCTAACTCCTAACTCCCATAAGTGCTTGCTCTTGTCCTTGCAACCAACCTGCGTCGTCATTTTTGAAGGGTGAGAGGGCACGTAAACGTTCTACAATACCCGGCATGACCTCTATAACTCGATCGATTTCAGCTTCTGTGGTGTAGCGAGAAAGGCTGAAGCGAATGGAACCATGTAAGGTGGTGTAGGGTAAGCCCATTGCCCGCAAAACGTGAGAAGGTTCTAGTGAACCTGAGGTACAGGCAGAACCAGATGAGGCACAAATACCGTATTTGTTTAACAACAGTAGGATTGCTTCACCTTCGATGTACTTGAAGCCGATATTGGTGGTGTTGGGCAATCTCTGCGTAGGGTCACCGTTAACTACACAATCGGGAATGGTGGCGATAATGGTTTTTTCTAGGCGATCGCGCAGTCTTCTTTCTCTTTTTGTCGCCTCTTCCAAGTGTAACATTTCCAGTTCGGCAGCTTTGCCCAAGGCAATAATTGCCGGAACATTCTCTGTTCCCGCCCTACGTCCGCGTTCTTGGTGTCCACCAAGCAGCAAAGGACGGAATCTCACCCCGCGTCGCACATACAAAGCACCAATTCCTTTGGGTGCGTGTAGTTTGTGACCAGACAGGGTTAACATATCCACGGTGCTAGTCTTCATATTTAAGGGGATTTTACCCACCGCTTGCACCGCATCGACGTGGAAGAGAGCGCCCTGCTCTTTTACTCTTAACCCAATCTGCTCAATGGGGAAAACCGTACCGGTTTCGTTGTTGGCGTACATAATTGTTACCAACGCGGTGTTACCTGTCAAGGAGGCTTCTAATTCATTGAGATCCAATTGCCCTTGATGATTTACTGAAAGGTAGGTAACACTGTAACCTTGGGTTTCTAATTGTTTGCAGACATTCAGGACTGCTGGATGTTCTACTTGGGTGGTGATAATGTGTCGTTTTTCTGGTTGCGCCAAGAGTGCAGCCCGAATCGCGGCGTTATCTCCCTCAGTTCCGCAACTGGTGTAGACAATTTCTGATTCATCGGCTCCCAATAGGGCTGCAAGTTGTTGTCTGGCTATTTTCACACCTTTACCAAGTTGTCCGCCAAAGGTATGCATACTAGAGGGATTGCCGTAAAAGTCCGTTAGGTAAGGCAGCATTGCCTGTACAACTTCCGGGTCGATTTTGGTCGTGGCATTATTATCGAGATAGATGCAGTTCTTTTCCATTGTTTCTAATTTGATTTCACAAGAATTAGTTAGGAGTTAGGAGTAGAGACGCGATTAATTGCGTCAGTTTTCTGTGCCCCTCTGCTCCGTTGCCCTTTAACTTTTAAGCTTCAATAATTCGTAATTTTTGAGTTTAATTTCCATTACGAATTATGAATTATTTTATTAGGATTCTACTCCCATTTTTTGGGGTTGATGTTTTTGTAATTGCTCTGAGTATTTCTGGGAATAACTCTGAAACCAACGCTCCCAGTAATCTTGTTTATTAGTTAATTTTGCAACTACGCGGTTGTAATTGGCAAACCAGTCTTCCCAATAATCAGTAGTCTGTTTAACGCAACCGTCGCAAGTGGGACAACCAGCTTTACACTGAGGTACTGTATGAATGCTACCAACACAGTTTGTGCAGAGTTCAGGATCGATCCAGCGATTACCATCAACTATTTTAATTGCACCAGTAGGACATACAGACAGACACAAATCGCAGGAAATACATTGGCTAGTAATTTTGTAAGCCATGATTATTCTCCTTTTGGGCATTGGACATTGGGCATTGGGCATTGGGCATTGGGCATTGGGGAGGCAGTGCCGTAGGCGGGAGGCGACTGGCGGCATAGGGGATAATTTTTGTTCTACGCCCCATGCCCCATGCCCCATGCCCTATTCCCTATTCCCTAATTCCCTAATTCCTTAACGTGTTGTTCGTAAAACTCCAAAGCAACCTTCTCAATTACGTCGTAAGCTTCAACAGTCTGTATACCAGCTTCTTGCAATTTTTCTTTGGGACAGTTACCAATTTTGGAAACTAAAACTGCCTTGCAATCTGCGATCGCTTTCATAATATACTCGAAAGAAGCTTCTTCGCCGTATCCACCTTGGCAATATTGGTCTATTTTGCGGTGACTGATAAAGCGAACTTCATTACCATCCACTTCGTAAATTTGGAATTCTTTAGCATGACCGAAGTGCTGGTTAACCAATCCGCCGCCTTTGGTTGCTACTGCAACTAAGACTTTAGGACTGTTGGCAAATTTCTTGCCGGCTAGCGCTTTGTCTTTGGCTGCTTTAATTTCTTCTTTAAACTTCTCAATGCCTTCGTGAACGGTAGCGCGTTGTTCTACGTCATATTCTGGAGTCATTTCCAAGAATTTATCTTTGGAAAATTCCTGGCTGCGGTCTTCTCCCAATAATCCGACTGCATCGGCACGGCACTGGCGACAGTGACGCATCATTTTCATGTTACCAGAGCAGTTGTCTTGGACTTCTTTGAGTTCTTTGGGTGTGGGACCGCGTTGACCGGTTAAACCAAAGTGTGTGCCATGTTCTGGTGCAGAAATCAATGGCATGATGTTGTGCAGGAATGCACCTTTTTCACGAATGACTCGATTCACTTCAACTAGGTGATGGTCGTTGATTCCGGGAATCATCACGGAGTTGACTTTGCAGAGGATATCAGCTTCTTTGAGGGCTTGCAATCCTTCCATCTGTCTTTCGTGGAGAATTCTTGCGCCTTCAATGCCTCTATAACGCCTGCGTTTGTAGTGAACCCAAGGATAAATCTTAGCACCGATCTCTGGATCTACCATGTTAATGGTGATCGTAACGTGATCTATATTTAATTGTTTAATGCGATCGATGTAGTCAGGCAGCATTAAACCATTGGTAGATAAGCACAGCTTGATGTCTGGTGCTTGCTCGGCAATCAACTCAAATGTGCGGAATGTCTTGTCTGGGTTCGCTAGTGGGTCGCCAGGACCGGCTATTCCCACAACTGTCATTTGAGGAATCTTGCCTCCAATCACCAAAGCTTTATGTGCTGCTTCTTCTGGTGTGAGCAACTCGCTAACTACTCCAGGACGGCTTTCGTTAGCGCAATCATATTTGCGGTTGCAATAGTTGCATTGAATGTTACAGGCAGGAGCAACTGCAACGTGCATCCGCGCATAGTGGTGATGGGCGTCTTCGCTGTAGCAGGGATGTTTGGCGATGCGTTCTTGGAGCTTTTCGTCCATTTCCACGGTGGTACTGCTGTCGCAGCCGCAACCACCGGATTTTGCTTGGGTTGGCGATTCCGTAGCGTTGGAGGTGAGGAGTCGTGTAGACGGTGATGTCATTGAATTTCGCAAAAGGTCGGTGGACTTGGCTGCCACTGTGGGAGATGCTGTGGCTATTTTCTATGCCCATGAATTGAAGTCGCGGCTTGCACACTGCCTGCAAACGCTTGGGTTCGGGCAACTTGTTGTCAAGTCAGGCAGGCGATAGATATCTGATTTTGGGCTGGTGTGTGTCAACGTTCGGTTCTTGGGTAGAATTTGTGCAGAAAGCCGCGACTTCTTTTCACTTCAGGCATGGTGCTATGTCATCCCTCCACTCACTCTTGGCTTCGTTTTGTGTAGAAGCGTTAAGTGATTGGCGATATAAGATTTATATCAGCCGTCTTTGACCGAGGCGATGCGTCTATCTAGGATAGAATTTATTGGATTTATTAAGCTTGTACTCAAATAAGAAAAACCCTAATTCTCCAGGCATTACAAGAATTAGAAATTTTTTTTTCGGGTAGGGGTTCTAGTATTTTTTGGTTGGGGTTCTAGTGTTTAGAGATGGGGGTTCAGGATTTCTTTGTACTCAGTCAAAACCCAATCCCAGCAAGGATTTTAATCTACTTTTAACTGGGTTTGGGTTATTTGAATGTGTACTCAGATTGCCCTCAAATCCTGTCAAAAGCAATGAATGAAAGGGGTTTGAGGGTGAAAAACTGGAGTAGTTTATATCGTTCTACTCCAGAAACGTGCGAAATTCAATTCTGTATCTAACATATCATTTTTTTCAGGGCAAAAATGCAATTCATATTTTTTTAATTTTTGCTTTGACAATGATATTCAATTGTGCTTAGAAGTCTTATCTGGTAATCCATACAGCTTCAGGTGAATAGAGGTGTTGATGCACATATTTTTCAAAAAATTTAACTTTTGACTCCTTTTTTTTTCATGCCCACAGTGAGGAGATGGGTGGGAAACTCTCGGATTTTGTGTTTCGAGGAAACAATAAACTTAAATCTAACATGACTTAGCGATCGCAATGAATTTTATTTATTGTTCATTACGAACCTTAATATCGCTCCTCAAGTAATTGCATAGCCTATGTACAGCGTTAACTCCGGTGGAAGAAACCCCAGAACGATTATTATTTAGCAGTTCCAACCGGTTCTAAATCAGCGGCAATGCCTTCTTGAATGCCATCTCGTTACGGTCTAAAAAAAACGCCTTGTCTCAGATCTTGCACCTTTACGCATAAACCATGAATATACAAAAATAACGTCATTTCTATTACAGTAAATCAATTTAATTTTCAGTCCTCTTATAGAGGACTTAAGCTATTAGACAGGGACTTTGAGTCCCTGGCTTGAGCTATTCGGACTGGCAAAAGCTTAACTACTGAGTAATTTTTGTTTTCAATGATGAGGCTGGTGCAAGATATGAGTTGTATCCCCATCTCTAGAAGTAATGGATATACAACGCGTCTCAATACTTGTCGGGTTTTGGGGAAAAGGGGAAGGTGGGGTCCCCTCTGGGGATAAGGGGCGGGGGAAAGGGGAAAGAAAAAACCTTTAACCTTTACCCTTTAACCTTTTCCCCAAACCCAATTCCGAGTTAAAAATGCACAAAGCGAGCAGTATTGCAACGCGTCTTTTTGTCAGCCGAAAGCAGCACAGGCAGCGGCCGAGCGCTTATAAAAGGTCATTGCCAAGGGAAGAATATGCCAAATTTTCTTTGCAAATTTGGTGCTACTTGACCTCTATGAACGATGTTTTGTTATCCAAGTCACTCCCAACAAATTCATAATCACCAGCACTAAACTCACGGCATAGACCACCACTTTCATGCTGACATAAGCGTACCACTGTATCGGTTGGTACAGTTAATGAGCTAATACTATCATTCCCAACAATATTTAAGTCACCTTCGTTTGCTTTATATACTCCTGGAGTTGTAGGAAAAGACTGGGAAACTCCACCAAAATTCGTGTCAGCGTAAACTTTAATCTGTGGTGACGCTGCATAAGAGAGCTTGACCTCAATGAAGGATGTTTTGTTATCCAAGTCACTCCCAACGGATTTATACTCACCAGCACTATACTCACGGCATAGACCACCAATTTCATGTTGGCATAAACGTACCACTGTACCGCTTGGTACAGTTAATGAGCTAATACTGTCATTTCCAACAATATTTAAGTCACCTTCGTTTGCTTTGTACACTCCTGGAGTTGTGGGAAAAGACTGGGAAACTCCACCAAAATTCGGGTCACTGTAGACTTGAACCTGTGCTGACGCGGTGTAGGTGAGCTTGTAGATAGTGCCGCTGTAGTCATCCGAAATTAACAAATTACCTTGCCGATCGACTACCATATCCACGGGCCGCCCCCAGACTTCTTGGGTTCCTGGAATTAGCCAACCGCTGACTAAATCCATCTCTTCTCCTACTGTCTTTGTTGCAGTGTTCCAGGGAAAGTAAGCTATTCTGTAGCCCGTTTTTTTCTGCCGATTCCATGAACCATGCAGCGCTGTCACTAGGCCATTTGAGTACAGGCTGGGAAAGTTGGTATTTTGTAAGAAGGTTAGTCCCAACGGAGCCGAATGGGCTTGGATACCCTTGTCGATTCTGTCCATGACATCGCAATTAACACGTCCGTCAGCATTAAACTCATAGTCGCGGTCAAATGGCATATTGTTGAGGCCATTTGCCGTGTCAGGATTGGGGTTGCAGAATGGCCAACCGTAGTTCCCCCCGTCCCGGACTCGCGTCAACTCCTCCGGTGGGTGGTTGTCCACGTAGGACGGAATAATCTTACCGTAATTGCCACTAGCATCATTGAAAGGATAGGCGATTTTGTCTCGATTATTAACGGCTACCCAGAGGTCATTTGTGCCAGGGACAAATGCCAGTCCTTCTGCATTGCGTAAACCTTCGGCAAAAAGCCGCGGATTCGTTCCATCAGCATTGTACTGGTAAATTGCACCGCGCTTGGGGTTACTGATAGTATCTTCCACGCAAGCATTGCAGGTAGAAGCGATCGATACGTATAGCTTGTTGTTAGCATCAAGTGCGATGTTTTTCAGTTCGTGACCGTAAGAACCTTTCAGTTCCGGAGTGCTGCTGTCTGGTAAGCCAGCTACGAGAATTTCGCGGTTTTGGGCGATTGTGTCTCCAGATCTGTAGGTAAAGCGGTTAATTTGATTACTCTCAGAGATATAAACATATGTGATGTTGTTAATTGTGTGAAAAACAATGTCGTGCGGTTTGCTTAGACCTGTCACGAAATCGTAAATAATTGGGTCATTGCTGCCATTTGGCCTTACAAGTAGCACCTTACCCGTACTGGGCTGTGACACTAAAAGATCCCCATTGGGAGCAACTGCCATAAAACGGGCTTGCTTAATGCGAGCATAAACGGAGATGGAGAAATTGGGAGGCACTTTCAAGTAACGGGTAAAATTGAAAGGCTCATAGTTCATTGTATTAGGCACTGTCAGCTTGGTTTCAACAGACGCAGGAGGCGCTTGACCGAATGCTGCCTTGGGAAAAACCTCTAAGGATATGAGAGTGGTAAGTGATACGCTCAAACTAACTACCGATGCAGATAGTATGCGTCTGAGCATCTGTCTTGGATTTAGAGCAAACATAATCATTTTTAACTTACCTCTAGCGTCGTCGGGACGTACATTACACACAAATCTTGGGCAGGCAATATTTTTAGAGAGCCAAAAAAAGAGTACTCAGTGATACTGGTTTTTGAAAATACTTCGTTAGATATATTTATAGCGCTTCTCACTTGGGTAAAATACGCACGTTCGTAGGGTAGCACAGATGTGCTACCCTACAGCGTATTGCATCCAAACGAGAATCGCTGTAGATGAAAAACGCTGTAACTTTTAACGGCAATTACAAATTATCTGTATCAATTCCTTTTTCTTTGAGTTTAGCTAACAATTCTTGATAGCGATCGCGTTCTTTTTCTAATTCTTGCAAAGCGGCTTCCTTTGCTTGAGTTTCTTGTTCTGCACGTTGGCGTTCCTGTTCTGCGCGTTGGCGTTCCTGTTCGCGTAACTGGTCAATTTCTACGGGGCTTAAAAACTTTTGTCCGCTGAGAGAAACAATTTCCAATGTATTCGATGTTAGGTGAAAACGAATTTTCAAACGCGGGCTTACCCAGTCATTCATTTCTTCAATGACTTCAAAACTATCCCCAGAGCGGAGTAAGCCATTTAAATCATTTTTATCTGGATCGTAAATATAATATTCTTCCACACCATAACGCTGGTAAAACTGCAATTTTTTGGTCATTTCTTTTAGGGTGTTACCTGGCGATAGTATTTCAAAGACTACCTGTGGGGGTATATTATTTTCATCCCATTGTAAATAAGAACTCCGTTTTCCTTTTGGTCTACCAAAGACTACCATCGTATCAGGTGCTTGTTTAATATTAGAATTTCCTTTAACTGGATACCAAAACAAATCTCCAGCGATAAATACATCAGCTTGGGATGCAAATAAGATTTCTAAATTTTCTTTAATTTTGACAATCCATGCAAATTGTTCTGTGTTATCTGCCATTGGCTGTCCATCACTTTCTGGGTAGATGATTTCGATGTTGGTTTCCGGTGTTACTTGTTGTACCATTGCTGCACCTCCAATTATGGGGTTTTGCTGATATTTTTACTTTTAAATCGGGTTGGATGCGATCGCTTTTCTCTATTTTATTGCTGCGATCGCTAATACCTGTGCATCAGAGAATAATCATCGCAGTTAATTGCTATAATTCGGCTGAGTGTTAAGGAAACTAGCTATGTTAGCCTACAATTAGCCAAAGTAGTTACCTTCAGCCGAAGAAATACTGGATTCTGACAAAACGCTTTTGAACAACTAAGTAATCCAATACGGTTCGGATAAGCAGTATGAACTTCCCTTGTGGTCTGGGAAATGGTTTTGGGGTAAGGGGATTTGGATGTATTTGAAACCTTTCCCCTTTCCCCTTTCCCCTTTAACCGAACCGTATTGCTAGGTAATCTGGTTATTGCTCGATTTGTTTAATGCGGTTGAGAGCATCTTGATAATCACTTTCTTTTCCTTGTTGCTTATACAAATCGGCAGATTTACGAAAATCTATAATCGCAGCTTGCTTATCTCCTAAAGCAGAGCGAGCATTGCCCCGGTTGTTGTAAGCTAGTGCATAATTGGGATTAATTGTGATGGCTTGGGTGTAGTCTTCAATTGCAGTTTGCTTATCTCCTAAAGCAGAGCGAGCTACACCCCGATTGATGTAAGCATCTGCATATTTGGGATTAATTTTCAGGGCTTGGTTGTAATCTTCAATTGCAGCTTTGTTATCTCCTAAATCAGAGCGAGCAATACCCCGGTTGTTATAAACTAGCGCATAGTTGGGATTAATTGTGATGGCTTGGGTGTAGTCTTCAATTGCAGCTTGCTTATTTCCTAAAGCAGAACGAGCTACACCCCGTCTAATGTAAGCATCTGCATAGTTGGGGTTAATTTTCAGGGCTTGGTTAAAATCTTCAATTGCAGCTTGATTATCTCCTAAATCATAGCGAACACTACCCCGGTTTTTGTAAGCATCTGCATAGTTGGGATCAATTTTCAGGGCTTGGTTGTAATCTGCAATTGCGGCTTGCTTATCTCCTAATTCATAGTAAGCAAAACCTCGGTTGTTGTAAGCCAATACAAAGTTAGGATTAATTCTGATGGCTTGGTTGAAATCTTCAATTGCAGCTTGCTTTTTTTCTAAATTACTGTGAGCAGCACCCCGATTGTTGTAAGCCAATGCAAACTTAGGATTAATTTTGATGGCTTGGTTGTAATCTGCGATCGCTGCTTGATGCTCTCCTAAATTACCACGAGCTACACCCCGGTTGATGTAAGCCTTTAAATCGTTGGAGTTCAGCCCAATCGCTTCAGTATAAGCAGCGATCGCTCCCTGATAATCTTTCAATAAAGAACGTACTTGTCCTTGACTACGTTTGGCATCACCTTGACTTCCTTGTGCAACAAATAACTCTGCGGCTTGACGGAAGTAGTCTATAGCTTTTTGGTTATCTTGTTCTAGAAGCCCATGCTGATAGTAAGCTTCCGCATATTTAGAATTAAGTTTAATAGCTTGGTTGTAATCCTCTATTGCTTCTTGCTTTTCCCCTAAATCATAGTGAGCATTACCCCGATTGTAGTAAGCTTTTGCAAAATTAGGATTAATTTTAATAGCTTCATTGTAATCTTCAATAGCACCGCGAAAATCTTGATTATTGTATTTTTCTATTCCTTGACGGTTGTAATTTTCAACACTATTTGTTATTCCTTGCAATGAATAAACCGTGCCAGCACCAATTAATATTAATAATGGAAGGACAATGAAGTGTTTAGGTATAGGCTTTTTCAAACTACCAGAGATAGCTGGTTGAGTCTGTTGTATTGGAAGAGTAACAGGCACAGTTACTGGTATCGGCTGTGAATTTAACGCTTGTAATACTTCCGTTGCTGACTGATAACGCTGCTGGTGTTCTTCTTGCAACAATTTATCCAGTATCCGCCCCAAATTCTGATTTACTGGTTGCTGCAAATGTTCTCGCCAACTCGCAACCCAACTATAACCTTGTCGTTTCCACAAATCCCAAGGGTGAATTCCACTCAATAGGTGAAAGCAAGTTGCACCAAGACTATATAAATCACTGGCTGGGTAAGCTTCACCTCCCTGCATCTGTTCCAATGGTGCATAACCAAGGGAACCGATGGTTGTTCCTATTTGCGTCATCACTGTTGCTGTCAGTTGCTTCGATGCACCAAAGTCAATCAACACAAACTTACCATCACTGTGACGAATGATATTCTCTGGTTTGATATCGCGGTGAATCACTTGCTGTTGATGAACTATTTTGAGAATATCTAATAAATCAAGCAATAATTCTTTTATTTTTTGCTCGTCGAAAATTCCCTGCTGTTGTAATTCAACCAATAAATTCTGCCCATCGATAAACTCCTGCACCAAATACAGGCGATTATCTTCATTAAAATACGCCAATAGTGTAGGAATTTGGGGATGTTTTCCTAACTGTTGCAGTCGCTTTGCTTCTTGCTCAAATAGTTCTGTGGCTTTGTTTAGTGCTGCTGTTCCCTGGACTTGCGGTGCAAACTGCTTGATGACACAATGCTCATTTAGTTTGTCGATATCTTCTGCCAAATAAGTTTTACCAAATCCCCCACCACCTAATGATTTAATTGGGCGATAGCGGTTTCTCAACACTACCAATCCTGCGCCGCAGTTGTAGCAAAACATTGTGCGATCGGGATTGGGCGGATTGTGGCAAGCTGGATTGAGACAGCAGGTCATAACTGTGCGTCTATAAGCAAATGTATTTATTATCGCTTAGCTACAAGCTATTGCTCTGAGAAATCGCAAAATAGTAGTTGAAGAAGAATTCAGAAGTCAGAATTCAGGAGTCAGAATGAAGACGCTCGAACGCGAGTGCGTCTCCCCTTGGGAGAAGACTCGGTAACGCTACGCTATCAGTGGGGGATTCAGACTCACCACTGAATTATTGCACCACCAAATCTTTGATTTGGTGGGGGCTATGACTCCAACTAATTACGAATTACGAATTACGAATTACGAATTAAGAATTACGAATTATTTGTTCAAGCTAGTGTATATACTCGTAATCAAAATCTCAACAGACGCGAGTATTATGCTGGACTGGTTAGCTATTTGGGGTGTAACTCAGGCTGCTGGGTTTATTTTTAAACCCATTCTCGAAGACTTAGCCAAGGATGCTGCTAAAGATTGGGCTAAAGATTTATTAAAAGGCATCCCTAGCAAAATTGTCCAGAAATTTAAGAAGGAAGATATAGAAATTGCTGCTGGCAAAGCATTAAAGGAATTTTTACAACTGATGCAACAGCAGTTAAAGGTTCGCTGCAAACTTGGTGAAACTGAAATTAAAGATTACACCCAAGATATCAAGAAGTTTCTCAGCGATCGGTTAGTTATAGAAATTCTTGGCAAGGCTTTTGATATTAATTGTGATTCTCTAGATGCTAAAAAGCTAGAAGATAGTTGGAACAGGCTGCAATTAAAACCTCTACCATCTAAGTTTAACTGGCGATCGCTTACAGAACAGTATTTTACACAAGTGCAAGAACTTCTTTTAGATTCAAAAGAATTACACCATATCCTAGAATTACAAAAATTATCTGATATTGAAATCAATACCAAAGAAATTGCTGGTGTTATTGTAGATTTTAATTTATTTAAATATCAAGAAGGAATCCGCGAGCGCTATGGTAATATTAAATTAGATAGCTTAGATACTAGCGGCTATGCCTATAACGAACTGAAATTATGGCGGATTTTTACTGCTCAAAATGTCCGGGAAGCTCATCAAGTTTTACCACAAGTTCACGAACTGCCTAAAGAACATCTTAGACGGCTGCGAGAAAGTGACCAAGTAGAAGCAGAAGTTGAATTGCAAGAATTAGAACGCCACAAACGAGTTTATTTTGAACAGCCAATCCGTTCAGTTTTAGATGTTGTCAATAAAAAGCAAGATTATAAATATCTTGTGATTTTGGGCGATCCTGGTTCAGGGAAGTCTACATTGTTGCAATTTTTGGCTTTGAATTGGGCTGAGTCACCACTGGATAATGTTATCTCATTACCAATTCCCTTGCTAATTGAATTACGCACTTATATGCGGCGACGGGAAGATAAAGAGTGCAATAATTTTCTCGAATTCTTTCATCAATGTAGTGGTGCTGTTCATCATCTCAATCAGCTTGAACTAGATAAACAATTAAAAGCTGGTAATGCCTTAGTGATGTTTGATGGTTTGGATGAGGTATTTGACCCTGGTAAGCGAGAAGATGTAATTACTGATATTCATCGCTTTACTAATGAGTATCCTGATGTGCAGGTAATTGTCACTTCTCGGATTATTGGCTATAAACCGCAACGATTACTTAATGCTGAGTTTCGTCACTTTATATTACAAGATTTAGACTCAGAACAAATTCAGGATTTTATCTACCGTTGGCATGAGTTAACTTTTACCGATGCAGTTGATAAGGAGAGAAAACGGGAACGGCTACAAAGAGGAATTGAAACTTCCAAATCTATTGCAGAATTGGCGGGAAATCCTCTGCTGTTGACGATGATGGCAATTCTTAATCGTAATCAAGAACTGCCAAGAGATAGAGCTACACTTTACGATCAAGCATCGCGGGTACTGCTACATCAATGGGATGTGGAACGCGCTTTGACAGAAGATAAGAGGTTAGATCCTAAGACAATAGATTATAAAGATAAACAAGCGATGCTGCGTCAGGTTGCTTATAAAATGCAAACTGATGAGAAAGGTTTGGCAGGTAATTTGATTAATGAAAATGATTTAGTCAAAGTTCTGACTGATTATCTCAAAACCATAGAATTTGATAAATCCAGAGAAGTGGCGCGGGTGATGATTAATCAACTGCGGACTCGCAACTTTATGTTATGTTTTCTGGGTGCGGATTATTATGCTTTTGTGCATCGGACATTTTTAGAATATTTCTGTGCTTGGGAGTTTGTCTGGCAGTTTAAAGAAACGCAAACGCTGACTATTGAGGAACTTAAGAATGAAGTTTTTGGCAAACACTGGCAAGATGAAAGTTGGCATGAGGTCTTGCTGCTAATTGCGGGAATGATTGAGCCAAGATTTGTTGGGGAGATTCTTGAGTATTTAATGGTGCAAGATGGCGAAGAGGAAAAGTTTGTCAATCTCTTTTTAGCGGCTAAATGTCTTGTAGAGGTGAGAAATCGCTCGGCGATCGCGTCAACGGCTAATAAATTACTTAATGAGCTAAAAGCCTTAACTAAATATGATCTCTGGTACTATTATGTCCTCTATCAGGATGAAGAAGAAACTAAGCTAGTTCAAGAAATTTGCACTCAAGCAGTCAGCGCAATTGCGACGACTTGGCAAGAATCTCCCGACACCAAAACCTGGCTCAAAGAACGCACTACCCAAGATGATAGCTACAATGTGCGACGTGCAGCAGTCCAAGAATTAGCGAAGAACTTCAAAGATGGCCTCGAAACCAAATTCTTCCTCAAAGAACGTGCTACCAACGATGATAGCTACTTTGTGCGACGTGCAGCAGTCCAAGAATTAGTGCAGAACTTCAAAGATGACCCCGAAACCAAATCCTTCCTCAAAGAACGTGCTACCAACGATGATAGCTACTTTGTGCGACGTGCAGCAGTCCAAGAATTAGTGCAGAACTTCAAAGATGACCCCGAAACCAAATCCTTCCTCAAAGAACGTGCTACCAACGATGATAGCTACTTTGTGCGACGTGCAGCAGTCCAAGAATTAGTGCAGAACTTCAAAGATGACCCCGAAACCAAATCCTTCCTCAAAGAACGTGCTACCAACGATAATGACAACGATGTGCGACGTGCAGCAGTCCAAGAATTAGCGAAGAACTTCAAAGATGACCCTGAAACCAAATCCTTCCTCAAAGAACGCGCTACCAACGATAATGACAACGATGTGCGATGTGCAGCAGTCCAAGAATTAGCGAAGAACTTCAAAGATGACCCTGAAACCAAATCCTTCCTCAAAGAACGCGCTACCAACGATAATGACAACGATGTGCGACGTGCAGCAGTCCAAGAATTAGCGAAGAACTTCAAAGATGACCCCGAAACCAAATCCTTCCTCAAAGAACGCGCTACCCAGGATGATAACTGGAATGTGCGACGTGCAGCAGTCCAAGAATTAGCGCAGAACTTCAAAGATGATTCCGACAGCAAATCCTTCCTCAAAGAACGCGCTATCAAGAATAATAGCTATTATATGCGACGTGCAGGAGTCCAAGAATTAGCGAAGAACTTCAAAGATGACCCCAACAGCAAATCCTTCCTCAAAGAACGCGCTACCAACGCTAATAACAGCGATGTGCGATATACAGCAGTCCAAGAATTAGCGAAAAACTTCAAAGATGACCCCGACACCAAATCCTTCCTCAAAGAACGCGCTACCCAGGATGATAGCTACTATGTGCGAGGTGTAGCAGTCCAACTATTAGCTAAACACTTTAAATATCAGCCTGAGTTGTTTGACATCTACTACAACTGCGCTGTTGATGACTCCTTTGAGCGCAAGAAAAAGGATCAAACTAATCCTCGGCGCATTGCACTGGAGATAATTATCAAGCAATTTCCTCAGCATGAGCAGACTTTACCACTGTTGCGCGATCGCGCCGACAATGACCCAGATGAGCAAGTGCGGGAATTTGCTCAGAAGAAGTTGGCACAATTAGAGAAGTAAAAGAGTTGCACAAATATGAATAACACAGAAGTTCGTCAGCAAATTAACCAATATCTAGATGTATTATCTTCAGAACGCCTACAACTGGTTGCTGAATTTTTAGCATATCTAGCAGATAAAGAGAGTGAAGATGCTACCCAAGAGTTACTTGATATCCCTGGATTTATTGAATCATTTGAAGAAGGTAAAAAAGATATTGCTGAAGGTCGGGTAAAAAGCTGGAGAACAATTCGGTCTGATGTATAACGTTGTGTTATCTGCCAAAGCCGAGGAGATTTTTGCTACAGCAGACCAAGCTTTAGCCAAAAAGGTTGCTAGATGCTTTGAGCAACTAGAACAAAATCCTCGGTTTCATCCTAATGTTAAACCTCTCAAAGGTGACTTTGCAGGTTATTATCGCTATCGCATTGGTAACTATCGAGTAATTTATCAAGTTGATGATGGAACAAATCAAGTCATGGTAACTACTATTGCTCATCGACGAGAAGCTTATGAATAAATATGAAATATACAATCGTGATTCAATGGTCAGAGGCAGACCAATGTTATGTGGTTTTGCTACCTGAGTTTACGGATATAATGCAGCCTTGCACTCACGGAGAGACTTACGAAGACGCTCTTAAAAATGCTCAGGAAGTTTTAGAAATGCTGATTGAATCATCTTTGGCTGATGGTAAATCTCTCCCAGAGCCTAATACACTAGGAAAGTCTTTGGAAGTTGCATAGATAAGCAAAGAGAGTACTGGTAAATCAGGGGAGTGAAAATGTAAACAGAGGCTATGCCCAAGAAAATTAGAGAACTCAAAAGCTTATTGTTGCAAGCAGGGTTTGCCTACCGTCCTGGGAAAGGTAGCCATACTAATTGGTATCATCCTCTTTTACCTGGGAGAGTGACTATATCAGGTAAAGACGGAAGTGATGCTAAAGCTTACCAAGAAAAAGACGTTAATAATGCACTTCAAAGGTTAGAAGAAATTAAAAATACTCAAGAGAAAGAAAAAGAATGAATTCTCACTACACAATTATTATCCAGTGGTCTGATGAAGATGAGTGTTTTGTTGTCAGTCTTCCTGAATGGGGAGAATTTTGTCACACTCACGGAGAGACTTACGATGAAGCTTTGAAAAATGCTCAGGAAGTTTTAGAAATGCTGATTGAGTCATCTTTGGCTGACGGTGAAACTCTACCTGAGCCTAAGACGCTGGGAAAATCTTTGGAAGTTGCATAGATAAACAAAGAGAGTAATGGTAAATAAGGGGAGTGAAAATGTAAACAGATGCAAAAGAAAAGCTTACTATAGCAATTCTCATTTGAATGAGGTACATGGGTAGGGTAGCACAGCTGTGCTACCCTACCAGTGAATGAGAGTTTAAGAGAGTTTTTGCGTAAGTCCTATGCAAAACAAGCTTTGTGGGATTCTTGATTTAAACTTTTCTCCCAGACGCTGCTAAAAGTTCTAGAATCACTCCATTTGTCCAGCCGAAACCAACTTCATTAGAACTATATCCAAAGCAGATTTCATTGGAAACGTTGGCAGAACAGCGTTCAACATCATATTTTTCAACTAAGGTGTTGTGACGCTGGAATTCCTTAACTACCATAGCAAGGAATTTATTGGCAATGCGATCGCCTTCTGTATGATATCCATAGCGATGAAGTCCAAGGACAGCTATTAATGTCAGCGGTGCCCAGCCAAAGGGGGCATCCCACTGGTTACCAGTGACACGAGTACTAGTAAAAATTCCTCCTGGGGCTTCAAACAAAGAGAGATTTTCAACCAGGCGCTTGGCTTGGCTTGGGGAAGCAATTCCTAGCCAGAGGGGATAAAATGTTGTGGCAAATTCATAACGCCGACGTTCGCCACTCTGGAAGTGATAGTCTAGATAAAGCCCATGTTCTTCATCCCAAAGACATTGGTCGATGCGATCGCGGCGGATATCTGCACGTTCGCGCCATTGTTGCACTAGTTCTTCGTTACCGAAAATCTCGTTAATTTCCGCTAAGTCTTGTTCCATCTGATACAGCAAACTGTTCAGACACACGGGAGCATAATGGAGAATATCAGCACTGAAGGGGCCAAATCGGTTAGTGATATCAAAACCCGACTCGCGCATGGTGCGATCGCCCTTGTAAAATAAGTTGGTCAGTTCATCATTTTCGCGATCGTAGTAAAGACTAACGTCATAATCCTCAACCTCAAAGGTTTGGTAGTACTCCTTAACGCGATCGTAGTGGCTTTTTCCCTGCTCATCTCGCTCAGAAAACAAAACTTCTGGCGCAGGACCTTCCCCAAAAGCATAAAATCGGGATAAACCTGTTGCAGCATTCAGGTGGGGCGGTACTACCCAGTAATAGTAAAATCGTTCTAGCAGGGGTACTGTTGACTTGAGCCACTCTTCATCCTGGGTGTGCTGGAATAGCGCCAGAACCATCATACTCAGCACGGGCGGCTGCGATCGCGACAGCATGTAAGTCCGGTTGGAATTGAGGATAGTACCGTAATGCTGCACCTGGTAGAGTAATTGGTCTACCTGACTTTGGGCTAATTCCAATTCTCCATCGTGCAGAAGTCCCAATAATATAAAGTAGCTGTCCCAACCATACATTTCGTTAAAGCGACCACCGGGCACCACATAAGGACCTGGCAGGTATAATAATCCATGTTCTTTAATTGCTTCAACTTCGCTCGGCAAAGTGCGAATTTCAATTCTTTGCATATCCTGGCGAGATAGCGATCGCTCTAACACAGATTGGACGTTTGGACAATCTTCCAAAGGTGAAATGTAGACAATCCACGGTGTTTCTGATTCGTGATCTAGCTTACTATCCTTGGCAGATTGTAATAAGTGTTCGTGCGATCGCGTTAACGTTTTCCACGTTTTTTTGATATGGGATTGCACAGCGTTAATCTGGGCGGTGGTGAGTGATGGAGTAGTCATAATTTGGAGTCGGAATTATTTTTAAACGCAAAGGAACACAAAGGAAATCGCAGAGGTACGCAGAACTTTATTTCTCTGCGCCTCTGCGCCTCTGCGTGAGATTTTATTTTTTACTCAGCACTACTAACCAATAAAGCAACTGGAAAATGCGCGAGGGCAGATGCGATAGATAATGTTTCTTTAGCCTCTAACGGTTGTTCAGTTAAGACATTTTTCCAAGATGAGGAAGTTCCAGGGGGTAATTGCAGGTGTGTATCTTCCCACACTGATTCGCCCAAGGGATCTTTTCCAGGCTGGACGAGGCGAGTGAAAAAGCGGGGTGCGATGGCGATCGCTGTTTGATTTCCTAATTGTCGCCCAAAGGCAATAATATGATTGGCGTGAGTTCCGTGAATTTCTAAGGGCTGATAATCTCCATCTTGGAATAATGAGAGATAATCTTTTCTGGCTTTGAGTAATTGCGCCGTTAAAAACAATTTAATTCTACCGTCATTTTTGTGATTGAGCAACTCTTGAATTAATCCCAAAATATCAGTTTTGATTTGCTCTTTAATGGTGCTTAAATAACTGCGTCGCTGTTCAAAATCTATGGGACGGCGGTTATCTGGATCGACTAAACTTAATTCCCAAAGTTCCGTTCCTTGATAAAAATCAGGTACGCCTGGTGCGGTAGCCTTCAGTAGAGTTTGGGAAAGGGAATTGAATATTCCATAATAGGCAATTCGCTGTTGAAGGGGATGAAAAGCTTCGATAAATTGCCCCGAAATTGCAGGATTGAGGACTTTTTCTACAAAGGAAGTACAAGCTTCTTCGTATTCGCTATCAGGCCGTAACCATGCAGTATGGACTTTCGCTTCTCGAATTGCTTTAATCATATATTCCTTCACCCGTTCGACGAAAGATTCGTGTTCTGTTTCGGCAAAGGGAAATGCACCGACTAATGTTTGATAGAGAAAATATTCATCATTGCGATCGGGCATGGCAAATCCTTGGCGAATACTGCGATGTCCTTGATTATAATGACTCCAAATGTTGACTTTTTCTTCCCATTCTTCCGGCAATTCTGACAATACATTTAACCTTGCTCGCACATCTTCGCCGCGTTTGGTGTCGTGGGTGGCTGTGGTGTTCATGGTGTGAGGCCATGTTGCTTGGTGCTTTTGGTTAAAACTGTGAAAGTCAGCTACAGAAATGCCAAAATGACTGGGATTTCCTCCCACTTCATTGAGTGATAACAAACGATTGTAAACATACAATGTTGTGTCTTCCACACCTTTGGCCATCAATGGACCACTGTATTGCTGCATCCGCAAGACGAAATATATCCACTGTTCGCGTTCTGTTTGAGAAAGAGAGTTATCAAATTCCAGCAGCATCAACTTTTCAATAAAATTTAATTCATGCTGCAAGAAAGGTACTTGTTCTTTGGCTTGATTAATTACCTCTTGAATGGTGAGTTTATCGCTATCTCCAATTCCATCGGGAGTAATATAAGTCCGGTAAATGGGGAACACTGTCAAAACTTCTGCGATCGCTCTTTTGAGTCCATTCACAGTAAAGTCATTGCCGTAGCGATATTTGCTGGAAATGTTTTTTAACAAAAGAGCTAAGTTATCGATGTCACCTGCTAAGTTCTTTTCTAAGATTAACTGCTTTTTCTCTTTTACCAGCGATGCATAATCTACTCTCGTACTGATAAATGCATGGTAAATTTTTTCAAGCGACAATTCTGCTTCTTTATCGCAGAAGACGCCATTGATATAATTCAAAAAATCGTATCCGGACGTACCTTCAATCTGCCAATTTTCCGGTAAATCTTCGGTGAGTTCCAAAATTTTCTCAACTGTGAGATAAACATCTCCGGTTTTTTCTCGCAGTCTTTCTAAATATTGGATTGGGTTATAAAGTCCATCAATATGGTCAATGCGTAAACCTGTAAATTTACCTTCTGCAACTAACTTCTCAATGAACCCATGAGTATTATTAAAAACCCGCAGTTCTTCAACTTTCACAGAAATCAATTCATTGACAGTGAAGAACCGACGATAGTTCATTTCTTCCGCCCCGACCTTCCAGAAAGCGAGACGATAAAATTGGTCGTTGAGTAAATCATCTAGAAGATTAAAGCTTTCGGAATTGCCAGGTTCTCCATTAAAAATTTTGAGGTTTTCGTGAATGAACTCGCGGATTAAATCATTTGTGGTGTAGATTTCCCAAACTAATCCTTTGATAAATGCAATTTGGTCTTGTCGCTGTTTACCCGCAACTTCTGAAGGCACGCTTTTGAGAATATACAGAATCCCCAATAGCTTAATAAAATCGGGATGATTGCGCCCCAATGTCCGCGTCAGTTTGCCGAGATTATAAGTAAGAAACTTTGTGTATGACTCTAACCGCAACGGCAACTTCAAACTGTAATAATTAACAGTTAAACCGTTTTGTTCGTATTGCAGTTGAATGTGTCCATTTTCCAGGGATACACCATAGAAATCTCCCAGTAGAGGAGCGAGAATTCGTTCTTGGCGATCGCCAAATGGCACATTCCAAGAAAGGTCGAAGTAATCAGTATAGCTGGAATCTGGCCCGTGTTCCAGGATATCCATTAAATACTCATTTTCGCTGCTATAAGCCATGTGGTTGGGCACAATATCTTGTAACCAACCCATTTCCAGAGATTGTATTTCACTGATTAATGCATCAAAAGACTCATTAGTTCCCAGTTCCGGGTTGAGTTGAGTGGGATCTACTATATCGTAGCCGTGGGTGCTACCAGACCGCGCCTTAAAAATCGGCGAAGCATATAAATCGGAAATGCCTAAATCTGCCAGATAAGTGGCGATCGCTTTTGCATTTTCAAAGCCAAACTGAGGGGTAAACTGAATTCGATAAGTTGCTCTTGGAATTCGCATATTTGTTTCTTGTGGGGAATGGGGAGTTGGGAGTTAGGAGTTAGGAGTTAGGAGTTAGGAGTTGGGAGTTAGGAGTTGGGAGTTAGGAGTTGGGAGTTAGGAGTTGGGAGTTAGGAGTTTTGAAGCCCAATGTTGAACTTCTGAACTGGAACGTTAAACCTCTGAACTGGAACGTTGAACCTCTGAGCTTGAGCGTTAAGCCTTTAAGACTAAAACTTTAAGTTCTAACTCTTAACTCTTCCGACTCCTAACTCTTAACTCCTAACTCCTAACTCCTAACTCCCTACTCCCTCACCGCCCCTTCATACAGTACTAAACTAGTGGCTTGCAATTTCACTTCTTCTCCCGCAGAGAGATATTCGGGAGTTTGAGAACCAGATCCAGCCCATAAGGTATCTGCTGAATCTAATAGTTTGTGAGCATTGTTTTTAATTGGTAAAGTTACTGTTACTGGAGACGAGTTGAAATTCAATACAAATATTAATTCGCTCGTTTCACACCAACGACGGACGATAACTAATTGCTTGTCTTCATCGCTAGTGGCTTGAATGAAATTACGGTCTTGGTTAAGAAGTACTGGATGGGTTTTGCGTAGATTAATTAATTGGCGATACCAATCCCACAAAATTTTGTGGTTACCTTCGTTGCGTAATTCCCAGTTAAGTTTACAGCTTAAGAAAGTTTCCGCAGATTCTGGATCTGGGGGATCGTCTGCATAGTGAAATGGTTCAAATTCTTCTTTGCGTCCGGCTCGAACTGCTTGAATTAAATCTGGGTCGGAGTGACTAACAAAATACATAAAAGGTGCGGTTTCGCCGTATTCTTCTCCCATAAATAATAGCGGCAAATAAGGTGACAGCAACACAGCACCAGCGGCTAATTTTAATCCTTCAAAAGAGATGCGATCGGTGAGGCGTTCTCCTTTCATTTGGTTGCCGATTTGATCGTGATTTTGAATGCAGACTAAAAATTGTGATAAAGGGCGATCGCGGCAAGATACGCCATGAAATCGTTTGCGATCGGGGGAGTATTTCCAATCATAAACAAAAGTGTCTTCATAAGCTTTTGCTAAATCGGCAAATTTACCAAAATCCTGATAATATCCTTGGCGATCGCCTGTTAAAAGTGTATGCAATGCATGGTGGAAATCATCAGCCCACTGAGCATCGAGTCCATAGCCACCCAATTCTACCGGACGAATTATTTGCGGATTATTTAAATCACTTTCGGCTATTAAATGGCGTTTCCATCTTTGCCCTTTTTGTGAAAAATGATGAACTGCTTCCGCTAATTCCCACAAAAAATGCTTCGCTCCCAAGTCATAAATTGCTTGAATTGCATCTAACCGCAATGCATCAATGTGAAATTCGCCCAACCAATAAAGCGCATTTTGGATAAAATAATTTCGCACGCCCTGACTGTGGGCGTCATCGAAATTCATCGCATTACCCCAGGGCGTTTTGTAGGTTTCGGTAAAGTAGGGCGCGAACTGACTCATATAATTACCTTCTGGCCCAAAGTGGTTGTACACCACATCCAGCACAACAGCAATGCCGTTTTCGTGACAAGCATTCACCAGTTGTTTCAAGTCGGCTGGAGTACCGTAGGAATTTTGTACAGCATAAGGATAAACACCGTCATAGCCCCAGTTACGATATGCCAAAGAAGCCTCAATATGCGTATCTCCAGGAAACTGGGAAATGGGCATAATTTCAATAGCATTAATTCCCAATTCTCGTAGTTGGGGTAAGCGGGGAATAATGGCGGTGAAAGTGCCTTCAGGGGTGAATGTCCCGACATGAAGTTCATAGAAAATCATTGACTCCACAGGAATTCCAGCCCATGTTTCATCAGTCCAGTTAAAATGGCGATCGACAATTTGAGATGGGCCATGCACGCCTTCAGGTTGATACTGCGATGCCGGATCAGGAAAAGCGTTTTCCTCATTCAGGACATAGCGATAAAGCGTACCTGGATACACATCATTCACCTTCGTTTGCCAGTATCCCTCTGCTTGAGGTTTGAGCGCAATTACCTGCGCTTGGGGCGTCAAAATTTGCACAGCAACGCTATCCAACGTTGGAGACCAAACTGTAAATTCACACTCTCCGTTACCCAAATAATTAGCACCAATTCTCACGCAGATTTTCCCCTTGAATAATATTTTGTGCTGTATTTTGGCGTGAAACTAATTTTATATTGTTGCAGGATATTTACAAACACGCCAAATAGGATCATGGTTGTTCTACCAGGCTTTTTACTAGTATCTGGAGGGGGATTTTTTAGTACAATAAATTCTATCTAATGATTAATTTGCTAGGGAGTAGGGTAGCTCAGATCTTGCACCTTTACGCATAAACCATGAATATACAAAAATAACGTCATTTCTATTACAGTAAATCAATTTAATTTTCAGTCCTCTTATAGAGGACTTGAGCTATTAGACAGGGACTTTGAGTCCCTGGCTTGAGCTATTCGGACTGCGAAAAGCTTAAATACTGAGTAATTTTTGTTTTCGATGATGAGGCTGGTGCAAGATATGAGGTAGGACAGCTGTCCTAACCTACAGCTTGCAGTTGCCATCCACGCAGTAGGAAGATTGATAGGTATTAGAACGCTTGCCAAAAATAGTGTAGCGGTTATCGCGGATTTGTTCGTAAAAGCGATCGCCAGCCCATTTCATCCCCGGTAACGCCCGATAAGCGTCTACAAATATACTTCCTACTGGTAATAATCGCCCAATTTCTTCTGCCGCATTACTACCTTGCCAACGTCTTTGAGGCTCATTACCATCAATTAAAATCATTCCCTGTTCGCAATCTTGGGCTGTAATTCCCCACTCTAAAAGTCTTTGTTCATCTTGCATGGGAGTGTATTGAAACACCTTTCCCTTGTCTAAGTTTTCTAGCAATTGTACTAAAGTGACGCAGAGATTACAATTGCCGTCGTAGATTACGTAGTAAGTCATGGAAATAAAAGTCTATTTGCAATGATGTCTTTAAACTAACATTTTGGGCTATTAAACCTGCTTTCAAAATTGGGAGTTGTGAGTGAGTAGAGAGGCGATAATTGCTACTTACCCACTAAAAGGCTTTAGGTAGTCCAGCTTGTTTTAAAACTCCGTTGGCAGTATGACGTGACTTGATGGTTTCGTCTACAACAAACTGACGATCTGTAATTGGACTGTACCAGATTTCACGATCTCCTTTGCCTTGAGGTTGAAAGTAGCACCCAACTTCTAAAAGCATCTTTTTTAACTCCGGAGTAAATGACGCACCCATCTATGAAGCCACCTTAATCAACTCTTGTTGATAGCTGGTTAACTCAAAGGTGATAGAACCCACATAGTTAGGAGGCACAATTTTGTTGAGAATGATGAGTTCTGGAATCATTTCTCGCAGTTTTTGTGTCAGAACCTCAATCGTAGAAGCTTCTGTTACCAATCCAGGTACGTCATCACTAGTCGCTACCCAAACTTCTGCGTCTGAATCCCAAAATGCTTCAACCTTAAATGTGATTTGTGCCATTAGCGATCGCTGACAAGATAATTCCAGTTTACAGTATTGGTTTTGGCTGAAGAAGCAATCGCGCTGAACTCTGGTGCATGAAAGGCTTAAACCAGAAAGCCGAAGAATTGCTTGTAGGGGCACGGCATTGCCGTGCCCTTACCAATTGTTGCATCCCAACGCGAATTGATATTTATGAAATATCACACGATTTTTAATCAAAAAGGAATATCAAAAAGCAAATCTCGATCGTCAGAATTATGTTGCGGGTTTTCTGGATCATCTGCCCAACGCTGGAGATTATTTAAAATATATTCTCGGATGTTATCTACAGATTTTTCCTCTCTGCCAATGTGTTCGTAAAAATTGCGTTGCCAGATTGATTGTCCTTTGGTCTGCCAAATTATATTAATGCGTTTGCTGACAACGCCTTTATAGCTGCGAATAATTGTAGAAATAGAACCATTTACAGGTTTAGCGAATTTTTCTGTGTTGGAGTCAACATCTTGATTGAGGGCACAACAATGTTGTGCCCCTACGGGTTTGTTGGTGATGATTAAGATGCCGTGTAAATGGTTAGGCATGACTACAAAGAGATCTAATTCAATGTGGGGAAAATGATCGGGTATTGTTTGCCAGCAGTTGAAGGCAATATGACCTAAAGAATTTAATTGCATTCCGCCCTTAACCACATTACCAAATAAACATTGCCGCGCTTTGGTGCAAATGGTGATGAAATATGCACCAGGTTGGGTGTAATCATACTCTTTCAAGCGAATAGAATGGCGGTGGTGTTTTTGTGGATCATAGGGCATTGGTTTTTACATACAATTATTAGCAATATCTGTGTATTTTAATCGATGATTTTTATCTACGCCCACATACACAACGTAGGGGCACGGCATTGCCGTGCCCTCCAACCCATGTGTCATCTCAACGACAAACAATATTGTTTTACACAGTGCGTATTACATTTGAATACTACTCATTGATTCTTATCTACGCCCATATCAACGTAGGGGCACGGCATTGCCGTGCCCTCCAACCCATCTGTCATCTCAACAACAAACAATATTGTTTTACACAGTGTGTATTACATTTGAATACTACTCATTGATTCTTATCTACGCCCATATCAACGTAGGGGCACGGCAATGCCGTGCCCTCCAACCCATGTGTCATCTCAACGACAAACAATATTGTTTTGCACAGTGCCTATTACATTTGAATACTACTCATTGATTCTTATCTACGCCCATATCAACGTAGGGGCACGGCATTGCCGTGCCCTCCAACCCATCTGTCATCTCAACAAAAAACAATATTGTTTTGCACAGTGCGTATTACATTTGAATAATACTAATTCCTCTACGGGAAATTACAAATAAAATCTTGGCGGCGGTGAACAGTTCTATCAGGGCACAACAATGTTGTGCCCCTACGCCAGATATTTGTGTTAGCTTGAGTTTTCAGGTTTGTGAAGATGGGATGGTAAAGAAAATATTTGCCCTGTAATCACCATCATTCACCCTTGGAACTCGGTTGTTGCAGTTCTGAACAAGAATGTTTTCGTTTTGAGCAGGAACATTTTCGTTTTGAACAAGAACGTTTTCGTTTTGAACAAGAACGTTTTCATTTTGAACAAGAACGTTTTCATTTTGAACAGAAACGTTTTCGTTCTGAGCAGGAACATTTTCGTTTTGAACAGGAACGTTTTCGTTTTGAACAGGAAGTTTTTAGTTCTGAAGGTAAAAAGTGGAGTTCTGAGCCTCAACATTGGAAATTAAAGCTTGATTTCTCCTGTTTTGTTCTCATTAATCCCCGCTTTTATCTACTTCTTTACTCCAAACATATTTACGGCAGACTTCGCAAGCGGCTTTTGTTTCCTCTGTTTGCGGATTGGTGAAGATGGGATGATAACGCAACCTGTCGCAACAAACTTGCAACCATCCACGCCAACCACCCCGCCACAACCGCACTGTGCCATCACGACCCGCACTGACAATTGTCTGCCCATCAGCACTGATGGCAACAGAATACACACCACCTTGATGACCACGCAATGGTTCAGCTAAGGGAAGACCTTGACGATTCCACAACCGCACTGTGTTGTCACGGCCGCCACTGACAATCGTCTGCCCATCAGCGCTGATCGCGACAGATAAGACATAACCCTCATGACCACGCAATGGTTCAGCCAAGGGAAGACCTTCGCAATTCCACAACCTTACTGTGCCGTCACGACCGCCACTGACAATCGTCTGCCCATCAGCACTGATAGCGACAGAATTGACAGCACTCTTATGACTACGCAATGGTTCAGCTAAGGCAAGACCTTGGGGGTTCCACAACCTCACCATGCCGTCTTCACTGCCACTGACAATTGTTTGCCCATCGGCACTGATTGCGACAGACCAGACATAACCCTCATGACCAACCAATGGTTCAGCTAGGGCAAGACCTTGGGGGTTCCACAACCTCACCATGCCGTCTTCACTGCCACTGACAATTGTTTGCCCATCGGCGCTGATGGCGACAGAATTGACAGCACGCTTATGACCAACCAATGGTTCAGCTAAGGCAAGACCTTGAGAGTTCCACAACCGCACTGTGCCGCCTTCACCACCACTGACAATTGCCTGCCCATCGGCGCTGATGGCGACAGACCTGACAGCACGCTTATGACCAAACAATAGTTCAGCCAAGGTCTTCCCTTGCTGGTTCCACAATCGCACCGTGCCGTCTTCACCGCCACTGACAATCGTCTGCCCATCGGCGCTGATGGCCACAGACCAGACAAAACTCTCCTGACCACCCAATGGTTCAGCTAAGAGAAGACTTTGGTGGTTCGACAATCTCACCGTGCCATCTTGACCGCTACTGACAATCGTCTGCCCATCAGCGCTGATGGCCACAGAATTAACGATACGCTCATCACCAAACAATGGTTCAGCCAAGGTCTTCCCTTGCTGGTTCCACAACCGCACCGTGCCGTTTTCACCGCCGCTGACAATCGTCTGCCCATCGGCGCTGATGGCGACAGACCTCACATAACCCTCATAACCACGCAATGGTTCAGCCAAAGTCTTCCCTTGCTGGTTCCACAACCGCACCGTACCGTCTTCACCACCACTGACAATCGTCTGCCCATCAGCACTGATAGCGACAGACCAGACATAACCCTCATGACCACGGAAGGGTTCAGCTAAGGGAAGACCTTGGTGGTTCCACAACCTCACCGTGTCGTCTTTACCGCCACTGACAATTGTCTGCCCATCAGCGCTGATGGCAACAGACCAGACATAACCCTCATGACCACGCAATGGTTTAGCTAAGGGAAGACCTTGGCAGTTCCACAACCGCACCATGCCGTCTTCACCGCCACTGACAATCGTCTGCCCATCGGCACTGATTGCGACAGGTAAGAATACATAACTCTCATAACCAGGCAATGGTTCAGCTAATGGAAGACCTTGGCTGTTCCACAACCGCACTGTGCCGTCAGTACCGCTACTGACAATCGTCTGCCCATCAGCGCTGATGGCGACAGATTTGACATAACCCTCATGACCACGGAAGGGTTCAGCTAAGGGAAGACCTTGGCGATTCCACAACCGCACTGTGCCATGAGTACCACTACTGACAACTGTCTGCCCATCAGCACTGATTGCGACGCAAGAAACATCATTCTCATGAATATGGAAAGGAATGGAGACTCTTACTTTATTCATCACCCGAATCAAACTGTTTTGAACTGGTGCGAGAATCTGCCGGGGTAGTTTCTCTTGATTCTCACCCATAAGTTGAATTGCCAAAACTAGACTATCTAGAGGTTGGAAAGTCAATAAATTCTCTACCCTCGCCGCCTTTTCTCGCAATCGTGATTCAGTAAGCGCTCTTTCTAGTTCGGCAATACGGTCTTTTTCATGGACATCACTGCGTTTGTAGAAATCCTCATCTTCTTGGGGTGATTGTAAATAGACTTGCAATTGTTGCCAGCTATCTCTCACTTCCGCCAGCAATCCCCCTTGCATTAAATATTTCTCATCCTTCCTTTTATTCAACCATTCCCGCCGAGTATCTTCTAATCTGTCGCTCAATCGTCGCAAATCTCGATCTTGTTGTCGCCACTCGGCAAACTGCTGCCAACCTTCAATTAAAGCTTCATGGGCTAAATCAATCCAGGCTTCTCCCTTTTCATCTTTCCCTGTAACTAACAAGCGTCCCTTAACTAATCCCGCTTCGCCATCTAACAACTCACTAAGTTCTTGCTGTTGATTGGCGTCATCACCTGCAATATTTAATAGCGTGGCTTTTGGTTGGCGCTGTCGGGTGTCTTTTTCTCCCTCTCCCGTTCGCACTAAGCGCAGAAAAATTCGCTCAATCCATTCTTTCTCCTGCTGAGTGCGTCCTTGGGTTGGGAATTCCTCCTTAAAATCTTGGTAAAGATAAACATTTTCTGCATGGAGATTCAACGCCCCTGTTAATCCTCCCAATTTTTCATATTCTTCTAGGGTGAGTTGATGTTTGTTGCGATCGCGTTTGTCCCAGAGTTTAGTTAAAGCAAACTCCAACAGAGGCAAAAACCCTGGTTCTTGTTTCACATCTTCTAAAATCTTCAGTACTAGCCGTTCTTCAACACTATGACCTTGAAGTTTGGCTGGTTCGGCGATCGTGTCCTTTAAATCAACTCCGGCTAAAGGCGGCATAAAAACTGCCTGGGTTTGAATTAACTGAGTCAGCGAGGGATATTGCAAACAGGGTTCGAGAAAATCCGCTCGCATGGTAATCACAACTGCTAACCGTGAATCGGTAATTTCTACTACCTGAGTCAGCAAATCAATAAATCTCTGCTTTTCTTGTAGACTAGCACCGCCAGTAAATACTTCCTCAAATTGATCCACTACCAACAAAAGTTTTGCTGAACCAGGGATATTTTCAATAATTGCAAGTAAATTATTCGCGTCATTTTCAATTAAATCCTTCAGTTCTTTCTCTTTTTTAGCCCCTTGGAAAAATTGTTTAAAAGCTCCACGCAAATTATTTAAAGGTTCAAATCCTGGTTTAATTGGTTCTAAAACTTGCCACTCACTCTCATCTAATTGTGGAATCAAACCCGCCCGTACTACTGAAGATTTACCACTCCCCGACGCGCCAATGATGGGGACAAATTTAGCTAAGTCGAGTTTCTGTTGAATATGGTTAACTACTTTTTGACGACCAAAAAAGAATTTTGCGTGTTGCTTGTCAAAAGCTTCTAAGCCCCGATAGGGACATTCCTCAAGCACTTCTGTAATAATTACTAAATTCTTGGGTGGATACCAAACCAAAGGAATTGACCTACCACCGCCCATATAAATCGGTTCTTGTCCACTTCCTTTGAGTTCCCGTGAAATGAAGCTCATCAAGTCATTGACATTAATTTCGCCGGTAGCTTCATCAGCTTTATCTTCAGCAAGTCCTTTGAGAATTGCTTTGGTGAAAATTCCACCTTCGGTATCTTCACGCGCCCTTTCAAAGGCACGAGAGGCTGTAATTAAGCTGTAGTCTTGTTTGCTGTTGAAAACTGAGAAACCAGACTTGATAAAACTCCTCTCTAATAAAGACCCAGCATAGCAGCAGTCCAACAATACCACTAAGCTACTGAGTTGAGATTTAGCGATTAAAGTGTTGAGATCATCAAAGGCGATCGCATTTTGTCCATCTTTGTGACAATCCGATGTTGCCAAATACCCTTTCGCTTCACCTGTCAGGCTGGGTGCTTCAAATCCATGTCCGGCAAAATAAATTAATGCCTCTGCACCTTTGGCTTTTTCTAACAAAAATATTCTCAGTGCTTGTCCGAGTTCTTTACCTGTTAATTTTTTATCTAGTGTAATTTGCCAGCGATTCTCACTCTCGATTAACTTGCTGGGCAAAGGCTGAACATCAAACCGACCTTGTTCGCGCAGCAGTTGGGCGATTTGTTCAGCATCATTGACAGCCTTTGGTAGGTTGGTGAAATTGTCATACTTAGCAATTCCCAACACCAGCGCATATCTAGCCATATAATCTAACTTGGCATCCGTTTTTACATAATATTACCAAGAATAACTTAAAGAGTAACTGAGGTTATTGTGTCAGAAGTACAACGTTTAATCATCAAAGAAGACGATGAAGAGTACGAAATCTACGTAGAATCAAATACCGCCTCTGAGGTTCCAGAAGAAGAGGAACCTGGATACCGTGATGGTTTACCCACGCTGAACATTCAGGAATTTCAGGGCAAGATTCGTAATTATGCCAAGTTAGCTGTTGGTGCATTCAAGAATTTACCTGACGCTGAGGAGGTAACAGTTAAGTTTGGCATCAAGCTGGGTGGTAAAACTGGCATTCCGTTTTTGACTGAAGGTTCGGCGGAGAGTAATTTTGAAATTGAGGTTAAATATAAGTTTCCAGACAAGAACCCATAAATAGCAGATGTATGTGTAGGGTAGCACAGCTGTGCTACCCTACTATATGTTTTAATTCCCTGAAAATTACTGTAAACAACTTGGTATAGCGTTTCTCGACAAGCGTAAAGTACACCTGTAGGGGCACGGCAGTGCCGTGCCCCTACACCTGGCAATACAATGTTGTACCGCATCTGAATGGGAACTGCTATTAAGCAACTGTGATATTACAAACTACCTTTAGGAGTTTCTGTGGCATTGGGATTCTCTGTGGTGGCAGGTTGTTTGGTATTAGAAACTTCTTTTGCGGGATTCTTCTGATTACCTTGATTGTCTACTTTAGTTAGTACTTGTTTTGCCAGATTTTCCGCTGCTTGTTGAAACAAGGGTTCTATTTTATTTCGCCAATATTGAGTATTGGGCAACTTTTCTGGATGGTTTCTATAATCTAAAACTTTATCCCATTTTCCATCATCTATTGCTTTGTTGATCTCATTAGATAACGCCTCAGCTTTAGCCCAATCTTCTTGCCACTGGGCGATGACTTTGCGCGTCTCTTGGATATCAGAAGCAGCAGTTGTCGGAATGGATTTTAAAAGTGCGATCGCTCCAACGATATCTCCTGATTCATACTTCTTTTGTGCTTGTTCTAAAACTTTGGCACTATTATCACTAGGCTGCGATTGCTCTGATTTTCCAGTGCCGACAGTTGAGGTTTTTGATTTGTCTGGTGATGAACTTACTACATCTTGAGATTTTGGTTTTGCCTGGGGAATTGGTCGAGTAGTAATTAAGGTACTATCATCTATCGTCTTAGTTGCAATGCCCTTTTCCCGCAGACAAGAAGCCCATTCTCCTCTATTGGCTATGACATCCGAGTGTGCCCAAGCCAAACGTCCAGATTTGAGTTTAACTTCTACCCAACCTCGTTTTGTTTGCTTGCCAGTCACCTCGAAGCTGGCATTATCACCAAGGGTTTGCAAAATATTGTCAGAATTTATTGAACTAGGTTCAGAACGGATATTAGAATTCCCTACGACAACAGCCGAGCATTTATTTGCTAAAGCAGTATCATTACCTGTAAAATTAGGAGCTAAATTTTTCAGATTTGGGTATACATTTGCAACTAAAGCAGCAGCGCCACCCGCCAACAATATGCCAATTAATATTGGCCATGGGTCGGATTTGCTAGAGTTCTGACGCACAGGTTTAGGCGGGACACGATTTGGTGGTGCAACTGCAAGAGTTTGCTGGCGAGATACTGCTTGTGATCGCGGTTTAGTTCCTTGGTAGCTGGAATTTTGTACAGATTCTTGAGATGTGGAAAGTGCAGCTACAGGATTAATCGCGTCTTTACATGCTTGCAGTGCTTCTGTGGCACTTTGGTAGCGGTCTTTGAAGTGATAACGTACCATCTTAGTCAACACTGCCGCCAGGCGATGGTTCACAGTTACTGAATGCCGCCAGATGATTTCCCCCGTTTCTGGGTCTTCTTGCAATTCTGTTGCTGGCAATCCTGTTAATGCTTGAATGGCAATAATCCCCAAGGAGTAAATATCACTGTTGGGGCGGGGTTTACCTTGCCCTTGTTCTGTGGGCATATAGCCAGGAGTGCCAATAACCACTGTGGCAGAAGCTTGTCCGCCAACTGTTACCATTTGGGTACGCAGTTGTTTTACTGCCCCAAAATCTACTAAAACGAATTTATTATCTGAGGCACGACGAATGATATTATCTGGTTTGATGTCGCGGTGAATTACGCCTTGGCGATGGACAAATTCGAGAACCCCTAAAATTTCCTGTAACAGTTGAATTACTTGGCTTTCACTCCAGCGCTTACCAGCTAGAAGTTCCTCAGCTAGGGTATGTCCTTCTATATATTCTTGTACTAAATAAAATTCTTGGTTTTCGTCAAAGTAAGCCAATAGCCTGGGTATCTGGTCATGATGACCGAGTTTTTCTAAGGTTTCGGCTTCACTGTTGAACAGACGTTTAGCTGTAGCAAAAACTCTGGGGTCAGTTCCGGGTTTGAGATGCTTGACAACGCAAATAGGGTTACCAGGCCGCCTAGTATCTTCAGCAATGTAGGTTTGACCAAATCCTCCCGTCGCCAGGACTCGAATTATTTGGTAACGATGGTCTAGTAACTTGCCTATCATATTCCCTCCCCAGAGTTATCACCTAATTTTTGCGCTAGTAATAAATATCTCCAAATTTTCTTCAATGAAATCCGCTATCTTGAAAAAAGATTTAGATTAAAAACGCAGCTTTTTAATAAAGGCAGACTGTTTATTTCTCTTTTAGTGCCCCTGTTTATTACCAATGCCACCTAAAATAACTAACTCAGTTGCATGGCAGCAAGCTGAAATCCTCATGCAACCTGCTTTCATTCGCGTTATCGACAATATCCGCAAACAGCTTGATGAGTCTTCTTGGACGGGAACTTACCATGATGTCCTGATTTGGCCGCCTAACACCACTGATGAAATCAAGGCATTGGTGACTCAACTGTTGCAAGCAATGGAAGCTGCAACGCCCGAAGAAGCAGATGAAATCAGACAGACTCTGGCTCGTCTGCCGATGCCCCATCCAGGATATCATTTACTTTTGCAGCGTCAACAGCAACAAGCGAGTATCGATTTGTGGGAGTTGTGTTATCAAGTGTGTTTTATTAAATACAACCAAGAATTGGAAGCGGCTAATATTGATACTAGTTTAATTGATGAACTCGGTGAAGTAGATTGGCTGCGTTTGGATGCTAAGGCAAAGGAGTTAGTTGAAGAAGCGTTTGCCAGTTTACCTGAGAGTTGAAGCCTTGATAATAAAATTCTGAGACTGTACTAACAAAGCCCACCTGCGTGGGCTTATGAGGTAAAGCTTTGTTAGTCTGTCTAGGTTAGAAAAGTCAAATGTCTATTTAACTGTTTGTAATGGCTTCCAACTATTCAAAGATACTCGAATAGCAGTTAATTTAAGCAGGTATTTATTGAGTTTATCTTTGTGAATATTAAGAATTTCACGAATCTTTTCGGCTTCGGATTCTTTAGTATTGCGTTCTTTCAGCAAGCGGTCAAAATCATCTTGAAACATTTTAATAAAGTCATTGATTTGCTGTTCTGCACTTCTAAAATCTTCCTCTATTTGTTTTTCGATGACTCGCTGTAAAAGCTGTTGATTTTTTGAAACTTGCTCATCTATCTTCTGCTTAATTTGTTTTGCTGTTTGACGTAAATCAATTTCGTAAAATTCATGCTTATCTTGGTATGAAACGTCTACATAATAGACTTTATCTGATTTACAGCAACTACTGTCTTTTTTTGCTTCTTTTCGTGTGCGAGTAAATACCTTTTGCTGGTATTCAATTTTTGCATCTATTTTTTGAAAATCGAAAGTAGGAAACTGAATATCATTTATATTTATATGAACGTTCAAAGATTGACCAAGATATTGAGAAAGTTCATTTGATACCTGTTGGATATCTTCTTGTATTTTTTTAACTAAAGCTTCTCTTATTTTTGTTCCATCCCTAACTAGCTTATCTTGAGTGTCTAGCCACCAGCTTTGAATATGAGGAGCGCAAAAATCATTAATGGTGCTGCTAATTCTTTGAGCTTCCGCTCTAGTTTTTGCTCTAATAATATATGAGTCTGATATCTCGAAGGAATTTTGATATCCAGAATCATAAATATTTAATGAGTCTGGAACAGATTGCTTCATGCTGTCTAGCAAAGAGTTGCGTGTTTTCAGTACTGTTTTAAGTCCTTTTCCTAAAACTTTGCCTATCCCAGGAATCAACTCTAGCATTGTTCCACCTATTTCTCCAGCAATAGCAAACCAGTCAACATCTTTATGTACGTGAGTTTGTAAATTATCAGACTGTTTAATATTGTGTTTTGTGCATTTGCCAACCCTGGTCTGAGCAATACGATCAATTTCATTTTGGATTTTATCTTTTGCTTCGTAAGCAAATATGCTAACTCCTTGGATAAAACCCTTTATTAGTATTTCTTTTTGCTGTTCTACAGACTTTTTTACATTTGCAACCTTGCTTTTAGCAAATTCAGAATGTTTCCGGTAATCCTCTACTTTTATTTTCAGGGATTCAATTGTTATATCCCAACCACTAAATTGTGTATTTAAAGAATTTTCAATTGCCTTTGCTGCGTTATCCAGTTTTGCCAATGCATCACTCAGAAGATTCCAACCAGCATTTTGAGTGATGGTTTCAATAACTATTTTTTGAATAATAGGTAAACCACTATCTTCTAAAGCTTTTGGTGCAATTTTGTGTGGTGCAGGTATAATTTGGTTGCCTTCTTCATCTTCTATGGCATACCTAGCACTAAAAAACTGTTTGAAGTCCTTTTTCTGGCTTTCAGTCGCTTTGTTTTGTTCGATCAGTTTTGCTAAAAGTCCTTGTCTAGAACTTGCAGAATAGATAATTGGATTTGGAAAGCCAAAGGTAGTTAATTCTCGTTTCAAGTCTTCTATGACATCAGCAATTTCTCTGTCTTTTTCTGTCTTTTGATCGACTTTATTAAGGATGAAGTAAATCTTACCTGTGTTCTCAGCTAAAATTTCCTTACGATTTTCTATAACATCCTTAAATAAATCTGAGATAGCATTATCTTTGTAAGAAGCGTAATTTAAAACAAACAAAATTGCATTGCAGTCTCGCAGCGCTTCTAGTGTAGTTTGCTTGAGTTTTACATTGAAATTGCTAGATTCCCACTCATTGGGACCAGGAGTGTCAACTAAAGTAAAACCAGCAAGGGAAGAAAGTCCGCTAATGGCTTCGATAGGATACTCGATCTCAAAGCTTATAGTATTGTCAGGATTATCTTTTTCCCGAATCTCACGGGTACGCACTAGAAATTTTTGTTGAATTTCTCCAGCATCACCTTCAGCAAGAACAACAGGCCGTCTTTGTCCCTCTCGGTATTCCAAAAGTCTTGGGATTTGCCCAGATGGAATATGTCGAACATCTGTACGGCAGATTGTACATGCAGCTGTCTCACTCGCCAGAACATCAGCACCAATCACGGCATTTAAAAAGGTACTCTTGCCAGCTTTCATAGCCGCAATCACAGCTACCTGATACTTTTTCTCTTTCAAGTCATGTAGGGCTTTGTTAATATTATCTTCAACACTCTGCAAACCTTTAGTATCATCTCCTTCATTGAGACGACCTTGACGAATTTCTTGAAGGTAGCGTAAAAGATCAGTGCCAGTATTGTAGATGCTGTCGTGCGCTGCTTGGAACTGTTCAGAGGACATAATTGTGTAAGGAAAAGATTAGTTAAAGCACGTACAGCTTAAATTACTAATCAAAACATTTGCCTCAGTGATTACACTGATAGACTAAAGGCGATCGCACTCCATTCCTTAACTAACAAATCATCCAGTTACTCGCATAGAAAGTTATATGAATAAGCCTAATGAAGAACTCGAACTACACTTAAAACCCCGTCCGACAGAAACAGTATCCATAAAAATACCAACCGATACATTGGAATCGCTCAAAAAAATTGCAGCTAATCGAGATATGACACTTGAAGCATTACTGAAGTTTTACATTGGACAGAGTTTGCGCCAAGATTTAGCTAAAGTATTTTCTGAGCGAGTACTTGAATCAACAGCTGAAGTTCTAGCAAGGCACATCGAATCGAAAGAGGAAATTTTAACTATAATTCAAGAAATTAAAGCCGAAACATCTCTCTAGTCAAGTGGTTAGCACAGAATAATACATAAATTGAGAACTAAAAAATGCCTTACCAAATCAACTACACTGAAGCGTGCAATAATTTTGACAAAATTTATGAAGAGGCAATTAGCAGCCGTGAACCTGTAGTAGTGAATCGTGAAGGTGCTGAAATTCTACGTGGTGATGCACATGAGCCTGTTCCTTATCTTGTAGAACATCAAAAGCTATTTGGATTAGTTAAAACCAGGCGTAAGCGGCATCGAGAGATTGACGCTCATAGTGTACCTGACTAAAACAGGAAAGGCTATAAATGGCACACCAGGTATATCAAAATCTAAAAGTAAACTCCCACTGACCAATTGCTTGGTAAATTAATTTGACACAGGCATTCATGATGTATTATAGTGTAATACATAAAAGATGAGTTAGATTAAGAAGACTTGCTAGCCAGTACAGCACGGTGAAAATAAACTTAACATTTGTATGCAATTAGTTGATATTACGAGAGAAGTTTTTCAAAATCTCCTAGTTCACCACAGAATAACTCGATAACGCTAAATAACTAGATAAATATGGATTTTGACTATTATAGAAGTAATGATGGCACTCCTGCGAATAATACTCGTCAAAGCTTACTTGCTAGCGGTTGGCGGCCGTTTCACCGAGAATTAGACTTGGGCTTTTTCTGGCATTTATTATCTCATGATTCACGGGAATTAACTCAAAAAAGCTTGAATTTAGCGAGTAATGTCGCTGATATTTTGGGGCGAAATAATTATGCTTGGTGGGCAAATTTATTAAGTGTTGTATCGGATAATACGCGTTACGAAATTGAAAAATTTTGGAATTATATTACACCAGATCCTCAATCACCAGACCATCGCTACAAAGATGTTTTGAGTACCGAAACGCCCATCGTCCAATTTGTCAGTCGCAGCAGTATTCCCATTGATTACGTTCTTAACCGATTGCAAGAAATTACCATATTACGAGTTTTACATTTGTTGGCTCGTCCTGATATTATTACCCAATATTACTCAGAAAGAGATTTTTACTTTCCTGTAGAAAGGTTTTTTAGCTGGGAACGGTTAGATGTAATCAATACTGTTTATGCGTACTGGTCTCAATATGACGTTTGGTTGCAAATTGATCCTTACGATCGCGGGCGACGACAATATACTTTAATGGCGAGAAATTTAGCGCCATTAATTAACAAAGCAACTTACGACTTAGCAGTTATGCTGAGTGGATATCAAAGTCGTGTCGGCAAAGTTCACAGTCAATTTCCCATTCGCACATTTCCAGCAGATATCCAAAACTTTACTGATTCTGTACAGCAAGCAATTCTCAACCAAAATCAGTTAGCAGTTGTTGTACATGGAGAACCGGGGACTGGTAAAACGGCTTGGACACAAGCAGTAGCAAAAGAAATTCTCATACCTTTAGGTTTTGTCATTTTCATTTTAGATCATGATGCGATCGCCAACTTTGTCCCACCCACTTACTTAGAGCGAATTTGTATCGTAATTAACGAAGCTGATAATTTAGCCCAAAATCGTGCATCTGAAGTAGCGCAATACAATAACAAAACCGAACACATTCTGAGTTTGCTAGATGGCACTTTGTATCAGAGTGTAATTGATGACTCTGGTATTCAGATGCAGCAACGCTTAGTTGTCTTAATGACTTGCAACACTACTGAAAGATTAGATCCAGCCATGTTGCGTAAAGGCAGGGTGGATTTAATGTATGAGTTTACGCAATTATTTGTGTAACTATCAACCATTCAAAGGGAACAGGTAACAGAAACCCACGTTTCGACGTTTTTAGATGTGGGTTATATTCCAATACGCTTGGGTTAAGGGTTATTGGCGTAGAATATTGGTCTTTCAGACGCAATGAATCGCGTCTCTACATGAGGGTTTTGTTGCTCATACTGAACTGTATTGGGTTATATTCTGAATTCTGAATTCTGCTGTATTTATCTGGAATTAATCCGAGATGTCTTGTAGCTAAACTTCAATGTGAAGATTCAATAATATAACCTATCAGGCAAAAATAACTGTGAAAATTCAACAATTGATTACAGAAGCACTTAGTCTACCGAATAATGCCATCGCCTACCATATCAGTCAGGAATTAGCCGCAATTTATCCCCATAAAGGACTGGTAGAGGGAAACGATTCTACATTTAATTTAGAGAGGTATGCCGAGGTAAATCTCTGTACTCTCCAACAGAATATCTTTATCCACAACCAGATAATTACTAGCTGGGATGGAATGGAACAAGAAATTTACAATTATACCGAAAATGCCAGTTTTGAAGTTACATGGCAAGGGCAAAAACTTGATATCCTCTTAATGAGTTGGCAAGAAGGTTATTGTAAAACTCGATATTACTGGATTTTGGCTGATAAGAAAGAAATAGCTGAAGACTTTTTTGTTGCAGTTTGTGATTGGAACTCTGAAATCCGTGACGAGGTTTTAGTCTTTGAAGATGGTTATTGGGACAAAAATCAAGATTTATTTCAATCAATTAAAGGTGCTACTTTTAATAACTTGATTTTGCAGGGTAATCTCAAGCAAGATATTCAGGATGACCTGAATACATTCTTTGCATCCCGCGAAACTTACGCAGCTTATAGCGTACCTTGGAAGCGGGGTATTTTGTTCATTGGTTCGCCAGGAAATGGCAAAACCCACACAGTAAAAGCATTGATTAATCAAATGCAACAGCCTTGCTTGTATGTGAAAAGCTTTAAGTCTGAGTATGATACTGATAGCGAAAATATTCGCAAAGTATTCAAACAAGCTAGACAATCAGCACCTTGTATTTTGGTACTAGAAGATATCGATTCTCTGTTGACTGAAGAAAATCGCTCTTTCTTTTTAAATGAATTGGACGGCTTCGCCTTGAACGAAGGAATTATCACCATTGCAACTACAAACCATCCAGAAAATTTAGATTCAGCAATTAGCGATCGCCCCAGCCGCTTTGACCGCAAATATCACTTTGAATTGCCGGATATTGTAGCTAGAGAAGCTTATATAACGTTGTGGAATCAGAAATTAAAAACTGCAATGCAGTTATCTGACGAAGCTATAAATCAGATAATTGCATTAACAGATGGCTTTTCTTTTGCATATCTCAAAGAACTATTTCTATCATCGATGATTCGCTGGATGGTAACTTTAGAAACTGGGGCGATGGAGAAAATTATGCTTTCTCAAGTTGCAGTTTTGCGAGAACAAATGAGCAGCACAACTATTGGTAGTGAAGGCTGAGGGAACTAGAATGAAAGTTTATCGATTTCAAAATGCTACTGAATTTTATGCCAGAGTGAAAGACTACTTGCTGAATCAGGAAGCAATGCATAACTTACTGTTGGGAATTAGCCATACCTTGATTGAAAATCCTGACCACTATGACGAAAAGCCTTATTTGGCAACAGTGGAGGAAAATGGAGATATTGTAGCTGTAGCCATGAGAACACCACCTAGACTATTGCTACTCTCACAAATAAAAGATTTTCAAGCAGTAGAATTACTCGCCCAAGATTTATCTATCTCCTACCCATCACTACCAGGAGTAAATGCTCCCACAAATGAAGCACAAGCCTTTATTCTGGCGTGGCATTCGCTAACTGGTCAATCCTACCAGTTAAAACTAGCCTTGCGTATCTTCCAATTAGAAAAAGTAAAACCAATTTCTCAAGTTGCAGGTTATTTACGTCTAGCTACAGACAAAGACCGAGAACTTTTGAAAAATTGGTATGAAAGCTTTTCTTTAGAAGCTTTGGGCGAGATTGAATCAAATGCAGAACGCTGGGTTCAACGAGTTTTGCACCAAGGTACTGCTTACCTTTGGCAGGATGAAGTACCAGTTTCAATAGCTTGTCATGTTGGAAACACGCCCAATGGTGCGCGGATTAGTATAGTTTACACACCGCCAGAGTATCGCCGTAGAGGCTACGCTAGTGTTTGTGTGGCAGCTTTAAGTCAGACTTTACTAGATCGAGGAAATAAATTGTGCTTTTTATTTACAGATTTGGCAAACCCAACATCCAATCATATATATCAGGAAATTGGTTACCAGCAAGTGGGCGATTGGCATAATTACTCCTTCGTCTGACAATAAAGAGCAACAATCTTTAATACTGCCGTCGATGCTGAAGCATAACTTAGTTACCATAAATGATGTCCAAGCAGCACAAGGGCGACTTTTGGGAATTGCCCACCGTACACCCGTGCTGACTTCTAGAATTGTTAACGATCGCACTAATAGCCAAGTGTTCTTTAAGTGCGAAAATTTTCAACGCACCGGTTCATTTAAATTTCGAGGTGCATACAACGCCTTAACGCAACTATCAGTAGCACAAAAACAAACAGGTGTTATCGCTTATTCATCGGGAAATCATGCCCAAGCGATCGCCTTAGCTGGACAACTACTAAATATTCCCGCCACCATTGTCATGCCTGACGATGCACCGGCTGTCAAACAAACTGCCACTCGCAGTTATGGTGCAGAGGTAATTTTGTACAATCGTCAGACAACAAACCGGGAAGAATTAGCCCAAAATTTAGCAAGCGATCGCCATCTCACACTGATTCCACCATACGATCATCCCCATGTAGTCGCAGGACAAGGTACAGCAGCTTTAGAACTGATTCAAGAAGTTGGTGAATTGGACTTGCTGTTAGTTTGTTGTGGTGGTGGTGGATTACTTTCTGGTAGTGCGATCGCCACCAAAGCACTTCTACCTGATTGTAAAGTAATCGGCGCAGAACCAACACTTGCCGACGATGCCACCCGTTCCTTTCACAGCAAAACCCTGCAAACCGTCAAAAATCCCGATACCATAGCAGACGGTGCCCGGACTCCTAGCCTCGGTGAAATTACTTTCCCCCTAGTGCTGCATTACGTCGATGATATGGTAACCGTATCTGAAGAAGCGATTGTTCGCACCATGTTTTTCTTGTGGGAACGCCTGAAAATCGTAGTCGAACCCACCGGAGTACTCGCCGCAGCCGCCTTACTCGAAGGTGTAGTAACAGCACCACAAGCAAAGATTGGTATCATCATCAGCGGTGGAAACGTAGATTTAACCCAAATTGGCAAATTGTTTTCTGGGTATTGATGAAATTCAATTGGTCACACCTTGTAGAGACGGCGATTTATCGCGTCTCATTTATCGCGTCTCTTGCTGAAAAATTTGCCCAAAAAACAGTAAATCAGGGATTTTTGCTAAAATTCTTTACATATGTTAACATTTCTCCCTTAGTTTAGGTGCAATTACTCAATATGACCCTCATGAAGCCTGTTCTCAAGGATTCAGAGCAAGTAACTCGGTTTTTTTCTCACCTGCAATTTGATGGAAATAAACTCAATCATCAACCAGGTAGTGTATTAGGTAGTACAGCGCTGATTGCGGGAACCACGGTTGGGGCTGGGATTCTCGCCCTACCAGCGGTCACCCTCCCATCAGGGATTTTGCCATCGACATTTGGGTTGATTGCAGTTTGGCTCTACGCTTTAGTTTCAGGTTTGTTGATTGCAGAGGTGACTTTAAACACCATGCGTCTAGAAGGGCGTCCGAGTATAGGTCTGTTGGGAATTGTTGAAAAGAACCTGGGGAAGGTGGGAGCGCTAGTTGCTAGCGGTGCATATTTATTCATGCACTACGCTCTGTTAGTAGCATACATCACCCAAGGTGGAGAGATTTTAGGAACTGCGATCGCTAAACTCTGGAATCTACAAAACTCATTACCTACGTGGGTAGGTACAATGACTTTCACCCTGATCTTTGGTGGCGTGATGTATCTTGGGCGAGAAAAGTTTATTGAGAAATTAAACACCGCCTTTGTGGCAATTGTGATTGTTTCCTTCTTGGGACTCTTATTGCTAGCAGGAGGACAAATTAAAAGTAGCCAACTCTTAATTCAGAACTGGAGTGCGCTTGGTGGTGCAGTTTCAGTTATGTGTGTAGCAATGTTTTTTCAAAACATAGTACCAGTGGTTGTGACGCAACTGGAAGGAGATGTCCGCAAAATTCGTCAGTCCATCTTCATTGGTTCCTTGATTCCCCTAATCATGTTCTTGGTGTGGAATGCTGTAATTTTGGCAAGCATCAGTCCTGATATGGTACACAGCACATCTGGCGGTAAAACTGTTTTTGACCCACTGCAAATTTTACGAGCTGGTGGTGGGGGAGAATGGTTAGGAGTGCTAGTATCAGTTTTTTCAGAGTTTGCGATCGTCACATCATTCATTGGATTTGTATACGGATTATTGGATCTGTTCAAAGATATTTTTCTCATTACACAGGGCGATCTTTCTAGTCGCCTACCCCTCTATTCGCTGGTTCTTTTCCCTCCCATGACTCTCGGTACACTCAATCCCAGCATCTTTTTTACTGCTCTAGATTACACAGGAACATTCAGCATCTCAGTTCTAGGTGGAGTTATCCCAGCGTTAATGACTTGGAAGCAACGTCAACAGCAAAAAAACTCCAATAGCATCAATCAACCACTGGTTCCTGGTGGTAAAGCGACACTCATGGCGATGATTGTAGTAGCATTAGTCCTGATGCTCAAATAAATTCTATCAATTCACACAAATTAAAACTAGCAATCAAAATTCTCATGTATTATATATTTTATATAAATGTAGTATAAAATCTCAACCACAATCAAATGAGTGATTCTCGGCTCATCAAAATCAGCAAATATCTCAGCAAATATCTGCGGCACACACCAGACGCAATTGGAATTGAACTTGCTCCTGGTGGTTGGGTTGCTGTTGATGAACTACTTACCGCTTGTGCTAAAAACAAGTTTCCAATTAGCCGTCATGAATTAGAGTTGGTAGTTGAATCTAGCGAAAAACAACGCTTTTCTTTTGACTCTACAGGTACTCTGATTCGTGCTAATCAAGGACATAGTGTAGAAGTTGATTTACAATTAGAACCTGTTGTTCCTCCACATCAGCTTTATCACGGTACGGGACACAAATCAGTAGAGTCAATTCTAGAAACAGGACTTTGCAAAATGTCCCGCCACCACGTTCATTTATCCAGAGATATTGCTACAGCCCAGAACGTGGGAGCAAGACATGGGAAACCAGTAGTTTTCATTGTAGATGCTGCCGCAATGCATCAGGCTGGTTACATCTTTTATTGTTCTGATAATGGTGTTTGGTTAGTGGATAGTGTGCCACCTGAATATTTACAAAAAATTTGAACTCGAAAAGGCTGATTCCTTACTGCCTCGCAAATAATATCGTATCCGCCAAATCATAATCAAAGAACCCCACCCCAACCCCTCCTTAGGAGAGGGGAGCTAAGGCAGAGCTTTGGCTCTTTGGAGTTTCATATCATGTCCGGTTAATTAGTTATGATTACCGCATCTGTGCAAAAACCGGAAAACCCTCTTTCCCCCTGCGATCTTCACGATCAGTCATTAAGGGGACATGATATCAGGTATTTACGCTTGATTGCCTAGACATAATATAAGCTCAAAAATTAAAGCAGATTGCTACATAACTCATTGTTAGGAATAAAAGTTACACTTTTATGCCAAAAACTTGGCAACTTCTTCCTAACTACCTTAGCTTCAAATCAATTACAGTAAGTAAGCTATAGATTCATCGTCTATAAAAACGTTTGTAGTGATGGTTTCGTAGTTGAAGAATACAGAATTCAGAATTCAGAATTCAGCAATCTTGACGCGACTCGAAAATACTCGCTAATGCAACGCTTACAGTGGGGGATTCAGATCGGCGCAGGTCTTGTTGACCATCAAATCTACGATTTGGTGGGGGTCTTAAACCCAGTTATCCATTCGCTTTTTCGGTCAAAAAACATTGCTGTTAGCGGATAGCTAAGGTTTAGCCCATTCTGACGACTGAGGCCTCTATTCTGTTTGATAATTATTTATCTAAAGAAAAATGAAAATGTTGATTATTATTAATTGTCTATTCATGATTATTTATATCCCAATTATATTCTGCTTGGTAAAATATTATAAGCAAACACAAAGAGCATTAATTTGGTGGAATAGCAGACAATTTATGAGAATGTATCAACAGGGTGAGATGATTCAAAATGGCTTGCTGCAAGAATCATTTGTTATCCGACGAAATTTAGAAATATCTTTGGTAAATTCTTCTGTTTCTCAACAGCAGCAAGAGCAATACTACTTAGCAAATATTGAAAATGTTTATCATTTACTTAACGAATTTAGTGATTACTTATTACCTGCACATATTGAGGATAGTCTACCATTAGCAATTCGCCATATATTGGTTAAATGGAAATCACACATTCCAGAATTAAATTTACAAATAGAATTACCAAATGATTTGGATGACGAGTCGGTTTATACTCGTCATGTCATTTTGATAATACTAGAGGATTTACTGCAAATTATATTATCAAGTATTTCTCAGGAAACATCTATATCTGTAAGTTTAAAATCTAGAGAAAATTTCAATGAACTGATGGTTAAGTTTAGTGATTTACAAATATTACAACAAGATAATAACTCCAAATTATCAGAGTTAGATTATCTTCGTCGAGTATTTATTTTGTTCACATTGGGAAAATGCTTTCATCAGAAAAATAAGAATACTGAAATATGGTATTTTTGCTGGCGATCGCATAAAAGTTGTCAGAATTGAAATTGAACTAAAAATCAAGCTTGCTATAATTTTTTGATTATTTTTAAAACATTAAAATTTAGTAAAAAATCTTCTAAATTAGAAATTAATTAAAATTAATTACGCTAGGCAAGAGGAAAGTTAAATATGTATCAAGCTAACAAACAAAAAATCTTGGTAGTTGACGATCACGAATCTGTTTTATATGCAACTATCAATGTATTAAAACAGCAGTATCCAGAAGCTAAAACTATTCAAGCACAAACCATAAAATCAGCACTCAAACAATTAGAAAATATTAAATTTGACTTGATTATAGTTGATTTAGCTATGCCAGAAACTATGGGAGGAACCGCTCAAACTGACAATGGTATTCAGCTGCTCAAGACACTAATGCGGCTATATCCAACTCTCAATATTGTCATACAAACTGCCAATACTCGTGCTTTAGTGCGCCTAAAAGCTGCAATTAGCAATCACGAAGGGGGTTTTACAGTTGCAGACAAAAGCTTACCAATGAGTGAAATGTTAACCAAAGTTGATTGGGCGCTGAAGGGTTTGCATAACACTCCTATGGAAATACGTTCTGGTTTGGAGTTGAAACCAGAATGGCTGGAACTTTTACAACTGGCATTTAAAGAAGGTTTACAGGATATTCCGATTTCCAAACGGATGAATATTTCCGAACGAACGGTACGGCACTATTGGAGTAAAATTTATGATGTATTTAGAATTTACCCAAATGACGGAAAAAATCTCCGAATTCAAGCTGAAATTCGAGCCAGAGAAGAAGGATTAATTGATTAGTCAAACAATTTTGGATTATTTTTACTTTTGTATTCCTCGATAATTAGCAAAATATAAATAGCAAAACCAAAATAGCTATGGTGCGTCGAATTTGGAGAATAATTAATTCTGAAAATCAAGTTTGGCGTGTGGGTTTACTGCCTGGAATTAGTGCAATTTTAATCGTAATTGTATTGCGATTATTAGGCTCATTTCAATTTTTAGAATTGGCTAGTTATGATACATTTATGCGGCTGCGTCCCCAAGAAAAAATTGATGAACGAATTTTAATTGTAGGAATTAACGACAATGATATTCAGCGAGTTAAAAATTATCCAATTCCTGACCAAGATATTACGTTGTTATTGAATAAATTAAAAATTTACAAACCGGCTGTAATTGGACTGGATATTATTAGAGATTTACCGCAACAACCAGGACATACAGAACTTGTTAAAACTTTTAAAGAAACTAAAAATTTAATTGCAATTGACAAAATTTTGCCTGATGGTAGTGGGTTAACTTTCAATCCACCACCAAATTTACCACAAGAACAAATTGGCTTTGCTGATGCTATTTTGGATTTAGATACAAAACAACGTCGGAGCTTGTTAGCCGCTTCAAATAAAAAAAGAGAATGGATCTTTTCTTTTCAATTGAGGATAACAGAAACTTATTTAAAAACCAAAAATATTTATTTAGAAAATGTAGAGGGTGACTCTTACGGCATGAAATTTAGGGAAACTAAATTGCCGCGTTTTGAATCTCACTCAGGTGGATACATACAAGCAGATGCTCTAGGTAGTCAAATATTAATGAATTTCCGCAATCAACGCCAACCTTTTCATAAGATTTCCCTAACAGAAATTCAAAGTGGAAAGGTTAATCCTAATTGGATTCGTGGCAAAATTGTTTTAATTGGTATGACTAGCTCTAGTGCTAAAGATTATGTAAATTCATCTGCAATTAATAGCGAAAATCCGGCTCTGAATTATGGTATTGAAATCCAAGCACATGTAGTCAGTCAATTAGTGAGTGCGGTTCTAGATAATCGACCAATGATTAATGTTTGGGCAGATGGATGGGAATATTTATGGATTATCAGTTGGGGAATTTTGGGTTTGAGCTTAGGCCGTGGAATTCGTAATCCATTCCAAATGCTGATTTATCTGACTATCGCTAGTATTTGTTTAATTGTTATATGTTATGGATTAATTATTATTGGTTGGTGGGTGCCAATTGTACCAACATTGTTCATTTTAGTGTTTAATGGTCTGGGTTTAGCAGCATTTTATCGATATGATCAAGCATTGCGCGATCGCATTGAAGATAGACAGTTAGTTATTGACCAAGTATTTGATATCATCCATACTCATCCCTTGCAAACATTGAACTTTATTTTAAGAGAAGTTCAAAGCGATGAAGGGTTACCACCTCAAGCATTTGTATCCAAGCTTCAACAACTAAATCAAGAATTGCGAGATGTTTATGATTTAGTCAAAAGAGAAGCTGTAGTTGAATTAAATAGCCTTTATTTATCACAAGAACAAAGATTAGATTTATCTCAACTTCTTGAGGAAATTCTATTTGAAGTTTACAACGACGTTTTAGAGCGAGATTATGTTTACTTTAAAAATATCAAACAGAAAATATTCAAGTTTGAACCAATGGACGAAGGTAATTTAACCATTGAACAAAAGCGGAGTCTTTGCCGTTTTTTAGAAGAAGCATTGTGTAATGTCAAAAAGTATGCTTATGGCACTACTCGTCTGGAAGTAATTTGTACCCAAGAAAATGGTAAAAATCTCATTCGGGTAGCAGATAACGGTTTGAAGATTGAGACGATAGCAGATTTATCGTTACATTCAGGGTTTGGAACCAAGTTAGCAAAAAATTTAGCAAAACAGTTGGGTGGTGAATTTAAGCGATATCCCAACACTCCAAGAGGAATAGTTTGTCAACTTACTTGGTCTGCAAAAAAACTGTGGTTTTGGCGATATTAGCAACTGGAAAATTTAGCTACCCTACAACTTTTACGAAATCGGGGATATAGACACTTGCGATCGCTTAAAATACCACGTCGAAAAAACCCCATCTCCTCTGCCTTTTTGTTGACTCACAAACAAAGCTTAGCTGGCTAGTCCTCTATCGCAAAAGTTTTGAGATGTTCGTAGTAAGTACAAAGCGTGCTTCAAAAATTAAGGACTAAAGTCCTGACTACAAACTCCTCTTTATCGCTAAGAACCAAAAGAGAATAACAAATCGAGGGAATCCAAGGTGCTATTTTAGGCATCTCGTATTCGATTTACAGCAGGCTTTTGCACCTTTGTGCCAATTAGATTGCACCTTTGTGCAATCTAATTGGCAGGAATGGCTAACAAATCCTCATGTCAACTATTTATTGTGTTAATCAAACGCGGATTAAACGACCAAATTTTTTTAATCCACATAACCATCAATTTGTAAAGTACATAATTCCTACATTTTATGAGCAATTATCTCAAACCCATCCTCACCCTGACCTACAACCAACTGGGTGCTTTTTCTGATTCAGAAAACTTTTGGAATCTGTTCGATACTGTTTTTGGTACACAATACAATCGCACTGTCGCTGTAAGTGTGCGATCGCAGTGGCAAGTCGGTGATTTTAGTCAACTTCCCCAAGTTGAGGTAGTTAGCAGCAATATTCTGGGAAATACCAACGGAACTTATGCTGCCAGCAAGAATACAATTTATCTATCCGATACTTTTGTTGCAAGTGCAACACCGGAATTTATTAAGGCGGTCTTGCTAGAAAAAATTGGAGATTTTGTCAATGGTTTGGTTAATCAGACCGATACGTCTGGGAATAAAGGGGCGATTTTTGGTGAGCTTGTACTAGGGAATAGCTTAAGGGAACAGCCCGCTATCAGCCAAACTCTAGACTCTGTTCTCCTTTCAAGTAATCCAGTTTCTAGTGTCGAGAATTCTCACTCTTTCTCAACGCTTCCTCCAGTCGATCCAAAACTACTCAAAAACCAACAGCGACAGTCAGTAGCGAGTGTATCAGCTGCTTTAGATTTATCTCAGACTTTTTTCCTAAACAGCTTATCAGGAGCTAACCAGACAATTTATTTAGATTTCAACGGGCATACCACCTCTGGTACTTACTGGAACACATACTATAGTGGTGGTGCTGACATCTTCACCCCTGCTTTTGACTTCGACGGCAATACAGCGTCCTTTAGTTCGGCTGAACTTGAAACAATCCAGTATATCTGGCAGCGCGTCGCTGAGGATTTCAGCCCATTTAATGTTAATGTCACAACCCAAGCTCCAGCAGATATCAATGATTTGATTAAGGGCTTTGACGATACTCGCTGGGGTGTGCGTGTTGCGATCGGCGGCAGCAGTTACGATTGGTATGGTGCTGGAGCCGGAGGAGTTGCCTATGTTGGTTCTTTCAACTGGAATACTGATACTCCCACTTATGTTTTTAGTAAAGAAACGTTCGGTGACGAAAAATACACGGCTGATGCCATCTCTCATGAAGTAGGTCATACTCTGGGACTCAACCATGATGGGCGAATTACCCCCGCAGAGGAATATTACAGTGGACACGGTAGTGGGGATACTGGCTGGGCACCGATTATGGGAGTAGGGTACTACCAGAACTTAGTCCAGTGGAGCAAAGGTGAGTATGCTTCTGCTAATAATCCTGAAGATGATTTACAAATTATTACGACCCAAAACGGGTTCGGTTACCGAGCCGATGATTCTGGTAATACAATTGCCACAGCAAACCCACTGACGATTTCTGATACATCTGTGAGTGGTAGTGGCATCATCGAGCGCAATACAGATGTAGATTTCTATAGTTTTGTCACGGGTGCTGGTGTTATTAGTTTGACAGTTAATCCCTTTAGTCGGGGGCCAAATCTAGACGTTTTGGCAGAATTGTATAACTCTGCTGGCACCTTAATTGCATCGTCTAATCCATCGGAGCTACTATCTGCAAGTATCGTCACCAGTGTTGCTGCTGGAACGTATTATTTGAAAATTGATGGTGTAGGCAAAGGAAATCCTCTTACCACTGGCTATACGGATTACGGCAGTTTGGGGCAGTATTTTATCAGTGGTACTGTTGTCAGTAACAATATTCCTGCGATCGCCCTAGCTGTATCTCCAAGTAGTGTCACTGAAGATGGAAGCACCAATTTAGTTTACACCTTTACCAGAACCGGAAGCACCACCAATGCCTTAACCGTAAACTATAACGTTGCTGGCACAGCCACCTTCAACACCGACTACAGCCAAAGTGGTGCAGCAAGTTTCACTGGTACCACAGGTACGATTACCTTTGCAGGGGGTGCAAGTACGGCAACTCTAACCATTAACCCGACAGCAGACACGACTTTTGAAAGTAATGAAACCGTTGCCCTAACTCTAGCAACAGGCACTGGTTACACTATCGGCACGACAGGAGCTGTCACCAGCACCATCACTAATGACGATTCTTTGCCCACCATTAACCTTAGTGCTAACCAGACGATAGTTGAAGGTTATACAAGTCCTCAAAACGCCACTTATACCGTTACTCTCTCCAACGCTAGCACCAAAACTATTACTGTTAAATACGCCACTGCTAATGGTACAGCTACAGCAGGGGCGGACTATACCAACACCGCAGGAACCCTAACCTTCAACCCAGGAGACACCAGTAAAGTCATTAATATCCCCATTCTGAATGACTTCATTAATGAAGCAAATGAAACCTTTACCCTAACCCTGACCTCTCCTACCAATGCTAGTCTTGGTACAAGCAAAACTGTTACTACAACCATAACCGATACCCTGACTACCTACGTCACTACTACCCTACCAAGCAACGTTGAAAACCTCACCCTTAAAGGAACAGCAAAAATCAACGGTACAGGTAACAATTCTAAGAACTTCATCTTTGGTAATACTGTTAACAACACTTTAAATGGCAAAGCAGGCAATGACACCTTAGATGGTAATGCAGGCAATGATATCCTCAATGGTGAAGATGGCAATGATAGTCTACAAGGTGGAGGAGGCAATGACACACTGAATGGAGGGTCTGGAAATGATATCCTCATCGGTGATTGGCCTCGTAGTCCGCTCCTACCTGGTTCCGGGGAAATTGATAACTTGACTGGCGGGATTGGGGCAGATATATTTGTGCTTGGGGATGCTACAAATGTCTTCTACAACGACGGTAATAACTCCAATGCTGGGTTGAGTGACTATGCTTTGATTAAAGATTTCAACTCAAGTCAAGATAAGATTCAATTGCAAAAAACAGCAAGTCGATATTTGCTGCGTTCATCTCCTGTATCTGGTGTATCTGGCACTGCTATTTATCTAGATACAAATAGCAATAAGGCTTTCAATTCTAGCGATGAATTGGTTGCAATTGTTCAAGGTTCTACAGGGCTGAATTTGACGGCTAGCTACTTCGCTTACGTTTAGTTTTTGCACGAAATGTCATACTTGGTACAATAGACCTCTTGTAAAAGTCTCAAATACGTGGGACAAGTAAGTGAGAATTGGGTAGCATTGATGACCGAAGAGGCCGGGGAGCCGGGAGTATGGGCAGGGGTAAAGATTTTGGAATTCCCCCTGCCATTGGGTCTCAAGCCCCTGAATTTATGGATGGAGAACAACTTTCACGCTCGTTTCGAGACATGTAGTGCAAGAAATACTACGTCCGTTTTCTTGCCCCTCCATTCATGGATGGGGTTTCCCCCTGCTCCCTTCCCCCTGCCCCCTGCCTCTTGATGACCTACGAACAAGTAAAAAGCTTAAAACCAGAAGAGTTTAAACGCTTGTGTGGTATACGTCCAGAGACTTTTAACCAAATGCTAATTGCTTTTAATTAACACCATAAAAATTTTGCAACAAAATTTGTTGTCGATTTGTGCCAATCACTTTCCACTTTCTTGCAAAACTTAATACCGCTGAGTGTCAAAAAATAGAGATTGTAATTACTAAAAATAAGTTATTTATATATATTTTTTTAGCATAAGTTACAAATATGTGACAAAATGTGTAATTGTATTTTTATGAAAAAAAAATTCACTTTGATAATCCGCGATCGCACACCAATAATCCAGTAGCTATGAGTAATAATTTCTACATCATCCCACAATCTTTAACTAGCAAACTCCTCCTTAGTTGCACCCTGATTTTATCTTTAATACTGACAAACACAGCTATAGCCGAATATACACCACCTAAAAATCCTTCTAGTCCAAAAACTGCTACAGGTTCAAATGGTACTAGAACTAATGAATGTACTGGCAATGGAAAGACAACTCTGACAGCACTTGCTCCTTTTGCTCATGTTGGACAAACGGTTTCTGTGCAGCCGACATTTGCTTTGAGAGGATAGATTTACCTTGGTTACAGGTTGTAGTAAACGCACCAAGTCGATAGTTGCATACACACGCCTGAGATTCTCAGGTAGATTTTGTAGCAGGTTAATTGCTTGCTGCAAGGTGTTTGCTGCTTCAGTGTTGGCATTGTTGCGGTAATATTAGGGGAATGATTCGCAAGTGCGATCGCATTTCCCCGGCAATATCATTCTGACTGCTAGCTATTTCTATACTTTGGCAGAGATATTTCAAAGCTTGAGAATCTTTTTGTTGAGCTTCATCGACAAGTTTTTTCGCTACTTCATCATCACCGCTTTGTGTCGCTGAATCTGCACGTCGATATTTAACTAAAGCTTGGTTAATATGAGCGAGGACTTACGCTAAGGTAACGGAAAATCGTAGACGCAAAGCGGCTTCCCGCAGGGTACCGCAGAGAAGCCAGTGCGCCCTTGCGGTTCCCCGACTTGAAGCAACTGGCGCGACGCAGAGGGCACCCAAAAATAAGAGTTTCAGAGAGTTTTTGCGTAAGTCCTATGAGCATTGGCTAAACTATTGAAAACTGAAACACGCAACTCTGATGTATTAAGTTTGTTAGCAATTGCTAGACTTTTTTCAAGATTTGTGATGACTAACTGATAATTTCCCCTCAGTCTATTTGCATCACCCAAACTTCCCCAAGCTGCGGCTTCAGCGATGAAATCTTTGCGTACCTTTGCGTTAACCTCTGCGTACCTTTGCGTTGAAAAAAAGTCCATATTTGGCGCAGCTTCACAAACAAACGGTATTAGGACTTTAGCCGTTATTTTCTAAATATTAGGACTTATATTTCGTGAAGTTTGGTAAACTGTGTTAACTTTCCCCGAATTTAATACCTATATCTTATGGTAGAAGGAAAATTGTATCGTAATTTCTAAGCTAGTTATTAACTTTTCTGATGGATTAATTTATGCTGAACATTATTGCTTGGATAATTCTCGGTTTGATTGCTGGTGCCATAGCAAAAGCTATTTATCCCGGTCGTCAAGGTGGTGGAATCGTTGCAACTATGGTATTAGGTATCGTAGGTGCTGTACTTGGCGGAATTTTAGTTACTCTTTTAGAGACGGGTAGATTTCAATTAGCTGCCGCATCCCTCAGCATTCCTGGTATAATTGTTGCCGTCATTGGTGCAATTATCGCTATATTTATATGGAATTTAGTAGCTGGACGTGCCAGTTATTAGTTGAATCGAATTGCTAGAAAAATTATGGTTAGAGCTAAGTTGTTAGCAGATTTTTCTCCAATACAAAAACTCCACTAAGCTTTAATAAGTGGAGTAGTTAATGTTAGACTATGAGTAATGAACAATCATTAAAATTAGTTACGATTTACATTGCACAAGTTAAACTAGCTTAAAGCTTTCTTGATTTCATCTTTGATATTTTCTACAACGTGAATACCTTGGGCTTCGGCTTGCTTTGCTTGTCCTTCAGCTTTATCTTGGGGATTACCAGTTACTTCACCCACAATCTCTTGAATTTTTCCTTCTATATTTTTTGCAGTCGCTTCGATTCTTTTTTCGGCACTCATGGTTTTATCTCCGGCTTGTAGTTAGTTAAGTTACTACTAAATGTAATAGCCATGTATTGTTTGTTACTTCCATCAAGGGAGAGAAAAATCACGCCAAGTATAGTATCTTAAGATGGATGTCAAATAGTGCAACAGCACATAGTCTAAAATGTCGGCGATGGATCAATACGGTTCGGATAAGCAGTATGAACTTCCCTTGTGGTCTGGGAAAAGGTTTTGGGGTAAGAGGTAAAGGATGTATTTAAAACCTTTCCCCTTTCCCCTTTCCCCTTTAACCGAACCGTATTGGGCGATGGATAATAGAGAATTCATATATTTTGAAGAAAAAGTCACGATACAATCAGCAGATAGACATCTAGGGGCGTATGGTTGTACGCCCCTATCGCTTTGGCAATTTCGATCGAAAGCAAATTTTAAAAACAAAGGAAAGTCAAGGAGTGGCAACAAAACGTCATAAAAACATCTGGAAAAGTGAGATTAATGACATCATTCGCGGTGCGTGTGGAGGTTTTTTATTTGGCATACCTTTGCTGTACACAATGGAGGTATGGTGGATTGGATCGCTGGCAAAACCACAACTGATGATGATGGCGATCGCCCTGATGTTTATTGTGGTTTTCTTGCTCAACCAAACAGAAGGTTTTCGCAAACGCAGATATACTTGGGAAGCTCAACAAGCTGCAATGGATACTGTAGAAGCAATGGCCATCGGAATAATTTGCTCTACCTTTGTGCTGCTACTATTGCGAGAATTGACCCTAGAAACTTCCCTGAGAGAATCTTTAGGTAAAATTATCTTTGAAAGTGTACCTTTCACTCTTGGCGTAGCATTAGCTAACCAGTTTTTGGGAGACACTAGAAACGGCAATGGCGACGAGGAAACAATACCTGCCAGAGATGATGCTGCTAAGAAGAACGAGAGCGAAATAGATGCCACCTTAGCAGATATAGGTGCAACTTTAATTGGTGCGATCGTCATTGCATTTAACATCGCTCCAACAGATGAAATTACCATGTTAGCAGCCGCAGCTTCACCACTTTGGGAATTGGCAATCATCGCCGCATCTTTGCTAATTTCTTATGGCATTGTATTTCAGGCAGGCTTTTCCGATCAGCGAAAGCGAAGACAACAAAAAGGAATTTTCCAACGGCCATCTAGCGAAACCATCATGTCTTACCTAGTGTCACTACTAGCAGGCGCTTTTATGCTGTGGTTCTTTCAAAAGTTGACTTTTAGCGACCCTTGGACAATGTGGTTAGATCATACCTTAATGTTAGGTTTACCTGCAACTATTGGCGGTGCAGCTGGTAGGTTAGCGATATGACTAAAACAGAACAACAACCAAAGCGTTCCCTTGCTGAGTGGGCGACATTCAGTATCGCTTCGTTTATCTTAGCCATCATTGTGAGTTTGGTGGGCTACACTTGGCTGAACGAAAAAGATCGACCTCCTATTATTTCTGTCGCCAAAAAAGAAACAATTCGGGAAATTAATGGACAATTTTATGTACCCTTTGAAGTCGTCAATATCGGAGGAGACACAGCCGAATCAGTTCAAATTATGGCTGAGTTACTAATTGATGGCAAAGTTGCAGAATCAGGAGAACAACAAATTGACTTTTTATCTAGTGGAGAAAGAGAAGAAGGCGCATTTGTATTCAGCCAAAACCCCCGCCAAGGTAAATTAAATCTGCGTATTGCTAGCTATAAATTGCCATAATACAGCAGAATTCAGAATCTGAGAGAAGCGGCGATTGGAACACCAGCATCTTTTCCAAAACCCCGTGGAAAATCACCTAGTTGCAAAACTGGGCAGAATCTACTTAAGTTTTTCACCAACTAAATCAGTAATTGCTGCAACTAGCTTCTTTGCTTCTACTGGTTTAGAAATATGCTTTTGAAAGCCCACTCTTAATGCTTGCTGATAGTCGAATTCTCCAGCATAAGCAGTCAGGGCGATCGCTGGAATCTGTCCTCCTTGCTCAGATGGTAGAGTTCTTACCTGTTGCATCAACATATATCCATCAATATCTGGCATACCAATGTCGCTCAAAAGTAAGTCGGGGTGAGATTTGGTGAAAGTGATTAATGCCTCACTAGCTGAGGCAACTGATGTTACACTTGCTCCACATTCCTCTAGTAAACAAGTAGTAAATTCCCGTGTATCTGCATCATCTTCTACTACTAAAATCTTGATACCATTTAAATCTAAAGATTGCTTTGACTGTTGACTATCTTGGATTGTCAAAGGTTGAGTCGGTATGAGTGGTAATTTCACTATAAAGGTTGCTCCCTGATTAATCCCTTGGCTTTGAGCCTTAACTGTCCCGCCATGCAATTCGACTAAGTGACGGACAATTGCCAGTCCTAACCCTAATCCGCTAACCTTTCGGGTTGTGGTGCTATCCGCTTGGCGAAAATAGTCAAACATATAAGGGAGAAAATTCGGGTCGATACCTTGACCGGTATCGCTGACGGTGATTAAAGCTTGAGAACCAACGCGTTCTAGCCGGATATCTACCCGTCCTCCTACGTCAGTGAACTTAATCGCGTTGGAAAGGAGATTCCAGATTACTTGCTGTAATCGGCTAGCATCGCCTGAAACTTGTCCTAAATTCGTTTCCAGGATTGTCTGTATTTCAATTGATTTGGCTTGCGCTGCCAGATGCACTGTTTCCATTGCGGCCTGAATCGTCGATTTCAAATCCACAGGGCAAATATTTAGGCTCATTTTACCTCTCAAAATCCGAGAAATATCCAGTAGGTCGTCAATTAGTTCAGCCTGCAACTGGGCATTGCGCTCAATCACCTTCAGGGCTTGAGCAGTCTTCATATCATCTAATTTTTTGCTTTGAAGTAACTGTGACCAGCCAAGAATAGGATTCAATGGTGAGCGTATCTCATGAGATAACACTGCCAAAAATTCATCTTTAATGCGATTTGCTGCTTCTGCTTCCTCCCGTGCAGCTTGTTCCCTTTTGAGCAGTTGTTCTCGTTCTTGTTCTGCCCGCTTGCGTTCACTGATGTCAAGACAGAATGAAATTACCTCTTCTTGCTTATTGTCAGTTTCTCGGAACAAAGTACCACCAATTAAAATAGATATGAGCTTACCATCTTTGCGTCGATATTCTTTTTCTTGAAGTTGAAATACTCCTGTAGCTTCTAGTTCTAGAATAGAGCGATCGCTTAGCCCTAAATATTCTGTCAGTGTGCTATCGTACCATCGCATCCGTCCTACTAAAATTTCTTCGCGCGAATAACCTATCATTTTTAGAAAGGCTTCGTTAGCTTCAATAATCTCCCCATCGCTATTGCTGACAATTACACCGATAATATTCGACTCAACCAAATACCTAAACTTAGCTTCACTCACTTGTAGCTGCTTTTCTCTTTTCTCTAGACGTTGCTTATAAATGCGTAATTGTCCATGAAGCCAGTTCACAATGATTGCTACTATTAAAAACACGCTTAGATGCACTAAGCTATCTATGCGGTAAGTAAACAACGTAAATAATGGCTCGATGAAAAAATAGTCTATAACTACAATTGATAAAGCGGTGGCCAATAGCCCTGCTTCCATCCCACCATACCAGGTACTAACTGCTACAGCCCCAAAAAAAAGCATAAACGTCGTTGGTTTAAGTAGCGAACTTAGCAGCACTGACAGTAACAGTGAAATCGTAACGGTCAGTAACGCCACAATATAAGGTGCGAGACGTTGACCTATTTTTTTCAAAGAATTTAGATTGGATTTGTGTCGCATAACGAAGCTTTAACCAGCCTAAAAATCAAAAGTGTAATGACCTACTATTTTCAAATCTGGTTTGAAATATCCTAAGTGTTAAAATTATCTCTTATCTTTGTGAAGATAGTGTTACATAACTATGGAATACTTGACTAAAGTTTTCAGCCTCATACCATTTCATTTTAAAGTTGATACAGATACCTTGGTAGGGGCGCACAGCTAGCTGTGCGCCCCTACGTTAAATCTATATATATCAAGATTTTCGTGAAATGGTATCACGTCCAGCCAGACGCACCAAAACAATTACCAATCTCAAATCTAAAATCTAAAATTCGATTAGAAGTTATGATTTATCGATTGTCAAAACTTGCTCAACAAAAGATTCTACCCATTGCAAATATTGTGAACCGCCAACTAGTGCGGTATTATTATGCTCTGCTGCTGGAACTAACAATAGTTGCTTCGGTTCGGGAGCAGCAGCGTAAAGTTTTTGGCTCATGAAAGAAGGTACAACCAAATCGTTAACGCCATGAATGAATAAAACGGGCATTTTTAAGTTTGGTAATTTTTTAATCGATTCAAACCGCTGTGTCAAGATTAAATCCACAGGAAACATCCAAAACATGTTTCGATAAGCGATCAAATCACGGATAGAAGTAAAAGAACTTTCCACGATTAAACCAGCAGCTTGTGGGTGTTTCACTGCTAAATCAATGGCGATCGCACCCCCCAAGGAATGACCATAAATAAAAATTTGCCTCGGTGAAATCTCTTGTTGCTGTACTAAATAATTCCAAGCTGTGGCTGCATCCTCATAAACCCGCTTTTCATTGGGAAAAGAACCTTCACTGCGACCATAACCCCGATAATCAATCAGCAATACTGAAAATCCTAACTGATAAAATCGATTGGCATGAGCTATGTTTGCACCAATATTAATACCGTTACCATGCAGGTATAGCAACACCTTAGCATTGGGTTGCTTGGCTTTTATCCACCAACCATGAATGTGTTCTACCTGACCTGTTTTAACAGCTACAGGTAACCAAACCTCTTCATAAGGGAGATTAAAAAACTCTGGTGTCTTTTCAATCACAACAGAGGGAAAGAAAATAAACCGAGTTTGCCTCATAAAAAGAAATAGAGAGATTGCAAAGTAGGCGATTCCTAGAATTATCCCAGCCCAGAGTAGCGATCGCGTAAACACTGGTATTATAAATTGCAATCCGTTAATTTTCATGCCCGATTTTTTGGTTTTTAAAAGTATTTATCATCACAAAAAAAATACTTATCTGAAGCTGCTCTAGCATTTTAAACAGCAGGATTAAGCCATAATGAAAAAAATTTATCTGAAAATCAAATATCCAGTAAATTTACGTATGCATGTTTCAGTCTTCTCTATGAAAGTAGAATTAGCCCATACAGGAGAAAACTGTGACACCCTTAAACGAAGCTCAACTAGAGCAATTAAAGGAAATCAGCACACACTTGCGACAAGTAAGACAACAAAAATCCATACGCATCGAAGAAATCGCCGCTCAAACAATGATTCGATTGGGCGTTTTGCAAGCATTAGAACAAGAGCGATTTGAAGAATTGCCTGAGCCTATTTTTCTTCAAGGATTCATTCGTCGTTATGGAGATGCCTTAGGGCTAGATGGAAATGCTTTATCACACATGTTGATAACCAATGTTGTCCGCCAAAACTCTAAAAATGCTCATAATAAAAATTTAGATAAAAAACGAAATACATACATACCTCTTGTTCTGACCTATATTTTATTATTAGTAAGTGCATCTGCTGGTCTTCTTCATACACTACATCCACAGCTAACAGCTGAATCAGTAACTCCAGAAGATGATAATCAACAATCGATAGTTAGTAATCAGTGAGGGGGATGGGGAGATGAGGGGGATGAGGGAGATGGGGAGGCAGGGGAGCAGTTCTTGCTCAAAGCTTGGGGAGAAAATCTTCCCCTCTGCCCCCGCCCCCCTGCCCCCCTGCTTCTTCCCAATGCCCCATGCCCAATTTTTAAGATATTTGTGGTTTACGCAGATGCCAAGTAGTGGATTGCTCATAAGCATAGGCTACCTGAAAAAGTTGGTCTTCTCGTAGCACATTACCAATTAGCTGTAATCCTATGGGTAGTCCTTGTTCGTCAAAACCACATGGCACACTTAAACTAGGTAAACCAGCAAGATTTACGGGAATAGTCATTAAGTCATTTAAATACATACTTAAGGGGTCAGTAGTTTTTTCCCCTGCTTTGAATGCTGTAGTGGGAGATGTGGGACAGACTAAGACATCAACCGCACCAAAAGCTTTTTCAAAGTCTTGCTTAATTAGAGTGCGGACTTTTTGAGCTTTCAAATAGTAGGCGTCATAATAGCCAGCTGAAAGCGCGTAAGTGCCAATCATAATCCGGCGTTTGACTTCTGTACCAAAACCAGTGGCACGGGTACGAGTGTACATCGATAGGAGATTATCGGCATCAGCAGCGCGGTAACCGTATTTAACGCCATCGTAACGAGCTAGGTTTGCTGACGCTTCCGATGGGGCGATAATGTAGTAAGTAGGCAAGCCATAACGAAAGCGCGGACAGGAAACTATGTGAATTTCTGCTCCCAGACTTTGTAGTTGATCCACTGCTTTGGTAACAGCTTCTTCCACAACAGAGTCCAAACCTTCGCCAAAAGTTTCTTTAATGATACCGATTCTTAACAGACCTCTGGGTTTAAAGTCTGGTTTGAAGCTAGCAGCGTAGTTGGGAATGGGAACTTTGAGGCTGGTGGAGTCTTGGGGATCGTAACCTGCGATCGCATTCAGTAATATTGCAGCATCTTCTACTGTGTTCCCAAATGGGCCAATTTGATCCAAAGACGAAGCATAAGCCACCAAACCATAACGGGAAACCAAACCGTAAGTTGGTTTCATCCCCACAACACCGCAGAAAGACGCAGGTTGGCGAATCGAACCGCCAGTATCAGAACCAAGAGCAACCACACATTCTTCAGCTGCTACCGCAGCAGCCGAACCACCAGAAGAACCACCCGGAACTCGTGACAAATCCCAAGGGTTAGCTGTGACTTGGTAGGCAGAGTTTTCTGTGGAACTACCCATCGCAAACTCATCTAAGTTGGTTTTACCCACCATTACCGCCCCAGCATCTGCCAGTTTTTGTGTCACTGTTGATTCATAGGGCGGCACAAAATTTTCCAAAATGCGGGAGCCGCAGGTAGTAGGAATCCCCTTGGTACACATATTGTCCTTGATTCCCACAGGAATACCTGCTAGCAGTCCAATTTCTTCTCCCGCAGCGATTTTGGCATCCACAGTACCCGCCTGCTCTAATGCCCGTTCTGCTGTCACACATAAAAAGCTGTGCAATTTTGGCTCTAAGGCTTGAATGCGCTCTAAAGCTTCTTGGGTAATTTCAACAGCAGAACGTTCTTTTTTTACTAGCTGTTCGTGCAACTCGCGGATGGATACCATGATTGCTCTCTTTATGACTCAAGTCCTTGATTTTAGTACATATTGGATGGATTGGGGAGTGGGGATTGGGGATTGGGGGGACTGGGGATTGGGACCTTGTCATTATCAACATCTTTTAAAGTCAGTAGATCACAAACTTTTTCCCAAAGGGCGATCGCTTACAAATTTTGTAGTCAGTGATACTTTTTATCAGTTGCTGCTTAAGCAAGTAGGTGGAGTATCAATAAGAGTTGC
>NZ_JACJRQ010000031.1 GCF_014697355.1 Nostoc calcicola FACHB-3891 | reverse complement strand
TTTCCCAAGTATTACACGGTGATGGTTTTAGCAGATCCAAAATCGTATTGTTTCCTTTAACAGTAAGGCATTAATTCCTCTCACACTTCAAAAATAAGCGAACGTACAGTAATAATTGCCCGACATTTGCATAATAAAAGTAATGTATTAACAGGAGTTTTGGGATTACCACCTGCGCGTCGAGAAGAGAAAAAAAGTAGGCGAAAAGCTTTACAATTATTGGAGATGGTCGGCTTGAGCGATCGCGCTGGTGAAAAAGCAAAAAACTTTGCCTATGGTGACCAACGCCGCCTAGAAATTGCCCGCGCATTAGCCCTAGAACCGCAAATTTTACTGCTCGATGAACCTGCTGCGGGAATGAACCCCAATGAAAAGCAGCAACTGAGTGAGTTTATCCGCAGTCTCCGAGAACAGTTTAGTTTAACGATTGTGCTGATTGAACATCATGTACCTTTGGTGATGGGTTTGTGCGATCGCATTGCCGTGTTAGATTTTGGACAGTTGATTGCTTTGGGTGAACCAGCTGTAGTTAGAAATGATCCGGCTGTGATTGAAGCTTATTTGGGTAATGAGTAACTGGGAAATTTAAGCAGACAAAGCTGTGATAAATTCTTCTAAAGAATTTACTGCGATCGCACTATCCATTAAACTTTCTAATTTTTCCACACTCTCGCCCTCAAGCCTGACTTCCACCTCACGGGGAATTTCGCCAAAGCGTTGTTGTAATACTCGGATTAACTGGCGTTTGACACCTTGCTGGAGTCCTTGCTGGAGTCCTTGCTGGAGTCCTTGCTGGAGTCCTTCAGTTAAAATTTCTTGATACCAAGGCGATTCTCGCAATACTGCCATATCCCACCTCATGATTTGTTGCACTAAAGGCGTGTCTAACACAAAGCTAGCAAAAAATGCCAGCAATGATTCTAATTGATCTAACTGTGCATCTGCTCGCAATATTTGTAATGCCCGTTGCACTACTGATGCTTCTGCGCCTCCTCGCAGAATGGGCACAAAGGGTAACAATGACGGTAGTGGTTGCCCAAAGACTATTTCTGCGTCCACTTCCCACAAATTAATTACGCGATAATCTTGAATAGCACGTAATCCCAAAAATTCCTGCTCGTAACTACTGACAATAGTTAAGCTGGATGGAGGCGGTAAGATGTTGACGAGTACTGGGTAAATTGGCAGTCGGTAGCGTTCATGTGCCAAGGCAGTATAGGCTCTCATACGTAATGGCATATGTGCTGTATAACGCAACTGTAGTTCATTACCAGAAAATCTCCGTGAGTAGGACTGTATGCTTTCACCAAAACATCTGTTTCGCGGCTAATCCATTGAAACTCGGAACCAAGAATTTCTTTTGCCACGACTTCAGGACACTGTGTCACCCACTGCACCCATGCATCGGGAGCTAAATTAATTAGTCGCTTGCCACCTATATCTGCTGCTTTTGCCACAGGACGCTTGATATCGTTATCAATAATTAATGGTACACCACAAAGATCGCAGTATTTCCGCGTTGATTTTTAGGGTGAAGCAATCCTACTGTTTTAGGAAACGTATTATTGATGTATCTTAGGTGTTGTGCCAACATTGAATATTTATAGATATTAACTGCCGATGAACGCTGATACTAGACCAAATTACACTATTTTAGAAATTCAAGAACTTGATGTAAATTATGGCGGTATTCAAGCTCTGAAAAAAATTAATTTAATTATTAAAAAAGGCGAAGTAGTTACTTTAATTGGCGCTAATGGTGCTGGGAAAACGACTACACTCCGGGCTATATCTAAAATAGTTAATCCTAAAAATGGCGCAATTATCTATGATGGGCGAAATATTACGCGCCGCCAAGCTCATGAAGTTGTACAATTTGGTATTGCTCATTGTCCAGAAGGACGCAGAGTATTAGCGCGGCAAACCGTATTGGATAATTTACTTTTGGGTGCTTATATTCGCTCAAATAAAGTAGAGATAAAAGCAGATATTGACCGTCAATTTGAGCTATTTCCACGTTTGTCGCAAAGACGCAATCAACTAGCAGGAACCTTGAGCGGTGGCGAACAACAAATGTTAGCGATCGCTCGTGCTTTAATGAGTAAACCAAAGCTATTACTTTTAGATGAACCCAGCTTAGGTTTAGCACCTGCGATCGTCCGGGAAATTTTCTCGATTATTGAAAATCTGCGGGCTACAGGCGTGACTATTTTGTTAGTTGAACAAAATGCTAATCTGGCTTTACAAATTGCAGATAGGGGTTATGTTCTAGAAGCCGGTTCTATCACTTTAACAGGTGCAGCATCAGAATTGATTAGTGATGAGCGAGTGAAAAAAGCTTATTTAGGATAATTCAATTAAAACTTGGGTATTTGGCTGGCTGAAGTTATAAGCAGTTGTATAAAGCATATCTAGCTTTGGGAATACTAAAAATAGTGATTTACTGAAGTTAGAGCAAGATAATGGATTTTGTTAATTTAAGAAAAACTGGTAATAGTTGGGAATTTGCAACTGAAGCTGATTTAGAAGATTTTGTCTGGGCTAACTTAAAGCAGCTACTAGGATTAACTCCTCTGAAGCGACAGTATTATGTCAATGGTCAATTTTGCGATATCTTAGCTTTGGGTGAGAATAAGCAGTTAGTAGTGCTGGAATTAAAAAATGGTGAAGATAGATATATTGTCCAACAGCTAACTCGATATTATCATGCTTTACTTGAAAATAAACCCTTTCAAGAAGAGATTGACTATGGACAAACTATTAGGTTAATAGCCATAAAGCCTAATTTTCATCGAGATAATTTTATACATATAAAGTATAATCAATTATCTATTGAATTTTTTGAATTTACAGTTTTACCAGAGAGATTTCACTATTTATTAGAAATAAAAAATTTAGATAATGGTAAAGTTTTAACAATAGAACTTCCTCATAATGATAGAGAGAGTAATGAAGATATACCCCGACCTCCTAGAGGTTTGATCAAGCGTCTAGCTAAATGCTCTCCTGAACAACAAGAAGGAATACTGAAAATTCGTCAAAAGATTCTTAGCTTTGATAAACGTATGGAAGAAACATCTTATAATGTTAGTTTGCGATATGGTAATGGTAATACTAAAACCAGTAAATTATGCGCTGAATTTTATTTTGATAGTAAAGGAGTACCAGTTATATTTTTATGGTTAGGTTTAAAAAATAATAGTAGCGATCGCATAAGTAGAGCAAGGATTTGGACAGATTGGCAAGGTAATGCCTTGTTAGAAGGATATGTACCCAGTGGAATTGGATCAAAAATTAATTTATATAAAAAAACACTTTCAAATAGAGTAGAAATAATGAAAGAAATAGTAGTAAATGAAAATTCAAGTTATCGACAATATAAATATTTTAGTCAATATTCTAAGGATAGAAACAGAATAATTAGAAAACTTAATAACTCAGAACCTTTAATATATGAGGAAAGGCAGTTATTAGAAATTGATGCAAATGAATTTACTCTTGTTATTGGAGGTGGAAGACTTAATACATACAAATTTGATAATTATGATTCTCTAAATGAATTAGTTGAAGTAGCTTTAATAAAATGGCGAAACAGGCTATAGGAATCCGGTTTGATTTTTGAACAAAACTAAGTATTTGTAGGGTGCGTCATCACTGAGAGAGAGTACTAACGTGACAAGACTAAAATGTTGCAATTAATTTTCTTGTGGTGTGGACATTTTGTCCGCACCGGACGGGCGAGACGCCCATCCCACAAGAGCTAAATTTTATGCACTATTTTAATCTTGTCATGCTACTACGTATCTAATCGATCTCGCTTTAGAAACCTGGCTAAAAAGGCTTTAAGCAAAGCTACACTGACAGCACCGATAACTTTTCCTAATAGATAATATTATTACAAATTATTACAACTTTTGTCATATATTAATATTTGCAGCCCTGCTTGCAGATATCTATATTTGTTTAGCGGCGAATTCCATTCGGCAGAATATTTAAACCCATGAGTCAAATAGTTTGGATCGCAAGACACGCCAACCGCCTCGACTTCGTAAACCCTGATTGGTTTCTCACCGCCGAAAGACGCTACGATCCACCTTTGTCTGATGATGGTACGATCCAAGCTCAACAGTTAGCAAAGCGCTTAAAAGGAGAAAAGATTGCCCATATTTTTGCTTCTCCCTTCTTGCGAACCGTACAAACAGCAAATGCAGTTGCAGAAGTTCTCAACTTACCAATCAAACTCGAAACAGGCTTGAGTGAATGGTTAAATCCCGTTTGGATGACAGAAGAACCTGAAAGACTTTCAACTCCAGCCTTAGCGGAATTGTTCCAGAGAATTGACATTGGTTACACTTCGCGCATCGCCGCCAATTATCCTGAAACTCACGAAAAAGTACGAGAACGTTCTGGACAAACTGCTAGATGTTTAGTCAGTGAATTCTTCCCAGACAATATCCTGCTAGTAGCGCATGGTGCATCTGTATTGGGCGCAGCAATGGGGTTGGTGGGCGAAATTGCCAAAACAGAAGTCAAGGCTTCTTTATGTTCTTTGGTAAAAGTGGTACGTGACGAACCAGAATGGTTATTAGAACTAAAGGGAGATACTTCCCATTTAACCCACATAGAAGAAGTTATTCGATTCGCTTAAATCCTGCATCAGGATTTACGATCGCACCTTTCGCTATGTTGGGTATATCCTCCAAAAAAAAGAATTAATTCCCCAATAAATTCTATGACTTTGTTACTTGCGGGAGATATCGGCGGTACGAAAACTATTCTGCGATTGGTTGAAACATCCGATTCGCAAAGCTTACACACTATTCATCAGGAAAGTTACCACAGTGCAGATTTTCCGGATTTAGTACCCATAGTGCAGCAGTTTTTGGCTAAAGCTAACACACCATTACCAGATAAAGCTTGTTTTGCGATCGCCGGTCCCATTGTCAAAAATACTGCTAAGCTGACGAATTTAGTCTGGTTCCTGGATACCGAACGTTTACAACAAGAGTTGGGTATCCCGCAAATTTCTTTAATTAACGACTTCGCCGCCGTCGGCTATGGGATTTTTGGTTTACAAAAACAAGATTTGCACACGTTACAACCTGGTAAATCTCAACCAGAAGCCCCCGTTGCGATCATTGGTGCTGGTACCGGGTTAGGGCAAGGATTTTTAATTAAAACGGGAAATTACTATCAAGTCTTTCCCTCAGAAGGCGGACACGCTGATTTTGCTCCCCGAAACGAAATCGAGTTTCAATTGTTGAAATACCTGCTGGGTAAACATGATATCCAGCGCATTTCTGTAGAACGGGTGGTTTCGGGAATGGGAGTTGTGGCGATTTACCAATTTTTGCGCGATCGCAAATTTGCTGCTGAATCACCAGACATCGCCCAAATCGTCAGAACTTGGGAACAAGAAGCCGGACAAGAAGAGAAAAGCGTCGATCCTGGTGCAGCCATTGGTACAGCTGCACTCCAAAAACGCGATCGCCTCTCTGAACAAACCTTGCAATTATTCATAGACGCTTATGGTGCAGAAGCCGGGAATCTCGCCCTCAAACTTCTACCTTACGGTGGTTTGTACATCGCTGGTGGAATTGCGCCCAAAATCCTGCCATTAATTCAAAACAGTGAGTTCTTATTGAACTTCACCCAAAAAGGTAGAATGCGATCGCTCCTCGAAGAAATACCCGTGTATATTATTCTCAACTCCCAAGTCGGGCTAATAGGTGCTGCTTTATGTGCTGCTAGGTTATAACAGCTGGCATCATCAGTGAGATTAGCATCTCAAAAGGCAAAAAATATGACAATTAAAAGTCTGTTGCCATTAATAGCCCTTACTTTTGTCTGTGGTGGATCTATTTTAGTCGAAGCGCGTCAACCTAAACCTCAGGCGGCTGTTGTCAAACCAACTGTTTCTCAACCAGTGCAGCCAAAATGGAAATTATTCACTCCTCCAGATGGGCGCTTTAGTATTTTGATGCCGGGAAATCCCAACAGACAAACCCAATTCCAAAAAACTTACATGGGGGAAATTAACTTAGAAATTTTTGTCGCTCAACCACCAAAACAGCAAGTAGCATATATCGTTACTTACAATGATTTTCCTTACAGCTATGGAGAAATGACAGACCCCCAAGCTGTACTGAATAATGCACGGGATATGGCTCTGAAAACTACGCAAAGTAATTTAATTAGTCAACGAAACATTCGGAGTTCAAATAATCATCCCGGCAAAGAAATTGAGTACATCAATTCTGGAGGAAAAATCACTAAAAGTAGAATGTATGTTGCCCAAGGCAGATTATATCAAGTAATGGCAATAACAACGAAAAAGCAGCAAAAGACATTAGCTAAAACTATTACGGGATATTTAAATTCCTTCCAAATAGTTTTGAAAAAGTAAATTCGGGATTGGGCGCCAAATTAAAAAATTTTGGTGGTGGATAAAAGCCACCACCAAAATTTTGAAACCTTTTCCCAAAAGGCAAGAGACGCGATAAATCGCCGTCTCTACAAATAATTGATTGTTTGTTGTAGAGACGCGATTCATCGCGTCTTCACCCAAGGATGTGTTGCAATCGTTAAACTTGTATGATAGTTGTTAAAGTTCTCCTTTAGCAATATTATGAGCGAATTACAAACCCAACTAGTAACTGATACCTGGATAGCAGTAACTTGGAATGAATATATCCAAATAATTGAAAATCCTGCCTACGAAAAAGCCAAAGGCTACTACCACAATGGATACATGAGGATTGAAATGCCACCACTCGGTCATGACCACGCATGTGATAACACAATTATTGCTTTTGCTGTTAACCTTTTTTGCACAATCAAAGGCATCCTTGCCAAAGGCTTAACTAACTGCACCTACCGAAAAACAGGCTTTAATGAAGCTCAACCTGATGTGTCTTACTACATTGGCGAGAATGCTGATGTTATTCCCTACGGCACTTCTATTATTAACTTAGATATCTATCCAGCACCAGATTTGGTGATTGAAGTTGCCAATACTTCACTTGCTGACGATCGCGGCGAAAAACGGCTGTTATACGAAGATTTAGGAGTGAAAGAATACTGGATTTTAGATGTCCAAAATGTGCAAATTATGGCTTTTGCAATTGAAAACCAAGGTAGTCGGCGAATCACAGAATCTCACATATTACCAGGATTAGCTATTTCTCTATTAAACGAAGCATTACGGCGAACTCGTCAAATGAATCAAAGTCAAGTCGGTGCTTGGTTATTAACTGAGTTTCAAAAATAATCCTCTGGAAAATAAAATGTGTATCAATACTTGTCGGGTTTTGGGGAAAAGGGGAAGGGGAAAGGGGAAAGAAAAAACCTTTAACCTTTACCCTTTAACCTTTTGCCAAAACCAAATTCCGAGTTGAAAATCCACAAAGCGAGCAGTATTGAAATGTGTATCAAATAGCGAAATAATATCTGCCAATGTGGCTAAAGTCACCCATTCAGGTGAAGGCATACAGATATACTAATGCCTAGTATGAAGGAAGATTAAGCAACTATGAAGCTAATCATGCGTCTAGTTGTTAGCTGGGTTACAAAAATTTAATCTCAAAACTTTAAAAAGTCCGTATTCTGCACTTGTCCTCTAACTAAAGGCTACTCCCACACAGCAATAATTTACAGGTTTTTATAATATGGTTACGCACATAGAAATTCCAGTTATCGGCAAAATTAAGTATCCATTACGCTGGCTGATTGGGCTGATGGCAGGGGGTGCCTTAGTTGTTGGTACAGTCGTAAATTATAATTTGATAACTCAAGGGACAAACGAACAAGACATCGATCGCCTAACTGTCCCAGTTGCAGCCCAAAACGTCACGTTGCGGATAACGGCTAGTGGTAAAGTCGTACCAGTCCAGAGTGTGAATATTAGTCCCAAGAATCCTGGTGTGCTGTCGCAATTGTACGTTGAACAAGGCGATCGCATTCAAAAAGGGCAAATACTCGCCCGCATGGATAGCGCCAGCATTGATGCCCAGAAAAGCCAGTATCTTGCCAACTTAGCGCAAAGTCAGGCACAGTTAGCCGAAGCCCTTGCTGGCAGTCGTCCCCAAGAAATTGCTCAAGCTAGGGCGCGATTAGCCCAAGCCCAAGCCCAGCTAGCCCAAGCCCGTGCAGGTAATCGTCCCCAAGAAATTGCCCAATCTCAGTCCCAAGTGGATGCAGCTCAGGCAAAGGTGAATTATACTGCCGAGCAAGTCAAGCGTTATCAATATCTATATAAAGAAGGCGCAGAGAATAAACAACTACTCGATCAAGCCATCAGCGAAGACAAAAGCGCCAGAGCCAATTTAGAAGAAGCGAAAAAACGATTGTCGTTAGTCAAAAGTGGGACTCGCAGTGAAGAAATTGCCCAACGTCAAGCAGCTGTGAATGAAGCACGCGCTGCATTAGTACTGTTGGAAGATGGCACCCGTTCCGAGGAAATTGCTGCACGTCAAGCAGCTGTGGCATCCGCTGAGGCTCAGTTGAAAGGTGTGCAAGTGCAGTTAGAAGATACAATTATTCGCGCTCCCCTTGCAGGAATTGTCACCCAAAAATATGCCGATCCTGGTGCATTTGTCACCCCCACAACTTCTGCTTCTACCAGTGCGTCAGCAACTTCCAGTTCCATTGTCGCCGTAGCACGGGGTTTAGAAATATTAGCTCAAGTTCCCGAAGCCGATATTGGCAGAATCAAACCGGGACAACAAGTCGAAATTGTCGCCGATGCTTATCCCGATCGAATTTTTAAAGGACGGGTGCGGTTGATTGCTCCGGAAGCAGTAGTAGAACAAGGTGTAACATCCTTCCAGGTGCGAGTTGCTCTGGATACTGGCATAGATAAACTGCGTTCTGGCTTAAATGTGGATCTGACTTTTTTAGGCGATCGCGTTAGTAATGCTTTAGTATTACCAACAGTCTCCATCGTCACCGAAAAAGGTAGAACTGGCGTACTCGTACCAGATGCAGACAATAAACCCCAATTCCGCGAAGTCACAGTTGGGGCGCAAATCAAAGATCAAACGCAGATTTTAGAAGGAGTTAAAGAAGGCGATCGCATTTTTGTTAACCCACCCAAAGACTACAAAATCGAAAAGGCTAAAGAACAGAATAATTCGTAATGGGCTTCGCCCCGCTTCGCTAACGTAATTCGTAATTTTTAAGAGATGAATTTTTTAGAAAGTGTGCAAATGGCGGGGAAAACCCTGTTATCAAATAAGTTGCGTAGTGCCCTGACGATGTTGGGTATCGTTATTGGCAATGCCTCAGTGATTGCCATGATTGGTATTGGTGAAGGTGGGCAAAAGTTTGTTAATAAACAACTGGAATCACTAGGGCCAAATGTGCTGTTTGTGATTCCAGGAAATCAAGAAACTCAACGCATTTCCTTTGAAGTGCCAAAAACTCTGGTATTGCAAGATGCTGATGCCATCGCCTCTCAGGTGCCAACAGTCATCGGAGTTGCACCAGAGTTAAATAGAAGACAAGTGGTGACTTATCGTAACAGAAATACTGATGTTAATATCATTGGCACAACTCCCAGCTTTTTATCGGTGCGGGATTTTGAAACTGAGAAAGGCAGGTTTTTCAGCGAAGTAGACATCAAGCGCAGCAACCAAGTTGTTGTATTAGGGGCAGACTTAGCAGAAAAACTATTTGGTAATAATAACGCCATCGGTCAGCAATTGCGAATTGGCAATACCAGCTTTCAAGTCATTGGGACATTAACAGCCAAAGGTTCCAGCGTGGGAGCAGATTATGATGAAGCTGCTTTAATACCGATTACAACCTCTGCAAACCGCCTTGTGGGAAAGAACTCTCCCTATGGTATCGCCTTAGATTACCTCGTCGCCGCTGCTCGTGATAGTGATAGCGTCGATGCAGCAGAGTTTCAAATTACGAATTTGCTCCGTCTACGACACAAAATTAATGGTGAAGATGACTTTACTCTCCGCACCCAAAAAGATGCTTTGCAAACTGTTGGTCAAATTACAAGTGCATTGACAATTATGCTAGCAGCGATCGCCGGCATATCGTTATTTGTCGGCGGCATTGGCATTATGAATATTATGCTAGTCTCCGTCACCGAACGCACTCAAGAAATTGGATTGCGAAAAGCGATCGGTGCAACAGAGCAAGATATTTTGCTACAGTTCATCATTGAAGCAGTGATAGTTTCCGCAGCTGGCGGTTTAGTTGGGACTGCCGTTGGTGTCAGTGGTATTCTGTTAGTGGGAGCTTTAACACCCTTAGACGCAGGAATTTCTACGATAGCGATCGCTATGGCTGTGGGTGTTTCTGGCGGTATTGGTTTATTCTTTGGCGTTGTTCCCGCACGCCGCGCTGCTAAACTCGACCCCATCGTTGCATTAAGAAGCGCTTAGAGACTATTTAATAGAAGAGTGCTGAGAAGTAGTGGTGTGACAAGGCTAAAATGTTGCAATAAAATTTCTTGTGGTGTAAGCTCTCTAGCCCGCCCCGGACGGGCGAGACGCCCATTCCACAAGAGTCAAGCTAATGCACCATTTTAGCTGTGTCATTCCAGTAGGGTGCATCAAAGTCTTCACGGTCATTAACATTACAACATTAAGAAGAAACATTACAACCTTAGTCATCAACGTTACAACATTAAGAAGAAACATTACAACCTTGGTCATCAACGTTACAACATTAAGAAGAAACATTACAACCTTAGTCATTAACGTTACAACATTAAGGAGAAATATTGCGTGAATCACTGATATGATGTCCGGCTAATTAGTTATGATTCCCGAATCTATGCAGAAAACCAAAAACCCCCCTCTGCTCCCCTGCTGCCTTAATGATAAGTCTTTAACCGGACATGATATAAGACATCGCTATAATCGCATCTCTACCAACTAATAACCAAATCCTTATGCCAAACACTATTTCAATTACCGATTCTCCAATTCCCAATCCCGTCCCCAAATCAACAATCATTCGTTTAGAAAATATATATAAAATCTACGGCAGTGGCGAAACCGAAGTCAAAGCCCTCAGCGATGTAAATTTGACTATCCACGAAGGCGAATATTGTTCAATTATGGGGCCTTCTGGTTCAGGTAAATCTACAGCCATGAATATTATCGGCTGTCTAGACCGACCCACAGGCGGACATTATTACTTAGATAATATTGATGTGGCGCAAATGGACGATCGCTCCTTAGCACACATTCGTAACAAAAAGCTGGGATTTGTATTCCAACAATTCCACTTATTACCCCAACTCACAGCATTAGAAAACGTGATGCTACCAATGGTATATGCTAGCGTGAATCCCAAAGAAAGAAGCGATCGCGCTACAGTTGCACTGACACGAGTTGGTTTAGCAAATCGCCTCAACAACAAACCAACCCAGCTATCTGGGGGACAACAACAAAGAGTAGCGATCGCCCGCGCCATTGTCAATCGTCCCGTAGTCCTCTTAGCCGATGAACCCACCGGCGCACTTGATTCGCGCACAACCCAAGAAGTCTTAGACATCTTTGGCGAACTCAACGCCAGTGGAATCACCGTTGTCATGGTAACCCATGAACCGGAAGTAGCCCGTCAAACCCAGCGCATCGTTTGGTTCCGTGATGGTCAAGTAGTACACTCCAACCTCACACCATCTGACTTAACCCAGTTAGCTGTCTCATAAGGAACTTCCAAAAAATAAATTATCCCAAATTATTTGTACATTTGTAGGGGCGCACAGCTGTGCGCCCCTACGTTTGCGGAACATCACGCAGGGATGGGATATTTTTTCAATTGGAAGTCCCTTAAAGTCCGCGAAAGCGGACTTTGTTTGTGTGCAAGATGAACCGCGACTTCTAGTCGCCACAGCTAATTACAAACTCGGTGTTTTACCAGTTTGTGCTTGTGTCTCAATTGGCTTCACATCGGTGTAACCCATTTCACCAGCTATTGTCCGGAACACCGAAATTTGCTCATCAAAATCTAGTCCTTCAATTTCAGAAAGCAAATCATTAATCGCCTTACTTGGCTTGTAGCTACCTGGTAACCCAACCACTCGATCTCCCATAGCTACTGCCCAAGCATACCAAACTAACAGCTGATTGTTTTCTTTAATCGCCCCATAAGCGCGGGAATATTCTGTATCTTTGCGGTTAACTATATCCCGCATGATTGCCAATTGCTCATCATCTGATAAATCAAAATAATCTCCTAGCAAAAGTGGTGCTAATTCTGGATCGGTCGCAGCGGGAGCAGCTGGAGTAATGGAATCGCCCATTTTTTTATAAACAAGATAGAACCAAGCTAACTTAGCATCAGTATCTAATTTGTTAAATGCATCTACCACTTTTTGAGTTTCATTGCTTTGAGCTTGAGAAATAGTTTTATCGTAACTAGCAGTCATAATTTGTCTCCAACGGGAATTTAACAGGCCAAACTAAGAGTTACCAGAGTTCGAGAATCAGATTCTACTATCAAGAGAAAGAGTTAAATTAATTGGCAAATGCAGCATTAATCTACCTTTTAATAGAGGTAAAAATCTCTCGCAAGGAAGCAAGAAAATAGCGAATTGCTTTGCTATGATTGCTCCAGCAATAAAAATTTACCTAAGGTTTTAATTATGCCAGATGAAGTAAAACCCAATGTTAATGAAGCTCCCACCCATGATGCTCAATTAGCTGCCGAAAACATAGCTAGTGGTGAAGAAAAAGCGCCAAAGGTGGATTTTGAAGCTGATTATGCAGCTGCACAACAATTCAGCGTTAGTGAAGTTGACCGCACAGGCGAAGGTGCAGCAGCAGCCGAAGCCGCAACCGCTCCCAAACAAAAAGTCCCTCAAACAAAAGAGATAAAAACTCAAGCCCAGTCAACTGGTAATCCTGACGATTATTCAGAGTTGGCAAAGGAAGTTGGAAATTCTAAAACCGAGGGTGTAGCTACTGTCAACGACGATTTAGTAGAAAAAGCTTTAGAAAAAGGTCAACCGAAAAAGTAAGTTTTCTCCATCCAAGAACCCCGACTTCTTCAAGAAGTCGGGGTTATAAATATAACTTAATTCTGAATTCTGAATTCTGAATTCTGAATTCTCACTTCATAACTTCCAGTAATTCGCTAGGTTTATGAATTAAATAATCTGGATTTTGCTTAGCTAGTACTTCTGGTGAGTTAAAGCCCCAAGTCACTGCAATTACTTGAATATTTGCTTTTTTTGAAGCTTCTATATCTCTAGTTTCATCTCCGACATAAATTACATCTTGAGGCTTGAGTTGTTTTTGCCTCAATACATTATTAATAATCGTTGTTTTACCAAAAATTGTAATTCCTGAATATATAAAATCAAATAAGTGATTTAAATCATTTATTTGGAGGAATTGCGTCACATTATCTTTGGAATTAGAAGTGATAATTCCCAGTTTATACCCTTGAGCTTGGAGTTCTATTAATGCTTCTTTAATTCCAGGGATGGGCTTTAATTCTGGGATTTTGCTTTTTAATTCTCCTTTAACTTTTTTAACTAGAAAAGGTATTTTAAACAGAGAAACTCCGGAATGCTTAATAATTTCCCTAGATGTTAAGTTTTTGAGTAGAGCTAATTGGTCTGGAGTTATTTGTATATAACCAAAGTCTACAGCTAGACGATTAGCAATACTTACAAGGGCATCTACTGTATCGGCAATTGTGCCATCAAAATCAAAAATAATTACTTTTTGGGTCATCTCTGGCCTGGATGCGTCAAGACTAGCACGAGCGTTGCGTCGTAACATTTCTGGCTTAATCCGCCGCAAGGCAGATGCTGGAAATCGTTTATCCCACTCCCGATCTGAGATTTGCGCTAATTCTAGCAGTTGTGGAGCAAGATTCCCAGGATAAGGTTGAAACTCTGCAATATCAGTTGTCTTGGCAAAACGTTGATTCCAAGGACAAACATCTTGGCAAATATCGCAACCAGCAACCCAGCCTTGCAAATGGGGTGTGAGTGTTTGTGGCAATTCTTCTGCCCGATTTTCAATCGTATGATAAGCAATGCAGCGATTCGCATCCACAACAAAAGGCTGAGTAATTGCACCGGTAGGACAAGCCTGAAGACAACGAGTACAGCTACCGCAGTGTTCTGTATGGGGGCGATCGCTTTCTAGTTCCAAATTTGTCAACACTTCTCCCAAAAACACCCAAGAACCATACTCGCGTGTAATCACATTACCATTTTTGGCAATCCAACCAATTCCCGCTTGTTGTGCCCATACTTTATCTTGCACAGGCCCAGTGTCTGCATAATAATTGGCTTGCACGCTTTCATCTAGTGATTTTAGCCACGTGGCTAACTGTTTGAGTTTTTTATGCATCACCTTGTGATAATCCCTTCCCCAGCCATAACGAGAAATTTTGCCGTATTCTTTACCTTCGGGACGCTGATGTGGTGTGTAGTAATTCAATGCTACACACACAAGCGATCGCACTTCTGGCATTACTAACCGAATATCCTGACGTTTTGGGTTTCCCATCCATTCCATATCGGCTTGATAACCCAGCGCTAGCCATACTTTCAACCTCTGTGCCTCTGTAACATCTACCCTGTCTACAGCAGCAATCCCAATTTTATGAAAGCCCAACTCGCTGGCTTTTTCTTTGACTAGGCTGCTGGTTACGGAACACTGATTCATCGTTTTATATTTTGATTTTGCCTATCTACAGGCACACAAATTATACATCATCTAGTTATTCTTTTTGATTAACATTTATTACTATTCCCACAGAAATAGGGACATTGCAATGCAACGTCCCTACTTCCACCGTGAGAAATATTTGTAGATGTATCAGATCTATCTCAATAGCGGCTTTTTTTTGACTGATTTTTGTAATGAAATTAATATTTAGCTAACCTGCATATAGGTAATTTTATGACCTCTGCTGAAATATCCCCAGTACAGCCTTCATCAGAATTCCAAATTGAGGGAATTACAGAAACAAGCGTACTGCGGTATTTTGAAACATTAAATACAGGAGAATTTGAGGAAACTGCCGCCTTATTTGCCAAGGATGGTGTGATGCATCCACCATTGGAATCTGATATTGTTGGATGTGATGCGATCGCAGCTTACTTAAAACAAGAAGCCCAAAACATTAAAGCTTACCCCAATACAGAAATAAGCGACACTTTGGAAAACGGTAACATCCAAGTCCAAGTCACAGGCAAGGCACAAACTTCTTGGTGCGGCGTAAATGTCTTGTGGATATTTATCCTCAACCAACAACGGCAAATTTTATATACTAGAATCAAACTTTTGGCCTCACCTCAAGAGTTACTATCTTTACGCCCTCAAAAATAGCAAGTAACTAATCATGGCTTAAGACCTACTCATTTGACTAATTCAGGTAAAGTAGCTTCTAACTTGAGACAGTTAGCGCCATTTATCTGCAACTTGTAGTCTACTTTATCCATAAGACGATTCATAATCAGCCAACCATAACCACCTTCTTGTTTTTCAACAGGGTCGGGAGCATAGTATGTAGACATATCAAAGCCTTCGCCGTAGTCCCAAACTTCTAGGGCAAGATCTCGGTCTTGGAGTTCCAAACGCAGTAGAATGGGCAAATTTGGTTTGTCCCTATGGGCGTGGCGTACTGCATTTGAGTAAGCTTCCACCAAAGCTAATCTCAAACGACTCGATTGGCGCGACCAATCCACTGAGTCACCTAGCTGGATTTTCAAACATCCCAGCAACCAGTTCTCGACAATATTGAGAAAATTCAAATCACTTGGTACATGAAGCTCACTTTTCATTACTTACAAAATCTCCAGCGAGAGTATAGTTTGATCGTCTTCTTGGACGTGGTTATCTGCCTGAATGCGAGCTAATAAACGGTTAAGAGAAAGCGGTTTTTCCTCCTGTTGTAGGAGTTGCCAAAGACCATCTTGATTCAGCATAGAGCGATTACATGGCTCAACGCCAGGAGCGGTTTTTACTGTATTATTAGCATCATTTACTACCATTGCTTCAGTAATACCATCACTGGTTAGTAACAGTGTGTCTCCAGGAGCGAGAACCAAGCTACAAGACTGTCCTTGCCATTTGGGCAATATCCCCAAAGGAACGCTGCGGACTTTGAGGTAGTTGGGACTGTCGGCTGATGCTGCTTTGTGTGACCATAATAGTGGATAAATATGACCAGCGTTAGTGTAAACGAGTTCCCTGGTGCTAGGGGTATAACAGGCTAACACAAGAGTGATGAAATAATTATTGCTAATCAAGTCTTCACTCAGAGCGTGGTTAAGATTCTGCATAACGATATTTGGCTGGGCTGGCGCTTCTTGAGATAATTCCCGCCGCAAGACAGAAATCACACTAGCCATAAATAAAGCAGCTGGAACGCCCTTGCCAGAAACATCACCCACAGCCAACCACAAATCGCCTTTGGGATGAACAAACACTTCAAAAAGGTCTCCTCCGACTTCCCGCGCGGGGTAGCAGCAGGCTTGTACCTTCACACCTTTGATATCAGGTAAACTTTGGCGGAGCAGGTTGTATTGAATTTGGCGAGCCACCTCTAACTCATTGTGAATTTGTTGTTGTTTTTCTTGGAGGCGTTGGTAGAGTTTTGCTTGAGAGAGAGCTAAGGCTGCTTGTTCGGCAACACCCGCAATTAGTTGGATGTCTTCGTCTTCCCAAGGGCGATCGCGTCCCCATTGATGGAGAGCCAACACAGCCACCAAATGTTGCTGATAGCTAAGTGGCACAACCAAATGATGACAGGGGTTACCATCGTATATTTCTTGAGCAAGTTCGTGATGACGGGTTTGCAGAACTTTTTCAATTAAAGGAGCAGTGTCGAAGGCGCAATCTAAGACATCAGATTGAGGATCGTAATATGAGAACAACTCTGGCGTTAGGCGATCGCCTTCTGTTGGTCTGAGCAAACAACTAGTAGCTTCAAAGGTTTGTCCAATGGTTGCTACAGTCTTTTGCAGCATACTGTCGTAGTCTAAAGACTCCCGAATTGCCGTTGTCACCGCATTAAACAAGGATTCTCGCCGTAAAGCTCGACGCAACTCTTGGGTGCGTTTCTTGACTACGCGGTATGTATCCGTGGCTTGCTCAACTAACGCCCTGAGTCGCTCCGGATTCCAGGGTTTGGTGATGTACTTGAACACCTGACCAGAGTTAATCGCATCTACCAAATCTTCCACATCAGTAAAACCAGTTAACAAAATCCGAATCGTGTCCGGATATCGTTCCACCGTGCGACTAAAAAATTCGCTGCCACTCATTTCTGGCATTCTTTGGTCAGAAATAATCACAGCCATCTCGCCAACTTTCTCCAATATTTCCAAGGCACCAAGAGCATGATTAGCTTTGTATACTTGAAAATCTCGTCTAAAAGTGCGGTAGAGTAAATCTAAGTTATCCGGCTCATCGTCTACCACCATGAGCTTGAGTTTGTCCACCCCTGTCTCAGCCATATTTGACTTTAATTTTTCAACTATGTTTAGTGGCGAGATAGTATGATGTTTATCCCACCTGACAACCAACGAAAATTTAGACCTAATCATTCTCAACAGTTATCAGTTATCAGTGTTTGAAACCTTGATAACTGCTCACTGTTAGCTGAATTTAACTTTTATCCCACTAACCCAGAACGCAAGGCGCGGACTGCTGCTTGGGTACGGTCATCGGCACATAGCTTATTCAAAATATTGCGGACGTGAGTTTTAACAGTTCCGACAGTGATGTAAAGCCTTTCCGCAATTACTGCATTGCTACAACCTTCGACAATCAACTGTAACACTTCTAACTCCCTTTCTGTCAGGGTGTAGGGTTCAATTCCTTCCAGATTCTCCGCAAAATCAGGATTAGGGGCAACGGTCTTGGTGTCTACAAAAGCCGATTCGGACTTTTGGGGATTTTGTTGCGCTTGTTGTAATACAATTCGAGCGATCGCCGGATCGATCCAGGCGTTGCCATTGTAAGTGACTCGCACTGCTTCCAGCAAATTATCAAATTTAATATCCTTCATACAGTAAGAGTCCGCCCCAGCTGCAAAAGCCGCCAATACCGCTTCTCGATTATCTCGCAGTGTCAAAATTAACACCTTTGTGCTTAACTCTTCGCTATTAGTAGTAGATTTTACCTCCCGTGTCAACTCAATGCCATCCTTATCTGGTAAACCAATATCTACTATGGCAATATCTGGTTGTAGCACTTTTAACATTTTTAGTCCCTCGGCGGCATTGGCAGCTTCCCCTACAACTTCAATTTCATCCTTTTGTAGTAGTGCTGTCCGAATACCCACACGAGTCAGGTCATGATCTTCAATCAGAGCGATACGAATTTTACTCATAGCCAACTTCAGCCCGTTACACTACCTTAACTGTAAAGTCGAGTTTACTAAAAAGTCTTAACAGACCCAGATTAAAGACATCTGTATATGGAGGTGTCACACTTGAACAACTCAAATCCCACATCGAAAAGCAACACAGTCCTGACAATTAAGGGCACTTGATGTCCCCTTAATTGTCCCGCAATTCCCCATCACAGCCAAATGCTTCTTGCGTGGCGTGACTACCCCTGTGGGGGTTTAGGGACTTGCAAATAAAAAAATATCCAACTATTTCTTCTGGGGTGGGCATCTTGCCATTGGCGTCAATTTAAAGTTAAGGAGCAATTTTTAACAAGTAATATTACTTAAAAGATTACTCAAATCGAGGGAGAAAACATAATTTTTAGGCTAGCTTACGCGTCATATTTAAACGCATCATCGATCGTCGCCCTCAAAAGCTCGCATCGCCAAGCTCCACTTTGTTCTGCATGGGGTCTTCCCACCAGGAGGATATTACGACTGGTTTAGTCGCAGTACAAGTGCCCAAGATTAATTAGTTAAATTATGCTTTCTATTGTTACACCTGTTGCTGTCCCAGATAGCAGACGGGCCTACAATAGGGTAGGAAGTCGCTTCCATGCCTCACCCCTACCCTCATGACAGAAACCAGAGTGGCTCCTCTTAAATTTTTGCTTGATAAAAATATTTGATAAACTTAACATTCAAGGAAGTGTGGTGTAAAATCAATCGAAAATAGGCTATGTTTAAATCGCCTGAAGCATTATCAGTGTTGGGGATACCAGTTCATGTGATGACTAATTATCCAGGCTGGTTGTTAGAGTGCTTGCAAGAAGGCAGAGGAACTCATGTGGTAACGCTCAATGCAGAAATGACCATGCAGGCAGAGCGTAACAAATTCCTAGCTCAGACCATTAAAAATGCTGAACTAGTTATTCCAGATGGAGCTGGGGTTGTTCTGTATTTACGCTGGCTGTTATGGCAAAAAGTGCAGCGTTTTCCGGGAATAGAATTAGCAGAAAAGCTTTTGCAAGAGCTTGGACAGCACAAGACAGGAGCAAAAATATTTTTTTATGGTGCCGCGCCTGGAGTAGCCTCAATTGCAGCAGAGTTTTGGCAGCAGCAAATTCCAGATTTGAATATAGTAGGCACTTGCTCAGGCTACCATTCCCCAGAAGAAGAAGCACAATTGCAACAAACACTTGCCCAATTGCAGCCACATGTGATTTTTGTAGGTTTAGGAGTGCCACGTCAAGAATTATGGATTGCCCAAAACCGCCATTTGTGCCCCCAAGCAATTTGGATTGGCGTCGGTGGCAGTTTTGATATTTGGTCGGGAACTAAAACTCGCGCTCCCGCTTGGTTAGGAAATAACAATTTGGAATGGCTATATCGGCTGTATCAAGAACCTTGGCGCTGGCGGCGGATGTTGGCTTTGCCGGAATTTGCGATGAAAGCCTTTGTTTATCGCTGGACTGCAAGGAGTCCAATTAAGTGCTGAGTGGGGAGTGGGGAAGATGAGGGAGATGAGGGAGTGTGGAGGGAAAGATTTCTTCCCCATCCTCCCACACCGGACACACCTCCCACACTTCCTGTTTGTCCCATACTCAATTCCGAGTATTTTTACTTAGCTAATACTAGAGTCTTTAACAAATTTTAAATTTCTCTGTCGGATTTGAAATTCCCGGGCAAAACCTGGGAATTCTGATTTTGGGGGGAATGTCAAATCTACGTTGGCAAAGTGTTTGGTTGTGGGTTTGACATACTCCTTGACCTAAAGGTACAAGGATTCTCTAAGACTCACGACTTAGATTTCTGTTTCATAGCAACTGCCTTCACCCCAAAGGTTTTTCGGTCTTATGTTCGCTCCACAGACTTAAATTCCCGGATGTCCCTCGGTATACAGTTTAGTTTAACGCCAAGCCGTCCTAAAAGGACGGGGAATAACCCAAAATTTTGATGAGGAGAATTGAACAATGCCAGTATTAACAACTGAAGTTAAGACAGAGAAATCCGTCGAACGACAGAAGAGTGAACCTCAACAGCATATTAGCAACACTGCTGCAAAAGTCCAATTGCAATCTGTAACCAAGACCTACGCTAATGGCTGTCACGCTTTATTGAATGCGAACCTTGAGGTTAAAAAGGGGGAATTTCTGTTTATCACAGGACCAAGCGGTTCTGGTAAATCAACGCTTTTGAAACTGCTGTATGGCCAGGAGTTACCTACACAGGGAGAAGTAATTGTTGATGAATGTAATGTAGCGGGTTTAAGGGGCGATCGCTTGTCACTATTGCGACGACGTATTGGCATTGTATTTCAGGACTACAAACTCATTACCCAACGGACAGTAGCAGAAAATGTAACTTTTGTACTCCAAGCTCAAGGGTATACCCGTAAAGAAATTCAACGCCGCTTAGAACCAACGTTGAAGTTGGTAGGTTTACTGACTAAAGCTGACTGCTTTCCAGATCAACTGTCTGGAGGAGAGCAACAGCGGGTGAGTATTGCGAGAGCCATCGTTAGCACACCACCACTGCTGTTAGCCGATGAACCAACGGGAAATCTCGATCCAGATAATTCTTGGCAAGTTATACAAATTCTCCAGAAGTTAAATTCCTTTGGCGCTACGGTGATTGTTACCACCCACGATGAACAATTGGTGCGGCGGTGCAATCATCCGGTAGTGCAAGTTCGCAATGGACAGCTGTCCCGAAAATAATAATGGGGCATGGGGCATGGGGAGGGAGACTGAGAATAACTCCTAACTCCTAACTCCTAACTCCTAACTCAGCACTCCCAATGACCAATGACCAATGACTAATAAACGCGGTGTTTGAGTTTTGCTGATATGGGGATGAAAGTTTTGGCTGTTTTGGGTGGTAGTAGTTGTAGGCGATCGCAGGCTTGCAAGCTCTTAAAAGCTGCCTCTCGAATTACAACTTCCTCCTCTCGACTCAGTAGGAGTTGCAAGCATTCGACTACATCTTGCTGCGCTGAAGAATCAACTCGCTTACGGGTGATTAATTTAGTGAGTTGACGCAGGGCAATTAACCGCTTTAATGGATCTTTTTCTGTTAAATTGACTAACAACCGATCGAGGTGGTCTTCTTCTCGATTGCCGTAAAAGTTGACAAGTTGCCATACCAATAAAATTAAAGTTAATAGGGTTCCCACGCCTTGGGCGATCGCACCAGCAGCAATCCATTGGCTGTGAGAGTCAACCCAAATTGCAGCCGCCATGTAAGTGCTGACAGTAGCAACACCACCACTGAGGACTGCTAAAACTAACCGACGGCTTGAACTGTTTAAAAACTCATGTATTTTAGACCAGCGCAATTGCCAGTCCCACTCTTGCATTGAGTAAACCAATACCATTACTCCAATGCCAATTAACAAAGCTAATAGGAGTTTCCAGTTCCACAACAGCATAGCAACGACGATTGTCAGGAACCCAAGAAAGCCTCCAGGTCCACAGAAGCGTTTAAATGTTTGTTGTTTTGAGCTTCCTCCTATCTTGAACTTTGGAAGCGACCAGCTGGGGATCTGCTCGATCAATTGCTGCCAAGAAGACGAAGCCTGTGCCACGATGTTTACCTACTTGATTACGAAATTACCTATTAGACCTCTTGCAAAAATGCTTTTTGCAACAGGGGGGAAAAGGGTAAAGGTTAAAGGGGAAGGGAACAATACAGAACTTTTTCCCCTTCCCCCTTCCCCTTTTCCCGACTTATGCAAGAAGTCTATTGTAGAAGTTTTATTAGAGACGAAGAAAGCAGCAAGCATCCCGAATTGGTAAAAATACCAGGATATTAGAAATCGCACCCTAGTTTCTACCCTTGGGGAGATCCATGAACAATATTATATTATCGGCGAATTGTTGCGATTATCTAAAAGAATACGCGGACTCGGACGAGTAAGCTTAATTTTACTACTGAGTTTTTAACGTTTCCGTTTTAGAGACAAAAACGAAAGTCATCAAGGATGAATTGACCGTCAAAAGCACAGAAGGTAACGCTGTAGATGTGATTCCCAGTTATAGATAATAACGTATTGGGGGAAATTGCGGAGTCAGAATTGGCAAGATTAGCGCCTGGTAGTACAGTTTGTCCAAGGAGTTGGCGATCGCCATCGTAAGCGGAAAGCACCAGTCGCTGGGAACTAGTGACATAGGCACTAACTGAGTTCACAGGACGCAAGAAAGTAGCTTCTAAAAATCCGCTTTTGGGCGCTCCCATTAAGACTGTCAGCCCTGAATGGCTGGGAAATGCTGGATTTGATGGCTGTATTGCTAGAGAATTATGAAAAATGACTCCCCATTGTTCATACTGGCGCTCTACTACTTCAAAACACTTCAACTCTTCCAAGTCTAAACAAATACAAGTAGGTATACTCAGCTTGGCAAGGTCAATGGCTGGGTCGATGCGATCGCGGCGAGATGATGCCGTAATTTGGTTTTGTATATTAAAGTTGTCAAGCGCAAATTTAGGGTCTTCAATCCTTAGTGCTTTATTTGATTGAAGAGTAGCCTGCTTTACCATGACATTCCGCCTTACCATTACCTAGAGAATAATTAGATTAGTAATATATCAAAAGCTATTCTTTTTAGATGTAGAACTAGAATGAATAGCTTATTAAAATCAGCGTTTTGACTATACTTGACGCTCAAAATTATTTATCAGTTTCTTCATAGAGTACCATAAATAACTCATCTATATTCATGTCTATAGTGATACTCGCTACCACTTATAATCCTTGAAACACAGTAATTACAACGTTAGTTTATTGTTGAGTATGAAAAAATAAACACCAAATCTTTACAACTAATTCAGTAGTTTTACATCTACTTAATCTGACGCTGGCCAGAAGTCCTGAAGTAGCTGGTTCACCGATAATAAAAATAAAGATGCTCTGTAGGAGACGCAGGAAGTAAGAGACGCGGAGAGTGGGAGACGCGGGGACGCGGAGAGTAATTTTTCCGTATCCCCGCGTCACCGTGTCCCTGCGTCACCGCATCCCCGCGTCCCCGCGTCCTTCCTGTTACCAGTGTTAGTTAATCATTAGAGTGAAGAAAAATATTTATGTTTCAGCCCGTAGGATTTGAACAACGCTCCGTAATTACCTCATTAGGTAAAATTGTTTATTATACTGCCGCTGGATCGCCTTGGCAAAAAGATGTAACTACCAAAGATGACCGGGAAACTTTGGTGTTTCTGCACGGCTTTGGCGGCGGGTCTTCTGCTTATGAGTGGTCGAAAGTGTATCCGGCTTTTGCTGCTGAATATCGGGTTATTGCGCCAGATTTAATCGGCTGGGGTAGATCCGAGCATCCAGCACGTAGTTATAAAATTGACGATTATTTGACAACGATTCGGGAGTTTTTACAACAAACTTGTACTGGGCCAGTAACAACCATCGCCTCTTCTTTGACCGCAGCATTTACAATTAGAGTAGCGATCGCTCATCCGGAATTATTTAAGTCTTTAATTCTCACTACTCCCGCCGGACTTTCTGACTTTGGCGAAGACTACTCCCGCAGCTTTTTTGCTCAGTTAGTCAGTGTTCCCATTATTGACCGCGTGCTATACAGTACTGGAGTTGCTACCAGTGGAGGTATTCGCGGCTTCTTAGAGCAACGACAATTTGCTCAGTCTAATCGAGTCTACCAAGAAATTGTAGATGCTTATCTAGAATCCGCCCAACAGCCCAATGCTGAGTATGCAGCACTGTCTTTTGTACGTGGAGATTTATGCTTTGATTTATCGCTTTATATTCAACAATTGACTACTCCCACCGCCATAATTTGGGGACAGAAATCCCAATTTACAGGGCCTTCAATTGGTCGCCGCCTCGCCGAAATCAATCCCCAAGCAATCCAGTTTTTTCAACAATTGGAAGATGTGGGTTTAACACCGCAGTTGGAATTGCCAGCAGTCACAATTGGGTTAATTCGCCGATTTTTGCCGTTGCTGAATTAATCTAAGAATTCAGAATTCAGGAGTCAGAATTCAGAATCAAGCTTGAATTAGAAAATGAAACGCCCTATGAATTATTGATTTTTTTAGCTGATTCAGCTTGGTATCAAACCCTTCTGAATTCTGAATTCTGAATTCTGAATTCTCTCAAATACTATTTGTCTTGTAATCTCACATCAATGACAGTAGCATTAAAGTTGTAATTAAAACCTTCCAACTCAAATGGCATCCCAATTTTGACTTTACTGTTACCAAGAACTGGCCCACTCTCGGTGACTTGGGCTTTGCCATCTAAAGTTAAAAGTAAATCCGTACTAAAATTATTGCTTTTTGGATCTGGCAATTCTTTAACGGAACCATCAGGCTGAGAAACATTGATTGTTCTGGGCAATTGCTGAATTGATTTAATCTCAATCTGTCCATAGGGTTGATTGCGGATAATTACATTAGTTTTACCGCCTTTTTTTAACCCGTTATTGAATAATTGTTCGGGGTCACGCACATTCAAACCACGAACTACTAAATCTACCTCTATGGGCACTGTTTTCGCACCGACCTGGGCAACAGAACCAGAAGTACCAGGAAAGATAAAGATGCCAAAGATAACTAGCAGAATTACCAGCGCAGCACCTAAATCTAGGAGGTTGATTTTGCCAAACAGACGACCTTTTGAATCTAAAATAGCCATAAAAAGTTTTCCAAGGTAATAGCCAAGTAGTTGATTGTAGCAAGAATGTTTTTGAGGGGAACGGCAATTTTCCCTATTTGGTAATTAAGGAAAAGCGGCTGGAGCTTGGGTTTATGCGACAGTTTATCACGAGTTCGTAAGTTTCGAGCGGTGGCAGCTAACCCTCAAATTTTTGCCTATTAGAACTGATGTACCCAAAAGGTAAAGTCTAATGCTGAAGCCTATCTCTAGAAGGAATCGTTAGCCGTCTAAAGTTCGGTATATTTGCGTAAGTAGTGATTGTATAACAACCCCTTTGGTTTTGAGCTAATAATGCAACTTAGAATACTCTAAATCCGTCTCATAATTCGTCTTATCATTTTACGTTTTCCCGAAATTATCTTCAGTGCAGATTATGTTTAAGTTTAATTGGAAAGGTTTTGCTCTAAATTACCGGATGTGGCAGCGTCGCTGGTTTTATCCACTAATTTCGCTGGTAGTTGCTTTGAGTCTGTGCCTGAGTACAGCCTTACCTGGCAGAACTTTAGAATTCTTGCCTCTGATATTGCAGGGAGTTCAGGTACTTCAGCTTTCTAATATATCCGATCGCCAAGAAACTGATATTGGCAAGCAGATTAATCAGGAAATACTGGGCAGTCAAGTCAAACTTTACCGGAATGCTGAAGTTAATAGCTATGTAGAACAAATTGGCCGGCGCTTAGCAGCTAATAGCGATCGCCCCAATCTTCCCTATACTTTCCAAGTAGTTGAAGATGATGCCATTAATGCCTTTGCCACGCTAGGAGGCTATGTATATGTCCACACAGGTTTGCTGAAAACCGCAGATAATGAAGCGGAACTGGCAAGTGTTATAGCCCATGAAATTGGTCATATTGGCGGAAGACACTTGGTTAAACAGATGCGCCAAAAAGCGATCGCCAGTGGTTTGGCAAGTGCAACTGGTTTAGATCGCAACACAGCCGTAAATATTGGTGTAGAACTTGCCTTGAATCGTCCCCGCAGTCGTCAAGATGAATATGATGCCGACAAAAGAGGATTAAGAACTTTGACACGGGCTGGTTATGCCCAGTCTGCAATGGTTTCTTTTATGCAAAAGCTTTTGAAACAAGGTGGTTCTGTCCCGACATTTTTGAGTACGCACCCCGGAACCAGCGATCGCATTGCTGGCCTCAAACGTGCAATTGAGTCTCAACCCAGCAAGGGAAGTTATGGTTTGGATACTGCTAGTTATAGAGCCAATATTCGACCATTAGCCAAGTCTTGAGGGTATTGGGCATGGAAAGAGGATGGGGGGATAAGGGGATGGGGAGATGGGGGGAAAGAAGAATTACTTTCTCTCTCATCTGGCCACCTCCCCATCTCCCCCATCTCCCTCATCTCCCTCATCCCCCTCATCTCCCCCACTCCCTACTCCCTTCATTTCTGATTACGTCGATCGACTTTAATTTTGGCTGGGTCAACTGCGATCGCTACATCTTTTAAGGGCAAGGCACGGAGACAATTTCTAAAAATGTTAACTTGATATACTAAATTATTTGTAATATCTAGTCCAGTTAACCAGCCACTCCGAGGATGATAAGCACCAGTATCTATGTCCAGCCATCCCTGTCCTTGTGCCAGTTGACCAGGAGAAACACCTGGTAAGGTAAAGGTAATGGTGTGACCGATGATAATTTGCTTATCAGGAAAGTAAGGCTTGGAAATGCTGTGAAATTCTTCTCGTATCCAGCAGAGTTGATCGGCTGTTTGTTCTATCACTGGCTTAGAAGGGTCAACACCAGCATGAGTTAACCAAATATCGCCCAAGTCAATATATGTAGGTAAAGCCTTGAACCAATCTAAATGGTCATCTGGAATTGGAGCCTCGTGGTAACTGGCTACGGTCGCTTGCCCCCCGCTGTACAGCCATGCTTGCATCCTTGGGGAGGAAGTCCTTTCATCATTGAGAATGCTTAATAACATCTGCTCATGATTTCCCAGCAAACACGGGTAGTTATTTCGCTTGACAAAATTAACTACTTGTGAACTATGAGGTCCGCGATCGATTAAGTCTCCCAAAAAATAAACTCGATCGTCTGATGTCGGGGCGATCGCCTCCAACAATGTCATCAAACCTTCATAGTGACCATGTACATCCCCAATTACAATTCGTCTGGGGTTAGTTTCACTCATTGTCTCTTGGCTGCAATAATTTGGAATTTTGGCTAATACTTCTGCTACAGTTTAAGCTGTCTGGTTTCCGTAATGACAGGTAAAAACACTGGATAAGCTTTATTTTAATTTAAAGTTTAATTTTAATTTAACAAAGTATGTTCAGTTTAATTCCCCTGCCTCTACAGGCAGAACGTTTTGTGTCGGGGTTAAATCCCCGTTACAAAACGTAATTACGAATTCCGAATTACGTTAGCGTAGCGGGGCGTAGCCCATTACGAATTATTTTAATTATTATCCCAGCTAAGAATAAGGTTAACTGATGAGCGCGACATACCATAGTCTATGGTTTTTGTGACAATTTAAAAACCAGTAAATTTTATCTGAGTTGTTAGCCTAGAATTTAAGGCGTTGCTGTATACCTGACTTTCAATCTCACAATGTCTAACGATTTTTCTACTGAAATTAGTTCGCGCATCTGCAACCACATGAATGAGGATCATGCTGATGCTGTAGCTCTTTATGCTAAAGTTTTTGGTGGTGTCGCAGATGCAAAAGCAGCGCAAATGCTGTCAATTGATGCACAAGGCATGGATTTAACAGCGCAAGTCAATGGGGAAGATGTGCCAATTCGTATTCAATTCGATCGCGTTTTAGCAGACTCAGAAGATGCTCATCAAACTCTAATTGCAATGGTGAAGCAAGCGCGGGTGCAAGCAAAGTAGAAATTAACAAAGTAATTTACAGACGTTTTCAATTGAATAGATTACATATGTAGGGACACAATATATTGTGTCCCCATAATAATTTGTATTCTACGCACATGCCAAAAATTAGGTTTGTTGATTTATTTTCAGGAATAGGGGGAATTAGATTAGCCTTTGAACAAGCGGCTGATTCTTTAAATATAGAAAGTGAATGTGTTTTCAGTAGTGAAATTAATTCAGATGCTCGATTAGTTTATGAAAAAAACTTTGGTCAAACACCTTTAGGTGATATTCGATTAATTGATGAACTACCAGAACATGAATTTTTATTAGCTGGGTTTCCTTGTCAGTCTTTTTCTCATGCTGGTAAAAAAGAAGGCTTTGGCGATACGCGAGGCACACTATTTTTTGAAATAACTAGATTACTTGATATTTATAAAGCGCAAGCTTTTATTTTTGAAAATGTCCGGGGGCTTTATAGTCACGACGGAGGGCGAACTCTAGCAACGATTAAGCACGAAATTCAAAACCGAGGTTATAGCTTTGATGCCTTTTTACTCAACAGTGCAAACTTTGGCTTACCACAAAATCGTGTCCGTATTTATTTAGTAGGCATTTTAAATGCTTCTCCTACTTTTGAATTGATTTCTGATGTGGGCCCAAAAGATTCTCATTCATATAATCCTCAGCAATTATCTTTGTTTTATCCACAAAAAAAATCTGTGACTGTTGCGGATATTTTAGAAGATAATCCAGATGAAAAGTATGATTGTTCGCCAGAATTTGTTAATGCGTTGAAACGAATATTTAATAACGATCTAAATCGCTTACACGGAGTCAGGCTGATTGATTATCGGGGCGGAAACTCTATACACTCGTGGGATTTAGGATTGCGTGGCGAGTGTAGTGGCGAAGAAATTGAACTGATGAACCGTTTTATTTTAAAAAGACGGAATAAAGAATTTGGACAAGAGCAAGATGGTAAATTATTAACTCAGGAACAAATAGCTAGTTTTTTTGAACATCCCAATCTGGGAGGAATTTTGAATTCATTGGTTAAGAAAAAATATTTAAAACTTATTCATGATAAATATAAACCTCTATCTGGTAACTTTTCATTTGAAGTTTATAAATTTGTCGATCCAAATAAAATTTCGGTAACGTTGGTTGCTAGTGATGCCAATAGATTGGGAGTTTATCACAATCAGAGAGTACGCCGATTAACTCCGCGAGAAGCCTCAAGACTGCAAGGTTTTCCAGATAGTTTTATACTTCATACTAATGATGACAAGGCTTATTATCAACTGGGAAATTCTGTGAGTATTAATGTAGTTAAAGCTGTGGCTCAGGAAGCAATATTAAAAATATTTATGCCATCTCCAACAACGCCATCCCAAGCAGCAATTTCAGCTTGATACTCTGGATCTTCAGCATCCTGCTTGAGGGCTGCAATCATTTCTGCGTAGGATTAAAAGTTTCGGAAAAGGATACATCTTCATAAATATCTGTTAGGGAACAGGCAAAGTTGAGGCTGACTAACTGTAATTCCTGATTTTCTTTATAGCTATATAAAACCCATCTTCCCTCAGCATTGCGACGAAAACAATCAACGCGTTGGCGGGTTTGACTGATTAAGACGTATTCTTGTAATGTTTCTAATTCTTGATAGTCAATAAATTTATCGCCTCTGTCAAAAGCTTCCGTGGATGGAGAAAGAACCTCAATAATTAAACAGGGATAACGTTTAAAATATTCAAATTTTATATCTCTTTGGTCGTAAGTAACCAAGATATCAGGATAATAAAAAATATTTAGTGATTCAATGCGAGCTTTCATGTCCGTAGCGTAAAGGCGACAACCTGTACCGCGAACATGATTTCTCAGGAGGGTAATGAGATTAGTGGTAATTGTTACATGGGCATCACTTGCCCCTGACATTGCATAAATTCGCCCTTGAATATATTCATGTTTATTGAGGCTAAATTTTTCAGCTTCAAGATATGCTTCTGGAGAAAGATAGGGGTGAAATTGGCTAAGGGTCATATCAACACAGGTTATACCATTTTGGATTTTAGATTTTAGATTTTGGATTGAGAATTTCGGTGTTGCTGAATTTGAATCTCAACTCTTACTCTGTGCGATCGCCGTTCGCGTAACAACAGATTTCAAGTTAATGAAGCACACACAATCTAGGTTTAGTAGCTAATCTTTGAGCCTATTCTAATTCTGAATTCTGACTCCTGAATTCTGAATTCTGTTATATCAATCTTCTGTTCGCAATAACCAAAAGCCGCTGTAAGTCATCCCAGAATCATCGGGTTGAACTAACAAAAAATGTAATCCTTGGCTTTGTTGTTTGCGTTGTTCATATGTTTGAGCTGCTGTGGTAACTTCTGAATCTTCAAAAGTGGCAACAATCCATCTATCCACTAAGCCTGCTTCTAATATTAAGCCATTTGGTGCGCCAGAAATGTAGTTCAATCCTACAGGGCGGGCTTGCTGTAACCACCGTGCTAGGTGCATCGATCGCCGTCCACCATAAATTACCACACCAGGAACAGCGATCGTTGATGCCAAACCTAAATTGAGCGGTTTGAGGTATTCCGGTATGTGCAAAATCGGAATCGGGCGTTCTGCAAACACATCCACAAGTTCACCAGCCTGGAGTGTCGCAAAACGCCATTGTTCTCCCCAGAGGTTTTCTGGTAATGGTGCAGGGGGTGGTTTATCCAGCGCTGAAGGATATTGCTTTTCCTGTAACCACTGTTTCAATGCCAAAGTGCGGCGAGTAGGTTCTACATTAATACCTAAATTCCGTCCAGCCGCCTCAATTAAACTGAGGGATTGAGGACGAAACACCTCAATTACATCGGGCAATTTTTCACCAGCTGCTAACTGAAATTGAGTAGTAACCCAATTAGAATTTGCTGCTGACTGAAGACAAGTAGCTTCATATTCAAAACTGCGAGTTGCATCACAAATTAACAACTCCCATAACACTTGTCCAGATGCATCTGATGATGGACGACGATAAAAATCAGCCTGCCAAGTTTTCATAATGTGGGGAGGTGGGGGGGATGGGGGGGATGAGGGGGAGTTAAAACTGAAAGTTTCGAGTTCAAAGGTGCAACTTCGAGGGTTAAAGGCTCAACGTTCGAGTTCAAAGGCTCAACGTTCGAGTTCAAAGGCTCAACATTCAAGTTCAAAGGTACAACTTCGAGGTTCAAAGGCTCAACGTTCGAGTTCAAAGGCTCAACATTCAAGTTCAAAGGTACAACTTCGAGGTTCAAAGGCTCAACGTTCGAGTTCAAAGGTTCAACTTCGAGGTTCAAAGGTTCAACTTCGAGGTTCAGAGGTTCAACTTCGAGGTTCAAAACGTCAAACTCCGCCATCTCCCTTGTCTCATACTATTTCACTTTAATAATGATACAAACATGTTGTTTAGGGCACGGCAATGCCGTGCCCCTACGAGAAATTTATCTGTATCAAGGTTTTCGTGAAATGGTATCACTCATCTCCTCGTACTCAATTCAAAAAGCCTGAATCCATTCTTTGACAGAATATTCTGTCCAAATGCCATTTTTCCAGTAGGGATCGTTTTCAATTAATTCGCGGACGATCGCTTCGTCTTCGGCTTCGTAAATTCCAAACACTTTTGTGACATCTTTGGTGGGGCCGATGGTAATTAGCACGCCGGATTCTTTCTGTTTTGCTAATCCGTCTAAATGAGCTTGGCGGTGAGGGACGCGTTTTTCAAGAACGTCTTCGCAGTAAATTCCCCAGACTACATATTTAGGCATAATTGTTTGTTACTCCTGCCAAACTCAAAAATTAGGCTCTATTTGTCGCTTTAACCAATCACGAAAACTAGCATGATAAACACTATAATGGATTTCTGCTTCTATTGATTCTAAATGTAAAAGTTCTCGCCACTTGTCTAAAATTACCTTGATTTTATATTCATCTACATCTAATTTTTAGCGTTGATTATCTGAGTTTTTAGTTCGCTATTTTTATTAATGAGTTTTTTCGTATTTTCTGCGAATTCAAAAGGAGTATTACACCAAATTATGCACAAGTCAAATTACCCCCCTTAATCCCCCCTTATAAAGGGGGGAAATAAGAAATCTTGTTCCCTCCCCTTTCCAAGGGGAGGGTTAGGGTGGGGTAAAAGCTTGGTTAATCAGATCGAAATAACAAATGCTGTCGCCGAAATAACAAATGCTGTCGCCGAAATAACAAATGCTGTCGCCGAAATAACAAATGCTGTCGCTGAAATAACAAATGCTGTCGCTGAAATAACAAATGCTGTCGCCGAAATAACAAATGCTGTCGCTGAAATAACAAATGCTGTCGCCGAAATAACAAATGCTGTCGCCGAAATAACAAATGCGATCGTTTCTAGAGTCCGCGTGGTGCGCGAAGCGCGATGATAGGCGGACTACCCTGCGGGTTCCCAGGTTCAACCCGGGAACTAGTGGTCTGTTTCATTAATTTTGAGGGATAAAAGAACGAACCGCAAAGGAAGAAAAGTTAAGAATGAGTTCACTCATTATATTTAATGGAACAGACCACTAGACCAAAAAACTCGTAACTCCTAACTTCTCAAATTAACGCCGAATTTTTCCACTAAGGCTTCGCGGACTTTATTGTGTACTGGTTCCACTTCTGCCTCAGTAAGAGTCCGATCGCCAGCCCGATAAACTAAACGAAATGCTAGACTCCGCTGGCCTTGGGGGACGTTTTCACCCCGATATTCATCAAACAATTCCACTGATTCGAGCAAATCTTTGCCAGCTTTGTTGATTGCTTTTTCAAGTTCGCCAACTGAGACTTTGATGGGTGCAAAAAAGGCGATGTCACGATCGCTGGCTGGATAGGTGGAATAGGATTTAAATGTGGGGTTGAGAACTTCATCTTCTCCTAGAGAACTTAAAAGCGCATCTAAATCTAGCTGGAAAACATAAGCTGAATCTGGTAAGCCTTTTTCTCGCCGTAGTTGCGGGTGAATTTGCCCAAAAATTCCCAGTCTAATACCTCTAATCCATAATGAGGCGGTGCGTCCAGGATGTAAGCGTTCATCTCGGCGATCGGGTTGATATTCTACTTGCAAGCCTAGTTGGCGAAATACACTTTCTAAAATGCCTTTGGCTTCAAACCAAGTCAAGGGTTGTTCTCGCCCGCCTTTTGACCATTTGCCAATAAAGCGATCGCCTCCCATAATACCAGCCAGGGCTTCTGCTTCTTGCAAACCGTCTTCTTCTTGCCAAAAAATTTGCCCGATTTCAAAGCCGTTGAGAGCGCCGTTACCCTGCTCTATATTATATTGAAAGGCGTCAATTAACCCAGATATTAAATCGGTTCGCAGCGCTGAATATTCCACAAATAATGGATTTGTTAATACTATTTGTCTGTCTTCTCCTGGTTTAACTAAAGAGTAATGAATTAATTCTGTTAATCCTTCTGCCCGCAGAAAAGCTCGCAATTTGCGAATCAATTCTTGGTCTAAAGGCAGATAACCAGCTTCGGCTTTTTCTGGTAAGGTATCGCAAAATCTGTTGTATCCGTACAGACGAGCGATTTCTTCAATTAAATCAATTTCCCGTTCTAAATCCCGGTAGCGATAGGGTGGTACAGAAACAGACCATGTGGGTTGGAGTGTATTGTCTTGTGCTAAGACATTGCCTAAAGAAGTCAATTGACAGCCTAATGCAGTGAGAATCCTTTCAATGTCTTGTTGTTGGAGTTCTCCTGTATCCTCTCCCAAATCGATTGGCCCTAGTATCTGATTCACTCTCTCTAAACGCAGGGCAATGGAACGACTCCAGGTAGATGGGTCGGGGCGGGTGTCGGCAATTTCTTGGTGAGTTATAATTCCACTAGCTAATTCGCTAATTAACGACAAGGCGCGGCGATTTGCCACTTCCAATTCGGCGCGGTTAACTCCTCTTTCGTATCTCCCAGAGGCTTCACTTCTTAAGCCAACACTGCGAGAAGAACGGCGAATTGCTACGGAATCAAATAAAGCGGCTTCTAAAACTAGGCTTTGGGTACCTTCATGGACTTCGGTTTCTTCTCCACCCATGACTCCCGCTAGGGCAACAGGTTTTTCGTTAGCAGTAATTAATAAATTTTGGGATGCTAAAGTGCGGGTTTGTCCATCCAGGGTTTTCAGGGATTCTCCAGCAGTGGCGAAGCGGACGCCGATGGTTAAATTTTCGCTACTTGTAATTGATTTTAGGCGATCGCCATCAAAGGCGTGCAGTGGTTGTCCCCATTCCAACAACACGTAGTTAGTAATGTCCACGACATTATTTATGGGACGTACTCCCGCAGCCCTTAAACGCTGTTGCAACCATTCCGGGGACGAAGCAATTTTTACTTGTTCAATGACCGTACCAATGTATGCAGGACAAGCTTGGGTGTCAGCAATTTTTAAAGCTAAATTTCCTGTATTTTTGGTAATTGGTACTTCACCCGGTACAGGAATGCTGAGTTTTCCCCCAGTTAAGGCTGCTACTTCTCTGGCTACACCTACCATACTCAACGCATCAGCGCGATTAGCAGTTGCCGTGAGGTCTAAAATGACATCATCTAAACCCAACAACGGACGCACATCACTACCCAAGGGTAAATTTTCTTGGGTAAAAATATGAATACCGTCTACATCGGTGGGCAAACCGAGTTCTTTTAAAGAACAAATCATGCCCTGGGAGGGGACACCGCGTAGTTTTGCAGGTTTAATTTTTAAATCAATGTTGGGTAAGTAAGTTCCCGTAGTTGCTACTGGCACATAGATATCTGCTTTGACATTAGCAGCACCACAGACAATATTTAAAGTCTCATCTGCGCCAATATCAACTTGACAAACACTTAATTTATCAGCATTGGGGTGGGGTTGACGCTCAAGCACTCTTCCCACAACTACGCCATTTGCCCAAGTGCGGCGGTCTTCAATATCTTCTACTTCAAACCCCGCCATAGTCAGGGTTTCGGCTAATTCTTCTGGACTAAGTTTTATCTCTACTAGTTCGCGCAGCCAATTTAGAGAAATACGCATGGAGTGTGCTTGTTTTAGGAATCGTCTTTTGCTCTCATTTTAGAGTGTCTACTAGCGTAGCGATCGCTATTCACTCTGCAATTCATAGCTTTTCACTTGAACAATCCTACTACGTTAGACTAGCAGAACAATCTCCGATGTTAATCTTTTCTTGGCGTTTTACAGCAATTTTCAAGTAAATAGACCACGTGTAGGAGCGCTAGTAGTCCTATAGATTAGTAGTCATGTACATATCATCGGGCATTTGTCATCCAAGAAGGGAACAGGGAATAGGGAACAGGGAACAGTTTTTTCTATTTCCTGTCCCTGGAGGGAGTAACAGACCTCTACAACTATCAAGTAGCTTATGTGTTGGTTTTAAATCCCCATACATTACATTCTGTTCCCTGTTCCCCGTTACTCAGATCTTGCACCTTTACGCATAAACCATGAATATACAAAAATAACGTCATTTCTATTACAGTAAATCAATTTAATTTTCAGTCCTCTTATAGAGGACTTGAGCTATTAGACAGGGACTTTGAGTCCCTGGCTTGAGCGATTCGGACTGCGAAAAGCTTAACTACTGAGTAATTTTTGTTTTTGATGATGAGGCTGGTGCAAGATATGAAGTTAAGAGTTCCCTCTTTAATTATGATTTTTTTTCTTTGCGTCCCCCCGTCTTTCTCATCCCTCCCCACTCTCCACTCCCTACTCCCCTCCCTCTACAAGAGATTTGAGCGCATGTATTAATTGTTGTTTGGTAAAAGGCTTAGTTAAATACACATCTGCGCCTTGTCGCATACCCCAAATCCTATCAATCCGTAGATTTTTAGAACTACAAATAATAATTGGCACTTTTTTAGTCGTGGGATTTCTTTTTAATTGGCGACAAAATTCAAAACCGCTAATTTCTGGCATTACCACATCAGTAATTATGGCATCCGGCTGATGATTGATTGCTTTAATCATACCGTCTTTAGCATCAGAAGCTTTAATTACTGTGTGTCCACTCTCTCTTAAAAAACTATTGATTAACTCCAATACAGAAGGAGTATCTTCCACAACTAAAACTTTAGCCATATTAATTTATCCCTACTAGTTATAACTTTGGATATCCATTAATTTAAGTTAAATGCATGAAGACTATTTTCAGTAATTCCGCGCGAGTAAATGGTTTCGTCAAATATCCAGATGCCCCGACCAATCTCGCTTTTACTTTGTCTACAATTCCTTTATTACCAGTGACAAAGATAATGGGAGTCTGTTTAAACATTGAATTATTACGTATAATTCTACACAATTCATAACCATCAATTCCTGCCATGTTCAGATCCAGTAAAATTAAATCTGGTTTGTGCCTAATAATTGACAAAACGGCTTTTAATGGCTCGTTGATAGTCACCACAGAAAAATTTTCATTTTCTAAGAAATGGCTAATTTCTTTAAGAATTGTCGGGCTATCATCCACAGAAACTATTTTGTGAATTTTTTGTGCAGTTACAGTAGCAGAGGTTACTCTTTCGCCAGCAGAATTTATGTTATTTGATATTGTTGGTTCCTGAAAGTTTGCTTGTAAAGGAGTGGGAATTTGTGGTAATTGCTCAACAGTACCTATACTCTCTTGAGGAATATCTGGGTAAGTATTGACTTCATCTTTGGTATCAACTAATTCTGTAATCAATTTTGGAAAAAGTGACTTTTCTTCAAATATCTTTGGTAATTTATCAAATGGTGGATCTGGTTCATGCAAGATAATTCCCCCTTTAACGATGTAAGGGTATAATTGGCGAGCCAATTGAATTTCATCTTGATTCAAAATTGCAGCCAGATGACAAAGACTAAAACCTTTCATCCAGTTAGTTAAATTGGGCTGGAGGTTTGGTAAATCTTTTTCCTCAAATTGATTGTTAGCCAACAGATATGGACGTTGATATGGAGAAGAAATTTGCGGCACAAAAGACTGCCAATTTTCTAATCTGGCTTGGCAGCGTTCTAGAATTTTTTCTATATCAAACCTGCAAATCTTTGGCATTCTACTGAGCGGTTCTGTTAATTCATAACTACCTTCTTTGATGAGTAAAAATGATTCAATTACCTCTTTGACTAATTCTTGAATTAGTACTGCTGCTTGGGTAGAATGTAGATGTTGTTGACTCACAAGCCAATATATAGCTTGATATTCAAGAGGCTGGCTTTTCGGTTGATTGTAATGTTCCGTTAACTGACTGTGTGAGTCAGGTTCAAACATCAGACGAACTTGAACGCGAACCTCGTTGGTAAGTAGTGGAATTTGATGGCCTAGGCGACGCAAATGGCGTTCTAGTCGATCGAACGGTTCTACTGAATGAGTTGCGTAAGTTATTTTGCCTTGCTCTAAGTAAATTGTCCAAAAAACTGAGTTACTCAATGCTTGTAAGCAAGTAGTATCGGAGCAATTAGATAACTGTCTTAACAAACTTGAAGGACGTAGTTTGGTGAACACACCTGAATTATTCATATTTTTCTACTTTTTTGCGGAATCAGTAACCTAACATTTGTAAATTACAAATATCAGCTATGAAGTATTTTCTTCTTTAGTAATATAGCGGTATACACAAATTATTTATTTAAAATATGTATATATATTAAAATTTATAAATTTTTCAATTCTTAGTTGTATTTTATACGTTTTAATGGGGGGTCTGAAAATAATATAGTTGTCTTTAATTATGTATGCTATGCATGAAAAAACTTGTATTTCGTTCTGTTCCCGACTTTTTGCAACTGAGGTAGGCACAAATAAACAAATGTAAACTCCGATCGTCAATAGAATACTAGTACATCTTGGCTACTTTTAACCTGACTGACCACTGATAAATCTTGACTTAAGACTGTAATCATCTACATCTTAGTTATGCCGATTCACTTACGAGGTAAATCTGATTCCAAGTTCGCACAATCACACAGATACAGTTAGAAAGTAAACGAACTTAATTATGCTTAATTACTTTTCTATAAAGGAACGATTATCCTACATAAAATCTTTAAAAACTTATGTAGGAAATTCTACGTATTTATTGTACTCTAGGTTTGATAGATATAAATTTTTGGTAGATAAACTACAACAGGTAATGCTGAGTTTTGAGAAACTCTTTTTTGCAAAACTAAACGCTGCTCAAGGTCTCCTTAAATATGTAGAGAACTTGATGAAAATAATTTGTTTCATGACTTGCAGAGCATCTACCGTTAGATACTATATCTGTAGTCACGTCAGTGACTGAAACTATATACTTTGAAAACAGGGAAATAAAACTTTGGATTTTAACATAACACAAAAAGTTATGCATGACACATTAAGACTTGATGAAGTTGTAGAGTTTGCAGAGAACCCAGAACCGCGTTGTCCGTGCGTCCTCTTACTAGATACATCTGGCTCGATGCAAGGAGATCCGATTGAGGCTTTAAATCAGGGTTTGCTAAGTTTAAAGGATGAATTAGTCAAAAATTCCTTGGCAGCCAGACGGGTGGAAGTGGCGATCGTCACTTTTGACAGTAATATCAATGTAGTACAAGACTTTGTAACCGCCGATCAATTCAATCCGCCGATTTTGACAGCCCAAGGATTGACGACGATGGGCGCAGGAATTCATAAAGCTTTGGACATCATTCAAGAGAGAAAATCTCAGTATCGTGCCAATGGGATTGCTTACTATCGTCCTTGGGTATTTATGATTACCGATGGAGAACCACAAGGCGAGTTAGATCGTGTGGTAGAGCAAGCATCCCAGCGCTTACAAGGAGATGAAGCGAATAAAAGAGTAGCATTTTTTACTGTAGGTGTAGAAAATGCGAATATGACCCGCTTAAATCAAATAGCTGTGCGTACTCCGCTGAAACTTAAAGGGCTAAACTTTATCGAGATGTTTGTTTGGCTCTCAGCTAGTATGTCAGCTGTTTCGCATTCCCAGGTGGATGAACAGGTAGCACTACCGCCGATTGGTTGGGGGACTGTTTAATTAAATGATGGCAGCTAGCTGTTGGAACAAAATCTTATGAACCTATCAAAACAGATTGCTCAATGGCGGATTGTGGCTGCATCAGTATGTGGTACAAGTCACTTAAGAAACAAACAGTTATGTCAGGATGCTCATCACTGGCAGATATTGTCAGATAACATTTTAGTGGCAGCGGCGGCAGATGGTGCGGGTTCTGCAAGTCTGGGGAAAGTGGGAGCGATGATTGCTGTGGAGACAGCGATCGAAAGCCTTTCTAGTAAGGGAGTGAACCGAAGCAGTTTAACTAATGATGGTTATGTGCGATCGCTCTTAAATGATGCCATGCTAGCTGCCAAAAAAGCTGTAGAAGATGAGGCTGTTGCTTGTGATAAACAACTTTCAGACTTAGCAACTACTTTAATTATTATGGTTGCCACACCAGATGTTGTGGCTGTGGCACAAATCGGTGATGGTTTGGCTGTGGCCAAAGACCAGATGGGCAACCTCTTAGCACTGACTATGCCTGATAGCGGCGAATACATCAACGAAACCACCTTTTTAACTTCGCCCACTGCCTTAGATACAGCACAGATGAAATTATGGCGCACAGACATAGTAAATGTTGGTATAATTACTGACGGGCTACAAATGCTGGCTTTAAATATGGTTGTTGGGGAACCTCATAAACCGTTCTTTTTTCCGCTGTTTGAATTTGTAGCCAATGCCGAGGACAAGACAGCAGCAAAAGAACAGTTAGTCAAATTTTTGCGCTCAGAGCGGATCGCCCAACGCACTGATGATGATTTAACACTGATTATAGCTGCATTCAACAACTCATAAGCATTAACTTTAAAAGTTTGACATTTTAAATACTCCCGTTAGCGGTAATTTGACTATGCAGGTACTACGTTGTTCCCCGAAAAAAGAAATCCTCAGTCTCAATATGAGTTTGGGGCGTGGCGGTGAAGCTTGTGTTTACGCAGTGCCATCCGATGGCAACTTAGTGGCCAAAATATACCACAAGCCAACCACTGCCCATGCTGAAAAACTCCAAGCGATGCTGGCTAACCCACCGGAAAACCCGACAGCTAGTTTAGGGCATATTTCCATCGCTTGGCCAGAGGATTTATTGCGGGCGGCAGATGGTAGCAACGGCATCCTGGGGTTTTTAATGCCACGCATTCAGGGAATGCGTCCAATCATTGACTTTTATAACCCCAGAACCCGGCGCCAACACTGCCCCTTATTCAACTATCAGTACCTGCTCCGCACGGCTCGTAACTTGGCAGCAGCTTTTGCCGCTTTGCACGCCAGTGGATATTGCATTGGCGATGTGAATGAGTCAAACATCCTCGTCAGTGACACAGCACTGGTGACCTTGATAGACACCGACTCTTTCCAAGTACGTAACCCAAACACCAATCTTGTTTACCGTTGCCCAGTGGGTAAACCAGAGTTTACTCCACCAGAACTCCAAAATAAAACTTTTGCCGAACACGATCGCGAAGTTGCTCATGACTTATTTGGGTTAGCAGTACTGGTATTTCAACTGTTAATGGAAGGTACCCACCCATTTTCGGGGATTTTTCAAGGCGCCATCGAGCCACCGCCCTATGAAGCACGCATTGCATCCGGTCATTTCACTTACAGCCAAAAGCGACGCGTACCTTACCTAGCTACACCCATTGCCCCTCCTTGGGAAATTCTTCATCCCAGCTTACAAGAACTATTTGTACGTTGTTTTGAAGACGGTCACAACAACCCACAATTGCGTCCTAGCGCCCAAACTTGGCTTTCAGCAATAGCCGAAGCCGAAGATTCCCTGATTACCTGCACTACTAATCCCCAACATCGCTACAACAACCACCTGAATATTTGTCCCTGGTGCGAACGTAGCGTGCGATTAGGTGGACGCGACCCATTTCCATCACATCGAGCCATAGAAGCCAGAGAACATCTACAACCGCGAATCAAACCGAAAAAGCGGTACACCCAAACACCGGGTTTGCCACAGCGAGTCATGCCATCGCACCTAACGAATTGGCAATCAGGAATTACTCCAAGCAGTTCACACTATCGGCGTTCCAAAAAGTCAAATTTATACCCGATTGGTTTTTGCATGTTGGGTTTAATTTTATTGGGATCTGCGGACTTAATGATTAAATTTACTGAGCCGTTAGTTTCCCACAATGCTTACACTCAACAAACATTAAAATCTGGTCAGACAATTAATAAACTCAGCTTTGCAGATTACTATCAGCAAGGTCATAGTGCTTACAAACAGCGAGACTATGAAAAAGCAGTTGCAAATTATAGCCAAGCCATTGAACAAGAACCATCACATGCCAGAGCCATTGTAAATCGTGGCAACGCCCGTTATAACTTGAAAGATTACGAAGGGGCTGTTGTAGATTACAGCCAAGCTCTAAAAATCAAGCCCAATGAAATTAAAGCTCTGGTAAATCGGGGAAATGCCCGGTTTATGCTGGCCGAATATAGCAACGATCCAGATACAGAATATAACCTAGCCCTCGCTGATTATAATCGCGCTATCGGCCTCGATCCTAATGAAGTCGAAGCTTATATTAGACGTGGGATTGTCCGCGCCCAAATGGCTAAATATAGCGGCGAATCTCAACAAGTTTACAGAAGAGCGATCGCAGATTTTACTCAGGCGATAAAAATGAATTTATCCAAAGCTGAAGCTTATTTTCAGCGCGGTGTTGTCTACTATCAAATTGCCCAATATAGTAGCAATTATGAGCAAGAATATAGCCAAGCGATCGCTGACTTTAACCAAGCACTAACCCTGAGTCCCAAACTAGCAAAAGCCTTTCTCAAACGAGGTATGGTTCGTTACGAACTAGCCCAATATGGTGGTAAAGAATCCAACCAAAACCAAACCCAAGCGATCGCAGATTTACAGACAGCCGCTAAAATCTTTCTTGAGCAAGATGATATGGATAATTATCAGCAAGCACTCAGTAACATGTGTGTAGTTGTCGAAAACAAATGCGATCCTTTATTCCAAGGCTCAAGTAGTGCGGAAAAAATCAACTAAAAATAAGTAAGTAATTAAACCATAGGGTAGGGGCGCACAGATGTGCGCCCCTACAAAGGATTGTGGTTCAAATATAGGACTTACGCACACTTTACGACTTACGAATTCTTCTCTACGAGACGCTTCGCGTTGGCGTCTTGGTGGTTCGATAAATTACAGCTATTTTCAGGTAAATAAACCACGCGATAGGGGCACAGCATTGCTGTGCCCCTACAACAGATGTGGTTCAAATACATGAAAACTGCTGTAAGCTTTTTGGCAATTTTTGCGTAAGTCCTGAAATAGATGAAAACGGCTGTAATGCCTACGCAAAAAATCAAAGCGGATTATAGTTATACCAATTAGACCATTTGTAGAAACGCGATGAATCGTGTTTTCACTTCATGTAAGAATGTGTTGCAATCATTAATTGAATTGGTATTATTTTATATCTAACGTTTTTATTTAATTGAATAATTTAAAAAAAAACAAGAGTAATTTTATACTTGCCTGATTCATTCTGAATTCTGAATTCTGACTCCTGAATTCTGCTATCTAGATATTCATAGAGCTTTTATATAGAAAAGATTTTAATTTATATCTTCTTCATAATTTTTCAAAAAAATACAGTTAGATTATTGACTGAGAAAAACAAATCAGAAATAAATTTTTCTCCATATGTAAGTGCATCCTCTTCATGTCAGTAAAGACAAATAATATCCTTACAAATCTCCGAGGTAATTGCATGAAAGCGGTGATTTTAGCCGGAGGGCTTGGTACACGCCTCAGTGAAGAAACTAGTATCAGACCCAAGCCGATGGTTGAGATTGGTGGTAAGCCAATTCTGTGGCACATCATGAAAACTTACTCTGCCCACGGCATTAATGACTTCATCATTTGCTGTGGTTACAAAGGTTACATAATTAAAGAGTATTTTGCTAACTACTTTTTACACATGTCAGATGTAACCTTTGATATGCGATTTAACCAGATGAATGTCCATTCTGGATATGCTGAACCCTGGCGTGTCACCCTAGTAAATACAGGCGACCATACAATGACAGGTGGGCGCTTAAAACGAATCAGCGAACATCTGGGAAATGACACTTTTTGTTTCACTTATGGTGATGGTGTAAGTGATATTAATATCACCGAGCTAGTTAAATTTCACAAAGAACAAAACAGCTTAGCAACACTCACAGCCGTGCAACCAGCAGGACGTTTTGGTGCCATTTCCTTAGGATATGAGCAAACTAAAATCACCAACTTTCGGGAAAAACCTGAAGGCGATGGAGCTTGGATTAATGGTGGTTATTTTGTGTTAGAACCAGAAGTGATAAACTTGATTGCTGATGATTCTACCGTGTGGGAGCAAGAGCCATTAGAAAAGCTAGCTTCTATGGAACAGCTATCAGCTTTCAAGCACTATGGTTTTTGGCAACCGATGGATACTTTACGCGATAAAAACCATCTAGAGGGGCTATGGAACAAAAGTCAGGCTCCTTGGAAGGTATGGTAAAAAAGAGTTAGGAGTTAAGAGTTAGGAGTTAGGAGTTAAATAACAAATAACAAATAACGAATGACAAATGACTTTATAGATTTAGTGTAACTTGAACTACGATAATACTAATGTATGATTTTGCGATTATAGGTGGGGGAATAGTTGGACTTTCTACAGCGCTGGCTTTAGGAAAACGCTATCCCAATGCACGTATTTTAGTACTAGAAAAAGAGAGTCAATGGGCATTTCACCAAACCGGCAATAATAGCGGGGTGATTCATTCTGGTATTTATTACAAGCCAGGAAGTTTCAAAGCAAAATTTTGTCGTGATGGTTCTCGGTCAATGGTAGATTTCTGTCAAGAACATGGAATTGACTATGAAGTTTGTGGTAAAGTAATTGTTGCGACTGAAGAACAAGAGCTACCACGCTTAGAAAGTCTCTACCAACGCGGCTTAGAAAACGACATACAAGTCCAAAGAATTAGCCCCGAAGAAGTCAAGGAAATTGAACCTCATGTTAGTTGTGTAGGTGGAATTCGGGTATTTTCAACTGGTATTGTTAACTACAAGCAAGTTTGTTTGAAATATGCCCAGTTGATTCAACAGCAGGGGGGAGATTTACACCTGAATACAAAAGTACTGAAAATCTTACCAAGGGGTAAAAATCAGGTACTAGAAACAAACAAAGGTAGCTTTGAAACTAGGTTTGTAATTAATTGTAGTGGATTGCATAGCGATCGCACTGCCAGACTAAATCAAGTTGAACCCCAAGCCAAAATTGTCCCATTCCGGGGAGAATACTACGAACTCACACCAGAAAAACGCTATCTAGTCAAGACTTTAATTTATCCAGTACCCAACCCAGATTTTCCCTTCCTGGGCGTCCACTTTACCCGGATGATTGATGGTAGCGTTCATGCAGGGCCAAACGCGGTTTTGTCTTTCAAACGCGAAGGTTACAAAAAAACCGACTTTGACCTCGGCGATTTTCTCGAAGTCATCACTTATCCTGGTTTCTGGAAATTGGCAGCCAAACATGCCGATGAAGGTATCCAAGAAATTATTCGCTCCTTTAGTAAAGCAGCCTTCGTTAAAAGTTTGCAAAAACTAATTCCCGAAGTCCAAGCAGAAGATTTAGTTCCCACCCATGCAGGAGTCCGCGCCCAAGCTTTAATGAACGATGGCAAGCTTGTAGACGACTTTTTGATTGTTTCCGGTCAAAACTCCATCCATGTTTGCAATGCTCCTTCTCCTGCTGCTACTTCTTCTCTAGAAATTGGCAAAGCAATTGTGGCGCAAATTCCCCAACTCTCGCATCTAGATAGTGTAGTAACTGCATAGATAGTTATACTACCTTGCACTTTGAGGGCATATTGGCGTTCCTCAATTCCGGAATGAATCTTGTGGGGTGGGCATCTTGCCCGCCCAAGAACGCCGAAGGACGGGCGAGACGCCCATCCCACAAGAAATACAGCAGATTTCAACAAGCGTGAAGTACACCATCTAGGCTTTTTCGGCGCGGATAATTCGGTGAAGGGAGTCATATAGCGGTTGTCTTTTGGATGCAACGCGCTGTAGGGGCGCACAGCTGTGCGCCCCTACGAAAGGAAATCCAATTTAACTCTTCAATACAAAGGCATTAACCACAATGAAAATATTAGTAACTGGCACAGAAGGCTATCTGGGTTCATTATTGCCATCTCTGTTAATCGAACGGGGACATGAAGTTATCGGTCTAGATACTGGTTTCTATAAAGTTGGTTGGCTGTACAACGGTACTGATGTCACACCCAAAACCCTCAACAAAGATATCCGCAACATCACCCCTGATGACTTGGAAGGTGTAGAAGCAATTGTTCACATGGCGGAACTCTCCAACGACCCAGCCGGACAATTGGCACCGAATATTACCTACGAAATTAATCATATTGGTTCAGTTCGTCTGGCTACCTTGGCTAAGGCTATGGGTGTGCGTCGTTTTGTGTATATGTCTTCGTGCAGTGTCTACGGTGTTGCTACCGAAGATGATGTCACAGAAGAATCTCCAGTTAATCCTCAAACAGCCTACGCAGAGTGTAAAACCCTTGTAGAGAGAGATGTTAGACCATTAGCTGATGATGACTTCTCACCCACCTTTATGCGGAATGCAACTGCTTTTGGTGCTTCTCCCAGGATGCGCTTTGATATTGTTTTAAACAACTTGGCAGGGTTGGCTTGGACTAGCAAACAAATCAAAATGACCAGTGATGGTACACCTTGGCGTCCATTAGTCCACGCATTGGATATTTGCAAAGCAATAGTCTGCGCCTTAGAAGCACCACGGGATATTGTACATAACCAAGTCTTCAATGTAGGAGATACAGCGAATAATTATCGAGTTAAAGAAATCGCTGAAATTATTGCTGATATTTTTCCAGATTGTAAATTGTTCTTTGGCAACAACGGCGCAGATAACCGCAGCTATCGAGTATCCTTCGAGAAAATAAACACAATTTTACCTGGATTTAAGTGTGATTGGAATGCTCGACTTGGTGCCCAGCAACTACTTAATTTATTCAGTCAAATCCATATGGCTGAAGATACTTTCTTGTTTAGAGGATTTACCCGTTTAAAACAGCTAGAGTATCTGATTCGTACCGAGCAAATTGACAAAGATTTCTTCTGGAATAAATAGGAAATGTTTGTAGTTTGTGCTTTAGCACTAAAGTGCAAACTACGAACATATCTTCTGATTTACACAACAATTTATTCACTATTAATAGGGCTTGAAATTATGGCGATCGCCAAATGTCGTTTCAGTGGTCAACCTTTACGCCAAACCTTTATTGATTTGGGTATGTCACCTTTAGCCAATGCTTATCTCAGACCAGAGCAGCTAAATAATGCCGAAAAATTTTATCCTCTCCACGCTTATATTTCTGAAGATACTCTCTTAGTTCAATTAGAACAATTTGAAACTCCAGATCAAATTTTTAGTGACTATGCTTACTTTTCTTCCTATTCAGCAAGTTGGCTAAAACACGCCAAGACTTACACCGATATGATGGTAGAAAAGTTTAACTTTAACCATCATAGCCAAGTTATTGAAATCGCCAGTAACGACGGCTACTTACTGCAATATTTTTTAGAGAAAGGCATCCCAGTTTTAGGAATAGAACCAGCAGCAAATATAGCTAAGGTTGCTCAAGATAGGGGTATTCCCAGTATTAACAAGTTTTTTGGAATTGAAACTGCTAAAGAACTGGTTATGCAAGGAAAACTCGCTGACCTTTTGATAGGTAACAATGTTTTAGCTCATGTACCAGATCTAAATGATTTCATCGCCGGGATGAAAGTCATCCTCAAACAAAATGGCATCTTGACGATGGAGTTTCCTCATATTTTGCAGCTGATTGAACAAAATCAATTTGATACTATTTATCACGAGCATTTTTCTTATTTTTCATTCCTGACAATCGAAAAAATCTTTGCAGCCCACAACTTGCAAATTTTTGACGTGGAGGAATTACCAACTCATGGCGGTTCCCTAAGAATTTATGCCAGACATAACTATGCTGATTATCCTAGCATTAGGGAACGAGTTCGGCATTTGAAAGAAAAAGAAATCGCTGCTGGACTACATCGAATAGAAACTTACGTCACATTTGGAGAAAAAGTTAAAGCAACAAAGCACAAGCTATTAAGTTTTCTTTTGACAGCTAAAGCAGAAGGTAAATCAATCGCTGGTTATGGCGCACCTGCTAAAGGTAATACTTTGCTCAATTACTGTGGTATTGGTAAAGATTTTCTCGATTACACAGTAGATTCTAATCCCTACAAACAAGGTTTATTTTTACCTGGAACTCATATCCCTATCTTCCATCCGGATAAAATTCGTGAAACTCAACCAGATTATGTACTAATTTTACCTTGGAATCTCAAAGAAGAAATTATGGAACAAATGGCATTTATTGGCCAATGGGGAGGACAATTTGTAGTGCCAATTCCTGAAGTAAAAATTTACCCCTGTCCTGTTCCTGATAGGCTTTTAATAGCGTTGTAATTACTAAATAACAGAATTCAGGAATCAGAATGGACTACGCCCCGCTACGCTAACAGAATTCAGAATTAACTAGTGTGGCTAAGCATCGGCAACAGTTATAATCATTAAATTTTCTCTGCGCTATAGCGTTTCCCGACAAGCGTGAGATACACCTGTAGGGGCACGGCAGTGCCGTGCCCCTACACCTGGCTATATAATGTTGTACCGCATCTGAATGGGAACCGCTATAAGCTACACCAATGATTTAGCGTGTTGTTTCATCACTGACTCCTGAATTACTTCTTGTTCAAAGGCATATTTGCCATAAATATATTTGCAATCCAGCCACCATTGAAGAAGAATGCAGAATTCAGAATTCAGAATTCAGAATCAATCAGTCGGGGATTCAGACCTGCGACTGATAGCGTAGCGTTAGCGAGTCTGCGAGCGTCTTGAAGACCACCAAATCTACGATTTGGTGGGGGTCTTAAACCCGGTTATTCATCCGCCACTCGCACAGAAAACATTGCTGAATTCTGACTCCTGACTCCTGAATTCTGTTCGATAAACTATTTACAAATTTCATTACTCTACCATGCTTAAATTACTGACCATTGCCATTCCTACTTATAATCGTGCTGAATTACTGAATAAACAATTAGCATGGCTGGCTCAAGCTATCAAAGGTTTTGAAGACAACTGTGAAATTTTAGTTTCTGATAATTGTTCCACAGACAATACTCAGGAAGTTATACAAAAATGGCAAAAAACACTTAGCAGTATAACATTTAAATCGAATAAAAACTCGAAGAATTTAGGCGTAGTTAAAAATATTATGTATTGCCTAAGTTCTGCAACAACAAAATATGTTTGGACAATTGGTGATGATGACCCAATTCAGGATAGAGCTGTTTCTTATGTTATCAGCAAACTCAGAGAACATGAAGATTTATCATTATTGTTCCTCAACTTTTCTGGCCGCAACCAAATTACTGGTGAAGCAGTTCATCCACCCACTATTATTGGTAACCGCTGGTTTGATATAGATAGTGAAGATGCTGATGGTGATGGTAAAGCCATATTTGAACATTGTTTTTCAAAAAGTGTCGGCGCAGTTATCTTTTTAACGGCTACAGTCTATCGCACTGATTTAGTAAAACGTGCTTTAGAAATTTGGCCAGACGCTGAAAATAACTGGATATCTTTAGCATATTTAGCCGGGTATTGTGCTGCTAATGGTGGTGTAATTGTCACTAAAGAAATTTATTTAGAATGTGTTGTTGGTGTGAGTTATTGGCAAAAAGAACCAAAATCTGCACTGTTAATGCAATACAAACACATACCGGAAGTAATTTTGAAATTGCAAGAAAATGGATATTCTAAGCAGTTTTGTAGACGAATGCTGTTGCAAAACGGCAAAGAAGTCAACTGGAAAGTTTTCTTGGGTGCTTTAAGAAGATGGCCGATGTCCGCTATCAAAACAGTAGTTCCATTTGTGGCTTTAGTTGGCTTATGTGCTTTTGACGTGATGGTTTCTAAAGAGTTGAAATTAGCAGAATCAAGTGAAATATCTAGTCAAGAAATGCGGAGTTATGAGCCATAAGCTACTCGATAGTTGAAAATTATACATACAAAAATAGGAGGATTTTACATCATGTTTAGTGTAATTAAACGCAAAATATCTACATTGTCTTCTGATTTAAAATACTACGTAGACCGTTGGAATCATAGGAGAAAATTACCAGCATTAGAAGCAGGCGATCGCCACATCTTAAATGTTCTTAAAAAAGACGGTGTTTATGTTACAACGCTAGCAGATTTAGGGTTAAACTCTAGCTCTGAACTGCTCAAGGCTGCTTACCAGCAATTATCTGAGATGGGAAATCCAAACAACGACCATCTAGATGAAAAATTGCCACAAATTTCCACAGTTACAGGGTTACCAGAATTTTCTAACTGGGGAACAGAGAAAAGACTACTGAATATCATCGAAAATTATATTGGTCTTCCCGTTGCTTTTCACGGTGTACATCTACGCAAAGATTTTCCTAGTAAACATCAATTTGGGACGCTGCTATGGCATAGCGATGCTGAAGACCGTCGCATTATTAAAATCTTCATTTACTTGAATGATGTAGAACAGAAAACTGGCCCGTTTGAATATATTCCCCGTTCCTTAGCTCCTTTATTTAGTTGGAAATATATTCAGCTTTACTACAAACTTTTCAAGTCAGGTTATATGGGTATTGACGATGAACAAGTAAAGCCAGTCATCCCTCAATCAGCTTGGAAATCCTGCCCAGGCCCAGCAGGTACAGTGATTATTGTAGATACGAAAAATGCTTTGCATCATGGCACAGTTCGCATAGAAGAACGGTCAGCACTATTCTTTTGTTATACGGCTAACCCTCCGGAAAGGCCAGACCTTTGTACGCAATATTGGGATGATACTTATCCGAGGGTAGAGTTAGGTTCTGTGTTTGATGGGGTTAAGGTTTTGAATTAGTCTCACGCAGAGGCGCAGAGGCGCAGAGAGAAGAGTGAGTAAAACATTTATCTTAGAGGAATCAATATGATCTTTACTGAAACTGAACTCAAAGACGCATTCATTATTGACTTAGAAGAAAAGCCAGATCATCGTGGTTTTTTTGCTCGGAGTTTCTGCGCTCAAGAATTTGAAGCACGCGGTTTGAAGCCAACAGTCGCCCAATGTAACTTGTCTTTTAACTACAAAAAAGGCACTATTCGGGGAATGCACTATCAAATTTTACCAGCAGCAGAAACAAAATTAATTCGCTGCACTAAAGGCGCTATCTATGACGTAATTATTGATATGCGTCCCGAATCTCCGACCTTTTTATCACACATCGGCGTAGAACTAACTCCAGAAAACCGCCGCGCTTTGTATGTTCCAGAAATGTTTGCCCACGGTTATCAAGCACTCACAGATGAAACCGAAGTTGTATATCAAGTAGGTGAATTTTACACACCTGGATATGAACGCGGTCTACGCTATGACGACCCATTTTTTAACATTGATTGGCCTCTAGATGTAACTGAAATCTCCGAAAAAGATTTAAATTGGCCACTACTAAGAATGATGACCGTCGGCGCCACAACTTCCAAATAACTCACCTCCTCTCTGCGCCTCTGCGCCTCTGCGTGAAAACAAATGCCAAATATTATCCCATCCCCTATCAGCAACACCATCTGTTTTCTTTCCCAAAAAATCCAAGCCCGCATCAATTACGCCAAAACCTTACAAGTTATTTCCCTCAAACCCAAACAGCCTTCTAAAGGAAATGTACTCCTTTCTTATCGAATTGAACCATTCTTATTAAAACCAGGTCAGCCAATGCCAAATGACCATACTTGGTATTGGGAAGTTTGGCAAATAGCGCAAACTTTTTTAGACATGCGCTACAACGTTGATGTCATCCAGTTTCACAATGATAAATTCGTTCCTCAAAAAGATTACGCATTTTTCATTGATATTCGTCATCGAATGGAAGCACTTGCACCGAAACTGAATCAAGATTGCATCAAAATTTTTCACGTTGACATTGCTAATATGGTGTTTCGCAATGCAGCTGAATGCAATAGGCTTCTAGAACTCCAACAGCGCAGAGGAATTACCTTACGTCCACAGCGATTTGAGATGCCCAACTTGGGAATTGAATATGCTGATTGTGCTACGATTTTGGGCAACGATTTTACAGTTGGTACGTTCCAATTTGCGAACAAACCGATGTATCGTATCCCCATTTCTTCGCCTGTTGTTTATCCCTATCCCGAACAGAAAGATTTTGAAGCAGTCAGAAAAAACTTTTTGTGGTTTGGTGGTAGCGCTCTAGTTCTCAAAGGATTAGATTTAGTTTTAGATGCTTTTGCCCAAATGCCAGAATACCATTTAACGGTTTGTGGCCCAATTAGTAATGACAAGGAATTTGAGCAAGCTTTCTATAAAGAACTCTACGAAACACCAAACATTCATACTTATGGCTGGATTGATGTCAGTAGCCCTGAGTTTATAGAGGTTACAAATAACTGTCTGGGACTTGTTTATCCTTCGGTTTCTGAGGGACAGTCAGGAGCAGTAATTAGTTGCTTGCAAGCTGGGTTAATTCCGATTTTAAGCTACGAATCTGGTGTGGATGTTCACGATTTTGGTGTGATTTTCGATAACCTTTCGCTGGAAGAAATTAAAGCGAAAGTTAGAAGTATTTCCAATTCGTCTGTAGATGACCTCAAAGTTATGTCTCGAAAAGCATGGGAATACGCAAGAACAAATCATACCAAAGAAAAGTTTGCTCAAGCGTATAAAAATGCTGTGGAGCAAATGATCGATCGCCAGAAATCTAAAAAACAGAGTTATTTCATAGAGTCTAGCAAACAACTAGTTAATAGCGATCGCTAATACCAATCGCCTATGAAAATGTACTTAATAGCAAATTGCAACGAATTATTGAGTGCAAAATTATTCGGAATTTGTAACACAACAAACAGTTCTATAAAGGAGTTTAGTTCATGATTATTATCGATCGCGCCTTACAAGCCAGAGCAGCAGCAGGGAATCCCATTAAAGTCGGGATGATTGGTGCTGGTTTTATGGGTCGAGGAATTGCCAACCAAATTGTCAATTCAGTCCCAGGAATGGAGTTAGTTGCTATTTCCAATCGCCAGATTGATGCAGCGAAACAAGCTTATTCAGAAGCAGGAATTGAAGATATTCAAGTTGTTGCAACTGTCGGCGAATTAGAAGATGCGATCGCCAATGGGAAATATGCAGTCACAGAAGACGCTAAGTTACTGTGTCGCGCCGAGAGTATCGATGCACTCATCGAAGTCACAGGTGCAATTGAATTTGGCGCTCAAATCGTCATGGAAGCGATCGCCCATTGCAAACATGTGATTATGATGAATGCCGAACTCGACGGCACCATCGGTCCCATCCTGAAAGTCTATGCAGACCGAGCAGGTGTCATCCTTAGCGCTTGTGATGGCGATCAGCCAGGGGTGCAAATGAACCTCTACCGATTTGTCAAAAGCATTGGTTTAACTCCACTATTGTGCGGTAACATTAAAGGACTCCAAGACCCCTATCGCAATCCCACCACCCAGGAAGGATTTGCTAAACGTTGGGGTCAAAAGCCCCACATGGTGGCTAGCTTTGCCGATGGAACCAAAATTTCCTTCGAGCAAGCGATCGTTGCTAATGCCACAGGCATGAAAGTCGCCAAACGAGGAATGCTCGGCTATGACTTCAACGGCTACGTCGATGAAATGACCCAAATATATGATGTTGAACAACTCAAGGAACTGGGTGGTATCGTCGATTATGTAGTTGGAGCAAAACCCGGCCCTGGCGTATACGTATTTGCCACCCACGACGACCCCAAACAACGCCACTACCTCAACTTATACAAATTAGGTGAAGGTCCCCTTTACAGCTTCTATACTCCTTATCACCTCTGTCATTTTGAAGTTCCCCTATCTGTAGCCCGTGTAGTATTGTTCGGTGATGCGGTCATGTCTCCAATCGCAGGCCCCTTAGTAGATGTCATCACCACCGCCAAAATCGATCTGAAAGCCGGAGAAATCCTCGATGGCATCGGTTACTACATGACCTACGGACAATGCGAGAATTCCGATATCGTCCAACAGCAAAATCTCCTACCAATGGGTTTAGCCGAAGGATGTCGCCTCAAACGAGACATTTCTAAGGATCGAGTCCTCACATACGACGACGTAGAATTACCTGAAGGTAGACTTTGCGATCGACTACGAGCCGAGCAAAACAGCTATTTCGCCCCAGAAAAAATCCTGGCGGCAGTTGGGTAATAGGATTTTCAAAAATATTCGCAACAAATGAATCGGCTGTAGGGGCGTACAGCTGTACGCCCCTACCAACGTAATTTGTAGCAGGAATATTCTGAAAATAAAGCTTGCTTGTGGAGACAGGATGTAGATATAAGGGTGTAAATATTTTTCTTTGAAAAGAGGTTTTTCCCACTCCCCATTCCCTACTCCCTTCTTAGGTACAATTCATGAAAATTGCTCTAGTCCACGATTATTTAACCCAGCGGGGTGGGGCAGAGCGTGTATTTGAACTGCTTTGTAAGCGTTATCCCGAAGCAGACATTTTCACATCTCTGTACGATCCGCAAAAAACTATCGATCTTGGCGATCGCATAGTCAACACAACATTCTTACAAAAGATTCCCTGTGCAGCAAAGTATTTTAGGTCAATGGCTCCTTTATACTTTCCTGCTTTTCGTGCCTTGGATTTGCAAGACTACGATTTGATTATTAGTAGTAGCACTAGCTTCGCTAAAGCAGTGCGAAAAAATCCCAATGCTCGACACATTTGCTTTTGCCATAATGTGACTCGTTTTTTATGGGATACGACAACTTATTTAAAGGAGTATGGAGACTATAAATATTTTACTCCTTTAATCGAGCAAGTCTTCCAAGTAATGAGACAGGTAGACTTAAAATATTCACAAGAACCTGACCTTTATATTGCTAATTCTAGTGTTGTTGCCCGCCGAATTCAAAATATTTATGGCAAACAGGCAATGATGGTTAACTATCCAATTGATACTAGTAAGTTTGTTTTTTCTGATATTAAAGATGAATATTATCTGGCTTCTGCTCGCATGATTAGCTATAAGCGTCTTGATGTCATAGTCGAAGCTTTTAATTGGTTGGGCTGGCAGTTATTAATATCAGGTGATGGCCCAGAACTAGAACGTTTAAAATCCAAAGCATTACAAAATATTCAGTTTTTGGGACACGTCAGCGACAAGACACGCAAAGACTTATTTTCTAAAGCAAAGTCCATTATCGTTGCAGCTTTAGAAGACTACGGATTAGTTCCAGTAGAGGCTAATGCTAGCGGCACACCAGTTATTGCTTATGGAGCAGGTGGAGTATTAGATACTCAAATACCTGGTGAAACCGGAGTCTTTTTCAAAAGGCAAACACCCGAATCTTTACAAGTTGCATTACTAGAGGGCAAGGGAATTTCTTGGGATTACGATCGCATTCGTAATCATGCAGTAGCAAACTTTTCTGAAAATGCATTCTTTAGTAGAGTTGAGCGAATTATTAACCAAGCTTGTGGCGTGCATCTTTAATAAGAATTCTGAATTCTTTTCATCTCTTAGCGTAGATTCTCGGAAGGATAATAAAAGTGGTTCAACCTAGTCTAAATCCTCATATAACTCCAGTTTCTGAAACTGAACCAAGCTATGGACAAATGTTTACTGTCTTGGTGCGGAGATTTCCTTGGTTTTTAGTAGTATTTATCGGTTCTATTAGTATTGCAGGTATGGTAACTTTCAATACCAAGCCAACTTTTAGAAGTTCCATGCAACTGCTAGTAGAACCTAACTATCAAGGCAAGAAAGAAGCAGGTGGAGTAGAAAACGAGTTTACCGATTCTAATGTGGTGATAGATACTGCAACCCAGCTTAACTTGATGCAAAGTTCGGGTCTGATTCAAAAAGCAGTTGATAAACTCCAGTCTGAATATCCAGACATCAGCACAGGTGAGATTAAAGGTTCTTTGAACTTAACTCAATTAAGAAGCAAAGAAGATAATGTTGCTACTAAAATATTTCAAGTTGAATACACCGATAAAGACCCAGAAAAAACCCAAAAAGTTTTAGGTGCAATTCGACAAGTTTATGTTGAATACAACAAACAACAACAGGATTCGCGTTTACAAAAGGGTCTGCAAATTATTAGGGAACAGTTAGGTAAAGCCAGTGAAGAAGTAAAAGCGGCTGAGACAAACCTCCAAAGATTTCGCAGAAACCAAAATTTAATCGATCCCGAATCACAAGCTAAAGCGATTGAGACAGCTTTAAATAATATTGGCCAAGAACGGCAAACAACTCGTTCTCAATATGGTGAAGCTTTAGCACGCCAAAAATCTTTAGAAGAACAACTTAATCGTTCTCCACAGAATGCTTTAGTGGCTTCTCGTCTGAGTCAGTCTACTCGCTATCAAGGCTTGCTCAACGAAATCCAAAAAACAGAACTGGCGCTAGCACAAGAACGCTTACGCTTTACAGATGCAACTCCTAGTGTACAAAAGCTCAAAGAACAGCTTCAAAGTCAAAAGGAATTATTGCAACAAGAAGTAGGCAGAACTTTAGGCGAAAAGTCTGCTAGTTCATTCATCTCTGGAGACTCTCTCCTGGAAAAAGGACAGCTTGGTCAAATTGATCTCAACCTTGCTGGTCAGTTAGTAGAAACGCAAACAAATTTAGTTGCTTTAAGTGCGCGGGATCAAACTTTAGCCAAAAAAGAGAACGAACTGCGTTTTGAAATCAAACGCTTTCCACCTTTGTTGGCTTATTACAATCGGATGCTACCCCAGCTACAATTTAGCCGTGAAAGATTAGAGCAGCTTTTAAGGGCAGAACAACAATTGCGGCAAGAACTCGCTAAGGGTGGATTTAATTGGGAAGTCGTAGAAGAACCTCAAAAAGGCGGACAATTAGGCCCTAATCTTCAGCAGAATTTGCTGTTAGGTGGAGTGGTTGGGTTAATGTTAGGAGGAATTGCTGTCTTTATTCGAGAATCGATTGATGATTCAGTTCACACCACTGCTGAATTAGAGAAACAAATACCCTTACCATTGTTAGGAACAACTCCCAAGTTACCGCCAGCAAAACCAAGAGAATCAATGATTAAATTGCCTTTTGGCAAGCCAGAAGTTCTCGCACCTTGGACAATCCAAATATTACAATCTCCACCCCGTTGGGAATCGCTGGATCTGATTTACAAAAACATTGAACTTTTAAATACTGTTTCTAATTTAAAGTCTTTGATGGTCACCTCAGCTTTGCCAGATGACGGTAAATCAGCTTTAGCGTTAGGTTTGGCAATGAGTGCTGCGCGTTTACATAAAAGGGTACTGCTAATTGATGCCAACTTACGCGACCCTAGTCTGCACGAACAGCTAAATCTTCCCAATGAACAGGGGCTTTCAACTCTACTGGCTAGCGATGCAACTTTACCCAACCAGATTAGTGTTCAGTACTCAGGCTCAGCCTACATCGATATTTTAACCGCTGGTCCAAAACCTGCTGACCCAGCTAATCTGTTGAGTTCTCCCCGGATGATGCAATTGATGGCAGCATTTGAGGAAAACTATGATTTGGTACTCATAGATGCTTCACCAGTTCTCGGTATGGTGGATGCTATGCTCACTGCATCATCTTCTCGTAGTGTGGTCATGGTGGCAAGCATTGGTATTGTGACGCGAAGCCAGCTAAGTCAAGCTACAGCCATGCTGAGCAAGTTAAATCTGATTGGAGTTGTAGCAAATGGGGTATCAAACTCTAGCAGTAATTACGTACCTTATGTAAAACAACAGCAATTAGCTCTGCGCCAAGCTGTGGAAAAATAGATTCGGTATGGGGCATCGCTGAGCCAGTGAAACCCAACATACAGCGTATTTCAGGTAAATGTAGGGGCATAACATGTTGTGCCCCTACGATTTATCGCGTCTTTGCGATCTAGAATTTTGATCGCAAAACCTTAACCGAACCGTATTGGTGCGCTATGCACATATCTTTTCAACATGATAGGGTAGCACAGCTGTGCTACCCTACAGATGTATCAAAAACTATTAAAATTTAGATTTATTACTATCAGGAAAATTTCGTTATATTTATGCTATCTTTATAGATTTTAAGAGAAATCACTGAGGAATTAAAGACTGAATAAAGAATTTATTTGAGCGATCGCTATTTCTACAGAGTCCTATATTCTAGAGATTAAAGCACTTCCAAAAAGTTAGAACACAAGAGTGAACTCGTTTTGTTAAATTTATCGACACAAGAAACACCTCAGCACAATTAAACGTAGATATAGATTCATAGGTAATTTTTCTCTACACTTCTCTCCTATGAGTAGCTACTTGAAAATCAATGATTGTATACCTGCTTGATTTTTCTCAAATTATCAAGTTTGGTCATCTAAACCTTATTAATTCTGAATTCTGAATTCTGAATTCTTACTTACGAATTAGCTTGATAGCCTTTGGTAACGCCTCAGCAAATCACTCTTGTATAAACCCAAAGACGTATGACAACTTCAATCATTCCAGCTCTAGAGAATTTATACGATCTAAACTCGCAACACCAAGATCATCGCTCTGGGGACTGCACACTCCTATGGCGACGGGGTAAACTGTTGGTAAAGCCGCTAGGACGAGCTAAACTACCATATTTGCCTTCGTTAAATAGTCAGCGATCGCTAGTAGAATGCTTAAAACATTCTCCTGTAAATTTGGTCAGCATAGATGCAAAACTGGGTGAAGATTTGCTACAGTTTTGGGCAGATGCATGTGAACAAGCTCATAAGCCAATATTCCTCCACATACCCGCTAGGAATAAACAGCTAAAACAAGGTAATCAAACCTTGAGATGGTTACAGCGAATAATTGATTCGATTGTTGCTTTTTTCTTGCTGTTATTACTCAGTCCAGTTATCCTGGGATTGATTGTATTGATGCAAATTTTCTCCCCAGAGTCACTTTTTTGTCATCAATGGCATGTTGGAGAAAGAGGTAGACTTTTTCGAGCAATTCGATTTTCCACCACAACAAAGTACAACATCACACCGCTAGGACGGTGGATGCATAAATACAGCCTCGACAATCTACCACTTTTATTTAACGTATTGCGCGGTGACATGAGTTTGCTCGGATCTCGTTCTTGGACTTTAGCAGATGCAATACAAATTGTTGAAGAAGAATACAGAATACAGAATACAGAATTCAGAAGACTTTGATATCTAAGTTGAATAATTTGAATAAAATGAAGCAACCGTGTTATTACTTCTTGATTTACCAATGATTCTGAATTCTGACTCTGCAAATTTTATATTTTGAATTTTGGATTTGTAATTCAATCTAAAATCCAAAATCTAAAATCCAAAATTCGATCTCCTTACGTGTCAAATTATTGTTAGAAAAATACATGTTTTTCAAAGTTACCCAACAACTGAGCAAACTGCTAAAAGCTACCAGCTTTTGGCAGGAAAATTATTTGATATTGCGAGAATTTACACACTTTCGCAAGATTGCAACTTTAGCTTTGATATTTTCGATTCTCGCAGCAACATTTGAAGGTGTAAGTATTGGTTTCCTGCTGTCATTTTTGCAAAGCTTAACTAGTCCCAATGCTCAACCTGTCCAGACAGGAATAGGATGGTTTGATATTTGGATTTTGGGAGCTAATACATCGGCACTTAATCGTCTGTATCGCATATCTTCGCTGATTTTACTCAGTACTTGGCTACGTGTTGCCTTCAATTATTTTGCACAAGTTTATATTGAATTATCTCAATTGCATCTTGGCGATCGCTTACGTAAACAAATTTTTGAACAATTACAAGCCTTATCGCTAAGTTACTTTTCTAAAACTCGTTCTGGTGAGTTAATTAACACAATTACCACAGAAATTGAAAGAATAAGACAAGGTTTCAGTGGCGGAGCATTTTTAGTTACTAGAGGGCTAACAACTGTTGTCTACTTAATATCAATGTTTTTGATATCATGGCAGCTAACTGTAATTTCAGCACTACTATTTACGCTTTTAGGTGTAGGATTATCCAATTTAAATGCCAGAGTCAGAGAATCAAGTTTTGGCATGACAACTGCTAATGCTAATTTTACATCAACAGCCGTAGAATTTATTAATGGCATTCGCACTGTTCATTCCTGTGGTACTCAAGAATTTGAGCGCCAGCGTTACTACAAAGCTAGTGACAAGATAGTAAGTACTACAACTAAAGTCGTCTTCACTTGGACACTTGTCAAGCCCATTGCTGAAGGGGTAGCTACTACAGTCTTGGTGGGAATGATTATTTTGGCATTCACTAGCTTGGTTAGTAATGGAACACTACAAGTTGCTTCTTTACTAACATTTTTCTTTGTGCTATTTCGTTTTATCCCATTCGTTCAAGATATTAATGGTACAAGAGCATTTCTCAGCACTTTACATGGCTCAGCAGATAACATTAAAAACCTCTTAAAAAGTGATGATAAAAATTATTTTCAAAATGGAAATCTTAAGTTTAATGCTTTAAAAAGCTCAATAAATTTAGTATGTGTAGATTTTGGCTACGACGATAACAATATAGTGCTGCATAATATTACCCTAACTATTGAAAAGGGAAAAATGACGGCATTAGTCGGAGCCTCTGGGGCTGGGAAAACAACACTTGCTGATTTAATTCCCAGATTTTATAATGCTACAGAGGGAAATATTTACATCGATGAAATTGATGTCAGATTGTTTGAAATTAACTCTCTACGTCGCAAAATAGCTGTTGTCAGTCAAGATACTTTTATCTTCAATACCACTGTTTGGCAGAACATTGCTTATGGAACTCCAGAAGCTACGAATGATGAAATTCAAGAAGCTGCTAAATTAGCGAATGCACTAGAATTTATTTTAGAAATGCCTGAAGGTTTTAATACCCAATTAGGAGATAGGGGTGTTAGATTATCTGGAGGACAAAGACAGCGAATTGCTATCGCGCGGGCGCTACTAAGGAACCCAGAAATTTTGATTTTAGATGAAGCAACCAGCGCCTTAGATTCTCTATCAGAACGCTTGATTCAAGATTCATTAGAAAAGCTATCTGTTGGGAGAACAGTAATTGCGATCGCTCACCGTCTTTCTACTATTGCAAAAGCAGATAAAGTCGTAGTACTCGAAGCAGGAAGGATAGTAGAACAGGGCAAATATCAAGAACTGCTCGGACGCCAAGGTAAGCTTTGGGAATATCACCAGATGCAATACCATAATTCGTAATTCGTAATTCCTAATTCGTAATTTGTAATTTGGGAATTACGAATTCATTATCCTATTGAATTATTTATATAAGGAGAAAAAATCAATGGTAAATCTAGGCTACCACACTGCTAAAATTCAGGGTAAATTTAATCGCTCTCTATATAAAGCTGCCCTTTCTCAGATTGTCAGTATCCCGATTAAACAAACTCGGCAAGTTCCGATAAGTGTATATGCCTTATCATGCGAACGCGATTTGCCAGAACAAGTAGCAAGTATTCGCTCATTCATCCGTCATGTAGGGATTCCAGATACATTTACAGTGGTTTCTGATGGCAGTTACACTGAGTCTAGTTGTAATTTACTCCGCCGCATCCATCCCTGCGTTCAGGTAGTACTTTTACAAAACTTTGTAAGAACGGATTTACCTCAATGTGTTCTTGACTATGCCCAACTCCATCCAATGGGCAAAAAGTTGTCGGCATTAATGTCAATTCCTATTAATGGAACTACGATTTATACCGATTCAGATATTTTATTTTTTCCTGGTGGTATAGACTTAATTCATTTGAGTAACTCCGATAACAAATACTCTCTTTACTTACCTGATTGTTCTATGTCACTAGACGAAAGAATTATTTATGATGATTCTGAGAAGTTAAATCCAGTAAATGGCGGATTTATATTATTTAGACATGAATTTGACTGGACTTTTGCCATAGAACGTTTAGCAAATCTTCAAGAAAATCCTAGTTATTTTACTGAACAAACAATTGTACATTTGACAATGCACCATAATCATGGTGAGCCTTTATGCTCAAAAAAATATGTTCTCAATGTAGAAGATCAGTTTATCTATCCAGATAAATCTGCAAGCAAAAACATTGCTCTCAGGCATTATGTAAGTGATGTCAGACACAAATTTTGGTTTAACGTTGGGATTTGAAGAAGAATTCAGAAGTCAGAATCCAGAACTCAGAATTATTCTAAATAATGGCTAATGACTCCTGAGTTTTTATGATAAGTTGATTAAAATTAGTCTATAATTATATGACTAAATTAATTAAAAAGCAAGATAAATAATAAGTGATAATTAATGACTAGAATAATTAATAATAGCAAAGCAAACGCCCAAGAATTGCACGGGGAACCTTTTGCAAAAAACCTGATTTACCAATGCTCAAATTTTGAGGTTGGTGAGGGCGGAGGTGTTGAAACTTATTTAGCTTCTCTATTTGAGCATCGTTCACCTGATATTAGCGATCGCGTAATTAAATCACTCAATAATGTTGACCAAAGTCAGTTCAAATTATTGCACCTCCACAGCCCAGATTTACTATTGCAGCTTACAGGCGAATGTCCTACAGTATTCAGCGTTCATAATCACTCACTGTATTGTCCTAGTGGGACAAAGTATTTAGCTGGACAGCAAACAATCTGCGATCGCAACTTTTCTTACTTAGGATGTACCTGGGGTAAATTAGTAGATAAATGTGGTAGTCGTAAACCCTTAAGAACTGTTAGAGAAATTCAAGGAACTCAGAAGTTTTTAGATGTTTTAAAAAAGATAAAAGTTACCTTTATTGCTAATAGCGAATATGTACGTCAAGAGTTAATTAAAAACGGCATACCAGCCGAACAAACTGTAACAGTACACTGTGGTATTTCTGTACCCCAAACACCAACTGCACCCCTAAGTTTAGAAGTCCACAAAAATCAGAGAATTTTGTTTGCTGGTCGGATTGTTTCCGATAAAGGTCTGGAATGGTTGATTAAAACCTTAATACATACAGACCCCCAAATTCAACTTGATATTGCAGGGGAAGGATGGGAACGACCACGGTTAGAAAAGCTAGCAAACACCCTGGGATTAAATCACCGGATTACTTGGCATGGTTGGTGCGATCGCCATAAAATAAATCAACTTTATCAACAGTGTTTTGCAGTCATTTTTCCGAGTGTTTGGCCTGAACCTGCCGGTCTTGTAACCTTAGAAGCTTATGCTCGTTATCGACCTGTAATTGGTAGTGCAGTCGGAGGAATTCCCGAACATTTACGAGATGGAGAAACAGGTATTCTTGTTCAACCTAATGATATCAAACAACTAGCCCAAGCAATTAATTATTTGTCTACAGATTATCAAAAAAGCAGAGACATGGGCAAACAAGGTCATGCTTTATTGATGAAAGAATTCACAATGAATTATCATGTGAACAATCTACAAACAATTTATGCAAAAACAATAGCTGAATTTGATTATTCCGGTAAAAATTTATCTAGAAACCCTCATTGAAGAAGAATTCAGAATTCAGAATTCAGTCGTCAGAATCCAGACGCTGCGCTATCCGCCAGTCATACAGAATACCCAACTGAATTCTGACGACTGACTCCTGAATTCTGTTCGATAAACTAAGAGAGAAAAATATGTCATTGCATCAAGAACCATTAGTCAGCGTTATTATCCCGACTTATAATCGACCGGATTATCTGAAGCAAGCGATCGCTAGCGCTGTTCAACAAACTTATCAAAATATTGAAATTATTGTTTCTGATAATTGCAGTCCAGAAAATCCCCAAGCTATTGTCGCATCTTTTGGTGATTCACGCATTCGATTTTGGCGACACGAGGAAAACGTGGGAATGCTTGCTAATCAGCAACACGCCTTCAAAATGGCGCAAGGTAAATATCTTGCTAGCCTTCATGACGATGATATGTGGAATCAAGACTTTTTAACAAAGCTTGTACCACCATTAGAAGAAAATCCTGACTTAATTCTTGCGTTTTGCGACCAATATATCATAGATGCAAATGGCATAATTAATTATATTGGAACTGAAGAAAATACACGCGGTTATCAGCGGGACAAACTAACACCAGGAATTCATCAACCTTTCTCTAAAATTGGGTTAATAGATAAAAGTATACCCACAGCCGCATCTTGTGTAATTCGTAATCACTCTGTTGATTGGGATAGTATTCCCTCAGAAGTTGCTGGAATGTGGGATTTATATTTAACCTACCTCTGCTGTATATCTGGTCGTGGTGCTTACTATTATCCAGAAAGATTGACGCGATATCGTGCCCACGAACAAACTGATACCATGCTGAGTGGTAGTCGAAATGTACAAGCAAAAATTCGCAAAGCTAAAAGCGAAATGTTTTGTTATCAAGTCTTTATGGAAGACAGTCGTCTACAAGAATTTAGGACACACTTTCAACAAAAATGGTTGGAAGCTAATACGACATTGGGAATTGGTTTACTGCGAAGCGAACAAATAGCCGCAGCACGTCCTTATTTTTGGCAGGCGTTGAAAAAACAAAAATTTAATCTGCGAACTTTAGCTGCACTAACTCTTAGTTTTACTCCGCGAGTTTTCGCAAATAAGTTAATAGGAGTATCGAAATAATACAGCAATTATTCTGAAGTAAATTATTTTTTTAACGAACCGCCAAGGACGCAAAGTACGCAAAGAAAAGAAAAGAAAAGAAACTCTCCTCAACTCTCTGCGCCTCTGCGCCTCTGCGTGAGCTTTTCTCCCTAAATAAAGCAGTGTATGAAACTTTGTATTGTTACCCATAAAATCAAAAAAGGCGATGGTCAAGGCCGAGTAAACTACGAAGTTGCAAACGAAGTAATTCGTCGCGGTCATCACCTAACATTATTAGCAAGTGAAATCGCCCCAGAACTAGAACACAACACTCAAGTTAATTGGATTAAAATTCCAGTCCAAGGCTATCCCACCGAATTTCTACGTAATTTCATCTTTGCCCAAAAAAGTGCAAATTGGTTGCGTCAACATCGCTCAAACCTTGATTTAATCAAAATCAATGGCGCGATTAATATGGCTGCTGCTGATGTGAATGCTGTACATTTTGTCCATAGTTCATGGTTGCGATCGCCAGTTCATATTTCTCGCAACCGCCGAGACTTATATGGCTTATATCAGTGGCTATTTACCGCTTTTAATGCCCGTTGGGAAAAACAAGCTTTCCAAAAAGCTAAGGTCGTTGTAGCGGTATCCGAAAAAGTAGCCCAGGAATTAATTAACATTGGTGTACCTCGTTCTCGGATTCGCGTAATTGTGAATGGAGTAGACCTAGAAGAGTTTACTCCAGGTAAAAGCGATCGCCAAAAATTGGGTTTACCAGAAAATGTCACCCTCGCACTGTTCGCCGGAGACATCCGCACACCCAGAAAAAACTTAGATACAATCCTCCACGCCTTAACTAAAGTTCCCGATTTGCATTTGGTGGTGGTGGGTCACATTGAAGATAGTCCCTTCCCTGAGCTAGCAGCATCTTTGGGGTTAAACGATCGCGTGCATTTTGTCGGATTTCGCCGTGATATCCCCGAAATTATGCGATCGGTAGATTTATTTATTTTTCCTTCCCGATATGAAGCTTGCAGCCTGGTATTGTTAGAAGCACTTGCTTCAGGACTGCCAGTAATTACTGCCACAGCTACCGGCGGTGCAGAGTTAGTAACGCCAGAATGCGGCATCGTCTTACCCGACTCAGATGATATCGATGCATTGGCAATGGCGCTGATGTCCTTAGTAAGTGAGCGATCGCTGATGCAACAAATGAGTCAAGCTGCTCGTTCTGTGGCAGAACAACACAGCTGGACTACTATGGCACAAACTTATGTGGATTTATTCGAGGAGTTAAGCAAGAATGCGGAACACCGTTCTCATACCAACTTATCGCCGTCCACAAGACCTCTCACGCTGCCTTTCGGCGCTACAGGAGCAAATCAAACCAGTTGACCAGGTGATAGTGGTTGTCCGCGATACGGATGCACAAACGTGGGAATTTCTAGCCCAATTCAAGGCAGACAACTTGCCACTACAAACTGTGACAGTCACACAACCGGGGGTAGTAGCAGCCCTGAATGCCGGACTGGCAGAGGTGGAGGGCGATATTGTTTCCATTACTGATGATGATGCTGCACCCCATCCCGATTGGTTAGAGCGCATCGCCGCTTACTTTGCTTGTGATAGTCGCCTTGGCGGTTTGGGTGGGCGTGATTGGATACACCACGGCAACAAATTAGAAGACGACTCCCGCCCAATAGTTGGTAGATTGCAGTGGTTTGGGCGCGTAATTGGCAACCATCATTTGGGAGTAGGAGAAGCCCGCGAAGTTGATATTCTCAAAGGCGTAAACATGAGTTTTCGCAAAGAAGCGATCGGGCAATTGCGCTTTGACGAGCGGATGCGAGGTACTGGAGCGCAAGTACATTTTGAAATGGCATTTACTCTGGCATTAAAGCGAGCTGGTTGGAAGATAATTTACGATCCTAATGTTGCCGTAGAACACTACCCAGCACAACGTTTTGATGAAGATCAGCGAAACAATTTTAATGAAATTGCGTTGATTAATTTAGTTCATAATGAAACCTTAGTTTTATTAGAACATTTATCATTTATCCGCCAAATAGTATTTTTATTCTGGGCAATATTAGTTGGAACTTGCGATAGTTTTGGCTTCATACAATGGCTGAGATTTTTACCTAGTCAAGGACAGTTAGCAAGTAAGAAATTGTTAGCATCTTGGCGTGGACGTTGGCAAGGATATAAGGAATTTAGAATTCAGAATTCAGAATTCAGAATTCAGAATTAAAGAATATATCTAGGACTTACGCAAAAGCTCTCTGAAACTCTTATTTGTTTGTGCCCTTTGCGTCCTTTGCGGTTCGTTTTTTCATGATTTTACTAAGTCCTGATATCTTTAAATGTTGAGATATACTGATGTATAACAGTACTTATGCAAGGCCTCTCTGAAACTCTTATTTCTTCTCTGCGAGACGCTGGGCGAATACGTGCTTTGCGTGCTTTGCGGTTCGTTTTTTCCTAATTTTGGGTAAATCGTCTAAAAATCCAAAATCCAAAATCTAAAATCCAAAATTGAATGATTTCTAAGCAGATACTTTACAATAGTTTTTCACAAGAAAGCTATTCTCCTGAGGAGCGATCGCCACAGGGGTGGATGGCGATCGCCGGCTTTATACTATTAACTGTAGTTTGCTATTTTGCTGGTGCTACTGCTGCATTGCGTCTGATTTTTCCGGTGACAGCTTTAGTAGTAGCCGTGTTTTTATACTTGCGGCATCCCATTCTCTACGTCGGCTTTACTTGGTGGATATGCTTTCTCACCCCCTTAGCTACCCGCTTAGTTGACTATCGCGTAGGTTGGGACCCTACCCGTCAGATGCTCATAGCACCATACTTGGTGGTGTTTGTGACCATCGCAACTTTTTTCCGCCGCTTTAAAAGCGCCTCTCGCCAAGGGGGTTTGCCGTTTGTTTTGGCTTTTATCGGAGTCTTCTACGGATTTTTGATAGGTTTAATTTACAACGCACCAATCCCTGTAGCACGCGGTTTATTGGATTGGCTAGGTCCAATTATTTTTGCTTTTCACTTATTTATTAACTGGCGAGATTATCCCAGCTATCGCCAACATTTTCAGCGAACATTCCTCTGGTGTGTATTAATTTTAGGAGCTTATGGTGTATATCAATTCGTAGTAGCTCCTGAGTGGGATAGGTACTGGCTCATAGAATCAAAACTATTCATGAGTGCTGGAAATCCCGTACCTTTTGGAATGCGTGTTTGGAGTACATTACACTCAGTCGGTCCCTTTGGCTCCGTCATGCAAGCTGGGTTGCTGTTGTTATTTACCAGTTCCGGAAGTTTAATTTTTCCTGCCTCAGCCGTTGGTTATTTATCTTTTTTATTGACACAAGCGCGTACAAATTGGGGCGGCTGGTTATTGGGAATTATTATGATTGTGGGTTCAGTCAAAACCCGAATTCAAATGCGCCTAATAACCATAATTGTCGTCATGGCAATTTGTGTTGTGCCATTGACAACCATCGAACCAATTTCTCATGTTGTGTCAGAGCGTTTGCAAACTTTTTCCAATCTGGAAGAAGATAACAGTTTTAAAGATAGATCGCAAAGTTACGACAAAAACCTGAGTCTAGCTCTTTCTAATGCTTTAGGTAACGGATTAGGAAATATTTGGAAAGTCAACGAAAAAACCGGTCAAATTGAAGTAGTGGTAATTGACAGTGGCATTTTAGATATGTTTTTTACCCTTGGGTGGTTTGGAGCTATATTTTATATGGGCGGATTAATTTTATTAATTATTAATGTTAGCAAATATAGTGAAGGACGGTTTGATAGTTTTATCAGTGCCGCCCGCGCCATTGGTATTAGCTCTGCTACACAATTAGTTATTGGTAGTGGCATGTTAAGCGTAGCAGGTATGATTCTTTGGGGATTTTTAGCTATGGCTATGGCAGGACATAAATATTATCTTCAAGAAAATTTTTCACGCAGAGTCGCAGAGAGGAAGAATTGAGAATACTTATCCAAATTCCTAGACATCTTGAAAAACTCTTAATTTTCTCTGCGCCTCTGCGCCTCTGCGTGAAACAAACACCTTTACTCAACAACTTAAAATTATGAAAGCAATTATTGTAATGCCACTAGCCGAACAACGAGGCGGCGGTGAAATGATGCTTTGGGATTTGATGCAGCAGGGACGTAACGCTGGTGTCGAATGGCTAGTGATATTTTTAGAAAACGGCCCGATGGTAGAACAAGTGAAGTCCCTTGGCATTGAGACGCGAGTTGTGGAAAGTGGACGTTTACGCCAAATTCACCGTTTTATTGCTGCTATTTTCCGGATAGCTGCGATCGCCCGCGAGGAACATGCAGATATAATCGTTAATTGGATGTGGATTACGCACATATCCGGAGGTTTGGCGGCGATGTTGGCGGGGTTACCTGCTGTGTGGTATCAGCTGGAAGTGCCTAGCGATAAAACTTGGTTAGTACGGTTGGCTACTTTAATCCCAGCACGGGCAATTATTACCCTCTCCCAAGATGGTAAGCAAGCACAAGCCCAGATTTGGCCGCACAGACCAACGCCTTTGGTTTATCCTGGTGTAGCACTAGACCGATTTGAACCTGATGCTTTACCTTCTCCTGAAGAAGCGCGGCGAAAGTTGGGCTTACCTTTGCACGGGCCACTGATTGGAATTGTCGGACGATTGCAACGATGGAAGGGAATGCATGTATTAGTACAAGCAATCCCCAAAATTTTACAGCAGTATCCCGATGCCCATTGTGTAGTAGTTGGTGGTAAGCACGATTTGGAACCGGATTATGAAGACTTTTTAAAAGCAGAAATCGCCGCTTTAGGCTTGAAAGAACAAGTAATTATGGCTGGGTTACAGCGCAATATTCCAGAGTGGGTACAGGCGATGGATGTATTTGTCCATGCATCTGATAAAGAACCATTTGGTATTGTGATTATTGAAGCGATGGCGTTGGGAAAACCTGTGATTGCTGGCGATGCAGGGGGACCAACGGAGATTATTACAGATGGCATCAATGGACTATTAACACCTTACGGCAATGCGGATAAATTAGCGATCGCTATTCTCCGCTATCTTGACGAGCAAGAATTTGCCCGAAGTGCCGGAATCGCCGCACGACAACGTGCCCTCGATTTCTCAACCCACAGTTATGCTCAAAATTTTATCAACGCCCTTCGTTCTGTAATACCAAGCGTTTCGTAGAAAGAAAACTCAAATTCTATTGATATGATATATAGCGTTTCCTAGTCTGCTGAAGTACAAATCTCTGCGTACCTCTGCGCTTTACTTTGCGTCCCTTTGCGTTTCAAAATATTACCTGTACCTCACATAACTGGGAATCGCTATATTATCCCCGACTTTTTTGATAAGTTGGGGATTTAGATTTTCATAAATAAATTAGTTATGAATTTATTTTAGCATTGAGTCAATTGGGGTGTCTTAAACGTTTTACATTTTACGTTTTTTAGGTTAATCTACTTAGTAAACCAATAGTAACACCAGCTACCATCCCATCGGCTAGAGTGAGATGAAGCAAAGTACACTAAAAATTTATTTTTATAACTGAAAAATTTATTTTATTTATTTATTAAGTAAGTCTCACTATTGAATATGTATAATCTATCATTCATTGTTGATTATCGCATGTATAATCTATCATTGAATCTTATTTATTATTCACCTGTATCACTTATTTATCGTTGGCATTTTGGCAATAAAGTATCTATTTTTAAGACATAGCAAACCACTCACCTAGTAGTCATTTATTCAGGAAATTTCAGAACTTTGATAGGCATAGTCTGTCCTAAACATTGCCTGAGGTTTTGCTACAGAAAGTATGAGGCATCATATGAATAGTTGGCACTTTTACGGCACTATCCAATGTCTAAAGAATTATTAATTTCCTTTCAGGAAGCATATAGCAATCTCGAACTTTTTCCGTTAATGGAACGGAACGAAATGGAAAAATTTAGAGTCGAATATGGTGACGATTTAATTGCAGACCTCAACCAATTAGTTGAAGACAGTCCCAATAAAGATGGTAAAATTGTCTTTACAGGACATCGTGGCTGTGGTAAGTCAACTTTGTTGGCTGAATTTAGCAGGCAAATTCAAAATAAGTACTTTGTAGTTCTATTTTCTATTGCTGACAAAATTGAAATGTCGGCAGTTAACCATATTAATATTCTGTTTGCCATTGCAGTTAATTTAATGGCAGAGGCAGAAGCACGACGAGTTGATATTCCTCAAAGTACTAAAGAAGCCCTTTATAAATGGTTTGCTACCCGCACTCGCACTGAAGAATTAAATTTGCAGCTAGAGGCTGAGATTGGTTTTGATTTGCTCAAGTTGATTAGCTCTAAATTAAAAGCTGATGCTAGCGTCCGCGATGAAATTAAACAAGAGTTTGAACGCAAAATATCAGATTTAGTCGCTAGAATTAACGAAATTGCTGCTTTGATTCAAGCCGCTACTAAACAAGATGTTTTAGTCATTATTGATGATTTAGATAAACTCGATTTAGGCAGGGTTAACGAAATTTACAAAGATAATATTAAAGCTCTTTGTCAACCGAATTTTCGGATTATCTACACTATTCCCATCGCAGTTCTTCGAGAAACATTCATCAGCACAATAATTGCTACAGAAACTAACGACCAAATTGTAGCAATGCCTGTCCTCAAGATTTTTGATAAAGGTAAAAATCGTTTTGCTAATGCTCAACCGCGTCCGGAAGCAACAAAGATTCTCGGTGAAGTTTTACGCAAGCGAATTACGAATGAATTAATAGTACCAGAAACTGCTGAAAAAATTGTTATTTACAGTGGCGGCGTATTGCGAGAGTTAATTCGCATTTCTAAAGAGTGTTGCCGTATTTGTTTGCGGATGATTCGGCGAAATCCCAACGCCCAAGTTATCATTAACGATCAAATTCTCGCTCAAGCAATCAATAAAATTCGCAATGACTTTTCCATACGTTTAGGAAAAGTTGATATAGATATTTTGCAAAGTGTTTACGAACAATTTATGCCCCACGATCCAAAACAAGCTGAGTTTTTGGATTTGCTACATGGTTTATATGTCTTAGAATATCGTACCGAAGAAACATGGTACGATGTTCATCCAATTATTATCGAAAGTTTAAAAAGACAGGGAGCCATCAATGTTCAATGAAGAATTATTAGATGATGAAGGAGAAAATCAAGATGCATATGATGATTTAATTGTTTCGATTGAAGCTCAAACTCAGGGATTAAATTTACTGATTGCTGTTTGCGACGATCCTAACTTTCGGGATGAGATTATTACTCGATATGAAACTGAACTTCAACCTAATTTTCGTGTATATCGAGTGATTTTAGCACGTCATGAACCGAGTTTAAAAGCTGCTCTCAATCAACTAGTAGAGCAAGAAGAATATCTGCGTCAGCGTCAGCCGGCGGTAATTACTGTAACGGGTGCTGAACAACTTTATTTTCTCAGATTAGGAAAAGAGCAATCAGAACAGGAAAAATTTTTTGGTTACTTACAGTGGACAAGGGAAGGATTGCGCGATTTTCCTTTTGCAATTGTGCTTTGGGTAACTAATCAAATTTTAATCAATTTGATGAAAAAAGCTCCTGATTTTTGGAGTTGGCGTAACGGTGTATTTCGGTTCGCATCTAAAAAAACCAATGCTATTGCTGGTAAAGAATTAGAACCTATACGGTTTGTTTTTCGAGACACCGAATTAGCCAGCACAGATACTAATGAAAATAATACTTTTTTCTTGCCTATCCAAGATTTACAAAAGCTGATTGAAAACATCGAACAGGAACGCGGAACTAAAGACCCCACCTTGGCTACTTTATATTCAAGATTGGGTGATATTTACCGCAGCAGATTAGAACGGGGTGAGTCTCAGAATTATCAAGAAGAACAAGAATTAGCAATCAAGTATTGGCGTCAAGCCATTGAATTGCAAAATGAATTAGGTTTGCAAATAGACTTAGCTACTAATTTCAACAACTTAGCAGGATTATATCGTGCAACAGGACGCTACAGTGAAGCTGAACCACTATATCAACAAGCTTTGCAATTAAGGAAACGCTTGTTGGGAGAAAATCATCCTGCTTACGCTACTAGTCTGAATAATTTGGCAGGAATTTACAAATCTACGGGACAATATGGCAAAGCAGAACTTCTCTATCAACAAGCTTTGGAATTGAGAAAACGCTTATTGGGAGAAAATCATGCTGATGTTGTCGCTAGCCTGAATAATTTGGCATTATTATATGATGAACAAGGACGTTATGATGAGGCAGAACCTTTGTATCTGCGATCGCTAGAAATTGCTAAAAGTTTGCTCGGCGAAAATCATCCTTCTTTTGCTTTGATATTGAATAATTTAGCGCTACTTTATTATCATCAAGGACGCTACAGTGAAGCTGAACCTTTGTCGCAACAAGCAATAGAATTAGATAAGCAATTTTTGGGTGAAGAAAATCCTGATGTGGCTACAGATTTGCACAATTTAGGTTTGATATACCGCGCTCAAGGACGCTACAATGAAGCGGAATCTTTGTTTTTGCAATCTTTGGAAGTGAAGCAGCGTGTTTTACAAAAGGCGCATCCGCTTTTAGCTGATACTATCTATGCTTTGGGTTATTTGTATAGGGAACAAGGACGCTACGATGAGGCGGAAGTTTTATGTATAAAAGCCTTGGAACTTGATAAGCTGTTGTTGGGAGAAAATCATCCTAATGTTGCCGAAAGTCTGAATAATTTAGCGGAAATTTATCGGGCAACGGGGCGTTATATTGAAGCAGAATCTCTTTATTTGGAAGCTTTAGGAATTTGTGAGCGAGTTTGGGGTGTTGAGCATGTTCGTTGTGTGGCTGTGCGGGAGAATTTAGAAAAGGTTGGGGTGGAAATGGGGGGGAGTTAATGGAATCTCACGCACGTTGGGGTGCAACTGGGGAGTTTGCTCTAGCTGCTGCAAACATCGAGCAATTTTCTTCGCTAGAGCTTTGTCAGCATTAATATAAACCTTTTGAGCATCGGGATGGAGAAGAACTTCATACATCAGAGCGAAGAGTTCTCCAGTTCGTGTAATGGGTTTTAGGAGTTGCTGATGAGTGCTTAACTCGCTCTAACAAGCCAGGAATTGCCAAAAGTTCTTGGGTTGCAGCTTCACTTTCAGCATTTGCTAAATAAGCTGCAAAATCAGCAAGCACCTGTAATCGCTCTGGTGATAGTTGCTTGAGTAAATCATTAAGTTGGTGCTGTAACTCTGTCACAGATACCAAATCTGCTGACGATCTATCCTCCACTGGAGAATTATCTGTACTATCCATTGCCGCCTCCCAATTTTAAGGTTTAGTGTCCATTGTAAGGCAACCAATCATAGGAGAATATTATTTGTTATGCCGCGTTCTGTGCAATTCCCTTTGTTTCTAAACGATACCGCTGCTTATTCGGCTGACATTTTATTGGCAATTATATCTTGCCAAACGGTTGATGAGAGCAGATTTAAACGCAAAGGAGCGCAGAGGTAAGCGCAGAGGGACGCAGAGAATTTGCTATGAATTAATGAAATGTTGTACTAAGTTTTTACTATATATATGAATGAGTGGTACAAAGAGGACTTGGCTTTTATTCATGATGTCGGTTTCCGTGACTTTGCTCTCAAGTCTGCTCCCGGCATACTAAAGATCTTGGCTGAAAATAAAATATCTGATGGATTAGTTGTTGATTTAGGTTGCGGTAGCGGCTTATGGGCGCAAGAACTTATCGAAGCTAATTATGATGTTTTGGGAGTGGATATTTCTGAGTCGATGATTAATATTGCCCGAAGTAGAGTCCCAAATGCTGAGTTTCGCATCGAATCGCTATTTCAAACTGAGATTCCGCCGTGCAATGCTGTGACATCGATTAGTGAATGTCTCAGCTATCTATTTGACGAAGATAGCGACCTTGTTCAGCTGTTCCACCGCATATATAATGCCTTAACTCCTGGGGGTGTATTTATCTTTGACATTTCACAGACGGGACAAGTTACACCAGGAACCACAACCAAAGGATTCACTGAAGGAGAAGACTGGTTTGTACTAGTTGAAAAGCACGAGGATGGAGAAGAAAAAACTTTGACTCGTCGAATTATCACCTTCCGCAAAGTAGGCGATCGCTATAGACGAGATGATGAACTACACCACCAGCGGTTATACGATACAGCAACGATTACAAATCAACTCCAGCAGGTAGGCTTTGAGGTTCAAACCACCGATAGTTATGGTGAATACGAACTATCGCCGGGTCATGCGGTGTTTATTGCACGCAAAGCCGGATAAAGCAGGAAACAGGCAACTTGTACTGTCCTTCGACTACGCTCACTCAGGAGCCGCGAAGTCGAAGTATAGGCAATAGCGGCGTGGCAAAACTAAAATAGTTGTTACTTTGGAAGTAAGGAGAAGATAAATTATTTTAGCCTTCTGTAACATTTTGCTTGCAGCTTCAGGACGGAACAATGACACAAGCTAAATCCCAAACCTTTGCTATTAATATTCCATTTACACTCATACTGACAGTCACCCACGAGCAGTTTATTGAATTGGCACTAGCTAACAGAGATTTACAATTAGAACGAACTGCTACAGGAGAGTTGATTGTTATGCCACCTACGGGTAGTGATACAGGAAACAGAAATTTAGATATAGAAGGACAAATTTGGTTGTGGAACCGTCAAACTAAATTGGGTAAAACATTTAATTCTTCTACTGGTTTTCATCTTCCTAATGGTAGCGATCGCTCTCCCGATGCCGCATGGATACGTCAAGACAGATGGGATGACCTCAGTTTAGAACAGCAGGAAACTTTTGCTCCAATATGTCCCGACTTCGTAGTGGAATTACGGTCTAAAAATGATTCTATAGAAAAATTACGCGCCAAGATGAGGGAATATATAGATAATGGCGCTCGTTTAGGTTGGTTAATTGACCGGAAAAATAAACAAGTAGAAATTTATCGTCAAAATCAAGATGTGGAAGTGTTGAACAATCCTGTCAGTTTGTCCGGGGAAGATGTTTTACCTGGATTTGTATTGGATTTAACCGAAGTCTGGAATTGATTAATCCCTAATAATTCAATACAGTTCAGATAAGACCAAAACACTTGTAGAGACGGCGATTTATCGCGTCTCCCCGTCGCCGCGTCGCCGCGTCTCCCCGTCTCCCCCTCCCCGCATCCCCGCGTCCCCGCGTCTTGTTTAATTAATATCATTTATTAGGTTGAGCAACCCGCGCTTCAATGTCTTCCAAAGTTCGTAACAATAAACGCCTCGCTTGCAATTGCCAACCCCATTTCTGAATTCTGTAAGCTGATGCAGTCCCAGCTACGGCGGCTAACAAGCCTATGGGTTGATTTAAAGAAATTCCCAGCAACAAACCTAAGCCAGCAATTCCCCAAAATGGTAAGGCTACTGTTTGTCTTTGTTCTTCGACAATTTGAGTAATTATATTAGATTTATTTGTAGCTAATAATGCTTCTTTAACTTGCCGCTGTTCGGCTGCCGATACTGATAAACCTATTTTCCGGCGTAGTTTTTCCATTTTGCGAGCATCAGTACTGTACTCAGTTAGCTCATCTTCTGCCATGAGCAGCAGTCTTTCTAATTGCGCCATTGTGGATTGTATCTAGTATTACGATACAGCCATTATCTCGAATAATTGTTATTTTTGGACTATGGCTGGGCATTTAATTGCACAATCTCAAATCATGCCACTCTGACGAAACGGGCTGCAAAATTTACAATTAAATATGGGAAAAATACTACTAGTCGAAAAAGCCGCCATAGATGAGAAATATACCGCTAATAGCCAAAGTCCTTTCAAGAGGAGTAGACCCTGTTGGTGTTATGTTTCTTAATAAACTTAAGTGGGATCAAACTAAAAGCCTGTAAAATTTATTTTTGGCGGTAAATTAGATAGTAATAATTAGGGACTTTTAACAGATAAAATTAAGAGGTAATACATATGACTATAGTATCTACAAGCACTTTATCTGCATCTGACAAAGAGCGATCGCTCATTCTCTGGTTTGATGAAGTTGGTATTCATGATATTCCCTTAGTTGGTGGGAAAAATGCATCACTAGGTGAAATGATTCAACAATTAACACCCAAGGGCATTAATGTGCCTACGGGATTTGCGACCACTGCTTATGCTTATCGTTATTTCATCGAATCAGCGGGGTTAGAAGCAAAGCTACGCAAATTATTTGCTGACTTGGATGTTGAGGATGTAAAAAATTTACGAGAACGTGGGAAAAAAGCGCGATCGCTCTTAATCCACACGCCATTTCCTGTAGAATTGCGAAAGGCGATCGCCACAGCTTATCAAAGTCTTTGCGAAAAATACAATGCAGAGACAGATGTTGCAGTCCGTTCTAGCGCCACCGCCGAAGACCTCCCAGATGCGAGTTTTGCCGGACAGCAAGAAACTTACCTCAATGTCGTCGGTGCCGAAGGAGTTTTAGCAGCTTGTCATAAATGCTTTGCTTCCATATTTACCGACCGCGCCATTTCCTATCGTCACACCAAGGGATTCGATCACTTTAGCATCGCCCTTGCCGTTGGCGTACAAAAAATGGTGCGTTCTGATTTAGCAACCTCTGGGGTGATGTTCTCCATTGACACAGAAACCGGTTTTAAAGATGCGGCGCTAATTACAGCCGCCTACGGTTTAGGAGAAAACGTTGTCCAAGGGTCAGTAAATCCAGATGAATATTATGTTTTTAAACCAACTTTAAAAGCAGGTTTTCGCCCAATCATCGATAAAAAATTGGGCAGCAAAGAACTGAAAATGATTTATGATGACGGCTCAAAATTTACCAAAAATGTCTCTGTTCCTTTCAGAGAAAGAGGCAAATTTGCCCTCAGCGATGAAGAGATTTTACAATTAGCAAGTTGGGCATGTTTAATTGAAGACCACTATTCCCAAGTCCACGACATTTACACCCCAATGGATATCGAGTGGGCAAAAGATGGAATTACCAACCAACTTTTTATCGTCCAAGCGCGTCCTGAAACCGTCCAATCCCAGAAGAAAGGAAATATATTGCGGAGTTATCGTTTTGTTAAAAGAGACGAGGAAGACAAACTAATAAATTCTCCCTCATCCCCCTCATCCCCCCAACCCATTATCACCGGACGCGCCATTGGGGAAGCCATTAGTCAAGGGAAAGTACGTTTAATTTTAGATGTTCAGAAACTCGAACAGTTCCAACCAGGGGAAGTTTTGGTAACAGAAAGAACTGACCCCGATTGGGAACCAATTATGAAACGTGCCAGTGCAATTGTCACCAATTCTGGTGGACGTACCTGCTTTGATGGCGAAACAAAAATATTAACGAATAAAGGCTTTATGACTTTGCGTCAGATTTATGAACAGGGTTATGAAGGGTTGCTAACTTTATCATTAAATACTCAAACCAACAAAATAGAGTGGCAACCAATTCTCGATGCCATGAAAAGGCAAGCAAAAATGATTAGTGTCAGTGTCTCGCAAACAGGTAAAGTTACTGACAACAACTTACGCTTAACTCCAGATCACAAAATGATTAACATCAGAGGCGGCGCGTATGTAAAAACTGAAATTCAAGATATGCTTGCAGCCAAAGAAATGGTTGTAATAGCACAGAAGATTCCGCAGTTGGGTATACCTGAAACAGATAATATCAAAATAGCTTATTTATTAGGAGGTATACTCACAGATGGCTCGATTTATAGAAGCCGTACTCATGGAGAGGTGCAGTTTATCCAAAAGGATACTTTGCCGAAGCAGCAATTTATAGCAGCTATGCAGGAATGCATGAATACAGTTTATAATAAACCATTTGTTGCCCATGTAAAAAAAGTCTCTTCTGGCTCAATCAGAGGTCAATTAGTAGTAGGTCAAGCAACAGCTTACAGACTATACTCTAAAAAAGTTGCTTACGATTTACACGAAAAAGAGCAAAATATTGTGAGTATGTTGCTCAATAACTCTGTGGAATTTGCTTATAATTTCCTGGCAGGTGTGATTGATGGAGATGGATGTTACCACAATAATCGCATTCATATATATGCATCAGAAGAATTGCTATTACAAGCGATAATTGCAGCTTGTTTAAAAATAGGTACTGTGCCTCAAGTGACAAAAAATCGGGGAATACATAATGTACAGTTGGTTGAGAAATTAACAGAAATACTTCGATTTACCAATAGAGTGAAAGGAAAAGTTAGCGAGAGAGTAATACAAACACGCTTTTTTGCTACCAGTCAACTATTTGATGAAAATGCTAAAGAGCAGATAAAACTCAGAAAAGATAATAATTTCCTCATCTCGGATCGACAACTAAATAAAATTTGCAAATTCGATCCTCTAATTGCAGGTGATATTCGGATGCAGCGGGTAGTTGCTGTTGAGCAAGAAACTGATAATGATGTTTTTAATATTACAGTTGCCGAACATCATAATTATGTTGTGTTCACAAGTAAATATACCCCGGTGATTGTCTGTAATTGTCACGCCGCGATTATTGCGCGAGAATTGGGTGTACCTGCGATCGTTGGATGTGGCAATGCTACAGATATTTTGAAAACTGGTCAAGAAGTAACAATTTCTTGTGCCGAAGGCGAAGAAGGAAAAGTTTACCCAGGTTTATTACCTTTTGAAGTTGAAGAAGTCCCTCTAGAAAACTTACCCCGTACCCGCACGCAAATTTTAATGAATGTGGGTAATCCCCAAGAAGCATTGAGTTTATCAGGAATTCCCAACGATGGAGTCGGTTTAGCGCGGACAGAATTTATTATTGCTAACCAAATCCAAGTTCATCCAATGGCATTGATTAATTATGATTTATTAAAAGATGAATTTGTCAAAGCTAAAATTGCTAATCTCACCACACTTTATGACGACAAACCTCAATATTTTGTGGATAAATTAGCCCAAGGCATCGGCAGAATTGCCGCAGCATTTTATCCGAAACCAGTGATTGTACGAACGTCAGATTTTAAGAGTAATGAATATGCAAATTTGTTAGGTGGTCAACAATTTGAACCCGATGAAGAAAACCCTATGCTCGGTTGGCGGGGGGCGGCGCGTTACTATGATGAAGGTTACAGAGAAGCTTTCGCCTTAGAATGTCAAGCCTTGAAGCGGGTACGGGAAGAAATGGGTTTGACGAATGTTATCCCAATGATTCCTTTTTGTCGCACTCCCGATGAAGGGCGGTTAGTGTTAGCAGAAATGGCAAAAAATGGTTTAAAGCAAGGTGTTAATGATTTGCAAGTTTATGTGATGTGTGAATTGCCCAGCAATGTAATTATGGCCGAAGAGTTTGCTGAGGTATTTGATGGCTTCTCCATTGGTTCCAATGACCTAACTCAGTTGACATTGGGGTTAGATAGAGATTCGGCTTTGGTGGCGCGGTTGTTTGATGAACGGAGTGAAGGTGTGAAGCGAATGGTGAAAATGGCGATACAAGCTGCGAAAAAATGCGGCCGCAAAATCGGCATTTGTGGACAAGCACCAAGCGATTACCCAGAATTTGCCCAGTTTTTAGTTGAACAGGGAATTGATTCTATTAGTTTAAATCCAGATTCGGTATTAAAGACAATGTTGGAAGTTGCAAAAGCCGAAGGTAAGTAGAACGGTGTAAATAATTAAAGGTTTGTAGTGTACCCCTTCGGGGAAGCAAGCTACGCGTAGCGTCTGGTGGAGAGGACTTTAGTCCTCTAATAAGGACTGAAGTCCTTACTACGAACTAAATACCAAAGTTTTTACATTACTTACCTTGCTGTCATGACTCGTAATCATCCAGATAGAGTTTTGTACATTGCTGTTCATGAGGATATTTTTACTGACATTTTTGAGGAAGAGCCTCTTGGTAAACTTATATTGGAAGACTACAAAATTCCTCTGATTGTTTTTAATCCAAAGCGGGAGGTTATAGTCCGATGGGTAATCTAGAGCAATACAGACAGCTAATTTGTAACATTCTTACTGAACACACCAAGATTCCTTACTCTTATGGCAATATTCAGCATGAAACTATTTTTGATAAAGAACAGGATCGATATTTGGTGATGATTCTTGGTCGAGAACCAGTGCCAGAACTCTCTCCAACTGCAACTCGCCGCGTGCATGGCTGCCTGATTCACGTTGATATTATTGATGGTAAAATTTGGATTCAACGTGATGGTACTGAAGAGGGAATTGCCACAGAATTTGTCAGGGCAGGTATACCAAAGGATCGGATTGTGTTAGGATTCCGGTCTGAGGAACTCAGGAAAGATTCAGAATTTGCTGTTGCATAACCAATTCAATGAGCAGCAATAATATAGTATTCTGCTTGTGTAATTGTCTCTATTGCTTTTGACTTCTCAAGCATAATTATCCTAATATCTTGCACAATAGCAACTTTGTTTAGTCAAAGGTAAGATGACAAATCTGTTAGAAACCGATCGCTTAATAATTCGTAGTTGGATACCCGAACGCGATGCCGAACAAGCGTTTGCTATTTATAGTGACCCCGAAGTCACCTATTTTCTTGGTAATGGTTCTCGTGTGACAAGCATTGAGTCACAGCGTCAGCGTTTAATTGAAAACATTGAGCGATCGCAACGACGCAATAATGGTAGCGGATCTTGGCCAATTGTCGAAAAGGAAACCACAACAATTGTCGGAACTATCCTTCTCAAACAATTGCCCGACAAAGACGGCTTACCCACTCAAGATTATGAAGTGGGCTGGCACTTGCGGCGAGCATCTTGGGGTAAAGGATATGCAACCGAAGCAGCACGAGGTATCCTCAGCTACGGATTTAATGTGTTGAATTTGCCAGTAATTTATGCAGTAGTAAACCCAGAAAATCATGCCTCAATCCGCGTTACCCAAAGACTGGGTATGAAGCCAGTAGGTAGCACAAAAAAATATTACGGTATTGAACTGCTGCTGTTTGAACAAAATGCATCTGAAGGTAGGGAGTAGGGAGTGGGGAGTGGGGAGTGGGGGGATGGGGAGAAAAACCAATAACAAATGACTAATGACAAATGACCAATAACAAATGACAAATGACAAATGACAAATGACCAATAACAAATGACAAATAACAAATGACTAAAAAATGGTTCCGAATTGGAATAGCGGGTGTATTTCTGATGTCACTTGCCTTACGGTTTTGGGGACTGGAGCGATTCAACACCCTGGTATTTGATGAAGTTTATTTTGCCAAATTTGGTAATAATTATCTCACGCATACGCCATTTTTTAATGCTCATCCGCCGCTGAGTCAATATATGATTGGTATCGGCATTTGGATTGGCAGTCACATTCCTTTTTGGCATGATACCGTAAATGGGCTGACGGGTTCATTGCGATCGCCTTGGACTTATCGGTGGTTCAATGCCCTGACTGGCTCATTTATTCCTGTGGTTGTAGCTGCGATCGCTTATCAATTAAGTTATCGTCGTAGCTTTGCTTTACTTGCAGGTTTTTTCACTGCTTGCGATGGCATATTTCTTGTTGAATCTCGCTATGCCTTAAGCAATGTTTATATTATCATATTTGGTCTATTAGGGCAGTGGTTTTTATTACTAGCATTGGATAACCAAAATCAACGTCGTTCATTTTGGTTAGTTCTTGCTGGTATTAATTTTGGTGCCTCAGTCGGTACTAAATGGAATGGTTTATGGTTTCTTTTCGGCGCTTATCTCATTTGGATAACAGCATGGTTAATTCAAGGAATTCATTCTTTTTCTAAGTCCAAACTTCTTTCTATATCCCCATCATTGAGAGAAGCAGAGGTGCAGGGAAGCAGAGGTCTAGGGTACATCAGCAGGGAAGCAGAGGAGCAGGGAGGTAGAGAGTCAGGAGTTAGTACTTATTCTCCCTCATCCCCCTCATCCCCCTCACCTCCCTCACCTCAAACGCCATTACAAAACCTAACTCAATTTAATGTTTTCCAGATGTTCTTTTATCTAGGAATAATTCCAGCTTTTATCTATAGTATTATCTGGATTCCTCACCTGCAATTAGATAAAAGATACGGATTTATCGCAGTACATCAGGAAATTTTGAAGTTTCATTTGCATTTGGGTGGTAATAGTTCAGACGTACATCCTTATTGTGCTGCTTGGTACAAATGGCCTTTGATGACTCGACCAATGGCATATTATTATCAAACGGCTGGAAGTATCAACGAACCCCTACCGGTTATGGGGCCGCCTTTACCTTCTGACGCGGTAAAAGTCATTTATGATGTCCATGCAATGGGCAATCCGTTTTTGTGGTGGTTTGGTATGGCTGCCATGTTATTTTTAATGGGAATGCTGGTGTCACAAGTGATGATTCCTTGGGTAAAGGAAAAGCGTTTTTCTGTGCCTGCAACTCTTAGCGTTGATACTTGGATTGCTTTGTACTTAGTTATAAATTATGCCGCTAACTTATTACCTTGGGTAAAGGTGACGAGGTGCGTTTTTATTTACCATTATATGTGTGCAGTGGTATTTGTATTTTTAGCGATCGCTTGGTTTGTCGATCAATGTCTTCGCAGCTATTATCAACAACTCCGGGCAGTAGGCGTCAGCATTAGTTTTATCATCTTAATTGCTTTTATTTTCTGGATGCCCGTTTATTTAGGTTTACCCCTCTCCCCTGACGCTTATAAACTGCGGATGTGGTTCAATTCTTGGATTTAACGCATCACCCCACCCTAACCCTCCCCGATGTATTGGGGAGGGAACAAGACTCTCTTATTTTCCCCCTTTCTAAAGGGGCTACCGTGTACACACAAGTCTTATAAAGTTGCCTAATAGCGTTTCGATCCCCCCTAGCCCCCCTTAAAAAGCAGGGCTGTTTCATTCCTTAAAATGGGTGAAATTGCAAGATGCAAAGAGATAAAAATTGAGAGTAAGCGCAAAATTCCAGTAAAAAACTTTTGCGCCTTCAACCCAAATACACGATTTTCCTTTGCGCCTTTGCGCCTTTGCGTGAGATTATCCTCTTGACAAATCCCCATCATCAGCGAATGAAACAGCCCTGCTTTCTAAGGGGGGATTAAGGGGGGTAAAGCGTATGTCGGACAAGCGTTTAAGCTTAAGTTGACACCAATGAGCATTGCTGTGCCCTTAGGAAAGATGTGGTTTTTAACCTTTGAGCGATTCTCACTGGGAGTATAACTATTAGGTAAGTTAAAATATCGCTGCATGTAACTGTCCGTCGCCACTTGGACTTATCTTTGTGGGTGACTTCCTCCTCAGTTGCCATTACACTCAATTATTGGATCATGCAATCACCCATTACAGTTGGTACTGTCTTGCAAAACCGTTACCGCATAATTCAAATTCTCGGACAAGGGGGATTTGGTAGAACCTATCTGGCAGAAGACCAGAGGCGGTTTAACGAACTTTGCGCGATCAAGGAATTGATTTCAACAGCAACGGACGCTTTGGCTTGGGAGAAGGCACAGGAGCTTTTTCACCGAGAAGCTGCTATTCTATATCAAATCGAACACCCACAAGTGCCGAAATTCCGGGAAAGATTTGAGCAAGACCAACGCTTGTTTTTGGTGGAGGATTATGTTGCAGGTCAAACTTACCAAACTCTGCTGACTCAAAGACAAGCTGGGGGTCAAACTTTTACAGAAACAGAAGTATTGGGGTTAATTCAATCTTTGTTGCCTGTTTTAGAGCATATTCACAGCCGAGGGATTATTCACCGGGATATCTCGCCAGAAAATATTATTCTGCGAGATAGCGATGGTAAGCCAGTGTTAATTGACTTTGGAGTGGTAAAAGAACTTGCAGGGCGTTTGCGATCGCCAGATAGCCTAATGCCTGTAACTACTGTGGGAAAATTAGGCTACTCTCCGAGTGAACAAGTGCAAACAGGAGGAGCGTATCCTAGTAGTGATTTGTATGCATTAGCGGTGAGTGCGATTGTTTTGCTGACTGGTAAGGAACCAAAAGATTTATTCGATCGAAACCAATTAACTTGGAATTGGCAGCAGTGGGCAAAAGTGAATCCACAATTTGCCCAAGTTTTGCATCGAATGTTAAATCATATGCCTAGCGATCGCTACCAAACTGCTGCTGATGTATCCCAAGCGTTACAATTTTTGCGGCAACCCAGTGCGCCTACCTCTAATGTTTCCAACTTGCAGACAATGGCTGTTGGCCGTCGCCCTGATTTGGTATCGCCAGCAGCTTCGCCGAAAAAACCCGATCCGGTGATTCCACCAGATCAAACTAGCTCAATTTTGGATAATCCGTTAGCGATCGCCGCAATTGCGATCGCTGTAGTTATCTTAGCGGGATTTGGTTCTTGGGCACTGGTAAGTTCGATTCGCAGTCAGTCAAAAGCACCACCAGACGAGACGCTTCCCCAAAATTTTCCTTCACCAGTGATTTCTGGGGGTACTACATTCACACCCACACCTACACCTACGCCTACACCCACACCTACACCCACACCTACACCTACTCAACAGCAACCTGTTATATCTATTAAACCTTTGAATCTGGGAGCATTTAACGCTACCGCAGTGGAAGGTACTCTCAAAGCAAATCAAATCATCCGCTATACTTTTGTTGGCGAGCAAGGAGTCAAGTTAAGTACGTTTCTTGAGCCAGGAAGCAGTGTTTTACTAACAGTTTTAAATCCCAATCAACAACCAATTGATAATAATGCTCAGGGAGTTACATCTTATGAAGGTACATTGTTAGTTACTGGAGTATACACTATTGAATTAACTCTGCTTTCAGGAGTTGACGAAAGCAATTACAATCTCAATGCTGGATTAGAGAAACTCATCCAACCGACACCCATAGAAATACCCACACCAACCCCAACGCCAACTCCAACCGAGACACCTTTGCCAACTCCAACAGAAACATTTACACCAATTCCGACTCCAATTCCGACTCCAATTCCAACTCCAGAGACAGAAAACAATAATCCGCCTATTGATAGCACACCCATACCAATTCCCGATCCAACAATTTCACCTTAAATTTAGCTGTTTCTCTTTTAAATAAATGAATGTAATTGTCGAAATCGTACTAAAATGAGTTATTAGTCATTAGTGGTTATTTGTCCTTTGTCATTTGTGATTACAAAAGACAAATAACTAACGACTAATGACAGCCTACAGAAAAATATTTCACAAATGATTTAGGACTGCTATATATTTAGGATGTGTCCAGTTAATTTATTAAATAACTAGTATTATACAAATTGTTGAAGACACTACTGATTACTGGAACTGATACGGAGGCTGGTAAAACTGTTTTAACGACAGCCTTAGCAGCTTATTGGCAAAAATATTACCCGCAGCGTAGCTGGGGAATCATGAAACCAATTCAATCGGGGATTGGCGATCGCGAATTGTACCAAAATCTATTCGCCCTAGAACAATCTGCCGAAGAAATTACACCTTTGTATTTTAAAGCACCTTTAGCTCCTCCCATCGCCGCAGCACGAGAAAATCGCCGAGTAGATTTAGCACTAGTGTGGCAAACTTTGTCGAAATTGCGATCGCAGCGTGATTTTTTGCTAGTAGAAGCCTTGGGTGGGTTGGGTTCGCCAGTAACGGAAGAATTAACGGTAGCCGATTTAGCCGCAGAATGGCGTTTACCAACGGTATTGGTGGTACCAGTGAGATTAGGAGCGATCGCTAGTGCAGTGGCCAATGTAGCATTAGCTAGACAATCGCGGGTGCATCTGGTAGGCATTGTTTTGAATTGCGTCCAACCTCGTTCCGATGCAGAGATAGCCGACTGGACACCACCAGAATTGATTCAATCATTAACTAACACGCCAGTTTTAGGCTGCTTACCTTATTTAGAAAACCCCACTGATTTAGAGAAACTGGCTCAAATAGCATCAGATTTAGATTTAGAAACACTAATGTAAATCGCAAAAAATTCCTTCGTTCTTATGACTGTAGAACTCCAAAGCAACAACGACAAATTACAGACAAACACTGGTATAAAGACAAATCAAGAAACAGAAAACGAAAAAATTCTATGTTCTCATTGTCAGCGCACCGCTACGAACGGTATTAAATGTAAAGGTATTTGTGTCGCTGACAGTGACTATTAAGGTACATGTCTCGTTTCGATCGGGTACGGGGTAGGGGCGCATAGCTATGCGCCCCTACAAATTTCTGTATCTACTTCAGGTTTATTGAAATAGGATTTACGCATCTAGGATGCAATGTAGGGGCAATTCATGAATTGCCCCTACGGAAAATCAAAGCTTTCATGTCATTTTTGCATCATTCCTGTAAAATCTGCTGTATCAATCGGCTTGGGCTTTAATGCGTAAAGCAGACTCGTCAAACTCACGTTAAAGTGGGAAAATAACCTCAGTTAGCTCTGCTTAAACTACCTTGTCTTGATAATGGTTTCTACTTTCCCTAACCCCTCTTCTGTTGATTTATCTCGAATTCGACTTTCAATTCGCTCATTGCAACCGCAATTGATAGAGTGGCGGCGGCGATTACATCAACAACCAGAGTTGGGTTTTCAGGAAAAACTGACTGCTGAATTTGTCTCACAAAAGTTGCAAGAATGGGGAATCGAACATCAAACCGGCATCGCCCAAACTGGTATTGTCGCCACCATCAAAGGTAAGAAATTAGATCCAGAATCTAATCCAAAATTGCCAGTTTTGGCGATTCGGGCAGATATGGATGCTTTGCCAATTCAAGAACTTAACGAAGTGCCTTACAAATCCCAGCATAATGGAGTAATGCACGCTTGTGGACATGATGGACATACTGCGATCGCTTTAGGTACAGCTTACTATCTGCAACAGCATCGTCAAGATTTCTCTGGTACCGTGAAAATGATCTTCCAGCCAGCGGAAGAATCACCGGGAGGCGCAAAGCCGATGATTGAAGCTGGGGTGCTGAAAAATCCTGATGTTGACGCAATTATCGGTTTGCATTTGTGGAATAATTTGCCCTTGGGAACTGTAGGCGTTCGCAGTGGTGCCCTAATGGCGGCTGTGGAGTGCTTTAACTGTACAATTTTGGGCAAAGGTGGACACGGCGCACTACCTCATCAAACAGTGGATTCCGTTGTGGTTGCTGCTCAAATTGTCAATGCTTTGCAAACTATTGTTGCTCGGAATGTGAATCCTATTGATTCGGCTGTGGTAACAGTGGGCGAACTTCATGCTGGAACCAAGCGGAATGTAATTGCTGACACGGCGAGAATGAGTGCTACTGTTCGGTATTTTAATCCGAGTTTTAAAGGCTTTTTCCATCAGCGCGTTGAGCAGATTATCGCCGGAATTTGTCAGAGTCAGGGTGCAAAATATGAATTAGATTATTGGTCACTTTATCCACCAGTAATTAATGATGTGAAAATAGCTCAATTGGTGCGTTCTGTAGCAGAAGAAGTGGTAGAAACTCCTGTGGGAATTGTGCCAGAATGCCAAACTATGGCGGCTGAAGATATGTCATTTTTCTTGGAAGAAGTGCCTGGTTGCTATTTCTTTTTGGGTTCTGCCAATGCAGAGAAAGATTTGGCTTATCCCCATCATCATCCCCGGTTTGATTTTGATGAGACGGCGTTGGGAATGGGTGTGGAGATATTTGTCAGATGCGTGGAGAAGTTTTTTAGTTGAGAGAAATTAGCTGTTTTTAATTACAGGAAATTGCAACTTGGTGGGGTACAGATGATTGTAGGGAACATGGCTGTGCCCCTACTTTATGATTTTATAGTTGATCTATACCTGAAATTAATTACTTTCCTGCCCATCTAACCAATTGAACGACAATCCTCGGTAGGGGCGCACAGCTGTGCGCCCCTACAATGTGGTCTATTCACCTGAAAATTGCTGTAACTGGGGTTATTTTGCTCCTGATTAGCTTTTTTGTTCATCTAACCAAGCTACTAAATCAGATACTTGTGAAAAGTCTAGTAATGCTTCTGCTAAATCATCTAGCTTTTCAACAGATAGCACTCTAATTCTCTCAATCAATGATGAGTCTATTTCACCAAAACGCCGATTTAGCTGGCGTATAATTGTACGTTCTTCACCTTGCTTATCTCCCTTCTGCAAAATATCCTGATAAATCACTGACTCTTGCATAAGATCCTCGCTCAATAACTGACGAATAAAATTCTTTTCAAATCGCAAACCTGCTAATATTTCTGTGTAAGCTGCGATATTCTGTCTTGTTTCCCTATCTGAAATTTTAGCAACACTTTGGGCAACTTGGGATAATAACCCTTGGGGTGAATCTGTCTGTGTTAAAGGTGCTAATGGTAATAGTGCAGGATTATCGAGAAATAACGCCGAATCTTGTTCCCACATTCGTATAACACGATAGCGATGATTTGTCATCTCATTTACATATTCTTCGGTAAAAGCGATTTCCTTACTTGTCTCTTGCAAGAAAATTACTACCTGCGTTATTGGAACATCATATTGTCGCACTAACCTCACAAAGTAATCCAACATTCTGAAGGGAATGGGAGGATCTGATTTTTGTGTTGTTTGAAATTCCAAATGTAAAATACGATTTTCTGTTTGTAGAAATATAACAGAATCTGCTCGAATTGGTTCGATGCTTAATTCAGTTTTTAATACTTTAATTTTTTGCGGTTCATCAGGTAGCAGCCACCGGGCAAAATCCGTTGGATATTTTTCTGCTAGTATTTTACAAACATTGTCAAAGGACACTATTTACACCTAATTTATATTGATTTATATATTATCTAATGTGATTGCAGCTTTTTGTGTTTGCGAGGCGTGCGCCTCAGCCGCAGTGCCAGGTATCTAAAAGCTAGAATCCGCAAGGCTTCGTCGAATATACGTTGTTTAGAAACTTTTATAAATCTCAGAAAAGTTTATAGATTACAATTTACAAGTATGAATGTAAGACAAGAAGCCAAAAAGCCACCTCCGCCACAGCCATCCAAATCTTCCATCCTCCATTTTGTAATAATACCTTAATGAAGGAAGATGCCCTTGTGAGGCATTTAGGGAAAAGTGATAATTTTTTAATGAAAGCCAGCTATCATTTTTACGCCAGCCTACGCGATCGCCTAAACGACACTCCGTTTCATAATCTTCTTTGCCACCGCACTCTAACCAAATGCGTTTTTGTACACTAAATCCAAAATGCCCATTGCTGTATTTTACCCAGAGTTCATCAATAGTACGTAAGTCAGTGCAGGGAAACTTTTGGATGGATTCATAATCTAGCCAGTCTTGCTGTTCTCTTTTGGCTACTTTCAGGACGAGTCTAGCGGTTTCCTCGTCTGCTGCTTTCCATTTCCCCGCTTTGAGTAAATTCTCTAAGTTTTGGTAATCTACGCCTACATCTGAAGTTAATGCCAATTCTGTTAGATTAGCTTGCGAAGAGGAAAGTAAATTCAACCATTCTTCCATTGTCTGGGGTCGGTTTTTTGCCTCTAATGCCATTCCTTGCAGAATCGCTTGATTTACAGCATCACTAAGACTGGGGATAAGTTGCTTTGTTGGTACTAATTCCTCTTGTTCATACTTGCGGTTAAACGAATTAGTGGGGCGTTGTCCAGTGATAGCATAGTACAAAGATCCAGCCAAGCAGTAAACATCAACTGTTGGGTCACGAATTCCTTTGTGTATTAACTCATAAGGCGCAAATGCCCTGTTACCAAAAGACCTGGAAAAGGTACTAGGTGGAGACATATCGCCCGCAATACCAAAGTCTATCAACACAGCTTTGCCTGAGTTAGGAATCCCTGAATTAAAGTTGAGCATAATATTAGAAGGAGTGACATCAAGATGTAAAACTCCTTTTTTATGTACCTCTACCAAAGCTAAACCCATTTGGCGGATATATTTTACAGCTTCAGCTTCAGGTAATGCGCCTTGGCGTTGCACATACTTCCACAAACTCTCGCCTGCTATGTATTGCATTTCTAAACAGTAGTGACCCTCTTCTTCAAAAAAGTCGAATACTTGCACAATATGAGGGTGTGAGTCTGTGCAACACATTGCTAGTATTTGGGCTTCTTTTTTGAAGCGTTCAACATATTTGGGATAGTCTGGATCTCGTTGGACGCTAATGTTAGGGGTTTTGATGACAACTCGGCGGTTTAACTTGGTGTGCATTGCTTGGTAGGTGACTGCAAAACCGCCACCGCCTAAGGGTTTTTCTATTTTGTATTTGCCGTTGTATATTAGCTGTCCGTTTTGCCAGAACATATACCAGATTTGTTGATGCCTAATGTTGATTTTGACACGCTTTTGTTGGTTATGGTGGTTGGTGTTGCTGAATGAGGCTGTAGGGGCGTACAGCTGTACGCCCCTACCCACACATCTGTCGCATTTTGATTTGAAACTGCTATCACCCAGAGGCGCAGAGAGGAAGATTGAGGTTTTGTGGCAACTGCCGAAACAACAAATGCTAACCCCGAAACAACAAATGCTAGCCCCGAAACAACAAATGCGAACGCCGAAACAACAAATGCGAACTCCGAAATAACAAATGCGAACCCCGAAATAACAAATGCGAACTCCGAAATAACAAATGCGAACTCCGAAATAACAAATGCGAACCCCGAAATAACAAATGCGAACCCCGAAATAACAAATGCGAACCCCGAAATAACAAATGCGTAGGCGTAGCCTATTTATTTTGTGGTTGAGTGGAAGACGATGGCGTTTGTTGTGTCGGGGGTGCTGATTTGTCTGGAAACCAATCTTTGAATAAGTCTGTGCCGTCTTTGATTCCTGATATCAAGGCTGCGAATAATGCTAATACACCCATAATCTCTAGTATCCTTGCCCATAGAGGTTGTGCCCAAAGAAGTTGGGGCAGAGAAATACCTGCTGTTTTTAAACCCAATTCTTTTAAGAAGTCTTCTACTGTTTGGGGACGCTTATCGGGTTGTAGTTCCATTGCGTGGACAATGGCATCATTGACAGGCTTGCTAATATCATGATTCAATTCTTTCGGTGGAATTAAACGTTTATTGTTATCCTGGCGTTCAATAGCACTTTCTGGTAGTTTTCCCGTTAATAAAACATATAATGTTGCAGCCAGAGAATAAACATCAGTCCAAGGGCCGCGTCGCTGTTGTTGTCTGGCAGAATTTGAATACAGTTCAATTGGTGTAAATTTGTCAACTAAGTTACCGCGACTTGACACTGGGTTATCAACGAATTTTCGCGCTAAGTCAAAGTCGATCAAAACAACTTGATGTGTACCCGATCGCAGAATAATATTCTCTGGTTTCACATCTCGATGCAAGAATCCTTGTTTATGCACTTGTATTAGTGCTTGTCCAATTTGCTGGATGTAGTCTACAGCCTCTTTTTCTGGTAAAAATCCTCGCGGTTGGATAATCTTGGCTAGATTATCTCCTAGAATATGTTCCATGACCATGCACAGTAAATCCCCTTGGTTAAATGTATCAAACACATCGACAATATTGGGGTGTTTACATATTGTTAGTTTGCGGGATTCATCTGCAAAACCTGATTTTAAGCGATCGCGTTCTTCGTTACTCAGTTGGTTGAGCAAGTTGGCATCCAATGTTTTAATCACAACATTCTTGCCATCTCGAAGATTTTGAGCGAGATAAGTAATAGCAAAGCGTCCCTGTCCTAACTGTTGTTTAATTTCATATTTGTTACCGTGTAATTGTTGTCCAGGTGCCCAGATCATTGATTAATCATCTCAGAGACTTGTATTAATTCTTGCATAAGGCGATTTTCGTTTGGATGAAGAAATAAGACGCGATGAATCGCGTCTCTACAAGAATTCAATACGCATGGGTGATTGTAGAGACGGCGATTTATCGCGTCTCTCTTATTTATCCCACATTCCGCACCCCAAGTGTCACAAACGGAAATTACTGAGGGAAAAAAGGTAAACAAGAATAAAAGCAGACATATTTAGATAAAAAATACATAAGAGCCGTCATCAAT
>NZ_JACJRQ010000030.1 GCF_014697355.1 Nostoc calcicola FACHB-3891 | reverse complement strand
TCGAGTTTTTCTCTCTGTTCTACCGTCAGATGGACTTTATCTCGGCGACCTCTTCCCACTTTCGAGTCCTCATCTTGGCATATCTATTGCACTATTTTAGCTGTGTCAGTCCAGTAGGGTGCGTTAGCGACAGCGTAACGCACCGATATATGTGGCGGTGCGTTACGACTTTCGCCTAACACACCCTACTGTATATTTTATTTTCTGGAAGTCCCTTAATCGTTTGTTTCCTGCTGGTGGATTAGGACTGAGGATAGGTTTAACGTCTTTTACTTCGTCTAGCCCTCTTTCATCGTCTGGGAAAAATTAACGAATTTTCGGCGTTTCAGCCAACGAAAAATTAAGGTTTTACCCCAGAGTGACGCAAGAGCGCTAGAGACTGACAAATAAAAAAATACTCAACTACTTCTTGTGGGGTGGGCAACATGAGCGCCCGTATACAAAGGCGCTCATGTTGCCCACCCCATAAGATTGGGTAATTTATTTGTTGGAAGTTCTGTAAGTCAAGGATTTTGCGCCGAAGGCTTTGGGTTAATTTTTCCAATGCTTCGTCATCTAACTGAGGGTTTCTCAGATCAAGTGTGATTTGAATACCAGATGTAGTAGGCATAGTAAATTCTCGGTTATGGATAATACATCAGCTATATTCTGAATATTCCCGAATAGTCTTTTGCCTCCCATCTCAGAGGAATACGAGTCTCTAATTATTAATCAGGGGTTACATTACCTTTTATGCAGAAATTTTGGTTTTGAAGAAATTCTTAAAAACTTGATTTTATAGACAGCCCCAACAAAAGACTGATGTTTGATCGTTTTTGGAAGATCGAGCATCAGCCTAATTGTGGCACATTTGAATGTGGCACACCAGACTACAATCTTACTGTAATTTTTTCATTAGAATTATGTATATATAATTACTATTTTAAAAGCCTGTTGGAGGGCTACTATGAAATACTGTCGCCCCCGACTTGAGTTTCGCCTCGGTTGCTTGTTAGCTATACTTACCGCCTTAACAGCTACCCCGGTAATAGCAGAAACAGCAAATTTTGGTACTTTTACGCTGTCAACAAACTTCGATCCAGCACAAGGAAAAGTGCAAGGATTTACAGGTGGTTCTTATTCCTTGTCTGCTATTACTAACCGCGATCGCGAGCAAAAAGCTTGTATCGGTTTTGCAGATCCCACTCCAGACCACATTATGGTTTTGGAAAATGACTTTTCCCAGTTGAAAGTACAGATTGATAGCAATAACAACGATACCACTTTACTGATCCAAGGCCCAGATAAGAAGACGATTCGCTGCGGCGATGACACTGGCAAAATTAAAGATGCTAGCGTTGACGATCGCGACTGGAAAAAAGGCACTTATCGAATTTGGGTAGGGACATTTAATCCTGGAATGAAGCGGGATTATACTCTGACAGTGGAGCAGGAGTGATGGGGAGATGAGGAGGTAGGGGAAAAGGTTAAAGGGTAAAGGGTAAAGGGATAAATTTAACCTTTCCCCCTTACCCCTTTCCCTTTGCCCCCTCCTAATCCCCAATGCCCCATTTTTTATCTGTAACACCTGAGACGATAATATGGGATAGTAGCTTGTTGTGCTTTCCGAGGGTGCTATCTCGTGTTATCTACACTGCGTGCTGACTTCCGTATCATATTTGAACGTGACCCGGCTGCCCGGAACTGGCTGGAAGTTTTATTTTGTTACCCTGGTTTGCAAGCCTTGTTATTGCATAGGCTGGCTCACTGGCTCCATAGTCTTGGTCTTCCCTTTATCCCGCGTCTGATTTCTCACTTGGCTCGGTTTTTGACTGGAATTGAAATTCACCCAGGCGCAACAATTGGACATGGTGTGTTCATTGACCACGGGATGGGTGTCGTAATTGGTGAAACTGCGATCGTCGGAGACTATGCCCTAATTTATCAAGGTGTCACCCTTGGAGGGACGGGTAAACAATGCGGCAAGCGCCATCCTACTTTGGGTGAAAATGTTGTAGTCGGTGCTGGAGCAAAAGTCCTGGGAAATATCCAAATTGGCAATAATGTCCGCATTGGCGCTGGGTCAGTTGTCCTCAGGGATGTCCCTTCTGACTGCACTGTGGTAGGGATACCTGGTCGTATTGTGTATCGTTCTGGAGTCAGAGTTGCTCCATTGGAACACAATAACCTACCAGACTCGGAAGCCGAAGTAATTCGAGCTTTAGTCAACCGAATTGAGTTACTCGAAGAACAAATACAAAATCTTCAGCACACCCGTTCTTCAAATGGAAAAACCCCTGTATTGGCAGGTTCTGTAGCTTCTAAGGAAGCTGATTTATCACAAAATGCTCCTGTGTGTAGCCTTAGAGATAAAGCAATACAGCAGTTTCTAGATGGTGCGGGTATTTAAATCAAGTTAGGAGTTAAGAGTGAGAAGTGAGGAATAAAAATCATAAATGCCAACTTTGCACCTTCTAACTCCATAACTCCTAAATGAGAAAATTAAGGATTGATTTCTTCACAAAACCATTCCTGATTTTCATCCCGGCCATAAAATTTTCTATTCTGTGGTTCACCGCGCAATTCTAAATGATCTACTTCTACTGGGTCGAGTAGGAGTAGACAAAAATTAGGTAACGGTTGCACAGGGTCGGGTGCTGGTGGCTCAAAGGCTTGTGCTTCTTTAACTCTAGTTTTACCAGGATGAGGCCAAGCAAACTGTAAACGTGCCGCATCACTGAGTTCTTGCCAAGTAGAAATTCGTGCTGGCTTTAAATGCTGGTGCGAATCATCATTATCTACCAGAGTCAAACAGCCAGTAATACGGAATTGTTCTCGTGTATTGGGAAAGTACCAGCAAACCTCTGCCCAAGGTTGTTGCTGTATTTGGTCGGCTTTGGCGCTACGGCTATCTGTGATAAATTTTAGCTGGTTGGTATCTTCTAGAAAGCCACGAAAGACTAGAGTCCGATTAGCGGGGCGACCATTGGCCTGTACCGTTGCTAGTTGCAGGTAACGGGCATAAACAAGACTGCGGTTGCGATGAAGGGCATGGGCGATCGCACCTCGCCAAGGAGCAAGAGACATTGTAAAATTTGATGGCAGTGAATACACACTATACCATTGTTGATTTTAGATTTTAGATTTTGGATTGTAAAAGATTTATCAAATTGCAAAAGTCCTTCTCTCCGTTCTCTTCTCTGCGCCTTTGCGCCTCTGCGTGAGAGAAAAAAAATATTTATGCAAGAGGTCTAATTTACAGTGTTTGTTTCTAGCTGATTTCCTTGAAACCTAACTCCCTAAGTCCGATCGCCATAAAGTTTACCAATACTCCGATCGCCATGAATCTCAATCACTAAATCAACCGCTGTTGCATCTTTTACCAAGGGCTTGATGAATAATTCCGGGTGAAGCGATCGCCAAAAATAATTGACAAATTGCTCTATCTCTGAATTGCTCATTCCCGATTTACCCGCAGCAATCATCTGTTGTTCCGCTTGTTTGCGCCAGTCCAAAGAACAGCGGTAATCGGTGGGATACAGCACAATTAAACTGTCTAATCGCTCCCACAGTGGTAGATAATCGTGGAGGCGAAGATTCATATCACGAGCAAATGCTTTATCTTCATCTGTGAGAATTGGCGGCGGTGCAGTATCAAATAAATCTGCGTTAATTGGTCGGACACCGACAAACCAACCTTCAAATAGTACAATATCTATGTTTGTAACGATTTCTGGATTAGTGCGATCGCCAGCACCCCCATAAGCTGATTTATCAAAGCGCGGAACCATCACTGGGCTTTGCAATTCGCGGATTCGATCTAGTAAATTTAAGCCCAAATCTACATCGTGGGTTCCTGGGGGACCGCGCCAAATCAAGCGGGGATCTTGTTGTGTTAAAAGCAAGCGATCGCTGTAAGTTTTATATAAGTCATCCAAAGACAAACTCACAGTCCGATATCCCAATTGATGGAGAATCAAACTGAGAACTTTGCACATTGTGGTTTTCCCAGTCCCTTGTCCTCCCAAAATCCCCTGAATCAAAGGGCGTCCCAACTGTTGGCGGTGCGATGCAAGTTTAATCCCCAAAGGCAGCCACAAGTCCCACAAAACTTGTAACATTTCCTGGGGTTCTCTTTGGAGGGTAGTTTGGGAGAACTCGTTAAAAGCTGGCAAGACAGATTTTAGTAAATGCGATCGCTTTTCGATTGCTTCGTCTACATTTTCCGGCGTAATCCCAAAAACTTTTGCCATCTCCCCATCTCCCCATCTCCCCATCTCCCTGATCCCCATCCTACGATCCCAACTTAAAGGCTTCAAGAAACAGGCTGTAGGTGAAGCCAACTTTCAGAAGATTTAATGAGTCTACCAAGAGCGATCGCCTCGTGAAAAAACTCTGGCTGTAAAATATTCTGCTAGTAATTTCCGTCAACAGTACTAAAAAACCAGCTGCCAGAATATCTAATTCTGCGCGTTGACCTGCTGTGGTGGAAACTGCGTTTCCCAGAAAAAAACCGAACAAAAAACTAATTATCAGCAACGATAGTCGCCGCCAAGGATTTAGGAACCATTGCCCCAACTGTCTAGCAATGGCATCGAACAAGTTATTAAGACGTGTGTTTTGCATTGAAGGGACTTTGGGAAAAAAGTCAACATATCTTGAAATATATCAATATTCAAATGGAGAAAATTGGTTTTAGCATCAGCTTGTTTGTTAATATTATAGATATCTACTGGGTCGCCAGTGTTTATTCAAATTTTTCGTACATTTTATCATCTTTAGGGAAGTACAGTGCCTCTTCAAAGGCAACCTTTCCAAGTGGAAGATGAAATATGCAGCCTAGATTTATTCTAGGTTTGGCAATTGACCCTTTGTTGAAACCGCTAGCGGTTTCACTAAATTTTTATTGTTTTATACAAATGAATTTCCTGATTAAGTATCTAATTTTATTTTGTTTATGCGAACTTACGGACAAAATACCAAGGAATTTGTCTCTACACCCCTTGTTAATCAAACATCAAAGGAATTATTTCCTTCAAATGTTTGTCACTTCAAATGATATTTATCATACATTCCTCACAATAATTTGAGGAAAATCTATATTAGGCTACTTTCTGCGATCGCCTTTTATGATAATGGGCTACTATTTGGTCAAGCCTAAACAAATATTTATTTCTAATAACTATCAATCAATATGAAATCTTCAGTGTATCGTCACCTTGGTGTTACAGCCTGTTGCTTTGGACTGCTTGTTGCTTTGGTGGGATGCTTGGGAGTGAGTGTATCCTTTGAGTCCACAAACCCAGATACATCTTCGCAGCCACCTGAGACTTCTAAGTGGGACACAACTTCATCTACACCGATTTCACCTGAAAAAAGTATCTCTCCTAGTAACTTATCGACTGTAGCAACGAACCCAAGCAAAGAAGTAGAACATACCACTAGAGAGAATACTTATCCTGTCTTGGTAAATCGTGATAAATCAGCTACCAAAGCCAAAGATCGAGGAACTTTGCGGATGAGCAATCAAACCGATCAGCCTGTGCGGCTAGCCTTACTGGCGCGACAGTCTGTAGCAAAAGGCTCTGGTGGTAAACAAACTAACTATGATGTCCCGGCACATTGGGATTTTGCTCCCCAAGAAGGCAGTGACAAAGGACTAATCTTATCTTTACCTCAGAATAATTTGAAACTGGAGAAGGGAGATATTTTAGTTGCCTTTGCACAAGATGGTTCCCGTCGTTACTGGGGTCCCTATGTTGTCGGAGAAACTCAATTACCTAAGTGGAATTCCCAAAGCAAAGAATGGCAACTAGTACTGAGTCCATAATTGATAGGGAATGGGGCATTGGGCATTAGGAAGGGGGAAAGGGAAAGGGGTAAGGGGGGAAAGGTTAAATAATTCGTAATGGGCTAAGGCCCCGCTCCGCTAACGTAATTCGTAATTAAGTTTTGTGAAAGCCTTGCTCCCGCCGAGTCTGCGATAGCGCCGGCGACAAGCGAGTACTCGAGCGTCGCGTCCGGGGATTTAGACCCCGACCCAAAACTGGCCGGTTATTGAACCGGGCGATTTAAACCCACGGTACTCGGTTAAATTTATCCCTTTGCCCTTTACCCTTTAACCTTTTCCCCTACCTTCTCATCCCCCTCATCCCCCTCATCTCACCTTCAAACTTCCCCTTAAGCACGTATAATTAATCTTGCTCGATCGCTTATTCAGCACTTGTTTTTTTGAAGAAGAACAAAATATAGATAACCAACGACTATTGACTAGTAATTGTTGACTATTGACTAATGAGAATGAAATTGAGTGTTAAGGGCACTGTCGATCAGTGGTTCAACAAAATGGGAAGGAATTCAACCCTTGGTGTAACGGCGTCGATTTTGTGGTTGATGGTGATTGGCTGGATAGCTTTTGGGTGGAATTTGGGCACCATTGGCTTGATTGATGAGACAGAGCCGTTGTTTGCAGAAGCTTCCCGCCAGATGTTCATTACAGGTGATTGGATTACCCCATTTTTCAATGGTGACACTCGTTTTGATAAACCTGCTTTAATTTACTGGTGTCAGGCGATCGCCTATGCGATGATTGGAGTCAATGAATGGGCAGTACGCCTCCCTTCTGCGATCGCTGCATTTGGCTTAATTTGCTTAGCTTTTTACACTGTGCAGTGGTATTTGGCTAAACAAGACGAATTAGAGCAAGTTTCACGTCCGACTCGCCGCTACTTAATATCTTTTTTAGTAGCAGCACTCATGGCGCTCAATGGCGAAACAATTATTTGGGCAAGAACCGGTGTCTCTGATATGTTGCTTACCGGCTGTATGGCATCAGCTTTGTTATGTTTCTTTCTGGGGTACGCAAAGGGAGGAAGGAAGAGAGCAGGGGAAGCAGGGGGAGCAGGGGGAGAAAGAATAACTAATGCCCCATTCCCCAATAACTGGTACTTAGGTTGTTATGTCCTGATTGCTGCTGGAATTTTGACTAAAGGACCAGTGGGAATCGTCTTGCCAGGGCTAATTATTTTCGCCTTTTTGCTATATGTGGGCAAGCTGCGGGAGGTATTGCGGGAAATGCGTCCTCTCGTGGGTATACTGATAATTCTTGGGTTATCTGTGCCCTGGTATGCATTAGTGATTTGGCGCAATGGCTGGAATTATATTAATGCCTTTTTTGGTTATCACAACCTAGAACGGTTTACAGAAGTAGTTAATGGTCACTCAGCACCCTGGTATTTTTACTTTATAATAGTGTTACTCGGCTTTGCGCCATATTCAGTGTATTTACCAGTAGCTATATTCAGACTGAAATTTTGGCAGCGATCGCACTGGCGATCCCTTGAACGTTTTCAGCAATTGAGTTTATTTGCCTGGTTCTGGTTTGCTGGGATCTTCGGCTTTTTTAGCATTGCTGTCACCAAACTCCCTAGCTATGTATTGCCTCTAATGCCAGCAGCAGCAATTTTAGTAGCGCTGTTGTGGAGCGACCTTTTTTTGGGTAAGCCTAAAGCAGACGCGGGGAGTAATTTCCCTGTTTCACCGCGTCTCCCCCTCCCCGCGTCTTTCCTCCTCTGGAGTGGTTGGATAAACGTAGTGTTTTTATCAGTTCTGGCAACCGCACTGTTTAACATCATCTATATATTAGGTAGCGATCCAGCTATAACTAACTTCCACGAACTAATTAAACAATCTGGTTTACCAGCCATTGGTGGGGTAATTTGGCTTCTTTGTGCTGTTTTGGTTGCGGGTTTACTACTGAGTCGCCGCTGGGACTATATTATCAGCATGAATATACTGGGATTTGTAGCGTTTTTAATTTTTTTCCTCACGCCTGCTTTGTTTTTTATCGATCAGGAACGTCAATTACCTCTAAGAGAATTGTCTGTAATTATACAGCAGGTTAAAAAACCAAATGAAGAACTGGTTATGCTTGGGTTTAAAAAGCCAAGCTTAGTGTTTTATAGTCAAACTCAGGTAAATTATTTTAGATTTCCTCAAGAGACTCTAGAACATCTTCAAAACCAAGCAGCCAAGGGGCTAAAACCTCCTTCGCTACTGCTTTTGGCTGAACAGAAAAAACTTCTGCAAATGGACTTACAGCCAGATGATTACAAGAATCTATCTACCAAGGGTGCTTACAATTTAATTCGCGTTCCTTTTGTGAAAAAGAAAAACGAAAAAATGGACATATCTTAATTGGGCATTGGGCGTTGAGAGTGTTGAGTGCTGAGTGAGGAGTTAGGAGTTAAGAATTAAGAATTAGGAGTTAAGAGTGATTTTCCCCCATCTCCCCATCTCCCATTCCCCATTCCCCCATTAGCATTTTTCATTTTGACTGTTGATAGCTAAAGCTTGATTAATCTGGTTTAACAAATCTTCCATTGATATCGATCGCGGTAATATCTGAGTAGCGATCGCACTGACGATAGTTTCCACCGATTCCAATCCATTGTTTCTTGGCTTGTGAATTTCCTTGTAAGCTACCCCAGGCTGGGAAATACTTTCCGGGCGATTCAATGGCTGATTGAGTACTAAAATTGGTGGTAACTTCAAAGGTGAATCTCCTAAGCTTTTCAAGGCTTTGAGTACGTCTTTATGGATAGCTGATTCTCCTAAGCAAATTAATAACAAGTCAACGCTTTGATGACGAATTTGCTGTAACACTTCTGCCCAACAGGGACTCATCGCTGCTTTGAAGCCTGCTGTTTGTAGGTACTGAATTAAAGCTTGGAACCACTCAGACCCTCGTTCAGCAGTTTCACTACCGATCGAACAATTGTTTTCAGTGCGATCGCCTTTGACTTGCTTGCGTCTAACTTGTGGTAAATCGCGCAGCATAGTCAAATCCACTACTAAAATATTGGGAGGGCAGCAAACACCAGAAGCAATTTGCAATACTGATAGTAAGGCATCTGTTTTCTCAGTGGGATTGCTGGCGTCTTTTCCAAATGGTGTTAAGTAAGGAAATACAGATAACCCCGGTATTTGTGAGGCTTTTAGTGTAGTTGCAACATCGCAAGTAACCAAAGGTATGGCTGCTAAACGTGGGTGTTGAATGAGTTGTTGCAAATAAGTTTGGGCGGTGCTAGTCTCTACATCCAGCAAAATAACGTCAAACTGCCACACCCGCGCCAAGAGTTCTGCCTGATCTAGGTCATCGACTTCAATCACCCGATGTTCTCGCAACGACGAGTGGGGACTGACCGATTCAAACTCAGGATTCACCAGCCGGAGAATTCGCAGTGGCGTTTGAATTGGGAGACTGGCGTTATTGTCTGAGCCTAGCGGCAAAACTTCTTGTGCAGTACATAATTTTTCTAGGAGTGGTGCTAACACCTGATGTTCTACTGGCAAGCTTAAGAAACCATCGGCTCGGTTGGCAAATGCTTGCTCTTTTTCGGCCGCCGTTGCTGTCAGAATTACAGATATATGACGAGTTGCGGCGTCAGATTTAAGTAAAGTCAGCACATCCCACCCAGAGAGCAAGGGTAGCAAGGGATTGAGAAATATTGCTATTGGTTGCAAGCGTCGAGCTTTTTCTACTGCTTCTGTCCCCGATCGCGCAATCACTACGCGATATCCTAAACTTTTGAGTTGTTCGGTCAGATCTTCAATATATCGGGCTACTGCTTCGACTACTAAGACCAGCCGTTGGGGACTAGTGGCATGATACTGTATAGAACTAGTGACATGCTGACCACCTGCTGGGAGAATTTCTCGGATTTGCTGGTGTAGTTTTTGGCTGTCTTCTCTGGTTTCGATATCTGGCTCTGAAAAACCTGCTTTTGGGGGACTGGGCGGTAGCAGCAGCGTAAACTGGCTACCTTTACCTTCACGAGATAAAAAGCTGACATCTCCTCCGTGCAGCCGAGCCAGGGCGCGAGTTAATACCAGCCCCAAACCAGTGCCTTCAAACTGACGGGTGAGGGGATTTTCTAGTTGTTGGAATTTTTGAAATATTAAATGTTGCTGGTGTTCAGGAATACCAATGCCTGTGTCCCAAACTGTAAAGGCAATCCATCCTTCCCAACGACTCACCCGCAGCCCAATTTCGCCTGATATTTCAGTGAATTTGAAGGCGTTGGAAAGTAGATGTATGAGCATCTGGCGCAGGCGTAATTCATCTGCAACAATTTGGTCTAGGCCTGGTTCAATACAGAGGCTGAATTGGGGAGCAGAGGAACGGCTATTGGAAGTTGGGGACGCAACTGTAACTTTGGTGCTTTGAGTGTGAATGGCTTTGACTTCGGATAAAGCGCGATCGCACACAGCCCGAATTTTGACTGGGGCTAGCGTCAGATCCATTTGTCCTGTCTCCATCCTGGTCAAATCTAAAATATCATTGACCACACTCATCAGATGGCGTCCGCTTTGATGAATCAGTCCCGCATAACGAGCTTGACGCTCGTTGAGTTCTCCCAACTGCTGATCTACTAGCAATCGTGATAATCCCAAAACGGCAGTGAGGGGAGTTTTCAGTTCATGACTAATACAAGCTAAAAACTCATCTTTCAAGCGATTTAGTTGAATTAAATCGGCATTCTTGGCTGCTAATTCTTTACAAAGCTGCTGCTGTTCAGTGACATCAGTCGCTAAAACTAACCACAAATCAGTGCTGAGTGGAACCTCTGATTCAGCACCGATGACTTTCAACTCTGGACTATCTAATGGAATTTTGGCAAATTGCCAAATTCGTTCCTGACCATTTTGCACTTCCACAACGCAAGTACAAGTACCTAGTTGAGCATCCAAAAAGCAGCGACTGGATGTAGTTTCTGTGGCTGTCTCTGCTTCTGTTAGGTCGTTGAGACTAGACAAGCCAGATTGAGTCATGGGTTCACTTTTAACCAACAACCGTGGCTTTGGTTGTTGTTCACCAGCATTGGGATGAACTTTGATTCCTCGTTGCTTAAGGTATTCTGGTTTTTTGACTCGGAAGGGGGTAAGTATTGCCTCTACCTGTCGTCTGACTCCTTCTGGATCTTTTAAAACTCCTAATTGTTGCCACCAAGCTGGGTTTTGCGCTACTACCTCGCCATTACCCGTTTCCAACATCAAAGGCCAAGGCAGTCTTTCCAGCAACTTCACCAATGGCTTTTGTACCGATGGCTGGGGTTGATTTGGCGTCTGCGGTTGGGAGTGAGTTTGTACAGCATCAGAATTGAGGAAGCCAGCCATTTTCTCCTTAGCGAGCGATCGCAACAGGCTTGAAGTATCCACTAGCCCCAAATATTTACCGTCGGAGTCAATCAACGCCCAATCCCAATTTTGCTGTTTTTGGGCAAGTTGTTCAGACAAACGCCAGCTAAATTGCTCTACACGCTCAGAAACTGGTATTGTCTGTATTGGATCGATTAGAGCTTGATTCCAGACGGAAAGTGATTGCTGTAAATTTAAATTTTTATCGTCACTATGGCCTAATAATTTTTGGATTAAACGGGCAGAGTACAGCAATCCGACAGGCTGTTGCTGTTGATTAAGTACTACCAAGCGATCGCACTGCTCTTTCTCAAAAATCTCCAGCACCACCGCCAGAGTACTTGTTTGGGGGCAGCTAGGTACGGTTGCTTGAAAGTCATAAAGCGGGTAATCTAGCATTGACATAAGGCTTTGGGGGTCATTCTTCCTGCGGAAACCTCCGGCATTCCCATCTGCCAACTGCCGATGTTCTTTGCGCCTGAAGCCATATCCTCTAAGAAGACTCATATAAGCAATTTTGGTTACGATATTCAACGCCATTAAAACAATGGGACTTGCACTCACGGGCACCTGCTGGCGTCCGACCTTTAACAGAGAGGCAACGTTTCTTTTTGCCGCTCCTCGTTTCTAGCAAATACCTTCACCAGTGTCTTACTGGTATTTAAACTCCTCATCGATAGCCACGACTAAAACAATTATGGCTCCAAAGATTCGCTTTAGAACCTTGAGGAATTATAATGATTTAGAATGCGACATTCCTTTAAGTTCGTTTAAGTATCTTATCAAGGAGCAAAATAAAAAAGTCTATCTATCTCTATACATAGATATGCATAACATACCTCATCTAAAACCTACTCAGTTCTACCACTCAGTCGCTGCACCAGGTTGTTGAGTGGCTAAAACTATCTGTTGACACAGAGCGTTATTTTGGGGTGGAACCACAACTTTACTGCACACCCAGTATTACCCTAGAAGCGTTTGCCACAATTATCAGCCCACGCTTCTTGGTCAAGTCGATCGAGGAGATAGATAGACAATAAATGTTATTACCTATATTGATTTTGCAACGTGATGTTAACAAATATTTAAATAATCCAGATGATTTAGCCAACCCAAATGGTGTAATTGCGTGGATATGTAATTTAATTTCCGGCATGATTGGCCAATTTTGCGATCGACCGATTGCTGTAACTACCTCTGGAATAATTAACTCTTCACAACATTGGTTGCAACGCCACCCAAGTCAATCAGATAATGACAAGGGTTTTTATGTGTTTGCTAGTTACTCGCAAAAAAGGCAACAGCATTTCCAGCAGATGACTCTGGGAGAACGTCAAGAATTATTAAACCAATTGAAATTAGATTACAGTGATATTCTTATAGATTATTTTACCACAGATAAAACCCTTAAAGAAAAAATTGATAAATTTATCAATACTATATTTTATGCTAATATTCCTGTGCCCCAAATAATCGAAATTCACATGGAAGTAATTGATGAATTTTCCAAACAGCTAAAATTAGAAGGAAGGAGTGATGAAACTTTACTCGATTACCGTCTGACGTTAATAGATATCCTTGCTCACTTGTGTGAAGTCTATAGATCTTCAATTTCTAAATAAATTAAATTTATCGATGTTGAAATCGGCACAAGCTACGGCTGTTAGTTATCCCCATTGCGCGTTCGCATCTTGTATTTTTCTTGTAATAATTAGCCTGTAACTTTATGAATAAAGCCAGAAAGACCTACGTTCTCAAGCTTTATGTAGCAGGGAACACGCCTAATTCAGTACGGGCATTAAAAACACTCAAAAATATTTTAGAACAGGAGTTTGAAGGTGTTTATGCGTTAAAAGTGATCGATGTCCTGAAAAGCCCGCAACTGGCCGAAGAAGATAAAATATTGGCAACGCCAACATTGTCTAAAATTTTGCCCCCACCGGTTCGCAAAATTATCGGCGATCTTTCAGATAGAGAACGAGTATTGATTGGATTAGATTTACTTTATGAGGAATTAAGTGAAGAAGACTTTACAGAATAAGACAGAATTCAGAATTCAGAATCCAGAATTCAGAATCCAGAATTCAGAATACTCTATCCATAAAGCAAAAAGTCGAGCCAGTGCGTTCCTGTGGCCTGACATCGGAAAACAACTGCCCTTGGAGCGATGTTTTCGGGCTATACCTGGGGCAACGTCAAGGGCAAACTGAACTTTTCAAAACAGGGATAGAGTTTTAAGAAGGAAAATTTTTAATACTAGTTTTGCCCACCAAGGGCGGGGTTTTAAACAAAAATTCAGATGCTCTCTACGACAAGCTACGCGTAGCTTGCTTCTTTGGAGGAGTAGGCGGACACAGCTAAGCTTTGCCATCGAACAGTCGTACAAAAGTTATTCTGAATTCTGACTCCTGAATTCTGAATTCTTCTTCATCCAAATAATGTTAGTAATAAAAAACAGGGTTTTATACCCATTTGTTATCAAGCAATGAGTCAAAACGAGCAAAGAGAACCAAAAAAACCGCCGTTAGTTGGGGGTGTAGAAAAAATTCGCACGATGATTGAGGGCTTTGACGACATTAGTCATGGTGGATTACCCATTAGTAGAACTACCTTGATTAGTGGCACCTCAGGCACGGGAAAAACTTTATTATCTCTTCAATTTCTTTATAACGGTATTACTTACTTTGACGAATCAGGAGTATTTGTCACCTTTGAAGAATCGCCCAGTGATATTATTAAAAACGCCCATATTTTTGGGTGGAATTTGCCACGCTTAATTGAAGAAGGCAAGTTATTTATTCTCGATGCATCTCCCGATCCAGAAGGACAAGATATCGTTGGGAATTTTGACCTTTCTGCCCTGATTGAGCGCTTGCAATATGCCATTCGTAAATATAAAGCCAAACGAGTTTCCATAGACTCAATCACAGCGGTATTTCAACAGTATGAAGCGATGGGAGTAGTGCGGCGCGAAATTTTTCGCCTAGTAGCGCGTCTCAAACAACTGAGTGTCACCACTGTTATTACCACTGAACGCAGCGAAGAATATGGTCCTGTTGCGTCTTTTGGAGTCGAAGAATTTGTTTCCGATAATGTTGTAATTGTTCGCAACGTTTTAGAAGGAGAACGCCGCCGTCGCACAATTGAAATTCTCAAATTGCGCGGCACAACTCATATGAAAGGCGAGTATCCCTTTACAATTACTAATGAAGGAGTCAACATCTTTCCATTGGGGGCAATGCGCTTAACTCAACGTTCTTCTAATGTCAGAGTATCTTCTGGTGTCAAAACATTAGATGAAATGTGCGGTGGTGGTTTCTTCAAAGATTCAATTATCTTAGCAACAGGAGCCACAGGTACTGGCAAAACCCTATTAGTTAGTAAGTTTATTCAAGATGGCTGTCTCAATGGTGAACAGGCGATCTTATTTGCTTATGAAGAATCACGCGCCCAACTCTCTCGCAACGCTTCTTCTTGGGGAATTGATTTTGAGGAATTAGAACATCAGGGTTTACTCAAAATAATTTGTACCTATCCCGAATCTACTGGCTTAGAAGACCACTTACAAATCATTAAATCGGAAATTGCGATTTTTAAACCAGCTCGCATTGCCATTGACTCACTCTCAGCACTAGCTAGAGGAGTAAGCAATAATGCATTTCGGCAGTTTGTGATTGGTGTTACAGGTTATGCCAAACAAGAAGAAATTACGGGTTTCTTTACTAACACAACCGACCAATTTATGGGATCGCATTCAATTACCGACTCTCATATTTCCACGATTACCGATACAATTTTGATGTTACAGTACGTAGAAATTCGTGGAGAAATGTCGCGGGCAATTAACGTATTTAAAATGAGAGGCTCTTGGCACGATAAGGGCATTCGGGAGTATAATATCACTGCCGATGGACCAGAAATTAAAGATTCATTCCGGAACTACGAACGGATTGTTAGCGGTGCTCCTACTCGCGTTAGTATCGATGAAAAGGCGGAACTTTCTCGCATCGTCAGACGTTTTGAAGATAAACAGAGTTCCGAATCCTAAATTTAGTATCGTAGTATATTCTTTCCTAAATTTAGTATCGTGCTATATTCTGTGGTGAAGAAAGGTTTTCTGCCGCTAGATTGATTTTCGTGTGAGGGGATGCGGTGAAAGGACAGCAATTATTCCATAGCTTCTTGCCTGGTGTGACAGCAGCGGTCTTAACAACTCAGCCTGCGTGGGCTGGTAATGTGAAAGTAAGTGGGGTACAGCTGGCGTCTTCACCGAGTGTTTTGACTTCTACCTATAGTCAAACCTTGGGTGTTGACATCATGAATACGCAATTGCCTAAAACAGCAGATGTTAGTATTCCAACCCTATTACCTGCTCCTGGTTTTACTAAGTTTAATGTGAAGCCTTTAAGTAATAACAGTATTCCAGTTTTCATGGCTGGGAATACTGATGTGTCAATAGAACAAGTAGGTCAAAAAGATGAAGGTAGACTTCCTGATTTAACACCTACTTCTGGTTCTTCCCAACAGCCAGATATCAGCCGTTCTGTTCAAAGCAACCAAAAACAGAGTAATTCAAGCCCTTATTGGCAGAAATTAAAGAAGATAGTGGTTCCTGACTACACTTCTAAACCAGCTTCTGCCCAAAAAGAAATTTTGTCACTGTCTGCTTCACAGCAGCCAGCAGTTCAAAAGATAAATACTGTTACTCAGTTGCAGACATTTTTACAAACTTCACCCTCAGGTGTAGGCGCAGCAAAACTGCTGTCAGCCGAGAAGTGTCCACAGCAGGAGTTGGGAAAAACTAAAACTGACTCTTTGGCTGCTTTGCTGGTGACTTCAAACACCTGCCTACAACAGAATGGTGTTGACAAACGCCTAGCTCAGAGCAATACCACGGTTCCCACAGATTCAACGCCGAATCCTATTTTACCAGGAAGCGTAACTCCTGCACCAGCAAGTTCGACACCAACTCCCACGGTGCCCTCAGGTGGAGTGCAAATTCCTGAGAACCTGATTCCCAATGCAAATCCCCTACAATTTCCTACTAAACCGGGGGAAGTGACACTCCAGGAAAATCAGCCGATTACTTTGGGACAGGCTTTAGAATTAGCACGGCGTAACAATCACGATTTGCAAGTGGCATTATTGGAGTTACAACGCAGCCGATATGCCCTAAAAGAAGCGGAAGCTGGTTTATTGCCGACTCTTGGGATTAGTGCGGATATCACTCGCAGTCAATCTGCTAGTAACCAGCTTCAGGATGAATTAAGCGGCCCAAACAGCTTACGCTCTACAGATGAACCCAACACAGCTTTTTCTGGACAAGCACAACTGTCTTATGACCTATATACGTCTGGCTTAGGTAAAGCCCGTAGAAACGCCGCTAGGGAACAGGTACGCTTCAATGAGTTGGCTGTAGAAACTCAGTCTGAGGAAATTCGCTTGAATGTGACGACTGACTACTACAATTTACAACAAGCAGATGAACAAGTTCGTATTGCCCAGTCGGCTGTACAGAACTCCGAGGCTAGTTTGCGGGATGCAGAAGCTTTAGAGCGAGCTGGAGTTGGTACGCGGTTCGATGTGCTGCGATCGCAGGTGAATTTAGCAAATGCCCAACAAGATCTAACTAATGCTAGATCCCAGCAAACAATTTCCCGTCGTCAGCTGGCTACTCGCATCAGTTTGCCACAGGGGATAAATATCAGTGCTGCTGACCCTGTACAATTAGCTGGTCTTTGGGATCTGACGCTAGAAGACAGTATCGTGCGAGCTTTTCAAAACCGCCCGGAACTCCAACAACAGTTGGCACAACGTAATATTAACGATCAACAGCGTCGGCAAGCCCTTGCAGAACTCGGTCCTCAAGTTAGTTTAGTAGCCAGCTATGACCTGCTAGATCAGTTTAATGATAGCGTCAGTGTTACAGATGGTTATTCATTTGGGCTTAGGGCAACCCTAAATTTGTATGATGGGGGAGCATCAAGAGCAAGGGCAGCTCAGCAGAAAGTTAATATTGCGATCGCAGAAACTCAATTTGCTGAACAGCGTAACCAAATTCGTTTTCAAGTAGAACAAGCTTTTTCTACCCAGCGATCTAATTTGGAGAATGTTCAAACCGCTAATACCGCCTTAGAACAAGCAAGAGAAGCTCTACGTTTAGCACGTTTGCGATTCCAAGCTGGTGTAGGGACTCAAACTGATGTAATTAACTCTGAAAACGATTTAACAAGAGCTGAAGGTAATCGAGTCACAGCAATTTTGGATTACAACCGCGCTTTAGCTCAACTGCAACGCTCTGTTACCCTCAGAGGGCTACGCTAGTTACCCAAAATTAAACTTTATCATAGAAATGAGTAGCATTTCTAATGAAAAACCCTCAAAAGCCTCATTTTTCAGTGATTAAACTGCAAAATGAGGCTTTTTACTAAAAATTGGCCATAGGGCATAGGGCATTGGGCATTAGGAAGGGGGAAAGGGAAAGGGGTAAGGGGGAAAGGTTAAATTTATCCCTTTACCCTTTACCCTTTAACCTTTTCCCCTACCTCCTCATCCCCCTCATCTTCCCCATGCCCAATTTTCATGTGAAGTGTCAAAATTGAACTAACATAACTGAGTGTTCGTAGTTTACCGCCGTAGGCATCGCTCGCCTTGTCAAAGACCCATGACTAAAGTAACATCAAAAGAAATTGCACAGTTCCGCTCTCAATTAGCAGATGATCCCAGTGATATGGAAGCGCTGGACTTGATTGAAGACTGTGATGGAGATTTAGAGGATGCAGCGATGACGCTAGCTATCCGCGCAGGACAAGAACCAGAAAGAGCAAATTCCGAATGGTTGGATGCTTTGGCTAGAAAATGGCGTGCGGTTATTTGTGAACAAGAATATCGGGAAGATTTGCTCAATAGTTCACTTCAGAAGATGATGGAACATCTCAAAACAACGCCGGCGTTTCCGAAAATTTTGGCAACACCAGTTTTAATTTATGTCCTCAAGCAAGGCGTGAACAATTTTTGTGAGCCACTGGATTCATTAAGGTAAAAGGAATTGGGGAGTAGGGATTGCGTAATCAGCGTAAAAATTACTGTAGAGGTAAAGCGCAATACTAAACCTTTACCACAAATCTGATTTTTTCAGTGATACATATTTGGTATTGCATGTCAATACGTAAGTAATACTAAATTTTGACTCCTGAATTCTGAATTCTGAATTCTGAATTCTGAATTCTGACTCCTGCCCACAGGACTGATACGCTGTTAATTAAGGCAAAACTTTTATTAAATAATTATTGTAGAATCAATGAATTACCTTGTTGCTGTATTACCAGACCGCATTCAAGCTGAAGCTGCTTACTTAGCTTTAGAAAAAGAAGGCATAAGCAGTACTATTCTGGGGAAAGGCTATAAAACCGCTGACGAGTTTGGCTTAATCGACCCCAAAGACCAAGCTAAAAAGCAAGCACAGCTCATGGCAACCTGGCTGATACCATTCGGCTTTTTTGCAGGTTTTACCTTCAGCCTAATTACTGATTTGCATACTTTTGCCTGGGCGGGTGAAGTTGGCAATCACATCGTTGGAGGACTGCTGGGTGCTGCTAGTGGTGCTATGGGTGGTGTGTTTGTCGGTGGCGGAGTTGGTTTACTCATAGGTAGTGGTGATGCTTTACCTTATCGCAACCGTCTGGATGCGGGTAAATATTTAATTGCAGTTGAAGGTTCCGAAACTCTGACTCGACAAGCAACCAGAATATTACGGCAATTTGAACCAGAAAATATTCAGGGTTATGCAGGCACAAATACCGTGTAATGAAGAAAGGGAAAGGGGGAAAGGGGAAAGGTGAAAGGGAACCAGTGGCTTAAAAGCAGGGGTTTCAAATATGGACCGGAGGCGGAGCGGCTCCGGCTCCGCACTGATTTTTATCGCACTACGTGTCTTAAAGATTTTCTTTTTTTCTTCTTTGCAATGAAGATAGGGGCTTTATACCTTGTGGGGAAAAGTTCTTTATCCTAGACTTTCCCCCTTACCCTTTCCCCTTTTCCCCTTCTTGGTAAATGAATCATAGTTTGCACATTACAACACAGCGACTTGAGTTGCTTCCTTGTTCCTTGAAAGTGGCACAAGCCGCTGTAACAAAAAACAAATCCGAAGTCGAAAGGCTCTTAGGGTTACGTGTTCCTGATGAATGGTATGCCTCTGAGGTGTTAGATTTTTTCCCAATGTATGCTCAGATGCTAATAGATGATCCTTCGCAGTTGGGTTGGGGTGTGTGGCTGATGATTCACATTGCTGATAATACCCTGATTGGTGATTTGGGCTTCGGTGGCAAACCTAACGAGGAAGGAACAACAGAAATGGGTTATGAAGTGATATCGGCGTATCGTCACCAAGGATTAGCTTTTGAAGCTGTAGAAGCATTAGTCAATTTTGCTTTTACTCAGCCGGAACTCAAAAGAATTATCTCTCATTCTCCAGACGTTCATGCTGCCTCAATTCGCATTCTCGAAAAGTTAGGAATGCAACAAATTGCTAGAGATGAAAACCTTATAAAATGGGAATTAAAGTTAGAATCAAGATAGGAATTCGGAATCCAGAATTCAGAATGGGCTACGCCCCGCTACGCTAACAGAATTCAGAAGTAAGACAACCTCTATGCTTGGCTTTGAGAGTGAAGCGGTGTACTTCAGCAACTTGAAATATGCTGTAATTCCTAACTCCTAACTCCTAACTCCTAATTTTTCCAAATGTTGCCACGAGAAGAACTTTTAAAAGGTGTTGAAAATCGAGATAGTGTAGCTCGTGTAATTGACCAAGCAGAGCAAGCTATTAAAACTTGGGAAGTGGTTGTAACGGATTTTTTATCTCCTCCAGAATTGGCGGAAATTCAACGGGTATTTAGTCGATTAACAGAGGTGCAATTAGTTGTGTGGGGTGGATATCCGCAAGCTGAACGCCAAAGAATAGCGATCGCTCGTTCGGAATTACCTTTAGATCGATCTCAAGTCAGCCTTGTTGCAGTAGAAATTGCCGGTAATTTCTTGTTTGATACCGCCAGTCACCGCGACTTTTTAGGCGCAATGCTGGGGACAGGAATTGTCCGTGAAAAGACAGGAGATATTATTGTTTTGGGAGAACGGGGAGCGCAGGCCATTGTTGCACCGGAGTTGGTGGAATTTTTGGAAATGAGCCTGAAACAGGTGCGATCGGTTCCTGTGAAAACTCAACAAATTGAGATTACCGAGTTAAAAGTTCGAGAACCGAAGAAAAAAGAATTAACTACTGTCGAAGCGTCTTTGCGATTAGATGCGATCGCCTCTGCTGGTTTTGGCATGTCCCGCAGTAAAATGGTTGATTTAATCGACTCTGGTGATGTCCGCGTCAATTGGAAAGAAGTAACTCAAGCTAGTTCCCAAGTAAAATCAGGCGATTTAATCGCCATTCGCTCTAAAGGACGTTTAGAAGTTGGAGAAATTGCTGTTACTAAAAAAGACCGTTACCGAGTTCAACTAACAAGGTATATGTGATTTTTGATTATTTTTTATTTGGAAGTCCCTTATTTTGTATTGGATGTTGGTGTTGTACTTCTAAAAAAGTGCGATCGCACATCGAAGACACCCTACTCTTACCCATCGCTGAAATAGAAAAACGATCATTCAAAAATTAAATAGCCTTCTTCTCTGCGCCTCTGCGCCTCCGCGTGAATAAAAAAAGGCGGGTGCGGGAATTGAACCCGCTAATCCCCAAAATGGTGGAGATGTAACCGATAACCCTAAATTCTTCGTCCCCGAAAGGCAAGTTGCGAACAAGGGTAACCCGCCATAAAGTAAAGAAGGATAAAGTTTTTCTTTATCCTCCATAAATCTCTACAATTCACCCGTAGCCAGCATTTGGATAATGCGAGGCGTACCCGGATCGAATCCTGCCAAATCCCAAGACAGCGGATCTTCAGGATCTACCAAGGTAATTTGGTAAGGTGTCAGGGTGACATACACCGCCTTAGCCTCAGGATTTACCTTTTTGCGGTACTCCTTCAACGCTTGACTTGGATGTTTATACCCAGCCCAGCTTTCTGAGTCAGTCCAAAAGCAGACAACATCAGCCTTGAACTTGTTTTTAATCATCCACTCATAAGCCACAGATGCATCTGTTCCGCCGAAGTTTTGATTCCTAGCTTTCGCTACAGCAGAACTAAAACTATCCTTAGCTGTGATATTCAATTCCCGGAATTCCGTAGCAAAGCCGCGAATCATATAGTTCTTCTCTGCTTTTGCTGTTACTAATGCCATTGTGGTGGCAATTTCACAACAACTCAGCCCCATATCTGCAACCAAGCTACCCATAGAACCAGAAACGTCTACTGCGTGCATGAACACTTTACCTGTGGGTTGCACAACATCAAAAGACAGTTCAACCGCCTTTTCTAAAATGTCTACAATCCGAGAAACTGGGTTCCAAGTCTTCTGGCTGCGTCCTAATCTACCACCAGATTGATATGTCTTGAGTGCTTTCAAAACATCAATCGGATGAATGCGACCTTTACGCAGATGTTCTTTGTTGTTGAGAACTGCTTCCACTCGCACTAAATTGGCGCCCTCATCAGTTCGCAACACACCCAGTTCAGTCAAAGAACCCAGGTTACGCAACATTGCCCCGATTGGCATTTCCTGAAATAGCAACTGCCAAGCAGCTTTGTCCATTTTGCCTACGGGTGCCGTCATTTCGTGGGTTAGGCGTCCTTGCAAAATAGCTTCATGGGTTTGGGTAGGATTCCGCTTGAGCCATTCATACCACCAAATCTGCGCCAACGCTTCTGAGGGAATATCTGCTGGCAATTCTTCCCAGCCTCTAACTACCCACTCAAATAGTTGACGGTGATTTTCTGTAGGCGGTTTGACATGGAACAACCGCAATGCATCTCGGTGGGTAAAGCCTTGACGCTGTTGATATTTCAACAGTTGATAAGCTAAGCCTTTGACATCTTCCCGTGAGAGCCAAGTTTTACCAGCTTCTCGCACCACTTTGCCAAATCCCCGCAGAGATTTGGTGTAGTTCAGCCATTCGTAGAAGTGGCTACCAGTACGGACAACTTGGGGGAAAATTTCAGCAAACGCTTGTTTTGCTCCTGGTGCTTCACCCATTGACAGCAAAACTAAAGCCAAGATTGGCGCACTGTTATTGATGGCGCGTCCATCGCTAGCATAAAGAATTTCTTCCGCCACACGGCTGGGATTTTCAGCAACGGCTTGTCTAACAACTGTCACAAAATCTTCAGTTAATTCTTGTTTCCCAGCGTAGTAAGTGCTTTTTGCCGTGCCAACCAAAAGACAACGACGCAGCATTTTCCAAATGCCAGCATCAAACATCCAACTACCGGAACGTCCTTGAATCATCTCGGCTTCCCGTCCGGGGATAGGCTGATTTTGTGGTGTAGTTGTTTTCTTTTTAGTGAAAAAATTGTAATTCATCGCTTCATCTCCCGGCCTTTGCAGGCAAAAATGAAAGGTGGCAGGGCAAGATTTGTAGCTTGCTTCCCGTAGGGTACTTGCGACATCCGGCTTAAAATGCGATAACCCTAATTCGTCGGCCTTTTCAGGCAAGGGGTGAACAAGGATGTTTTTCGGCGCTCTACCACTGAGCTACCTGCCACATGAATATTTTGGATTTTGGATTTTGGATTTTAGATTCAATCCAAAATCTAAAATCTAAAATTGTTTTGGGTGGCGGAGCAGGATTTGAACCTGCGACCTCTCGAACCCTAATCGATAACCCTAATTCGTCGGCCTTTGCAGGCAAGGGGTGAACAAGGATGTTTAGCGCTCTACCACTGAGCTACCCGCCACATCAATATTTTGGATTTTGGATTTTAGATTTTAAATTCAATCCAAAATCTAAAATTAATTGGTGTAGTGGAGCGGGATTTGAACCCGCGACCTCCCGCTTGGCAGGCGATAACCCTCAATTCGTCGGCCTTTGCAGGCAAGGGATGAATAAGGATATTTAGGCGCTCTATCCACTGAGCTATCCACCACATGAAAATTTTGGATTTTGGATTTTGGATTTTAGATTCAATCCAAAATCTAAAATCATTTGGTTTAGCGGAGCAGGATTTTCACCTGCATCTCCAGAAGTTTTATCAAGGGTGTTTTAGTTATATGCGATAACCCTCGATATATCGGCCTTTACAGGCGAGGTGGGCGCTCTGTTGTTTAAGCTATCCGCTACTTACGAAAGCTAACTCCTTGATGAACATCAGCTTGTATTATTATTGTAATATATGTAGTATTTAGTGTCAAGTGTTTGGCAAGCTAATTTATTTGTATTAGTGTGTGCAAGTGCGTAGGCGTAGCCCGCCACAGGCATCGCCACCCCCCACCTCATCTAACAAACAATTTTTGCTGTATTTTTCACTTCCAGCGTTCAATTTGCCGGGTTTGAGGGGCTATAACACCTAGCAAAGAAACTTTTTGCCGGCAAATTTGCCAAACTATACAAAAAAACGTCCAAATTTTTGCCAAGATAATAATACTATTTTTAAAAATTCACTTGGCAAAAATCGGCATGAGTGAAAAATCCATAGAAGGTAACGGTAAGGCTTTTCTCGTTATACTTTTGCCCCTCTCGTTTTTGATTATTTTCCTAGTTGCCACCTGGAGAATTTTACTGGCAGCAATTGTGCTGGTAATTGGCTTCAAGCTTTGGCAGGAATATCAATGGCAACAGTGGACTCGACGAGTTAACCCACTTTTTCATCAGTTAGTTCGGGAAAATCAGGGCAAACTGACGCCAATGGACTTGGCAATCAGGGGTAATTTTCCTGGAACAACCGCAAAACGCTACTTAGATAGTAAAGCTCAGGAATTTGGCGCTAGTATCGTAAATTCTGAAGACGAAAGTCAGCATTATTACTTTATAACTGGCAGCATTCTGGGCAACATTCTGGACAGTAGTGAGCCTGTCAAACAACTTCCTGCTCAAGCAGTTACAAAAACTGCGCGTTCGTCGCAGACGTTGGCGCAGCCATTGCTTTTAGCACCACCGCCACCAACCCCACAGGAGGAAGAACTAGAAACTGAATCACTCCCACAGCCAGCCCATAACGAAGTAACACGAACACTGGAAAAACAATTAGTTTTTGGCTCGCTGATTCAATCTGAATTAGCTAAGCGGCTAAATGTCTATTCCAGCACGGTTTATAAACGTCGAAATGACCCAGAATTTCCTGAGTGGAGTCGCAGCAGAGACCCCGATGGTATCGCCTGGTCATACTCAGAAAAAACTAAGGAATTTTTCCCACTGGACGAATAATAAGAAGGCAAAAGGCAAAAGAAAGAACTTTAAAGCTTTAGTTTTTACTTTTTACTTCTAAACCTACAGCTTCGCTGATGGAATTTAATCCGCTTTGTTCTAAATGGGAAAGCAAACCTTTAAGAATCCGGCGTACCATCAATGGACCTTCATAAATCCAGCCTGTATAAACCTGGATCAAACTAGCACCAGCAATAATTTTTTCCCAAGCATCTTCTGCGGAAAAAATGCCACCAACGCCGATAATGGGGATTTGTCCTTGAGTTTGCTGCCAAATAAAACGAATTACCTCAGTGGAGCGATCGCGCAATGGTTCACCACTAATTCCGCCAGCCTCTAACTGGGGTGATTTGCCAGTTTGCTCAATCACCTGGGTTTTGAGTCCATCACGGCGGATAGTGGTGTTAGTGGCGATAATTCCCGCCAACTGGTAGGTTTGAGCAAGAGTTATGATGTCAGCGATCGCTTCCCATTCTAAATCGGGCGCTATCTTGACAAAAATAGGTTTTTGTGCAGTATTTTCTGTTTGTAATAATTCTAAGATGGCACTGAGCATGGCAGCATCTTGGAGCGATCGCAACCCTGGTGTATTTGGCGAAGAGACATTAACAACAAAATAATCTCCCAAATCCTTGAGTAAGCGAAAACTATCAAGATAATCCTGTGCAGCTGCTTCTAGAGGAGTTAACTTAGATTTACCCAAATTTATCCCTATGGGTATTGACCGAGTTAACTCCTGTTTTTCTAGTGCCAATCTTGCTGCCATTGCCGCAGCGCCATTATTATTAAAGCCCATTCGATTGAGAGCAGCTTTATCCAACGGCAAGCGAAACAATCGGGGACGAGGATTTCCTGGCTGCGGATGAAAAGTTACAGTTCCCAATTCCGCAAAACCGAAACCTAGACTAGGCCAAATCCTAGCAGCAACACCATCTTTGTCAAACCCAGCGGCTAAACCCACAGGATTTGGGAACTTTAGCCCAAACAAATTTTGTTCTAAGCGTGAATCGCACAAACACAAAGATTTTTGTAGGCTGTGATTTACCCAACTAGCAGGAGGATAAGTCCCTGTTTGTGATAGCCAATTAAAACTGCGAATTGTCTGCTGATGTAACCACTCTGGATCTGCTTTTACCAGATTGAACAACAGTGGACGAATTCCAACTTGATAAATATCCATTAACTTTGATAGAAGATATGTTGAAAAACCCTATTTAACTGATGAATTTTTTAGTCATGTTCCTAATGCTCTTAGATTTGAGATAATCTGCAAGCATTGTAGTATAAGGTTAGATTATTCACCAGAAATTTGCACAAATACTGTTCTTTTACGCGGGCCATCCAACTCAAAAAATAATACAGATTGCCAGGTTCCCAAGGCTAATTTACCATCCACAATAGGAATTATTTCACTAGTGGTGAGCATCATTGCCATTAAGTGAGAGTGAGCATTAATCGGTTCATCCTCTGGAACATCTCTCAAATGCAAGTCATTATGTAAATAGCTGTCTGATTCAGGGGCTAATTTCTGCAAGAAAACTTTTATATCTTCTAGCAATCTGACTTCATTTTCGTTGATAGCCAAAGCTGTTGTAGTGTGTCGAGAGAATACTAAAACTTGTCCATTCTTGATTGATGTTGAAGCAATCAACTCTTGAATTTGCGGTGTTATGTTATGAATATTAATTTTTGGTTCTGTTTCAATTTCAATTAATTTATTAATAATTGGCATGTTTTCAAAGTTGGATTTTTGATCTCAAAATATTTATACTCATACAGTGTAACGCTTTCATACACAATATTGTAGCTTGGTGAGGTACAGACCATCGTAGGGAACATGGCTGTGCCCCTACCCATGTACTTCATTTACCTAAAATACGCTGTAAGTTTAATATCAACTTCTAAGTTCAGTAATTTTGGATTTTGAATTATAGGAAAAATGTTAAATTTAAAATCCCACAATTGATTAATTACTAACTATATTTTGCAACCCTTGTACTAATCTTTGTATACCTTCTTTTGCCGTTTCTTGTTGTAGCGCACCATAAGCAACACGTAGATAGCATCCATTCTCTATGCCAAAAGTTGTACCTGGAATAACTGCTACTTTATATTCTTGGATGAGTCTTTTAACTAATTCAAAAGCATCCATTTGAGTATGAACTTTCAGGAAAAAATAAAAAGCACCATTGGCAGGTGTGATAGTACATAAACCTTGGAGACGATTTAGGGAATCTATTACTAGTTGTCGTACTTGGGTAATTACTGCAATATTTTCCTTCAAATACTCTTTTTTTGCCTGCAATGCTCCTAAGGCTGCATATTGAGAAATTACTGGTGGACAAATTAAAATTGTATCCTGGACTTTTTTGACGGCGACAAGTAAGTGTTGAGGAATCACCATGTAGCCAATGCGCCAACTTGCAAAACCGTAGGCTTTGGAAAGGCTATACAGAGAAATTGTGTACTTGTTACTACCAGCAAATCCAGCAGGTGAGATGTGTTTTGCACCGTCATAAGTGAAGTATTCATAAGCTTCATCGCTGATGTGATAAATGCTGTGAGTCCTACAGATTTCATTTATCTGACGTAATGTCGCTTCACTATAGATAACCCCAGTGGGATTATTGGGCGAAATAGTTACCACAGCCTTTGTTTTGGGAGTAATTGCTTGAGCGATCGCTTCGTTTCGCAGTTGGTAATTTTCATCCGTTTCTACTAACACCGGATGACAACCAGCCATTGCGATCGCCATTTCGTGGTTGAAATAGTAGGGTGTATTCAAAATAATTTCATCGCCTGGGTTGGTGATTGCAAGAATGGCATTCATAAATCCCATATTGCTTCCCGCTGTCACCACGATGCAGTTTTCCCCATTGATTTCAATACCGTTGAAGCCTTGCAATTTTCCTGCAAGTGCTGTCACCAATGGGGGAATTCCTTCAACTGATTTATATAGATGATTACGAGGTTCGGCGAAGAATTTCAGTAAAAAATCTGCTACTTCAGGTGGTGGACTGTAATAAACAACACCTTGTCCTAAAGATATTGTCCCAGGAGAATTTTTTATTAGTTCCCCAACCACAGGAATAATCGGCGATTGTATCGCCTGCATACGAGAGGTTAGGGATTCCATGTTTCCATGTTGATTGAGTTGGCTATAGGATCTTTAGCTGGAGAAGAACCGACTAGTCGTGATACTTATTTAACCGATCGCGACTAGTCGGACATAGTTCTATCAAGTTGTTTCTTGCCTAATTGTTTCTAGTCAATTTCAGCCACTTGGTCTTGCATGACTCAGAAATAATTTGCTACACTAGAAAGTCGTTGTTATTAAAAATCTTGTTTTTTCGACCAGCTACCTCGTGGGTTATCCTCTCGTGGTTTGGCTTTGTTAACTCTCAGTTGACGACCCATCCATTCTGCACCATCTAACTCTGTGATGGCTGCGTCTTCTTGAGCATCTTCATTCATATCAACAAAGGCAAAGCCCCGCAGACGCCCTGTTTCGCGGTCAGTAGGCAAGACAACTCTTTTGACCTCGCCGTAGTCTGCAAACACTGCTCTTAAGTCTGCTTCAGTCGCGCGGTAGGAGAGATTTCCAACGTAAATAGTCATGTGAGATCGGGTAATTTTCAACAAAGAGCGATTAGTTCAGCTGAAAAACAGATTTAACAAAGTTGCAAATATTGCATATTCGTATTTCATTCACCAGTAGTTTGGTGAATGTTTAAGGGGAGCAGTAAATCAGGTAGCATTGGCTGAACTTACACATACGCTCATTTGACACTCCCCGACCGTCGCGGACGGGGATTCTTGATTCAACGAGTCCACTTAGATTAGACCCCTTGCGGTATCTAACCCAGAGGTGGTTCTCTCCTCAAGCGTTTACTTTCCGAGTGCCCCTCGGTAGTTGGATGATTCCAAAATTTGTTTGATTGAAATTCTGATCGCCTAGTCCCCATGAAGATTTTACCTATTCCTGGGCAGGAACTAGAACTATGGAATAGAACCCCATATCTTCAATTGTCAAGGTACAGATTGCCGTTAAGCATTTAGGTTTTTATACAGGTTGATTACCGTTCCTGTTAAACCTAATTTTACCAGAACGTGAAGTAAAGCGTAAACACCTCAAACCGTTTTCATCACGCAGACGTATTACATAATACGGCGCGTAGCGCTTGTTATTCAAGGGTTTTCAACGACTGTTTTTATAATAACTGATTGTGACGTTTTTCAAAGTACGAGATTTTACAAACTCTTTTTACTTATTTTTCACCCCCCTACAGTCCTTGATTCCCCCGTAGGTAAAGACACAAAGCAGGGTGGTTTCATACAAGCAGAGAAAAACTAAAACTGCGTTTCAAAGCCTCTCCCCCACGGGGGAGAGGAATGTAAGTAGTGTAAAAAATCATACCACAAAACGAGAAATCAAGACTTATGTATTTTTCTTTTTTCGGATGAAACCACCCTGCTGTAGGTAAAGACACAAAGGGAAACTGACAGATGGGGTTTGAAACTGCAACTTAATTTCTGTCCAAATGTAGACAAAGCTTACTGGTTGTCTACATCTCTAATCAACTCATCAACATATTCTCTCAGACGTTCTTGCCAATCAGGAACGGTTTTTAGTTTTTCTCGCTGTCCTGCCCTACCTTTAAAGCAAATGGGTAGTTGGTCTAACTCTTCTTTGATAATTTTTTTAGCTCCAAGTTTATTATTCTTCTGGAATGGCATTGATTTAAATTACATATGTTAGTATACTGACTATATACGGCATTGGAAAGGTCGAGTCAAATGCAATTAGTTGAAAAACACGTTATCCGACGACAGCACGAGTTTTGGAAAGAGTGCGATTATCTAGCTTTACCAAGAAGGGGAAAAGGGGTCTTGGGGTTGGGGTAAAGGAAAAAAAGAGTAAAACTTTTCCCCATAAGGTACAAAGCCCCTATCTTAATTGCGGAGAATATTAAAAGAAGATTTAGGAGACACGTAGTGCGACTCTAAATCAGCGTCTATGCTTGAAACCCCTATCTTAATTGCGGGGAACCCTAAAACCCCTTTCCCCCTTACCCTTTTCCCTTCTTCATCTCCATACCGTCAGTCGTAGAGTAATTGATTGGTGTCAGTTAAATGATATTAGTCAATTAATTATTGGCAACAACCAAGGATGGAAGCAAGATATCAATATTGGCAAAAAGAACAATCAAAACTTTACTAAAATACCTCACACTAAATTAATCAGCTTGCTGACATACAAAGCGCGATTAGCTGGTATTGAAGTTGTGATGACTGAAGAGAGTTACACTTCAAAAGCCAGTGCATTAGACGGTGATAAATTGCCTGTTTACACAGCTAAATCAGACAGTAACCCTGTTTTTAGTGGTAAGCATGTTAAGCGTGGTTTATACAAAACCTCCACTGGTAAAACTATAAATGCAGATACCAATGGAAGTTTAAATATTGCTAGAAAAGTAATCCCAAACTTTATGAATGGGATAGAGGGATTGCCGTTTATCCCTATAGTTTTAGGACTTTGGACTAAGATTACAAACCTAGAAGGCTCGGCATTGTCTACTCTTGGGTAGCTTTGTCCAGATATCTACGAGCGGTGAGATGGTTCGCTTTGCCAAAATGATTAACTGGATTTGGGATTTTTCCAGAATTTAATCAATCGCAATTCGCTGAGGGCCAGTGGCTTTGCCGTTATGTGCCTCCGTTGTGTTGGCAGTGTAGCTATTTGAGTGGGTTTGCTGATCCAGCCAGGTTTTAACAGGATCGTCTCCAAGGTTGAGTCGAAGCACACCGGAGAATAGCCCACCGAGAAATGAGACTGGGTGCTGAGTAAATTCTCTGAATATAGGTGACAATTCATCAATGAACATTAAAAGTCTCCTGGCTCTGCCGTAAAAAATTATTACTTTTTAATTAATCGTAACGTGTCAGGGCATGAGGTATTAGGTACTGGGTACTGGGTATTGGGTATTAGAAAAACTCTTCCCTAGTTCCCAGTCCCTAGTCCCTAGTCCCTAGCCCCCACTCCCCTTATGAACTTGGTTGCTGATCGGGAAACATACACTTATCAGAGTCACAACCACTGGGGCCAGCTTCTGTCATTTCACCTAAATCGTAGCGGCTTAGCGCTGCACAGAAATCATCTGTTTTGCGGCGTGCTTGCAGTTCTTGAGTTAAGCGATCGCAGGTTGCTTTATCTATTGGTTCAAACGGTAAACGGGGGAATGATTGCAAATCGTCAAAGCGGGCTAAAAGTGCTGCGGAAATATATCCTTCATCGTTCTGGATACTTTCATAGATGCGCTGTCCAAGGCTTTCGACTTCATCAGAGCGGAGTTCTAAAGTTGCTGATGTGTTGTGACTCACATAAGAGCGCTGAACTTGGAGGACAAAATCGAATTGGGCTGAGACTGAAAACTTAGAAACATCAACTTCATCTGCTCCAGGTAAATCAGCCCAAGATACGGAAACGGGGATTTCCACCAGCCATTCACTGACGCGTGGATCGAAGGGATCGTTGAGTAAATTGCCTTGTTCGTCTTTGTCTGATTGCGAGGGAATAACGTTGTAACCATAGTCAATACAGGCTAAAGCTACGGGGTCATTTTTGCCGAAGGTGATGCGGCGGATAAATCTTTGGGCTTTGGGGGGATGCCATCCCGAACTAGCATTAGTTAATAAAGCCTTAGTGCCGCTGGGTTGGACTGTAGTGCAACGATTTGGACGTTTGAGATTGTGGCGATCGCAATAATCCCAAACAACTCGATGCACAGTATCTTTCCAAAAACTTAAATATTTCTCTTCTTCGCGCTTAAAAGCTAATCCTTGGGAAGTTGCAGGCCTTCCTGCTTCCCACCAACGCAGCCAATCAACACCAAAAGCATGAACAAAGAAATCAAATAAACCTGTAAAAGAAACTCCAACAATTGGGTCTAATTCACGACTATATTGATAGCGTGGTTCGAGGAATTTATGATTTAAAAGTGCTGCTACAGATAGCGCCCCTGCGGTGAAAGCCTCCTCTTGTTCTTTGTAGTTATATGGATCGATTTGATTGAGGTGAACCTCAGACAAGTTGCAGTGGAAGTTACTACCGATGATTTCCTTTCTTTGTTACCCTAGAGGCTTTTTATCCTCTAGTTCTACTGCTTGATAATTTGCAGTAGCTCCGCGTACCTTTTGCATATGTGACTTCAATAATAAAATCACTTTTTACATATGCCCCCACACTCTTGGAGAGATTATATTCTAGACGCCTATCTTAGGTGTAATACCAATTCTTTAAAATCTGAATTTATTAATTCCTAATTACGAATTACGAATTGGTATCTAGTTTCACTCTCTACGCTGTACGGTGTCAAAGGCTTTTTACTTCCTTTGATTACCACGGGATTAGCATCTCAGCTTTCCCCGTTTTTGCGAGGTTTTTAACGTGAGGCAAAATCAATTACCACACGGATTTAGCCCATAGCGAGCCAAACGATGTTCTAGCTCATCAGCATCAAGCTGAGGATAGCGTTCTTGCAACCATTGTTTTGCTGTTCCTTGGTTATAAGCTTTCAAAAAATCAACTTTTAAAGCCTGTGTTGGCAACAAATCTATGTTTGCTCTGGCGACAGCTTCACCAGCCCATTGAATCGCGCCTTCGCCACTATAATATTGTTTGCGGACAGCGCCGATACATTCTTCTAATGTCGGCTTACGGTGAAAAACTCTGGTATGGTTGGCCATTCTCAAAGCATCACGTTCTGGATCGATTCGCCAGTTGCCATCTCGATCCTGTTGCCATAAGTTATCTTTGGCATCCACGAACAAACTATCTTCGCTAGAACCTTGCCTCATACCAGCTGAACGCCTAATATTACCTGCAACAATTGTTACAGCCGCTTGATCGATTAATAGACAGCATTCAACTGAATTTAATTGTCGCCCTTTAGCTTTATTCAAGATAGATGCACAACGCTGATAAAGTCCTGGCAATTTCACAGGATTAGCAACTCCTCCAAAGCCATTGAGAGTTTCTCCAGCTTTGCGGACATCGCTGATATCAACTAATACTTCAACATCTGTTGAAAAACGTTCATCTGTGGAGAGTTCCAACAGAGTTTGATAGGATTCAACCCAGCCTTCACGGCTATCTCCAACGTGGATAGTAACCTTGTTGCCTTCTATATGTGTTTGAGTATATTCACGACGTGCAATTTTAACAGTACTACCAATTTCACCTTGTACAGTGACATTCAGTTGATTACGGATGGGGGGCAACTGGTTAATATATTGTGGTTCTAGCATGGCTCCAGTACCATTAAACTAAGCAACACCCTCACGAGTGCTACTCGTCTCCAGAACCGGACATGAGACTTTCATCTCATCCGGCTCCTCAGAAAACATACCCTTATCATGGGAACTACTCAGACTACCATCTTTGGCAGTCTTTTGGTCATGGCAATGTCTATGCAATGCTTGAATATTATCGAACTTTCTTTTCCCGCCTAAGCTGATTGGTATAATGTGGTCAAGTTCAATTTGGTCTTCTAGTGTAAAAGTTAGACCGCAATAAGCACATTTACCTTTCTGCTTGTGAAGGATTTTTGCAAGTAAAGAAGGAATTTCTTTACTTTTTCCAGTTCTTGTTCCCCAGTAGACGAAATCACCGTTAAATGGTGAAGCATCGCCTTTAACCTTAGTGTGGCGGACGATTTTTGTCCATGTATGCTTTGAAAGGATATATCTTTCTTCTGTGTCTGGGTTAATGTAGCCAAACACCCAGTTATCCCCATCTACTGTTATCCAGTATTTATCAACTACCCATTTAGCACCTTTGTTAGGGTGTCTGTACCTTGCCCATGATATTAATTTGGTATAAATCATGTGATTTAAATCGCGGAAAGCATCAGTGGAGCAAACGGATGAGTAGTAGTTTGCCCAACCTTGAATAATGGGGTTGAGTTTCTGGATAATCACCTTTTGTGGTGCTGCCTTATGGGAGTTGATGATTTTAGATATAACCTGATAGTGACGCTGTACTGCTTTTTTGCTAGGTTGGATGATTGTTTGAAATCCCAAAATTTCACTTGATCTTGGTGCTTTTGCGCTCATCCCATCATTGACCGGGAATTGTCGGATATTAAAACCTAAGAAGTCAAATCCGGATTGTTTCCCTTCATATTCTTCAAAAGTGTGACAAATTCTGGTCTTGCTTGGTTTGAGTTCCAAGCCGATGTCTTTTAAGAAACCTTCGATTACAGCTTTTGCCCCTAATACAACATTGATGTCTTCGTGGATAATTACAAAATCGTCGGCGTAACGAATCAAACTGAGGGCATTACGGTTTTGCTTTCTCCCATGATTCCTATAAGTAGGTAGGGTGTTGGCATATTCCTTAATTGCCTCTTCCATACCGTGGAGTGCGATATTTGCCAGTAGCGGAGAAATGACTCCGCCCTGTGGTGTACCCATTTCAGTCGGGAACATATCGCGTTCATCCATAAAGCCTACTTTTAACCAGTCGCGGATTAACCGTTTTATGGATGGGTATGTGTTTAGTTTGTCCAGTAGCTTTCGATGGTCAATGTTGTCAAAGCACTTGGATATATCAGCATCTAGGACGTACTTAGCTTTACAGTGTATTGCTAAGTATATAGCTTCGATGGCATCGTGTACCGCCCTTCCTGGTCTGAACCCGTAACTGTTCGGCTCGAATTTTGCTTCCCATTCTGGCTCTAGAGCTAACTTGGCTAGTGCCTGTAATGCTCTATCTGCCATTGTGGGAATTCCTAGAGGTCGCTTTTCGTCTGTTCCTGGCTTAGGAATCCAGATTCTACGGGTTGGTTTAACCTTAGACGCAGTTCCTAGATTTCTAGCTAGTGTCAGACGTTGAGTGTATCCGAGTGATTTTACTCCGTCTACCCCTGCTGTGTTCTTACCTTTATTGTCTTGGGTCACTGTTCGCGTTGCTAGTAGCTTGGCGTACCAGGATTTCATTAAGGTTTTCTGGAGTCGTCGCATTGCTTTGACATCCCCACGTTGAGCAGCTTTATGTATGCGCTTTTGCAACTTAAACACCATCCTCTGGATTTTCTTCCAGTTGATTTTGTTCCATACCACCGTAGTCTTAAAACTCGTTTTAGTCGTCTTCATTACTACTTGTACTTACATATATCTGTTTTCCGTGAGTCCGTCAGCGTATCCTACGCATTACCGCAGGCGTTAGCTTCTGACTCAATCTCGCCACATAGTTCATCCGGTTAGCACCTACTCAGGTATCGACCTGCCTGAGAGAATCTATGTGGTTACTTCGTTCCTGATAGTCATTGGTCGAGAGTTTAGGTTTCTACTGTTCACCGGGGTTACGAGTGGTGCAGACCGAACGGTTGTGATTCCGGTCACTCTACCCTTGCCTTTTGGCACAGCCTGTTAGTCCACTAGGCTGTTTTATATGCTCACGATGATTCAGACGTAGATTCGCTTTCGCTAACCATATTCTCCTGCTAGTTGGAGTCGAAGCCTGGACTGGCTTCTTACCACCGTTCATTCCCGCTTCACGGATTGATGACTAGTCGCTACCGTGGGGAAAGTGCTTTCACCCTTGCACTGAGGGGGTTGGACTTTATCGAGTTTGTTTATTAATTTCGGGTTAACCATTGGATTTTCCTATGATTTAACCTTTGTTAATTTCGATGTCACCAACATGACTATCAAGTTGTCAAGGTTCTTACCTTTTGGGTAGATTTACCTTGCGGCTAATCCTCCAAAACCCTTATCAGGTTTGGTTTCTAGCCAACGAATCGCACACAGCCCATCATTGCCAAATCCATCATTAATCCGAAGGCAGTCCAGTCTTCTAGATTGGTGGAGGTGCAATTATAAGCCCCGGAAAAATTCTTTGGTTTGGTTATCCAGTCTGTACCGCCAACCCATAACCAGCGCCCACTGGGCATAGCTTTCAGGTTGCGTTGCATCCGTTCTAAGATGGCAACTTCTTCTGGACGGAGTTTTCCTAACTCGATTAAGCCCTGTAAAGTGCGATCGCATACCTCATCCCATGTTTCCCTCAACCCTGCCTTTGTACGGCGGCTATAAGTTCTAAAAAATACAGGATTAGCAGCGGGAGCAGTCTCTGGGAACCCAGCGCTCTGGCGTTTTCTTTCAAGCTTCTGAACCATAAATCAAGTCTTGTTGCGTGCGAACAGATTATGACTATACGCCAAGTAGATTCAGGATAAAAGATTGTCAAATTGTCCACTTTACGCTAGCGCCACACCGCACTAATTGCAACAGAACTTCATGATATATAATATTGACCACTCCTAAGTAAAGTTTATCTACTAAGTTTTAATGATTACAAATAAATTATAAGTAAATTTTCTTGCCTCCCCTGCCTCAAGAACTGCCCCTGCTTACCAAAACGATTGATTATTTTTTTATTTGGAGGCCCCTTAGTCCTACAGAGGAAATGGGTTGCGGTTACGATCTATCAAACGATCCCATTGCATAGTTAAGGTGCTTCCCATTTTTTGCTGTTGTTTTGCCCACACAGATAGTAAGTCGAGGCAAGAGTGATCTATATACGCCAAGTCTTGCATATAAAGATGCAATTCACTTCCTGGAGGCACAAGTTCTAAAATATTCGCCAATTTTGGTAGCCTCACAAATGTTGCAGCGCCTTGTAAATGAATGTCTATTCGCTGATTATTTTCGTGCTTAATAACTTGGACATTCAGCACAGACATTTTGTGAATTAGCAAAACTCCAGTCAACAGGATACCAATTAAAACACCTGTAATTAAGTCAGTAACAACAATCGTTACTAAGGTGACAAAAAATATTACCAAAGGAAAACGTCCATAGTTTTTTAACTGGCGAATATGTTCGATTTCGATTAGTTTGTAACCAGTAAAAACTAGAATTGCTGCCAGACTAGAGATAGGAATTATTTTCAGCAAAGTTGGGGCAGCAATTACTAAAATTAACAACCATAGGCCGTGAAGCATTGTTGATAATCTAGTTTTAGCACCAGCTTCTACATTTACAGAACTGCGGGCTATCACTCCTGTCATCGGCAAAGCACCCAGGAACCCACATATAATGTTGCCAATTCCTTGGGCTGTTAATTCGCGATCGAAATCGGTTCTTGTGCCAGTATGCAGTCGATCTACTGCTACGGCTGAAAGCAAACTTTCTGTACTAGCAATGAATGCAATGACGATCGCATCAATCAAAACTGGTGCTTGAATTAGGCGTGGTAAGCTGGAAAGTGTTGGTAATTGAATCGCTTGTGCCAGATTTTCAGGTAGATCGACATACTGAATCGGTAATCGATACACTGTAGCAATGACGGTGGCAATTACAACACCGACAAGCGCACCAGGTATCAACTTCAAACTATTGGGTTTAAATTTTTCCCACAGCAGAAGACTGATAATAGTTGTTATACCTGTGAGTGCTGCAACGTGATGAGCGCTACCATCTATAGGAAACAAAGCTTTATAAATGGTGTTGGGAATAGAAATTAAATTATCAATTCCGTGTATACGCGCTTTATCGTCTAGCATGACATGAAATTGGGAAGCGAAGATTAATATCCCAATACCTGCAAGCATTCCATAGATAACAGCCGGTGACATGGCGCGAAACAACTGGCCAAGTTTAAATATACCTGCGAGTAATTGGATTAAACCCGCCAGCAGCAGAATTGGCCCAACCATTTCAATGCCGTATTGTTGAACTGTTTCTGCGACAATCACCGCCAGCCCAGCAGCTGGGCCACTGACAAGCATTGGAGAACCGGAAACGGCACCAACAATAATTCCGCCTACTATTCCTGTAACTATGCCACGAGATGGCGGAAGTCCCGAAGCGATCGCAATACCCATGCAAAGAGGGAGGGCGACAAGAAATACCACAAATGATGCAGGTACTTCACTAGTAAATGAGGATTTGTCTATGATTGCTTTCAAATTTCTCATTTGCTTCTCCTCCAATGAAAAGTTTTTAATTTTTGGCTGGCAAACTAAACTGTTACAATGCACCACAAACTAGGTTTGCATTGAATAGTTCAAAGATATTTACTGAGTTTTAATTAGAGCATGGCTTTACTGGTATATTCAGCCCTCAAATAGCAAGCACGAAATCATCAAGTTAAATAGACTTATAATTATAGCTACCATTTACATTTCTTAATGATTACAACTCCATAATAGCAACACTGTTATCTGATTGATAATAGATAACTTTTTCTATTGGATTTGGCATCTACTGTAAAGTAAATTTACATATGAACTAAGATTCGCCGGAAAAAAGGTATAATCCATCCTCCTAAAGTTTTATTTTTCTGAGGAATTTTAACCGCATCTAAATCAGCATTCTCTGGTTTTTGAGAAATTATTTTTGAAAGTCCCTTAGCGTTTGACGGGATTCATCCAAGCTTCTAATCGGCTAAACGCTTGGGAAGAAAGTAGCGTCAAACACAAATAAACCACCGCTACACCCGCGTAAATTTCAAAGGCGCGATAGCTATCAGCAACAATTAGCTGTCCTTTACGTAGCAATTCTTCAAATCCAATTACAGAAACTAAGCTCGTATCTTTCAACAAACTGATAAACTCATTACCCAAGGGTGGAATCATGCGCCGGAAAGCTTGGGGAAAAATCACATAACTCATGGTTTGCACAGAACTCAAACCTAGTGATTGTGCTGCTTCACTTTGTCCTACTTCAATCGATTGAATTCCAGCACGTACAACTTCTGCAATATAAGCGGCGCTATTCAAACTTAAAGCAATGACTCCAGCGACTAGGCGATCGAAACTAAATGTCAAACCAAGTTCTTGCAAAATTGCCGGTAATCCAAAGTAAATCATAAAAATTTGCACTAGCAAAGGCGTTCCCCTAAAAAAATCTACATACCCCCTCGCTAACCAACGCAAAGGTGCAATATGAGAAAGGCGAATAATTCCAATCAAAGAACCGCCAATTAAACCAAATACTACCGAAAGGATCGTCAATTGCAACGTTACCAAAGCTCCCTGTAATAGAGTTGGGATAGCCTGTAAAATCACATTAATTGACGTAAATCTTCTCGCAACATCGGTGCTACTTTGATTCTCAAACGGTGATTGAGCTGGTAATGATGGCGGTTTAGCTTGAAACCATTTTTGGTAAATTTGGGAATAAGTGCCATTTTTCAATACCTTATCCAAACCATCATTGATTAATGCTAAATAAGGCGAATTTTTAGCAGTAGCAATTCCATAAAACTCCTCTGTCAGCAATTGCTGTACAACTTTAATTCCCTTGAGATTGCCTGTATTAATGGCATATAAAGTTACAGGGGCGTCATTAATTACCGCATCTACATTACCATTGACTAATTCTTGTAAAGCTAGAGGTGCTGAATCAAAACTGCGAATTTGTACCCCAGGAACACTCTTAGCCTTTTCGGCACCAGTTGTGCCAATTTGGACTGCGATTTTTTGATTTTTGAGACTATCAAAGCCAGTAATATTTTGATTATCGGCGCGAATTGCGATCGCCAACCCCGCTTTAAAATAAGGACGGGAAAAAGAAATCGTCTTCGCCCTCTCCTCTGTAATCGTAATGGAACTAATGGCGGCATCTACCGTTTTAGCTTGGAGGGCTGGGATCATGCCATCAAAAGGCAGACTTTGAAAATTTACTTTAAACTTAGCAGCAGTGGCGATCGCATTCATCAAATCAATAGAAAAACCTTGCAATTCACCACCTTTTCCTTGAAACTCAAAAGGTGGAAACGCAGGTTCAGTAGCAACCCGCAAAGTTTTTCCTCCACTAGGATTCACAGCACAGCCAGCCAGTAACAAACAGCCAATACCAACAACCACACACCAACGCAGCCAACGCCCAAAACTAAATCCACCCATACTCTTTCATTTCTTCCTTCGCGCTCTTCGCGTTCTTTGCGGTTCGTTCCAAATATTACAATCAACTTTAGAACAGGACTTATGCAAAATTATGAAAAAAACGAACCGCAAAGGACGCAAAGAAAAGTTTCAAAAGGTTCTTGCGTAAGTCTTAACAGAGGAACTGACACAGCCAATGAACAATTCCACCCCTGCAATTATTTTTGACAATATCGAAAAAAGCTTTGGTTCCCTCAAAGTCCTCAAAGGAATCACAGGCGAAATCAAGCGGGGAGAAGTCGTTGCAGTTATCGGTTCTTCCGGCTGTGGTAAAAGTACTCTCCTGCGCTGCTTTAACCGTTTGGAAACCATCAACAGCGGACGCTTGATAGTTAACGGTATCAACTTATCTCAACCCACTGTCAACTATAGCCAACTACGGCAACTACGGACACAAGTAGGCATGGTTTTCCAACAATTCAATTTGTTTCCTCATCTCAGTGTCCTGGAGAATATGACACTTGCACCGCGTAAAGTACTGGGTAAAACACCGAAAGAAAGCGCCCAACTAGCGGGGTTATATCTGGAAAAAGTCGGTTTATTTGACAAAGCCTCTGCTTATCCCGAACAACTTTCTGGCGGACAAAAGCAACGAGTAGCGATCGCCCGTAGTTTATGTATGAATCCCCAGATTATGCTATTTGACGAACCCACCAGCGCCTTAGATCCGGAACTCGTTGGTGAAGTTCTCCAAGTGATGCAGCAATTAGCCTCAGAAGGGATGACAATGGCGATCGTCACCCATGAAATGCAATTTGCTAAAGAAGTAGCCCATCAGGTGATTTTTTTAGATAAAGGTGTTGTGGCAGAACAAGGTTCAGCTTACGATGTTCTCACCAATCCCCAAAGCGATCGCCTACGTAGTTTCCTCAGTCGCCTTCAAATAATTCCTCATTCGTAATACTTGGTCTTTTAGACGCGATGAATCGCGTCTCTACATGAATAATTTTATGAGGAAGGGGAAGGGGGAAAGGGGAAGGGGGAAAGGTAAAAACCTCGCCCCTCTTGTGGCGCGAAATAATCCAAATTTTATGAGGAAGGTAAAAACCTCGCCCCTCTTGTGGCGCGACCTGTTCATCCCTTTCCCCTTTTCCCCTCTTTTTTATAAATATTCACGTAAGAAATCAAAGGGATCATCCTCCCAACAAGGTTCAGGTATCAGCCAAAACAAATTAGTGTGGATGTCGTCTTCAATTTCATCACCATCATCTCTGTCAAATAATTCTGTTAAAGCTGTCCAATCACGCTCTCTCAGTGATGTTAAAGATGGGGTATATACCTGGAAATTATCTGAGTAATTCACGGGCAAATTTTGAATTTAGTGCTGTAAAAAAATAGCTTTATAGTTTATAAATAATTATTAGCTTTTATCAGCGCAATTTAAGAGTTACATTGATACGATCGACTATAGCGATCCTAAATGAGTTGTAAAAAACATAGATAAGGAAACGAACCGCCAAGAACGCCTTCTCTACGAGAGGCTTCGCCAACGCGCAGCGTCTCGTCAGAGAAGGACGCAAAGAGAAGAAAGAAAAAAGAGATATATAATTTTCACAAATGATTTAGGACTGCTATATGGCCATTATTATGAGTGTCTCACAACTTAAATGAGACTACTATAGTATTTCTTACATAATTACAAACTTAAATTTACTCAGACTGGAAAAACCCTTCGGGCTGGGACTGTACTATTTCTACCCCAAACACTTCTGCAAAGCACTCTGCTACATGAAAACGCACTTCTTGGCAGGTAATATTTGGAATCCATTCGGCTAAACTGCCTACAGCTTTATCAGAGATGCCACAGGGTACAATGCGCTCAAAGCCTGTCATGTCTGGACAAACATTTAATGCAAAGCCATGCATGGTAATCCAACGGCTGACTTTAATGCCAATAGCCGCAACTTTTCGCCCTTGTAACCAAACACCAGTAAAAGCCGGAATTCTTTCTCCCTGCAATCCATAAACTGCTAATACACGAATTATGACTTCTTCGAGTTGCCGTAAGTACCAGTGCAAGTCTTTTTGATAACGTTGCAGATTTAAAATTGGATACCCCACCAGTTGATCGGGACAATGGTAAGTCACTTCGCCGCCCCGTTCAACTCGATGCACATTGTACTGACTTTTGTCAATCTCAAATTTGAGAAACTCTGAGTTGGCTCCTTGTCCCAAAGTGTAAACGGGTGGATGCTCTAAGAGAATTAACACGTCATCTAGACTGGGGTCATGGATGCGTTGAGTCAAGAGCGATCGCTGCCATGCATGAGCGTCTAAGTAAGACATTAATCCTTGGTTATACAGCAAACAACGGTTTTTGTGTGGTTTATTACTATGGATCATGCCAAAAATCAACTGTAAAACGAACGAAATATATTTCAAGTTAGAGGACTGGAGTCAAAAAATGTCAAGCTTTGCAAAGGAATTTAAAGGAAAGTCAAGGGAACATGCATTAGAAAATACAAAGTGCTAGCTTGAATATATAACCTTAATAGGTGTTGGGAGGAATTCTCTACAATCAGCATCAAGCCAAGAGAATAGAAATAAATTTACTGGCTGATGACTCTAATAACATTGTTTGCATTTCAAACAAAATCGACTTCCACAAAACTTGTGTTCTCGATCGACAGCAAGCAAACCTCAACCGGACGTACAAGGAGCAACTATCAAAAGTTCTGTAAGCCTTGCTTTAAAAGAGAAAGTAGTCACAGATGCTACTGTTAAGATATCTTCATCAAAGAGTTCTAAGTCAATATCCAATTGGATATCAGCGCAGAGATGGGGAGGTAAATCAAGGATATACTTGGGAAAAACTCAGATGCAGCTAGCTCAGAGACAGCACAGCAGCATTAAATGATAAAAGTTCACAATTTGTTTTGGCGGGAGTGATATACCTTACCGCAACTTCTTTTCATACAAAGCAAATTCACACATCCAAATATTCAGCGGGAGAGTTTACATGAAGCTTGTCATCCACGGCAAAAATATTGAAATCACCGATGCAATTCGTGAGTATGTACATCAAAAAATTGAAAAAGCAGTTAGTCACTTTCAGAGCATTACAAATGAAGTGGATGTGCATCTTAGCGTAGCCCGTAATCCCCGAATTAATCCTAGACAAGCGGCTGAAGTAACTATTTATGCCAATGGCAGCGTGATCCGTGCGGAGGAAAGCAGCGAAAACTTATACGCCAGCATTGACTTAGTTGCAGATAAAATTGCCCGTCAACTGCGGAAATACAAAGAACGGCGTCAAGATCACAAAACTCATGCCCAACCAACAGAAGAAATTGTTGCAGAGTCAGTAGTAGTGACAGATTTGATTGGCGATCGCACTCCCGAACTACCCAGCGAAGTCGTCCGCACCAAATATTTTTCCATGCCTCCTATGACCCTTGCAGAAGCCTTGGAACAACTGCAACTCGTAGGACACGACTTTTATATGTTCCGCAATGCTGAAACAGGCGAGATAAATGTCATTTACGAACGTAACCACGGCGGTTATGGCGTGATACAACCGCGCAATGGTAACGGTCATACCAACGGTAAGAATGGCAAGTCAGCCCATGCGAATGTTGCGATGGCGGAAAAGTCGCATATTAAATAGGGACTGGGGATTGGGGACTGGGGACTGGGGAGATGAGGGGGATGAGGGAGATGAGGGGGATGAGGGGGATGGGGAAAATCACTCCAAACTCCAAACTCCTCACTCCAAACTCCTCACTCCAAACTCCCCATTCCCCTATTTCACAAGTTGTTGCAGCGTTTTTAGCGCTTCCTCAACGTGACCTTTAAAGTTAAACATTGAATCAAATACGTATTGCACGACTCCCTGTTGGTCAATGACGTAGGTAACGCGACCAGGGAATAAGCCAAAGGCTGCTGTTGCGCCATATAGCTTTCGTACTTGGTCGCCTTTGTCGGTTAACAGAGTAAAAGGTAGATTGTATTTGGCAGCAAATCGCTGGTGGGATTCAGTGGAGTCACCACTCACGCCGAGAACTTCAGCACCAGCGCTTTTAAAAACTTCATACTGGTCGCGAAAGGCGCAGGATTCAGCTGTACAACCGGGTGTATCATCTTTGGGGTAAAAATATAAAACAACAGCTTTTTTGCCCCGAAAATCTTGCAAGCTAACTGTTGAGCCATTTTGAGCAGGTAGACTGAAATTAGGAGCAGTATCTCCAACTTTGACTGACATAGCAAGTAGTGGTAATTATTAACAAAATTTTACCTATAAATTTTGCTTGATTACCTGCATCAGGCGGGGTAATTTAGATACTCATCAAAGAAAAAATTCCGCTTATGCGCCTGACTTCACTGGATGTTTTTCGCGGTATTACGATCGCTGGGATGATTCTCGTCAATATGATGGGAGTTGCAGATGATGTCTATCCTCCCTTCGCCCACGCTGATTGGCACGGCTGTACGTTAGCTGACTTGGTATTTCCTTTTTTCCTCTTCATTGTTGGTGTAGCGATGACTTTTTCGCTGTCAAAATACACCGAAGGTAATAAACCAAACTCGGCTGTTTACTGGCGGATATTACGCCGCGCGGCCATTCTTTTTGTTTTGGGATTGCTACTAAATGGCTTTTGGAATCAAGGTGTTTGGACTTTTGATTTAAGTAGCATCCGCATCATGGGAGTGTTGCAACGCATCAGCATTACCTATTTGCTGGCTTCTTTAATAGTTCTCAACATCCCGCGCAAAGGTCAATGGATACTAGCAGCAGTACTACTCATTGGCTATTGGTTAGCGATGATGTATGTAGCAGTACCCGATTATGGGGCGGGAGTTCTGACGCGGGAAGGTAATTTTGGTGCTTATGTTGACCGTTTGATTATTCCCAAAGCACATTTATATAAAGGTGATGGTTTCAAGTTTCTGGGAGATCCAGAAGGATTGTTTAGTAGTATTCCTGCAATAGTAAGTGTCCTGGCTGGTTACTTCAGTGGCCAATGGATACGCAGCCAGCCTGTACAGTCCCGCATAAGTATCGGGTTAGGATTATTTGGAGTTGGTTGTTTAATTATCGGTTGGGCGTGGGGGTTGACGTTCCCCATTAATAAAAAATTGTGGACTAGTTCTTATGTGGTTTTTACAACAGGTTGGGCATTACTGTTACTAGCAGCTTGTTATGAACTCATCGAAGTCCGGTTGATACGTCGCTGGGGTAAGCCTTTTGAAATTATGGGTTTAAATGCGATCGCTCTTTTCGTCGCGTCTGTTTTATTGATTAAAATCTTAGTCAAAACCACTATTGGTACAGGAGAAAACGCCCCCAGTACCTACAATTGGATTTACCAGAATTTTTTCGCATCTTGGGCGGGGGCGCTGAATGGTTCCCTGTTTTTTGCGATAGTCACAGTATTGTTGTGGTGGGCTGTTGGTGTTGTGATGTATCGCCAACGCTGGTTTTTTAAAGTGTAATATTGTTGACCGTTGACTGTTGACTGTGAATTACTTAACAATTCACGCATTCCAAATTAAAGACAGTTGGAGTTGGGGATTTAAACCCCAACTTAACTGATACTACGTGTTTTGGTTGGGGTCTTAAACCCTTGATGTTACGATAAATTAATGTGAAATTCTTGATATTTTTAAGACAAAAATTTCTAAGTTTCCATTAATTTTTGATGAAATTAGCTCAAAGATATATGATTTAGCCGTAGTATTAGTCAACTATCGTCAATAAAACTACTAAATAATTTAGTGCTGTTTCCATACCTTTGCTGTCCAAAAGGGATGGAGACGATTTTCTATTGTTTAAAAAATAATCAAACTCAGAAAGTGCTGTATGGAAAGTTTTCTGCCGCGCAGTGATGCCATGTCTTCATCCAGTGCGCCCAAACTAGAAATTAGTTGTTCGCCGCACTTTTTACCCTGGTTACAAACCCAGTTGATTAGCCTTGCTTTCACTACGTATCAAACCAATCGATTGTTTTTCATCGGTTGCAATGAGCAAGGAAGATTAGCTGCTTACGAGCGATTGTTTGATAAACCGATGGGCATGTATGCAGTCAACAACAGTATCTACCTTAGCACACGTTATCAAATTTGGCGGTTGGATAATTTACTTAAGCCAACAGAAAAATATCAACAAAGCGATCGCCTCTACATCCCTCGTCAGGCATATACCACTGGCGATTTGAATGTCCACGATGTCGTACTAGATGATGCAGAAAATATCATATTTGTCAACACAGATTTTAGCTGCCTTGCCACCATCAGCAACGACTATAGTTTTGTTCCCCTGTGGCAACCGCCATTTATTTGCAAATTAGCTGCCGAAGACCGTTGTCACCTCAACGGGTTAGCGTTGCGCGATGGCAAACCAAGATACGTCACCGCTTGTAGCACTACCGACACCGCCGCCGGCTGGCGTAACCATCGAGTTGGCGGGGGTGTGGTCATTGATGTGCAAAGCAACGACATCATTGCCACGGGTTTATCCATGCCCCACTCGCCGCGCTGGTATCAACGAAAGCTATGGCTAGTCAATGCGGGAACGGGGGATTTTGGCTACCTGGATGATGGGAAATTTGTACCCATTGCCTTCTGTCCTGGGTTTGTGCGGGGGCTGGCATTTTGGCAAAACTTCGCCATTGTGGGCTTGTCGAAATTGCGATCGCCTACTTTCACCGGACTACTTCTAGAAGAAAGGCTGACTAATCTGGGCAAGACTTCCCAGTGTGGGCTGATGGTAATTGACATCAACACTGGGGAAACAGTGCATTGGCTACATCTAGATGGGTTAGTGGAAGAACTATTTGATGTAGTAGTGCTACCAGGGGTGCGTCAACCCCAGGCTTTGGGCTTCCAGTCAGAGGAAATTGAACGCCTAGTAACCTTCCCCGGTTCTGGTGGTATCGTCACCACCAAACCCACGGCAAAACGCCCCAGTGTCGGCGGCATGGCTCCCATCCCCGGATTGCCCCGCCAAATCTGGGAAGGCTCAAACACCGAAGAATTCCCCGATGCCCAATGCCTAATGCCCAATGCCCCAAAATACCAGCGCGTCTATCACCTCACACCCAGTAGCCTAGCCGATTACGATGCCTTTACTTTTCCCAGTTTGCAGCAAAGGTGGCAAAAGATGCCCCAACGAGGTGAATTGGTGGGCATCTCGGCATCCGTAGCGGGGGAAATGGTGGCATTTGCCATTGCCGAAATGTTACCAGAACAAACGGCAGAATTGATATCGCTGTTTGTCGCCCCAGGATATCGGCAACAGGGCATTGCTACCAAGCTGTTGCAGTATTTAGAAAAGGCTTTGGTGGCTGAAGGCTGTCATCAAATCAGCGTAGTTTACCAGCCGACAGCGTTAACTGCGATCGCCCTCGAACCCTTATTAGCCAAACTAACTTGGCAAATGCCGACTTTTGGGGCAGATGGCTCAAAGCGATGGCTGCGCCCGCCAAAGGCAACGCACAAATTCCTGACGATATCCGCCCGTTCCTTATTTGAGCAGGGGAAACAGTCGGTGCAGCAGGGGGACTTACAAAGGGCGATCGCCAGCTTTAGGGAAGCGATTCGCGTGCAACCAGATTACATTGCCGCTTACAACCAGTTGGGTAATGCTTTGCAGGGGTTGGGGCAGATGGAACAAGCGATCGCCGCCTATCAAAAACTACTCTTGATCAATCCCAACGTTGCCCAAGCACACTGCAATTTGGGGGCAATTTGGCAGATGCAGGGGAAAACAGAAGAAGCGATCGCGGCTTATCAACGAGCAATTCAACTCAAACCCGATTTTGCCCTCCCACACCTCAACTTAGGCAGATTGTACAGCAATCAGCAATCTTGGCTAGAGGCAGCACAGTGTTTACAGCAAGCAATTCAGCTACAACCAGACACAGTTGCCGCATACAATGACCTGAGCAACGTCTTCCGGCAGTTAGGGGAAACCCAAAAAGCGATCGCTTGTTTGCATCATGCCCTGAAACACCAGCCAGATTTTGTGGAAGCTTGGCACAATCTCGGCTGTTTGTGGATGACACAGGGCGACATGAGCAAAGCCGAGGAATGTTTTGAGCAAGTTCTCACCCGACAACCAGATTTTCCCCCAGTGCATGGCAACTTAGGTCAAGCATTAGAAGCACAGGGACAATTAACAGCCGCCCTAGCCAGCTACAACCGCGCCCTAGAACTCAACCCAAATGCCACCGATATCTTCTACCAGCGCGAGCATCTGCGGTTAAGCCTGTGCGACTGGCAAGACTACGAGCCAAGGCTACAAACCTTGCAACAGCGCATTCAGCAGCATCTACAAGATGAAAATGCCCAAGCCTTGCTGCCCCTTTCTATTCATAGTTTCCCTGTACCCCTAGAGTTGCACAGCGCCGTTGCCCGCCACTGGGGGCAGCGTGTAATTCGTAACATCCAGCCATACAAACACCTCTGCACCTTTACCCCGCCGCCCGCACCAGCCCCCAAACTGCGCCTTGGCTATCTCTCAGGAGATTTTCGCGAACATGCGATCGGCACGCTGATTCATAGCCTATTCCAATACCATGACCGTTCTGCCTTTGAAATTTATGGCTATAGTTTGGTGGATATCCATGATGAAATTACTGATAATATCCGCAATGAATGTGATGTTTTTGTCAGTTTAGCTCAAATGTCATCAGCAGTAGCCGCCCAGCGCATCCATGCTGATGGCATCCACATCTTGATTGACTTAGCAGGGTATACCACCTTTAGCCGTCCCGAAATTCTCGCACTGCAACCAGCGCCGATTCAGGTGCAGTATCTGGGGTATCCCGGCACAATGGCAGCAGAATTTATCCAATACATTTTGGCAGATTCAAGGTTAATTCCCGCCGAATTAGCCCCCCATTACAGCGAAAAGGTAATTGAACTGCCCCATGCCTTTGTGGCCTCGCCCCTAGCCATTGCCGAGCCACCCCTGAATCGGCGTGACTTTGGCTTACCAAAAGATGCCTTTGTATTTTGCTGCTTTAATCGCAGCGACAAATTTGACCCGGAAGTTTTTGCCTGCTGGATGCGGATTTTACAGCAAGTACCCAATGCCGTGTTGTGGCTCATTGAAACCACCCCTGAGGTCAAAAGAGGCAGGGGAGCAGGGAGTAGGGAGCAGGGGGGAGAATTCTCTCCTTTTCTCCCTGCCCCCTGCCCCAATTCCTCTTCTTCAGTGAGCGATAACCTGCGCCACATTGCCCAACAACAAGGCATTGCCCCGGCACGTTTGGTGTTTACCCCCCGGATGCCCCTAGCACAATACCTAGCGGCTTATCGGTTAGCGGATTTATTCCTGGACACCTTCGTTTATAACGCCGGAGCCACCGCAATTCATGCACTTTTGGCAGGACTTCCCATCATCACCCGCCCTGGTAAAGCCTTTGCTGCCCGTATGGGAGCCAGCATTTGTGGGGCGGCGGGTTTAGATTTGCTCATTTGCGACACTCTCGTTGCTTATGAACAAAAAGCGGTGCATCTAGCCACCCACCCCGACGAATTGGCAACAATTCGCCAGGGTTTGCAACTCCACCGCGACCACTTGCCTCTGTTTGGGCCCCAGCAGTGGATTACCCATCTGGAAACTGCCTTGCGGCAAGTTTGGGAGCAGAGATAGGGAGGTGGGGAGATGGGGAGATGGGGAGATGGGGAGATAGAGAAGATGTGAAAGCAAATATAAAATCCCCCTCATCCCCCCATGCCCCATGCCCAATACTTCTCTGCGAGAGGCTGCGCCAACGACTTCGCTCAGTACAAGTGCCCCATGCCCGTGGGTTGAGCGAAGTCGAAACCCAATTAACTTAAACACAGAGTAAACCAAAATGACTGACCCAAGATTTTTAAACATTATTACCAACCCCTTCGGTCTCACTGATGTGGGGAATTATGCCGCACCCACCTTAGCCGATATCGATGGCGATGGCGACCTCGATGCTTTTGTGAGCGAGGCTTTCGGCAATACATTGTTCTACCGCAATACGGGTAGTGCCACCAATCCCCAGTTTGCCGCCCCCAGTACCAACCCCTTCGGTCTGAATAATGTGGGGTTTTCTGCCTCACCCACCTTTGCCGATATCGATGGCGATGGCGACCTCGATGTATTTGTGGGCGATGGTCAGGGCAATACATTGTTCTACCGCAATACGGGTAGTGCCACCAATCCCCAGTTTGCCGCTCTCAGCACCAACCCCTTCGGTATCACTGATGTGGGGTATTCTGCCGCACCCACCTTTGCCGATATCGATGGTGATGGCGACCTGGATGCTTTTGTGGGCAATTTTGACGGCAATACATTGTTCTACCGGAATACGGGTAGTGCCACCAATCCCCAGTTTGCCGCCTCCAGCACCAACCCCTTCGGTCTCACTGATGTGGGGAATTATGCCAAACCCACCTTAGCCGATATCGATGGCGATGGCGACCTGGATGCTTTTGTCGGCGAGCGTTTCGGCAATACATTGTTCTACCGCAATACGGGTAGTGCCACCAATCCCCAGTTTGCCGCCCCCAGCACCAACCCCTTCGGTCTCACTGATGTGGGGAATTATGCCTCACCCACCTTAGCCGATATCGATGGCGATGGCGACCTGGATGCTTTTGTCGGCGAACGTTACGGCAATACGGTGTTATTCCAAAACCAGCCTGCTGCTCCCCCGCCTGCCAAATTCCGTCCCCCCAGCACCAACCCCTTCGGTCTGAATAATGTGGGGTTTTCTGCCGCACCCACCTTTGCCGATATCGATGGCGATGGCGACCTCGATGCTTTTGTGGGCAATAGATACGGCAATACATTGTTCTACCGCAACACAGGCACTGCCACCAATCCCCAGTTTGCCGCCCCCGGCACCAACCCCTTCGGTCTCACTGATGTGGGGTTTAATGCCATCCCCACCTTAGCCGATATCGATGGCGATGGCGACCTCGATGCTTTTGTGGGCAATGATGACGGCAATACATTGTTCTACCGCAACACAGGCACTGCCACCAATCCCCAGTTTGCCGCCTCCACCACCAACCCCTTCGGTCTGACTAATGTGGAGTTTTATGCCACCCCCACCTTAGCCGATATCGATGGCGATGGCGACCTCGATGCTTTTGTGGGCAATCAGGACGGCAATACATTGTTCTACCGCAACACAGGCACTGCCACCAATCCCCAGTTTACCGCCTCCGGCACCAACCCCTTCGGTCTGACTGATGTGGGGTATTTAGCCAAGCCCACCTTTGCCGATATCGATAGCGATGGCGACCTCGATGCTTTTGTGGGCAATCAGAACGGCAATACATTGTTCTACCGCAACACAGGCACTGCCACCAATCCCCAGTTTGCCGCCTCCGGCACCAACCCCTTCGGTCTGACTGATGTGGGGCCTTATGCCACCCCCACCTTTGCCGATATCGATGGCGATGGCGACCTCGATGCTTTTGTGGGCAATCTTGACGGCGATACATTGTTCTTCGAGAACGTCCCCAACACCCCCCCCACTGCCGTCAATGATGCATTTAGCACCAACGAAAACACCCCCCTCAACGGCAATGTCCTTGCTGCTAACCCCACCACCCCCGACAGCGACCCCGATAACAACACCCTGACAGTCACTCAGGTCAATGGCAATGCTGCCAATGTTGGTACTCAAATTAACTTGGGCAACGGTAAACTCACGGTGAATGCCAATGGCACTTTCACCTTTGACCCCACCAACGGCACTGCTGCCCTGACAGATGGCTACGATTACTTAGCCCAAGGAGCCACCGCCACCGCATCCTTCACCTACACCATCAGCGATGGCAACGGTGGCACTGCCAGCGCCACTGCCACCATCACCATTACCGGGGTGAATGATGCAGCTACCATCACAGGTACAGCCACAGGCACAGTCACCGAAGATGCTAGCACACCCAATTTAACTGCCACAGGCACATTAACTGTTGCTGATGTGGATACTGGAGAGAACAAATTTAACACCAGTGTCACCTCCGCTAGTGGCAACTTGGGGAGTCTCAGCATCACCGACACTGGAAGTTGGAATTACACCGTTGCTAACAGTGCAGTGCAATCTCTGGGTGCTGGTGCAACTAAAACTGAAACCTTCACTGTGCAATCTGTTGATAGTACTGCCAAAGATATCGTCATCACCATTACCGGGGTGAATGATGCCGCTACCATCACAGGTACAGCCACAGGCACAGTCACCGAAGATGCTAGCACACCCAATTTAACTGCCACAGGCGCATTAACTGTTGCTGATGTGGATACTGGAGAGAACAAATTTAACACCAGCGTCACCTCCGCTACTGGCAACTTGGGTAGTCTCAGCATCACCGAAACTGGAAGTTGGAATTACACCGTTGTTAACAGTGCAGTGCAATCTCTGGGTGCAGGGGCAACTAAAACTGAAACCTTCACTGTGCAATCTGTTGATGGTACTGCCAGTCAAAATATCACTGTAACCATCAACGGTGTCAACGACAACCCAGTTGCAGGCACAGACTCCTTATTGGCTACCCAATACATCCCTACCACCATTGCTGTCAGTACCTTACTTGCCAACGATAGCGATGTTGATACTGGGGATAACTTGAAGATTACTGGCATTAGCAACGTTGTTGGCGGTGGCGCAGTTTTATTCAATAATTTCACCCCTGGCAATTCGGCTGATGATTACATCGTCTTTTTGCCCACCAATAGTGGTACGGGTAGTTTTCAATACACTTTAACTGATAATAATGGCAGCACAACTACAGGTAATGTTAACCTACTCATTGGTTCTAGCCAACTCGGTGGTAATGGACAAGACAGCCTCATAGGCAATAATGGCCCTGACTTGCTTGATGGTGGCAATGGCAATGATACCCTCAATGGCGGTCTAGGCAATGATATTCTCATCGGTGGCAATGGTGATGACCTGCTAGTAGGCGGTGCGGGTGCTGATATCTTGGTTGGTGGTTCAGGCACTGATACTTTCCGCTTTGCTTTGACTGATTCGCCACTCAGTAATTTTGACCGGATTACGGACTTGCAAATTGGCACCGATCGCATTAACGGCCCCAATAGTGTCAGCGCGGCTAATCTCAGGGAATTGGGGGCAGTGACTAGTCTTTCTGGTGCTGGTTTGGGGGCATTGTTGACAAATAGCAACTTTGCTGCAAACGGCGCTGCTAGCTTTAGCTTTGGTAGCCGCACTTTCTTGGCACTGAATAATAACACTGTCGGCTTCCAAGAAAACAACGATGCAATTATTGAGATTACTGGGTTTAGCGGTAAGTTAACTAATTTGGCAATTATTTAGGTGAAAAGCGATCGCATTTTGCAGTTTCCCCAAAGTGCGATCGAGTGAAGGCGATGTGAGGATAACAACAAGTGCAATTGCTACAAACAGCAACCCTTTGCGATCGCTCTATCTTTGAGGATTGATTTAGTACTGAATTAAACATTGTATGGAAAATAGTCTGCCTCTGAGTGACGGCATTTCTTCGTCCAACATTCCCAAACTAGAAATCAATTGTTCGCCACAGCTAGCGGGCTGGCTGCAAACTCAGGGTATTAGCCTCGCTTTTACTACTTATCAAAGTAATCGGCTGTTTTTTATCGGCTGCAATCAGCAAGGTAGGATAGCGGCTCACGATCGCTTGTTTGATAAACCGATGGGCATGTATGCAGTCAACAACAGTATATATGTTAGCACGCGTTATCAAATTTGGCGCTTTGAAAATTCACTCGCAACTGAAGAAAAACATCAGCAAAGCGTAGACGCGAAGCGGCTTGTCGCTAGAGATCGCCTTTACATCCCTCGCACAGCATATACCACGGGCGATTTAAATGTCCACGATGTAGTTATGGATGATTCAGAAAACATCGTATTTGTCAATACTGATTTTAGCTGCCTTGCTACCATCAGCAACGACTATAGTTTTATCCCCCTGTGGCAACCAAGCTTTATTTCTAAGTTAGCCGCCGAAGACCGTTGTCACCTCAATGGGTTAGCGTTACGCGACGGCAAACCAAGATATGTCACCGCCTGTAGCACCACCGACACTGCCGCAGGCTGGCGCAATCACAAAGTAGGTGGAGGTGTAGTAATTGATGTGCAAAGCAATGACATCATCGCCACTGGTTTATCTATGCCCCACTCGCCGCGCTGGTATCAAGGCAAGCTGTGGGTGTTGAATGCGGGGACAGGGGACTTTGGCTACTTGGATGGTAGTCAATTTGTGCCCATCGCCTTTTGTCCTGGGTTTGTGCGGGGGCTGGCATTTTGGGAAAACTTCGCCATTGTGGGCTTGTCAAAATTGCGATCGCCGACATTTAGCGGACTACTTCTAGAAGAAAGGCTGACTAATCTGGGTAAGACTTCCCAGTGTGGGCTGATGGCGATCGACATCAACACTGGGGAAACAGTGCATTGGCTACAACTAGATGGGGTAGTGGAAGAACTATTTGATGTGGTAGTGCTACCAGGGGTGCGTCAACCCCAGGCTTTGGGCTTCCAGTCAGAGGAAATCGAACGCCTAGTAACCTTCCCCGGTTCTGGTGGCATCGTCACCACCAAACCCACAGCAAAGCGCCCCAGCCTTGGCGGTATGGCTCCCGTCGCCGGATTGCCCCGCCAACTGTGGGAAGACACTTGTACAGACGCGATGAATCGCGTCTCCCAACCCCCAAAATACCAGCGCGTCTATCACCTCACTGCCAGCACTCTAGCTGATTATGATGCCTTTACCTTTCCCAGTTTGCAGCAACGTTGGCAAACTCAGCCACAACGGGGGGAATTGGTGGGTATTTCGGCATCGGTAGCGGTGGAAATGGTGGCGTTTGCCATTGCAGAAATGTTGCCTGAGCAAACGGCGGAAGTGATATCGCTGTTTGTCGTCCCAGAATATCGGCAGCAAGGGATTGCTACCAAGCTGATGCAGTATTTAGAAAAAGCTTTGGTGGCGGAAGGTTGTCATCAGGTAAGGGTAATTTACCAGCCGACAGAGTTAACGGAAATCGCCCTGACACCTTTGTTAAAAAAACTAAGTTGGCAGCTACCGCAAACCACCAAGGACGGGAAACAGCAATGGCACAAAGTTCTAGTTTTACCGCCAGCCACTAGTGGTTCGCCAAGTGAACTTGGTGGGGAAAAGGGTAAAGGGGAAGGGGGAAAGGTTTTAATTGGCGGGGTAAGGGGTAAGGGGGAAGGGGAAAAGGTTTTAAATCCCTTACCCTTTTCCCTTTCCCCTTTGCCCAGCCCTCACCAAGCATTGTTGACTTGCCAGACCACTAGCCCTAAGGTGTCTTTGGTGACGACAGTTTACAACACTGAGGCTTATTTGGCACAGGCTTTAGATTCGGTGTTGGCGCAAAGCTTCAGGGATTGGGAATTAATTGTATGGGATGACGGCTCCACTGATAATTCAATTGCCATTGCTCAAGATTATGCTCAGCGAGATGTGCGGATTCGCTTCTATGCAGGCAATCGCTTGGGGCGGGGAGAAGCTTTGATTCAAGCCCATAAGCTGACACGAGGAGATTACATTGGCTGGCTTGATGCGGATGACTGCTTGGCAGCAACGGCACTACAAGAAACGGTGGAGTTTCTCGACAGCCACCCGGATTACGGCATGGTTTACACCAACCATCTAAATATAGATACCCAAGGTGAGACACACGGACTCGGCCACCGTTGCCAGATTCCCTACAGTTCAATGGGTTTGTTGCTAGATTTTATGACCTTCCACTTTCGTTTGTTGCGGCAATCGGTGTTTGCTGCTGTTGGAGGGATTAATCCAGAATTTGCACCCGCAGAAGATTATGATTTGTGCCTGCGGGTTTCAGAAATTACTCAAATTTATCATTTAGAGCGATCGCTTTACTTTTATCGCCTCAATCCCCAAGGTCTTTGCCAGCAACAATCCTTGATTCAACAACAACATTGCGAGCGTGCCATTAACCAAGCACTGCAAAGGCGGGGATTGGCTGAGTCTTTGCGGCTAATTTTCCATGAAGCAACGGGAAAGTTTCATTTACAGCCACAAAACCAATCACAAGCGAGTTTGATTGCCGATGTCGCCCATTCACACTTTCACAAGGGTAAGCAATTAGTAGAACAGGGGGATTTTCTCGCAGCTATTGGATGTTTCCAAGAAGCCCTGCGCTGGCGATCGGGTTATATTGCTGCTTACAACCAGTTGGGTAATGCCTTGCAGAGGTTAGGCAGGCTAGAGGAGGCTGTCGCCACCTACCAACAAATCATCCTCCTCAATCCCAAGGTTACCCAAGCACATTGTAACTTGGGAACAATCTGGCAGATTCAGGGAAAAACAGAGGAAGCGATCGCAGCTTATCAACAAGCAATTCAACTCCAACCGGATTTTGCTGTCGCACACCTCAACTTAGGCAGATTACACGCCAATCAGCAATCCTGGCTAAGGGCGGCAGAGTGCTTACAAGACGCAGTACGACTGCAACCAACTGCCACCTCTTACTATGAACTGGGGAATGTATTCCGGCAACTGGGGGAAACCCAAAAAGCCATGAACTGTTGGCATCATACCCTCAAACACCAGCCCGATTTTGCAGAAGCTTGGCACAATCTCGGCTGTTTGTGGATGATGCAGGGCGACATCACCAAAGCCCAGAACTATTTTGAGCGAGTTATTGCCCTCAAACCAGATTTTACCCTGGCACATGGCAACTTAGGTTATGTCTTGCAAGCCCAAGGACAATGGAAAGCTGCTCTCAATAGCTACAACCGCGCCCTAGAACTTAACCCAGCAGCCACCGAGATTTTTTATCAGCGCGAACATCTGCGGTTGAGTTTGTGCGACTGGCACCACTACGAGGAACGGCTGGAAATTTTGCAACAGCGCATCCAGCAACATTTGGCAAATAGCAAGACCCAGCCATTACTGCCCCTGAACATTCATAGTTTCCCCCTACCCTTGGAATTCCATACCGCCATTGCCCGCCACTGGTCACAGCATATCATCCGTAACATCCAGCCTTACAAACACCTCTGCGCCTTTATCCCGCCCCCAGCACCCCATCCCAAACTGCGCTTAGGCTATCTCTCGGCAGACTTCCGCCAACACGCCGTAGGCACGTTAATTCACCAGGTATTTCAATATCATGACCGTTCTGCCTTTGAAATCTATGCCTATAGTCTGGTGGATGCTCATGATGAATTTACGGAAAATATTCAGGCTGGGTGTGATGTTTTTGTCAATCTCTCCTCCATGTCATCAGCAGTTGCCGCCCAGCGCATCCACAGCGATGGCATTCACATTTTGATTGACTTAGCAGGCTATACCACCTTTAGCCGTGCAGAAATTCTCGCCCTCCAACCAGCCCCAATTCAGGTGCAATATCTGGGCTATCCCGGCACAATGGCGGCAGAATTTATCCAATACATTTTGGCAGATTCTTGGTTAATTCCCCCAGAATTAGCTGCCCATTACAGCGAAAAGATAATTGAGCTGCCCCACGCCTTTGTTGCTTCCCCCCTAGCCATTGCCCATCAACCCCTCAGTCGGGATGACTTTGGCTTACCAAAAGATGCCTTTGTATTTTGCTGCTTTAATCGCAGCGACAAATTTGACCCGGAAGTCTTTGCTTGCTGGATGCGGATTTTGCAGCAAGTACCAAATTCAGTGTTGTGGCTCATTCAAACCACCCCAGAGGTGAGGGATACCCTGCACCACATTGCCGAAAAACAGGGCATCGCCCCAGGGCGTTTGGTGTTCGCTCCTTATATGCCCTTGGCAAAATACCTAGCGGCCTATCCCTTGGCAGATTTATTCCTGGACAGCTTTGTTTACAACGCTGGAGCCACCGCCATTCATGCACTTTCAGCAGGACTTCCCATCATCACCCGCCCTGGTAAAGCCTTTGCTGCCCGTATGGGAGCCAGCATTTGTGCGGCGGCGGGTTTAGATTTGCTCATTTGCGACACCGTTGTTGCTTATGAACAAAAGGCGGTGCATTTAGCCACTTACCGCCAGGAATTGGCAGCAATTCGCCACCAATTGCAAGCACACCGCCACCACTTGCCCCTGTTTCAACCCCAACAGTGGGTTACTCAGCTAGAAGCTGCCTTGCAGCAAATTTGGAAACTCCAACCGCATCTCGTTGACTGTGCGTAGTCCTAAAATCGTTCACTTAAACTTCAAGGAGAAAAAACATGGCTGACCCTATCTTTTCTCGCGCTGGTGACAACCCCTTTGGATTGACGGACGTGGGATTTGGTGCTAGACCCACCTTTGTCGATATTGACAGGGATGGCGACCTCGATGCCTTCGTAGGCAATAGTGGCGGTAATACCTTCTTCTACCGCAACACTGGTAGTGCCACCGCCCCCAGCTTTGCCACCCCCAGCACCAATCCCTTCGGGCTGACCAATGTTGGGGTGGGTTCTGCCTCGCCGACCTTTGTTGATATTGACAGGGATGGCGACCTCGATGCCTTTGTGGTGAATGGTGTCGGTAATACCTTCTTCTACCGCAACACTGGTAGTGCCACCGCCCCCAGCTTTGCCACCCCCAGCACCAACCCCTTTGGGCTGACCGATGTGGGGTCGAATGCCTCGTCTAGCTTTGGCGATATCGACGGTGATGGCGACCTCGATGTGTTTTTGGGGAATAGTGCCGGGGATATCATATTCTTCCGCAACACTGGTAGTACCACCGCCCCCAGCTTTGCTGCTGCTATCACCAACCCCTTCGGACTGAGCAAGGTGGGAAATCTTGCCACACCCAGCTTAGTCGATATCGATGGCGATGGCGACCTTGATGCCTTTGTCGGAGACCGGAGCGGCAATACCCTGTTTTTCCGCAACACCGGGTCTGCCTCCAATCCCCAGTTTGCCACGCTCAGCACCAACCCCTTCGGACTGAGCGATGTCGGGTCTTTTTCTGCGCCCACCTTTGCCGATATCGATGGTGATGGCGACCTCGATGCCTTAGTTGGAAATACTTACGGCAATACCGTGTTATTCTACAACAACCCGAATCGCCCACCCACCGCCAACAACGATGCCCCCAGCACCAACGAAAACACCGTCTTCAACGGCAATGTCCTCAGCAATGACAGCGACCCAGATGGTAATCCTTTGACAGTGACTGCGGTTAACGGCAGTGCTGCTAATGTCGGTACTCAAATTAACCTCGGCAACGGTAAACTTACGGTGAATGCCAACGGTACTTTTACCTTTGACCCCACCAATGGAACTGCTGCCCTTACAGATGGCTACGATTACTTACCTCAAGGAACCAATGCTACCACATCCTTTAACTACACCATCAGCGATGGCAGAGGCGGCACAGCTAGTGCCACTGCCACCATCACCATTACTGGGGTAAATGACACCGCCAGCATCACAGGTATAGCCACAAGGGCAGTTACCGAAGATACAAGCACCCCCAATTTAACTGCCACGGGTACATTAGCGGTGGCTGATGTGGATACTGGGGAAAACAGATTTAAGACTACAGTTACAGGCACAGGCAACCTGGGTAGTCTGACCATCACCGATACTGGAAGTTGGAATTACAGCGTTGCCAATAGTGCAGTGCAATTTCTGGGTGCAGGGGTCACCAAAACTGAAACCTTCACCGTACAATCTTTTGATGGCACTGCTAGTCAAAACATTGTCGTCACCATTACTGGGGTAAATGATGCGGCTACCATTACAGGTACAGCCACAGCAGCAGTCACCGAAGATACAAACACCCCCAATTTAACCGCCACGGGTACATTAGCGGTGGCTGATGTGGATACTGGGGAAAACAGATTTAAGACTACAGTTACAGGCACAGGCAACCTGGGTAGTCTGACCATCACCGATACTGGAACTTGGAATTACAGCGTTGCTAATAGTGCAGTGCAATTTTTAGGTGCAGGTGCAACTAAAACTGAAACCTTCACTGTGCAATCTGCTGATGGTACAGACAGCCAAGATATCACCATCACTATTACCGGAGTGAATGATACCGCCAGCATCACGGGTACAGCCACAGGGGCAGTTACCGAAAATGCTAGTACGCCTAATTTGACAGTAACAGGCAACCTCAGCGTCAACGATGTCGATACAGGGGAGAACAAATTTAACACCACTGTTACCTCTGCCGCAGGCAATTTGGGTAGTCTTAATATCACTGATACTGGCACTTGGAATTACACCGTTGCCAATAGTGCAGTGCAATTTTTGGGTGCAGGTGCAACTAAAACTGAAACCTTCACTGTGCAATCTGCTGACGGTACTGCCCAAGAGATCGCCATCACTATTACCGGAGTGAATGATACCGCCAGCATCACGGGTACAGCCACAGGGGCAGTTACTGAAGATACAAGCACCCCCAATTTAACCGCCACGGGTACATTAACGGTGGCTGATGCGGATAATGGCGACAACACATTCAATACCAATGTCACCTCCGCTAGCGGTAATCTTGGTAGTCTCAGCATCACCGCAGCTGGAGCTTGGAATTACAGCGTTGCTAATAGTGCCGTACAATTTTTAGGTGCTGGTACAACTAAAACTGAAACCTTCACTGTGCAATCTGCTGACGGCACAGCAAGCCTTGATATCACCATCACCATTACCGGGGTAAATGACACCGCCAGCATCACGGGTACAACCACAGGGGCAGTTACCGAAGATACAAGCACCCCCAATTTAACCGCCACGGGTACATTAACGGTGGCTGATGCGGATACTGGCGACAACACATTTAATACCAATGTCACCTCCGCTAGCGGTAACCTTGGTAGTCTGACCATCAGCGATACTGGCACTTGGAATTACAGTGTTGCTAATAGTGCCGTGCAATTTTTAGGTGCTGGTGCAACTAAAACTGAAACCTTCACCGTGCAATCTGCTGACGGCACAGCAAGCCTTGATATCACCGTCACCATTACCGGGGTAAATGACACCGCCAGCATCACAGGTACAACCACAGGGGCAGTTACCGAAGATACAAGCACCCCCAATTTAACCGCCACGGGTACATTAACGGTGGCTGATGTGGATGGCGACAACACCTTTAAGACTACAGTTACAGGCACAGGCAACTTGGGTAGTCTTACCATCAGCAATACTGGCACTTGGAATTACAGCGTTGCCAATAGTGCCGTGCAATTTTTAGGTGCAGGTGCAACTAAAACTGAAACCTTCACGGTGCAATCCGCTGATGGTACAGCAAGCCTTGAGATCGCCATCACCATTACCGGGGTGAATGATACTCCAGTAGCAGGTAGTGACTCTTTTACAGCTAACCAAGGTACACCACTGACAATTTCTGTTGCTAGCCTACTTGCCAACGACAGCGATGTAGACCAGGGTGATGTGTTGTCCATTACCGGGGTGAGTAATGCGGTGGGTGGTACTGTCACCTTTAATAACAACGGCACTATAACCTTTAATCCCACCAGTACAGGCAATGGCAGCTTTAACTACACCCTAAGTGATGGCAATGGTGGCATTAGCCAAGGCAATGTTAGCGTGTTAATTAATACTGGTCAAACTGGTGGTAATTGTAGAGATCTGCTCATCGGTAATAACGGTGCTGATTACCTCGATGGTGGCAATGGCAATGATACTCTGTTTGGCATTCTAGGCAACGATACCCTCATCGGTGGCAATGACGATGATATTCTGTTCGGCGGTTTGGGTAACGATAGCCTTATCGGTGGCAATGATGATGATATTCTGTTCGGCGGTTTTGGTAACGATATCCTCATCGGTGGCAATGGTAATGATGTGTTAGTAGGCGATGCTGGTGCTGATACCTTGACTGGAGGCAATGGCAATGATACTTTCTGCTTTGGTTTTGCTGATTCTCTGCTGAGTAACTTTGACCGCATCACCGATTTGAAAATTGGCACGGATGTGATTGCTGGCGTCTATGGCGTCAAGGCTGCCGATGTCAAGAAGTTGGGGACAGCCAGTAGCCTGGATGCCGCAGGTGTGGGGGCACTGTTAACTAAGACTAATTTTGCAGCTAAGGGTGCTGCTACCTTTAGCTTTGGTAGCCGTACCTTTTTAGCCCTCAACGATGCCACCTCTGGTTTCTCTGCCAGCAGCGACTCAATTATCGAGATTACTGGTTATAACGGCAATCTTAATAATTTAGCGATCGCTTCTTAATCAGGGACTTTGATGTCAAAAAATATTCCATAGAAGACGGTTGACGGTTAACGGTTGTGGAGACGTTGCAATGCAACGTCTCTACAGGATGAATAATTGTTGATATTTCGTTGATTTGGATAATTCACATTAGACGTAATTTCTATTCCCCATCTCCCTACGGGAAAAATTACGTTTTAGAACGCAAAATGCTATTACATGCAGACTGTAAGAGCTTCTGTCTTGACGTTTTGGTATTACGCGCAGACTGCAACAGCTTCCGCCTTGGTTGTAAGAGCTTTTGTCTTGACGTTTCGGTATTACACGCAGACTGCAATAGCTTCCCTTTTGCTTGTAAGAGCTTCTGTCTTGACGTTTCAGTATTACGCGCAAACTGCAACAGCTTCCGTCTTGATGTTCTCAAACACAAACTTGCCTCACACCTATTTTTACCAAGAAGGGGAAAAGGGGAAAGGGGAAGGGGTAAAGGAAAAAAGAGTAAAACTTTTCCCCATAAGGTACAAAGCCCCTATCTTAATTGCGGAGAATATTAAAAGAAGATTTAGGAGACACGTAGTGCGACTCTAAATCAGCGTCTATGCTTGAAACCCCTATCTTAATTGCGGGGAACCCTAAAACCCCTTTCCCCCTTACCCTTTTCCCTTCTTCATTTAAGTTTTTGGGCATGGGGCATTGGGTATGGGGCAAAGGGCAAAGGGCAAAGAGGAAAAAAAAGATCCCTCCTTTTCCCTTTAACCTTTCTCCTTTTCCCTTGGCGAAGCCATCCTCCTTATCTCACCAGTCAACAGTCAACAGTCACCAGTTAATTAAATTTTAAATTTTTCCCAAAAATCAACAATTTTACGTATGACAAGTTTTTCAAAAATTGTCCACTATAGAAGTATGAAAAATGTAGCAAGCAAGTATTAATTATGGCAAGGGCAAAGCGCAATTCACGTGTTCTTGATAAAGCTCAAGTTCGTCTAGCGAGCATTAAATCTATTAATTCAACTCTTGATGTAGGAGAAGGATTAGCGGTTGAAGTTTATAATGAAAAAATAGAACAACTCAGAAAATACTTGGAAGAATACAATACTAGTCTCTCTACCATTGATGTCTTACTAACTAAAATTGTGGAAAATGAAAAAGATTTAGCAGACTATTCTGATAAATTTTTGCATGGCATTGCTTATAAATTTGGTAACAATAGCCATGAGTATCAGATGGCTGGGGGTGTTCGTAAAAGGGATGTCTACGACCGATTACGCCAACGCAAGCGTGTTGTTCGTGAAAGCACGGTTTCGCCTACAACTTAAAGCAGCATAGTTTTGACTCTAATAAAATTTGTTATGTGAAATCCCCAATTTTGTCAAAAATTCGGGATTTCTTGGCTTTTAGGCATCAATTTTAGCTTTTAATCCAGGATAAAATTGATACCACCCACAATCAAGTCTGGGGGGCTTTTTAACTCAGCATACTTTAGACGAAGTTACACAAGTGTCTATCAAACTTGTAACTCTGAATTTAAGGGAAACAAAAGCTAATGCCTACTACAAATATCGATGTTTCAGTTCCAGAAGTACTTTACCTCCGAACTATTATAAGTGGTCAGGTGACTGAAGGAGAGGTATTAAGCCAAGTTGCATCAGTTTGGTCAAACTCAACAGGGAACGTTACCATTGAGGTAATTTCTGATGATTTCACCACAGACCCAAGCCCCATTATTGTCCCTGCCCCTGGACTAACGACTCCAATTATCGTGTCCATCGCATCTAAGGAAGATTTTATAGCTCAGGGCGATCGCACTGTCACAGTTACCATTAAAGCATCATCAAGCACCGGGTTAAATATCCCTTCTTCAAGTTTTTCAGTTACTATCGCAGACGATGATACTGCGGGGGTAATCATTACAGAATCCGGTGGTAGCACTTCTGTGACGGAAGCAGGAACTACGGATACTTACACGGTGGTGTTAACATCCCAACCCACTGCTAATGTAACAGTGAACCTCGACGGGGGAGCGCAACTAAGCCTCAGCAGCACCGCTGTAACCTTCACACCCCAAAACTGGAATGTGCCGCAGACGGTGAGTGTCAGCGCAGTGGATGATGCTTTTGTTGAAGGAACTCACACTCAAACCATTAACCATACGGCTACGAGTACCGATGCTAAATATAACGGAATTAGCATTAGTTCTATCACAGCAAATATTACCGATAATGACAGAAATGATGCTCCCAGCTTTACACCAGGGTCAAATCAAACGGTTGCTGAGGACAGTGGCGCTCAAACTGTTGCCAATTGGGCAACCAACATTTCCCCCGGCCCGGCTGATGAAGCAAGCCAGATTGTTAACTTCCAGGTAACCAACGACAACAACGAGTTGTTTAGCGTTCAACCTGCCATAGATTCTGCTGGTAATCTGACCTATACCCCTGCGATAAATGCCAACGGTTCAGCCATTGTGACAGCGATTCTGCAAGATGATGGAGGAACAGTTAATGGAGGGGTAGATAGTTCTAACCCCCAGACTTTCACCATTACGATTAATCCCGTCAACGACATTGCAACCATCAGTGGTATTGTCATGGGTGTCGTTACCGAAGACTTAAATGTGGTTAATGGTAACCTCACTGCTACAGGTAACCTCAGCATCACTGATGCGGATATCGCCGAAGATCAGTTTAACACCACCGTCACCTCAGCCACCGATACCCTCGGTAGCCTCAGCATCACCGCAGCTGGAGCTTGGAATTACAGCGTTGCTAATAGTGCCGTACAATTTTTAGGTGCAGGTGCAACTAAAACTGAAACCTTCACTGTGCAATCTGCTGACGGTACAGCAAGCCTTGATATCGCCATCACCATTACCGGGGTGAATGATACCGCCAGCATCACAGGTACAGCCAGAGGTGCAGTCACCGAAGATACAAGCACACCCAATTTAACTGCCACGGGTACATTAACGGTGGCTGATGTGGATACTGGCGACAATACATTTAATACCAATGTCACCTCCGCTACTGGTAATCTTGGTAGTCTTAATATCACCGATACTGGAACTTGGAATTACAGCGTTGCTAATAGTGCCGTACAATTTTTGGGTGCAGGCGTTAGCAAAACGGAAATTTTTAGTGTGGAATCTGTTGATGGTACAGTTCTTCAAGATATTGCTATTACCATCAACGGCAACAACGATGCACCCACAGATTTATTCTTAAGCAAGTCAGATATTGATGAACAAAGCCCTGCACTCACTACCATTGGTTTATTCTCCACCACTGACATTGATGTTAATGATAGCTTTACCTACAGTTTAATAGATGGGGATGGTGCTGATGATAATGATGTCTTCACTATTGATGGCAATGAACTAAAAATTAAAACTTCCCCCGATTTTGAAATTAAACAAAGTTACAAAATTCGGGTAAAAACAACTGATGCAGGTGGTCTGTCTTACCAAAAAGCCTTGGCGATCGCTGTTAATGACCTTGACATTCCTAGCAGACTGACTACAAAAGATGATGACATTTTTAATATTACAGGTGATGATACCAAAATCACACTCCAAGTCACTCTTTTAGGACGCAATTCCAATCAAGTCAATGAATTGGGAGTATTTATTGTTGACGATGCTACAGGCACAATTAATGGTATTGCTCCTGGTACAGATGGTTATACTCAAGCTGCCCTAGAACGCGCTCAAGTAATTTTCTCTGCTATTACTAACGTCCCTAATGGTTTTAATCCTAGCGATTTAACACGCTCATTAGAATTAAATTACGGCGCTAATTTGAGATTTTATTTAGTAAAAAATAATAGTACAACGGATGCCATCCTCTCAGGAATTCAACCAATTAGAGATGTATTGTTTGCCAGCACAGCAACTTTAAAAGTCACCGATTTGGGCAATGACCAATTTCGTTTAGCTTGGGAAGATGGCACTGGTAATAGCACTAATGACTTTCAAGATTTGGTGGTGGAAATTCAAAGTAGCAATCAAAATTTACCTCTAGGTACGAAGCTGCAAGGTAGGTCACAAGGAGAAGTAATTGATTTAAGGAGCGTCACGACACCAGTCACAGTTAATTTTAATGTGTACCGAGAAGCTGCTTTTGATAACTTTGTGGGATTCTATCGAATTACTGATGAAAAGGGTGGGATTGACATTAATGGTGATGGCAATGCAGATATTCTACCTGGAGAAGCTGGTTATACTCAAGCAGCTGTACGTCAACGTGTGGCAGGTATTGACTTAGCAGTTAGTAACCAAGGTACGGCCACCTCTACTGGTAGTTTTACTGGTGGTGACATCTTTGCACCATTTCTGATTGTAAATAGTAGACCTGATGCTGTTGTAGATAATAATCCTAATAACGATCCAAAAGTTTATTTTGCATTTTTGGGAGCTAACTCTGACAAACGCGACCACATTCGCTTGCTGGGTGACAATATCTTTGCTTTCGAGGATTTATCTGGTGGTGGCGATGGAGATTTCAACGATATGATTGTGAAATTTGCTCTCAGCTAAGGGACTTGCAAAGGGGGCAGGGGAGAAGAAGCTTTTGGAATTTTGCTAAAGATGGGGTAATCATAAGTGATTAGCTTGCCTCTGTTCCCTATTCCCCATTCCCTGTCCCCTCTTCTGAAGAAAGTTTAACCTACGTCATCATGGGCGAAACGGTTAAACAGGAAGTCTAAGGCATAGTTACGCAGTTGATAATATTGTGGATCTTCCATGATGCGGGCGCGATCGCGGGGACGAGAAAAAGGTATTTCCATGACTTCGCCAATCTTTGCATGTGGCCCATTAGTCATCATCACCAATTTATCTGCTAAAAATAGTGCCTCGTCGATGTCGTGGGTAATCATCAACACTGTACAGCGATTTTCATTCCAAATTTTCAGCAGTTCTTCTTGTAATTCTTCTTTGGTGATGGCATCCAGCGCCCCGAAAGGTTCGTCTAAAATTAAGACTTTGGGACGAATTGCCAAGGCGCGGGCGATGGAAACTCTTTGTCTCATACCACCGGACATTTGCATTGGTTTCTTTTCCATTGCATCAGCCAGTCCCACCATTGCTAAATGATCGCGCACGATCGCTCTTTTTTCAGCTTGTGGTTTATTAGGATAAACGGCGTTTACAGCTAAGTAAATATTTTCAAAAGCAGTCCGCCACGGTAGCAAGGCGTAGTTTTGGAAGACAACCATTCTATCTGGGCCTGGTTTGGTAATGGGCTGTCCTTCTAGTAATACTTGCCCGGAGGTGGGAAAGTTGAAGCCGGATACCATGTTTAACAGGGTGGATTTACCACAGCCAGAGTGACCGATGACACAAATAAATTCGCCTTGTTCGACGTTGAGGTTAACGCCGTCGAGTACGGTGAAGGGGCCTTTTTTTGTGGGATAGACTTTGGTAACGTCTTTGATTTGTAGGAAGGGGTGGCGGGTGGTGGCTGTATTTTCTAGTGGCTTTCTGAGGTCGGTAATTGTTGAGTTACGGTTTTGCATGGTGATTTGGTTATTGGGTATTGGGTATTGGGGACTGGGGACTCCTCGCGGCGAACTGTTAAAGTTTAAAAGCTCGTTAATGGAGTTCAGAGGCTCAACGTTCGAGTAAAAAGATTCATAGGTGATGTCCTATTTCTTCCACTTCCTCTTTCTCTCACGATTCTTTTATGAGGCAAGTTTTCTTCTCGGTGCATCAAGAACAACTTCGGCGACTGAAAAATCGCGTTTAATTTTCAAGCTGTTGAGATAGGCGATTGGGTCGTCGGCGTTAAAGGGAGTACCATCAAAGAGTTTGATGGGTTGGCGAATATAGCTGATATCTAAGCCTAATTCCCGTGCTGCGGTGCTGAAAACCCGGACTCGACACACGCGTTCCACAACTTCTACCCAATTTCTGGGAAAGGGAGTGTCACCCCAACGCGCTAATTGACTCATAATCCAAATTTGTTCGGTGCGACTGGGGCGGTTAATCGCAGACTCAGAATAAAACTGGTGATGGGCATAGTCTCGCAGGGGATGGTTTATGTCGCAGGTGAGACTATCAGGATCTTCGAGTTGGATGTATTCTAAATCGGTGCTGACATAATCTCGACTTGCTAAGATTTGCCGAATTTCTTGGGCATTGTCGGGGTTTGCACAGTATTGACAAGCTTCTAGCAAGGCTTTAGTCAAGGCAATGTGGGTATTCGGATAAGTTTCTGCCCACTCTTCCCGCACTCCCAGAACTTTGCCGGGGTGTCCTAGCCAAACTTCCAAGTCGGTGGCGATGGTAAAGCCAACATTTTCGGCGGCGGCGCGGTAATTCCAAGGTTCGCCAACGCAGTAACCATCGATGCTTCCGGCTTGCAAGTCGGCTACCATCTGGGCTGGGGGAATGGTCTTCATGTCTACATCGGCGTCGGGGTCTACTCCACCAGCAGCTAACCAGTAACGCAGCAGTAAGTTGTGCATAGATGCGGGATGCACTACTCCCATTGTGTGTCTTTGGTCGCGGGTGCCAAGAAGGTATCTTTTGAAGTCTGATAAGCTTTGTACGCCTTGGTCGTAAAAGCGTTTGGCTAAGGTAATGGCGTTACCGTTGCGGGTCATGGTGAGGGCAGTAACAACGGGCAAAGGTTGGTTGTTGTGTCCTCCCAAAGTTAGCCACATGGGCATTCCTGAAGGCATTTGAGCTGCATCCAAATAACCGCCTGTCATGCCATCAACGATACCCCGCCAGCTACTTTCGCGGACGAGGTGAACTTCATCTAAACCATGCTTGACAAAAAAGCCTTTTTCTTGAGCAATAGCCAGGGGGGCGCAAGCGGTGAGAGGTAAAAAGCCAATTTCTAAGTTAACTTTTTCTAAGCCATGACGGGCAATGTCGGCTGTTTTTCTGGCGCGAAGTTTCTTAATCCGTTTTTGCTGATTGAGGAAGTAAATCATCTCACTCCGCAAGCTGTAGTAGCTGGGGTGTTCTACAACTTCCATGCGCTTGCGGGGTCTGGGAATATCTACTTCTAAAATGTCCCCAATTTTAGATTCGGGGCCGTTGGTCAGCATCACAATTCTGTCAGATAACAGCACTGCTTCGTCTACATCATGGGTGACCATAACAGCAGTGACTTCATTTTCTTCGCAAATTTGCATGAGTTGTTCTTGCAAATTACCGCGAGTGAGTGCATCTAAAGCGCCGAAGGGTTCATCTAATAATAGTAACTTGGGGCGAATCGCTAAAGCACGGGCGATCGCTACACGCTGCTTTTGTCCACCAGATAACATTCCCGGCTGTTTGTCAGCATGGGGACGCAAGCCCACCATATCGATATGTTTTTCCACAATGGCGTTGCGTTCGGCTGCGGGTACGCCTTTCATTACTGAGTCCACCGCTAGGGCAATATTTTCTCTCACTGTCCGCCAAGGTAATAGCGAATAGTTTTGAAAAACCACCATTCTATCGGGGCCTGGTTGACTGATTCTTTGCCCTTCTAAGGTGACAATGCCTTCACTGGGCAAATCCAAACCCGCAATCATATTTAATAATGTAGACTTGCCGCAACCGGAGTGACCAATTAAGGAAACGAATTCTCCTTTTTTAATTTCGAGGTCAATTCCTTTGAGGGCAATGTATTTACCACCGCCTGTGAGTTGAAAAACTTTGTCAATGCGATCGACAGCAACGAATGTAGACATGGTAGTTTGGTTATTGAGGGTTGAGTTTTAAACGCATAGGCGCTTCGCCTTCCCGTAGGGTAGGTACGCTGAGGTTAGCGCAAAGGAGCGCGGAGGTTGAGGGTTAATAGTAGCTGCCGGATTTCCGGTATTCTAGGGCGGTTAAGCCGTCGTTTTCTAGGACTTCGCCTTTATTGATTACGGCATAAATTAGCCATCTTTCACCGCATTTCATTTGATTTTGTACGGTGCATTCTAAGTAGGACAATGCTTCGGTAAGAATTAGGCAACCATTGTCAGCAGTTTTTGTGGAAAGATTGATAAAGGGATTATTTCCTAAAACGCTATTGCGGGAAAAATAGCGGCGGATATTTCTACCTTCTTTGAGAATATTCAACACAAATTTATCACCGAGATGACACATTAAATCTGCGTTTTGTTCGTCAGCAATGGCAATCATAATCCCCGGCGGATTAAATGTTGCTTGAGATACCCAAGAAGTTAAAACTCCTTTGTGACTTTCTTCATCACGGGTTGTTAAAACACACAAGGAACCGATAATGCGTCCCACTGCTTGTTCGGTGCGGTCTACTTGGGTTTCGGTGACAACTTGACGCGCAGTCCGCAATTTTTTAGTTTTCTTCAAGTTTTGGGCAAAGGAAGCGCCTGCTTCTTGACACTGTTGCAGAATTTCAGGTGTAGGCGTGAAGCGGACTCGAATTGTTTCAAATCCTAGACGATAATTGGCATCTTTGAGCTTACTTTCAAGTAAGTCAATTGCTTCTCCACTCCAACCAAATGAACCAAATACTCCTGCTAATTTTGTTTTAGCTGCTGTGGCTAGAACTATTCCTAAAGCAGCTTGAATTTGGGTTGGTGCATGGCCGCCTAAGGTGGGTGAGCCAATAATAAATCCGTCGCAAGCTTCGACAATGCGGGTAATTTCTGCTGGTTCTGCGAGTTCACAATTGATGGATTCTACATTAACTCCATTTTGAATTAAACCTTGAGCGATCGCATTAGCTAAAATTGCTGTATTTCCATAAGCAGAGGCATAAAGTAAAGCAACACTTAATTCTTGTAATTTTTGTCCTTGGCACCATTGACGATAATCAAAAGTAAATCGGCTGAGACTGTAACGAACAACAGGGCCATGAGCAGGAGCGTAACATTTTGCTGGGAAAACCGAAAGCTTTTCTAAAGCAACTTCAACTTGTTTCGCTTGGGGTGCGTGAAGACAATCAAAATAGTAATGACGTTCTGCATCTAAACTTTTCCAATCTTCATCGAAGAGGATATCTTCGCAAATATGAGCGCCAAAAAACTTATCTGTGTAGAGAATTTTGGTAGCAGAATCATAGGTACACAATCCATCTGCCCATCGAGGAGTCGGTACGCTCACAAATGTCAGATGATGTCCTTGTCCTAAATCCAGAGTATCCTCTGAACGCACAGCTTGAATGCGTGATTCCCATTCCCCAAAAGCAGTTTTTAAAGCATTAGCACCGGGGCGAGAACAAATTAAAGTAGCTTGAGTAGCTTGGGAAAGTAATACTTGTAGAGTGGCTCTACGGTTCGGGTTGACATGACCGAGAACAATGTAATCTAGAGTGGTGAAATCTAGATATTGTCCCAGTTGTTGCAGATAAATTTCCGTAAAAGATTCACCGGGAGGATCGATTAAAGCCTTTTTATCAGCTTGAATTAGATAAGAATTTGCCGTAGTTCCCCGTTGGCGAGAATACTCAATCTCAAATTTTAGTCTCTCCCAAGTCCGCGATCGCAAAACCAGTGTATCTTTAGCAATTTCAGCAACCTGTACATCTCTGGGACGGCTCGTAGTTACAGTATTAGCAGACATAGTAACCTCTATCGGGGAAGGGGAAAGGGGAAAAGGGAAAAGGGAAAAGGGGAAAGGGGAAAGATTTCTTGCAATTTGTCCCCTTATCTCCTTATTTCTCGATTAATTGCCATTACTTTCGACTAATTCCGATTTGGCTCGATTTTTATAGCGTTTAGATATTGCTTGTTCGGGGTCGATACCTTCAAAGGTGGGGGGTAACCAAACTCGAACCACGAGTATTACTCCTAAAACTAATAAGAAGGCACAAGTGGCTAAAATTTGACTCCAATTAGTTTCTAAAACTCCTTTAACAATGACTTCTCGCAAGGCGGAAACAATGGATACTTCGACGGCTACGCCAATAGATATTCGTTGTTCTTGTAAGTAAATAATCAGCAGTCGAAATAACTCAACTAAGATGAGCAAAAACAGAATATCGGCAGTAACAGTATGAAAATCCAATGGTGGAAGCAGTGAGAAAAACATATCTCTCACTTGAATTACCATGAAAGTAAACAAACCTATGCACAGAGAAATCACGATCAAATCTTGAATCAATTCCAAGGTTTGTACAATGTGTTTTCTATGCATTTCATACTTGGAAATGGGGCTATCTTGAACAGACTTATACATAGCTTTTTGTGTGTGAGGAATCGAGGACGCAGGGACGCAAAGAAAGAGGGGAGAAGCAGGGGGAAAAATAACCAATGACCAATGACCAATGACTAATGACCAATGACTAATTTAGTAATGATTGCCAATTTTGCGGTGATGGACGGCGGTGAGTCCGTTGACTTTGGCCACTCGGCCGGTTTGGACGGTGCTATAAATCACCCAGTGGTCTCCGCAATCCATACGACTGGTGATTTCACATTCGAGGTAAGCCAGGGCTTCAGCTAAAATCGGAGATTCGTTGCTAGCAGCAGGGTATGTTTTGATTCCCGCAAAGCGGTCTGCACCGGGGGCAAAACGCTTGAGGAAATGTTTCATTAATCCTTGATATCTGCCTTCTTCTAAAATATTTAAGACAAAGCGATCGCCAACGTGCATCAATGATTCTATGGCGCGGTCTTTGGCTACAGCTATGGCTACGCCTAAGGGATTCAAACTTGCTTGTGTTACCCAAGAAGCGAACATTGCACTTTGAACTTCTCCTTTTTTGGCGGTGAGAATGTACAATCCTGTGCTAATCCGCCCCAAGGATTTCTCTAATTCGCTATTAATGGATTTGATTTGTTTGATGGTGCGATCGCGGTTTAACCATTGACCCATATCTGTCCCCGCTTCATCGCAAAGTTGTTCTGTTGCTTTGGTGGGAATTTCTTTAACTAAAATTGGAGAAAAAGCTTCAATTAATCCCAGTTCTTGGAACTTATTACGTAAGGGGAAAACAGGCTCATCTTCTCCTCCTCCCGACTCTAATAAACCAATTGCTTGTTTATTATGAGCAGCAGCTAAAATAATCTTTAAAGCTGCTTGAGGAACATCTGATGATTGGGGAGGCATTCCAATAACTAAACCGGCGGCTTGGTCAACTAATTCTCGAACTTCTTGAGGCTCAGTATCATTCAAAGCTATTAATTCTACCGCTACACCTGTCTTTGCAATTCCATGTGCGATCGCTCTCACTAAATTCTCACTATACCCGTAATCTTCAACATAAAATAAAGCCACTAATCTCTCAGTTTTAGCTTGTTCTAAACTCCAATTTTGATAGCGTCCCAACCATTCCGAAATATGCTCTTTTAGTAAAGGCCCGTGTCCTGTGGCAACCGTTTTGATTTCTAACTTTTCGATTCGCTTTAAAGCTGCCAATACAGACCGGGCATTGGGAGCCATCAAACAATCATAGTAATATTGAAAATCTTCTTCGATGATGTCGAAATTTTCATCATAGGTATGGTCATCACAATAGTGCATTCCAAACACATCACAGGTGTAAAGAGTGCAGGTCTTGTGGTCATAAGTCAAGATTGTATCAGGCCAGTGTAAGTTAGGAGCCGAGATAAATTCTAATTGATGTCCGTCGCCTAAATCTAATAACTCCCCACTTTTTACCAGCTTGGATTTAAAAGGCTGGTGAATCATATTTTCCAAAAATTGAATAGCTATCTTCGCACCAACAACGGTAATGGAAGGAGCTAGTTGTAAAATATTTTTTACTAAGCCACTATGGTCTGGTTCAGTGTGACTAACAATCAAATAGTCTATTTTAGCCGGATCGATTAATCCTGCCACTATCTCCAGATATAACTCCTCAAACTTGCCATGAGAAGTATCAACTAAGGCTACTTTTTCTCCCTGAATTAAGAAAGAATTATAGGTCGTGCCATTACGTAAACCAAACTCGACATCAAAACGTTCTCTATCCCAATCAAGGCAACGGATAGCAGTCGTTTCCGGAGCAATTTCAACAGTTTCAATTGTTAAACGTCCAGGATTAGAAATAACTTGAGTAGGCTGTGTGAGTGCGACCATTGGTTTTCTCCAATCAAGAGATTATCTAGAGCAAGTGTGCTTACTTCTTATATTTACCTGAAATATTTGATTAGTAAAATCCTAATTTCTAAAGTTAACTATCAAAAAGATTTATTGTTCATTTACATTGATTTTTCATTGAAGAAATCAATGATTATCATTAGTTTTCTAACAAATCTTGAATCTACTTAAGAAGCAATATGCTGGGCGGGCGAGACGCCCACCCCACAATATGACTCCTGAATTCTGACTCCTGAATTCTGAATTCTGCTCTATCCTTACTTCTGTTCTGCTGGTAAAATCTTGTTTTGTAGCCAAGCCATTGCTTTATCTAGGATTAAGCCAACAACACCGATATAAACTAGAGCCAAAATAACTTCGCTGACGTTGTTATTTTGATAAGCATCCCAGATAAAAAAGCCAATTCCGACAATACCGGACATGACGATTTCTGCGGCGATAATCGCTAACCAAGCTAAACCGATCGCAATTCTCAAACCGGTAAAAATATACGGTAATGCCGCAGGAATCAAAATATTAGTAAAGTATTCTTTGCGGCTAAGTTGCAAAACTTTGGCGACGTTGTTGTAATCTTGGGGAATTTGGGTAACGCCGACAGCAGTGTTAATTAAAATCGGCCAAATTGCAGTAATAAATATGACGAATAATGCTGCTGGTTCGTTTTGTCGTAAAGCTGCCAAAGAAATTGGTACCCAAGCTAGAGGCGGTACTGTCCGCAGTAATTGAAAGAGAGGATCTAAAGCTTTAGACATGGTTTTATTAACACCAATTAAAATGCCCAAGCCAATACCCACAATTGCCGCAAGTGTATAACTAATAGCGACTCGTTGTAGACTTGCTAAAATTTGCCAAAATAGACCTTTATCAATGCCACCTCGGTCATAAAATGGCCAGAAAATGAGTATCCACGTGTCTTGTATAACCTGTATTGGCCCTGGTAATGTTGCACCAGGAGTCCAAGCGAAAAGTTGCCAGAGAATTAGAAAGATAGTAATGGCGATCGCTGGTGGTATCAGGTCAGGAAATTGCTTTTGCAGACGCGATATAAAGCCATTATTAAATCTAGGGCTTGCAGGCCGTTTTTGGGCGAGTGTCATAATTTATGTTCTCCTCAATTTTTATTTGTCATTTGTCATTAGTCATTGGTCATTGGTCATTTATTTTTCCCCGCGTCCCCGCGTCCCCCAATGCCCAATGCCCAATAGCCAATTAAATGTTGACCTTCTTGATTTTCAAACTTTTGAGATATTCTTCTGGCTTTTCAGGGTCGAATTTGATGCCATCAAAAAACTCTTCTACCCCACGAGATGTGTTTGTAGGAATGTCAGCAACAGCAATACCAGCTTCTTTCGCTGCTTCTTTCCAAATATCTTCGCGGTTGACTTTATTAATTAGTTCCTTAGCTTTAGCGGCATTATTGGCAATGTAATCTTTTGGTAAAAATCCCCAACGAACGTTTTCCACTATGAACCATAGATCGTGGCTTTTGTATGGATAAGAAACATTACCTTTTTCATCTTTCCAGTAGTAAGCTGCCATTGATTTATCATCAATTTTCCGACCATCACCCATGTCATACTTGCCTTGGTATGGGTCTGCAAGAATTTCAGGTGAGGAAAGATTAAAATAATTTCGTCCAGCAAGAATTTCAGCCGCTTCTTTGCGGTTGTCAAAATTATCTAACCACTGCTGCGCCTCCATAATTCCTTTTAAAATTGCTTTGGTTGCCTTGGGATTTTTATCAACCCAATCGGCTCTCATGGCAAGATATTCTTCAGGATGATTCTTCCAAATTTCTGCTGTCAAGGCTGCTACGTAGCCAATTTTGTCTTGAACAAGGCGATAAGGCCAGGGATCGCCTGTACTAAAGGCATCCATTGTTCCTGTTTTCATGTTGGCAACAGTTTGCGCTGCTGGAACTGTGAGCAATTTGACATCTGTATCTGGATCTAAACCGCCTGCTGCTAACCAGTAGCGAATCCATAAATCTTGGTTGACGTGGGGAAAGGTGAATGCTGCGGTGAAAGGTGTTGAGGATTTAAGTTCGGTGAAGAGAGATTTAGCGCTAGCCAGTTGTAAACTGATGCCTTTGCCTTGGTGCTTGCTGGCGATCGCAATTCCATTTCCATGTGTGATTAATTGGCATAATACATACATGGGAATCTTTTGATTGCCTTTGGTAATTAAACCTTCTGTAATTAAATGTGGCATTGGCATCTGCCATTGACCGCCATCAATACCACCACCCGCAGAACCAATTTCGACATTATCTCTAGCCGCACCCCAAGAAGCTTGCTTAGCAAGGTCAACTTTGGTCATGCCATATTTGGCAAAAAAGCCTTTTTCTTTAGCAATAATTAAAGGAGCCGCTTCTACAATCGGAATATATCCTAATTTGACTGTAGTAGTTTCTGGTGTTTGTTCAGGACTAATATTAACAACTGACTGAGCAGTTGGTTGTCCTTGAGTACCTTCACCAGTAAGGTTTTCCGGAGGATTACCCAAACAACCTTTGAGGAATACAGCGCCCGCAGATGCTCCAACTGTGAAGATAAATTTGCGCCGAGAAATTCGATTAAAAAATTCTGTCATAATATCTCCTCGAATGTAAATTTTATTTTTTATAGCTATGACAATTGAAGCAAGAAAAACATTATATTTCTTGCAATTCAATAAGTCATAAAGCTATATTTTGCAAGGCAAAGCTAGCCATTTTATCAATGGCTATTGTTAGTGCCTAAAACAAAATTTCAATGAATTGATTAAATCTGCTCTCGTGGGATGCAGAAGTGTTATTCACCTGGTTGAAATAAGTTTACAGCGTTTAAAGCCGAATTAGTTAACTATAAGTCGGCATTTATTAAATAAATATTAGATTGGATGTATAAGTAAAAATTTATCCATCTGCCTGAACTCTAGTAGTAATTCTTAATATATAAGGTTTAATTTATGAACACTATTAACTTGAGATTATGATTTACAAAAAACGAAATCATAAGCTAAATCAATCGTAATCATAGTAAAAAAACTGAATGATTTAAAATACAAAATAAGAAGATAGAATTCAGAATACTTCGATGCCAAGGTTAATAATCTAGGACTTACGCACTGTACAAATTAATCATGGTATGCGTTCACGAAAATAGTTCGTTTCAGGCTTTGATTAATCGTTCTTTGATGGTACGTAAACCCGCGTGGTAGGGGCACAGCACTGCTCAGTGGTGTCAACTTAACGTGAAACCCTTATCAAGACTTGATATTGAGTTCATTCACTTAGCGTTACTCACCGCATCACCCCACCCTAGCCCTCCCCTTGTAAAGGGGAGGGAACTGGATTCTTTTTTCCCCCCTTTTACAAGGGGGGATTAAGGGGGGTAAAGCGTATGTGGGACAAAGGTTTGAGCTTAAGTTGACACCTATGAGCATTGCTGTGCCCCTACGATAGATATGGTTTTCAAACTGTGCATACTTTGTATTTTGCATCAATGCGTAAGTTCTATAATCATGCTGCGTAGGTTGGGGAGCCAGTCAATGTAGTAAATGTAGGGTGTGTTATGCCGTAGGCTAACGCACCGTCAACAATTGAAGGTGCGGCGCTTGGCGACAACGCACCCTACATCTATTAGCCTTGAACCTCAGCTCAACGCGGGTGACTCAATTCTGAATTCTGAATTCTGAATACTTCAAGTAGTATATTCTGCGTTAATTCTCACGTAGTCATAACTTAAATCACAACCCCAAGCTTTACCTACACCATAACCATTGCCAACGCTAACGGAAATTAACACTGTATCCTCTTGGAGATAAGCACCCATCGCTGCTTGTTTCAAATAGGCGCTGGCTGCTGCACGATCGAATGTTAATGGTTGCCCGTTTTCTAACATTAAGAAATTCCCTAGTTTAATTTGCAGGTTTTCTTGCTCAAAAAGTACACCTGCACGTCCAGCGGCGGCGGCGATACGTCCCCAGTTGGGATCGCGTCCAAAGATTGCAGATTTAACTAAGGATGAACCAGCAATGGTTTTGGCTATTTGTCTGGCTGAGAGTTCATCATGGGCGCCAGTCACTTCCACTTCTATAAGGCAAGTTGCACCTTCACCATCACGAGCGATCGCTTTGGCTAAATGCTGGCAAACTGCTGTTAACATTGCTTCTAATCTCTCTGACTCTGCACCCACTTCCGTAATTGCTGGGGTGCGAGATTGACCGTTTGCCAAGGCGATTAAGCTATCGTTAGTGCTGGTGTCACCATCTACAGTAATGGAATTAAAGCTTCTATCAGCTGCCCTAGCTAACATTTGCTGCCAAAGACCTGGCGAAACAGCTGCATCGCAAGTCACAAATGCCAGCATGGTTGCCATGTTGGGGTGAATCATGCCCGAACCTTTGGCAATACCGCCAATTCGCACGGGGCGATCGCCTATAGTTGTCTCTAAGGCTATGGATTTTGGTACCAAATCTGTGGTGATAATCGCGCCGGCGGCCGCATCTGAGCCTGTTTCGGATAGTGCTGCTACTAGCTTGGGAATCCCGCTTCGCAAAGCATCCATTTTAATTCTTTGACCAATCACGCCAGTAGATGCCAACAACACAGATTCAGAGGGAATATTCAGTGCTTGGGCTACTGCCATCCCAGATTCTAGGGCATCAAACCAGCCTTGATTCCCTGTAGCCGCGTTTGCTTGTCCAGCGTTACAAAGAATAGCACGAGCGCTATGTTTCGCCTGCAAGCGTTGGCGACAATAGTCTACACAAGCAGCTTTCACCTGACTGGTGGTAAATACACCAGCTGCGATCGCTTCTACATCTGAAAATATCAAAGCTAAATCTGGCAACCCCGAAGGCTTCAGTCCTGCGGTAATTCCCGCTGCCTGATACCCCCTTGGTGCTGTGATGCCACCTGTTATTTTTTGCCAATCTGCCATGATTATTCCTTACAACCTACTGAGTGCTGAATGCTGAGTGATGAGTTAGGAGTTTGGAGTTAAGAGTTATTCTCCTTAGCTTTGCGTCCGCTCGTCCCTACGTAAGAGCGTCTCCCCATCTCTCCATCTCCCCGCTCCCTAGTTGCTTTGATTGTGAGTTTATTTGCTGATGGCAATAAATAATAATGCACCACTTGGCGATTAGCATAACTATTTTTACCTTTCTTATGACGAAAGACAAATGCGAAAAAGGAGAGCTACTTAAGTCGCTCTCCAGATCATCAGGGTGCATCTACTTACCAGAGCATACCATTTTAGGTATGAGGGTTGTCACCAGTTTTATTATGAAGATTCTATGAAGAATCACCGGGAAAATACTTAGGGAATCGGGCATGGGGAAGAGGAGACAAAGACAAGTCTGAAATAAGGCTTGTTTAGATCGGACTATCAAAAATAAAAAAATGAGGATAGCGCATACGATCCTCATTTTATTTCTTACTTATTTGCTCATTTCTTATAAGGGAAATGCCGAAAAACCTTGAGGAACAGCAACATAGTTGCGTATCCCGTACTTCAGACAAGGGATGAAGGCTAGTTGAGTCCTTTAGGACTCCGTGAAGTTTTGTTTTGCCTTGATTATTAGTTTATACTAAACCTAATAGTATAAATATGTAGTTTGTTAGGTCGAACCGATGATAATTTACGAGTTCAAAGTCAAAGGGAAAGACAGGCAATATCGTGCAATAGATGATGCTATTCGTACTAGTCAGTTTATCCAGAATAAATCTTTGAGATATTGGATGGAAAACAAAAATGTCACTAAGTACGATCTGAATAAATATTGTGCTGTGCTGGCCTGTGTTTTTCCTTTTGCAGATGAACTCAATTCAATGGCTAGACAGTCTGCTGCTGAACGTGCATGGTCGGCGATATCACGGTTTTACAACAACTGTAAAAAGAAAGTTAAAGGTAAAAAGGGGTTCCCTAAATTTAAAAAATATTGTCGCTCAGTTGAGTATAAGACAAGTGGTTACAAACTTTCAGTTAATCGTAAAGCGATTACTTTCTCTGACAAGAAAGGCATTGGAACTTTGAAGCTAAAGGGAACATACAACCTTAATTACTACGATATCAAGCAAATAAAAAGAGTCCGGTTAGTGCGTCGTGCTGATGGATATTACGCTCAGTTTGCGATTGATGTTCAAGTTAAAGTTGAGACGCATCCGACTCAACAAGTAGTTGGTATTGACTTAGGTTTAAAGTATTTCATTGCCGATAGCAAAGGTTTGGTTGAACCCGTGCCTAAGTTTTACCGCAAGTCTGAGAAAGTTTTAAACCGTGCTAATCGTAAAAAGTCCAAGAAGTTCAGCACAGCAAGGAAGAAAGCCAAAGTTCGACAATCTAACAATTACCACAAAGCTAGAAATAGGTATGCCCGTAAGCATTTAAAAGTAAGTAGGCAACGAAAAGAGTATTGCAAGAAATTAGCATACTCCGTCATCCAATCTAATGATTTGGTAGCCTATGAAGACTTAAATGTAAAAGGGCTGGTTCGTAACCGACATTTAGCTAAAAGTATAAGTGACGCTGGCTGGCACACTTTTCGATTGTGGTTAGAATATTTTGGATATAAATATGGAAAAGTAACTGTTGCAGTTCCTCCCCATAATACTAGTCAAAACTGTTCTAATTGTGGCGAGAAAGTGAAAAAGTCTCTATCTACGAGAACCCACGTATGTCCACACTGTGGCTATGTGGTTCCTAGAGATTTGAACGCCAGCATCAATATTTTAAAATTAGGACTGAGTACGGTAGGACATACCGGAATTTACGCTACAGGAGATTTGCCCTCTTGGGCGATTGGCGCAAGCCTGTTGTCTAACGCCGAGTCTATGAATGTAGAATCCCCGTTGCTTTAGCACGGCGAGTGTCAATAATCCAGAAATGATCTCATGTCCGCTTCAAGACTTATGATTTAGACTGACGCTCTGATGCGGAGAAATTTTAACGGGTCTCGGAAGTCCCCACCCTCAGCGTAGCAGGGTGGGGATTGTGAGCGGATGACGACGATTGCATCTGTGACCGATATCAACCGTGAAGCTCCGGCTTCAGCGGATCTTGCCGGAGTACTTCACTTAGAAGTGATTAGCTGGACTTGATATGAGTCAGCTTTTACAGTTGCGGTACGTACTGTTGCTTATCTGGCACCTGGGCGTACTCAGCCACAATCTGGCGGAATTCTTCGCCGTCAATGGTTTCTTTTTCGATGAGCAGATCTACTAAGCGATCGGTGACGGTGCGATGGTCGCGGATGATCTTCTTAGCATTTTCGTAGCAATCTTCGACGATCGCTCTCACTTGAGCATCAATACGAGAGGCAATGGATTCAGAATACTCCGATCTGGTTGTCCAGTCACGACCCAAGAACACTTCTCCCTGTTGGCTTTCCAGCGACAGAGGTCCTAAATCTGACATCCCAAAGCGGGTGACCATTTGCCGTGCCATTCCTGACAACTGCTGTAAATCTCCACCTGCACCAGTGGTTACTTCCGCAGCGCCAAAAATTACCTCTTCTGCGGCACGACCGCCCAAAGCACCAGTAATCCGGGCTTTCAACTGAGAACGAGAAATTAATCCTTGTTCTTCGTTGGGAGTAAACCAAGTTAAACCCTGTGCTTGTCCGCGTGGAATCAAGGTAACTTTCTGCACTGGGTCATGGTCTTTTAACAAAGTCCCCACCAAAGCATGTCCAATTTCATGGTAGGCAATTAAGCGCTTGCTCTTGCTGTCTACCAATGGAGTACCTTCCATCCCAGCGACTACCCGATCCACTGCATCATCAATTTCCCGGAGGGTGATAGCTTCTTTGCGTCTTCTGGCGGTGAGAATCGCCGCTTCGTTGAGTAAGTTGGCTAAATCAGCACCAGTGAATCCAGGAGTGCGGCGAGCGATCGCTTCTAAGGATACGCTAGGGTCTAGTTTCTTGTTCCGGGCGTGGACTTGTAAAATTTCCAAACGCCCTTTGATGTCGGGTGCATCAACTGTTACTTGGCGGTCAAATCGTCCGGGACGCAACAATGCTGAGTCTAATACGTCTGGACGGTTGGTGGCAGCAATAATAATGATGCCTGTGTTACCTTCAAACCCATCCATCTCAGTCAGCAGTTGGTTGAGAGTTTGCTCTCTTTCGTCGTTACCGCCACCGATACCAGCACCCCGTTGTCTGCCTACGGCGTCGATTTCATCGATGAAGATAATACAGGGAGCGTTGTCTTTGGCTTTCTTAAACAAATCGCGGACGCGGGATGCACCCACACCAACGAACATTTCCACGAATTCCGAACCAGAAATGCTGAAGAAAGGTACACCTGCTTCACCGGCGATCGCTTTTGCTAGTAAAGTTTTACCAGTTCCGGGAGGCCCGACTAACAGCACTCCTTTGGGAATGCGTGCGCCCACAGCGGTAAATCTTTCTGGCTGTTTAAGGAAGGTAACAACTTCTTGCAATTCTTCCTTGGCTTCTTCGATACCGGCTACATCGTCAAATTTGATTCCGGTTTTTGCCTCCATTTGAAAGCGGGCACGGGACTTGCCGAAGTTCATTGCTTGACCTGGCCCGCCGGGAAGGTTGCTAGAACGCCGGAACAAAAAGAACAATCCAGTAATCAATAAAACTGGAAACACCAGATTGCCCAACAATCCCCAAATTGCGCCATCATTTCTCATGGGGTGAGCATCAAAACTAATTCCCTTTTCCTTAAGCTTGCTAATTAACTCAGGGGCGTTAACAGGCAGATCTACACGCCACCTTTGGATGTGATTTTCGAGATCTGGATCGCGGGCTTCTAAAATTGCCGTCCTACCACCTTCGTACAGATCGACACTGGTGACGCGATCGGCATCCAAATATTCTAGGAAGCGACCATAGGTCATCCGGGTGTTGGCTGCATTTTTACTCATATCCGCAGGCGCACCTGCAAAAGCTCCTTGCCAGAAGAAAAAGCCAATTACCAAAGCCGGCAAGGTCCAGAGTACCAGGACTTTCCAGGAGAATTTCATGTTAATTTGCCTCTAGATGCCTATACAATTCATTAGCCTGAGCAACCGAATGTTCTATCACTCTGTCACTTTGAGCCGTTAAACGGATGTTCATAAATCCATTTTGTTTAACTTGATTTCTTACATGCATTACCATAGAGGCTCTAGACCATTATGGCTATGCCAACAAGAATCTTAATTAAAGTTAACTTAATTTTAATACAATATTGCGCGAGAAAAGAAAGAGAAAGGGGAGTGGGGAGATGGGGAGAGACAAGGGGACAAGGAGACAAGGAGAATAATTCTTAACTCCTAACTCCTAACTCCTAACTCAGCACTTCCCAGTCCCCAATACCCTACTTCACTTCCGTAATTTGCAGAGTGTAGGGAAGATACTTACCTTTGTCGTAGGAACCAACCCAAATTTGGTAAGTTCCAGCTAGCCATTCACCAACAATACCGGCATTTTTACCATCAAAATCGTCATTGCACCAAGTACCACCAGGTCCTTTAACAATCATGGTGGTGTCCTCAGGGCTTTGGACTTGTAGCTTTAGGTAATTAAATTTACTTGTTAATACTAATGTGTGGTCTGGTGTTTCATCAACAAAACCAGTACAAGGACCAGTGACTGTTTCACTTCTACCACCTACTTGATTTCCAGATACTGAGCCACCACTCATGCCGCGAACTGTTAGTGGGTCTGGGGAAAACTGGGGGCCAATGGTGACATCTCCAAATATCGTTGGCGCTTCTTGGGCATCAGCTATGGCATTAACTGAAGTGATGAAAAGCGTAACTATCATCAACGATAATCTCATCCCTCTATTGAGCGCTTTTGTCGGCATTGTAATTAAGTTTGCTTCTAAGTGCTTTTGAAGACATGTATTTTACATACCAAGTTCCCAATATGAGGAGAATTGACTACAAAGGGGAAAGGTTAAAGGGCAAAGGGCAAAGGGCAAAGGGCAAAGGGGAAAACAAAGATCCCTCCTTTTCCCTTTAACCTTTCCCCTTTTCCCTTGGCGAAGCCAACTCCCTACTCCCTACTCTCGGTTATTGCTTTACTTAAGCGGGGCCGATCTAAACCAATCTGATTGAGCAGTAACCAAGATTGGATGAGGTCGGGACCATGAACGTCTCCAGTTAAAGCTGCTCTGAGCGATCGCATTACTAAACCTTTTTTGACTTTTTGCTCTTTGACTACTTGTTTAATAATGTCCTGGGCAGATTCTTCGGAGAGTTGTGGTTGATTTTGCAAAGCTGTGACAATCCCCTCTAGGACAGCAGCAGAACCTTCTTGCTTGAGTTGTGCATTCCCTTCTTCACTAAATTCAACTGTGTCGGTGAAAAACACTTGACTCATAGCTACAGCATCTACCAGTCGAGTCAAGCTTTGGCTAATTAAAGCTACTAGCTGTTCTAACCAGGGGCGAGTGCGTCCACCGTCAAATTTATACCCAGCTGCTTGCCAATAGGGTATGAGTAAATCTGTGAGTTGATCTACAGGGGTATTGTGGATATACTGACCGTTCAACCAATCCAGCTTGTCCCAGTCAAATTTGGCACCTGCTTTATTAACCCGTTCAAAGCTAAATTCCTTGGCTGCTGCTTCTAAGGTAAATATTTCTTGGGTTGAATCTGGGGGCGACCAACCAAGTAATGTCATGTAATTCACCAAGCCTTCAGCGGTAAAGCCCATTTGCTGAAAGTCAGAAATGGAAGTGACGCCATCTCGCTTAGAAAGCTTACGCCCTTCCTTATTCAAAATCAGTGGCGAGTGGGCAAATTCTGGGATTTTTGCTCCAAAAGCTTCATACAGCAAAATTTGCTTGGCTGTGTTGGCGATGTGGTCTTCTCCCCGAATGACGTGGGTGATTTGCATATCAATGTCATCCACTACAACTACAAAGTTGTATAAAGGTTGACCGCTACCTTCTTCGGAGGCGCGGGCTATGACCATATCACCACCTAAATCGCTACCCCGCCAAGACATTTTTCCCCTGACTAGATCGTTCCAGACAATTTCGCGATCGTCTTCGATTTTGAACCGAATCACGGAAGAACGACCTTCTGCTTCAAAAGCGGCGCGTTGTTCTGGGGTGAGGTTGCGATGACGGTTGTCGTAGCGGGGAGCTTCGCCTCTGGCTTTTTGGGCTTCTCGTAGAGCTTCTAGTTCTTCAGAGGTGGTGTAGCAGCGATATGCTAGTCCTCGATCTAACAGTTTTTGTACTGCTTCCTTGTAAAGATCCAGGCGTTGGGATTGAAAAAATGGTCCTTCATCCCAGTTCAATCCCAGCCAGCGCAGTCCTTGAAAGATATTTTCAGTGTATTCGGGACGCGATCGCTCTAGATCTGTGTCTTCTATTCTGAGAATGAACTTCCCGTCGTGGTGGCGGGCAAATAACCAGTTAAATACAGCCGTTCTCGCTGTACCAATATGTAAATTTCCAGTCGGACTCGGCGCAATACGGACTCTGACAGTCACAGTTAATTCTCTCTTTTGCAAAGCATGAATAAATGTACCTTATATTTGGACTCTAAGCCCTGAGTCCGTAGAGTTATGATTCCTCACGTTTTGAGTGAGTCTTGGAATAGGCTATAAATTTTATTTTTTTATATAGAACTTACGCATCGTAGCATAAGTAACATACACAATTTGGTTATTTATGCCATTTCTAGCATCCAGCGATCGCTTTCTATGCTAATAAATTAGGGTTATACGAAGCGCTTGAAACGACTATAAGCCATAACACACATTATGGATAAATTGTACAGTGCGTAAGTCCTATTATAGCCGAATCAGTTGTTGGTTTGTAGAGGAAATGTTGATCGATTAATAGTTAACAAACTTCGGCGCTTTTTTGTCCCCGGCTACAAAAGAAGCCACAAGTTTTGTTGCGGGGTCTAAATCCCCGTTACAAAACTGTACTTTCGACTTCCGACTTCTTTAATTATTTCAAAGCCCGATCAGACATTATCCAATAATAATTGGCGATAATAATTATCCAAGAATTTTTTTAAGAAAGCTGCACTTACATAGCACGAGTAATCATGGTGAGCATCTCCTTTCAAACTATTTGCAAAATCCACAACACTTTTCACGATAAAAAATTCGACTCTTTTTGTTGTTGTTGTACTCAGACTCGTGGCTAAAGCAACTGCATAGGATTCCATATCAAGAGCCAATAGCTTTCTTTCTGTAAGTACTATTTCTTCAATCATTGCTGCATCTGCCACAACAGCAGAGCCACAACCCATAGAACCCAAATGAGCGACCAAAGGACTGTCAGGACGACCACGATCTAAAGGATATTCTCGATCGATCTCTTCCAGAATATCTTCATTATTTCTAAATAACTCTAAAAGTTGCCACAACCAAGCATCAATTTGAACGGGTTCAAAATTAGGTCGTAGTTTTCCACCAACAATTTTACCAGAGCCATAGTCAAACACCTTATTAGCGATCACTATATCTCCCATAGTGACTTGACCTTCAACTCCTGCACAGATTCCTGTCATTACAACCACTGAAGGAGACCACAACATAATACTTCTAGTTGTTAAAACTGCTGCCTGAGGCATTCCCATATGTAGTTGTGAAACTGCGACTATTTTAAATGTTTTATCGTCTATTTTGTAATCGGCTACTTGATAAACTACACCCCCTTTTTCAACATTTTTCCATTCACAATTAAAAACTTTTTGAACCCATTTTCTCTCTTTGTATAAAGCAGCTACAATGAGAATATCTGCTTTGCTTTCTTCGCAAGACTGTTCTATTTTGATCGAATTATGACTTGAATAATCCATACTTTCTTGATTGTTTTCCTAATTTACAAGTATTTGAGCAAGTATTTTCATCATTGTTGTGAAAGTAGGCGATCGCATCACCCTGGAAATACCATCAGTGCAACCCCCAGAACTGCAAGCCCAAGAGATGCCCTTAGATATTCTGTAGGAAGACGAGCAATTACTCATTTTCAACAAAGCGGCTGGTTTATTGTGCATCCTGCACCCGATCATGCAGATGGCACTTTAGTAAATGCTTTATTAGCACATTGTTCCAATTTACCAGGAATAGGGGGAGTTCAACTCCGGGAATTGTGCATTGATTCGAGAAAGGTACAACAGGCGCGATCGCCATTGCCAAAACAGATCTTGCCCAGGACTTACAAGCGTAACTCCAAGGAAAAATCGTACAACGGGAATATCTAGGTGTACTTTACAATGCGCCAAAAGTGCAAAGCAGTATCATAGACTTGCCGATTGGTCACCGCAGTTGTTTCCATAGAATAAGGCGGACGGTGTGCCATCAATCATTGGCAAGTACTAGAACGCTTAGGAAGCTATACATTAATTTACTTTCAATTAAAAACTTGACGCACCAATCAAATATGCGTTTACACTTCCATAATAGGTGAGTTTAGAACGGGACTGACGGGGCTCGAACCCGCAACTTCCGCCGTGACAGGGCGGTGCTCTAACCAATTGAACTACAGTCCCTTGATGGCAACTTTGCTATTGTCGCTATTTTTTTTCTATTTGTCAAGTGTTTTTGGGTTGGAAGTTAAAAATTATTTTTCTGCGGTCATTAATCATTTGTCATTGGTTATTATTTATTCTCCGTATCCCCGCGTCCCCGCGTCTCCATCTCCCCACTCCCCATTCTAAATAGAGCCGGACAATACAACCTGGGGTTTTGATTGTAAATGCTGCAATATCCGGGATTGCATTTGTTTATACTGCTGCTTTAATAGCTGTTTACTCAAGTGGGGTTGAGAAGCGGGTGGTAGGTTCTGACTCTGTTCCACCCAAGTTTTTAACATTTGCCGCTGAGTTGGGTCGATGCGACTGCTGAGAATATGAGCGCAGGAATATGGTGCTTCCAGAGTAAAGAAAATCAACGGGTAGCGTTCATTTTCAGCCAGTAAACTCACCATCTGACGATTTTGGGAATTTTGCATATCTAGGTAGCAGGGTAGCCATTTAGGAGCTAGTTCCCGATGGTAGAGTACAGTCACCCACAACAGCATTGGATGGGGGGATGTCATGAAAATAAATTGATTGTAACGGGTAGAGAGAGCATAGTTTTTGATTTCTTTTTGAGGCAACATCAACCATAGTGCTGCTACAGATTTTTGTAAGGTGTCTAGAACATGGGGAAAAACAATTTCTTGAATTGGTTTATTTTCAGGCCAGGAAAGTTGCCGACAGGTTTGTTCTAATGTAATTGTTAACCCAGAGTCTAAGGGACGGCTGAGGATCGTTTTAGAAGGTAAAGTTGTAGGTAAACTGGGACAATTAGATTGTTCTAAAGTGTTGAAAATTTGTAAAATTTGAGAGATGTTTTGTGGGCGATCGCTTGCTTTTTTTGCAAGGCAAGTCATGATTAAATTATTGAGTTTTTGAGGTAATTTTAGAGTGGGTTTTACATCTGCGATCGCCTTTGGTGCTTCAAAGTGATGTGCTTTATACCAAGCGCCAAAAAAATCAGTTTCTGGTTGCCAAGGTTTTTTGCCTGTGAGCATCTCAAACATCATCACACCCAGGCTATAAATATCAGAGCGACCATCTAATTTCTCCCCATCTAGCTGTTCTGGAGAACAATAGGGCAAAGTGCCGTTAAACCCTGTACTTGTACTAGCTGTTGATGCATAATTTAAAAATCTAGCAATACCAAAGTCTAAAATTTTTACTAACTGACCCAATATCGGATCGGGAATAACTAATATATTTGCAGGTTTTATATCTCTATGAACTAACGGACAAATTTTGCCGTCAATGTTAATGCCTTCATGGGCACACTGTAAACCCAAACAAATTTGTCGGGAGATAGTCAAAAACATCGGCAAGGATAGCGGAATTAAATCTTTTAAACTCTTCCCAGATAGATATTCCATGACATAGTATGGTTTTCCTTTTTCACTGACGCCATAATCATACGCCCGCACAATATGTACACTTTTTTGACTCAAAGCTGCACTCATTAAAGCTTCACGAGCGAAGTCTTGTTGCATTTTGCTATCGACAACAGTCCGAGTCAAAAACTTGATCGCAACTGGCGTTCCCCCTAACAAAATATCATTTGCTAAAAAAACTTCCCCCATGCCACCGCTGCCAATTAATTGCTTGAGTTGATAACGATTGGCAAGCAAGCCCGTACTACTTGGAGATGCAAATGGGCTTTGATTCACTTTGATAACCTCTGCTCCTTAGTCTATTTACAGTTCATAATATACAAATGTAAATCTTATCAGCTAATCTTAGGAATTTCTTTGATTTTGATAGTGAAATTTTAACGAACTAATAAGAATTTAAAAATCATTTCCCAAAATTTAGCTAGCCTATTTTTTAAACTTTCTTTTTCAATTTTTTGTGCTGCAACTAACTTTCGTAAAATATCTAATTTTAGCTTTTCATACTCTATTTTTAAAATAGTTTTTGCTTCTTGAGGTAAGATTGATTCGTTTAATTTTTGATTCATATTTAACCAATCTATAAGTTGTTGACGTTGGCTAGCAGTAAGACTTAAAGTTGTGACATGGGAGCAACGATTGGGATCTTCTAGGGGAAAAAATAGTAGATGATAGTAACCTACCTCGGCTAAACTACGCGCTATATTCTGCCCTTTCCGATCTTTCAAATCCAAAAAATAAGGTAGCCATTTCGTTAGAGAAGGTTCTGCATCGTACAGCACTGTTACCCACAACAACATTGGGTATACATTCATTTTAGTGATAAATTCTGTGGTATGTACTTTATCTAAGAATTTTAGAATTTCTTGTTTGGGTAACATTGCCCAAAAAGTTGGTATAGGTCTTTGAAGAGTATGTAATAAATGAGGAAATCCAATTGGTGCAACTGGTTTATTTTTAGGCCAATTTTTCTGCAAACACTCTTTCTCTGATAATAAGGTTGCAGGAACTAATTGCATAGGTATTGAAATTTCAATACTATCATTACTACTAGGAATAGCATCCTCAAGCTGATTCTTTACCTTTGTTAATTCGTCTAATACTTGGCTGATATTTTGAGGGCGATCGCTTACTTCTTTAGCTAAACAACTCATTAATATTTTTTGTAATCCTTGGGGTATTTTTACTTGGGGATTTACTTCCTCAACTGTAGGCGGCATTTGAAAACGATGTGCTTGATACCAATTACCAAAGGAATTACTTTTTGTTTGAAATGGATGCTTACCTGTCAGCATTTCAAACATTAACACTCCCAAACTGTAGATATCAGAGCGTACATCCAACAGTTTGCGTCCTTCCATATGTTCTGGAGAACAATAAGGCAAACTACCGATAAAAGAATCTGTCAAGGTCATGCCACTCCGCTCTGTTAAAAACTTGGCAATGCCAAAATCGAGTATTTTGACAAATTCTCCTTGTTTAGCATCTTGACTTAGAAATATATTTTCTGGTTTGATATCTCTATGAACAATGGGATAAATTTCTCCTTTCAGGCTAATACCTTGGTGGGCACATTGTAAACCTAAACAAATTTGCGTAGAAATCTCTAAAAACTTCGATATTGTTAAAGGCTGAATTTTGAGAATTTGTTTGAGATTTTTACCTTGGAGATATTCCATTACATAAAAGGGAATTTTATCCTCAGTTACACCGTAACTTAAAATCCGAACAATATGTTTACTTTTGCGACCTAATTGAGCGCCAATAAAAATCTCTCTGGCAAAGCGTTGAGACATATGTTGGTTGGCTAAACTAAGTGATAAAATTTTGATGGCGATCGCCATTCCACCTTTCGCAGTATCTTCTGCTAGGTAAACTCTACCCATCCCTCCTTTACCAATCAAATCTCTGATTAAATAGCGATTATTTAAAATTTGTCCAATGTAATTGTCTAATTCGATTTTTTGCCCTACCATATTCTCAATTTTTTTTTGTACCATAAAAATCAATTATGAAAAATATTGTTGGCAAAATACTTGAATAAGTTTAGTCAATTGTGAATTTATATTCTCAAGAACTTAAGAGTTTTTAGAGTAATTGAGCAACATAACTTAAAAAATACTGTAAGAAACATTTATTTTCTTAATCATCGATCGCCTCTCTGCAAAAGCTCTTACACATTGTGTAACATATTTATTAAGGAATACGGTTGAGAAATTACACTGAAAGTACAAATAGACTAGATAAATTTACCTGGTAGTTTCCGTGAATACACAGTAACAACCAGAAAAAGTAAATAGCAGTAAAAATAATTGCCTTAAATTATGTACTGTTAACGATTGAGATTCGGCAGTAAACGGCGTAATAATCTCATTAGTGGTGTTTCGATTTTGATTTTAAAAGCTAGTATCTGGGTACGTTGCAGGGAGTTAAAATTGTTGTCGCTAATAAGAATTAATGAGCGCTGTCCATCAGGTAATTTAGGACCAAGAGTTAAGCCTTCAATGTTGTCGAGGACTACATCTAAAGTTCTCAAATCTAACAACAGTTTTTTCTTAACTGGTTTAATATTCTTGAATTCAACTGCTAAAAGGCTATCAATATTGTGAATATCATCGGCTCCTTCTAAAGAAACCTGAAATAGAGAAACAGCAAATCCTATACCTGTAAAAGATCGTTCTAAACTTAGAAAGTTTCCGTGATTATCCAGAGCAAATAAATCAGGTAATCCACTAGCGAACTTACCCATGATATTCAAAAACTGTGCTACTGGTTCAGTTTGGTAAAGAAATTCCTGTTCTGGCTGGTTGCTGGGCAAGTTATATTGCAAAATCCGACAAGGACTGCCAATTTTAGGTTGAGCGGCTGAACCGTCTTGAATTAAAGCATTTTCTGTGGCTGTGAATAGATACTTTTGATCGGGTGTGATGGTTAGGCTTTCAAAAGCCAAATTGTTACGGATACCTTGTTGAGCATTTTTATCGGGCAAAAATTTATTTGGTATGGGGAGTGTTGAAATTTCTTTACCAGAAGATAGTGAAAATTCTTTAATAAAAGGATTAATGAATTTACCAATATCACCTTCAGAAGAAATAAATACACTGCCTTTATTAGTTAAAGCAATGCCTTCTGTATCAGTTTCACCAGGACGAAATTTTTCACCGCTTTCATTTAATAAGGTGGTAGAATTAACAACGACAACTCCACCTTTTTGTAAAGAACCCTTGCTTAAATCGATTTTCAAAGTGTAGAAACGGGTATTACCTTTTTGCCCACGATCATCGGAAATAGCGTAATAAAGGTTATTTTTTGCATCATAAGTAATTCCAGATAAACCTCCAACTTCAGTTTTCTGAAATATTAATTTTTTCGGTAAAGTAACTTCTCCGATAAATTTTATGCTGCTGATTTCAACAGCGTTTGATGGTAAGTTGATGAAGAAGAGACTGATAATTAGAATCGGGATGAAAAAATAAATAATTCGTGGGAATACGAAGATTTTTTTAATTAACCGCATGGAAAGCTACAAGAGTGACTGGGGACTGGGGACTGGGGACTGGGGACTGGGTAATCAGCTCCAAAATTATGTCCGGGACTATTACCCACAGACAAATTTTGTCACAATTTCCTAGTATCGAGTACTTTGTTAGGATTTACGCAAACAATAGCCGAAAAGAGTGATTTTCAGGTAGGGGCAATTCATGAATTGCCCCTACGGCATGTACTCATTAAGCAAGTCGCAAACCATATTCATCCTCGAAAAACTTAACCAGCCAATCTTTGACTAAGTAGGTGGCGCGACAGTCATCTTCGTTGTAGCGTTGGATACTTTCTAACAAAGTGCGATCGCCTGTTTCTAGCCATTGCTCATACCAGTAAATACACTTAGCACCACTGGCTTCTTTATCGCGCCACTCAAATCCTAACCAACGAGCGATCGCTTTGAGGGCATAACTTTCTACAGGCAATGCTACGCTTTGGGTTAATTGTTCATATATATCGACAAATCGATTCAGTACAGGACGCACGGAGGAATTGGGAGTATTGTAAAGCTTTGCTAGCCGTTTGACTGTATCAAATTCATACACACAAAAATGATAAATTGGCGCTTGGGGATATTGCCAAACCAAATTCAAAAATTGCTGCCAAACTAACTCTTCGTCTTCTGGTTTATCTGCTAAAAAAGAATAAAATTGTTCTGTGTTGGCAAGTCTATCTACTACCAAAACTCCCAACAAATAATTTAAATCCAAGTCTGGTTGCGCCTCAATATCAAAGTAAAGCTCTATGGGCGCTGTGAATGTAATATTTTCTTTTGGTAGCGGATACGGTAAGATTAAAGGTCGTTTTTGGAGTACAGATTGAGCTTGTACTACTAGCTTCGGCGCTATTTCGCGATCGAAACCAACCAGATTTTCGAGAATGATGGGATTAGTGTTGGCGAGAGATTCCAGTGAAGTTATATCTAAGGCTTGGAGTTGAGTGTAGCGAATGGGTGTTACGCCTGGTAAAAGTGAGAGATGTTGCTGAGTTTGAGCGATCGCATAACATTGACTATACCAATGGCAAAGATTACACTTTTGCCGAGAAATAAACACTTCTGGCGGATTTGAAAACTCTAAAACTTCAAGAAATTCCTCTAGAATTTGCTGCATCTGTGGTGTCCATTTGAACAAGTCCACTGCATAACTTGTATCTTTGGTTCGCAAGATCAGCAAAGCTGTTTCGGGTATAACTCCTTGGACTGTTGCTAATACTTGGGCATGAAATGCGGCGACGACTTGATATTCTTGTTTGGGACGCTTACCGAGTTCAATACTAGCCGGCACATACATCCAATCACCAAAATGGGATTTTCCTGGCTGTTTAACGAGTAAATCTGGACGACTCACTAAGGTGTATTTTTCCGAATAACTTGCTAACAGCGCTCCTTTATAGATGTACTCAACCCCACGCTGCATCAATTCTAAAGTTGCCTTCTCTCCCCTTTCCCAGTTTCCGTATGAATAATCTGGCTGGTGATAAGTCAGCTGAGCCAAATTACTCAGCTGATGAGTGATTTTGTCCTGTTGTAGTTTCCCCAACAACTCATTGGGAGCATCCCGCTGACTTTTGTCACCGTGAATATCTAAAAAAGGTCGGCGTTTACAGCGTTGGTATTGCAGTAGGAGTTCAGCATTAATTAGCATTTCTTTAAGTTAACAAGAATTAGCGCTCTGTGGGGGATGACTCAGACAATTAATAATGGAGTAGGAGATGAGGGAGATGAGGAAGATGAGGGAGATGAGGGAGATAAGGAAGGTGAGGGAGAAATAACCAATGACAAATGACAAATGACTAATCCAAAATCCAAAATCTAAAATCCAAAATTGCTATGACTAGTATTTCTGTCGCACAAACCAAGTTACATACCCATCGAGAGCAATTTCCAGCTTTAGCAAATAAGACTTATTTTAATTATGGGGGGCAAGGGCCGATGCCCCAAAAAGCAATGGATGCTATCAGCCAAACTCAAACTCATATTCAGCACATAGGCCCTTTTGGAAATGAGGCGTATGGCTGGATTAGGCCACAAGTCCAAGCTGCTAGAGTTGCGATCGCTTCCGAGTTCCAAATACCAACTGATACAATAACTCTGACTCAGAATGTCACTGTTGGCTGTAATATCGCTATGTGGGGTATAGAATGGCGTCCTGGCGACCATATACTACTCTCAGATTGCGAACACCCAGGCGTGATTGCCACAGCCCAAGAAATCAGCAGGCGATTCGCCACAGAAGTTTCTACCTGTCCCCTAAAGGCGACTTTAAATCAGGGCGATCCCGTAAAAGTCATTACCCAGCACTTGCGCCCCAATACTCGCCTAGTAATATTGAGTCATGTTTTTTGGAATACCGGTCAAGTTTTACCTCTGGACAAAATTGCCGAAGTATGCAGAAAAAATCATTCTGCACTCTTAATAGACGCTGCCCAATCTGCTGGTTTGTTGCCTTTAAACTTGACTGAATTGGGGGTAGATTTTTATGCTTTTACTGGTCATAAATGGTTATGTGGCCCTGCTGGTGCTGGTGGTTTGTATGTGCGCCCAGAAGCACGAGAAAGCCTCAAACCTACATTTATTGGCTTGAATGGCATTGTTGTCGATAGCCAATCTCAGCCTGTGGATTGGCTTCCAGATGGGCGACGATATGAAGTGTCTACAGTAGCTTATCCTTTGTATGTGGGGTTACGGGAGGCGATCGCTATTCATCAGCAATGGGGAACCTCACAGCAACGTTACGAACAAATTTGCCACAACAGCGAGTACCTCTGGCGACAATTGATAGCGTTACCCCATATTAAATGTCTGCAAACTTCCACACCCCAAAGCGGTATAGTCTCTTTTCAACTGACAAATAATCAGCCCCAAACTCATCTTAAATTAGTGCAATTTTTAGAATCACAAAAAATATTAACTCGCACAATTGCCGACCCTAGCTGTATCCGTGCCACCGTCCATTACTTGACTTTAGAATCGGAAATTGACCAATTAATTGAGGTAATTCAAACTTTTTGCCGAAGTAATTAAGAGGTAGGAGTTAGGAGTTAGGAGTTAGGAGTTATATTACAGCATATTTCATCTAAATAAAGTACAAGAGGACGAGCAGGATGCCCACCCCACAAGATTTATCATCTTAAAATGTGTACTTCATTTACTTCAGGACTTACGCAAAAGATAATGAAAGTAGCGGTAAGAATTACGAACTCCCAACTTTCAACTCCTAACTCCTAACTCCTAACTTTCAACTCCTAACTCCTAACTCCTAACTTTAAAATGGAACGCCCAATTTTATATTTAGCCATAACTAATCACGGCTTTGGTCATGCTACCCGCATGGCTTCTGTCGCTGCGACAATTCAAAAGTTATGTCCAGAAGTGCTGTTAATTATGGTGACCACTGCGCCACGCTGGTTGTTAGAGTGCTATATAGAAGGCGATTTTATTTATCGTCCCCGTGCATTTGATTTGGGTGTGGTGCAACCTGATAGTCTGACAATGGATAAAGCAGCGACTTTAGAAAAGTTGCTTGATATTAAAAAGCATCAAAATTCGTTAATTGCCTCAGAAGTAAATTTTATCCGTCAAAATCGCGTTAATCTCATCTTGGCAGATGTTCCTTTTCTTGCTCCTGGATTTGCCAAAGCTGCAAATATTCCCTGCTGGATGATGAGTAACTTTGGCTGGGATTTAATCTACCGAGATTGGGGAGGTGAATTTATCGCAGTTGCAGACTGGATTAGTGATTGGTATTCAAAGTGCGATCGCCTGTTTCGTCTCCCTTTCCACGAAAGGATGCAAGCTTTTAACAATATCACAGATATTGGCTTAACAGGCGGTTCTCCACGCTATTCTCTTGATGATTTACGTTCTATTTGGGGGATAACTGCACCAATCGAAAAAACTATTTTATTGACTTTTGGAGGCTTGGGTTTACAGCAAATTCCCTATGATAACCTGCGAGAATTTTCAGATTGGCAATTCATCATCTTCGATCGATCTGCCCCTGATTTACCAAATTTAATAAAAATTAATGACCAGAAATATCGCCCTGTAGATTTTATGCCCATTTGTCAGCGAGTGGTTTCCAAACCTGGTTACAGTACTTTTGCTGAAGCCACAAAATTGCAAGTACCGATTGTTACTATTCCCCGTGAAGATTTTGCAGAGGCAAGTTTTCTTTTAGAAGGTGTAATTAATTACAATCAACATCAAATTGTCACCCCCGCTGAGTTTTTTGAAGGAACTTGGAATTTTCTGTATGAGTTACCCCAAGCACCAAAGCAATCACAACCAATTGCTAAGGATGGTAATGAAGCGATCGCTCAGGCTGTGATTAATTATTTCCAATCAAGTTAAAATTGATTAAGAAGAATTCAGGAGTCAGAATTCAGAATTCAGAATAAATTCTGTACGACTGGGTGATAGCGACGCGCAAAGCGAGTCTTCTCCCTTGGCGCTAGCCTCTCCCTTTGGGAAAAGGGGAGACGCTTTAGGACAAGAAGCGTAGCGTCTGAATATTGGTTTAAAACTAATTAGCTTTTACTGTCATTAATATTACTGTTTTACATGAGTCACTACCAAAAGTTATTAAGAATTACCACCACTGGTAAATCTTTTTACAATATCACTAATAAAATTGAGGCGATCGTTGCAGAGTCGGGAGTAGAAACTGGCCTTTGTACTTTATTTTTACGCCACACTTCAGCTAGTTTAGTTATCCAAGAAAATGCCGATCCTGATGTTCTTGTGGATCTAGCTAATTTTATGTCAAAACTCGTACCAGAATCAGCTAAATACATCCATGATGCTGAAGGCGCGGATGATATGCCAGCACACATTCGTACAGCCCTCACCCATACTTCTGAACATATCCCCATTAATCGCGGTCATTTGGTACTGGGAACTTGGCAAGGAATTTACATTTGGGAACACCGCCAGCGTAGTCATTCAAGGGAATTAGTCGTTCACATTTCTGCATAGCAATTTCTCAAATTTAATTTATAAGAAGAATTCAGAACTCAGGAGTCAGAATTCAGTATGAATTCTGTACGACTCGGTAATGAATATTGGTTTAAAACCTTGCCCGCAAGTGGCGCGAAACTAGTATTAAATTTTTTTCACTCATTTAAAATTCTATCTCTTCCCTACGGGATGCTGCGCGTAGCTTCCCTGTAAGGGTACATGGGTAGAGTATTCACCAATTCTGAATTCTGACTCCTTTTTATTTCAGGTGTAGCTTTATAGAGTTTAAATACTCTGTTTTTCCTGCCTACCTTTTGGCTAGAATATTGAAAATTTCCCTACAATGCGTTTTTTGGGAAAAATTTTCATGGAAAATAAACCATATATACACTGAAAAAATATATGTATCACTTTGTAAATGGAAAATTAAGTTTGTTTATATTTTTTTAATAATTTAGGCATTTCAATATAAACTCATAGTTAGTGTCAGCTGGCTGGGCTATTTCAATTATTATGAAGCAAGAACTAACACCAACTCATACTTTCCAATTTATTGATGAAATACTTGCTCAGCACTCTGTTAATCTTTTGTCACTTAATCCCGAAAAAAAAATAATTACCAGTTTTGCAGAATTGGGGAATTTGATTGCCCAACAAAAGACAGACATCCAAATCATCACAACTCTTCAGGAAACTTTGGAATGTATAGTTGATAGTCAGTTGCAAAATTTCCCAGAAAACATATTCTGGGATTTTGATTTCCTCGTAAGTAGTATGCTGAGACAAGCTTTAGTAGCAGATGAAGGTGCTGTTTCCTTTTTAAAGACTTTTGGTGAAAAGATGGTTTTGCTGACAGAGATGTTCGGAATTAACACAGAAATTCGCTTCCGTTACGTTCACGATTTTATGTATGGATTTGATTGGGCAAGATGGGTACAAAAAGACCCAGAAAATCGCGCAAATATAGAGCCTTTTAGCTTAGTTTTTTTTGATTATTTACTCACTAAAGGTAAGGAATTGATACAACGTATTAGCCACGGTCAAATCACTTGTTATAAATTGTGTGACACAGGCTACCGGAATCCCTTCGCCTTTTCTCGTGAACCAGAAGATGAATACCGTCTGCTAAGTTATCTTGCCCAAGAAGAACTGATTCCAGTGGCAGTATGGAACTGGAAAGCTAACCCTGTATGGAATAAACCTTTCCAAGAAATGCGTCAGCAAATAGCATTAAAATTAGATATTCAACCACAGAAACATTGAAGAAGAATTCAGAATTCAGAATTCAGAAGTCAGAATTGAGTTTACTGATGATAGGCTACCAAATTTTCAATTTGCTGGCCGCGTGAAATTCGTTGATTCATTCACCAGAAGCTACAAATGAAATTGCATAATTATAGCTGCTGATTCCTGAATTATTTGTTGTTAAAAATTAGAAATAAAAAATTAATTATGAAAATTGTTGATTTAATTACTTGGTTTGAAGCATGGGCGAATCCCGCTTGGTGTGAAAGCTGGGATAATTGTGGCTGGCAGATTGAACCAGGAGTGTTGCAGGAAAGAGTACGAGTGTTGGTGTGTTTGACACCAACTCTAGCAGTGATGCACGAAGCGATCGCTCTTAATGCTAATCTAATTTTTGCCCATCATCCTCTCATTTTTACACCTCCCAAGTCTTTACGCACAGGTGAGGCGATCGCTGAAATGGTACGCTTAGCTTTTACCCACAATATTGGTATTTACAGCGCCCATACGAATTTCGACCAAGTACAGGATGGTACTGCTGATGTGTTGGCTCAAATTTTAGAACTGAAACAAGTTACTCCTATTGTACCCACACAACCAGGATTAGGATATGGTCGTGTTGGTTTGCTAGAGCCATCAATGACACTACAGGAATTACTCACAGCCATTCAAACCCGACTTGCTTCCCCAAATTTAATTTTTTCCCCAACAGATAATTTACAGCAAACAATTACACGAGTTGCCGTTTTGGGTGGTTCGGGAGCTAGTTTTATTTCAGCAGTTAGCAAAACTGGCGCCCAAGCCTACCTAACTTCTGACTGCAAATTTCATCAGTTTCAAGAAAGCCGCGATGCCTACGGCGGGCTAGACCAACGCAATCTCATTTTAATCGACGCCGGACACTATGCTACCGAACGTCCTGCTTGCGATCGCTTGGTGCAAAAATTCCAGTCCTTGAACCTAGACTGGGTGCAATTGAGCCAAAAAGATGAGGATTTCCGCCAATTTTTTGCTTGATTGCCCATACCTCACTATTTATTTGGATGCTTGCCTAAAAGTTTTACTATATTTTAATATTCTTAAACGATCTGGTTTTTGAGTATTTATACCAAAAATTAATGTATTAGTTTATCTGTGTACATATATAAATAAATCGACCAAAAACTTATATTATCAATTATATTTGTGACATAAATCACTCAAATTGTGTAACTATAATCACATATATGGATGTTCCATATCAACTAGTGGCAGAGAGAAATATTCCACACTGGACATAATAAATTGCTCACTCTGCCCTAATCATGATGATTCGCACAATTGTTGAATCTGCCTTCCAAACTGGATATCTTAGTGTTGAATCTGAAGGTTTACTCCATCAAATGCTGGCTACTAAATGCTATCAGTCACAGGATTTGTTAGCCCTCACAGCCCTGTACGATGCAGTCCGCACAGGTCAAATTAAACGAGAAGCATCCTCATCGAATATGCTAATGGAATTACCCCTACAGTAAAAATATTGTTGATACTGACACAAGGGGAGTGAGGGATGAGGGGGATGAGGGAGATGAGGGAGACGCAAAGAGGGGGAGACACGGGGAGGGGGGGAAAGAATTCTCCGTGTCTCCGTATCCCTGTATCCCCGTGTCCCCCCGTTCTCGCGTCTTTGCGTCCCCCATCTTCAAACAAAAACCTGAAAAACTCAAAACTCTTTGTGTGTTGTTTTTGAAAATCATCAAGGTCAGCAAGAGAATGAGTTAAGATCAAATACACAGGGGTAAAAGTAAAGCCAAGTCCCCGGACTTTCTAATAATGCCAATGACTACAAGTAGGCAAATTAAACAACCGCAATCAACGCTTGTTTCTCAGTATTATTTATTACATAATGGTAGAAAGGACTCACCAGCAAATATTAACCTTGTGAGGAGAAATCCCGACTTGTTCGACTTCTATGAAGCAAACATTCCCTAAAATCAGCTCGAAAGGGATTGATTTCATTGGTAAAGCAACCATTGGTTGATGACCCAAAATCTCGATAGATGCTCACAACTACAAGCAAATCTTGAGATTGGGTCATAAGGCGTACTCGTCCTCGACCGTGAAATTAACCTCCCAAGGGTGTAATGTAATGGGGTAGAACCCAGATTTTGACAGGTTTAACTACGTTGTTTAAAAAGGCAGAAGCAGTACATGCTACACCGCAAGATTTATCAACTGTGTTGCGACGGGCGGGAGGTGTGTGTTTTCTTGCGGGACCAGCAACGCTGGATTGAACGCGCCCGCATCATAGACATAGAGGGAGATTTAGTAACCCTACGCTATGAAACAGAAGAAGAGGATGAAGTTTGTTCTTGGGAAGAAATGGTTCGCCTCGAGAGCATTGGTGCTGTAACGCAAAAATTGGCTTCAGTGCCACGCGGAAATGTGGAACCTCTCCTGACAGAGGATTGTCCCGAAGCCGAACGCATCCGCAATCATTACACTGACTCAAATCCGGAATAATTTAGTCATTAGTCATTGGTCATTAGTCATTGGTCATTGGTCATTGGTCAAAAATGACAAAGGACAAAGGACAAAAGACAAAACAGCTAATGACTATTGACTATCATTCAAACGTTCAAAGGCAGGACAGTAACCTTCTAAGGTTACTTTAAAGTTATACAATGGGGAAGCTGGATTCCAACACCGCTGCCCCCTTTGATGTCGGCAAGTACCGCAACAATCTACGTCTGTCCATGTATAGCGATCGCTATTTTGATTGAGCAGTTCTCGTTGAGACAATCCCCTTAATACTAGTTCCTCCCCTTGCCAACGAGCCTCGATTAAACCAGTATCGGCAAACTGTTGCCAACGAGGATCTGCTGTGATGGCATCGGGTAAGGTGATTGTGACTACTGTTCCTAACTCCGTCAGTTCACCTTCATAATTCGTCTCTGGGGCTGCCGGTTGCAAAAATGTATCGCCAATAGGCAATTCCACCAAAGTTTCAGCCGCCGGAGAATGTATATGATAGCGGTTTTGTAACTCCTCTAAGCTTGTGAGATCGGCTAAGTAGGCAGGAGAACCGTGGACAAAAATCACGTGCTGGGGTCGCAAATTATGAATGAGTTGGGTAGTACCAGGGCCATCACTATGCTGAGCCAAGAGATAGCTTTCCACAGTGGTGGGTGCTAAATATTTTTTGTTAAGTTTTATATCAATTTTTTCTGGCACGAGGATCAGCCAAGGGCCGGTATCGGGTTGGCAGTGTTCGCGCAGATCGGCTGTAGAGTCAGTCAGGACAATACAAGGCGACTTGCCCACAGTGGCACGTTCTTCTGCTTTTAAACGACGCACGCGGGGACGCACCCGTTCGTCCCAAAACAAAGGTTGGTGGCGGGCAAAGTTCTGTACCGATGGGGGGAGGTGGGGTAGCAGTTCTAGGTAGGCGTCGCAGCCTGTGGCGACGGCACCATCTACCCAGATATCTAAATCTCGTCCAGTGAAGTGGTGATGAGAGCGCAAAAGCATCAACAGTTCTTGACCCAGCCCTAAAGCAGGTGTGGGCAGGATTACAGAACAATGGTCAGCGATCGCCCGATTAATTCGCTCTGCTAATTGATTTTCTTGGTTACGGCGGTGGGGATGGCGGGATGTACCATAGGTGCCTTCAATAATCAGTACATCCAAGTCTAAGCCCCGTAGTTCCTCTAAACGCAGACCTTCTACTAACCGAGAGTTGGATAAAAAAAAGTCCCCTGTATACAGCAGCTTGTAAGTACGGTGTTGGGTGGTGTAGGTGAGAAGAATTGCCACTGCCCCTGGTAGATGTCCTGCGGGAAATAATTCTGCTACCAGGCCTTCTTGGAATTCCACTGGCGATCGCAGCGGCAAAGCATGACAAAATTCAGAGATTTTCTGGGGATCTTGGTCTTGCCAATTCAGTGGCAGTAACTTGCTGGTGACTTCGCTACCATAAATAGGTAACTTGGGAAAAGCTTTGTGCAGTGCCAGTAAGCCTCTGGCGTGATCTGGGTGGGCGTGACTAATTAAAACCAAATCTGCTGGTAGAGGGGAACTATTTTCACGTACCGACTTGCTAAGCCCCCTCCCCAGTGATGAGATATCCTCCAAACCACAGTCCAACAGGATGCGGTGTGGCCCCATTTTCACTAATAAACACACGCCCTCGTCGTCATGCTGGACGCTATAGGGCAAACATTCTAATTCACTACCCGCTTCCCCAGCATCTACGCGAGAGGATGCCGACAGATTATCCCTCATGCTCTCCTCCCCTCAAACCTCATCGTCATGGACATATCCCAAAATCCAAAAATTGCACAAATTTTGGTTTTGTGACTTAGGGGTAAGTTTTATCATGCGCCCCTACACCCTGAGAATACGGATTTTTGATTGGGGAGGACGCCTCTACCGAACCCGCACTAGTTCGGAAAAGTTGGATAACGAGAGAGCTATCAAACTATTAGCTCAAGGAGTCTTGCCTCTTGCCTGTTTTCCCTGTGAAAGTTATGAGCGCTCTTAGCCAACCTACCCTAAGGAAAGTTGCCTCAGCGTCTACAAATTTCTCTCAATGTGCCGAACCATTGCCGTGATAGTTATCTGAATCATAGAATCCATTTTTCGTGCCAAAAAATAAACACGAAACCGTAAATATAACCGTTAAGCCGGCTAAAATCAGCTTTACATCCATTTGTTTGCTGTCCCCTATTCAAGACTTTCCTATATTAATTTAGTGTTTCCACAATGAAATGGAATCACTAGAAAATCTTTACTATGGTTATGTGGATTGGGCAATAGGTAAAATTACCACAATCAGTTCAGATTGTAGAACTTTTCGGTTCCCCTGTCTATCCATACTAAAAAATGATCCCGCGTCCAGATTAAGACTTCCTATAAAGACCGTAAAAGGTAGAAGAGAAGGTTTTAACAAGAAAGAATAAAGGCGTCAGTCGTCAGAATTCAGCAATGTTTTCTGTATGATATCATGTCCGGGTAATGACTTACGATTAAGCGCCAGTTTGAAGCCACCAATGAAAACCCGTTAAGCCACGGATTAAATCTTGCTGTTGAAGTAAAGATTGACACCGATAAA
>NZ_JACJRQ010000003.1 GCF_014697355.1 Nostoc calcicola FACHB-3891 | reverse complement strand
AATATGGCGGTTTTCTACTCTTGATGCCAGGGTGAAACTGCAACATCTTTATCCAGTTTTTGAGGAGGAGGAATCCGTTAGTTCTAATGCAACATTTTAGCTGTGTCAGTCCACTACAAAATTGGATATTTTTTTAATTGGAAGTCACTAGGCAAAGTTTTGGTCTGGTTGCTAACGCTTGAGGTGAATGCAAAAAAGATCAAGGCTGTGTTTGGATTTTTGAGCGATCGCCTAGTTAGTAAAACGATCGCAATGAACCTTGAAGCCAACGGAAAGAAGCTCAAAGTAACAGCGAGCAGCCAGCAAGAATTGTTAAGCTAATCGTCGCTTTTATCCAACTTAAATGCCGATTAGCTGAGCAGCAATTCAGACAGCCCAACAATTTGTAGTATCTAGATAAGAGATCAAAAATGGCTAAGATGGCACTTGCGATCGGGGTTAGTGATTACAAACCGGGTTTGATGCCGCTACCTGGAACTGCCAGAGATATAGAGGCAATGCAGCGAGTATTACAGCACCCTGATATGGGTGGATTTGATGACGTTAAAACGTTGTTAAATCCCGATCCACTGGAGATGCAGGAAGCAATTGAAACATTGTTTTCGGGTCGCAAAAAAGACGATCTAGTGCTGCTGTTTTTCTCTGGTCATGGTATCAAAGATGATAGCGGTAAGCTGCACCTAGCTACGCGCATCACTCGTAAAACCCCACAGGGAGAACTAATTCGGGCAACAGCGGTTCCAGCCAGCTTTGTACAAGACATTATGAGCAATAGCCGCTCTAAACGACAAGTTGTAATTCTAGATTGTTGCTTTAGTGGAGCATTTGCCGAAGGTTGGTTAGCAAAAGATGACGGTTCTGTAGATATTAAAAAACAACTGGGAGGAGAGGGACGGGCTGTCCTCACGTCTTCGACTTCAACCCAGTACTCGTTTGAGCAGCAGGGGTCAGATCTTTCGACTTACACTTGTTATCTGATCGAGGGAATTGAGACTGGAGCAGCAGATCTCGATAGCGATGGTGTGGTTTCGATTGATGAGTTGCATGAGTACGCCAAAGGGAAGGTTCAAGAAGCAGCACCTGCAATGAAACCAGAAATCTATGCAGTCAAAGAAGGCTACAAAATCCGTCTTTCTCAAGCACCCACCGAAGATCCAAAGTTAAGGTATCGCAAAGAAGTAGAGCATTTTGCCAGTCATGGCGTGATTTCTGCTGTGGGACGTAATACCTTAGATGCGCTACGAGATGGACTGAGACTGCTACCTGAAGATTGTGCGGCAATTGAAGATCAGGTGCTTAAACCTTACCAGGCGTATCAGAAAAAATTGCAGCGCTATAAGGAAGTTTTATTTGAGGCCATTGAGCGCGAGCATTCTCTCAGTAGCGACACTCAAAACCAATTGAAACGCTTGCAGCGAGTTTTAAAACTCACAGATGAAGACATTGCCAAAATTGAAGCTCAAATTACTTCCCAGAAAAAAGTAATTCAATCTTCAAGTGAACCTGAGGAGGTGATTCAAGCTCAAACCCTCTTCTGTAGTGAAAATGTGGCACTAGTCAAACCGCCAAACAAAGCCGTAGCAACAAGCCAAGCTCAAACTCCTACGCCACCTAGAATTAGGCTTCCAAGGATACCGGCTATTTCTGTTCCATTTCTGACAAACCCCAAATTCCTTGTTGGGGCAAACATTGCTATTTCTGTGGCTTTAGTAGCTTATTTGGGGGTAATATCATCACCTCATAAACCAATTGAATCACCTGCACCAATTACCAGTCCTACTTCATCCTACTCAACCAAAGTTGGTTCATTAGACTTGTATAATCAAGCATTCAACAAACAAAAACAAGAAGATAACCAGGGAGCGATCGCAGATTACACTCAAGCAATTCAAATTAACAAAAACTGGGGGACAGAAAACCCTGACACTCACTACTATGGTAGTGCGTCTGCCTACTTCAACAGGGGTTTTGTTCACTATTCGTTGCGCGAATTTCGACCTGCTTTTGAAGATTTCAAGCAGGCAATCAATCTTAAGTCTGACCTGGCTATTGCCTACTACTACCGAGGGCTTGCCCGCTACTTCTCAGATGCCGATAAAAAAGGAGCGCTCAGGGATTTCATGGCAGGAATTGCTATCAACAAGAACTGGGGAGCTGTCAATCCTGCGGCTAACTATTTTGGTAAAGCCTCCGCTTACTTTAGCTTGGGAGATATCAATTCTGAAATAGGCAACATACCAGAAGCCATTAAAAATTACCAAGATTCAGTCCCTCTGTTTCAGAAAAAGGGAGAGATACTCAATGCTCAAAAAGCGCAGAACAGAATTGAGGAACTCCAGCAGCGTAAGTAGCATATCTCTGCTTTGGAAAACAATGTTAACAATTCAAAATTAACAGTGCTTTGCGATCGCACACAGAGGCTCCAAAAGCTTCATCGAACAAAAAAGTGCAGAATGCACTTTTTTGTTCGATGAAAATCTTACGAATTATTGAGTTGGAAGAAAACGCCGCCTTTGATAGCTCCTGTGTCAGTTCCATAACTACTAACTGTGAGCGATCGCAGGTTGTTAAAAAACGGTTTACCTAAGACTTCCGCTAACTTGAGAATTGGGATTTGACGCTCTAACAAATTCTGGCTTTTTGTCCAGTCAAGATAGATGTAACCTTGGTTTGGTCGAGGAATCGCAGCCATACTATCTTGAAACTTAGGATTATTAATTAAGGAATTACCCTTGGTTGTGAGGACTTGATCCATTGTCTCAAGGTCAGAGGTGAAAATTTCGTAATTTCCTAAGGTTGTATGCGCCCCCCGTACTTTTGTCTCAATGCTGAACGAGCCTCCCTCTTTGGTGTTGGTTTTTTTAGTAGCTGTGGTTAACTCTGTCCAAGCGTAAATTTTTTGGTTGTCTATGGTGAGAGGACTGATGGTTAGTCCATTAGATGAAGCGATCGCATCTAAACGCCCTACCCCTTGTTCTACACCCCCAGATTTTTCCGCTACAAAAATCCAATGGGGGGTTGTTTGCTCTTCAGGTAACAATGCTATGGCATATTCTCCCTGTACCCAACTGAAAATATCCTCTGGCAAATTTATTCCCCAGCGTTTTTGAGTATCGCCCAAGGGTTTTAGAAACCGAGAAACCACATCTTCCTGGGAACCATATATAGTTGCTGTTGTTTGTTTCCAGAGTTTAGCTACATCACTGTTACCCAAATTACTCAAATTTGAGCCGGAAATTGCCAAACCTGCTGATGCTGGAACATATTGCAATGCTCCTACAGGTTTAGTTAGTGGGGGAGATGGAGAAACAATTTCTGATGAAGTTATAAAGGTGGTTTCTGCTAGCAATCCTTTGGGATTCAACAACAGAGAAATGATTTCACTGTTATATGTTTGTTCTGGTAGTTCTAATCCTTGCCATTTTGCTACTATGGGAAGATTCAAGAAAGCTACAGCTATACTGCCTTTGGCTAGTTCTTTGGTAGCTTTTTGGTATTCTGGAGAGCTAGTCAAATTTAAATCCGGAGCTTGGACGTTGTTGATAGCCTCTCGCAGCACTTTGGGATCGTTAGCAAACAACACAAAACCTTCACCCACAACAGCACCGGCTAAATTATTTCGGATTTTGGATTGTGGAATTTGGATTTTATTTTCTGCGATCGCTTCCTGATTGTCAGAAATCAGCTTTACGCCTTTGTATTCTTCAACATTTAAGTTTGCCCCAGCTAGCGCTCGTTTGGAAAATAACAACTCGACAAATTCGCGGCTTTTTTCCGGTTGCTTGGTTGCAAGTGCTAAAAGATACCCTGACTGCTGTCCATTTTCTGGGTCGCGATCGATATCTAGGGTGGTGACAGCCAGCGTAATTTCGTTACCTAACCAGGGTTTAATATCTTGTTGGTAATCTATAGTGGTCTTAGCCAAGAAACTAGTTTTGAGTTTAGATAGTTCCCCTTCACGCTCCAAAGCTTCTAAACTGTCAGGATTAGCCAGTAATGAAACCATTACAGGAGCAAGTTTCGACACAAATATTGTTGCACCAGGCTGGGAGGTAGGGGCGATCGAGTTAGCCGGAGTTTTAGGGAAAAACCAGTAAAAGCTAGCGATTGCGATCGCTAGTACTGCGATCGCCCCAGCTACGATCGAAGCAATGAATGAGCGTTGTCTATTCACATTAAACCTATGAAAAAAGATAGTTCACAGCTATTTAAGCAGAAACCCTAGCCCATTGATGAAGAGGAGGCGGGGAAGACAGGGGTGGGACGTAAAGAACTAAAAAGGTAAGAATGCAAATTTCCCTATCTTCCGGCGTCCTTGGTTGCATTTTCTTGAGAATCAATGCTCATGCCAAGGTAGATTTTTTCTGTCAACATAAATAAATTGCAATCGTCCACAAAAAAATCATGACAGAGAACTCTTTTAGTCAATCCATTGCCCATATTAGCGTAGAGGAACTGGCACAACGTATTGCTTCAGGTGATGGAAGCATCCAGCTAGTAGATGTGCGAGAACCACAAGAATTGGCGATCGCTAGCATTGAGGGTTTTGTCAATCTACCCTTGAGTGAATTTGCTGAATGGGGAGATCAAGTACCTACACTCTTCAATCCCCAAGCTGAAACCCTTGTGCTGTGTCACCACGGTATCCGTTCTGCCCAGATGTGTCAGTGGTTAATTGCTCAAGGGTTCACTAATGTGCAAAATATTTCAGGTGGTATTGATGCCTACTCTAAATTAGTAGATCCTTCAATTCCCCAGTATTAACTTTTGAGCTTATGGATTACTTCAGATGGGACTTACTCTTCCATCTGGGTTTTGCTATTGTGAAAACTAGGTCAGTTAATTTGGGGATTTTCTGGGAAAGCTTGTAACTTTAGAGACTAGTGGACATTTATGGAATTTTTTAGCCCCAATATAGCAGACATAGCCAGATAAATACGTATTGCATCATACTGTTCACAATATATAGTTGTGCAAAAATACGGTTATGAAGTTATGAACTTGTAGATTAAGATAGTCAGTCTTTCTAGGGAAAAACGAGGTTATATTTGCGCCAGAGCTTCAACCGTGTTACACGCAAAGTTTAAAATTAATTATCACAATATAATTGTATAATCTACTAAATTAATTAATTATTAATAATCTCTGTTTAGCATCAAATCCCCAAGTTTTTCCAAAGTTTGATTAAAGTTTGCATTCAGCAAAGCATACCCTATGGAAGTCCAGTTGACAAATCGGCAACAGCATATACTTTGGGCAACGGTACGTCACTACATTGCTACGGCAGAGCCTGTTGGCTCAAAGGCTTTGGTCGATGAGTACGATCTGGGGGTCAGCTCAGCCACGATTCGCAATGTCATGGGTGTTTTGGAAAAGTCTGGCTTACTTTACCAACCACACACCTCCGCCGGACGAGTGCCTTCAGACTCAGGCTATCGTATTTATGTTGACCAGCTAATTACACCATCGGAAATTTTAGCAAAAGAAGTAGAGGAGACACTGCAAAAGCGCCTCCACTGGGAAGATTGGAGCTTAGAAACTTTACTCCAAGGAGCTGCACAAATTTTAGCAACCTTGAGTGGCTGCATTGGCTTGATTACCATGCCCCAAACTACTACAGCACTGGTGCGACATCTACAACTAGTGCAAATTGAAGGGGGAAAGATCGTGCTGATTGTGGTGACTGATGGTTATGAGACACATTCTAAGTTGATGGATTTGTCGCCAGCACCAGAGGAAACACAACGGGAAGCAGAGGTAATAGATCGGGAGTTGCAAATTGTTTCTAACTTTTTGAATAGCCACTTGCGCGGGCGGAGTCTTTTGGAATTAGCCTATCTCGACTGGAGTCAATTAGATCGAGAATTCCAACGCTACGGGGAATTTCTGAAAAATTCAGTTGCAGAATTGACTCGTCGTACTCTTGCACCGACTGCAACACAAATTATGGTTCGGGGTGTTGCAGAAGTTTTGCGTCAGCCAGAATTTTCGCAGTTACAGCAAGTGCAAACAATTATCCACCTCCTGGAAGAAGAACAAGACCAACTGTGGCGACTAATATTTGAGGAACCAGATTCGGAAGATGTAGGTAAACCAAAGGTGACGGTTCGCATTGGTGCAGAAAATCCCCTAGAACCGATACGTACCTGTAGCTTGATTTCTTCCACCTATCGCCGAGGCTCAATACCAGTAGGAAGCGTAGGAGTGTTGGGACCAACGCGGTTGGATTATGAAAGTGCGATCGCTGTTGTGGCTGCTGCTGCTGGTTATCTCTCAGAAGCTTTCAGTTAGGTTGCAAAGATTTATGGTGAGAAAAATTGCCTTTGGGTTACTGTGGCTGGGATTCATTGTCTATGCATTTTTCCTCTCGCCTCCTGAACAACCCGACACATTGGAGTTGATTAAAAAGCTTTCTATTATTCAATGGCAAGGTATTAATCCATTAATAATAGCCCTATTCAACCTCATGGGCATTTGGCCTGTCATCTACAGTGCAATAGTCTCGATCGATGGTAGAGGGCAAAAAATACCTGGTTGGCTATTTGCGATCGCTTCTTTTGCAGTTGGTGCTTTTGCCCTATTGCCCTACTTAGCTCTTAGGGAACCCAATCAGAAGTTTGTTGGTAAAAAAAATACTTTGCTCAAGCTCCTAGATTCCCGCGTAACTGGTTTTATTCTAAGTGTAGCTAGCGTTATTCTAGTTGCTTATGGTTTAACAGGAGGAGATTGGGTAAATTTTGTGCAACAGTGGCAAACCAACCGCTTCATCCATGTAATGAGTTTAGATTTTTGTCTACTTTGCCTATTATTTCCCACATTAGTAGGGGATGACATGGCGCGTCGTGGTTGGAAAAATCCCCAGCTACTGTGGATAACAGCCCTAATACCTCTATTCGGTGCATTGATTTATTTGTGCGTGCGTCCGCCTTTACCAGAAGTTGGTGTAGAGAACATACCCACTGAACAACCAGCGCTAAATTAAATAATTGATAATCCGAATTTAAGTAAGTCGGCGCAATAAAACCAAACTCTGTAAAGAAAAGTAAATAAGGCTCAAACTCTTTCTCCCCCAGCTAAGAGCAAGAACTGCGTTACCCCAACAATAATTATTTACGCCGACCTACTTAAGGCTTTTTCCTCGTGGAGCATAGACTACTGCAATATTGCTTAATATTTGCGAAGGCATATACTCAGCACGGGCTAAACGCTCCCCTACCGCTCACGGCACTCAGCACTTTGCTGGCAATAACCCTCTGAAACTCTTATTTCTCCGTGGTGTCTCTTGAAAAATGGCGCTCCTGAGTCGCTAACGCTGTCTTTTGGAAAACTTCTATTGCATGGAACTTTGGCCAAGCCTGCAATTTTTCAGTCCGCTGGGGGTGCGTAAATCCTAAGAAAAAATTTTTTCTCAAATTACTTTACAAAACTCAATATTCGATTTAAGATATGTAACAAGGTAGTCAAACCTACCTAATTCATTCGCAAATAACGCATTCATAAAACAATGACAGCAACCATTCAACGCCGCGAAAGCGCCAACGTTTGGGAGCGGTTTTGCAACTGGATCACCAGCACCAACAACCGCTTATACATCGGCTGGTTCGGTGTACTAATGATCCCCACCCTGCTAGCCGCCACCGCTTGCTTCGTAATCGCCTTCATCGCTGCTCCTCCAGTAGACATCGATGGCATCCGCGAACCAGTAGCAGGTTCCTTAGTCTACGGAAACAACATCATCTCCGGTGCAGTTGTTCCTTCCTCTAACGCAATCGGTTTGCACTTCTACCCAATTTGGGAAGCAGCATCTCTTGATGAGTGGCTATACAACGGCGGTCCTTACCAGTTGGTAGTATTCCACTTCCTAATCGGCGTATTCTGCTACTTAGGACGTGAGTGGGAACTCTCCTACCGCTTGGGAATGCGTCCTTGGATCTGCCTAGCATTCTCTGCACCAGTAGCAGCAGCAACCGCAGTATTCTTGATCTACCCCATCGGACAAGGTTCATTCTCTGATGGTATGCCCTTGGGTATCTCTGGAACCTTCAACTTCATGATCGTGTTCCAAGCAGAACACAACATCTTGATGCACCCCTTCCACATGTTAGGTGTGGCTGGTGTATTCGGTGGAAGCTTGTTCAGTGCAATGCACGGTTCACTAGTAACTTCTTCCTTAGTACGTGAGACAACCGAAAGCGAATCTCAAAACTACGGCTACAAGTTCGGTCAAGAAGAAGAAACCTACAACATCGTAGCTGCACACGGTTACTTCGGTCGCTTAATCTTCCAATACGCTTCCTTCAACAACAGCCGTTCCTTGCACTTCTTCCTAGCAGCATGGCCTGTAATCGGCATCTGGTTCACCGCTTTGGGTGTAAGCACAATGGCTTTCAACTTGAACGGTTTCAACTTCAACCAGTCCATCATCGACTCACAAGGTCGCGTCATCAACACCTGGGCTGACATCATCAACCGCGCTAACCTGGGTATGGAAGTAATGCACGAGCGCAACGCTCACAACTTCCCCTTAGACTTGGCTGCTGCTGATGTTGCTCCTGTAGCTTTAACCGCTCCTGCTATCAACGGTTAATCATCAAGTTTAATTGAATAAAAAACGCTCTCTGGAAACAGGGAGCGTTTTTGTTTTTGTAGATTTTGACCAGTTAAAAAGTTTCTTTTGCAAAAACTCTGTAGAATACATAAGCCTCACCGCTCATAAAAACCTAGAGCATTGCTACCCAAAGATAGAAATTGCTAGATATCTACGTTTGTAATCTTAGTCCAAAATACTAAAATTACAGGGATAAACGGCAAGCCCTCTATCCTCTCAAAAAATTGAGGATTACTTTTTTAACTGGATTAAGCCTATGGATTCAACACTTCTTTGCGTTGTCTTGCCTAAAAAAATAGATAAAGTACTGCTTACCATCCGATTTCACGGCGGCTTTACCTAATTGAAGTGTATCAGATTGCTGGCGAGAGTTCGCAAACACTACCCATTTGTGGTCAGCAATGTTTATATGTGAATAGCAATTAAGTTACAGTTTCAACCCCTTTTTCCTCAATATCATGGGTAACACTTTTGGTCATCTATTTCGCATCACTACTTTTGGCGAGTCTCACGGCGGTGGCGTGGGAGTTGTAATTGATGGTTGTCCTCCACAACTAGAAATTTCGGCAGAAGAAATTCAAGTAGAACTAGATAGAAGGCGGCCGGGACAAAGTAAGATTACGACACCTCGGAAAGAAGCGGATACCTGCGAGATTTTATCAGGGGTATTTGAGGGCAAAACTCTGGGAACGCCGATATCAATTTTGGTGCGGAATAAAGATACTCGTCCCCAAGACTATGATGAGATGGCCGAAAAGTATCGTCCTTCGCACGCGGATGCAACTTATGATGCAAAATATGGGATTCGTAATTGGCAGGGTGGTGGTAGATCGTCAGCGCGTGAGACAATTGGGAGAGTAGCAGCAGGTGCGATCGCTAAAAAAATTCTCCGCCAAGTTGCCAATGTAGAAGTTATCGCTTACGTCAAGCGCATCAAGGATTTGGAAGGTGTGGTTGACCCAAATACTATCACCTTAGAACAAGTGGAAAGCAACATCGTTCGCTGTCCTGATGCTGAATGCGCTGAACGCATGATTGAATTAATCGAGCAAACTGGTAGACAAGGTGATTCTATTGGCGGTGTAGTAGAATGTGTGGCGCGAAATGTGCCCAAAGGTTTAGGCGAACCAGTATTTGATAAATTGGAAGCTGATATCGCAAAGGGTGTGATGTCCCTACCTGCAAGCAAAGGTTTTGAAATTGGTTCCGGTTTTGGGGGGACGCTGTTAACGGGAATTGAGCATAACGACGAATTTTATATTGATGAAAATGGCGAAATTCGCACTGTAACAAACCGTTCTGGTGGCATTCAAGGGGGAATTTCCAACGGAGAAAATATTATTTTACGAGTTGCTTTTAAGCCAACAGCAACAATTAGAAAAGAACAAAAAACGGTAACTCGTGAAGGCGAAGAAACACTGTTAGCCGCAAAAGGACGGCATGACCCTTGTGTGCTACCGCGTGCAGTTCCGATGGTGGAGGCGATGGTGGCGTTGGTGTTGTGCGACCATTTACTGCGGCATCACGGTCAGTGTAAGGTGTTGTAGAGTACTCTGTGACTACGAGAAAATTTTTATTTTTCTAGGGTGGGTATCTGACTCGCCCTTTTTTACTAGTGTTGCTATGGTAGCAAATAACACATTTACTTAAATGCTGTAACGGCTACTATCAACATGGACAAACTATCTGAAAATCGGCTCAAACACTTTGCTGCTTTAAAGTCCAAATACCAAGCAACTAAATATGACGATTCATTACCCGCTTGTCTCCTGTATCTCATACTACGTAAAGTTGATTTAGGAATTCAACTTAGTGATTTAGAATTTAATTGGTTGCGAGAGTCTAAGCTTGACGAGACTTTACAAGCTATCAAGCAAGAGCAGCAACATAAATTACAAGAATTCGGAAATCTAGAATTTGAATTCTCTAAATTAAAGTCTAAGTACAAAGCCACAAATTATAATGTTTCCTGGGAATCTAGTCATCTGTATTTCATTCTTTTGAAACTAGAGTCAGGAAATTTACTTAGTGATTCAGAAGTTAAATGGCTGAGAGCAAATGGTTTATATGAAACGAATAAAATTGCTCAAGAAATCAAACTATTTACTCAACTTAAATTTAAATACAAAGCTACTCAATACCAAGACTCATATCCTGACAGTAAACTTTATCAAATACTGAAAAGATTAGAATCAGCAGAACGTTTAAATAACTCTGAATATAATTGGTTTATCGATAACAAACTCTTGGAAGTAGCAGATATATTTAAGCAACAAGAGTCATTAAAAAAAGCTCAATTTTCTCATTTAAAAGATAAGTATCAAGGAAATAAATACTCTGATTTATCATTATCGAGTCCACTATATGCCATATTGCAAAAAATTGATGCAGAAAAAAATTTGATTACGTCAGAAATTAACTGGCTAGAACAGCAAGGACTTACCGAAACAATTACGATTGCTGAAGAATTAAAACAAACGCGAGAGTTTGTTGCCTTGAAAGTTAAATATAAAGCAATTGGCTATCAGGATTCCTCGCCCAAGAGTCATCTATATAAAATTCTCAAAAACCTTGAGTTGTCCAATCAATTAGGTGAACAAGATATTAACTTCCTGAAAAAACGCAAGCTGACTGAGGTTATAGAAATTGCAAATGAAAAATACATCTCTACCCTCAAATATAAGATAGATGTAGGAGAACTACTTAATGAATCAGAAATTGAGTGGTTAAAAAATAATAAACGTGAAGATATCGTTATTTTAGCTCAACAAAAGCACTTTGAATTTTTGAAATCAAAATATGATGTTTTAGATTATCAAGATAAATCACACACTAGTCTTTTATACAATATTTTGCAAAAACTTGAGTTAAAACAGCGGCTTGAATCAATAGATGTTCCTTGGCTTCGGGAGAATAAAATTGAAGTGCTTCAAGCAACATATGGTTATTCTAAGTGGTTAGAAGAACATAAATTATTTTCTGGGAAGATTTTGATTGCTTACCACACAATTGAAGCAAATTTTTATGAGCAGGAGTTTGAATGCACTGGCAACAAATGGAACTTAGCAAATGCTAGCAGCCATTGGCGCAAAGCATATGAACCAGAAAAGGCATTGAAACTGACAAATAATTTAGAATTAAACAAAATCAAAGAAAATAAACTCAAGTCGGCTTTGCTAACTACCAGAAGTGGGGCTTTTCGAGATATTAAAGAATTAGATAAAGCAGAAAATTGCGCTCGTCAAGCTATTGAGTATCAGCCAAAAAGCCATCACCCTTACACCTTGATGGGAGCTATTTATTTTGAACGCCATCAATATTCAGATGGGGACTATTGGTTTGAAGAAGCAATCAAACGTGGGGCTAATCCTAGAGATACGGATTCTGAAATCAAGCGAGTCGTGAAAAATGCTAAGGATGAAAACAAGCGTCGGGAAGTAATAGAGTACTTGCTAAAAAAAGATCCAAAACGCTACTCTTGGGCTAAATCTTATCTGAAAAAATCCCAAGATAATAGTAAATCAAGTGGGTTGCATCGCCAAAATATCAAGAAATGACTAGATTCATTCATGACCAATTTGCCAAAGACTACCTCGAACAATTACTCACCCCATACGGTGAAGTTCAAGCACCCCGGCGAGTCGCAGGAGAAGTTAGACAAATTGACGTTTATTTCATCCCCAAACCACAACCAAGCACTATTCCAGACACACTAGGTTTATTAGGTCAGTTAGCCACTAACCCATCGTTATTTGAGCCTTTTCGTAACGCTGCATCCGCCACAGAAATTTGCGATTGTATCTTAAAATTATTAGAGGTACGCGGCGATTTACAACGACAAGCAAATCGAAATAACACTCGCATTCTTGAATCGGATTTACCCAAATTATGGATTTTTACACCCACGGCATCAGCGCAACTCTTATCAGGATTTGGTGCTAACCCAAAAGATGACTACTTGCCTGGAATACACTTCATGGCAGAATATTTGCGTACAGCTATAGTCGCAATTCATCAGTTACCCATCATTCCCGAAACTTTGTGGCTGAGAATTATTGGTAGAGGGAATGTTCAAAAGCAAGCAATTGATGAATTAGAAGCACTGACTCCTGATAATCCTTTCCGCAAAGCGGCGTTAGAATTGCTGTACAACTTGCAACAAAACTTACAAGTTACCCAAAATCAAGATGAAGAAGACAGGGAATTACTTATGCGATTAGCACCTCTTTACCAACAAGATCGAGAACAGGCGATACAAGAAGGGGAACGCTTGGTGGTGGAAAATTTGCTCAAGGTTCGCTTTACTGAAATAGATAATCAGCTTCAAGCCATTATTGAACCTTTATTGGCATTACCACCAGAAGAGTTTACGCGTTTACTATTGCAGTTATCGCGTGAAGAATTAATTGATAGGTTTCGCTAGTGTCAAACCATTTTGGATTTTGGATTTTGGATTTGTTTCACCCATCAGGGTTAACCATTCAAAAAAATCTTAGATCGGCTTTTATTCAATCTAAAAGCATTTTAGCCGATCGCACATACTTTGATGTCAGGGGAAAAATTGAAATTTTCCCCTTTTAATTTTTTCCAATTTTTACTTCACGGTAGAATGTAAACTCGAAGACATTAATACAGTACGATCGAAATCAGTTGTTAATTTTTTCGACGAATAAACGCTTTATTTTATAGGTTTGCATGAATGGACTTTTTAACGATTCTAGGATTAGCTGCTGCCACACTAACCACGATCGCCTTTTTACCACAGATGTTTAAAATTTGGCAAACCAAATCAGCAAAAGACGTTTCTTTGGTGATGTTGGTTATATTTAACAGCGGTATTTTTTTGTGGTTGATATACGGAATTTTTCTCCAAGCATTACCAATTATTCTTGCAAACAGCGTCACATTATTTTTTAATCTGATAATTCTATGGCTTAAAATTAAATATAGATAACTCTGCTCGTAAATAACACCTGTGACATCATCTGTATTTGACTTGGAACGCCTTTTATTTACACCCACTACCCCAGATATCAACGCTATTCCCCTGATATTCGCCTTTCCCAATGAATACAGCGTCGGTATCACTAGCCTTGGCTATCAGGTAGTTTGGGCGACTTTGGCAATGCGTGATGATGTACAGGTAAGCCGCTTATTTACTGATACTCATGAACAACTCCCCAGAAATCCGGAAATTGTCGGATTTTCTATTTCCTGGGAATTAGATTATGTGAATATTCTAAATTTGCTGGAATCTTTAGAAATTCCTATTTGGGCAACTTCTCGTGATGATTCTCATCCGATAATATTTGGTGGTGGGCCAGTTCTCACTGCTAATCCAGAACCGTTTGCAGATTTTTTTGATGTCATTCTACTGGGGGATGGCGAAAATTTATTGGATAGTTTGATTGAAGCTTACAAAGAAGTCAGAAATGCTTCAAGACAAACTCAACTACAAAGACTGGCACAAGTACCAGGTATTTATGTTCCGAGTTTATATGAGGTGGAATATCACACAAAAGATGGTGCAGTAAAGTCTATTAAACCAATTTCCGCAGAAATTCCCGCAGTGGTGCAAAAACAAACTTACCGAGGAAATACTTTATCAGCCTCGACTGTAGTTACCCAAAAAGCAGCTTGGGAAAATATTTACATGGTGGAAGTGGTGAGAAGTTGTCCAGAAATGTGCCGTTTTTGTTTGGCAAGTTATCTGACATTACCTTTTAGAACTGCGAGTCTGGAAGTTTCATTAATCCCAGCTATTGAAAGAGGTTTACAAGTTACAAATCGTTTGGGATTATTGGGGGCTTCTGTAACTCAACATCCAGAATTTGCAGCGTTACTAGATTATATTAGTCAGCCAAAGTATGATGATGTTCGTCTGAGTATTGCTTCAGTCCGTACCAATACTGTAACAGTCCAGTTAGCAAAAACTTTGGCGCAACGAGACACGCGATCGCTTACCATTGCTGTAGAAAGTGGTTCCGAGAAAATCCGGCAAATTATCAACAAAAAGCTGCATAACGATGAAATTATCCAAGCAGCCATCAATGCCAAGGCTGGTGGACTCACAGGTTTAAAACTCTACGGAATGGCGGGAATTCCCGGTGAACAAGCAGAAGATTTAGAACAAACGGTGGCGATGATGCACAGCATCAAAAAAGCTGCACCGGGATTGCGGTTAACATTTGGATGTAGCACGTTTGTACCCAAAGCACATACACCGTTTCAATGGTTGGGAGTGAATCGTCAAGCTGAAAAGCGGTTGCAGTTTTTACAAAAACAACTCAAACCAAAGGGGATAGAATTTCGCCCAGAAAGCTATAATTGGTCGATTATACAGGCTTTGTTATCGAGGGGCGATCGCAGGCTCTCACAACTTCTGCAACTAACTCGTAACTTTGGCGATTCCTTGGGTAGCTACAAACGTGCTTTCAAACAACTCAAAGGACAAATCCCCGATTTAGATTTTTATGTCCACGCCGATTGGTCAACAGAGCAAATATTACCCTGGAGTCACTTGCAAGGACCTCTGCCACAGTCTACACTACTAAAGCATTTGGCTGAAGCTAGGAGTTATTTCGACTCAGACCAAAAGGGGATTGGGGAGATGAGGGAGATGAGGGAGATGAGGGAGATGAGGGAGATGAGGAGGTAGGAGGAGAAATAACCAATGCCCCATGCGCTATGCCCTATGCCCCATGCGCTATGCCCTATGCCCAAAAATTCATACCTGAAAACTTGATGCAAACCACAGCTGAGTATTACTGCGCTTATTGCGGCGAACCAAACTTAACTTTTATTGATTTGAGTGCTGGGGGACAACAATCCTATGTAGAAGATTGTCAAGTTTGCTGTAACCCAAATATTTTGTATGTCAGGGTTGATGAAGAAACTCTGGATATTGAGATTGATACTGAATCTGAAAGTTGAATTTTAGGTTTTTCTTTCCATGCTGCACTTTAAACATTCGTCACTAATCAACGCACCAGCAGAAGTAGTTTGGAAATTTCACGAAAGACCAGACATTTTGCAACTGCTGACTCCACCTTGGCAGCCACTCCAAGTAGTCCGTCGTGATGGAGGGCTTGATGTGGGTGCTATCACAGAATTTCGCTTGTTTCTCGGCCCATTACCCTTAACTTGGCTGGCGCGTCATACTGAATACGAAAAATATCGCCTGTTCACCGACGAACAGATATCTGGCCCTTTTGAGTCTTGGGTACATCGACATGAATTTGAACCAGAAGATGCTGATAAAACGAGGCTGACTGATGCTATTTCCTTTTCAATGCCTGGTGGAGGAACAGTTGAATTTATCAGCGGTTGGTTAGTCCAAGCACAGCTAGAAGCAATGTTTCGCTATCGCCACTATGTAACGAAGCGAGAATGCGAGTCACAATAATCAAATCAAGGATATTAGGAATTTGAGGTATTAATTATTGCCAGTTTTTGGTTATTTACTTAGTCTGACAAGCAAAAACAGTTTTTGGTATGGGGCTATTTGTGTAATAATAGTTAACGTATCTTAATATTTTTCAATAATTTCAGAGTCCTAGCACTCTCCAGTCCAAAAAACTGATCGCTAATAGAATTTTCTGGCTAGTGGTTAGTACTTTTTTCATGACTTTATTTCAATATGGCTCAGTTAACGATTATTCGTGGAGAAATTGGCCTTTGAAGACGCGATAAATCGCGTCTCTACATGAGGGTTTTGGGTTTATCCGAACTGTATTGGACTAGATTTTAATAATTTTTACCTGAATGCTAGGCGGAGTAAAGGCGTGATCCAGTTAGAACAACCACTAAATCATCAAACAAAACTAACCCCATTACTAAAAAATAAATCTACTTTTAGGGGACTTTTCATTGCTATTTTTATTATTGGCGTATGGGCTATAAGTCTAGTTTCCTTACTTTTAATTGATATCTCGAAATTAAATTTTTGGATTTTATGCATTTTGATCCCTTGGCAAACATTTTTATATACGGGGTTATTTATTACATCTCACGATGCTATGCATGGGTTGGTATTTCCCCAAAAATCTAAGATTAATCATTTGATTGGGAAGTTGAGCCTATCTCTTTACGGGCTTTTACCATATCAGAAACTATTGACCAAACATTGGTTACATCACCGTAATCCCGCGAGTCAAATAGACCCAGATTTCCATAATGGTAAACACAAAAATTTCTTGGCTTGGTATTGTAATTTTATGATAAATTACTGGAGTTGGGGACAAATGATTGCCATAACTTTCAGCTATCAATTTGCTAATCGTATACTCCAGATACCCCATGAAAATTTAATTTTATTTTGGGTGTTACCCTCGCTTTTGAGTTCATTACAACTATTTTATTTTGGTACTTTTATACCCCACAGTGAGCCAATAATGGGTTATGTTCAACCTCATTGTGCCCAAACTATTGACTGTCCAACTTGGTTGTCATTTATTACGTGTTATCATTTTGGCTACCACAAAGAACATCACGAATATCCGCATGTTCCCTGGTGGCAACTACCAGGAATTTACAAAAAGAATAAATAATCAGGGAATAGCCATCAGAGGCTGTACATTCGCTCATTGTTATACCATTTCACTTGAAAATTGATACAAATACCTTGGTAGGGTAGCACAGCAGTGCTACCCTACGGTAAATCTATATGTATCAAGATTTTCGTGAAATAGTATTACAGCAGAATTCAGAAGTCAGAATGGGCTACGTCCCGATGCGCTAAAAGAATTAGAATAGGCTCTATGCATCGTTTTAAAACCTAGATGCTGTGCTTCAGTAAGCTTAAATCTGCTGTATCTAGTGGTGCGTTAGGCTCAAGGAGTAACACACCTTATAATAATTTGATTTTCAGTTGATAAATGGCCTTCTGTAGCGGTTCCCGATTACATTAGATAGAAAAATTTGTAGGGGTACATGGCTATGCGCCCCTAACTTTTACCTCGCAAAAGCGAGACATGCAAGATGCCAATTAATAATTCTCGCGTTGTTACTTATAGCCCTGCTTATACGATTGTTCCTACTTATGAGTGCTTTAATCGCTGTAGTTACTGCAACTTTCGCACTGAACCAGGTAAAAATCCCTGGATGAATATTTCGGATGCAGAAGGTATTCTAAAACCACTTCAAAATGAAAAAGTTTGTGAAATTCTTATTCTTAGTGGTGAAGTTCATCCCCATTCACCAAAGCGTCAGGAGTGGTTTAGCCGGATTTATGATTTGTGTGAATTAGCACTTTCAATGGGGTTTTTACCTCATACTAATGCAGGGCCATTGAGTTTTGCAGAGATGCAAATGCTCAAGCGTGTAAATGTTTCCATAGGGCTGATGTTGGAACAATTAACGCCGACATTGTTAAATACTGTACATCGACACGCACCCAGTAAATTACCAGAAGTCAGGCTGCAACAATTAGAATGGGCCGGAGAGTTGCAGATTCCTTTTACAACAGGATTACTTTTAGGAATTGGCGAAACTGCTGATGATTGGTGGGAAACATTAGCAGCAATATCTGAATTTCATCAGCGTTACCATCATATCCAAGAAGTAATTTTGCAACCTCATAGTCCAGGAAATCAGCAGAGTTTTAATGCACCGCCTTTTAACCCCCATGAATTGCCAGAAGTCATTGCTAAAGCACGTGAAATTTTACCAGGGGATATTACGATTCAAATTCCGCCGAATTTAATTAATGATGACGAATGGTTAGTTGCTTGTATCGAAGCTGGTGCGCGAGATTTAGGCGGAATTAGCCCAAAAGATGAAGTGAATCCTGATTATCCTCATCTTCAGGAACAGCTATTGAGAGAAATTTTACAGCGTGCGGGGTGGGAGTTAATTGGGCGTTTACCAATTTATCCGCAATTTGATGGTTGGTTATCCCAGGAGTTGCAAACGTCGGTGAGATGTTGGCGAAATACTTTATGAATATTTTTTCGAGGTAGGAAAAAGAAACTATCTTCGTTAGGCTGCGATGATTTCTTGGACTAAAACGTAAGGTTGGACGATGAGAGTATTAAATCGCTTGGTGGCATCGGTATTCCATTCTCCTAGCTGTGCTGTGGTGGGTTTGGTAATCAATTGTTCATCAATCCATTGTTGCACTGATGGAGTATTATCATTTGCGATCGCTACTCCAACATCCACTAAGTTTAACTCAAGCGCCACCAAAATTACTGCATCTCGCTGCACATGAGGAATTAGCCACTCCCACTCTGCCTCATCCACAGTTTCTGTTAATTCTGCTCTTAAATCCGACATTATTCCTCAATTTCTATTCGCTAACATACTATTCTACATTAATTACTACTTCCTAACTCCTAACTCCTCACTCCTAACTAAACTTCGGATTTCATTTCCTCAATCTCAAATAAAGACACAATTACTCCAGCGATGGGAATAGAGATAAAAACACCTAATAATCCTGCTACTCTAGCACCTACTAATAAAGCAAAGAATACCACCACAGGATTCAGATTCAGCGCACCTTGCATAATTCTCGGTGCAATCAAGTTGTCTTGTATCTGCTGAAGCACAATGCAAGTTATCAACACTTTCAAGGCTAACCAAAAACCTTGAGATAATACAACTAAAGTTATGATGCTGATTCCTAATGTTGCACCTATGCCAGGAATAATATCAACAATCCCAACAATTACTGATAATAATAAGGCAAAAGGTACTTGTAATATTAAGAAAACTATAAAAGTTGTACTTGTCAGAAATAAACTTAGTAAAAACTGTCCTCGAAAAAATCCGAGAAAAGCGCGTCTGATGACCTTAGTAAATCTGTCACGGCGTTGTTTTGGTACTATTTTTAATATAAAGCTCCATAGCTTTTCTCCGTCTAACAACATGAAAAAAGCTACAACTGCAATCAAGGTAAAAGTGACGAAATTTGTCAAAAAACTTTGTAATATAGCTAAACTAGTGACAATACTTGAAATAGCTTGATTTCGCAATTGTTCTTGAACAAAACTTAAATCTATCTGAAGATTACGGCTGCGTAAAAAATCTTCTAATTGGTCTAATAGGGGTAATAAAGAATTTAAAAATCCAGTTATAGTATCAATTAATTGTTGTCCTTGGGATAAAACCGTTAAACCTACCGTAATTATCAAACCGCCAATAATTACAATACTGAGTAAGAAAACTACACCAACTGCTACGCCGTGGGGCAAAAAATGCCGCAGCCATTCTACAGGATAGCTGAGCAAAAAAGCCAAAATCGCGGCGAATGTAAAAATAACGATGACTGCTTCAAAGTAAGCTAAAAGTTGTACAATTGCCCATCCAGAAGCAACTAAGAGCAAAAAGCGGACTAACGCCAGATTATTTAATCGTTGCCATAAGTTTTTGGCTTCAAAGCCGCTCATATTAATTTTGGATTTTGGATTTTGGATTTTGGATTATAAAGTCTTTAGAAAAAGCTGTTAGTGCAATTGTTAGACAAAAGTACTGAAACTATTGAATTTAAGATTAGAGAAATGTGATAGCGATCGCCACCCCCCTAAAGTATATATTTGGACTTCTCTAACTCATCGTCCTAAATCATGCATTTGATTAATTACAGCGGTACACTTTTGTGCCAAAGTCTCCAATTCCTCTTTACTACTGGAACTGGGAGCATCAATTAAGTTACCAATTCTCACCGTAATGGGAACTGCGCGGGGTATTTTCGAGCCTTTTTCTAAAATTGCCTCAGTACCCCAAACGCTTACTGGCAATATTGGGGCTTTGGCTTTCGCTGCTAACAGTAGCGCACCTCTTTTGGGGTCTGTAATTCGACCATCTGGGGTGCGAGTACCTTGCAAGAAAACACCGACAGCCCAACCGTTATTCAGGTATTCTAAGGCTGAACGGATGGCATTGCGATCGGCACTTCCCCGACTCACTGGGTAGGCACCATACAATTTAATCGCTTGCGCCAAAATGGGGATATTAAATAATTCTTCCTTAGCCATGTACGCTACTGGACGGCGTACACAATTAGAGACAATTGGCGGATCAAAATAACTGGCGTGATTGCTTACTACCACCAATGGTCCTGAATGAGGGACATTTTCCGCACCATAAATTTTACCCCGAAAGTAAGCGTGAAGCATGGGGCTGACGACTGACCATTTGAAAGCGTGGTAAAGTGCCAGACTAATAAACGGTTCGCGGTTTTGGTCCACAGAAGATAATGCCAATTAGACTGACATTTAGCATAAGCGATCGCAATGCCCAAGGCAAATGAATTAGAGAGGGAGTGGGGATTGGTGTATATCGAGTTTGGGAATCAGCAATCGCCTGCTGCACGAATAATTAATCGCCCTAAAGAATTTGGAATTGTGGACATCGATACGCTCAACTTATGCCCCTAACTTCTTCACAACACGATGTGACCGTAATTTCAATAGAGACAAAAATTCTGCGAACTCCACAAGTTCCTCAGCTTCCAACCGCTCTGTTTGGCTCAAATCCTCACCCGCATCCTGACGGTATAGCAAAAATTTAAGACGCTCCTGGAGAGCATTATGGAGCTTAAAGTGAGTTAATTCAACGGGGATCTCAATTATTTCTGACCGAAATTAATGGGATACAAGCCCCGTCCTTCTAGGACGGCTAAGTTTTATGTTATACTAATTGCCGTATCAAGTACTCACTTTCCGCGTCGCTATCCGCCACTCGCACAGAAAACATTGCTGTTAGCGGATAGCTAAGGTTTAGCCCATTCTGACGACTGACGCCAATGTTGCTGTTCGATAAATCATAAATCGTAACGAAATAATCAAATTTGTCATCACGCTCCAAACACGATCGCGCTTTGTCAGATGTGTGGTAATTACGATAAAATAATATTCGCATATATAGCAATTGCAATTTCAATGACAATTAACAAGCTACCAAAAAAGAAAGATAAAAAAACTCTAATTCCCGAACATCCTCTAGCAAAGCTAGCTGGTAAATTTGAAGGTGAATTCTGGGAAAATACACTCTTGGAAATTCAGAAATTTCGAGATATAGAAAAACAAGAAATCAAGAGAGTTTTAGATAGTAAATAATTTTTAGGTTCTAATTCAGTGTATCTACTCGATACGAGCATTGTTAGTAATTACCTCGATAAAAGACGTAATATTCCACAATTAACAGAGCGTATTTTAAGCACATCTCCTGAATTGATATTTATTAGTATTATTACTGTTGAGGAGATCGTACAAGGGGCTTTGGCAACTATCCAAAGAATGAGGCAAAAGCCATCTGTTACGAATGCATACAGATATTTTGCAGAATTATTTTCCGCATTACATTACTTTCAAATCCTGCCTTACACTAACGAGGCAGAAAATATTTATCAATCCTTATCTACAAAAATCAAACGCATTGGAACTCAGGATTGTCGAATAGCTGCTGTAGCTCGTTCCGAAGGATACATTTTAGTGACAGCAAATGTAGCTGATTTTGAAAAAATAGAGAATATTCAAATAGAAGATTGGACACAGTAAAAAAATTAGATTGCTGTGATATACAAAATGCGATCGCTCTTAAAATTACCAAACTAAAACATCTAACAAAATAGATTTTCAATTCAGTATTCGAGCGATAAATTAATTTATAATTTAGCTATCTTTTCTCAGGTTAATTTCAAGTTGAAAACATCATTTTTTTATTAATACTCGATGAATTGTTCTAACAATGTCTCAACACTAGCATTATGATCCAGGAAGGAAAATAAATGAAAATATTGGAGTTTACCTTGTTTATCTAATACAAACTGTGCTGGTAAAGGCGCTCCAAGAGCTTGTCCTACATTATAGGTACGAAACACTCGACAACTAGGATCGCTAAGTAACGGCATTTGTAAGCCTAAATCTCTCACAACTATTTGACTCTGCCGTTCATCGGTACTAGTAACCATTAAAACTTCTATACCACGATTTTTAAATTCTTCGTAATTCTCATTTAAAGCTTTGATGTGGGGAAAACAAAAAGGGCAGTATTGCTTTTCAGTAAAGATGCGAGTAAATGCAAGTAACACTGGTTGTTTACCTTTATAATCAGACAATTTTACTAAAGTACCGTTGGTGATATCTGGCAACTGGAAATCTGGTGTTCCTACCCCTAATCTAAGTTGATTTGTAGCCGGAACTGGTAAAAAATTACGAAAGAATCGCTCATTTAATAAGCCGGTAAAATTAGTTGAGGTCAGCATATTTTTTAGATTATTTAAAATAATTGGGCATTGGGCAATGAGCAATGGGCATTGGACATCGGTTATTAATTCTTCTCTCTCATCCCCATTCCCTTTTGACGAGAAAACCACAGATAGATTCTTTGTTTATCTGTGGTTATTGTTAATTGCCGAATTAACTCCAGCAAACCTAATCTAGACAGCAGAGAAGTAAACTTTGGACTTCACTGGGTCAGGATTCATTGTTTTGTCACCAGGTTGCCAACCAGCTGGGCACACTTCGTCTGGGTGAGATTGAACATACTGAATTGCTTGTAATGTCCGCAGGGTTTCATCAACGCTACGACCAAAAGCTAAGTTGTTAATTGTGGCGTGCTGTATGATACCATCTTTGTCGATGATGAACAGACCACGCAAGGCAATGCCTGCTGCTGGGTCAAGCACATTGTAAGCAGCGCTGATCTCTTTCTTGATGTCGGAGACTAGAGGATAATTCAGGTCGCCAACGCCACCAGACTTACGATCGGTTTGAATCCAAGCGAGGTGGGAGAATTCGCTATCTACGGAAGCCCCAAGGATTTCCGTATTAATTTTCTTGAATTCTTCGTAGCGATCGCTAAATGCTGTAATTTCAGTAGGACAAACAAAGGTAAAGTCTAGGGGGTAGAAAAACAGGACGACGTACTTACCGCGATAATCGGAAAGTTTGATTGTCTTAAATTCCTGGTCTACCACAGCGGTTGCTGTGAAATCGGGAGCTTGCTGACCAACGCGGAGGCTTCCTTCTGTTCCGTAAGTTAGGGACATTAACTCAATTCTCCTTTATCGGTTTAGTAGCGTTGGAATTTGGGTCAGGTAAAACTCACCCATCCACGCTCTCACAGTTTGATTACGATCTGTTACGACTATATCATACTCATAACGATTTTGAGTAGCCAATGTCTGATTTAGATACAAGAGAATGGTTGCTTACCAATGGTCTAGGAAGTTTTGCCAGTGGTACGATTTCTGACATCCGCACACGCACTTATCACGGTTGGTTATTTGCTGCTACAAACCCCCCTTCTGAGCGTACCTTGTTGTTATCACACCTAGAAGCTAGCTTGGAAGTATTAGGGAATGTTGTGGCGCTGGGGACAAATATTTGGGGTAACGGTCGGATAGAGCGATCGGGCTACGAACTGTTGCGCTCTTTTGATATTAACCCAGTTCCAAAATGGATTTGGGGTCAAGATAACTGGCAATTAACTAGACAATTGGTGATGCCTTATGGTTGGGAGGGGTGTAGGGAGTGGGGAGTGGGGAGCAGAGGGGAAAGAGGTAATTTTTCATTGTCCCCCATGCCCAATGCCCCTAAGCAATTGTCTCATCGGATTTTAATTCAATATCGCTATGAGGGAAGCGAACAAGCTATTTTACGGCTGCGACTTCTGATAGCAGAACGTAACTTTCATCATCAACAGGCTTTTAGCCCAGAATTACAGTTCTCCCAATTGCTTGGACAACAGCAAGTCTGCCTCCAAGCTAGAAAATTTGAGCATTATGGTATACCTTGGCATCTGCGTTGGACACAAGGCAATTATCAACCAGATGCAGTTTGGTATTGGAATTATCGATTTTTGGAGGAGACAAAACGGGGATTAGGTGACAAGGAAGACCTCCACAGTCCTGGTTACTTAACAGTTAAACTCCAACCAGGAGATGCGGTGACTCTAGAAGCACGAGAAGGTCTTCCCAATTCTGTGCTAGACGTTCTTACCGCCGAAACCTTTGCAGAAACAGTGGAGGCGGAACAAGAAAGGCTATCTCAGATTTTTGGATGGAGTGAAGGAGGGACTGGGGAGTGGGGACTAGGGACTAAGAAAGAGTCGTCCAATCTCTACCCCCCACTCCCCACTCCCCACTCCTCAATCAGGCAACAACTACTCAAAGCCAGCGATCGCTTTATCGTCTATCGAGCCTCAATAGCAGGTCCGACGGTGATTGCTGGTTATCACTGGTTTAATGACTGGGCGCGGGATACATTAATTGCCTTACCAGGATTGACGCTAGTTCCCCAGCGCTTTGACTTAGCAAAAGCACTATTGCAAGCTTTTGGGCATTATTGTCGCCACGGTTTGATTCCTAATGCCTTTCCTGATGCCGATAGTGAACCCTTTTATAACAGTATCGATGCACCGCTTTGGTGGATTGAAACTTTAGGACTTTATTTGGAAGCTACACAAGACTGGCAGTTTTTGGCAGAGCAGTTTCCTGTAGTGCAGCAAATTCATAAAGCTTTTGTCGGTGGTACACGCTATAATATCCAGGCTGATGCTACCGATGGACTAATTGGTTGGGATGCTCGCGGTGTAGCCCTGACTTGGATGGATGTGGTGATTGGGCCAAACCCTGTTACTCCTCGTTGTGGTAAGCCAGTGGAAATCAATGCGCTGTGGTATTCGGCTTTATGTTGGCTAAGTCAGTGGGCAAAACGCTTGAGTCAACTTGAGTTTGGTGAACCAGTGCGTCTTAGTAAACAAGCGCAGCGTTATGCTCAACAAGCACAAAAGGTAAAAAATTCGCTGCAAAAGTTTTGGAATCCTCAGCTAGGTTATCTCTACGATACTATTGAGCCGGACGATCGCCGAAATTTTCAAATTCGTCCCAATGCTGTTTTAGCGCTGTCGCTGCACCATTGTGGGTTTTCTGAACACCAAGGATGTCAAATACTAGATTTGGCAACTTCCAGCTTACTGACTCCCTATGGGCTTCGTAGTCTCGATCCAGGAGATCCCGAATACAAAGGGAAATATGAGGGCAACCAAGAGCAACGCGATCGCGCTTATCATCAAGGCAGTGTTTGGGCTTGGTTAATTGGCCCTTATATTCGCGCTTGGCAACGCTTTTATCCACAACAGGCATTGCCTTTTGATTGGCAACCCCTGATAGATCACTTTTTATTTGCTGGTTGTATTGGTTCTATTTCTGAGATTTTTGATGGCGATCCACCTCATACACCCAGAGGAGCGATCGCTCAAGCTTGGTCAGTTGCCGAAGTCATCCGCCATATTAAATAGTGCCAAGTGGTGTATTGGGATATGGGGCACAGGAGGCTCTAGGAGGAGACGGTCATGGTGAACAATGCCGCTGCTACTAGTGCCGCTGCTGCTCGAATGTGATTCCAAATTGTCCAATTGGTAAGATAGCTAGACCATAAATTCACGGCTATGGTGCTACCTGGCTCGACTTTTGCCAGCGCATCATTAAGCGGCACATTGCACACAATAGTCACGCCTAATGTGCCGACGAGATACAGCAGGCTACCTACAAGCAAGTAAACAGCACCGGGTTGATGCCACTTTAACACTGAGAAGACTAAAAGAACGATGCAAGCCGCAGCCGTTCCAAACAGCACCGTCATAAACAACGGATTGATCGCTGTGATATTGATCGATTGCATCGCAGCAATGCCCTGCATCGGCTGAAGTCGGGCAAGGGCGTTAATCACAAAGGTGGAGAAGGCAAAAAAGACTCCAGCCATTAACCCACAGCCGAGTACCACGAAAATCTTTAATACAAAAAGCGAGTTATCAAAAGTTACCATATAACCTCCTGGAAATCACTGTGCTTGAATAATCTTTTTTTAACCTCTTATTAATTGGAAAAAACCTGCTTGTCCTAGATAATTGAGGCTGGTTATTTGCAACAAATTAAGCCTCTTCCAAAACATTAGGGAGTATACATTGAATCTATCAAGACGTCAGTTTTTTACGCTGGCAGGGGCATCAGCTACAGGTGCTGTCCTTCTATCTCCTTTGCAAGCATTTTATGCTAAACCCGCGATCGCTGCGGGTCCCTACGGCAATTTAGTGCCCGACCCCAACGGAGTATTAGATTTACCACCTGGATTCACCTACCGCAGACTGTCCGAAACAGGCCAAACGATGAATGATAGTTACCGGGTACCCGGTGGTCACGATGGTATGGGTGCTTTTGCAGGATCTAATGGCAATACGATTCTAATTCGCAACCACGAACTCACTCCCACTTCTAGCAATGGTCTGAGCGCTCCCAGTGGCAGCAAGTACAACTCAAATGCGAGGGGCGGTTGTACTAAATTGGTTGTTAGTCCTTCCCGTACCTTGGTAGAACATCGAGGAGTCCTAGCGGGAACTATTCGCAATTGTGCTGGTGGTCCTACGCCTTCAGGGTCTTGGTTAAGCTGTGAGGAAACCTTTGAAACTAATAACGGCAAGAAGCATGGTTATGTGTTTGAAGTTCCCAGTAGCGCAACTACTTTTGTTACCCCCGTCCCACTAACTGCAATGGGGCGTTTTAATCACGAGGCTGCCGCTGTAGACCCCAACACAGGGTATATCTACATGACGGAAGACCAAGGAAACGGGCTTTTCTACCGCTTTATTCCCAACCAAAGCAACAATCTGAGTGCTGGCGGCTTGCTATACGCATTAAAGATTACGGTGTCGTCTGGAATTAACACAGCTACAGGTTTCCCAAAAAATACGCCTAGAGCGGTGGAATGGGTACAGATTAACAATCCCGATCCCACCTCTGATTCTGTGAGAACAGAAGGGTATAACAAAGGTGCTGCCAGGTTTTCAGGTGGGGAAGGCATCTTTTATGGCAGTGGTTATGTCTACTTCACTTGCAAGAGTGGGGGTAGTTCTGGAGATGGGCAAATCTGGCGTTATTCGCCCGCTAATAATACCGTTGAACTCTATATTGAACCCAACAATTCTGGTGTGCTAGACAATCCAGACAATCTTGTGGTTTTCCCCAACCGGGACATCTTCCTTTGTGAAGATGGGGATGGAACGGATTACATTCTGGGCATCACTTCCAGTGGCAGTCTTTACAAGTTTGCGAGGAATGCCCTCAACACATCAGAGTTCGCTGGGGTTTGTTTCTCCCCCGATGGTCAGACGATGTTTGTCAACATACAGAGTCCAGGAATAACCTTTGCTATCTGGGGACCCTGGTAACCCTACGTTCTGTTTCAGCCCAGTCAGGTTAGAGAGCGATCGCCCTGTTTTGCCACTCTAGGCAGAGGAAAAGTACAAAACAGTATATTAGCCCTATTTTGATAGTTTTTAAAGTGGCTCAGGTCGGAGTTGAACCAACGACCCCAGGCTTATGAGTCCCGTGCTCTAACCAACTGAGCTACTGAGCCATGCTTTTTAGTCATTTACAACTATATCATAGAAATTTGCTCAAGGCTAGTCTCTTTTGCAATTAGTTTTTCTAGCCTAAAAATAGGGAGTAGGGGTTTAGCAATGCTAAACCCTTTCCTGTGTTCACATCCCAAACCTTAATTGTTTTATCTTCGGTGGAAGTAGCAATGTTGTACATTCCAGATTTTCACTGATTTTGTCAGCACTGTCAGTTCAGTAGGTTTACGGTTTGGGTAAAATGACAGTCTGCGGGGTGAGTCTGGCAATGATGTGCATCAATTCGAGAGTTTATCAGGTGGTAGTGGGAGCGATCGCTTTTTCTTCAGCCAAATTCCTAGTAATCCTACAACTGCTATCCCTCCAATAGTTGATGACTCAGGCACAGCTTTGACACTCACATTATCTAAATACAAAAATGCGTATCTATCTACAGACCCAAACTTTAACTCTGTCGATGATGAATCTGCTGTGAAATTGAACTTATATGGCGTGTATGGTTGGAAAGAAATATTTGTTCGATCGAAAATTTTATTTCCACCTACAAATGCTTGGAACTGATTATCAAGATCGGGAGCTTCAGCTATGGATGCTAAATAGTAACTAAGTTCGTATTGCTGACCAGGTTTTGTGGAAAGCGTTTGCGATATGTAACTGAGGTCTAAAAATCCACCAAGTGACAAACCCTGATTACCACTTTGAGGAAAATTGCTAATTCTAGTTCCTGATGTATCCATCGGATCGCCAGATTTAGTCCATCCTGTAATATTAGGATTTGTAGTGTTGGGATTGTTAGGATCTACGAGGGGGTCGAGTTCAAATCCCCCATTATAAACTATGTCTCTAAGATCTAGAACATAGTTGGGATCGTATTGTGCTTGTGCTACTGGAATATATGTACCACTAATCACAGCAGTGCTAGCTAAGGTAGTGGTAAAGCTAAAAACCATTATTGAGAGTTTTTTAGTTAATTTCATGAAACTTGACTCCAAAGAATTCTAAATTATGACAATTCAAACAAGTTGATAGTTACATCTATGCTGGCTCTAATTGGTGTTAATAAAAATAAACACTTTATCCAGGTTTATAACAGTTAGCTATTTACCATAGTTCATCTTTCCATAAACCGATGATGGAGTTTTTTAATCAGATGAATTTAAGTGGTATTCTCAACACTATAGAGCCAGATATCTTGAGAAAATCAGGGTTAGCTTGCCAATAGTGCCTTATTCATCCCCATCATCTATCCGATCGCACTGAGAATTTTCCCCTTGTTGTTCTGTAGATTTGACACTCACATCATCCAAATATAAAAATGCATACTTGGCTCTGGAACCAAACTTAATCTCGGTCGATGTTTGTTTGGCTTGAAAATAAAACGTGTATTGTGTGTAAGGTTGGTGAGAAGTATTCTTTTTCCTACAAAGCTTCTTTTCACCTACAAAAACCTTAAATTTATTCTTCAGGTCAGGTGCTTCTTCTGTGGATGCCAAATAGAAAGTAAGTCGGTAGTATTGATTGACAACTGTAGGGATAGTCTGTGATATGTAGCTCAAGGCTGTAAATCCACCAAGGGATAAACCTTGGTTACCAGTATTAGAAAAATTGTCAATCCTAGTACCTGATGTATCTATCGGATCGCCAGTTTTAATCCATCCTGTAACATTAGGATTGGTAGCGTTGGGATTATTAGGATCTACGAGTTGGTCGTTTTCAAATCCCCCGTTGATAATCAGTTCCGATCCTTCTGCTTGTGCTGCTGATTTATAAGTATTGGTAATCACAGCAGTATGAAGGAAAGCAGTGGTCAAACCACAAACAATAATTGAGAGTTTTTTAGTGAACTTCACGAGACATAACTCCAAATGGTTCAAAATTCACGACGACGAGTACTTGATTGATTTACTTTGTGGTGATTAAGGCAAGATAAACCCGTAAGTATTTTTGAAGATATTCTGGGCAGTAGTACCACTTAAGTAGGTAGAAAAACTCTGTGCTGTCGATAAAACTGTAGTGTTGGCGAGTATACCCAGTGGATAGACAATCGGATCGCTCTCTGTTGTTAAGGCAGTTTCTACGACTCTTACCTTGCTAGAAATGGCAGCATCGGTTTTGTAAACGGCACCTGCATCAATAGTTTTATTTACGCCTCCAACTACAAGAGTTTTATTTTCAACAGCAGTTAAGACATTACGCACATTGCTAGCAAGGTAGGTTTTAGGACTAACAGTAGTGAAAATACCTCGGCTAGTAAGAACTTGTTTGGCATAATTTCCCGCTGGTACAACTGGCGGAGTACCTGTGTAGTCACCTATGGCAATACCAGTAATGTTGGCGTTAGTCAAACCATTGAAGCTAGTCAAAGCAGCACTACCAGCACTAACAGGGGGTGTTGTAGGGGCGATCAAAACTAGACGGTTTTTGACAATGTTTTTACGGCTACCTGAAACCAACTTACTTGGGGTTGCATTCTGCAAGACATCCATTTGGTCGGTAGCAGCAGAAATGAAAATATCTGCTGTTGCTCCTGCTTGTATTTGGCTCAGTAAGGTACCAGAAGCACCAAATGTATAAACAATGTTGACGCTTGGGTTAGCACTTTGGTACTGAGTCTTAATGTCATTGAGCGCGTTTGTTAAGCTGACAGCAGCAAACACGTTAAGCGTGGTTGTAGAGTTTGCTGGCGATAAATTGACAAACTGCAAGCCTATTACCAGCATCATGCTGGCAACTGCCGTAGCCATCCAAGCAACAAATCTTCTTCTGTTCATGAAAGTTATAGTTTGAGATGACATCCCATCACTCGCATCATCGATACCTGGAAACAAACAACCGAGCCAGAATTGCCCAAAGCGTTTCCGACGATGGAAATTGATGATTTTCCAGTAGGTTTACTTAAATAGAGAGTAAAAGGGATAGAATGATGAGATTGTACCAGCAAAGTAGGTAATTACCAAAATATTTGGTAATTAAACCATGACAATTGAAGTATGAGTTCGTAGTTTCCTCAGGTCAGTTACACCAATAAAAATCTTGTTATATATGAATAAAAGTTAAAAATATGGACTTATGGGCTTTGTAGCCTATGTTTACTAAATAGAGGCGAGTAGCCAATTAAATACCAACTAAGTTTAAAACTTTTTTCTCGACCGAATTTTTCTCTGACAAATGTAAATAGTACCCTTGGGGGTACTACCATCACCTGTTACTCCGACATAAAGTAAAAGCATCTCAAAAACGCATACAGTTGCACGCCGAAAAAGCTGCTTCTTCCTTAGCAGCCTGGTCTTACAACCAGCGAAGACATATGACTGGTGGCACGCACAGTTTTTGATCCCAACACCATTGATATATGCAGTGCTTCTCAAGTCTTCAGACTTGACAGCAACAACCTGCTTCAATCAGTTCATTTTTCTTCTTCCTTTGCTTGTGAGGAAGTGACGGGATGATTTTTTTACCTTATAAATTTAGGAGAAATAATATGGCAGTTATTTTCGGCACTATAAATGGTGATTCTTTACCTGGAACAGCGGGAAATGATTCGATATTTGGTTGGGCTTTTGGTGGTAATGCCAATAGTGTCTCTGGTAACGACAACTTAGACGGTGGGGCTGGTAACGATAGTCTTTTTGGTGGGACGGGAAATGACACCCTCAATGGCGGCAGTGGGACTGACTTAACCGACGGTGGTAGTGGTAACGATCGCATCATTGATAGCGACTTTGTGAACTTTGATAATCATAATGGTGGAGATGGTGTTGACACAATTGATTATTCAGGCGTGGCCTTCGGTTCAGGAGTAGTCACTATCAACTTGGCAACAGGTGTCACCTCTGTTACTGGTGGAAATACTGAAAATATCCTCAACTTCGAGAACGTTGAAGGTAGTCAGGGCGGTGAAACGATTATTGGCTCCTCTGGCAATAACGTCCTCAACGGCAATGGCGGCAACGATACAATCAACGGCGGTAGTGGCAACGATACAATCGACGGTGGTACTGGCAACGATAGCCTGGTTGGCGGTATTGGCAACGATAGCCTGCTTGGTGGCACTGGCAACGATACTCTCAGAGGCGGTGGTGGGAATGATGTCCTGAATGGTGGCACAGGTAATGACAACATGGATGGAGGTGACAACAATGACCTCTACATCGTTGACAGCATTTTCGATGTTGCTTCCGAGGTATTCGGTGATGCTTTAAGCGGTATAGATACTGTACAGTCTTCAGTAACCTACACCCTCAGTACTAACTTGGAGAACCTGACATTAACAGGAACTGCAACAATTAACGGCACGGGTAACGCTCGAAACAACGTCATCAACGGCAACAGTGCTAATAATGTGTTGTCTGGGTTGGATGGTGACGATATCATCAATGGTGGTGCTGGGGCTGACACAACCAATGGAGGTAATGGGAACGATCGCATCGTTGATACCGACTTTGTGAACTTCGATAATCATAATGGTGGAGCTGGTATCGACACAATTGATTATTCAGGTGTCGCCTTTAGTAATGGAGCAGTCACCATCAACTTGGCGACAGGTGTTACCTCTGTTAGTGGCGGCGGTAATACTGAAACTATCAGTAACTTTGAAAATGTTGAAGGTAGCCAGGGCGGTGAAACGATTATTGGTTCCTCTGCTAATAACGTTCTTAACGGCAATGGCGGCAACGATACCATTAATGGTGGTACTGGGGCTGACACAACCAACGGCGGTAGTGGCGACGATCGCGTTATTGATAGCGACGCCGTGAACTTCGATAATCATAATGGTGGAATTGGTGTTGACACGATTGATTATTCAGGTATCGCCTTTGCTAATGGAGTAGTCACCATCAACTTGGCGACAGGTGTTACCTCTGTTAGTGGTGGTAATACTGAAACCATCGTTAACTTCGAGAACGTAGAAGGCAGCCAAGGCGGTGAAACGATTATTGGTTCTTCCGGTAACAACGTTATCAATGGCAATGGCGGCAACGATACTATCAGAGGCGGCGCTGGGACTGACGTTCTCACAGGCGGAGCGGGTAATGATGTGTTCGATTTCGACTTCATTTCCGACAGTCAACCTGGTGTGTTGCGGGATGTCATCAATGGTTTCGTTGGCAATGGTTTTGGACTAGGCGATCAAATCGATTTATCTACCATTGACGCTAACCCATTTTTAGCAGGTAACCAAGCCTTCACTTTCATCGGGGCTGGGGCATTCACCGCAGTCGGTCAAGTCCGTTATTCAGGAGGTCTCCTTCAAGCTAACACCGATTTCGTTTTCGGCGTTGAATCTGAGTTCGACATTCTGGTTGCAGGAGCGCCAGCACTGTCCGTAGGAGCAGGACTAGCAGGAAGCGACATTATCCTTTAAGGGACTTCCAATAAAGAACTTCCAATTAAAAAAACATGCCACCATAGGGTAGCAGAGCTGTCATTGGTGTCAACTTAAGCTAAAAGTAACCATAAAATGTATCACTAAGAACATCAAAATTGATGTTCTTAGTGATATTTCATGAGTAGAAAACGCCCAGCGAGAACAGGAAACCCAGATCTGCGGCAGCAAAAGCATGTACTAGCACCGCCGATTGCGGAAATTGAGCAAGAAATATTTTCATTACTTTCTCGTGGCAACTTTAAACCACTAAAGTTGTTTGAAGAAGAATACAGAATTCAGAATTCAGAATTCAGCAATCTTGACGCGACGCTCGTGACGCTCGATGACTCGCTTGCCGCCGGCGCTAATATCAATTTTTTATAAAGCTGCATAGAATTCGATCCCCCCTAACCCCCCTTAAAAAGGGGGGAACCGGAAAAACATCTATCAAAGTCCCCCTTTTTAAGGGGGATTTAGGGGGATCAAGATATGTGCAACTTCACATTAAATTGGTATAACCCTCTTCTGTCACTCTCCGGGAGGGCGATCGCTAGAAGCCTCATGAGGCAATCAATACAAGCTATACTATTAGAAAAAAATCGGTCTTGTATTTGTTATTAGAAAATAATCGCGCGATCGCAGGCTATACAAAAGCTCTAGAATTCAGAAATGGCAAAAGTTTTCGGAGAGTGACAGAAGAGGGATAAGCTGTTCCACATTTAACTTGCATAATTAGGGTGGGCAAGATGCCCACCCCACAAGAGTTATATTAAATTTAGATATGCAAACTAGATTTTGAACAGCTTATCAGTCGCGGATTCATGTCTTGTTGACCACCAAATCTACGATTTGGTGGGGGTCTTAAACCCAGTTATTCATTCGCTTTTTCGGTCAAAATTCATTCTGTTAGCGGATAGCTAAGGTTTAGCCCATTCTGACTCCTGACTCCTGAATTCTGTTTGATAAAAACCAATCAGAAGTTTTGTTGCCAATTTTTCTAGTTTAATTTCTTTGAGTAGATTTTCCCAGTCTTCAGTTAGTTGTGAATCTTGTGAATTTGTCAGACGAAGTTCGGCTAAGCTTGTCAAAGCATCATACCAAATACCATTTTTTGCGTAGATTGCTGCTTGTTGATGTAAAGAAGATTGTTTAATTTGCTCGCGTAATGATACATCTAAATTTACACGCTGCACCCAGCCTTCCACATAATCTAATGTTGTTGGTTGCTGGGAATTACATACAACTCTCAGCTTTAAAAACCAGTGGTAAGGTTTGTTAGTTTCTAGAATATTTTCTTGACTTTGCAATTGCACTCGAACAATTCCAGGTACTGGAGGCACTGTAATATTTTGACGATAAATTGTTTTATTTTTATCAGTTTGCAAAACGAACTCAATGGCGTTAATAGAAGATTTTTGATAAGGAATATAAAACCAAAAGCTGGGTTTTTCTGTGCTAGTTAATGCCCACACTTGCGTAATTGTAACTGTTTGATTTGCGCCTTGGTTCAATTGCTGTTCATAGCTGGGTACGAGGGCTGTTAAAGGTAAACCACCTTGGGTACACTCTCCTCGTGAAGCTCCTTCGCCTCGGTTTCCAGGTGCGCCGCGATCGGGTGGCGGCGGAGGTGGATTGAAACGAATTGAGGCTGATTTTTCCGCTAGTGCTAGGGAAGTATTATAATAACTCATTAAAATTATGATGAATGTAGTTATTGAAGTTAGCCGCCAAAGAAATCTTTTCATCTGTCGTTTTTCCCAATAAGTGTTTAGTCATATCTATTTTTATTAATCGCAAAAATTTGGGCATTTTTCGATAAATTTAGGAAATTATTCATCGAGTAAGTGGCAATAATAATAGTAATGGTGAAGCCGATCGTAGAAGGAACAAGTGGTATCCAAAGACTCCATTGAATTAAAAATATAAGAGATATTCCATACAGGCTAGCAATTGCAACTCCAGCGACAATAGTTAAATAAAATAGCCGTTGGATGTAGTAAGCTAGTAAACTAGCTGTTAATGACCATGCTAAAATCCAAATAATTTCTTGCCAAAGACACCAAGTTGATAAAAGCGATCGCCCATCCAGAACTGCACTCAACAATTGACTAATCATTTGTGCTTGCAACATAACACCTGCTACTTTTTCGATCGCACCTTCGTTTGTGATGTAAGGTGTAGAGGAATAATCTTGAAAGCTTTGGGCTGTTGTACCAATCAAAACAATTCTGTTTTTAACTGTACTAGGGTTAACTTTGCCCGCTAGTATCTCAGTTAGTGTTACCTGCGGCACAAACTTTTGTAGGGAACGATGAGAACGGTAATTCAATAAAATTTGGTGTCCCGAAGCATCAATTCCTTGATATCCACCTGTATGTCCTGTTAGCGGTTTAAAAATAGTTTTGCCGAGTTTCCAAGCACCATTGCTCGTAAATTTCAGAGAGATATTCTTAGCAGCCAAGTAATGCAGTGCTAATTGGACGCTGAAACCATAGGATGCTTTGCAAGGCGAAGAAGGCGGTGGCGTTAATGCTAGCAAATGGCGACGGACAATATTATCAGGATCGAGTACCAAATCACTAAAGCCTAAGCGTTCTGGTGATATTTCTGGTGGAGGTTTAATTCCAGGATGCTCAGATTGAGAATCGCTAACTCGGCAAACTGTAATCAAGTGTTTGTTATTATACAGATACTTTTGCAGTTCTGGTAAGTCTGGTTTGGCAGGGCGATCGCGGTAAATATCTAATCCAATTGCTTGCGGTTGATATGCTGCTAATTTTTTCAACAATTTCAATAGCGATTCATCTGAGAGAGAACCTTGGGGTTTTTCTTGAGACTGTGATTGCACATCTTCTTCAGTAATTGTCACAACTAGTAAGCGAGATTCAGGCTTTTCATCTGGGCGTAGTTGCTGCAATCGATCGAATGCTTGTAACTCGAATTTTTGTAGCATTCCTAGATATCGCACGCTAACAACTAAACCACTAGTTATTAAACTTATACAAATGAGCCAAAGAAGATGAAGTTTTGAGCGTCGAGGGGATGAGGGAGATGAGGAAGAGGGGCAGGGGGCAGGGTGCAGGGGAGAAGCCCCTCCCCTCTGCTCCCTGCTCCCTGCTCCCTTGCCTCTTCCCCATGCACCATGCCCAATTCCCAATTCATCCCAAGTGGGTGGTATCTCGGCCAAATTTTGGTAAATCACGGGTAGCCAACTGGCACAGGGAAATTGTTTGTCTAATCCTTGCAGTCTTTCCCTGGCAATACGCACTGCCAAATAAAGAGATTGGCCTCCAGAATATGCTTGTAAAAAATGTTTGAGAAATGTTTGGGCTACCCGATCTGGAACAGGTTCGCGCATTACAATCAATTGGGGAATCTGCAAACAAGCAAATTCTCTTGCCAATCCTAAGCCATCGCAGGAGTTAAAGATTGCTAACTTTAAACCGCGTTCTACGGCTTGCTTTAAAGCATACTTTAATTGATTAATTGTCAAAGTCTCTGTTTGGTTAATGTAAATTTGACCTGTTTTTCCTGTACTTTGACTTGAACTATGTCCTGCAAAAAAAAGAATATCCCAATCTTGTTGCCATAAATTATCTGTTAAATGTTCACAAGATGGCTCTACAAGAAAGTGAATTTTTGTATCAGGTAGTTGTTCTAAGAGTAAACGATCTGTAGCTATATCGACTCCATGACTATCACCTAACAATGCTAAAATTTTAACTTGTGTTGTGGATTTCGGAATAAAACTCACTTTTTCATAGCTAGGAGCGCCCAAGGCGATTTCTGCATGTGGATAGCGTTCTATTAATTCCCAAAGATGCCAAGGAAGCTTTTGCAGTTGATAATCTTCAGTTTGTAAAATTACTCGAATTTGGTCATATGTTTGCAGTTTTTCGAGCCACTTCTCGCGGATGCTGCGAAAGGTTTCTGATTGCAGCCATTGATTGAGGCGATCGCGCAGTTTGTCTGCTGCTTGTAAACACTCTTGTTGACTTGAAATTGGTTTCTGGAGTTTTGGTAGTCCTTTGGGACGAGCAGAAAAATCTAAATGACGATAAATCGCTTGCCAACAATTAAAATTTAGCGGTAATTCTATCTCTGACGGTAGTTCGCCGATAACTTCAGTTTCAGGGCGGCTATTTTCTTCTCCAATTTGCAGAGTAACTGGAAACCCAGTCTCAAAACTGCCTTTGCCAAATTTCAAAACTACCAATTTAGTCATTTGTCATTTGTTATTTGTCCAATGAATCATTAGTGACCAAGCCCTTCGGGCAGGGAACTTTTAACAGGAAACTATTAACAGGGAACAGTAAAAACCTGCCCGAATATTGGGTTCAGAGCAACTAAATTTATTTATGAAAAAAATCAAAATATTTGAAACGATATGGTGCAAACCACGAAGTTTCAATACGTCATTGTACAAATCCCCTGATTTTAATTATGGGGATTTCCCTGTTGCCTGTTGCCCATTCCCTGTTCCCTTTTAAGGTCTTAACTATAAAATATGTAAATTGGACGCACATTAGATATCATCTACAATTATTATATTTATGCAGCGAACATAATTTTTTCTGAAGAATCTCACATAGGCATATAGTATTTATCGCTTTCGTCAGTTACAACGTAGGGGCGCATAGCTATGCGCCCCTACAAATTTGTGTACCGTCATCATGCACTCTACTATATAGCAACAGGGTTCAATAAAATTAGGTTGGTTGAGCGACAAAGTTTGCTAAATTTCAGGGAAGTATCAGTACAAGAAAGTAGTTGAAATTTATTCGCTATTTCTATAAAAGCAAAAATTTTATGTATTCAAGACAACATATTATTGAACTTTTTTCCACATTTGTGCGGTTTAAAGGTGATGCTTTTGACCGTTGGGTTACTGACAACAAGCTGCGGCGAAGTATGCACAATTGTTTAGAGCAATCTTCTTTGCATGAGTCTGAAACCTTTTGGGCTATTTACTGGCATCGGGTTTGGCAAATGCAAGCAAGTCCGATGGCTGTTGCTCATATTACAGCTTATTTGCAGGAAGTCTGCTACTGGGTTGCGAGAAAAATGAAGATGAATGTACTAAGTCAACATTCGATCGCCGATTTTTTCCAAACAGCGATCGCTCGCATTGACAAAGTTCTTAAAGGCTTTAACCCGCAATTAAGCTCAAATTTGAAAATTTATGCTGAATTTACTTTTAGTAATTTAATCAAAGATTTGTTACGTCAACAGCAAGAAGTTGATATTTGTAATGACTGGGGATTGCTGCACAAAGTCAGTCAAAAGCGATTGGTGGAATCTCTCCAACAGGCTGGGTATCCATCGCAAATGGTTGGGCGTTATGTTCTGGCTTGGAATTGTTTCTTACAACTTTACACGCCTAGTGAGATTGCAACTGCTCACAAACTGATGAAACCAGATAAGGCAAGATTACAGGCGATCGCCCAGCTTTACAACACTGAACGTCTGAGTCAACTCAATTCTTCTAGTCCAGCTTGCACTCCAGAAAGTGTGGAATCTTGGCTAATTGCTAGTGCTAAAGCCGTGCGTTTTTATCAATATCCCACCTCCGTTTCCCTCGATATCCCCCTACCTGGACAAGAAACGGGTGATTTGCTCGATCGCTTGACAAACAATTTTCAAGAATCGGTGTTAAATGAAATCATTATCCAAGAAGAAGCACAAAACATCGCATTGCGGAGTACGGAAATTAATCGGATTTTAAGCAATGCACTTACAAAATTAGATACCGCAGCCCAAGTACTTCTGCAAACTTACTACAAGCACGGATTGACCCAGCAAGATATTGCCCAACAGCTAGGAGTCAAGCAATATACAGTTTCTCGCCAATTAACAAAAATCAAAAAGACTTTGCTAATGGAGTTAGCTCAGTGGAGTCAAAAAACACTGCATATTTCTGTGACATCTGACGTAATCGACAGTATGAGCAATTCTCTAGAAGAATGGTTGATTGCTCACTACCGTCCTCTTGTTCTCTCGTCGCCAGTGGAGTCTTGACAATGACTTATGATATACCTTCAATTCCAGAACAGCTAACCTTGGAAATTTCGCTATCTTCTCAAACCCAGGAGTTAACAGCTTTTTCTTCATCCGGTGGACGCTGGCGAGGTTATCTGAATCAAATGTGCTTAGATGCATTTTTACCTTGGTTGAGAGAGGAGCAATTTCCCAGGGCGAGAGTTGGGACTCAAATAGCTGCATTACCTAGCTTTTGGGAATTTGTTAATGGAACTGCGATCGCCTGTGAGGGGTTACGATTAGTATTAATTCCCACAACGGCAATTGATACAGCAGAATTGCGCGTACCCCAAGAATGGGTGGATATTCCCAATTGGGTTGCTGATTATTACATCGGAGTACTGGTGAATCCTAATGGTGGCTGGATGAGTGTTTGGGGGTATACAACTCATTGTCAATTGAAAACTAAAGGAGTGTACGATCGAGGCGATCGCACTTACTGTTTGGATGAGAATGACTTAATCAAAAACATTAATGGTTTGTGGATTACTCGTCAACTTTGTCCAGAGGAAATTTTACGCGCCTCAGTAACACCTTTACCAGAATTACCTTTAGCACAGGCGGAAAACTTACTAGAACGGCTGGGTAATGCTGAAGTAGTTTTCCCTCGTTTAGCAATTCCCTTTGAACTTTGGGGAGCATTATTAGCACATGGCGGTTGGCGTCAGCAGTTGTACGAACGCCGCCAAGGGTTATCACAACAGTGGTCAATTCAACAATGGTTGCAAGCAGGAGTATCAAATTTAGCGCAACAGCTTGGTTGGGAAATGACTACGTTACAATTGGCTCCTCGTGGTGTGCGAAGTCGAGAAAACGCAGAATCAAATGTATGTTTGTCACGGCAGTTGACTATTACCGATTATACTTATGAGTTGCGTGTATTTCCTAGAGATAATTTAACAGAGAATGTATGGCGTTTTGAGTTGCGAAATGCCAATCCCGATGCAATGATTCCCGTGGGATTTCAACTCAGACTATTAACCGAAGATTTACAACCTTTTCCTAATAATGAGGATACAGCAACAGAAGCTAGCGATCGGCTTTATATCGATGTAGAACTGGAGCCAGGAGAGGGTTTAGTATGGGAAATTGAACCAACACCAGATGGATATGAACGGGAAATTTTAAGGTTTTGAATATTAGACCTCTTGCATAAATAATTTTTTGTCGGGCTACGCCCCGCTTCTCTACGAGACGCTACGCGAACGCTAACACGCAAAGGCGCAAAGTCGCAAAGAAGAAGAAAAGAAGGATTTTTGCAAGAGGTCTATTGGTGTCAACTTACAGCAGTTTTCATGTATTTAGACCACACTCTTGTATTTCTCTCTGCGCCTCTGCGTCTCTGCGTGAGATAAAAAAGATAATTTATTTTCTGAAACCGCCATAAAGCAAAATTCAGAAATCAGAATATCGCAACTTTCCCCATTAACTTCATCTAAAATTCATATTTTGACTAGATTCAATAAGCAAAATCCGCAATTACTTTCTCAAAATGCCATTTGACTTACTCAAACCCCAGTTTGTTTTCTCATTTTGGTGTTTTCCGCAAGTAAAATTAAATTTGACTTATTCAAACCCCAGTTTGCTTTCTCAAAATGCCATTTGACTTATTCAAACCCCAGTTTGCTTTCTCATTTTAGTGTTTTCCGCAAGTAAAATGGCATTTCACTTACTCATTTCGGTAGATTTAGCAAGTAAAATGGTATTTTGCTTATCCAGCAGTACAAAACTTATTCTGACTCCTGGATTCTGACTCCTGAATTCTCAATTCCTGAGGTACTTGAGCAACAAGGTGAACATCACCACGCTTATCTACAACCCATCCCTGAGCCTCAACAATTGGTTTTGGTTTTTCAGGTAAGCGCGTTGGTTTTACTTGTGTATCTGCTTCCTCATCTAGTGTTATCCATTGAGTAATCACAGCCCTTTGTCGCAATGGTTCCCTTGGATTCAAAGGCATTCCTGTACGTCCTGTGACAACAAAAGTATTGTTTTGCCTGCGCCTGGGAGTACAGCTTTGAATTATTTTTTCTGAAGCATCAACTAAATTTTTCGGTAGTTCTACTAATGCTTGATTGGAGTTAACATCAGGTGTATTAAGTTCTATGCTGCCGTTCACGCCCAATTCTGAACTAGCAGTTATATCACTCATCAAAGTTTGACTTTCACGAGGCTGAATACCAAAGATACCAACAGTCTTAATATCTATCCTGCCACCTTTACCTGTGTAAGCATTAGCGGTGATATCACTATTTTCTTGAGGGACAGCAACGATAAAACCATTGGGAGCATTAATTGTAATATTACCGCCGTCTCCACCCTGCCCTGCTGTACCTGCTGAGGTAGAAATAATACTGTTGCGGCGCAATAGTAATATGTCTTGCACTTGCAAGTTAATATTACCACCATTACCTGATGTCGTAATTGCTGAAATAGCTGCTTGGTTATCTAAACGAATAGAACGGGCTGTGAAATTTATATTGCCTGCATTGCCAATTGCGTTAGGCTCTACAGTTGTGAATACGCCACTGGGGCGATTATTGCTACTAGTACCATCAAAGGCGATCGCATCTCTGACATTAACATTTATATTACCTGCATTTCCTTGTCCTAAGGTGCTGGCAAATAATCTCGCACCACCACTTACAGAGAATGAATTAGCCTGAATGTTAATATCGCCGCCCAAGCCTGTTGCATCAGATTCTACACTGCTGAATATACCACCAGCATCTCCACCTTTGCCCACTCCTGCTAACGATACAGCACCGCTAATTTCCAGTTTGATATTGCCAGCATTTCCTTGAGCTAGCGTATTTGAGTTAATTTGAGCGCCATTTTCCAGTGACAGCGAACTAGCTTTAATGGTAATATTTCCACCAGAGCCAGTACTAAAAGAATTAACCTGGCTGCGTATCACACTTAGAAATTCTCCACCATCTACCCCTGTCAACGAGACAGAACCACTAGTTTCAATCGTTATATTCCCGGCTCTTTCTGAACCGCTGGTGCTAGTATCCAAATTAGCGCCATCACGCAAGGAAAGTGAACTTGCCCGGATAGTTATATCTCCGCTTTTGCTAGTGTTACTAGAGTTGGTAAACACAGCACTAGGAATGCCAGAAGCGTCCACTCCAGCAAAAGTTACAGACCCTTTGGCATCAACAGTCACATTACCTGAATTTCCCTGTCCATCTGAAGTTGAAACAAACGCAGAGCCATTGAGCAAGGAAAAGTACCTAGCTTGGATAATAATATTTGCTCCATTACCAACTGCATCACTGTTGACAAAAGTGAATGTACCGCTACTATCTTGAAAGGTTACAAAATCTTTAGCTTGGAGTGTAATATCACCTGCATTTCCTCTGGCGTTAGTAAAAGAACTTAACGTAGAACGAGTAAATAAGATCGATTCACCTTGGATGGTTATATTGCCACCATTGCCTATAGCATTAGAATTGACACTGTTAATAATCTGCGATCGCTCTTCAAATTTAACTGTCCCTGTAGCATTGAGCGTAATATCACCTGCTTGAGAACCAACTTCCCCCAATTCTGAACCTATCCCAGCAACAAGAGTACTTGCTCCTAAAACGTCTAAATTTCGAGCATTGACAGCAATACTACCACCATTTTCCGCAACGACATTAATTGCAGAAGCATTGCTCAACGATACATCTGCTCGTGCTACATCAGCAGGAAAACTCAACTGTAAATGATTGCTATCAAAGCTCAATCCTACTGTTCCTGCTACTGCCAGTCCTCCTAATTCAACTCTACCGCCAGTAGCCTGCAAAATTGCACCGTCTAAACTGACGTTACCGCCTACAAGAGCTAAAGATTTTCCTGGTAGTACTTGAAGACCTACAGTATTATCAATTGATTTATCGGTGTCTAAACTCAATCCTCCAAACCCATTAACCTGAATTGGCTCTGTTTTTACATCGAATTGCAAGCCAATTGGCACACTCAGAGTTAGTAGAGGTGTAGTTTGAGGAACCTTTGCACTAAATTCTCTACCATCAGCAAATTTTAAGCTATTAGCTGTAGTTGCCAAGAAAGAACCACCAATATTCAAACTAGCGTTCTGTCCAAAAATAATGCCATTAGGATTAATAAAAAATAGATTAGCTTTACCGTTAGCCCTAATTAATCCATTAATGTTAGAAACCGAGTCACCAGTTACCCGACTCATAATATTTTGAACATCGGTAGCATTATTAAAGAAAGCTGTACCGCCACTAGGAACAGAAAACTCTTGAAAGCTGTGAAAAAGATTACCTTCTACTTTAGTTCCTCCCTCGATAATGCTGATGTTGTCCTGTTGTCTGACATTGGAATTACTTGGCAGAGTACTATCCGGGATAATTTGTGCAAGTGAGGTATTTGACCAAAAAACTGGGAGACTACTGATAGTAATCCCCAATTTTTGCAGCCAATACCAATAGTTTTGTTTTGAAAATAAGGGAGTCACTTTATTCTTGGAGTTTTCCCAAGTGGAGGAAATAGGTGAAAGGGAAGAAGATTTTTATGCTGGGTTGTATAGATATCAGATGGCGCTTGTTGCATAAGTATCTCACGCATCAAGTCATATTTTCAGAGTAAATTCTATAATTTCTGTTAAGGGACTTTAAATAAGTCTCCTGTATCAATTAATTCCAAAAATTGCGAAATTTGTTTAATAGAACGAATGTGGTAAACATTTTTGATGCTTTGAGCCTGCTCGATATACTTACGATATTTTGGGGTTAGATATTTGTAACACAACCAAAGCATGCGGTAGCTAGTAAGTGAACTCCTTAATATTGGACTATTGGAAGGCCAGCCTTCTGGCGGTTTAAAGTAACCTGTAATTAGTCGTTTAGTTACCCACCATCCATGCACATATAGCGGTAAATCGACAAAAACCAGAGTATCCGCCTCGTCAAGTCGTAGCCAGAGAGTTTCCATGCAACCAAACCCATCAATAATCCATCGATCGGTATTTAAAATCTGCTGATGGGCGTGCTTATAGTCTTCATGTGGAACCTCTGTGCCTCCTGATTGATATTTAATCTTGTCCAAGACGTAAAGTGGCAAACCAGTGATTTGAGATAATCTCTTGCTTAGAGTTGATTTCCCGCCTCCAGTATTGCCAAACACCGCTACTTTTTTCATCGCCACTCTCCTTTTAATGCAATCAAGTTAAAATCAAGTATGAATTTGGATGTAGAGACGTTGCAATTGCAACGTCTCTACAAGGATTTTGAAATCACACAAAATTATTTTTCATACCGCAATCAGCAACGCCAGACCTCACGAAATTTCACTTTTTATTAGTGCCATTCGATCCAGTCCCGAGTTCCTTCTACTGTTTTTCTACACTACAACGATGAAGTCGCTAGCGGTAATATTATTAGGCGACCCGACCAGGTTGGCAATAATCGCCTCCCCAGAGTTTCCACCAACAAGCACAGAGCCATTCGGGTTATAAGCTAAATCACCACTAACAAAGTTGTAAACAATCTCAGCATTACTTGTGAATAACTCAAAGAAGCTATCGACTACCTCAAAATCAGAAGGTAGCAATGTACCACCTACAAAGCTTTCAAGTGCATTGAATGTAGTCTTAGATAGAGCAATTTTATCGCCGAATGAGAAATCATTGATGGTATCAAGACCAACATCAGCAGTATTAAAAGCTCTGCCAGTGCTGAAAGTGAAGGTATCGAAACCAGCGCCACCAGTCAATTTGTCATTGCCACTGCCCCCACTGAGAATGTCATTGCCAAATCCACCGAAGAGGGTGTCATTGTTGCGTCCTCCATTCAGGGTGTCGTTGCCATCATTGCCATCGAGGAACACTGACCCGGAAAAACTAGCTGCACTCAAGCTGTTAGCACCAGTGCTACCGAGCAGCGTTCCTCGTTCAATGCTAATCAGGGTATCGATCCCTTCACCTATAATAATAGAGTCAGTTAGGATGACGCTGACATCTGCATTCAATGATACGACCACCTCGTCAATGCCCGCACCGCCATTCAGGATATCGCTGCCCGCCTGACCCCGGAGAGTATCATTACCATCTCCACCGAAGAGAGAATCATTGCCTAATCCTCCAAAGAGTCCGTCATTACCCAATCCTCCTAACAGGGTGTCATTGCCTTCAGCAGCAAATAGTCCGTCATTGCCTTCCCCTCCATCAAGCAGGTTATCACCACCAGCAGTTTGAAGTTGGTCATTACCTGCACCTCCTCTGAGGGTGTCATTGCCACCACCAAAGTCAACGATCAAGTCATCACCGCCTCCACCATCGAGGCTGTCGTTGCCCTTACCACCATCGAGATTGTCACCTTGAGATCCTCCAATGAGAATGTCATTTCCATCTTGACCATCCAATCTAACCTGTCCAATGGTGAAGCCAGAAGCATCAAGTCGGTTGTTACCTGCACCGCCAGTCAATTGAACTAGCTCAATGGAACTCAAACTATCCGTACCGTTGCCGATGAGAGTCGAACCGCTGAGAGTGAAATTGATATCACCCGCTTCAATTACCCGGTCAAAGCCATCGCCCCCAATCAACAGGTCATTACCAAGTCCACCCGTGAGAAAGTCATTGCGTGTTCCACCCAGGAGGATATCGTTACCAATGCCGCCGTTTAAAGTCACAGATCCCAACGTAAATGCTGAGGCATTGAGGGTGTTATTACCTACGCCCCCAGTTAGGGATACACTCTCAATTCCAATCAAACTATCCGTACCGTTGCCTGTTAGGGTAGTATTACTCAAGATGAAATTAACATTGCCTGACTCCTGAAGGCGATCCAAGCCATTGCCCCCGTTGAGGATGTCATTGCCATCACCACCTGTGAGGGTATCATTGCGTGTTCCACCTAGTAGAGTGTCGTTACCAGCACCGCCATTTAAAGCAACACCTCCCAAAGTAAACAATGACGCATCAATCAAGTTATTGCCTATGCCACCTGTAAGGGAGGCACTCTCGATGGAGATTAGGCTGTCGATGCCGTTACCGAACAGGAATGTGTTGAATAGGGCGAAGTCAACGTTGCCTGACTCTTCAACTCGGTCAAAGCCGCTGCCTCCATTGAGGGTGTCATTGCCTATACTGCCAATGAGGGTATCACTACCGTTTCCGCCATCAAGGGAGTCATTGCCAGCTTCACCATTGAGGGTATCGTTGCCATCTCCACCAATTAGGGTGTCGTTGCCAGCGCCACCCCTGACGAAATCATTGCCTGCCAAAGTATTAATAAAGTCATTTGCCGCATCGGCAACAATAATATCGTTGCCAGTAGTGATAGTTCCTGAAATAATAGCCATAATTTTGTGTTTTTTTGTTTTTGTGTGTTGCATGGTGAATGTCACACCTATCCATACGTGCGTTACTAAGGTCTATGCAAGGTACTTTTTACCTAAGCAATAGTTGTAATAGTTCTTAACCACTGATGATAAAACTCACCAACTAAAATGCAGTGGAGCGATCGCCTAAAATAAAAACATGAATGGAGGTGAGAGCGATGGTTTCCCAAATCGAATCTTCTGCACCTGCGGAGATTTTCTATCCAGAATCTGACGATCAGCCGATGGCAAATAATACAGAACACTTTGAAATGATTGTGCTGATCAAGGGGAATTTAGATATTCTCTTTGCAAATGAAGCAAATGTTTTTGTCGCTGGCGATTTATTCTGGTATCCGGTTGAGGGCAATAATAAGATTAAATATGCACCCGATGTGATGGTTGCTATCGGTCGTCCAAAAGGTCGTCGTTCTTCTTATAAACAGTGGGAAGAGGGAAATCAACCGCCCCAAGTAGTGTTTGAAATCCTCTCGCCAGTCAACACATCAGTAGAAATGGCTCGGAAGTTGCTGTTCTACAGTCAATACGGTGTGGAGGAATACTATATGTACAACCCAGCAAATAATGAACTACAAGTTTGGTTACGCGGTGAATATGGTTTAGACTGGGTAGATTTTGGCCAAAAATGGGTTAGTCCACGGCTGCAAATTAGTTTTGATGTCTCTGGCGAACACTGGCAACTTTCCCACCCAAATGGTCAGCCTTTTACGACATTTGGGGAATTAATGGCACAGTCTCAAGCTGCACAACAAGAAGCTCAAGTTGCACAACAAGAAGCCCAAGCTGCACAACAAGAAGCCCAAGTTGCACAACAACGACTGCAACAAGCAGTACCTCGACTACTGAGTATGGGATTAAACCGAGAACAAGTAGCTGATGCCTTGGCATTGACTGTAGAAGATGTCGAAGCGATCGCCATGAATCTCTAAACTATAACGCAAATCAAATTAACGTCCGGTTAATTACAACCAATTACCAACAAGAACATAAGCCGCCCAATACCCCGGACGGCTGTAGTTTGGATACTTTTGTAATAGCATTAATTGAGCTTGGCGCAGGGCTTGAGCTTTTGTAACTTTGGCAGAAACTAACTGATGATAAAATTCACCAACTAAAATTGCAGTGGAGCGATCGCCGACATTCCATAGACTTGCCATTGTACTCCTTGCACCTGCACGCACAGCAACCCCAGCTAAACCCAGTGTTGCCCGATTGTCTCCTTCTGCTGTCTGACAAGCACTCAACACCAGAAGTTCTAAGGCTTGTGATTGTGTTTCGTCTCGACGGCGTAACAGCAAATCCAAGTCACTGACATTAATTGGCCCATCTGTTGCCAAAATAAATGTCTCTTCAGAACGAGAACTAAATTGTCCGTGAGTTGCTAAGTGAACAACATTAAATGGAATAGAACTAATTTTTCCTTCTAATGCCTTACTAGTGAAATCTCTATCTAAAAGTTTTGTAGTTGCTATCCCTGTTTTTGCAATTAAGTCAAACTCAAATTTAATTTCTGGTAAAGGCGGAAATTGTGGAAATTTTGATGGCGGTTTTACCAATCCGACCGCCAGAACCTGCAATTTTTCTTGTGCTAAAGACTTGGGCTTTTGTAATTGCAATCCTAGATTTAAAGCAACAGCATATTTTTCAACTAAATACTGTTTGCCGTCATATAATGCTGCCATCGGCACATTTCGTAATGCACCATCCAGAACAAATACTAAAGTATCGATATTGCTACGTTCTAACTCAGACTCAATTGGTTGAATCAGCCAACTATATACTTGCCCAGAAAGGCTTTTTAGTTCCTCAATTCTGTCTGGTTCAGTCAAATAATCTCGCAGTTCTCCTAAAGTTTTTTCAACTTCAGTTTGAGATTTATTTACCGAATAACGTCGCAGAGATTTTTTAGGAAGTTTGACGATAATTTGTAATTGTTCTGGCAAAATAATCGGATAAATAACAGCAGTTGTAGGATTATCTTGGTCTACAACTTCATCTAGCACAACATTTGTGACATTTAAGCAAGCTTCCCGAAAAAAGTTATCTAAATCTGCTAATTGGAGTGCTTCAATTTGCTGGCGTGCTTTATCTAATGTTTGTTCTGTGAGTTGATTTCCCTGGGATAAAAGCAATGCTACTGATTCACGATAAACAGGTTCTATGCTTTCCTTAAATGAAAATTGTACATCTCGATTCAGTGCTACAAGGTCATTTCTCAAAGCCTGTAATTGATTAATAGCAGCATCATAGGCTGCAATTGCTTTTTTAGTATCTCCCTGCTGTTTGAACAAACGTCCTAGTTGCCAATACCAGTTGTAGGCGATATCTGGTGCATTCACAGATTCAGCTAAAGTCAGTGCTTGCTGTGTTAGCTTCTGGGCATTTAACCACTGTCCATCGCCTTCATACAATTTACCTAGAGTCCCGATGGCGTAAGATTCTGCTCGTCTGTCGCCGAGTGTTTTTGCTAGTTCCACTGCCGTAGCAAGTATTTTAGCAGCAGATTTTTTGTCTGTTACCTGATTGTTTAATACTTTCATCCAGCTTTGAGCAAAATGAATTCTAGCATAAACCGCTACTTGAGAAAGTGGTAAATTATCTAATTCTACGGGGATTTTTCTCAGCAAGGGTTGTGCAATTGCCCACTGCTGTGTATTCAATAGAACACTCAGAAGATTGATTTGGGCTTGGACTTTGGTGAGTGGCGAAGGAGTTTTAGCGATCGCTTGTTGATAAAAGGCGATCGCATTGTCGTAATCCTGTACAATTCTAGAAGTATTGCCCAGACTCAGCAATGTTGCACTGGTTTCTGCCAGAGATTGCAATTTTTCGGCAGTTTGTAAGCTTTGTTGGAGGACTTGACGCGATTGTGCTAAATCTCCAGTTAATTGGAGTGCATCTCCAAGCGATCGCAATTCTACAGCTTTAGTCAAAGAATCTGGCTGAAATTCTAAATTTTGATTGATTTGAGTCAGCATTGTTAAAGCACGACGATAAAATCCCAGTATCTGCAATGCCTGTGCTTGATTAATCCGACTGCGATTAATGCCACTAAAATCGCTAATCTCTGCATACTTGATTTCAGTTTGTTGCCAAGTTTCTAATGCTTTTTGAGACTCTCCTTGATTGAGTTGTAAACTTCCTAGAATTTCCAGAGTTTGAGCAAAAACTTGTAAGTGTTGTTTTGAATTTTGATTACCTAGCAATTTCAAACTGTCGTTAATTGCTATAGTTGCTTCAGCAAACATGCCACGTTGTTGGTAAACCAAAGCAATATTACTAAGTGTTACTGCCTGCCGAAGTTTGTCCCCTAGTAATTGATATTGTTGAGATACCCTTTGCAATAACTCTTGCGCTTCTATTAACCGTCCTGTTTCATAAAAAGTTTTTCCCTGTTGCAGCGAATCTTTTAAATCTGATTCTGAATTAGACAAATACTGAACTGGCTCAATTGCATTAGATGGTCTGAAGACAGGTAAAACAATAACAAAAACGAATACTGTTAGCAGGAAGAATATAGAGTAACTAGACAAGGCAACAAGGTTAATTATTCTATTTTTTCGTTGTTTAATTAAAATTGCGATCGACTTGCCACATAAAAAAAGTTTCAAGTCACGGATAATTGTAATTAAAAGCCAAAAATATCGGGTCATTATGGCATAATATCGTCGAGTTTGAGTTGTAAATTAGGAAACAGCGAAGAGAAAATAACATCTCCCAATCGATATTGTTGCTGCTGATATACACCATTAATTAGTTGACAGATTGTGAAGGTAGGTTGTTTGGGATTACCGATAAATTGCAATCCACCCAATCCACGAAAATCTACAATCCAATATTCTGGTATTTCAAGAAAGGCATATTCTTCAACTTTCCTTGCATAATCATCCTGCCAATTTGTACTCACAACCTCAGCAACTAACTGAATAGTATTGCCATTACAGATAATAGGTTCTTTTTGCCAAAGTGGTTCTTGGCTAAGTTTTGCTTTATCTAAAACAATAACGTCTGGACGCAGTGCTGTCGCTTCAGCAGCAGGTGGCTTAATCAAACAAGTTTTGGGAATTAGCCAGTTTAAATTAGAACGAAGAATTTCAGCATAAATTCTACCAGCAATATTTCCTGAGACTTCTTCATGGGGGCCAGTTGGTTCCATGTCGCGTAGTTGTCCGTCAATGAGTTCGTAACGGGAGTTGTCCCCATACTCGACTAAAAATTGGTCGAAAGTGAGGAGTTTGGGTGGGCTGTAAGTCATAAATTTCTATTGTGACAGGAGGTGGTTTTATTTTAACGAAGCTTTAAAACAACTCTCTTTTTTGACTCTTGACTCCACGGCGGACTCTATCATAATTTTAATTAATATTGAATATCTTACATATTAAGTGGCAGCGTAGCATACCACAACAGCAACCTGAACAAGTAAATATGTTACGTTAATTATCAAAACGTGTTTAGTGTAATGAGAGCTATGAAATTATCAGATTTATCGACAGAAACTCTAGAAAAAATTAAGTTAGTTAGGTGGGACAGAATTATTGAGAAACATGAAGGACCAGAAGATTGGGAATCGGTTTTAAGATACGACGAGCCAGAATTTTTGGAAGTAGAAGGATGTCCAATATTATTACCTGTAGATATATCACATCACCCTAATATCACTATACTACGTTGTATTTGGAGTGCAGAGAGAAATTCTGTAACACTTTTCCTGTCTGATACTACTTACGATGACGATCCCTTTTTTTCCGGATTTTTAGCAGTGTGCGATCGCCTGAAAAATGAAGAATTTTTCTTAGCAATCTTGTACCATGAATGGTTTGTTATTGAAAGAGCCGCAGTTTTTGAATAATAGATTCTTAATACCTGAAAACGGCTGTAAAATTCAGTCTGTGGTATGCCTAAAGATACAAGCTTTTTATCAGTAGTTTATGCGATCTTCAATTGAGGAAAGTAGTTATATTTTGATCGGGGATTATGCCGCAATACTTTGGACAATTGCACACAACTGAGCCGGCTTGGTCAATTTTGGGAACAGTACAAGCAATACAACAAGACGATCGCCATATCCTGTTAAAATGCGGCAATCCCTGTGTGAAGATTAGCGTTCTAGCACCGAACTTAATTCGGGTACGCATGACCCCAACAGGTGAATTTTTACCCAGGCGATCGTGGGCAGTGGCACAGGCGGATGAAGAATGGTCTAAAGTGCCGTTTAAGGTACTTGAAAAAGCAGAGACTATAGAAATTACAACTGAGCAATTGTCTGTTGTCATCTCCCGCGATCCTTGTCGTATCAAGTGCTTCGACTCAGCGGGACAGCCCTTTGCCCAGGACGCAGACATGGGGATGGGGTGGCGCACTGGTACTGTTGCTGGGTGGAAACGCATAGAAACCGACGAACATTTCTATGGTTTCGGTGAACCCACTGGCTTGCTAGATCGGCGATCGCAACTGAGAACCAACTGGACAACTGATGCCCTTGATTACGGAATTTTAACAGACAGCATGTACCAGGCGATTCCCTTTTTTATCGCCTTGCGTCCGGGATTAGGCTACGGACTTTTTTTCAATACTACTTTTTGGAGTCAATTCGATCTGGGTGTCCAGCAGCCTGGAGTCTGGGGGATGGAAACTCAAGGCAGTGAACTGGATTACTACATTATTTATGGGCCAGAACCCGCAAAAATTCTCCAGACGTACACCCAGTTAACCGGACGAATGCCTTTACCACCCCGATGGTCATTAGGTTACCACCAGTGTCGCTGGAGTTATGAATCACAGGATATAGTACAGAAATTAGCCTATGAATTTCGTCAGCGGCAAATTCCCTGTGATGTTATCCATTTAGATATTGACTATATGAACGGCTACAGGGTTTTTACCTGGAGTCCCAAACGATTTGCTAATCCGAAAGAATTAATCCAAAATCTCAAACAAGATGGCTTTAAACTAGCAACAATTATCGATCCAGGCGTCAAATACGAGCCAGAGGCAGATTACAAAGTCTTTGATGAGGGATTAAAGAACGATTATTTTATCCGTAAAACCAATGGCCAGCTTTTTCACGGCTATGTTTGGCCTGACAAAGCTGTGTTTGCTGATTACCTGCGGCAAGAAGTTCGAGATTGGTGGGGAAGTTTACTCAACAGTCTAATCGAGGTTGGTGTTACTGGTATCTGGAATGACATGAATGAACCGGCACTAGACGATCGCCCATTCGGTGACCCTGGTAACAAAATTTCCTTTCCCCTTGATGCAGTCCAAGGGCCAAGTGATGAGAGAACTACCCACGCTGAAACCCATAATCTGTACGGGCTAATGATGGCACAGGCATCTTATCAGGCACTTGCAAAATCCCGCCCGACAGAACGCTCTTTTTTCTTAACACGCTCCGGATTTGCTGGTATTCAGCGTTGGTCAGCAGTATGGACAGGAGACAATCAATCTCTGTGGGAACACTTAGAAATGTCCATACCAATGCTCTGTAATTTGGGGTTGTCAGGCATTGGCTTTGTGGGTGCTGATATTGGGGGGTTTGCGGGGAATGCCACGGCGGAATTATTTGCTCGTTGGATGCAGCTAGGAATGCTTTACCCCTTGATGCGGGCACATTCAGCATTAACCACAGCACAACATGAACCTTGGACATTTGGCGATCGCGTTGAAAAAATTTGCCGCGAATACATTCAACTCCGTTATCGATTACTGCCCTACATTTACACCCTTTTCTGGGAAGCTGCAACCACTGGCGCACCAATTCTGCGCCCCCTGCTTTATCATTTTCCCAATGACCCCAAGACTTTCGCCACCGCAGATCAAGTAATGCTTGGTTCATCATTACTCGCAGCACCAATTTATCGTCCCGGTGTTGAACATCGTGCCGTATATTTACCTGAAGGTCACTGGTATGACTGGTGGAGTGGTGAAGCTTTTACAGGGCCAACCCACATCTTGGCACACGCACCACTTGAGCAAATGCCATTATACGTCCGTGGTGGCTCCATTATTCCCATGATACCAATCATGCAATACGTAGATGAACGTCCCATAGACCAAATGAGGCTACGGATTTGGAAGGGCGTAGGTGAGTTTACCCTTTATGAAGATGACGGTCACACCTTTGAGTACAAAACAGGAGCCTTTTGCACAACAACTTACCGCGTTTATTCACAAGGTGAACAAACCATTGTTGAAATTGCAGCCAGACAAGGCGAGTTTTCACCTGCAACGCGTGAAATTATTGTGGAGTTAGTCGGCGTTGGCGAACAAACCTTTATTGATGATGGCACTGCACATCAGTTAGAATTCTCTATTTAATTTTACCTTCCTCAGTGCTGAGTCCACAGTAAATTAAAACGGCTAGGACACCAATTCAGTAATCCTGGAAGAACCTCTCCCCCAACCCCTCTCCTACGAGGAGAGGGGAGTTTAGCTCCCCCTTCCCTTCAAGGGAAGGGGGCTGGGGGGTTAGGTTTTTGATTACTGAATCGAAGAGGTCTAATTATCTGTACTTATTTTCTGGTGATCCTAAATTGGCAATTTCATAACCATTAGGATAACTGCGAATAGGAGAATCGCTAAAAAATTGAGATTGTTGGTGCGGTGGTAAAAAACGCAATATTAGACCGCGCAATTTTAGGATACTTGCAATAGCAGTTCGTAGCAATTGCGAAGGATGTTCAAAACCAAAAGCATCCAACATTGGATCGTCAAGTAAAGCGTAGACGATGGGTTTAAGGGGCGATCGCATCCACCAAGGAAACCAACTCAAAAATAGATCGCGGGTTGCTTCACCAACTCGACGATTAGTGTCGGAATAGCAAAAGTGTTGGCGTTCGTAGTCGAGATTATAGCGTTCAAATTCCTCGTAGGTTGGAGGGATATTTTGAATATGCATCCGCTGACCTATTTCTCGCCAAAAGTAAAAAGATGCTAATTTTTCTTGTTCGCACATCCATCGCCAGCCAAACCGAGCATTCCAACGGATGGGATCGTAAATGAAAGTAGAAAGTACGTAGAGAAAATCTTCATTAGCAATTGGAAAACGCCCGTGGATAGCATTCATTCTTGCAATTGCTTGACGACCTCGTTCGCTCTCATAACCCCACTTGCAAATCTCTACAACAATGATTGATGTGTCATCGTAACGCTTTTGGGGACGATTGCGAAATTCCCCTGTTTTATCCAGCAATTTAGAGATGCTAGGAACACAATAAGTTTTCATCAGTGCCACTTCAAGCGATCGCACCAAATCCCAAGGAAATTCATAGCCAACCATCAAATGATAAATTTGGCAATGGTCTTCCACAGGATCGAGTTGCTGAATGCGATGAAGATTATCATAACGATGAAAATGCACTTTTGCTTTCTCCTGACAAGTAGCGAACTCCTCAATAAAGGGCACAGCAGTGCTGTGCCCCTACGAAAGATGTGGTTGTTGAATCACCCATGTTTGGTATTTCCTGTCAATATGTAATACCATTTCACAAAAACCGTGATACATATACATTTCTCGTAGGGAACATTGCCGTGCCCTTACTAATTTGTGTATACACGGTAGCCCCCAATACTGCTCGCTTTGTGCATTTTTAACTCGGAATTGGGTTTTGGGAAAAGGTTAAAGGTTTTTTCTTTCCCCTTTCCCCTTCCCCTTTTGCCCAAAACCCGACAAGTATTGCGGTAGCCCCAATCCATCGGGTAACAGAGACAACATACCCCATAGCCAATTGCTAAGCTATGGTCACATCTGGCGATAAGTAAACATCTTGAATGGCGTGAAATAGCTTCACACCTTCTTCAAGGGGACGCTGGAATGTCTTACGTCCGGAAATTAATCCCGAACCACCAGCGCGTTTGTTAATGACGGCGGTGCGAACTGCTTCAGCGAAGTCATTTTTGCCAGTAGCGCCACCAGAATTAATCAGCCCCGCACGTCCAGAGTAGCAATTAAGTACTTGGTAACGAGTCAAATCAATTGGGTGGTCTGTTGTTAATTCTGTGTAAACTCGTTCGTCAGTTTTGCCGTAACTCTTACCAGTAGCTTTGACAACAGCACCGTAACCATTGTTACATTCGGGTAACTTTTGTTTAATGATGTCGGCTTCAATGGTTACGCCTAAATGATTTGCCTGTCCGGTGAGGTCTGCTGCAAGGTGGTAATCTTTATCTTGTTTAAAAGCGTTGTTTCGCAGATAGCACCAGAGAATAGTCGCCATCCCTAATTCATGGGCGCGTTTAAAGGCTTGGCTGATTTCTCGAATTTGCCTGGTAGACTGGTCTGAACCAAAGTAAATTGTTGCACCAACCGCCGCCGCCCCTAAATTCCAAGCTTGTTCGACATCAGCAAACAATACCTGGTCAAATTGATTCGGGAAGGTCAGCAATTCGTTGTGATTGATTTTGACAATAAAGGGAATTTTATGGGCATATTTTCGTGATACGATACCCAATACTCCCAAAGTGCTAGCAACAGCATTACATTCTGCGGCGATCGCTAACTTGACAATATTTTCTGGGTCAAAGTAAATCGGATTCGGCGCAAAAGACGCAGCGGCCGAATGTTCGATGCCTTGGTCTACTGGGAGGATGGACAGATAGCCTGTATTTGCCAGACGACCAGTAGAATAGAGTAACTGAAGATTACGCAATACTTGAGGATTGCGATCGCTATTAATCCAAACTCGATCTACAAAATCCGGTCCCGGCAAATGTAATAAATCCTTAGAAACCTTTGCTTTGTAAGTAAGCAGGTCTTCTGCCTCTTTACCTAGCAATGACTCGATAGAATTAGTCTCTATGAGCGTTGTAGTCATAGCGTTTTCCTCAAAAGTTGAGCAAATGACCTTGCCTTTAAGATAGCATTTTAGTGAAAATGGGCTACGCCCCGCTGCGCTAACAGAATTCAGGAGTCAAGAGTCAGAATAGTCAAATAACGCACAATAACATTTGATAAATCAATTGTGCTTTTTAAAAAAAATTATATTTGGTATTTTTTGTCAATTTACCTCACCAAAGCAAGAAAGTTATATAGCCTTTTCCGACAAGCGTGAGATACACCTGTAGGGGCACGGCAGTGCCGTGCCCCTACACCTGGGGATATAATGTTGTACCGCATCTGAATGGGAACCGCCATATTACCCACCAATAATTTTTTATTGCTATAGCTTAGGACTTACGCAAGAACTTTCTGAAACTCTTATTTCTGGGTGCCCTCTGCGTCGCGCCAGTTGCTTCTCCGAAGGAGTAGAAGTCGGGGAACCGCAAGGGCGCACTGGCTTCTCTGTAGTTCCTTTTTTCATAATTTTCCGTAAATCCTGCTTCTATTGTGCTAATAATCGTTCAGAGAATAAATAAACGCCATGAGTAAATTTCAAATCAATATCGACTTTAGCAATATAGATTTAGCTGCCCTAGAGACAGAAGATGATTTTGAAAGAGAAGCAAAAATATTACTACCAAAGGTACTGATACAAGTAGGTGAAAGTGTCGGCGAAAAAACCTGGGAAGAATTACAGCAAAAACTCGCAGGTTCTGGAGGAAAAATCAAATCTTCTCCCAGCGAAAAACGTCGGTTTATTCAAGAAACAGGAAGAACTTATCACCGAAATGCCAGCAACAGAGAAAAGCAAGAGTTACAGGTATATATAGTAGAGCAATTACGCCAGCACAAGCAGCAAAATTATAGGTAATACCAATTTTAAAAAATCATAGCGATAGATGGATAGCCAAAAGCGATTACTACTAATTGTTTCACAATCTAAAATCTAAAGTGGTATAGTGAAACTCCAAGGGTGCTTTAGCTACAGTGTTTTCAGTTTACAATATACCAAATACCATCATTGCCTTTGGATAAAATATGATATTTTTTCTCAATCAATTCTAAAATTTTGGGAAATTCTTCTTTAATGAGAGTCTGATAGTTATCACTTATAAATATATAAGGAGCCTTGGATACATCTAACTCTTGTAGAAGTTGCGGCCATTGGTCAGATAGAAAAAGTTCAAGCGACCATGCATTTAGTGATGTTGCTTGAGTCCGACCAGATAAGTAGTAAATAGACGGGTCGCCAGCAACAAAAATCTGACCGAGTAAATTTCCTGGTTGAGAGAGAAATTTCACCTCTGAACGAAGCAATGTATAGTCTTTTCTAAATACAGTTTGGTATTTCAATCGTGTATCTTCAGTTAAAGCGAAATTATTTTTAATTAAAGCAACACTTTTGAATTGAAAATTTAATAATAAAGGTAATAAAAACACAAAAGACGCTAGAATTTTAATTAGTGGCGAACTCAATTGTTTGAAAGGCTGCCATAATATATCTAAACCTTTAGTTGCTAAAATCCCTGTAGGTACAAATAATAGTAAATAATGGTAACTCCACAGTGACCTAGTTTGTAGAAAAATAACGCCTAGTCCCAATACAAACCAAACAACAAGTAGCAAAGTCAATAAATTCTTATCTTTAAACAAGGATACTTTTACTGCAACACTAGCTATTAAAACTAAAGTGACAAAATTCTTTAAGAACCATGCTGTTCCAAAAAGTAGCTTAGATAAACTAAATGTGCCATTGGCAACCACTTGACCTGGATATACAAAAAATGTCTTATATACAATTGATAAACTATTAGTCTGGGCAAAATAGATGAAAACAACTAGAATAGGAGAGATAATTCCTATGAAAATTGGTAAGCAAATTTCAATAAATATTTTTTTAAAATTCTGATGTTTGATAAATATAGAATCCAGCAATACAGTTAGCCAAAAAGCAATCAGTATAGGCAAGAAGAGTAATTTAAATATCAGGACAATTCCTCCGAAAAAGCCTGAAATTAAAAGTTGTACAATTCTTTTTTTACCTTGATAATTAAAAGATTTATACGTTAGCCAAACACATAAAAATAAAGGAAAACCAACTAGTCCTTCTACTTGAGCAAATTGCCGATAAGATGAAGAAATATAATAAGCACCAACCGTTAATAAAGGCACTAGACTTGCTATTATCTGATGGCGAAAATATGTTTTTAGAGTCAGCTGCAATACGATCGAGAAAAGCACCATATAAATCAGTTCAAAGATATGGATGCCAATCTCATTAAAACCAAATAAAGTTCCTGCTAAAAAATAAAAGTAATAAATTCCAGGTTGCTTTAAATCCCAAAAATCTCGATAGAGTACCTTTCCTTGTTGCATTTCCACAGCACCTGTTGTAAATAGTGCTTGGTCTCCTGCAAATGAAAAAGGTAAATGTATTAAACCAATTATGACAACAAAAAACAAAACTAAAGTGTCAATTTTACTTAATTTAGGAAGATTAATCATAAAGAATTTACTCCTATTAAAGAAATATAGTATTGTCAAACCAATTCATGTTGATTTATGCAAAAGCTATTATCTCAGACAACAAGCAGAAGCAATGTCTACGACGGGCTACGCCTACGCTCTTACGTTTGAAGCTGTGAAAATTTAAACCTTTGCAGCTAATATTACTCGATCTATAAGAAAGGCTTAAGTTTTTCTTGCAAATGTATAAGTCGTTGCAGCAAACGCTTAATACTTTGCAACAAATGTTCTTCCATGTATAAGAAAGGCTTAAGTCTTTCTTGCAAATGTATAAGCCGTTGCAGCAAATGTTTAATACTTTGCAACAAATGTTCTTCCATGTATAAGAAAGGCTTAAATCATTGCAGCAATCGTTGTAATGAACTTATGAATCTATCTAATACCTGGAATAAAATATGTAGCGTTTCCCGACAAGCGTGAGATACACCTGTAGGGGCACGGCAGTGCCGTGCCCCTACGCCTGGCGATATAATGTCGTACCGCATCTGAATGGCAACCGCTATAGTCTAAGTGAAATTAACTAAATTTTGAGAGATGCAAACGCAACTGATTTGCTATATTTGCCCATGACAATTAAAAATATTTTGGTATAAAACAGTACTAACAACCTAGTAGCAGAGATGCATTATGGCACGTCGTAAAAGAAATTCCAGCGTTTTAGAACGAGCCGATCGCCGGATTGAAAGTTTACAATCTATCAGTGTAGAACTTGACTTTGGTGAAGGATTGACTATCCAAGCTTACACGATGGTAATTAACGATCTCCGGTCTAAGCTTGCTGCCTACAATACTGCATTATCTACCATTGACAAACTCACAGATGACGTAAATAACGCAGAACAGGCTGTAATCAAGATCTCAGAAAAAATGTTACTAGGAGTTGGCAGCCGTTACGGTAAAAACAGTCAAGAATACGAAATGGCGGGTGGTGCTAGACGAGGTAATACCAAGAAGAAGCGAAGCGTACTAGGCAATTCCAAATCTAGCAATTCTTTAGCAGCCGATTCTGTGAAGGTTTCTTCTGCAAATGGATCTATGAATGGGGTGTCAGGTGCGATCGTGAGTTAGGTAAAATCCAATAGGATTTAGTGTCAACTTACAGCTACAGCAGATTGCAAGTTGGTGAGGTACAGATAATCGTAGGGGCGCACAGCTGTGCGCCCCTACCCGTGTGGTCTATTTACCATCAAAAAATGATTAGTAAAAACCTGAAACTACGTATTTATAACGTTTCCCGACCTACTGAGGTACACCTGTAGGGGCACGGCAGTGCCGTGCCCCTACACCTGGCAATATAATGTTGTACCCCATCTGAATGGTAACCGCTATATCTTGATTCACAAGATGATTCTTTTCTACAGTGCGTAAGTCCTATTTATTTCCGTTTTTTGTAGTAAAACAAAAGCGTTGTGTTTACAGCACAACGCTTTATTATTTCCATTAATTCTACTTCTAAGAAGAGAAGCGGCAATTTTTGCGAATCATATAAGTAAGGGCTGGAAAATTAGTTTCCATTAATTCCACTTCTCAGAAGAGAAGCGGCACGTTGTATTTGTTGGCGTAACAAGGAAGTAAATAGAATCAAGTTTCCATTAATTCCACTTCTCAGAAGAGAAGCGGCGCTATGTCTTTTCGTAGTCTTCGATTAGCTAAAAATGTCATGTAGTTTCCATTAATTCCACTTCTCAGAAGAGAAGCGGCAATGCATAAAATCGAACCCAACGAAAACGACTGTGTGATGCTGTTTCCATTAATTCCACTTCTCAGAAGAGAAGCGGCTAATGCTTACCATCCAAGTTTATCTTTACCGTTCGAGGTTTCCATTAATTCCACTTCTCAGAAGAGAAGCGGCACCTACCACTGTAAATCCTTACGGCGCTTCATGTCCAGACGCCATTTGCGACGGGGTAGAAACCAAGGGCTGTTTCCACAGAAAAAACAGAGTATAAAAACGCTAAAACCCTTGTGTAGAGGGATATCGGCCGGGTTGACGAGAGAATCAGCATTTGCAGCTTACGCCCTACCCCGCCGCAGAAAAACAAAAAACTTGATAATTTCGCTATTTTCATAAAAACACTTAGGGACTTCCAGAGAATAAATTATCCCAAATTCTTTGTACATTTTTCGGGTAGCACAGCTGTGCGCCCCTACTATGGAATATTTTTTTCCTTGGAAGTCCCTTAGGAAAAACTATTCCCTGTTCCCTATTCCCTGTTCCCTTCTTGGATAAAACGTATTCATTTTGTTGCTACGCCAATAATATGAGGACTGACAATCGGCAATCCGATTTCAAAATGCTCATAATTGACGCTGGTAAAACCAGCTTTTTTTAAGGCAATGTCAATTTCTCGATCTGGATGACAATTATCAACTAATTTTTTCCAAATCGGACTAATTGTATTTTGTACTTTTCGCAATAAAGTTCCTTGAGGTGCGGCGATGTGTTCAATAAATAATAAGCGTCCGCCTGGTTTGAGTACTCTTAAAATTGCCTGTAATGTATAGTTGATATTTGGCACTGAGCAAAAAAGTAAGGTAGTAACAACGGTATCTATGCTGTTATCTTCAGCGTCTAGCCATTCAGCATTACCAAAGCGGAGGTCGATGTTTAAACCGAGTTTTTTTGCTTGTTTTTGGAGATAGGAATGCATCTCTAAGTCTGACTCCATTCCTATTAAGTGGATATTTTGAGGATAGTAGGGTAAGTTAGAACCATCTCGTGGACTAATTTCTAATACTTTACCTTGGAGATTGGCAAAAAGTGAGCGTTTGCGATCGCCTAGAGCTTTATCATAGACGCTGCTACGTTGAGCCATCATCCAGGCAAAAAAGTTTTGACCCAAGTTCGCATAAATTGGGTTTGGTAATTCTCCACAAATTTGGTTTACACTCATCATCCACTTCCTAATTTTTGAGGCTATAAATTGGTTTGCTAAGTAACCATCTATAGCCTCAAGATATGATATTTATTTTTGTTATACTTCACCCATTTGACTCACCTGATGGGGTGATTTTCATCAATTTAGATACATATTATACCCTGACTTTTCACGGGATCTGGAAAACCTCACTTCTATTTCTCTCTCCTACAAGGAGAGAGACTTTGAATCTTCCCCCTTCCCTACAAGGGAAGGGGGTTAGGGGGTTAGGTTTTTCGTTGGCTTTTCCACATGACGTGAAAAGTCAGATTATACCAAGTTGCCAAAGTGAGTATTGTCTTTCAAACAGTTGTAAGGGCACAGCAGTGCTGTGCCCCTACGAAAGATGTGGTTTTTGAATCTTCCATGTTTGGTATTTCTTGTCAATGCGTAATACCATTTTACGAAAACTTTGATACAGATAGATTTCTCGTAGTTCCAAAAAATAAATTATCCCAGATAATTTTTACATTTGTAGGGTAGCACAGCAGTGCTACCCTACGGTGGGATGTTTTTTTAATTGGAAGTCCCTAAGGTGATTATTAGATTTCCGAAGTTTCTTGAAAGAACTTCTTATGAATAGTTTTTGCAGATTCCCCATCAGCAGCTACTGTTATGAGATAGTCCATTAAACCATCTGAGAAGGGAAGACGTAGGTGGAAGGTACCATCCGGTTTGATTTTGATGGTGTTACCACCAATGGCTACGGTTGTATTTGGTTCCGTTGCTCCGTGAATAATCAACTCAGCATCTGCAACAAACCAAAAATCTCCCTCAGGACGACTGAAGACACGAATATTAGCTGAACGTGCTATGGTTAACCATCGATCGCCTTCTGCAAGATAACCAATTTCAGCCATGTAATCACGATCGCTCACGGGAATCGCTACAAAGCGATCGCTTGTTACTTCTTCACATTCATACTGCTGTACAAGTTGGGGAGTTTGATAACTCAGGTCAATGCCTGTCACATCATAAACCCGCACTGCCAATTGAGAACCACCTTTTTGTCGCAGGGTTTGCTTTTGAGTTGGCGAAATATACCAGGAGACATAAGCCCATTTGGGAGTACGCGGTGTTAGGACAATATTGCTTTCTTCTTCTGCATCACCTGTTTGGTTCACCACGGGTAAATCTTCGACGATGGGATCTGGCTCCACAGGACTGAAGACATGCACAATTGCTGAATGGGCGATGGGGAACCAGCCACCTCCTTCTGCAAGATAGCCAATTTCAGCTATATAATCGCGATCGCTGGCGGGAATATTTAGGCTCTTGTTGAGTAATTCTTCACTTTCGTACTGCTCTACAAGCCGAGGAATTTGATAACTCAAGTCAACGCCAGTCACATTATACAGCCGCACTAGCAATTGAGAAACGCCTTGTTGCCGCAGGGCTGACTTTTGGCTAGAGGAAATTTCCCAAGAAACATCAGCCAATGTATGACTGCGTGGTGTTAGGACAATAGTACTTTCTTCTTCTGCATCAGCCACGATGGGATCTGTTTCCACAGGATTGAAGACATGCACAATTGCTGAATGGGCGATGGGGAACCAGCCACTTTCTGCAATATAGCCAATTACAGCTATGTAATCGCGATCGCTGGCGGGAATATTTAGGCTCTTGTTGAGTAATTCTTCACTTTCGTACTGCTCTACAAGCCGAGGAATTTGATAACTCAAGTCAACGCCAGTCACATCATACAGCCGCACTAGCAATTGAGAAACGCCTTGTTGCCGCAGGGCTGACTTTTGGCTAGAGGAAATTTCCCAAGAAACATCAGCCAATGTATGACTGCGCGGTGTTAGGACAATAGTACTTTTTTCTTCTGCATCAGCCACGGTGGGATCTGACTCAACAGGACTGAAGACACGCACAATTGCTGAATGGGCGATGGGGAACCAGCCACCTTCTGCAATATAGCCAATTACAGCTATGTAATCGCGATCGCTGGCGGGAATATTTAGGCTCTTGCTGAGTAATTCTTCACTTTCGTACTGCTCTACAAGCTGAGGAATTTGATAACTCAGGTCAATGCCAGTCACATCATACAACCGCACTAGCAATTGAGAAACGCCTTGTTGCCGCAAAGCTGACTTTTGGTTTTCGGAAATTTCCCAAGAGACATCAGCCAATGTATGACTGCGCGGTGTTAGGACAATAGTACTTTCTTGTTTGGCATCGACTAAATTATTAGCTGTTTCGGCTGCTATCGGGGAATTATTAACTGTACTAGCCCAAGCTCCAATTCCTGCCCCAGCTGCTAAGGCAGCAGCGCCAGTAAAATCTGGTGATTCTTCCTCTAAATCTACAGTGGGTTCGGCTGCATCTGCTACCACATTGAAGGCATCTTCTGGCAATTCTAGTGGGGCTGTTTCTGCCGCAGGTGGTTCATCTGCTACCACATTGAAGGCATCTTCTGGCAATTCTAGTGGGGCTGTTTCTGCCGCAGGTGGTTCATCTGCTACCACCTCGCTGGATTCTGATAACGCTGTATCCTCAACTGAGGTGATACTTTCTAACCACTCCAATTCTGCCTTGAGTTCTTCTTGGATCGCATCTTCGCTAACTTCTGTGTCCCAATACTCAAAATCAGAAGTTACTTTTGGTACGTCTGGCAATTGAGATAGTGGGCTTGTTTCCTCAGATAAAGGCAAGTCCACATCAGAAGTTTGTTCTGGAATATTACCCAGTTGAGGATATGAAGTATTTACAACAGCCGCTGGGGCTTCTATATCCCATGCAACTTCGCTTGATTCCGAATGATTGCTTTCAGTGTTATTACTAGGCTCAAAAGTATCTTCTGTCGGATCTGTTTCTTTGTCAGCGAAGGTAGACCAGGTAGCTGTTCCGATTCCGGTGGCTAGAGCAGCACCACCCGTTAAAGCTGCGGCTCCCAAGTTGTTATTCTCTGATAAAGCTGCGTTTGGGGTTGTGCCATTAGTTGCCTGTTGTAGACTAGCATTCTCGCTCAGGTCAGATGATGTTTGATTATAAATTTGAAAAGGAGTGCGATCGCCGGTTTCCTCTTCTTGCAAATCAAGGGTGGTGCCAGGATTGAGCGCAGTTTCTACATCATCTGTGCTGGGTGGATAAGGATTTGGTTGTAGTGAGTTGTCTGTTTTCTCAGGCAGGGATGGCCGTCTGCCAAAAACCCACCACAGCAAGCCTCCAGCTATAGTGGTAACCAACAAAGGTAAGAGCAGCCAAAATGGTGTTTCCTTATTGACAATTGGAGCTTTTTCTGATTTTTCTGCGGGAGCCACAAATGGTTTTTGCTCAAATACAGAAGCAGTTGCATCGGGGGAAGTTGTGGCAGTCGGTGTGGTTTGTGTAGTCGGCGAAGTTGTAGCAGTAGGTTGTGATACGCTGGCTGCGATCGCAACAGCTTCAGCAGTTCTAGCTTGTTCTATAGCTTGCTGTCCTGGTGTTGCAAGAGTAAAGCCAAGAAAACCTGCTGTACCTAAGCTGGGATTTTTTTTGTAGACGTAAACTAATGGTTGCGAGAAGGGATATTTGGCATCATCTGGCAAGGTTTGATGTAATTGCAGAACTCGCACACCTTCTAACTTCGATATTTGATTAGCTAGTACATAGCTAATGCCGTCTTTACCCAGTTGTTTGACGATTTCGGCGGTGTTGTCGTCGGTTACTTGAGTAGCATTGGCTCCTGTAGCAAATTTAGCAGCTTTAAAGGCTGGATAATCACGAAAAGTATCACGAGTATCGCTGGTTTCGGGGCGATCGATTACCCGAATCTTCGCGTCGGGGCCGCCCAGTTGCGACCAATTTGTAATTTGTCCCCGGAAAATGCGGGCGAATTGCCTACTAGTCAAACTTTGCTTAAAAGGATTCTCTGCACCAACCACGATCGCAATTTTTTCGCGGCGCAAGCGGACTTGTTCCAGTCCTAGTGCTTTTTCTGCTGGCGTTAAACCACGCCCGATTGCTGCTATGTCAATTTTGCCATCTAGCAAGTCTCTCAGTGCCGTATCAGTGCCATTGGCAGCAATTTCAACTTTTGTGCCCGAAAACTGTTTTTCAAAATTATCTTTGAGAATTTGGTTGGTTGTAGTTAAGCTACTTGAACCATCAATTCGCACTGTGGTTCCATTTTCCACTGTTTGCGGCAGTGGGAAAGACGGAGTTTCAGGTGCAGATTGTGCCAGCATAGGTGCTGAAACTACCAGAGCAGTTGCCATTGGGGTTGTAGCTAAAGCAACCCATAATACCAACTTGACTATTGAAGTATCTTTTTTTTCTTGTTGCCACATAATGCCCGTTATTAAAGTAAAAAATAGAAAGTCTGCCAGCCCTAAATCGCTATGTTTTTCAGGATTATGGAGGAGACGCGCTAATTATACATCTGAGTTATCTTTACTTCTAATTACTTCAACGTACTTGCATTTATTTATACTTTAATCGAGCTTGTGTAGCACGATCGTTTATACTGTAACTGCAAGAATCTGTTTACTATAAATTTTTCCAATTTAGATTGCAAGTTATACCAACTTGGTAGCTTTTGGTGACAATTATGAATTATTGAATTACTAAAACTCGTAAAGTGTAGCAAATTCAATATTATTTAACAATTAGTAGGGGCGCACAGGTGTACGGGCGCTGTAAGGGCGCACAGCTGTGCGCCCCTACTTTTGTGCTTAATTATTTTTTCTGTACGTTACCTGTGGGAGAACTGCTATATACCTTTGAGATAACAATGACAATCTGGCTTATCAATGAGTGATTCCACCAAAGCATTCAGCGCAGTTGCAGCTAAAGCGCCGCCTCCCAAAGTGCCTTCAACTGTAATATAAGGTATTCGTTGTTGCATCAGTTGTCGCTTAGCAGCGGGAGCGTGGCTAAAGCCGATGGGCATAGCGATTACAAGTGCAGGGTGAATTTTTTCATTGGCCATCGCCACGGAAACTTCTAGCAGCACCGAGGGAGCATAACCAACTACCAGCAGACAACCTGGAGTTACTTGTTGCAATTTTTCTCGCCATTCTTGCTGTTGGCAAAAAGCAAGTTCCGCCTCCGTGGCAGTGGTAATATGAGGATTATCAATTAAAGTTTCAATGCAACATCCCAAGTGAAATAATCGAGTTCGATCCAAAGCAGCAGCCACCGTTTGAGTATCGACAACAATTTGACAGCTTGCAGATAAAGCTTCTCGACTAGCTGCGATCGCATCTCGACTCAATTTAATAAAGGATACCAAACTCACATCACCACAAGCCAAAACCAACTGAGAAATTAAATGTTGTTCAATTTCTGAACGGTGAGATAAATCAGGTAACAAGCGTTGCAGCGATTCCGAAAAAGCCTCCGAGTGTGTGTGAATTTCGGCATCGAAACCACTCCACAATTTTTCCAGTCCCCCCAATCCCGCTTGGGTTTCCACATCAAGTAACTTCAGTTGTGCGAGGACTTGGGCCTGTATAATTTGACAATGGCGATCGCGTCCCAATAATCCTTCTAATGCTGATGCAGTTTGGCGCAGTTGAGAAATTTGTTGCATCACCGCCCGATATTGCTGCTGGAGTTGCACCATCAGATTTTGATTGGTATCCGCCTCTGGTTCCACCTCCAAAATCTGACGGATATGATTTAGCTGAAACCCTTGCTGCTTCAGTGCCATAATCCGCTGCAACCTCAGGACATCTTTTTGGGTGTAGAGACGATAATTACTTGGCGATCGTACTGGTTGCGGTAATAATCCTAATTGATGATAATGCCGCACCATCCGCGGAGTCAAACCGCCACCAACTGCTTCGGTAAGTTCTTTAATAGTTAAGCAACCTGCATTCATCTTTGAAAAACGCCGCCAGAAGATAAACATCTAACTTTGCGTACCTTTGCGCTTCCCTCAGCGCTCCTCTGCGTTTCAAAATCATTATAAAGCTTGACATTAACATTGATGTCAAGCTTTAGCCTGAGAAAGCCCCTCTCAATTCACCTCCCATGCTTTACCCCCAACGTTTCACCCAATTCACCAGAGAACACGCAGATATCTTAGCAGCCCTAGTTTGTGGCTTCCTGTTATTTCTCGGATGGTTCGCCCTGCATCTCGGCGCTTTGGAATTAGCGCTGCTGCTACTACCTGCTGCTTATGTAATTGGTGGTTACGAAAGTGCGCGAGAGGGATTGACTACCCTTTTCCAAGAAAAAGAACTCGATGTAGATTTGCTGATGATTGTCGCCGCCATTGGTGCTGCTAGTTTGGGCTTATGGCGGAGAGAATATCATTTAATTATTGATGGGGCAATTTTGATTCTCATCTTTGCCATCAGTGGCGCACTCGAAGGCTATGCCATGCAGCGAACTGAGCGGAGTATTCGGAGTTTGATGAGTTTGACACCAGATATAGCAAGGGTTTTGCTTCAGGGAAGGGAAGAGGAAGTTTCTATTAGTCAGCTAAAAGTTGGTGATGAAATTGTCGTCAAACCCGGAGAGTTAATTCCTACAGATGGAATTATTGTGTCTGGTTACAGCACCCTGAATCAAGCTGCAATTACAGGCGAGTCTTTACCCGTGGAAAAAACAGTCGGTGCAGAAGTATTTGCCGGCACACTCAACGGCTATGGTGCATTACAGATTAAAGTCCACAAACCAGCGCAAAGTAGTTTAATTATGCGGGTGATTCGTTTGGTAGAACAGGCGCAAACACAAGCCCCCCCTTCCCAAGAATTTATCGATCGCTTTGAAAAAGCATATGCCAAAGTTATTGTAATAGCTGGGATATTACTGGCAACTTTACCGCCATTCCTCTGGGGTTGGGATTGGGAAACTACCATTTATCGCGCCCTTACGTTCTTAGTAGTAGCTTCTCCCTGTGCGTTGATGGCTGCAATTATGCCAACTCTGCTTTCAGGAATTGCCAACGGTGCAAAACAAGGGATTTTGTTTAAGAATGGTGCCCAGTTAGAGAAGATTGGCAAAGTTCGAGCGATCGCCTTTGATAAAACTGGTACTCTCACAACAGGACAAGTGCAGGTATTCCAAGTAATTCCAGCTAGTGGATACACACAACAAGATGTATTAAAAGCCGCTGCTAGTGTGGAATCATCTTCCGAACATCCCATCGGTAAAGCAATTGTGCAAGCCGCTGCTGATTTGAATTGGGTTGGTGCAGTGGAAGTACAAGCCCTACCTGGACAGGGAATTGTGGGAATTGTCAAAGAACAACAGGTGATTGTGGGGAATGCCAGTTTTGTGCAGCAGCATGTAACAAATTTACCCGAAGAATTGCGACAAATAGCTCAATCTTTCGAGCAAGAAGGTAAAACTGTGGTTTGGGTAGCAGGGGAAGGAGGGGGAGCAGAGGTGATGGGTATTATTGCCATTGCAGATGAGGTGAGAGTGCAAGCGGCGGCGACTATTAGCCGATTAAAAAAACTGGGAGTTGAACAAATTGTCATGTTAACTGGAGATAATCAGGAAACTGCCAATAGTGTCGCCAAAGCGGTAGGAATTGAGCAGGTGTATGCTCAACTTTTGCCAGAAGATAAGCTGGATGTGATTCGTCATCTACAGCAGAAGTATCAAACTGTGGCAATGGTAGGCGATGGCATTAATGATGCACCAGCTTTAGCGCAAGCATCTGTGGGTATAGCAATGGGGGGCGCAGGTAGTGATGTGGCATTGGAAACCGCAGATATAGTATTGATGGCAGACAAGTTAGAAAAAATTGCTGTGGCGATGCATTTGGGTAGGCGATCGCAATCCATAGTCAAACAAAATATAGTCGTAGCATTGGGTTTTATTGTCTTGCTTTTAGTGGGCAACTTTCTGGGAAATATTAACTTACCCATCGGCGTTATTGGGCATGAAGGTTCCACAGTACTAGTTACCTTGAGTGGTTTAAGATTGCTCAAATAAACTACTCTTCTCTTTTTTTCCTGCCTTCTCTAACTTACCCACATCTATATGTAGGGGCGCAATGCCTTGCACCCCTACCGCATGGTCTATTTACCTGAAAATTGCTGAGTGCTGAGTAATATTAGGGCTTCAAACCTCTTGTGCGTAGTCCCTTTAATTTTACTTTTTCTTGGGCGCTCATTCGCAGTCACTCAAAACAATAAACCGCCTATTTACAAAAAGTCAAACCTAGTAATCAATTGACTATTCTTAAGATTTTCTTTACGAATTAGATATTAGACTCTATTGAGAATACGCTGTTTTTCTTGATATGAGGGGGCTAACCTAGAGGAAGAGTAAGATTATTAACAATAAAGCATTGACTAATAAACATCTGTTTGCTTTAATAATTTTGTCTATAAGATTTTATACTTAAAGAATTAAAAAATATTTATTTACAAAATTTTATAGAATGACAATTTATTAATAAATTGTCAAAAAAAGTAACACAATCTTCTTAGTTGAAAAATGCCTAACTATCCAAGTCTAGTTATATAGACTTTTAACTAATCATGAAAATTTAATCAATCTGGGTCAAAAAAACTGAATATTTGATCCTGAATTTTCATGTTTGCTTGGTATCCCAGCAATAGCAAGATTAGCCTGAAGTATTACATCAAATACTTCAAAACATCACAAAAGTGAAAGCTTTTTCAAAAAATAACTAAAAAAGGCAGCAATTTAATGACATTTAAAGTTACCGGACGAATTTACGTAGCTGAAAGCGGTTTAGGAATTCCTAACTTACTAGTCGAAGCATTTGATAAGGATCTTGTCAAAACAGATAAATTAGGACAAGTTAAAACCAATAGTACTGGCACTTTTGAAATTAACTACACCGAAGCTGATTTTAAAGGTAAATTTGAGAAATTTGAAGGCAATCCTGACTTATTTCTTGTGATCAAAACACCAGATAGTTCAAAAGTCTTGTATTCCACAGAGAAAAATATTCGTCCTGATGCCACTACAAATGAGCATTTTGACGTACCAATTCCTCAAGCTGACATATTACATAAACCGTCAAAAAGCGATCGAGACTTGTTAAAACTCCTGATTGGTGTTGCTTGGATTGATGGAGTACTGGAACCTGAAGAAAAAGAATTTTTGGAGCAAGTGACACAACAGAAAGGATTAACTGAAGATCCAGAAATTCAATCTTTATTATCAAGCAATCAACCTGTCACAGCAGAAGACTGTTATAGCTGGCTTCAGGCCTATTTAGGAAATTATCCTGACGAAAAAGATTTTCAGGAATTATACGAAGCTCTCAACTCACTGATGTATAACGACGGTGTGTTAGATACTACAGAAAAGGAACTCATACAGACCCTCGCCATCGCCACAGCAGCCCCAACTGGTACTCGCCCCAGCACTTTGCAGCGGCGCTTCATGAGCGCTTTGATGGATAGCAAATTCCTAGCTAACGTCTTACAGATGGAGCGGTCATCAGTAGTCAATAAAGGGCCTTCTGTTACTGGCTACTATGCACGTGTACCTTACCAAATTTTGAGCCGCCTCAGCACTACTGCCAGAGTTAATATCCTGGCAAAAGATATGGCAGATTTTTATTTGACTGACAACTTTGCCCCAGTCAAACAAGAAGTAACTGCTGACAACCTCACCGTCATTGGTGAACTACCCGAAGGACTCAATGGCATATTTCTCCGCAACGGCCCTAACCCCCAATTCAGTCCTATCGGACTCCATCACTGGTTAGATGGAGATGGAATGCTCCATGCAGTAAATATCAGCAATGGCAAAGCCAGCTATCGCAACCGCTACATTCGCACAGAGGGATTTGAGATTGAGCGAAAACAAGGTAAGGCAATTTGGCCTGGTTTGCTGAACCTGCCTCGGTTTGATGCTCCTTATGGCTTGATGATGAAGAATACTGGTAACACCTCAACTGTATGGCACGCAGGTAAACTGCTGGCACTATGGGAAGCTGGCGCACCTTATGAAATTCGTCTTCCCGACTTAGAAACTGTTGGCGTACATACCTTTAACACTAAGCTTGCTTCTACCTTTACAGCTCACCCAAAAATCGATGCCGAAACAGGTGAAATGATTGTAATGGGCTTTGCACCCATCGCTCCCCCTTATCTGGAATACAGCGTGGTTTCCGCAGAGGGCGAAATGTTGCGAACTGTACCTATTGATATACCTTCGCCAGTGATGATGCATGATTTTGCCATCACTCAACACTACACCCTTTTTCTGGATATGCCGCTAGTCTTCAGTCCGATGCGGATTATGCAGGATCAATTACCCATTAAGTTTGAGAAACAAAACCCCAGCCGCATCGGGGTTCTACCCCGCCACGGCGATAACCGAACTATCCGCTGGTTCAATATCTCAACCTGTATGCTCTACCATGTTGCTAACGCTTGGGAGGAAGGCAACGAAATAGTACTTATCGCCACCAGGGCACCTGATACCTATCTGTTTATTCCTCAAAAAGACAATGGTGAGGGCGGAGATACTGAATTTGAACATTTCCGACTGTATCTCTACAGAATCAACCTAGCAACGGGTGTTGTGAAAGAAGAACTGCTCAATAACGATGATACCGCCACAGAATTTCCTCGGATTAACGATGACCTAACTGGGCGAAAGACACGTTACGTCTACGCATCCCGACAAGCTACTTACATGAGACCGAGACTTTTGTTGGATGGTCTGGTGAAGTATGATTTGCAGACTGGTAGCACCCAAGTACACGAATTTGGTCGCGGGCGTTTTGGTGGTGATAGTGTGTTTGCGCCTCGTCCTGGTGCTACCGCTGAGGATGATGGCTGGTTGCTGACTATGGTTTGGGATGCACTAGCGAAAAAGTCTGAGCTATTGGTGATTGATGCCCGAAATATCACAGCTAGTCCTGTGGCGCGGATATTGATGCCACAGCGTGTTCCTTACGGCTTCCATGCTAATTGGGTTTCTGAAGCACAGATGGCAACTCGATAAGGTTACAGCAATTTTCAGGTAAATAGACCACGCGGTAGGGGCACAGCATTGCTGTGCCCCTACGATAGATGTGGTTCAAATACATGAAAACTGCTGTAATATAGCAATCCTATTTAATTTGTGAAAATCGATCGCCTTTACACTCGTTTCCTGAATCGTCTAACTTGCAGATTAGAAAGCGATCGATAAAACAAATCAACTATTGTCGCCACATCTCATTTCTCTAACTGTCCAATGCGTTTGATTTGTAGCAGATTCCAGTCATCTTCAGAATAAGGTGTGCTAAACCAGGCATCTAATATTTCTTTGGCGATCGCTTCTGTAGTTGCACGTAAACTTAATACTAGGACATTGGCATGATTCCAGATGCGGGCACCCCGCGCCGTCTCAGCATCATGGCACAAAGCAGCACGTATCCCAGAGACTTTGTTGGCCGCAATAGATGCACCAGTACCAGTCCAACAAAAGACAATTCCCTCATCTACTTTCTGAGTTGCTACTGCCAAAGCAACCTTACTACTACTAATAGGCCAATCAACTTCTCGACGATCCTCCGCTAGGGAACCGAAAGGTATCACTTCATGCCCACGCCGCTTCAGTTCTTCGAGTACTGTATCAGTAAGGTTAGTGCGTTCATCACTGCCAATAGCGATTTTCATGCCTTCCCCTCTAAAATTAGCCTATCCTATTGTCTCATCATACGATAAATAGCGACAGTTAATCACCTTTTAACTGTCGCTACAATTTAGACTCTTTAACTTTTATTCTCTGCGACTCTGCGCCTCTGCGTGAGACTAATTCATATCTCCCCTTACTAACCCCTCCCCCAACTCAACCATCTATAGATTGCAGTTCTTGATGCCGTTTTGGTTTAATAAAACGCTCTGTCGTCTCCTTAATCACAATATACAAAATTGGCACTATAAACAAACTCAAAAAAGTAGCAATTAACATGCCGCCAAACACTGCGGTTCCCAAAGATTGACGACTTCCTGCTCCTGCGCCTGTAGCGACAACCAAGGGGTAAATCCCTAAAAGAGTAGAAAAGCCAGTCATCAAAATTGGGCGTAAACGCTCTTGTGAAGCTTCAATTACGGCTTTCGTAATGGAAAGCCCTTGCTCTCGTAATTGGTTAGCAAATTCCACAATCAAGATACCATTCTTACTAGCCAAACCAATCAACATTAGTAGACCAATTTGACAGTAAACATCATTAGAAAAACCTCGTAACGATTGAGCTATCAGCGCTCCAAAAATAGCTAAGGGAACTGACAACAGAATAATAAAAGGGTCAATGTAGTTTTCGTATTGAGCAGCTAGTACCAAAAATACAAATACCAACCCTAATCCAAAAATCAGAGGCGCTAAGCTGCCAGAATCAATTTCTTCTAATGCAGTTCCTGACCACTCGTAACCAAAACCTGCTGGTAAAACTGCTTTAGCAACTTGTTCCATTGCCTTAATAGCGTCTCCAGAACTAGAACCGGGAGCAGCAGAACCATTAATTTCAATTGAGCGGAACAAATTATAGTGATTTATAGTTTGCGCTCCCACAGTTGGCGTCACTTTGACTAAATTACTCAAAGGAATCATTTGATTTTTTTGGGAACGAACGTAGAGTTTCCCAATATCTTTGGGATTAGAACGAAACTGTCGATCTGCTTGGATATAAACTCGATAATTGCGCTGCTGGAGATTGAAATCATTCACATATTGTGAACCCAAAGCAGTTTGTAAAGTACTGAAGATATCATCTATAGAAATTTGCAGTGCTTTGGCTTTATTGCGGTCTACTTCCACAAGTAATTGTGGTGTATCTGCGGCAAAGGTACTGAATACAGCTTGTAATCCTGGTGTTTGATTGGCGCGACCGAGTAATTGCCCCATCGACTGCACCAAATTTTCTAAGCCAGTATTACCTCTGCGGTCTTGTAACTGAAAGACGAAGCCACCAAAGTTGCCTAAACCCTGAATTGGTGGTGGATTTACCGCAAATATCCTGGCTTCTGGAATAGATGACAATTTACCCTGCAATTTGCCAATTATCGCCTGTACTGATTGATCGGGTTTTGAGCGCTCGTCCCAAGAGTTTAAGGTTGTAAATATGATACCGCTGTTAGCAGTGCTACCACTAAAACCAAATCCGCCGATCGCAAAAGTCCCCAACACTTCAGGAATTTTTAGGATTTCTTTTTCTACTTCGGCAATCACATCGCTGGTATATTGCAGCGAAACGCCTTGGGGTCCTTGGATAATTGTGATGAAATAACCTTCGTCTTCATCTGGAAGAAAGGCTGTGGGTACTGTGGTGTACAGCCAAGCAGTCATCCCCAAGGAGACGATAAACAACCCAATGATGACGCTTTTGAAGCGGGTGAGAAAATTTAGCGATCGCTTATAATTACCCTGTGTCCAGTCGAGAAACCGATTAATCTGGTCAAAAATCCAACCCAGCCAGCCTGAAGTTCTTTGTCCTTGACGCAGCAGGACCCCACACAAAGAAGGTGTCAAAGTCAAAGCCAAAAAAGTCGAAATCGCAATGGAAAAGGCAATGGTCAGAGCAAATTGCTGATAAAGTGCGCCTGTAGTTCCTGGGAAGAAGGCCACTGGTATAAACACCGCCATCAACACCAGTGAAGTTGCAATCACTGCCCCAAGCAATTCTGCCATTGATTCGCTAGCGGCTCGGCGAGGACTTATACCTTTATCCTTAATAAAGCGGCTAATTTGCTCTACGATCACGATCGCATCGTCTACCACCATCCCAGATCCTAAAGTCAGACCAAACAAAGTCAAACTATTAATGGAAAAGTTAAAAACTTTGACGAATACAAATGTCCCAATTAAGGAAAGTGGAATTGTCAACGCTGGAATTAAAGTAGTTCGCCAGTCCTGCAAAAACACGAAAATTACAAGTACAACCAGTACCACTGATTCAATCAGAGTCTTGACCACTTCTGCCATCGATTCTTCGACGAACATAGTCGTGTCAAAAGCTACCTGATATTTCATTCCTGGGGGAAAACTCGGAGCCAATCGGGCAATTTCGTCTTTGACTCCCTTGGCTACATCCAAGGCATTACTACCAGGAACCTGATAAATTCCTAAACCGATGGCATCTTTGCCACGAAACCGCAGAAATGTGTTGTAATTTTCTGCACCTAGTTCTGCTCTCCCGACATCTTTGAGTTTGACTAATGTGCCATCATCTTCTGTTCTCAGGACAATTTCGCCAAATTCTCCTGGTTCTGTTAATCGGCTAGAAGCACGCACATCAAGTTGATACCTTTGTCCTTCAGGAGCAGGTTCTTGTCCAATTCTTCCTGCACCCACCTGGAGGTTTTGTTCCGATAAGGCATTTGCCACATCCTGAGTTGTTAATCCCCGACTAGCAAGCCGACTCGGATCTAACCACAAGCGCATGGCGTAGCGGCGTTCGCCAAAAACTTGGGCATTACTGACACCTTTGACTCTTTTTAAGGCATCTGCTAAATAAAGGTCAGCATAGTTGCTTAAGAATATATTGTCGTATTCATTATTTTCTGCGAATAAACCAATTGCTAAGAGAATGTTGCTAGACTCTTTTGAGACTCGCACTCCCGTGCGTTGCACCGACTCTGGTAATTGCGGTTGGGCAATAGAAACACGATTTTGCACATCCACCGCCGCAATATCTTTATTCCGCGATGAATCAAAAGTGGCTGTAATGGTACTGGTGCCATCATTACTGCTGCTGGATGTGAGATATCTAAGTCCCTCAACCCCGTTAATTTGCCTTTCTAAGATATTGGTCACACCGCTTTCTACGATTTCGGCACTGGCTCCGCTGTAGTTGGAAGTGATACTGATTTGAGTGGGACTAATTTCTGGGAACCTGGCGATCGGCAGTGTTGCAATACTGATTAATCCTATTAAAAGGATAAGAATGGCGCAGACCGATGCAAAGATTGGCCGCTTAATAAAAAAGTCAACAAACATAGTTTAGAAAATGGGCATTGGGTATTTGGTATTTGGCATTTGGCATGGGGCATTAGGAAGGGGGAAAGGGAAAGGGGTAAGGGGGAAAGGTTAAATTTATCCCTTTACCCTTTACCCTTTAACCTTTTCCCCTACCTCCTCATCTCCCCCACTCCCTTCTTGTTCTAAAAATTCCGGCTACCAACTGTTTCAGGTGCAGGAGTGATGGGGGCGCCATTGGTGAGGTTGAGAATACCTGAAACAACAATTTTGTCGCCAGGTTTTAGTCCTTCCATAACTTGATAATTATTGCCCTCAATAACTCCCAACTTCACAGGCTTTTGCTGAGCTACTAGTTTTGGCGCTCCGGGTTTCGAGTTTTCTGCTGGCGCTTCAGCCACAAAGACAAATGTCTCGCCACCCAGGCGAGATACTGCTGTCACTGGAATTAAAATTCCTGGGCGTTCCTCCCAGATCACTTTGGTTTGTACTGACTGGCGGTTGAGCAGTTGTCTCGTAGAATTGCCAAAGTTGGCTTTAGCCAAAACCGTTTGGGAATCTAAGCTTGCATCTGGGGAGATGAAACTGATTTTACCTGTGGCTATGGCTTTGCCTTGGGTATCGAGCATTTGCACGGGTAATCCCAAGCGCAACTTTTTGGCTTCTTCTAGGGGAACGGCAATATTCAGTTTTAATGAATCATTCCTAGTTAGTGTAGTCAGCTGATCTGCTTTTTCTACATAATCTCCGACTTTTGTGGGAATATCACCAACAAAGCCAGTAAAAGGAGCTAGGACTTTTGTGTATTGCAGTTGGATTTGGGCAACTTGGACTTGACCGGCTGCTTGAGTGACTTGCGATCGCGCTTGGGCAATTTCTTCTGGGCGAGAACCATTTTCCAGTTGCCTTAAGTTTTGTTGCTGTTGTTCTACGGCAGCAGCTAGCTCATTGATACTAGAATTTCTGCTCTTTTTGAGTTGGTCTAAACGCTTCTGGGCTACTACAAGGGCAGCTTCAGCACTTTGCTGTTCTTTGAGATATCCATCTAAAGTATCTTGGGAAACAGCGCCCTCTTTTCTCAATTGGTCGTATCGTTTAGCTCGTGATTGGGCTAGTTCTAGATCTGATTTAGCTGAATCAATTTGAGCCTCAGCCTGAGCAATTTCTTCTGGTTGCGCTCCTGCTTGGGCATCTTTGAGACGAGCTTGGGCTTGGGCTAACTGCGCTCTGGCTTGGGCAACTTCTTCAGAGCGCGTACCTGCTTTGAGTTCAGCAAGACGCGCCTGGGCTTGTTGGAGTGCGCCTCTAGCTTGTAATAACTGGGCTTGGGCATTATCGCTTTCCAAGGTCAGAATAACTTGCCCTTGTTGCACTCGGTTGCCTTCTTTGATGAAAATTTGGGTAATTCGTCCTTCAATTTGTGGCTTAATCATTACCGAGCGTGGAGCTTCTAAGGAGCCAAGAAACTGGGAACTTTGTTGCGTAGTTTCTGTCTCTACAGTTGCTAGCTTTACGGGAATCGCCATAGGTTGGCGAGCAGCCGCCTGATTACCCGATGCTCCATTGCTAGCACTGCTAGTTTGCCACCAGCGCCAACCAAAACCAACACCTGCGATTAACAAAATAATTCCCAACAGCAGAGGCCAACGTCGCTTTTGAGGTGGTTTGGGCGATCGCTCTGGCAACGATCCGGACTCTTGACTGGAATCATTAACAGCAGGCTGTTCTATTTCAACAGGAAAGGAAGAATCAGGGAACTCAGAATGGGACATTTTCGTTTTCTCGTCTTGTGAATCTAGACTTGAGCAATCTTACTTACATCAATGAAGAGGAGGGTATTGGGGATTGGGCATTAGGAAGGGGGAAAGGCAAAGGGGTAAGGGGGAAAGGTTAAATTTATCCCTTTACCCTTTACCCTTTAACCTTTTCCCCTGCCTCCCCTGCCTCCCCATCTCCCTCATCCCCCTCACTGTCGATCTCTGCTTCTGGGGCAAAGCAACATATCCGCAAAATCATGCAAAGATGGTTTCAAATCAATATCTGAGCGCACTGTAATCTTCTCCTCACCCTTGTTTTAGTACACAACCAGCAATTTCTCAGTCTCGTATCAAGTCGGACGGGCAACCTGATGCTAGGTTTTTCATTAGTGTTTGCAAGCGCTTGCTTGCATATTTGTGTAAGTATTAGGTTGAATTATAACTACATAGCAAAGAAGATTGGTGATGCTAAAAATGAGTTTACCGCTCTTAAGTATTACTGAATATTGGTCTCAAGGAAGAAAAAGGTAGCGATCGCTAAATTAATTCAGACCTACTAACCAAGATTGGGAGTTTCATTGATTTATCCTCACCAAGAAAGAAACACAATCACTGTTTTTTATAGTGTTATCGATCTAGAATCGTCTTTTTAATCGATTTCAACTTCCTACACTTAGGTCACCCGATCGGGTGATTTAATTTTTCCTCATTGGGGCTTTGTTTGTCGAGTGGGGAGATGAGGAGGTAGGGGAGGTAGGGGAAAAGGTTAAAGGGTAAAGGGATAAATTTAACCTTTCCCCCTTACCCCTTTCCCTTTCCCCCTTCCTAATACCCCATACCCCATGCCTTTCAACCATCGACAACGGATTTCTCGGAATCCAATTTTGGTAATATAGCCTCAATAGATTGTTGATTGGCGACAATCTCAGAAAGCAGCCCTTCATAGCGATCGAGTGCTTGCTCTAAGGAATAGTTTGCTTCGGCGAACTGTCTGCCTGTGTGACCTAGCTTTGCTGCTAGAGTTGGATTGGTATATAAATCTTTTACTGCATCTGCTAGAACATGGGGTGATTCTGGCTCCACAACTATGCCACCACCACTAAGTGCGATCGCTTTAGCAGCAGTACCACTGGCTGGAACTGAACCCACAATCGGCCTACCACTCGCCAGCAAGAGTGGTATTTTTGAAGGCATATTAAACGAAATAACATTGTGCTTTTGCACAATCAGCCCCACATCTGATGCTGCAAGCATTTCTGGTAATTTTTCTCGTGGTTGCAAAGGTAGCAGCAAAACATTATCCGCTCCATTTAATAGACAATATTCCTGCAACCTTTGCAATGCTTTTGATTCTCCAACAATCACAAAGACAATATCTTTAATCTGACGCAAGCAAGCTGCTGCTTGTATGACTGTCTCTAAACCTTGTGTGAGGGCAATGTTTCCGGAATAAAGTACTACAAATTTACCATCTAGTTGATGTGTAGATCTCCAGGAGTTATTGTCTTTGGGTAAAGGCCGGATGAAATTTATATTCACCCAATTGGGAATACAAACAATTTTATTAGCAGGTACTCCCTTATTCACTAAATTCTCAGTAAACCCATCAGCAATGACGCTAATTGTGTGTGCAGTCCGATATGCAAATTTCTCTAGGGCTGCAAGAATTCGGATCGTGGACTTGTTTTTCAGTAGCCCAACACGCACGGCAGCTTCTGGTAAAATATCTTGCACATTCAAAACTAGTGGGCAATTGTATAAAAAACTAAATATTGTTGCTGGTAAGATACCTAGTAGAGGGGGAACTGTTAAGATAATCACATCTGGACGTTGGCCTTTAAAGGCTTGCGGCAAGCTCGTCAAAACAAAGCTCAACTCCAATAATAGCCGATCTACAACGTTGGGTTTAGACTTAATTCGCACGTAACTTCGTTCGATTGTAACGCCATTTTTTTGTTCAGTAACGTACCACTTACCCCGATATTCATCGTAAATTTGGCGCTGGGGATAGTTGGGCATTGCAGTGATCGCTCGCACTTCATGACCTCGTTTTACTAGTCCTTCTGCCAATTCGGTCATTAAGGGAGCAATTCCAATCGGCTCTGGATAATAGTTGTAGGAATAGATCAGAATGTGCATGAGCTATTTATGAAGTTTGTGAAGACACCCATACATGAGCAGATTGATTGCTAATTCGAGTAGGGGCTGCTACTTTGTATTATTTAATTTAGGTTGCGAACAGTTTATGATTTTTTTAAATCATAATTGCAATCAATACTGTTAATAAATTTTCTAGGTGGATTTTAACAGTTATTACTTATCAATTATCAGTTTTTTGCTTGGATAAAGTCTCTTTACCACACAGTAAAAATTTACCAGTATTCACTGATAATTGTTTACTGAATTTCAGTCGCTTTCCTCCATATGCGTGATAACCGTTTAGTCATTTAAAAGGGAATTTAATGCTTAATTTTACACTTAGGGGATTGTAGCACCATATTTAATCTCGTGCATGAAGCACACATTCCGGCTTGGAAACTGGCACATGAAGTATTTTAACCTTTGATTACTTAGGCGTATCCCACCGCAGGTATTGCTCCAAAATTGACCGACCTTCGGTCGAGGGAATAGGGAACAGGCAACAGGCAAGAGTAAAGATTTTTGGTGAGACGCCAAAATTGTTGCCTGTTTCCTCGACCAACTTTTATGGTCAAAAGCCCCGCCTCGAAGGTGAGATTCCCTGGGGCGGGGTTTAAATCCCCGTCCCACGCCAACACTTATGCCTGTTGCCTGTTGCCTTTAAAGAAGTATTGGAGCGATCGCTAACTCACGCGGAATTCGTAATTCGTAATGACGCTCCTACGTCGCTAACGTAATGAGTACGAACCGCCAAGTACGCCAAGTACGCCAAGAAAGAGAAAAATAATGATTAAGTGCAAGTTTATAGAGAATTGGTATAAGATGCTCTAGTTTCTAGCAAGAGGCTTGCTTTTTCTTGAGAGTTGAACCTACACCCAACATCCCAAATGCTAATAAACCCAACATAGAAGCAGGTTCAGGAACTTTTGTTACGTAAATAGAACCAGAATTTTGATCTAGTGTTATTGACGGTTGCACTTGATCGATATCCTGACGTAAGAACAAAGAGTCGCCAACGGTTCCCTGAAAGAAAGATTCTCCGATTACACCTTTTCCTCCTCCTAGATCCAAGCCACCAAACAATGTATGAGTGGAAGTATCAAAGTTGAAAGTGAAGAACTTAGATTCTGACACCCCATTACTAACGGTGTTGTAAGTTTCCAGAAGGTTTTTAGATGGATCTAAGAAAGAGACGCTCAAGGATTGCAAAAAGTTGGTTGCTCCAATACCACTTTCACTAATAATTGCAGGTGCTGTAGTTTCGTCGTAGCTAAATGAGCCGACTGCTGAATAACCAGCATCACCTAGCCATTTAAAGTTGAAATCAATAGCTTGAGCTGGGTTGTTAGCACCAGCAGCGATCGCAATACTCAGAGCCGCGCTGGTTGCTGTGGTAGCAGCAATTTTGGCAAAAATATTTTTCATGGTCATAACTCCAAAATTAATTGCCATGATGCAGGTATCAATACATCAGGCATCATTAACTTTACGATAGAAATATGTATAGGTAAATACTGCATGAAAATACGGTGTTAAATATGATAAATCAATGAAGATAAAGATTTATCTTGTAAAGTTTTGGAGAAAAGGCGATTCCATCGTAGGGGCGTACATCTGTGCTACTGCTTCTACTTCCCCCTCATAATGATTATCGCCGGAGGAACAGACGTGGGATGAATTGCTTTCAAGCTAAAAATCACGAGTCATCGCTTGAGAATAACTGATAAAGTTGAGCTACGCAAAAATGAAAACAGTGACCTATGCCTGCGTTTTTATTAGAAATTGGTACAGAAGAACTACCTGCAAGCTTTCTTAGTGATGCCTTAGTCCAATGGCAAGAGCGCATTCCCCGAAGTTTGGAAGCAAATAGCCTCAAGGGCGAAAGTGTTGAGGTGTATGGCACGCCTCGGCGTTTGGCGGTATTGATTAAAGGTCTACCATCTCAGCAACCAAACCGAGAAGAAGAAATTAAAGGGCCTCCCGCCCAAGCCGCCTTTAAAGATGGTCAGCCGACACCAGCAGCAGTAGGCTTTGCCAAAAAGCAAGGCGTGGAAGTAGATGCGCTGTCTGTTCGCCCCACTGATAAAGGGGATTTTGTGTTTGTGCAAAAAAGAATTCCCGGTCGTCCTGTGGCGGAAATTTTGACAGAACTTTTTCCCCAGTGGATTTGGGGCTTGGAAGGTAAGCGGTTGATGCGTTGGGGTGATGGAGATGCGAGGTTTTCTCGACCAATTCGCTGGCTGGTGGCTTTGTTAGATGATACAGTGCTGCCTTTAGAGTTGGTGAATGGTTCTAAAAGAATTCAGAGCGATCGCATTTCCCAAGGTCATCGCGTCTTACATCCTGAATCTGTAACAATTGCCCAAGCTACAGATTATGTTACCACCCTCAAAGAAGCCTACGTTACCGTTGACCCAGCAGAACGGGCAAATATTATCAAACAGCAAGTAAATACAGTAGCAGAAAAGTTAGGTGGACATACAGTAATTTACCCTGATTTGTTAGAAGAAGTAACCAACCTGGTAGAATATCCCTCCGCAGTCGTCGGGAAATTTGAACCAGAATTTTTGGAATTACCGACTGAGGTAGTTACAGAAGTTATGGTCACTCATCAGCGTTATTTTCCTGTATTCAAATCAGGCAGTTTAGAACAAGAACTATTGCCGAATTTCATCACCATTTCTAACGCCGATCCCCAAAAATCAGATATCGTTGCGGTGGGCAATGAGCGGGTAATTCGTGCCAGATTAGCTGATGGCAGATTTTTCTACGAAGCTGATTTGACGAATCCTTTGGAAAGCTTTTTACCCAAGTTAGAAACAGTTACTTTCCAAGAAGAATTGGGTTCTTTACGTGTGAAAGTAGATAGAGTAGTTAAGATTGCCGAGCAAATAACTAGTCAATTAGAATTAGCAGCAAATCAAAGTCAAAAAATTCACCGTGCTGCTTTATTATGTAAAGCCGATTTGGTCACCCAAATGGTGTATGAATTCCCAGAATTGCAAGGCATTATGGGAGAAAAATATGCTTTAGCCAGTGGTGAAGATAGCGAAGTTGCAAAGGCAATTTTTCAACATTACTTGCCAACGGGAGCCGGTGATAATTTACCTGAAACACTCACAGGTCAAGTTGTCGGTTTAGCAGATAGATTAGATACTTTGGTGAGTATCTTTGGTTTAGGTTTAATACCTTCTGGTTCTTCCGATCCCTTTGCTTTGCGCCGTGCTGCCAATGCAGTGGTAAAAATTACTTGGTTTGCGAATTTACCAATAAAATTAGATGATTTACTGTTGCAAATAGCCACGGATTTTGCAGCGAAATATCACAAAGATCTGGCATCATTAACCGCAGCATTACAAGAATTTTTCTTACAACGTATCCGTACTTTATTGCAAGAAGAAAAACAGATTGATTACGACTTGGTGAATGCAGTTTTGGGAGAAAACGATCCAGAATATACAGAACGGGCATTAAAGGATTTGTTAGATGTACGCGATCGCGCCTTATATCTGCAACAAATTCGCAGCAACGGTACTTTAGATAGCATCTACGAAACCGTTAACCGTTCCACACGCTTAGCCGCCCAAGGTGATTTAGATACAAAACAGCTAGAACCCACAGCCGTAATTCGTGAAGAACTATTCCAAAAGCCTTCGGAAGTGGCTTTGTATAACGCCTTAGTTGATTTAGTGCCAGAAACTCAAGCAGCACAAGAAACCAGAAATTATCAACTGTTGGTAGCAGCCCTAACAAAAATTGCTCCCGCAGTTAGTAACTTCTTTGACGGGCCAGATAGCGTTTTAGTAATGGATTCCGATCCAGAAATTAAGCGTAATCGATTACATTTGCTGGGATTAGTTCGCAATCACGCCCGTGTTTTGGCTGATTTTGGCGCGATCGTCAAAAATCTGTAGCATAGGTCAACAAAAAGTTGTGTAATTTTTGCCAATAAACGTTAGTATTAGGAGTGCTTAACCAGGGACCTCTGCTGCAATCTATGCCTAGAGCTACTGTAATAGGATTGGGAAAGTCCGGTGTTGCTGCGGCGAGATTGTTGAAACGGGAAGGTTGGGAGGTGGAACTGAGCGATTCCGCTAGCGCAGAGAGCTTAGCTGAACGCAACACCTCCGACACCTTTCTGCAACAACAACAAGAACTCGTTGCCGAACAAATAACCGTTAAACTAGGTCAATCCCCAGATTTGAATGGTGCCAATTCACCAGAATTAATAGTCGTCAGTCCCGGCGTGCCTTGGGATATTCCTGTATTAAATCAGGCACGGGAACTAGGGATTGAAACTATCGGCGAAATGGAACTCGCTTGGAGACATTTGCAACCTCTACCTTGGGTAGGAATCACTGGTACTAACGGTAAAACTACCACCACATCTTTAATTGCTGCCATTTTCCAAGCAGCAGACTTAGACGCACCCGCTTGCGGTAACATTGGCTACGCCGCCTGTGAAGTTGCCTTGTCTTGGAGAGGAAGAAGAGCAGGGGGAGCAGGAGAAACATTTAATAATTCCTCACTCCTAACTCCTAACTCCTCACTTAACTGGATAATTGCGGAAATTAGCAGCTATCAAATAGAATCATCAACGTCTCTTGCACCCCGCATCGGTGTTTGGACGACTTTCACACCGGATCATCTGGCGCGGCATAAAACTTTAGAGAATTATTACAACATCAAAGCCAAGTTATTGAGCCAGTCTGAGTTACAAGTATTTAATGGCGATGATGCTTACTTGAGCAAGCTAGGTTTGAGTGCTTGGCCGAATGCTTATTGGACGAGTGTCAAAGGAAAAGATTTCCTGATTAGCGAAAAAGGCTTTTATATTGAAGATGGCTGGGTTGTGGAAAAATTAACTGCTACCTCTGCACCAGAAGCAATTGTGAAAGTATCAGCTTTGCGGATGGTGGGAGAACATAACCAGCAAAATCTCTTGATGGCGGTTGCAACGGCGCGGTTGGCGGGAATTAATAGCGATGCGATCGCTCGTGCAATTAGTGAATTTCCTGGGGTTGCCCATCGTTTAGAACATATCTGCACTTGGGAAGGTATTGATTTTATTAACGATAGCAAAGCCACCAACTACGATGCTGCGGAAGTTGGCTTGACATCGGTGAACAGTCCAGCAATTTTAATTGCTGGTGGAGAAGCAAAAGCAGGTGATGATACTGCTTGGCTAGCACAAATTCAAAGCAAAGCTGCTGCTGTGTTATTAATTGGCTCTGCTGCACCAGCATTTGCCCAACGGTTGCAAGAAGTAGGATATTTTACTTACGAAATTGTGGAAACTATGGAAAGGGCAATTCCTAGATCGGCCCAATTAGCTAAGCAGTATCAAGCATCTGTAGTGCTGCTATCTCCTGCTTGCGCGAGTTTCGATCAATACCCGAATTTTGAGGTGCGGGGCGATGATTTTCGTCAGCAGTGCCTAGCTTGGGTAGGAAACTCCAACTCTAATGAAGAAGGGGAAGGGGAAAGGGGGAAGGGGGAAGGGGAAAGGGGTAAGGGGTAAAGGGGAAGGGGGAAAGGGGAAACTATTGGCGATCGGCGATACAGTTTTCTTTGCCACTGTATTGCATCAAGGGTAAAAACAACTTGTTGACCACAAAACTCGGAGATTAATTGTTGTACGATCGCCACTTCACTAATTTTTTTGTTGGACATTGGTTGCATTCTAAGTACAATGCCCCGTTTATTACTATAAACTGATACGCTAAAAGAGATAAAAAGGAGTGATGAGATTTGATATTATTTACACCTCATCTATCACTCCTAATAACTTGCGCGTTGATAAGCTGTTACGCATTGTTAAATTACACCAGCTTAGTAGTTCATTTATCCTCTAACTAAAGAAGCGGATAATTGTTAAGTTTGTGCGTGTCTTTCTATACGATTTTTCTGAGGTCTTAACACTTATAGGAATCGGGTTTGATTTTTGAACAAAATTAAGTATTTGTAGGGTGCGTTAGGCTGTCGCTAACTCACCCTACGTATCTGTTCAAAAATCAAATAGTAGTCCTATATTTTATTGAATATGCGGTAGTTCGACTATTGCTTGTTCTCTGTAGTCTTACTTTTGTTTGTATCAGAACGATATTTCTCGATAATTTATTAATATAAAACGTATCGAGCAACACAAATCAACTTAACTTAAATTATATACCTTTGGTAGTACTGGCTTGATTCTTGTGATGGAAGTTTGGTAATAATGGAAACAATTATCATTAATATTTAATTATTAAAGGAGTGACAAAGCGCATTAAACAGCAGCGATCGCTTCAAGTTGAAATCCACTTTTTCGGAGTGTCCTGTCCAATCTAATTTATCTCCTGGCCATAATTTTGACTGTCTAATCAGTTGATTTACAAATTAGTATTTAACTGACTTTACCGAATTCTACTACTAAAGGTAGAAGTAATACTTAGCAAAATGTTATACGCTTAACACTGAAAAAGTCTACATTTACCAAAAATATTAATGATTAGTAAGCAATTTGTAAATGTAATATAAATTGAATCTCTAGACCTAATTGTGATGTGTGTCATTTAAAAAACTGAATGACCTGTGGTATTTTCAGACAAAAATTGCCATAAACCTTTAATAAAGGTATTGTTATAAATTAAATAAAACAACGATTGCAGCTTCATGAAATTTAAATTTATCACTCAACGAAATCATAAATACTGCAATTTTCTAAGTCTTTATCTAATAGATTTTTTGGCTCAACCTCTGCAATTAAGTAGCGGGAATTTAAGGTGAACATAGAAAAATTTATCCAACGCGCAGAAGTATTGCACAATCGTTTAGCAGATTTATACCAAACTGCTAGTGTCTTACCTTGGATTTCACCAGATCTTCTGCCACAGGCTTTTAAGGAACTCTATAACACCTCAAAAATAGTGCAGTTAGCAGCAGAGGAATTGTATCAACAAAACGAAGAACTAATACAAACACGGAATTGGCTAGAAGCAGAACGCCAACACTACCAAGATTTATTCGAGTTGGCGCCAGATGGCTATTTAGTGACTAATACAGAAGGTATCATTCAACAAGCTAACCACACAGCAGCTAAGTTGTTTCATGTTTCAAAGCATTGTCTAGTGGGCAAACCAATGATTAATTTTTTCCCCCTAGAAGAACGTCAAAAAATTCGCAATGAACTTATCCAACTATCCCAATCAGTCAGAACTAAAGAGTTATTAATACATTTGCAACAAAGTCATGGCGAGTTGTTTGATGCAGCTTTAACAGTGCTTGTTGTCCCTAATTCGGAGGGGAAAGCAACTTCTTTGCGCTGGATGCTACGTGATATTTCTGAACGTCAACCTTTAGAATCAACAGTAGTCAAGAATAATAGCAGCAACCTGTTTCCTGGTCATCCGGTGCATAAATATTCTAAAGGAGAAACTATTCCTCTTAACCCACTAGTAATTTGGTATGTTTGTCAAGGTTTGGTCAAGCTAAGTACTTACTGCGAAACCGGCGAAGAAGTACTATTAGGTTTGGCAACAGCAGAAATGGTTTTTGGCACTAGTTTGACTTCTCTAAATATTTACCAAGCAGTAGCCCTTTGTGATGTTGAGTTGGTGTCAATTTACGCAGCAGAAGTAGCAGCTTCTCCAAGTCTGAGTCATACTTTTTTACCAAAAATTAATCAGCGGTTACAGCAAACAGAATCTTTTTTAGTTATTTCTGGAAGACGACGGGTACAGGAACGCCTACACTATTTATTAAAACTTTTGAAACGCGAAATCGGTGAAACTGTACCAGAGGGAACTCGCTTAAGTGTTCGTTTAACTCATGAAGATATTGCTAGTGCTTGTTGTACTACGAGGGTAACAATTACACGATTGATGGGCAAATTACAAGAACAAGGTGTAATTGATTTTGATTTAAAAAAACATATTGTTTTGAAAAATTTAGATTAATTCTTTATCGCTTTTGTGAGATACAAAAATTTGTAGTGTAGTACATGTGTACTACCCTAATTTTTTATCAAAACAGAATTCAGAAGTCAGGAGCCAGAATTCAGAATGAATTTTGTGCGACTGGTGAATAGCGCAGCGTAAAGCCTTCTCCTTTGGAGACGCACTCGCGTTCGGCATTGCTTTACGCTACGCTGTGGTGGGTCTGAATCCCCCACTGATAGCGACCCGGAAAGCGAGTCTTCGAGCGTCGCGTCTTCATTCTGACTCCTGAATTCTGACTTCTGAATTCTTCTTCATCGGCGCAGGTAGGTAAAACTGGGATCGGGTCTACCAACAAAGCAAGAATGGGTAAAGTTATATTTTTTGATAATCGCTAATGATGTTGTTGCTTCAGATTTATTATTACCAAAATCAAACATCCAGTGGTTACCATCTACAATTTTCCAGCGATTATTTATGCGATTAACGGTTGTGGTGGCAGGATTAAAAGATATACAATCTTCGCCTTGTAGTGAACCAGAAGGAGCGCTATTATTTACTAGTAGATATTGGAAGGATGGTTGTGGTCGTCCAACAAAACAGGATTTGTTCATGCCATAGTGATTGATAATTTTGAAAGCACGTGTGGCTTCATCTTTATTATTACCAAAGTCAAACATCCAGTGATTGCCGTTCTCAACTATTTTCCAGCGATCGCTAACTTGGTTAACACTAATATTATTCGGATTAAAAGCGATACAGTCTTCTTTAACTGCTTCTATTTCTTGTGTTAATGAAACTAGGTTAGAACGATATTCTTTGTTAGTTTTTCTATCTTTTAAAATGATATATACAGATTGGGGAGGTGTTTGACCTTGTTCAACTGCAAACCAAAGAGAGTTTAAGTTTTCAGCAGAGGAGAATGCACAAAATCCGTAAATTCGTTGGTTGGTTTGACCATTATAAATATTTACCCAAGTCCTAGATGAGTTACTGTTTTGTCCACAAGGAGGTAAATCTGGAGCTTTGGTAAATAAGTTATTAGGAAATGCGTTCCAGTTGGCTACTGATAATTTATATCTTTGAAAATTTTTGCCTGACACTGTATATGGTTCTGTGCCAATAAAAACTAGTTTTGGTTGGGGTATGGGATTGGATGCAAGATTGAGAAGATTTGGATTTCTGGTATTGTTGCTCCAGGTATCTGCTATTTGCAAGTTATCAGCAGCATAAGCAGCAGCAAAATTAGATAACATCCATCCTACGCTGAGTAAAGTTGCAAATTTGTTGTAGTTTTGTAGTTTCATTTTGATGGAACCTTGAATAAAGTTATCCTATTTTGAGTGTGAACTCTCACGCAGAGACGCAGAGGCACAGAGAGGAAAGATGGGAGAAATATTGAGTGTTCACAAATAATTTAGGGTTGTTGTATTACTACAATTGGTTAGTCTCTGTTTCCATATTTTTTGCTTTTTATTTTTATAAAAGTTTGGTAAGGTAATTTTGATATTTATGTAGATAAGTAGGTCGGTGCAATTAAAAATAACTAGTGAAGGCTGTCATTTGTCATTGGTCATTGGTGATTGGTAAGAGTTTCAAGCGTCTTTACGTTTCGCAATATAGTTTGTTTGATTTGCACTGACTTACTTAGTTGAGTTGCTTGGTCAGCTGGACGCAAAATAATGTATATCTGGTTTGACGGACATTGATAAGCACCATTGAAAGCGGCTATGGACACAGTTGGCAGCACAATTCCATCATCGGGCTACATCTTGGCACTGGACTTGGGTACTACTGGCGATCGCGCTTTTGTGTTTAATGCACAAGGTAAGATTGTCGGACAGGCATACAAAGAACTGACTCAGTATTATCCGCAGCCGGGATGGCTAGAACATGACCCTGAGCAAATCTGGCAGGATACGTGTTGGGTGATGGAAACCGCAATTGCCAATGCCAAAATTACCCCGTCGGCGATCGCCGCGTTAGGATTAACTGTGCAGCGTGAAACCTGTTTGATTTGGGACAAAACTACAGGTAAACCACTCCATAAAGCGATCGTTTGGCAAGACCGGCGCACTGCTCCATTGTGTCAAAAGTTACAAGAGCAAGGCTATGCTCCAGAAATTGGCGATCGCACCGGATTAATTATCGATGCCTACTTTTCGGCAACTAAGCTCAGATGGCTATTGGACAAGTTTACAGATGTTGACTTGAACAATGTTTTAGCAGGCACCATTGATACTTGGGTACTGTGGAAGCTCACGGGTGGAAAAGTCCATGCTACCGACCACAGTAACGCCAGTCGCACAATGTTAATGAATCTCAAAACCTGTGAGTGGGATGAGATTCTCCTAGAAATGTTCCAGATTCCGGCTCATATCCTACCCCAAATTCAGCCGAGTTTAGGGGTATTCGGAGTTACCGATGCTACTTTGTTGGGTGCGGAAATTCCCATCACTGCGATTTTGGGAGATCAACAAGCTGCTTTGTTTGGTCATGGCTGCCATCGGCCTGGTTTGATGAAATGCACCTACGGCACTGGTAGCTTTTTGGTAGCTCACACTGGCTCTGAAATTGTGCGATCGCCTGAAAAACTCATTTCCACAGTGGCATGGACACAAAGGAATCCAAGTGGAGCTTTGGATGTCGGTTATGCTCTTGAGGGTAGTATGTTTACTAGTGGTGCTTGTATCCAATGGTTGCGCGATAGCTTGAAGTTGATTAAAACTGCCGCTGAAACTGAAGCAATGGCGAATCGAGTCATAGATAGTGGCGGTGTATATTTTGTACCTGCATTTAGTGGACTCGGCGCACCTTATTGGGATATGAGCGCTAGGGGAGCTTTTTTCGGCATTACCGCCAGTGTACAGCCAGAGCATTTAGTACGGGCTGTATTGGAGGCGATCGCTTACCAAGTTGTGGAGGTAGTCCAGGCGATAAATGCGTCTAGCAGTTCGCCAAGTGAACTTAGCGGGGTAAAGGGGAAAGGGGAAAGGGGAAAGGTTTTAAATCCTTTACCCTTTACCCCTTCCCCTTTCCCCAGCCCTCAGCCAGCATTTTTGGGTTGGCAGAGTACTAGCAGTACCCCTGTTGCGCGATTAACCGTAGATGGTGGTGCTTGCGAGAATAATTTTTTGATGCAATTTCAGGCTGATGTCTTAGGTATTCCGGTGGAACGTCCGATTGTGCGTGATACTACCGTTCAGGGTGCAGCATTCGCAGCAGGTTTAGCTGTGGAATTTTGGGAGGACTATGAAGCATTGGTGCAGCAACGGCAGATTGAGTGCGTGTTTGAGCCAAGGAGCAATTTATCGAATTTTGCCACTTGGCAAAAAGCAGTGAAACGCACTCTCGCTTGGATAGATTAGATGCTTGTACCAATTCAAACAATCTTTGCAACACATCGATCGCCTGTAGGCTAGCACAGCTGTCATTAGTGTCAACTTAAGCTTAAACGCTTGTCCACATACGCTTTACCCCACCCCCAACCCCTCCCCTTACCAAGGGGAGGGGAGGTTTTGCATCAGCAAAGCCGGGGTGGGGTGACTCCGGATTGATTGGTAATTGAGTAAGTTTGCTCTAACGTCGTTACCAAGAAGGGGAAAAGGGGTCTTGGAGTTGGGGTAAAGGAAAAAAAGAGTAAAACTTTTCCGCACATGGTATAAAGCCCCTATCTTAATTGCGGAGAATATTAAAAGAAGATTTAGGAGGACACGTAGTGCGACTCTAAATCAGCGTCTATGCTTGAAACCCCTATCTTAATTGCGGGGTTCCCTTTCCCCTTTCCCCCTTACCCTTTCCCCTTCTTCATAAGGGTTTCACACCAATGACAGCTGTGCTACCCTACTCAATGGCTACTAAAATTTTGTTGAAGATAGCGTGGATCGCGTACTCCTACGTGCAAAAGTAATGCTGTCAGTAATCCACCCATAGCTGCTACCCAGAAGGTAGTTTGATAGTCAATATTGTCCGCTATCCATCCACCTAATATGGGAGCAATAATGGTGGCAGGAGCGACAAGGGTATTGCCAAGACCAATATAGGCTGGTCGTTGGCGATTGTTGCCAAACTCTAAGGTCATTACCGCAGCAATATTTTGTAGAGCGATCGCACCTATTCCCGCTCCGACAAACACCAAGTAAAACCAGTTTACATTTTGTGCTAGCCCAGCTAGAACTGAACTGATCGCACAGGCGACAGAACCAATTTCCAAGACTAACTTGTTACCCCAGCGATCGCCCACCCAGCCCAAAACCAAGCCAGAAATAGTTTGCGTTACCATCAACACACCGGTAATTAACCCAACAGATTCTTCTCCCATGCCATATTGATGTACGGCATACAGCGTATAAAAGGGAAGTGGCATCAGAGCTAATTGTGAAAGCAGACGTGCAATTACAAAAGAACGAAAATTGCGATCGCACCTGAGAATCACACTCAGACTGTCCCAAAATTCACGTTTACTTTCAATGGTAGATGATGGGTTGCTGACTGGTTCCCGCGTCCTAGACATAAAAAACCAAGAGAAAGCCATCGCAAAACTCGCACACAAAAAACAAACAGCAAAGTTAAATGGTTGGGCAATTTCCTTTAACAGTAAACCAGCGATCGCAGCACCACAAATGCTCATCAGATTACCAGCCGATGCTAGAGAACCGTAAAAAATGCCAAGCTTTCCGGAGGGAACAATTTTAGCAACCATACTTTGCCAAGCAATAGCACTAAATCCGCTGCCTAGTCCCTGCCAAATGAGTATGGCAAATGTTAGCTCCAAGATAGTTTGGCTATTGAGTTGCAGGTCTAACAAAGCAACCAGTGCTAATCCCAGAAAAGGAAGTTTCTGGTGAATTGTCAACAACATTACAGTCGATTTGTAATACTTTAATCGAGCTACTTTATCAGCAATTAATAGCTGAGGTAGTTGCCAACCTAAACGCGGAATAGCTGGTATCAGACCGATAAGCAATGCAGAATTGGTAAAACCGCTAACAAATAGAGGAATAATCGTGATATACGAGGCAAAACCACTTCCTAAACCAAAAAATCCACTCTCAACAACATTAACAGTAAAATTATGACGAAGGTCTTTTTGAATTTCAGAATTGACCATTTTTAAATTGCGGAAAATTGGGCAGCATTTTCCACAGGTTTATGTTCTTTTTTAGGCACTTAGTAAGTGTTAAGTACCCAACAAAACCTGAGTTCCATAAATTGTTCCCAGATGCCGCACTTAAATCACAATTGGAAAATATTTTTGTAAAAAAAATCCAACCTATCTGTCTGCAATGTTTTTGGCAATTTACGCTCCAACAACTAGGAATAAATACTGCAAATTGCCATAACGCAGAGTTATAGATAGAGCAAAAGAGATTTACAGCAATTTTCAGGTAAATAGACCACGTTGTACGGGCGCACAGCTGTGCTACCCTACGGGGGGTTCAAATAGATGAAAAACCCTGTCAAGCTTTTTGAAGATCCTTTATAAAATGAAGAGTAAACAGTTGGAAATCAGAGTTTTTGACAACTATTGCATGGTAAGTTTGATTTGGGGTCTAAATCCCCGTTTTAAACTTTAATAATTAATATATAGAGTAAGATGCCGATCGCATGACTACTAAACCTAAAATTTTCATTGATGGAGAATCAGGAACCACAGGCTTACAAATTTACTCACGCCTCAACCAACGGGATGACATTGAGGTGGTTAGCATTGAAGCATCTAAACGAAAAGATGCAACTGAGCGAGCTAAACTGATTAATGCCGTGGATGTTGTCATTCTCTGCTTGCCTGATGACGCAGCCCGCGAAGCTGTGAGCTTAGTTAGTAATACTACCGTTAAAATTCTTGATGCTAGTACTGCCCATCGCACAGCAGAGGGCTGGGTGTATGGCTTCCCCGAACTCAATCCAGAACAGCGAGAAAAAATCGCCAGCGCCCAGTTTGTGAGTAATCCCGGTTGTTATCCTACGGGATTTTTGGCTTGTATTCGTCCGTTGATTGCCAAAGGAATTTTAAAGGCTGACTTTCCCATCACCGTGAATGCAGTGTCAGGTTACTCTGGTGGCGGGAAAAATCTGATTCAAAAGTATGATGCTTTCCACGAACAGCAAGCCGGGGGAGAGTCGTTTTATCCCTACGGCATCTATGGTTTGCAGTTTGGGCATAAACACGTTAAAGAAATGCAGTACTTTTCTGGGTTAGCATCGCCGCCGCTGTTTGTACCGTCAGTGGGGGATTTTGAGCAGGGGATGTTAGTACAAGTGCCTTTGCCGTTGGGGATTTTGGATAATCCACCATCAGGTGAGGTAATCTATGAAGCGATCGCTGACTACTACCAAAGTGAAAAGTTTGTCCAGGTTGTTCCCTTGGGAGAACCTACGCTTCTCAGAGACGGAACATTTCTAGATGCCAAAGCAATGAACGACACCAACTTTGTTCAGGTTTTTGTCTTCGCCAATGACGCTACCAAAGAAGCCTTGCTAGTTGCTCGTCTTGACAACTTAGGCAAAGGCGCATCCGGAGCCGCAGTCCAAAATCTCAATATTATGTTGGGCTTTCCGGAAGAGTTGGGGTTATGAGGGTTGGGGAGTGGGCGAGATGAGGGAGATGAGGGAGATGAGGGAGATGAGGAAGAGGGACAGTTCTTGCTGGGGGCAGGGGAGAAGTTGCTCCCCTCTGCTCCCTGCTCCCTGCTCCCCCGCCTCTTACCCATTCCTCACTCCCATTATTTTGCTTTTTCTTTTAGTTTCTTGAACAACTCAATTACATGCTGTTCAAATTCTTTGTTACGTTCTTCAACTGATTCAATTAAGGGTTTATCAAACAGATTCAAAACATTGTTATCTAATTGAATCCCTAGAGGTTTTAAATGTCCACCCGCCAAGCTTTCCAGAAATTCTTGAGGTGGTTTTTTCAAAATATTAATAAACCAATCACAGGTTGATTTGGCAATATTATCCGATTGGAAACGAACTAAACCCATGATATTAAATAATTCACTATCCTTGATTAAATTCTGGGTTTCTTCGATGGTTGGTTTCACACCAAAACCAAGATTATCGATGATATCTGCTAAAAATTGGGGACGAATGGCGCTAGCTGTGCTGGTAATCGCAGGTGCTAATAAAATCGAAACCTGCCCTTTAATGAAGACGCTGTTAATTTTAATTTCTCGACCTACATAAGTGAAAATTAATTTCTGAACTTCTACAATTTTTTGCTTCAATTCCTCAACGAGAATATTAATGTCTGCAATCACACTTTTTATCTGTGACTCATCTGAAGTGTGAGATAGCAGATTCCGAATAAACTGTTCTCTCGCTTGAGGTTCTGGAGGCAAAGCAGTAAATCCTTCTAATAAGGAGATATATTTACAGCCAAGGCTATGTCCAATCCAAGAAAAGTTTTTATCATCTAGATACGCTTCATAATCGTATCCTTCAACAGTTGCCATTCTCACGAGTTCTGGCAGAATTTCGTACTGCTCTCTCATGAGAAAACCTGCTTCTACATAATGGTTAAAAGTAAAATTAAATGGCAGAATAATAATCGTATATCCCTGGTCATATAAAGATTGCAGCAGATGGCGATAGAAAAACATGGGGAAAAATGTACCAAAGAAAGCTCCTGCAATAAATTGAATTACCCCTTTAGGTTGTGGATGAAGGGCAACCCAACTGTGAGAGACTGGTTGAAATCTCAGTTTTAGATTCATTACGATCCTTGATTTATTTGTACGTATATGCTGAATCTCCAAATTGAGGTTGCTACTTTTCGGATTCTTTGGCAGATATTTTTGCAAAACTGATACTAATTGCAACAATTTTTGCAACCATCTGTAGGGTAGCACCGCTGTGCTACCCTACCCAGTAGACATCTCAGAAAATGAATGTAGAGACGTAGCAGTAGAGACGTAGCAGTGCTACGTCTCTACAAGGGTTCTGGGTAACGCATATTTAATTTCTGGAGATGTCTAGTGTATTTGTCGCATTCTTTTTTCAAATTGGTATGAGATGGTTCGCTATGAATAGCGATAATCTTGTAGTGCTTCTCAGTTAAGGTATGAGGTTGGCAAACATCGCACCATGATTTCTACGAATCGCACTAAACGCCTGTTACAAATTTTATCAAGTTTCGCCGGGTTATGGATTTGATGCAATTGCGATCGCACCCTTGATTTTCCAGCCATACGATCGAACAGCAAGCGATCGCTAGTCGATTGTCAAGGACAGTAGCCGATTGATTCAGAAAATAGTTACAATAAATGATATCATTTTATGATTACATAAGCTGCAACTATGGAGCGAGAAGCTGTAACTATCCGCATTCCTGCCGATCTACTTGAGCAAGCAAGGCAGTTTCGAGAGGGCAGTGAGTCTTTTAACGAGATGGTTGTTGAAGCGATCGCCCGCGAGGTGCGACGACGGCGAAGTCTGGCAGCACATCAGCGCATTGTGGCTCGTAGTGCCGAAGTAGAAGCCAAAACAGGGATTCAATCAAGTTCTGTGGACTTGATTCGTCAGCTTCGATCTGGTGAGGGACGGCGTGACTAAGTGTATCGATACCAGTCTTTGGATTCCTTATCTTGTACCTGAAACACTGCAACCCCAAGCGAGGAATTTGATCCTTCCCTTGCTGACATCGAATGAGCGTTTGGTTGCTCCGGCATTTGCATGGACGGAAGTTGGCTCAGTGTTGCGAAAAAAAGTAAGGTTGGGAGCAATTACCGTAGCACAGGCAGAGGGGTTTTATGATGACTTTTGCCAAATGCCTGTTGACTACCTGGATAACAATGCTATCCGAGCAAAAACATGGGCGATCGCCCAACAGTTCTCCTTGGCAACTCTCTATGATGCCGCTTTTTTGGCAGTTGCGGAGCTAGAATCTGCCCAATTCTGGACAGCAGACGAATCTTTGCTCAATACGCTTACACCTTGTCCAGCCTATGTGCAAAAACTGTAAGCATAATTTCAAAGCCCCAGCCACACAAAGCAAACCAATTTGCGAGAGTTAGGCGATTGACGCTGAAGTTTTTCTGTTTTACCAACTTTCGGTAGTTGGAGTTTGGGGGAGAATTTTTGCATCCTACAATTATTTATCCACCAGTCGTACAGAATATACCTCTTGCAAAAGTCTTTCTTTGCGTTCTCTTCTCTGCGCCCCTGCGCCTCTGCGTGAGACAAAAAAATATTTATGCAAGAGATCTAATACCTAACTGAATTCTGACGACTGATGCCTTTATTCTATTTAGATAATTTATCCCTATCTAAACTGTCACTCCTTCCAATTCCTCATCTGTCAACTCATACAATTGGCGCAACTTATCTAATTTATCATTATCAGCTTGCCAGAAACCACGCCCATGTGCCTCCAACATTCTGCCTAGAATATTGCGGAAAGCTTCGGGATTTGCCTTGCGTAATTTTTCCGCCATTTCTGCATCTAAAGCATAAGTATCAGCCGCTTGGTCGTAAACCCAATCATCGGTAAAATCGGCAGTACCACCCCAACCAATTAACGCCGTCATGCGTTGGGAAATTTCAAATGCACCACCCGAACCTTGATTCGCCATTGCTTCAGCCCATTTAGGATTTACTAATTTGCTGCGATATTCAATTCTGAGTAAATCATCTAAATTGCGGGGTGTAGTATCTTTCGAGAAACTTTCCACAAAACTGGTTGTAACTTTACCACCGCGTTGTTTTTCTGCTGCCTTTTTCAAACCGCCGGTATTAGCGTAATATTCCTGAATATCAGTTAAACCATATTCTACCGAATCGATTTCTTGAACAATGCGATCGCTAGTTTTTAATAAAGCATTCAAAACTTCCGGTCTAGCTTGACCTTTATCATTTCTACCATAGCTAAAAACATTGCGACTTTGCCAAGTATTACCCAACTCCTCCCCAGATTCCCAGTTCCCATCAACCACCTTATCATTTACCAAAGAACCAAAATCACCCGCCGGATTAGAAAACAACCTCGCCGATGTATTTTCTACACCTTGCGCCTTCAAAACCAAAGCATGTTTTCTAATAAAATTCTGATCTTCCGGTTCATCAACATCAGCCGCCCGTTGAAACAAATCATCCAACAATTCAATAATATTTACAAAACTATCGCGGAAAATCCCCGATAAATTTCCCAACACATCAATGCGGGGATGTCCAACCTCAGCCAAAGGTTTTAATTCATAACGAACAATTCGCCCAGTTCCTTCCTTAACAGGTTCAGCCCCCACCAATTCCAAAAGAATCCCCAGAGATTCACCCTTAGTTTTAATAGCATCCAATCCCCATAACATCACCGCCACAGTTTCCGGATATTTACCATATTCATCCAAATGCTGGGCGATAATTTTTCTACCAATTTCTCGTCCCCGTTCATAAGCCCCAGGTGAAGGCATCCTATAAGGATCTAAAGCATGAATATTCCTCCCAGTTGGCAACACACCAACCCCATCCCGCAACAAATCACCACCAGGCGCAGGTGGAATATATTCCCCATTCAATCCCCTCAACAAATTCCTTAACTCATCAGTAGATTGCATCAACAAATTCCTTATTAATCTTCCCTCTTCTTCTCTTTTTTCTTTACGTTCTTTGCGCCTTTGCGGTTCGTTACTTTCTTCCTCCTCCCCAAAATAAGCCTCCAAATACGAAGCTAATTCTTCTTCATTAGGTTCTTCCCCCAACGTATGCAACCCCGAAGAAAACAACCGATTTTCTAAAACTTGCAAATACTCATACAACTCCACCAAATAATTATCAAAAGCATGACCGCTAAACATCCGCATATTTTCCGGAGTAAACGAAATACCCAACTTTTTCGCATCCTCAAACGGACAATCTGAATCCAAACCCGTGTCCAGAATTTTTTTACAAATCCCTTCCTTCAGCACATAATTCTTTTGTGGATCTTCCCGATACTCCGAAATTAAATCTCGCAATGACATTAATTCCTTATACAAACCCGCCCGTCCATAAGGCGGTACATTGTGAGAAATCAACACACCATAACCGCGACGTTTTGCCAAAATTGACTCCGAAGGATTATTCGCCGCATATATATAGAGATTAGGCAAATCTCCTAACAAAATATCCGACCAAGAATAACCAGTATTCCCCAAAGGAGAACCAGGCAACCATTCCACCGTACCATGCATTCCAAAGTGAACTATAGCATCAGCTTGAAAATCATTTTGCAGCCATTTATAGTAAGCAGCATATTGGGGATGCGGCGTTAAATCCCGTTCAAACATTAAGCGCATGGGGTCGCCTTGTATTCCCAAAGGTGGTTGTACACCTATCCACACATTGCCTAATTGCACACCACCAATTTGGAATTCATCACCATAGGTTTTAATACCAGTTCCTATGAGAGACTTCCATTGTTTTTCAATGCGAGATGTTTGCAGATATCCCAGCCATTTTTCTAATGTGCGGACGTTGACGGACGCGGGGATATTATTTGGGTCATTTAAATTTTCATCTGCTTCTTTCACCCAGCGAATCAATTCTTCACCATCTTCCGGTAAATCTCCGACAATGTAACCTTGGTCTTTGAGTGCAGAAAGAAACTTCAAAAGACTACGCGGGACATTTAATAATGCAGCTGTCCCCACAGCACCATAACCCGGAGGAAAACCATATAAAATAATCGCAATCTTGCGTTCCGATGCAGGTTTTTGTCGCAAAGCCACCCAACTTTTCACCCTACCAATTAATCGCTGCACCCGTTCGGGAACCAGATAAATATTTTCACCTACTAAACCACCAAGGGGAACCGTATCAATAGCGCCATCAAGTTCTGGCAAAGCATACAATACGACACTTTGCAAGCCGCCGATACCTTGGCGCGTCCACGAGTAAATATCTTGAATTAATAGTGGTGCAGCAACAATATAAGGTACATTCTTGGCAGTGAGGATGCGCTTTGCTACTTCTACCTGACGCCCTGCTTCCATTGAACCAGCCGGGCCACCCACCAGAGGAAAGCCAATTGTAGAAACGATCGCATCCACCTTCACTGCTTCAGTTGAAAGTGAGGCAGTCTCAATATTACCTAGTTGTCGCTGCCCAATTTCGTAGTCCGTTGTCATCCAATCTCGTACCGCCACATGTCCTTCCACGCCGTTGATGAAAATCGGCAAAGGAATTAAGCCGGCTGCTTCAAAACGCCGAATCAATTGCGGAATATAGGGTTGTTTCGTGATGACGTGTTTACGATAAAGTAAAATTCCGATAATCGGTTTTGTAGAGACGCGATTCATCGCGTCTTTAAAATACGTTTTATACCATTCCAAATATTCTCGCGGTGATACAAAAAACCCTAGATAATCGGGATGAAGTAATCCCATATTCGGCGTTTCGATTGGCGGCGGAATGTCGCCCACCTTTAAACCTAAGTATTTTTCTGCCAGTGTCCAGAATAATGAAGCGACGTTTTCTGAACCACTGGCATTCCAGTAACCATAGATAATTAACCAGTTGCGTAAGTCTTGGACTTTTTGTACTGGCACGTATTTGAGGAGTTTCGGGCCGATTTTTAAGAAGCTGATGTAACCGGCGAGTTTGTCTTCTTCACGTCCATTGCTAAATTTGTCGAGGATGAATTTAACTGGTTTGGGCATTCCTTTGGGTTTATCGCCAATGGCAAAGTCGCCCAGCTTGGTTAAACTCATCAATTCCAAGGCTGACTCAAACACTAGCCGGATGGGAATTTGGGCAATGCGATCGCGCAACCACACAACTTGGTCATAATCAAATAGTAAGCTGCCGAAAAACACATCCGCGCCATCGAGTGCTGTTTCTACTTCCAGGCGTTTGCTGATAAGATCGCGATCGCTAAATACCCGAATATCCAACTGGGGACACCGAGAGTTAGCCAAAAAAGCCGCTTTTCTGTACAAGTCGGCGTTGAATGATTCAAATCCAGCAATCAAGACGATGCGTTTCATGCCCGTAAGCTACGAAATATTTCTTTACTTAAATTTTAAACGTGCTTTCAGGCTGATTGTTAAATATCTACCAACAGGTTCAGACCAGTAGAGTTCTTGCAAAAATACCATTCGGACTGAAGTTGCGTCTATAAAACCTAGACCTTTGCGTAGCATCTCGTATCTTCAGCAGTCTATAACTATCGCAAACGTATAAAATTTATCACGTATTTATTAATACTGTAGAGCATTATATGTTAAGCTGCTCAGGGTTAATACAAAGGCAAGGGTAGAGTCTTTGACGTACTCCCACGGCTAGAAGCGCGTGGGATTCTCCCACAAGCTACAGCCTGAGATTGTGCCATCAACAGCACCAGCGGGACGAATCCCGTCTGACAGTGCCTCCGACAACGGACAACGCCCTGCCCGTTTTTGAACAAGTACAAATCAAACTCAAAAGTATGTTCAACCGATTTCGCACAAAGTTTTACGTAGACTGCGATTCAGATCTACAACCCCATACTTTGTTGTCATGGTTCAGGTTTGCACCGAGGTTTTACCCTTCGCGTACAGCTCAATTGTACCAGTTCTTGACGGCACTTAAAAGTGCCCGTGTCGCGTTTCATCCCACGGCTGAAGCCAGTGGGCTTTCACGCTCCCAGACTACCCTGTAAAGTATTTACAACTTTATCAGCCCACGTTCACATTAGGTGATGCTTTTAACTGGGGCATTAAATTAGGTACATTTTTCATGGCTTTCTACTTTTACCAAGCGTTATTATCTGAATAATGGGGGTAATTGCTGCATTTCAATTTATTGCAATAATTACTGGGTTATTCCCAATTTTGATAAATTATAATGGTTGTGTTTTTTTGTGACAATTTACCTTGGAATCAGCAGAACGTACCACAAAAATCTCTTGTTATGCCTTGCAGAAAAATTTATTTGTCTGCCAGTGTACTAACGGTTCAAATAATACAACCATTGCCAAAAATTACTTTTAAAAAAAATTGTCTCTATAATTTTAATAGTTTTGAACTAGTGTAAAAATAACTAAGTTGAGGATGAAATCATGAAATTTGGAATTGATAGCGGTCACAATTGTCCACCAGACACCGGAGCTAGAGGAATCAAAGTTGAGGATAATTTAACTCTAGATGTCGGTAATAGAGTTATAACCAAGTTAAGAGCTTTGGGGCATGAAGTTGTAGTATGTAAACCAAGTAGTGCAAGTACAGTACGTGATTCACTATCAAAAAGATGTGCTACAGCCAATGGTAGTAGAGTAGATATTTATGTCTCGATTCATTTTAATTCTTTTAACGGGCAAGCTAATGGCACAGAAGTATTTGCAACTAGCGAGAATGGGAGAAAAATCGCTAAACCTGTATTAGATGAAATCGTCAAGTTGGGATTTTTTAATCGTGGTGTTAAGGATGGTTCACACTTGTTTGTCCTGAAGAACACAGATATGCCGGCGATTTTGGTAGAAGGTTGCTTTATCGATTCGGCAAAAGATATGAATCTTTATAATCCAGAAGCAATGGCAAATGCGATCGTCAAAGGCTTAACTGGTAAAGTCCCAAGCGCTCCTGTTAACCCCGTACCAGACGAACAGGGAAATATAGATACCACTATTAAGAGACTGCAACAAGCCTTAAATCGATTCAAAATAACTGATAAAAATGGTCAGACATTAGTCGAAGATGGTATTAATGGGGCTAACACAAAATCTGCCACAGAAAAATTTCAGAGTATTATCGGAGTGCAACCGACTGGAATTGCTGATGCAACCACATGGAATGCGATAAATATAATTTTGGCAAAACGAATTATCCGACTCAATCATGCTGGCGGTGAAGTTGTCAGATATTTGCAATACCGTGTAGGTGTCGAAGTTGATGGCGTTTACGGGCCACAAACCGAAGCTGCAATCAAGAACTTTCAAAAGCAAAATGGTTTGGAAGCCGATGGAATTGTTGGGCCTAGTAGCTGGCAGAAATTAATTGGTTAGACTAAAGCTGTTTGAAGTGTAAAGTATGAAGGATGAAGACAGCAGACAGAAGGCTATCAATAGAAATGAAAAACAAATCAGACTTGATGTTTTGTAGTTCATACTTCATACTTCATACTTCAGCTTTTAGCCACGGTTTCGTTCTAGCAGTAGCATCATCATCAAACTTAACAAAATTTGCTGCTCTTGGCGATCGCTGAGTTGATCCACAGCTTTGATGATAAATTTTCTGGAGAGGAAAGTGGGGATTTTCTCCAAACGCATCACAATCGTGCCATCATCTCGGCTGACCAAGTAGACTGGATTAAAAACATAACCAGTGAATATACCCACAATTGGGATTTCTGCGAACAGGGCATCAGCAATTTTCACCCACGGATTTTTCTCTTGGATGTTCAAAGTAGTCGTGTCGCCATCAAAAATGTCATAACGCGCACGCCAAAGAGATTTTAATCCGCGTCGTTTTACTGAACCAATGTAAGTACCGTTGCTATCGGTAAAGTCATAGCGTGCCGAGAAGTCAATAATCCGATCTGCTTTGATGTAATATATAGGACGAGTTTGCTCAGCATCAGCAAAGATTGTAATTGCTTCCTTGAGCTTGAAGAGTTTCTGTTTGACATAAAAAGCCAAATTCCCTTGAGCATCAACAACTGACATTTGTGGTGCGAATGCCCAGAGTTTAAAGGTGAGTTCTAAAGGATACTGCATATTTTTGGGAAAAACAAGAAAATTGTCATCCTATTAATCCCAATTTTAGGGGAAAAGTAACATTAATCTTGGTGACTGCTAGCAGCAGGGAAAAAATTTGGGACAAGGGTGCATAAACAAATAAAGGTCAACCTATTAGGTAAGTGAAGGGTTTGAAACCCAAGATACACATCAACACTCAAACTTTAGGAGTATGACCATGAAATTCCGCCACTTAACTAGTTCTTTGTTAACAGCTACTGCACTTCTAACCAGTACACTACCAGCTTTTGCAGGTCCTTTTGATGTTCAGTCTAGTAGTATTTTCAAACCTGTTACTGTTAGCCCTGGTGCATCTGTGGGGAATGTAACTCCTCGCACTCCTATCCCTGGTTCACCCAACAATGGAGTTGGTAATACTGAAGTTCAAGGATTAGGCGACCATCAATCTTGGGTTGATCCGAGAACCCTAGCCAAAGATCCCCGCGCTTTATGCAGTGATGTTGGCTTAGGTAGCAATACTCGCAGCAGTTCTGGCAAACTTGCCTTAGCAAATTCTAACAGCACTCGTATTAGTTCTTCTAGCAGCCATAATGACGGCGGTGGCGGTGGTTTTAGCTTTTTAGGTATTGGTGTCAGCGGTAATGGTGCTAGCCAAGGTAGTAAAAATAACAGTGATGCCCGCGATCAAAACAGCAATCGTACAGAGGAAAATACCAGTAGTTCCTCAACAGTAGTGCAAGGCAGGAATTGTGATGCTTTTGTTAACTCCGCCGCTGCTAGAGACATGAACTATGAAGATAACCTCACCCGCCGCTATGAAATCAAAACTGGCCGTCGGGGACAACAAGTTAATCAATTACTGGAAGATAAATAAGTAAGTTGGTGCAAATAAAGCTAACTGGCGGGGAGTGTCATTTGTCATTAGTCACTTATCGTTAGTAAGGGTTTTAAGCCTGTTTACGTTTCGTAATATAATTTGGTTTATTCCCGCTGATTTACTTAAGCTGTTACAGATTTACAGCAGAATTCAGAACAAGACGCGATAAATCGCGTCTCTACATGAAGGTTTTGTTGCTCATTCTGAACTGTATTAATTTATCAAAGAGAATTCAGGAGTCAGTCGTCAGAATTCAGCAATGTTTTTTGTGCGACTGGCGGATAGCGAAGCGTAAAGATTAGATCTCTTGCAAAAGTCATTACTTTGCGTTACTTTGCGTTCTCTTCTCTGCGTCTGGGCGCCTCTGCGTGACACAAAAAAATATTGATGCAAGAAGTCTATTGCTGAATTCTGAATTCTGAATTCTGTATTCTTCTTCAAAAGGTTTATCCGTTGTCCGTTGTCATTCGTAATTTAAAAAGGAGAGCGGATAATTGCTTGATTTAGCCTTAGGAAAAACTATGAAAAACAGGCTAATACGATTTTTGATTGTGGAAAAGTTAGTGAATAAAATTTTTGGCGATCCATCTGTTGCAATGATTTTTCAAATTGGCACAAGAGGGAGAATTATTGCCCTAACTACAGCCATGTTTTTGTCCATACCATCTTTAGCAATTGCACAAACTATACCATCTGTCAACTCTTCTCCCAGAATTCGTGATTCTCAAATTCTTCCCTACCTCTTAGATAATCCCAATGAAAACTCATTGGTAAGGGTGCGTTGTGTTTCCAGCGATAGACATCAAGTAGATAGGAAGCGCCAAGTTATTAGAGATCGGCTTCTGCAACCTACTATTGGCGATCGCAATTACACTGTCACTATTGAAGTAGAAGGAAGTTGTCGCCATCTCAAGATTCACGTTCCAGACGACTCAGATTTTTCTGATGTCCCTGTCTACGATCCGTACTTAAATAACAATCATACTGAATCGGATGACTCTTGGCTAACCCGTGAAGGTTCTGGATGGTATTGGCTACTACATCGTCGTTAACGCCGAAGTTTCTAATTATACAGCAGTTGGACTGGGTGATGGCAATACGGTTCGGATAAGCAGTATGAACTTCCCTTGCGATCTGGGAAAAGGTTAAGGGGTAAGGGGTAAAGGATGTATTTGAAACCTTTCCCCTTTCCCCTTTCCCCTTTAACCGAACCTAAAATCATCAAAATTAGTAAATAACCAGGGCGTAGGAAGTCACCTATGCTGCTGACAGGAATTTGTTCAACTTGACAAGTTTTGCGTTTGATGAGTATCAATTGCACTTGGTCACAGATAATTTCCTATCGCTCTGGTGTTTTTTTGGCGGTGAAGTTTCGCCAAAAGTATAAAAAGTAAAGGGCATTACAAGCCTATAACACTTATTTCTATTTTATTGTATAATGGCACACATTTTTGAGATTTCAGTTTTCAATTGCGTTCTGAAGAATCTATCGAACTCACGTTCAGTTACAATCAAAGTCGAGTCAACCACAAATTATCTGATTTGAGCATGAGTCTAAGTGAGATCGGACAAAAGATAGCTGGGTTTATAAAAATTGCATCTATAGTTTTAATTACTAGTGCAATAGGGTTAGAATTAGGAAACATTTTTGGGCTATTAAATACTAATCAAATTCCTAATAATCTGACTCCAATTTTCGGCATAGCCAGGTTTGCACTCATAGCTCATCTATTTGAAGGAATAATAGCAGCTATTTATGCTGGCTCAAAAAGTAAAGTGCCATTTCAATATGGTATTTATACTTTTTTTGTAGGTACGGTTGGTTTGGTGGAATTATTTAGAAAAGAAAATAGTTAGTTGTTGCAAAAATATTTGCAACAATTAAATCGGCTGTAGGGGCGTACAACTATACGCCCCTACCCATACATCTATCGTATTCTTATTTGAAATTGGTATTACCTGTGCAAAAACCGCTATAAAACTTTTAACCAAAGTAATACGATGTGTCGTGAGTGGCTTTCCATTCAGGTTTATAAGTTGCAAGAGAACGCATATATTGGGCACGTTCAAAAGCGCTGGGATTTGGACAATGTTTTTGACTCATACTCCCTTGCATTTGTCGTACTGATTCATATTCGTGTTTTTGCATCCATTCGCGTATTTCCTGCTCAATAACTCGAATGTGGTTGATTCCATGTCGCAGCAATACCGAGCAAAGCATTGTAATTTTGGCACCAGCCATGAGCATTTTTAATGCATCATCGCCTCTATGAATACCGCTTGTTGCTGCCAAATCGGCATGAATTTGCCCATAGAGAATTGCAATCCATCGCAGAGGTAAACGCATCGATTGTGGTGTACTCAATAGCACATTGGGTTCAACTTCCAGAAGATTGAGATTAATATCCGGTTGATAAAAACGGTTAAACAAAACTAAAGCATCAGCCCCGGCTTTATCCAAACGTTTTGCCATATTTGCCATATTGGTGAAGTATGGGCTAATTTTCACTGCTACGGGGATAGTTACTACTGCTTTGACTGCACGAAGAATATCAATATAAGTCTGTTCAATTTCGTTACTTGTTAGCTCAAAATCAGTAGGGACATAGTAGATATTTAATTCCAGTGCATCTGCTTTTGCTTGCTGAATTTGTTTGGCATAGTTTGTCCATCCACCAACGGATGAGCCATTGAGACTAGCAATAATTGGAATGCTTACCTTTTGTTTGGCTTTATAAATATGCTCTAAATAAGTTTCTGGTCCTACCCGAAAGCTCATTGAATCAGGAAAATAAGTTAAGGCTTCAGAAAAACTTTCAGTTCCTTGGGTGAGGTGATGGTGAAGTTCATAACTTTCTCGGCGCAACTGTTCTTCAAATAGTGAATGCATGACTACCGCTGCTGCACCAGCATCTTCCATGCGCTGGATGTTGTCGATGTCCTCAGACAGAGGAGATGCAGAGGGAACAAGAGGCGATCGCAGTTTCAGTCCCATATAAGTTGTAGTAAGATCCATGATGATTACTCCTATTTTTAATGTTATGTAGAAGCTTGTTTTCTTCTGTGTAAAATCTTCAGTTGCTCAAACCAAAAAATACTAAAAACTCCTGCGGTTAAACAGATTGCCAAATCAATTGGATGCAGGATGGAAAAGCGAAACAGATTCTGCAAAAAAGGTAAGTAAAGTACAAACGCTAGAAAAACTAACGCCCCTCCTAACACCCACCACAAAGCTGTATTTTGTAAGTTTGTTGGGGAACTACCGCGCGTGGGAGAGCGCAACATCTCCCAAATGGTTTGCGTCCAAGAGCGATTGGTCAAAATCAAGCTGAGGTTAGCAATAATTAGAGTGGTAAAAGTTAGCGCACGGGCATCTAGTTCTCCTTGACCTCGATATAAAGCAGTAGCAAAGACTACTAATAAAATTAGTAATATTCCTAGACCTTGTAGCAATGCTAAACCCAAAGTTTGCTGGCTAAATAGTGGTTCTTTAGGATTGCGAGGGGGACGATGCATCACATTGGCTTCTGGTGGCTCTGCTTCAAAAACGACTGAGCAAGCCGGGTCAATAATTAAGTGTAAAAAAGCAATATGAATCGGGAGTAATACTAATGGCCATTTAAACAACACTGGAATTAGCGACATCCCAGCAATTGGGACGTGAACTGCTAAGGTATAAGCCATTGCTTTTTTGAGATTATCAAAGATGCGGCGACCGAGTTTGACAGCTGCAACAATGGATGAGAAGTCATCGTCAAGCAATACTAAATCTGCGGCTTCACGGGCTACATCTGTGCCTCGTCCTCCCATAGCAATGCCAATGTGGGCTGATTTTAATGCTGGGGCATCATTCACGCCATCGCCTGTCATAGCGACGATTTCACCATTATTTTTCAGCGCATTGACCAAACGTAGCTTTTGTTCAGGTACAACCCTGGCAAAAATATTAACAGTTTTGATTCTCCGGGACAATTCCGCATCATCCATCTGGTCTAATTGCGACCCTGTAATAACTTCATCTGTGGACATCAGACCAATTTGACGAGCAATATTCTGGGCAGTATTGGGATAGTCACCTGTAATCATGACTACTTGAATGCCAGCGGTATAACATTCTTGGATGGCGCTTTTCACAGTCGGACGAACGGGATCGGCTAATCCTACCAATCCGAGAAACTGGAAGTTGAAATCATGTTGCTCTACTGGGAGGTCTGTATGCTGGAAGTATGCCTTAGCTACACCCAAGATTCGTAAGCCAGCACTAGCCATCTGATTAATTTGTTGAGATAGCTGTTGTATCTGTTCTGGGGTGAAATGACATAAATCTGCGATCGCTTCTGGTGCCCCTTTGGCTGCAATAATGTAGTCTAAACCATCAGGTGATTGCCAGACATGGGACATAGCTAGCAATTTTGGCGATAGTGGATATTCACGAATTAATTGCCAATCGTCATGCAAATGTTCGGTATGCGCTAAATAATGATTACCAAGGTCTTTAAAAGCCTTCTCCATTGGGTCAAAGGGGTCTTTTTGACTAGCTAAAATACTAAATTCGACGATTTGATGAAAAGTTTCTGGTAGTTCCTCTCGCTCGTGTAAGCTGAGTTCGTAAAGCTCATTTTCTGCGAACAACTGGTTGACTGACATCTGGTTAAAAGTCAGCGTACCCGTCTTATCAACACAGAGTACCGTTGCTGAACCTAATGTTTCCACAGCAGGCATTCGGCGTGCTAAAACGTGTTTTTGCGAAATCCGCCACGCACCTAAAGCCAAAAAGATTGTCACCACAACGGGAAATTCATTAGGCAAAATCGCCATTGCTAAGGCTAAACCAGCTAAAAAGCCATTTAACCAATTATCTCTAGTGAGACCGTAGATAATGACAATGGCAGCGCAAATAGCGATCGCTATTACAGCGAGTTTTTTTACTAACTGTCCGGTTTCCTTTTGTAATAAGGTTTCTTCCGGACTCACCGTTTGCAAAGCCTTACCAATCTTGCCAATTTCCGTATAAATACCAGTAGCTTTAGCTTCAGCAATACCTTGACCTTGAACAATCAACGTCCCAGAGTAAACAAAAGGCAAGTCATCACCACCAGGACGAGACATTTCTAACCTGCCACCTGCAACCTTGCGTACTGGTATCGATTCACCCGTAAGCAGGGATTCATCAACTGTCAAGTAAGTAGAAGATAAAAGTATGGCATCAGCAGAAACGCGATCGCCTTCAGCTAAAACTAGAATATCTCCGCGTACAACTTCACGTCCAGCAATGCGTTTTTGTTTCCCATCACGAATTACTAAAGCCCGAGGACTAGATAAATCGCGCAGTGCTTCTAAGGCACGCTCTGTTTTATACTCTTGATAGAGAGTGATGCCCATAATGAAGAACACAAAGCCGAGTAGAATTAGTGCATCTTGCGCCTCACCCAAAAAGATATAAATTGCACCACAAGCAACAAGTAGTAAAAAAATTGGCTCTTGTAAAACTTCAGAAGCCAACGCCAAAACACTACCCTGCTTACTAGAGGGCAATTCGTTATAACCTTCTCTCTTCAACCTATAAGCTACTTCTTGTTCAGAAAGTCCAGTGATGGTATTGAGGTCGAGTTGATAACCCATAATTGTATTGCCTCGATTTGGGTGCGATATATCGTGAAATACTCTATTTTTTATTTATTGGAAAAGAAATTCTTTTAAGATTTGGTTGAGGTCTAAATCCCAATTCAAATCTTCCCAATCCCCAGTCCCCAGTCCCCAGTTCAATAGACCTCTTGCATAAATATTTTTTGTATCACGCAGAGGCGTAGAGACGCAGAGAAGAGAACGCAAAGTAAGGACTTTTGCAAGAAGTCTAATAATTTATTGCAGCCAAATATTGATACATTTGCCAACGGGTTTTTACATCTGCTTGAGCTTCTTTAAGTAACTGCTGTGCCACTTGTTCGTTACTCTTGGTTAACATTTTAAAGCGGTTTTCTAGATACATATATTGCTCTAGAGGTAACTTTGGTGTGCGCGAATCAAGTTGTAGTGGATTTTCTCCTTGCTGAATACGGTCTGGATTAAATCGATACAGTAACCATTGACCTGAATCGACAGCAGCTTTTTGATTTTGCATTGCTGTACTCATGTTGATTCCGTGGGCAATACAATGACTGTAGGCAATAATTAATGATGGGCCTTGATAAGCTTCGGCTTCCAAGAATGCCTTAAGGGTGTGTTCATCCCGTGCGCCCATTGCGACGCTAGCAATATAAACATTGCCGTAAGTCATGGCCATTAAACCCAAGTCTTTTTTAGGTGCAGCTTTACCCCCAGCCGCAAATTTAGCGACAGCTGCTTTGGGTGTGGCTTTGGACATTTGTCCACCTGTATTGGAATAAACCTCAGTATCAAGAATGAGAATATTGACGTTGTGTCCACTCGCTAAGACATGATCTAGTCCTCCAAAGCCGATATCATAACCCCAGCCATCACCACCAATAATCCAAACACTCTTTTTTACTAAATAATCAGCAATCGATTTTAGATTTTGGATTTTAGATTTTAGATTTTGGTCTATTTCCGCAGTGAAAATTTTATCTAACTTCTGTTTTAACAGCGCTACATTTTCTCGCTGTTCCCAAATATCAGCTTCGTCTTTTTGTTCGGCATTGAGAATACTATTTACCAGTTCTTCACCCACATTTGTTGTCAGTTGTTTGAGTAATTCAGCGGCGAATTGTGCTTGTTTATCAATGGAAATGCGAAAACCAAGTCCAAATTCGGCGTTGTCTTCAAATAATGAATTTGACCAAGCCGGGCCGCGTCCTTCGCTATTGTGCGTCCAGGGGGTGGTGGGTAAATTCCCGCCATAGATAGAAGAACAACCGGTGGCGTTGGCAACAATCATGCGATCGCCAAACAACTGCGTTGCTAATTTAATATAAGGTGTCTCACCACAACCAGCGCAAGCCCCAGAAAATTCAAACAACGGTTCTTGCATTTGCTGTTGGTTAATATGAGTCAGCTTGAGATGGCTTCTATCTGGATTGGGAATATTCAAAAAGAAATCCCAATTTTCTCGTTCTTGTTCGCGTAATGGTCTTTGCGGTTCCATGTTAATGGCTTTGCGGCGTAGTTCTGATTTATTCTTCGCTGGACAAACATCTACGCAAATACCGCAGCCTGTACAATCTTCTGCTGCGATTTGGATAGTGTATTTCAAACCTTCCCAGTCGCGGTCTTTAGCATTAGCGCTTTTAAATGTTGGTGTTGCATTTTCTAACTGCTGCGGTTCGTAAACTTTACTACGGATGACACTGTGAGGACACACCATCACACACTTACCACACTGAATGCAGACATCTGTATCCCAAACAGGTATTTCCTGGGCAATGTTACGCTTTTCCCATTTCGCCGTACCAGTGGGATAAGTACCGTCTGCTGGTAAAGCGCTAACTGGTAGTTCATCTCCTTGACGGGCAATCATTTTACTGAGGATGGGGAATGGGGAGTGGGTAGAGACGCGATTAATCGCGTCTGTACAAAGTGGGGACTGGGGACTGGGGACTGGGTAGAGGTTTTCTAATGTGGTATCTACGGCTTTCAGGTTCATCTGCACAATTTCGTCGCCTTTCTTGCCGTAAGTCTTAGAGATGGAATTTTTAATTTTGGTAATGGCTTCTTCTCGTGGCAATACACCCGATAATGCGAAGAAACAAACCTGCATGACCGTGTTAATTCTGCCAGCCATACCTGCTTGATGGGCTACTTTATAGGCATTAATTACATAAAATTTCAGATGCTTTTGAATAATTTCCTCTTGTACTGATGGCGGCAGACGATCCCAAACTTCATCGTTTTCATAAGGAGAATTAACTAAGAATGTGCCACCTGGTACAATGTCTTTGAGGATAGGAAATTTTTCGATAAATTCCCATTGGTGACAGGCAATAAAATTAGCTTTACTGATTAAATAGGTCGAGTGAATTAATTGTGAGCCAAAACGGAGATGAGAAACTGTGACTGACCCTGATTTTTTGGAGTCGTAAACAAAATAGCCTTGAGCAGAATTGTTTGTTTCTTCGCCAATAATTTTGATTGAGTTTTTATTAGCACCCACTGTACCATCTGCACCCAAACCATAAAAAATAGCTCTGATTATATTGTCTGATTCAATGCTAAATTCGGGATCGTAATTCAAGCTGGTGTGGGTGACATCATCGTTAATGCCGATAGTAAAATGATTTTTTGGTTCAGCCGCAGCCAGGTTATCAAAGACAGCTTGAATCATCGCTGGTGTGAATTCTTTAGAAGATAAACCATAACGACCACCAACGATTTTGGGCAAAGGAGCGGAGGCGCGGAGGGGCAGGGGGGAATCTAACTCTAATTTTTCCTCTGTTCCTCTGCTCCCCTGCTCCCATGCTTCATGGATAGCAGCGACTACATCCAAATACAATGGTTCGCCAGATGCGCCTGGTTCTTTGGTGCGGTCTAAAACTGCGATCGCACGGGTAGTTTCTGGTAAAGCGGTGACAAATCGCATTGCGTCAAATGGGCGATATAGTCGTACTTTCAAAACACCCACTTGCTCACCATCAGCATTGAGGTAATTGACTATTTCATGTACAGCTTCACAACCGGAACCCATCAACACAATAACTCGTTCGGCTGCTGGGTCGCCGTGGTATTCAAATAGTTGGTATTGTCGCCCAGTCATGGCGGCAAATTCATCCATAACTTTCTGGGTGATGTCTGCACAAGCAAGATAGCAAGGATTGACAGTTTCTCTGGCTTGGAAGTAGACATCAGGGTTTTGGGTTGTACCGCGCAAAACTGGTTTGTCGGGGGTGAGGGCGCGTGAACGATGGGCGAATACTAATTCATCGGGAATGAATTCTCGTAAGTCATCTGGTGTTAAAGTTTCTACTTTGTTAATTTCGTGAGAAGTACGGAAGCCATCAAAAAAGTGCAGAAAGGGTATTCGTGATTCTAAGGTTGCTCGTGTGGCGATTAAAGCAAAATCTTGTGCTTCTTGCACTGATGCGGCACACAGCATGGCAAAACCAGTACCACGGGCTGCCATGACATCACTGTGGTCACCGAAAATAGAGAGGGCTTGTGCGGCTAGCGATCGCGCTGCAATATGAAATACTGTAGGTGTTAACTCTCCAGCAATTTTGTACATATTGGGGATCATCAACAATAATCCCTGGGATGCTGTAAATGTAGTTGTCAGTGAACCAGTTTGCAAAGCACCATGTACAGCACCAGCCACACCGCCTTCACTCTGCATCTGTACCACCGAGGGAACAGTACCCCAAATATTAGGTTTTCCTTCACTAGCCCAAGCATCTGCCCACTCAGCCATTGGTGAAGAAGGAGTAATTGGGTAAATGGCAATGACTTCATTGAGTTGATAGACGACTTGGGCAACAGCCTCATTGCCGTCTATGGTTGCAAAGCTTCTCTTGTTCATCTTCTGACACCTCTGAAAGTCTCTGGGCGCTAGCAATGACTAAGCTGGGTCTACTTTTGACATTAGAACAAGAAGTTGAGAAACTTGTGAAGACTTCTAGTAAAGCTGTCAGGAGAAAATTCTTCTGGGCATCGGCAATATTCACAAAGATTTTTTGCTCTGCTGGCTACTGTTCGTCTCAGCGCCGCAGGTACTCTCTCAGACTCAGGCGGCATGGAAGGGCTGAGACTCCGACAGGAATTGACGATTCAAGGTAAGCAAGTCAATATTCTTTAGCCTTGCTAACTCCATGAGAGCTTCCAGGCGGTCTACCCGCCACTGTTCTAGCTGATCCTCATACTGGATCAATTCTTGATGTTCGATGTCGGTAAGTTCGCCCCACTCAGAGCGATCGCGTAATTCCTCTAATCTTTTCTGCCGATCGGGCTGAAGGCGACGTTGGATGACTTCAAGCAGGGCTACCTCCTGAGGATTGGATGCCCCTTGCTGGGAGGGTTCAGACAGAAATTCTAACAATTGAACGACGGCAGTTAACTTTTCTGGAGATAACTGCTCAATCAGTGCGTAGGCGCAGCCCGTCGTAGACATCGCTCTTGTACGAATATCGGTTGCTGGAGTCATGGAAGGTCACGCTTGCCTATGTCTAATCAAATTGTACTCAGATTGTGTGGGTTTTTCGATTGCTCTGAAATGTATCGGCGATGTCTACGACGGGCTACGCCTACGCACCATTGATCCCAACATCTGAGTCATGAGAAAAAGGTCACGGTTCTGGGTGTCTTTGTTGAGCTACTTAACCTGAAAATACCGAATGATTATCTGGACTTGATTTTAGATGTCGATTTGGGCTTTGACTACAGTAGGATCGTCGGTGCGTTCAATGCGAAAACCAAGTTTCTCACAAACTTTTTGCATACCATAATTATCAACCAAAATATCAGCAGTAATTTTATTTAGTTGCTCATCTCGACTCACTTGCAGTAACCTTTGTAGTAACTCGGTTCCTATACCTTGGCACTGAGAGCGATCGCTCACCACAATTGCAAATTCTGCTTCACTTGTACCATGTATTTTACTTAACCGCCCAACTGCTAATATTTCCCGTGTCTGGGTTTCGGGATTTTGATGTTCTACAACTAGGGCTATTTCGCGGTCATAATCAATAAAACAAATACGTGTTAGCCGTTCGTGGGCTACTCTTGACTGGAGTTTTATTAAGTGAAAATACCGAAAATAAACGCTTTGCTCTGAGAGTGTCTTGTGAAATTGCACCATCAGCGGTTCATCTTCTGGACGGATGGGACGAATGGTCACAGGAGTGCCATCTTTCATCGTCCAATTGCTGACATATTGTGTAGGATAAGGTCGAATCGCTAACTTTGGTAGTTCGCTTTGTTTAACATTTGGTTCGTGAAGGATAATTCGAGCATCGAGGGCGATTAATTGTTCAGATGAAGCTAGCAACGGGTTAATATCGATTTCCTTAATCCCACGCTGTTCTACAACTAATTGACTAAATACCACCATTAATTGTTCAAGGGCAGCCAGATCGACACTTTTGCGTCCCCGGACTCCTTTGAGCGCCTTATAAATTTGTGTTTGCTCCATCATCCGCCGCGCTAAAGTCGTATTCAGGGGTGGAAGTGCGATCGCCCGATCTTGAAAAACCTCAACTAGCTGTCCTCCTGCGCCAAACAGCAACACCGGTCCAAACTGTGCATCCAAACTACTGCCAATAATCAATTCATAACCAGCCATTTTTACCATTGGCTGCACCGTTACACCCAAAAATAATTTTGTAGAGACGCGATTCATCGCGTCTAAATAATCAGGATCGCGTTGCAATTTCTCCTCTAAAGAAGATTCAATAATACGGTAAGCATGTCGTACAGCTTCAGCATCTTTCAGATTCAACTGCACGCCGCCAACATCGGTTTTATGAGTAATAATCTCGGAAAACAGCTTTAAAACCACTGGATAACCAATTGTTTCAGCACATTGAACTGCTTCATCCTCACTTTTAGCAACGCAAGTGGCAACCACCGGAATACCATAAGCTGCTAAAATTTGCTTGGATTCAAACTCCGTAAGAATAGTTCGCTGTGCCTGACGTGCTGTTTGGATAATTTTTTCCACACAGTTACGGTCTGGTATGCCTGAAGCAAAATCAAATTCAGGCATTACAGGAGTTTCGTAGATACCGCGCAAGTTATAACTAGACTGCCACATGTAACTAAAAATCCGAGCAGCAGTATCGGGGTAAGTATATGTAGGAATATGGTGACGGTTGAGAATCATCTCACCTGCGGCGATGTCTGCTCCTCCCATCCAACTGGCAAGGATGGGTTTACCTGCTATCTGTGCGTAGGGTTTCAATTGTTCGGCTGTTTGGGTGGGATCTGTCATTGCTTGAGGAGTCAGAATCACCAATAAGCCGTCACTATTTGGATCTTTAGCAGCAATTTCTAAGGCTTTGGTATATCTTTGGGGATCGGCGTCACCGAGAATATCAATCGGATTACCGTGACTCCAATGTGTTGGTAGTATTTGATTCAAAGCTGCGGTTGTTTCTTCAGAAATTGGTGCAACTTCTCCACCAGCAGCAATCAAAGCATCGGTAGCCAGGACTCCAGGTCCCCCCGCGTTAGTGACAATTGTCAGGCGTGGCCCTTTGGGACGGGGTTGTTTTGCTAATACCTCTGCCATATCAAACAAGTCAGAGATGCTGTTGACGCGCAACACCCCACAACGGCGGAAAGCTGCATCCAAAACCTCATCACTGCCTGTAAGTGCGCCAGTGTGAGAAGCTGCGGCTTTGGCTGCGGCTGCGGTACGTCCTGCTTTGATGACAATAATCGGCTTAGTTAAGGCAACTTCCCGCGCTGCTGAGAGAAACGATCGCGCATTTCCAATTGATTCCATGTAAATTACAATACTTTTTGTCTGGGGGTCATCACCAAGGTAGTAAATTAAATCTCCCCAACCCACATCCAGCATTGAACCAAGGGAAACAAAGGCGCTAAAACCAACGTTTTCCCGAAAACTCCAATCCAGGATAGCAGTACAAAGCGCTCCACTTTGACTAATAAAGCCGACATTCCCAGGACGCGCCATTGTACTGGCAAAAGTCGCATTTAAACCGGTGCGTGGACTCATCACACCCAAGCAATTGGGGCCTATAATCCGCATATTGCCACGATGTGCTTGCTCAAGTATTTGCTGTTCTAAGGCTACACCCTCTGCACCAGCTTCTTTAAAACCAGCACTGAGGATAATTGCACCTTTGACACCTGCATCAACGCACTGACTGATAATGTTGGGAACTGTAGGCGCTGGGGTGGCGATAACTGCTAAATCCACTAATTCTGGGACATCAAATATAGTCGGGTAGGCTTTGATTCCCAGGATGCTGTGGCGTTTGGGATTGACAGGGAAAATTGTTCCACCAAAAGGATTACTAATTAAGTTCCATAACAGAGTGCGTCCAACACTATCAGCTTTTTCGCTAGCACCAATTACCGCAACACTTTTTGGCGAAAAAATAGCACCGAGAGGATTAACTTTCTCGGTTCGCAAAATATCATAGGCGTGTTCGATGGGTGACTGGATAGGCTTTTGCATGAGTTGGTGTTTCAGGTAAGCGTTCAGGAAAATTTTAAAGAAGTACGCTAAAAGTTTCGTCTATAATTTGGGTAACTTTTTGTAAAGCGATCGCCACTCCAGTTTCGGCAGTTGGTGATAAAGTGTAGCCTAACTCAAAGTTTACTCCTGGTACTTTAATCCACCAAGACGGCGGACAATAACCGTAAATTGCTTTAGTCAGAGCTAAAAGCGATCGCGGATCGCTCATATGTCCGGCGATAATCTTGAAAGATGCAGGTGAAAGTGATTCTACTTGTATCTGGGAACTTTGGGAGGTGAAACAAGCATCGATAAAGATTGCCAAATCAGCATGGGCTAAATTTTGGGCAAGTTCGGGTGTCAGTTGATGGACAGCAAGAGATTTCACGTTAGATAGATGCAACGCCTTAGCTACTCGTTGACCAATGCCATCATCACTACGCAACTCATTACCGTAACCGATAGCTATTACATTGCAATTCATAATTTTTAGCTGTCTAACACCAGTTTCAACTTAGGGAAAAAACTTGAGGAAATTGTGAGGATATAGACAAGCTTTTAAATATTTATCACAATTTTTTCAAATTATTGACATTTGTTTTGAAACTAAATGTAATCTAATATAGGGCTAATCCTTGTATCGATCGGCAAAACACCCGAATTCGCTAGAAACTCTTGCCAATGCTTATTCACTACTTAGGCAGATCAAAAAGTTCTTTCACTTTCCACTTCTTGGAATTGTTTTCCTATGCTCCAAAGACTGTACATACACAACTTCAGATGCTTAGAAAACTTTGAACTGCCGATAAAGGGGATGTCATCTGCTCTCTTGATTGGAAAAAACGGTGCAGGTAAATCAACTATTGGAATTGCATTAGAGGTGCTTCAGAAGATTAGTCGAGGCATCAATAGAATGCGCGAACTTGAAAACCTTAACCTTATTAGCCCAAAAGATTTTGCTCGTGGAAGGTCTGATGTGCCGATCCGGTTTGAAATAGAAGTATTACTTGACGATAAATTATACAAATATGTCCTAGCCTTAGAGTTGCCAGAAAAATTTAAAGAGCTTCGAGTTTTTGAAGAGCAACTGCTAGTTTTAGGAGATCCAATCTACTCTCGAAAAGAAGCTCAGGTCACTCTTCACAACAGTTCACAAAATCGTGAGGCTCAGTTTCTTGTAGATTGGCATCTTGTTGCTCTTCCAATAATTCAGGAGCAATCAGAAACCGATCCACTTCATATTTTCAAGACTTGGCTTGGTCGCACGATTATTTTATCTCCGCTCCCAACCTTGATGACTGGAGAATCTAACGGTGAAACTTTGGAGCCAAAGCCAGACGCTTCAAACTTCGGGGAGTGGATTTCTGGGTTACTTAGTCGTTATCCTGCGGCTTACACACAAGTTGACAAATATCTCCGAGAAGTTATGCCTGACATTCAGGATTTTCTGAATGAACAGATTGGCAAAGATTCTAAAAATATGATTGTTCGATTTGAAGCAAATAATGCAAATCTGAGTATTGACTTTAAAGACTTATCTGACGGCGAAAAATGCTTTTTTCTTTGTGCTGTCGTCTTAGCTGCTAACAAATTCTACGGACCACTTTTTTGCTTCTGGGATGAGCCTGACAACTATCTATCATTATCAGAGGTTGGTCATTTTGTCACATCACTGCGACGATCATTTAAGAATAGTGGTCAAATTTTAGTGACATCTCATAATCCTGAAGCAATCCGAAAATTTTCAGATGAAAACACCTTAGTTCTACATCGAAAAACCCACTTAGAACCAACTTTAGTCAGACTGCTCAGCGATCTGTCTGTTCAAGGTGATTTTGTAGATGCCTTGATTCGTGGCGATATAGAAATATGAGCATAAATAAGTATCAACCGCATCTTTTTGTTTTGCCCGAAGACGATGCTAATCGCCAAATTGCAAACAGATTTATTCTAAATCTCAACCTCAATAATCGGGCTATTCAAGTTTTACCAGAGGCTCGTGGCTGGGAGAATGTTGTGGAGATATTCACGCATGATTATGCCACTACGATGCGACAATATCCACACAGAATGATTGTCTTGCTGATTGATTTTGATGAAGATGAAAATAGATTGAGTTATGTCAAGGATAAAATTTCAAAGGATTTAATTGATAGAGTATTCATTCTTGGAGTGCTATCTGAACCAGAAATTTTAAGGAGAGACATTAGAGAGAATTTTGAGCAGATCGGAGAAGCTCTTGCAAAAGATTGCTCTGATAACACGAATAAATTATGGGGACATACTCTTCTCAAACACAATAAAACGGAGCTAGAGCGTATGATTTTATCTGTCAAACCATTTTTGTTTAATGTGCAATAATAATGTTGGGTAATGACAGATGGTATTGTTTGAATGAAGAAAAATTATTGCGATCGCTTCTAGTGTTGTTCATGATATGACTCTGCTATCAATTGGTAGTGCAAAATCACGAGACCATTCATTCCAAGAGCCAAAATAATTTCTAGCAGAAATTCCTGCTTGTTCAAGGGCTATTAATGTATTTGCAGCCCTTGAACCTTTAAAGCAGTAAATATACACAATAGACTCTGAAGTAATACTTAGTGACTGGCAAATTTCTTGGATTTCGGCTGGCGATCGCAACATGGGGATTTCGGAATCACAATTCATCAGACGATGCCATTCTAACCATACTGCGTTAGGGATTCTACCTTTGCGGGGACAAAAATCAGGAGTGTAGGGAGAAGAACTCAGCCCAAGCCATTCATTGCAATCGCGCACATCTAATTTAATAATTGCTGGGTTATCAATTGCTTGCAACATTTCGGCAGTAGTCACCATTATGTCAGCGTTGGGATGCAATCTAAATATGCTACTTTCACGGTTCGGTACTTCATCGGTAGTAGGTAATCCTGCTTTGAGCCATGCTTTATATCCTCCGTGTAAAATAGATACCTGAGTGCAACCCAAATATTTCAGTAAGAAAGCTGCTCGACAAGATTGACCATAACCTCTATTGAGAGCATCTTCATAAACAATTAAATGTTCAGTACCGGATATTCCTACCCTGCTCATAATTTCTGCAAAATACTCTTGCAATTCCTTTAATCCTGCTGGGGAGGAATTCTCTAAAAGATAGGTGAAAAAATCTCTAATATTTATTGATTGAGGAATATGAGAAATAGCATATTCTTCTTGACTTCGCGTATCGACAATCACAGTCTGTGATGACTTTTCTGCTAACAGCGACGTGAGTTCTTGAGGAGAAATGAGGAGTTTTGTATTCACGTTTTCATGCTTCTGTTATTCTACCATTAAGAATTATCGCCCTTGGTAGATTTGGGTTTTGAAATCCAAATCACATAAGCATGAATGTTAAATGTTATGAGAGAACTTTTGTGGAAGAATTCAGAATTCAGAATTCAGGATTCAGAATTAGGAATATTTTGATACCACAGTCTAATAATTAATTTGAATTACACCAATTTGTAGGGTAGCACAGCTGTGCTACCCTACTCTCAATACGGTTTGGTTAAGCCAAAAGACGCGAAAAATCGCCGTCTCTACAAAAGATTGATCCTTGTAGAGACGGCGATTTTTCGCGTCTTTGGATCTAGAATTTTCATCAGAAAACCTTAACCGAACCGTATTGCCCCTACTCTCGCCAAACCTCATTAACAATACTCCCATCTATCCCAACTAATTGAATATGCAAGGGCATTTGACCTGCTGCATGAGTTGAACAACTCAAACAAGGGTCAAATGCTCTGATTCCTGCCTCAACTCGGTTTAACATTCCTTCAGGAATTTCTGAACCGTGAATAAAATGTCGGGCAATTTGAGCGACTGTGCGATTCATTGCTAGATTATTCTGACCTGTGGCAATTACTAAATTTACTTTTTGAAGTAAGCCGTTTTCATCAACTTGATAATGATGAAATAATGTACCGCGTGGTGCTTCACTTACACCCACTCCTTCTAATTGATTAATGCCAGCATCAGCCCGTAGTCGATTTGATAATAAATCAGGGTCATCCATCATAATTTCTATGCGTTCAATGCAAGCCAAAATTTCAATTAAGCGGGCGTAGTGATAGAAAAATGATGAGGTGACAGTGCCTTTACCTCTGTGTCTAAATTCTCTCAACTGTGCATCGGCTAAAGGTGTACCAATATGACTGCAAATATTCAAACGTGCTAGCGGTCCGACTCGATAAATACCACTATCTAAACGACAATAGTCGCTCTGGTCAGGATAACCCAAAGGACGATAATAAGGAGATTTTAAATAAGAATCTGGTTGAACTGCTTCACCAATAAATTTTTGATAATCAGCTGCATCGAGTTTATCAGCAATAATATTACCAGCACTATCTACAAAACGAATATGTCCGTCGTAATTTTCCCACAAACCATCAGGGGTGACTAACCCCATAAATAAGGTAGGAAAATTGCCGAAGGTTTGCACTTCTTTTTCATAATCTTCGAGTAAGTTTTTAAATCTACCCAGTGCATCTAATATTGTGGCGCGTGCTTCTGGGATACGGTTTTGAATATGGGTGCGTCCTTCTGAGGATAAAGGTTCGCGGACACCACCAGGAATTGCCCATGATGGATGTATTTTTCGCCCTCCCAATTGTTCAATAATTTCTTGTCCAAATTGACGCAAGCGGATTCCGCCACGCGCTAGTTCTGGTTCGGCTGCAATTAAGCCAAATACATTGCGTTTTGCAGGATCGCTATCCATGCCTAATAATAAATCTGGGGCGCTGAGGTGGAAGAAACTCAAGGCGTGGGATTGGATGATTTGCCCTAAATTCATTAAACGGCGCAGTTTTTCAGCTGCTTTCGGAATTGTAACAGCGAGAATGCGATCGCCAGCCTTCGCCGATGCCAACAAATGACTCACCGGACAAATTCCACAAATCCGCGCCGTAATTCCTGGCATTTCCCACAACGGGCGACCTTCACAAAACTTTTCAAAGCCGCGAAATTCTGTAACATGAAAGCGAGCATCGCTTACTTGTCCTGTATCATCCAAATAAATACTGATTTTGGCATGTCCTTCAATTCGGCTAACTGGGTCGATGATTATTTTTTTCATAAATATCTTAATTTTGGATTTTAGATTTTAGATTTATCCCGTGAATTCATTCGCAGACTTGTAATATTTTTAAATTTTTTATTTTCAATCTTCAATCCAAAATCCAAAATTTAAAATCTAAAATCCCGTCAACCACTACACCAAGTGTTATAGAATCCTTTGGCTTCTGGATATTCATCGCAGTATTCTTCAAAAGCTGTTTTCATGACTTTCTCATCTCGTTGATGTGCCATCTCGGCTTGTAATTCCTCAATGACATCCCAAGCAGCAGCACATTCTTCTGAATGGATGCCTTTTCGATCGCAAATTGCACGAGCTTTTTTAATTTCGTCCTGAAGTTGTTGTTCTAGTAGGATAGTATGGGGCAGTTCAAGAAAGTTACTATTAGCTAGAATATCAGCTAGGGAAATGATACCCACTAGTTCACCCTGAATAACAGGCGCTCTGTGCAAATTATACTCAGCAAATAATCTTGCTACGTATTCTAAACCAAGGTCAGGATTGATGACAATACAAGGCTTGGTCATCACTTCATAAACACGTATTCTAGAGGGGTCTTTACCATAAGCAATCACTTTATATACAATATCGCTTTCAGTAATAATTCCGTAGGCATCCTGTTCATGGCGACGATCTACAATGAGTGCTTTCCAGTCCCTTGCTTTTAAGAGTTTAACTGCTTCAGCCACCGTTGCTGAACTGCGAATTGTAGCAACATCTTTAGTCATAATGTCAGATGCTTTCAACATAATACTCTCCAAATTTATAATGATGCTGACGCTACACAGCTTGAATAAATTTGATAATCTTAGTAATGAGAATAAATCTGTTCATAAATTTAGCATGTATCTGAATAATTTGAGTAAAAACTAAGATTTTAAATCTTAATTATTACCATGAGGTTTTAATTGCTAATCAATTCCTAAAATCAATATTGAACGCAAGTTGAGTTTAGGAAATTGCAAATAAAAAAATATCCCAAAACTAAAGCAAAAACCCTCTGTATTTCTCCTCTCTCTGTGTTCTCTGCGCCTCCGTGGTTCGATAATTTATTTCTTGGAAATCCCTTAGGACTAAAAAGGTGAGTGTTCTACATTTCTTTGGGATTTATTCGCTATAGGTTGCAGCCGCATCCATTTAAAAGCAGTAATGTTTAACAATAAACCTACAATCACTAAAAAGACCATCAAGGCTATCTGATACCAGAGAACTGGCTGGACAAATAAATCTAAAATCACATGTAGTAAGTTCATGATGCTGTAAAAGATGGTTAAGCCAAAATGAATCATTCGATAACGCTTTGAATCGGTAAAAGCAGTACCAATAATTGCTAGCATTGGTAGGACAAAAAAGCCCAACATCAACCACATAATTCCAAAAATATCATTGATATTTGCAGCTTTTTGAGATTCGACAACAGGTAAACTGTGAAAAAGCGGCATTAAACCTAGTTGTGTATGAAACAGTGTTCCTAATAGAAATACTGTCCAAAGAGCAATGATTCTTTCCCGATAATTAACTGTCATAACCATAATTTGGGGGATGAGGGAGATGAGGGAGATGAGGGAGATGAGGGAGATGAGGGAGATTATAAAAAAGCTTCCCACCTCTCCCACTCGTCCCACACTGGTAATTCCCCAGTCCCCAGTCCCTTTTACCTTAGATAAAGAATTTGAGTAACTTGTGAAGTTAACCAAACTTGATAAATTCGCGTCCTTCAAGCAGTGGTTTTTCTCCTCTTAACAGTGGCTCTAACACTGCTTTAATTCGAGTTGCATTAGGTGGACACCCTGGTAAATAAATATCAACTAATACTACTCTATGTACTGGTATGACTTTATCTAATAAGGTTGGGACAATACCAGGTTCATGGGGGATTGTGCCGTAAATATCCGCTGCTTCGATGTAACAACGTTGAAGTACAGGTTCGGCACTACCTAAAGGGTTGCGTAAAGCGGTAACATTACCAGTGACAGCACAATCGCCAAAAGAAACAAGAATTTGCGATCGCTCTCTTACTCTCTGAATCATTTCCAGGTGTTCTTCATTAGCAACTGCACCCTCAACTAACACCACATCCACTCCTTGGGGATATTCTTTAGCATCAACAAAAGGACTAAAAACTAAATCCACTTGTTCTGCTAAATCAATCAGCCATTCATCCAAATCGAGAAAAGACATATGACAGCCAGAACACCCGCCTAACCAAACCGTTGCTAATTTTAAACGAGCCATTTTTTATCAAAGTATAAATGGGAAGAAAATAAATTTTGATATTAGGATTCAGGACTTTAGGGCAATTTCTTGCCATTCCTCCACAACATCTTCGGGGATTGAAAGATTGATGAAGTTTTGTTTACCTACAGGTATACCAATCAACAATTCTTGAGTTGGTAATTGAGGCAAAACATCCTTAAAGTCATACTGAGCGATGGTTGGTGCTGGTGCTTCATCGAGGAAAATATCGGGAGCAGTCAATACTTTACCTGTATCGGTAGTAATTTTCAGTGGTAAAGGATGGGGAAGTTCCTGAGAACCGGTAAATCCCACCAAGCGGAGATTTATGGAAGATATTTTATGGCTATTAGAATCAACTCGCTTAAACAGAACAACCTGCCAATAATTTCCTAATTGATCGTTCAATTTTTCCTGTGAGCGATAAATTCTTTCTTGTGGCGATTCTTCTAATTGAACGACAGCAGCAATTACTTGTTTAGATGTGAAACTTGCTAAACCCACATATATATATATTGTTAATATTCCCAGCAAGAAAAGCCACCAAAATATTTTTAAGATGCGGCGTAACATTTGATTTACCCCTTTGTAATTCGTAATTCGTAATTAATAAAATTTAGGTTTCAAGGTTTGAAGATGTTACGGAATTTAGAGAATTGGTTGAATTCACGATCGCCAGCTAAACAAACCATTGCTGTTTTTCCCTTGCTGTAACTAAAAAATCAAGTTTGGCGCGATCGTGTTTCATTTCACCAACGCTCGATCCTTTGTCAAAAAGCGCACCTGTTGGGCAAGCATTCACGCATTTACCGCAGGAAGTACAAGTTTGCGAAGTTCCCCAAGGTTGATTTAAATCGGTAATGACATGGGAATTTGTCCCCCTACCTGCCATATCCCAAGTGTGCGCTCCTTCAATTTCGTCACAAACACGCACGCAACGAGTGCAAAGAACACAACGGTTGTGGTCAACGCCAAAGCGATGGTGAGAAACATCAACTTTGCGATTAGGATATTGATAATCCAACCGCACACGATCCATACCCATTTCAATTGCCAAATCTTGCAATTCGCAATTACCATTAGCAACGCACACCGAGCAAATATGATTGCCTTCAGCAAAGAGCATTTCTATAATTGTGCGGCGATAATTTTGCAGGCGATCGCTATTCGTTTGCACCTCCATACCCTCAGTAACTTTCGTTACACAAGCAGGTTGCAATTTATTACTACCAGCAATTTCCACCAAACAAAGCCGACAAGCCCCAACATCTCCAACTCCTTCCAAATGACACAAAGTCGGAATATGAATCCCTGCATCTTGCGCCGCTTGGAGAATAGTTTCCTCCTCACGGGCACTAATTAATTGTTCATTAACTGTTAAAGTTTTTACAACCATTTCTTATTTATCTTTGATGCCTAAATTTTTAGAGAACCGACAAAAACATACTTTGCGTACCTTTGCGTTAACCTCCGCGCCTCTTTGCGTTTCAATTAACTAACCAAAGCCAAATACTCATCGCGGAAATAACGCAAGGTACTAAATACTGGATTGGGTGCAGATTGACCAAGACCACACAAGCTGGTATGTTTCACCATGTCGCATAGTTCTTCTAGCAGTTCCAAATCAGCGAAGGATGCCTTACCTTCACTAATCTTGGATAACAATTTATATAACTGCACCGTTCCTACCCGACAGGGAATACACTTACCGCAAGATTCATCCATGCAAAATTCCATGAAAAAGCGGGCGACATCCACCATGTTGGTAGTTTCATCCATAACAATCATCCCACCGGAACCCATCATCGAACCAAGTTGAGTCAGTGACTCATAATCCACTATGCTCTCAAAAGCTGATGCCGGAATACATCCCCCAGAAGGGCCACCAGTTTGCACAGCTTTTACCACACCGCCATCTGGTACGCCACCGCCCATTGCTTCCACAATTTGCTTTAATGAAGTTCCCATTGGTACTTCTATTAAACCAGTGTTACGGATTTTGCCTGCCAACGCAAAAACCTTTGTACCTTTGCTTTTTTGGGTGCCAATGCTAGCGAACCAGTCAGCACCTTTGCGGATAATGGGTGCAACATTAGCGTAGGTTTCAACGTTATTAATTAAGGTAGGATGACCCCATAAACCAGACTCAGCCGGGTAGGGCGGACGGGGATGAGGGGTACCGCGTTTACCTTCAATAGAAGCCATTAAGGCAGTTTCTTCACCACACACGTAAGCCCCAGCACCAATACGAATATCAATTTTAAAATCAAATCGAGAATCGAAAATTTGACTACCCAAGATACCAAGACGTTGGGCTTGGTGAATGGCAGTTTGTAGACGATTAATCGCAACCGGATATTCTGCCCGGATGTAGATGTAGCCTTGATTTGCGCCGACAGCGTAAGCTGCGATCGCCATTCCTTCCAAAACACGATGGGGATCGCTTTCTAGGACACTGCGATCCATAAATGCACCGGGATCTCCTTCATCAGCATTGCAGATGACAAATTTGCCTTCTCCTTGTGCTTTGGCCACGGTTGCCCATTTCAAACCTGTAGGGTAACCAGCACCACCACGTCCTCGTAAACCACTGCGAGTAATCGTATCGACTACTTCGTTGGCTTTCATCTCTCGCAAGACATGGTAAAGCCCTCTATAACCTTGGGCGCCAATATAAGATTGAATGCGTTCTGGATCGATTTTGCCACTGTTTTCTAAAACAATCGGCATTTGGTGTGTAAAAAATGGATGCGTTAAATCCCCCTGTTTGACTGTTGTCTCTCCTCCATTGATAGCGGCGACAATTGAGAGTGCATCATCAGGTGTAACTTTTTCATACAATTTATTAGATGGAGATTCCTTAGACTCTTCCCCACTCCCCACTTCTACTAATGGTCCTTGACAGCACAAACGCATACAACCAACACCACGAACTTCCACTTTTTCTGCCAAATTTTCTGCCGTTACAGCTTCTTCTAAACGCTGTTTGACGGCTTGTGAATTTGCAGACAGACAACCAGCTGCAACACAACAGCGAATTTGCACAGGTTTCTCTAAAGTACGTTCTTTTTGAGCAATTTCTATTAACTCAGGTAGATCCATCTTGCAACCATCCTTTGATGCGATCGCCAACTAATTCAGCAGTTTGATTGCCTAAAATTGTGCCATCGAATGCTACAGCAGGCGCAATTTCACAGGCACCTAAACACTTTGTTGTTAGAAGTAAAATTTGATTATTTGCCGTGGTTTCACCAGAATTTATCTCGAAAAATTTTTCTAGATGTGCCAGGATAGTTGGAGCGCCTTTTGCGTAACAAACTATATTTGTGCATAGCTGTATGGTATGTAGCTCGCTAGGGCCCATTTCAATTAACTCAGGTAGATCCATCTTGCAACCAACCCTTGATGCGATCGCTAACTAATTCAGCAGTTTGATTGCCTATAACTGTGCCATCAAATACTACAGCAGGGGCAATTCCACAGGCACCCAAACACCTTGCTGTTAATAGTGAAATTTGATTATCTGCCGTAGTTTCACCAGGGTGTATATGAATAGATTTTTCCAAATTTGCCAAGATAGCTTCAGCGCCTTTGACATAACAAGCTGTACCCGTACAGACTACACAGGTATGTACCCCACTAGGTGCAAGTGAAAACAAATGGTAGAACGTGGCAACACCATAAACTCGACTAGGTGGCAGTTTGAGATTGTGAGCAACGTAAATTAATACATCGTTTTCTAAATAACCAAAAAGTTCCTGCGCTTTATGCAATATCTCAATGAGTGCATCTTGTTGATACTGGTAGCGTTTGATAGTTGCATCCAGCATTTTAAAGCGCTTATCTTTTGCTGTGTTTTTAGTTTTAGCAGCAGTTGCTGAATTCATCTTTTGAGCCTTTTTTAGAACTTCAGAATGTTCTGCCTCTCAGAGTTAAAATGATAGGAGAACAATTTGAGAAACTTGTGAGGAAAGTAATACCAATTCTCCAAAATAGGATTACAGATGGGGACGCAAGGACACAGAGAGAAGAGTTTGAAAGATACGTAATACTTTAGTTAGATCCTCACAACTTCCTCAGATTTTTGACTTAACCTCAAGAGGTAGCTAAAACAGGGTTCAACAATGAGGTAGAAGAATTGCCGTCTTCTGCCTCCTACTTTCTTGCTGACTTGAAAATACTACTTCGACCGATATCGATGTAGATACCTCAATACCCTAATTCCCCCTGCCCCCTGCCCCCTGCTCCCTGCCCCCTGCCCCCTGCCCCCTGCCCCCTGCTCCCTGCCCCCTGCCCATTTTCATGCTTGGCTATGAAATTTTTTCATCGGGACTGCCCTCTGCTTTTCTTCTTGAGGTGTGATGACTATGCAAAAACGACTTGGCATTTTGACCAGTGGTGGTGATTGTCCCGGACTCAATGCTGTAATTCGAGCGGTTGTTAGTCATGCCACCCTTACTTATAACTGGCAGGTAGTGGGTATTCCTTATGCAACTAGAGGGCTTTTAGAGAGAAAGGCAATTCCTCTGAGCATACATGGTCTAGACCTACGTGGTATTGACCCTTTGTTGAATATGGGAGGCACGATTCTGGGTAGCATCAACAAGGGAGATACTTTGGCTCATATTGAAGAGATTGTTGCTGGTTACCATGCTTTAGAATTAGATGCCTTGATTGCTATTGGTGGAGATGGGAGTTTAGCAATTCTCAACCAACTGCAAAAGCAAGGAAACTGGAACTTTGTGGCCATTCCGAAAACAATTGATAATGATGTTGGCAAAACAGAAAGAGTAGTTGGGTTTGATACTGCCGTCAATACAATTGTTGATGCCTTAAATCGTTTGACATTTACAGCAGCCAGTCACGATCGCGTGATGATTGTGGAAGTCATGGGACGCACAGCAGGACATTTAGCGCTACAGTCTGGCATTGCAGGTGGTGCAGATGTGATTTTGATTCCCGAAATTCCCTACAAAATCAAAGGTGTATGCGAACATTTAGCAGAATTACGCGATCGCTGGGGACGCAGATTTGCAATTGTCGTTGTGGCAGAAGGCATTCAAATAGCAGGCGATTCATCCAGCCAGCCATCCTGCGAAAAGCCATCCTGTGGTATGGGTCAATATATTGCCGATGAACTTCGCTGTCGCACTAACAATGAAATTGACATTCGGGTTTCCGTTTTAGGACACATCCAACGAGGTGGAATTCCCTCAGCTTTAGACCGTTTAATCGCAACCGCTTTTGGTAAAGCCGCCGTAGATTTATTAGCTGATGGGCAATCTGCACAAATGGTAGCTTGGCAAAATGGACAAGTTGTAGCAGTTCCTTTAGAAACAGTCTTAGCTAGTAGTCCATGTCTTGTAGATTCCAATAATTTTTTAGTGCAAACAGCGCGTGCATTAAGTATTTATGTCGGGGAGTAAATTGGCGTTAGGGTTTGCGGAGTGTCTCGTATAAAAAAGCGGGAGAGAACGCACCTCGCAATCTATAGCAAAGTGCTGAGTGTTGAGTTAGGAGTGAGGAGTTATTTTCCCTCATCTCCCTCATCTTCCCCACCTCCCTCATCTCCCCATCTCCCCACTCCGCCCTCCCCGTCGCACAATTGCCTTACGTAATTCATCGGCTATTAAAATCAACGGTGGGCAAACAAGCAACGCCAACCAGTGAGAAGGTTGCAAAGCAGCAGTTGAGAAGATTTTCTGCAAGGTTGGAGAATAGATAATTGACAAAATCAACACCCACTCAACTGCAATTCCTAACCAAATTAAACGGTTTGTAAAGAAACCCAACCGGAAAATTGAAACTCTTTCGGAACGACAAGCAAAGACGTTGCCATCCTGACAAGCAACGATCGCAGCTAATGTCACAGTTGTTGCTTGGTGGTAAATTGCCATTGTTGTGGCGCTGGCTGAGTGCGAAAGAATACTGGAATTTACCGCTTGTAATTGAGTGAGTCCATAACCATTTGCCCACCAAACTAAGAAAAATCCCGTCATCCCTGCTAACCCTTCGAGTAAGCCTAAGAAACAATAAGCACGCAGCATCAGCGGTAAATCGAGCAATGCTTTGGACTTTTGGCGCGGCGGTTGTCTCATGGAACCTTTTTCTGGGCGTTCTGCACCTAAGGCGAGGGCTGGAACCATATCGGTTCCTAAATCAATTGCTAATATTTGTAGAATTACTAGTGCTGGAGGTATTTTAAACAACACCATTGCTAAAAACGGCAGAAACTCCGCCATGTTTGATGCAAGAATATAAGTAATGAACTTGCGGATATTTTGATAAACTGCTCGTCCTTGCTCAATAGCGGTGACGATGGTGGCAAAGTTGTCATCAACCAAAATAATATCAGCGGCTTCGCGTGCGACATCTGTACCATTCATACCCATTGCAATACCGATATTTGCAGCGCGTAACGCCGGGGCATCATTCACGCCATCACCAGTGACGGCGACTACATGACCTAAATCTTTATACGCTTGTACAAGCCTTAACTTTTGTTCGGGCATTACCCGCGCAAATACCAAGCCATGTTTCTGTTTGTGGAGGATTTGGCGTACTTGGGCGTTGGAAAGATGCCCCAATTGTTCGCCTGTGATGACTCTGCTTTTACCGTTAGGTTTGCCATTATTAATTAAACCAATTTTTTGAGCGATCGCAGCTGCCGTCAGACCGTAGTCGCCTGTAATCATGGTGACTTGGATGCCAGCATGATGACAAAGTGCGATCGCATCTGCAACTTCCGGACGAGGTGGATCTATCATTGCCACAAGTCCGATAAACGTTAGGTCTGCTTCTAAAGTTGCGTTTTCCTGTTCGCCTAATTCCCTACTTCCTTGCCGCGTCGCCACACCCAAAACACGATAACCTTGACTTGCAAGTTCATCGTTTGCCGCCTTGACTTTTGCGCGTTGTGCTTCTGTTAATTGCTGCTGTTGTCCGTTATGCAGGATAAACCGAGAATGTTCCAGCACATCCAATGGTGCGCCTTTAGTAAATATTAGTAGCGAGTCGTGAGTTTTAAGTGCTGTTGTGGCTTGTACTTGTGGATCGAACTCTAAGCTACCTTCGAGTAACACCGTCATCATCCGGCGATGGGAATCAAAGGGTATTTCTCGCAGTCGTGGCGCTTGGTGCTGCAACTCTTCCAATTTAAAGCCAGCTTTCATTGCAGCAACTAACAAGGCTGCTTCGGTAGGGTCTCCCAATTCTTGCCACTGACTCGAAGCTGAGGGATGATTTAACCGGGCATTTGAGCAAAGTGCTGCACCTGCCAATAGTAACTTTACTTGGGGTTGATACTCAGAATTGATAATTTCGACTTCTCCTTTTGGTTCGTAACCCACTCCTGTAACATTAATTTCTGCACCCGGAATCCACAGTTTGCGGACGGTCATTTCGTTTTTAGTTAAAGTCCCTGTTTTGTCAGTGCAGATGACCGTCGTTGCACTCAAAGTTTCCACTGCTGAAAGACGGCGTACTAGTGCATTTTGTTTTGCCATTCGCTGGACGCCAATTGCCAAAGCTAAGCTGACTGTTGGTAGTAACCCTTCTGGCACGAACGCAACGATGATCCCGATGGCAAAAATGAAGCTTTCCTTAATTCCCATACCCACTAAAATATTAGTGAGTAGAAACACAACTACACCCATAGCGATCGCAACGATCGTAATTGTGTGAACCACTTTGGAAATCTGCACTTCTAAAGTGCTGGGTTCGCGCTTGACATTAGCAGTTAGGTGGGCGACTTGACCAAATTCAGTATGCGTACCCGTAGCATAAACTACTGCCAGTCCCCGACCTGCGGCAACTGTAGAACCAGCAAATACTAAGTTAGGAGCATCCGAACCACGTATATTTTCGGTAGTAACGGGTTCGCACGACCGAGAAACAGGTAGTGATTCTCCGGTAAGAACGGAGACATCTACATAAAACGACTGGCTTTCTACCAGTCGTGCATCGGCGGAGATTTTATCTCCCTCTTCTAACTGAATAACATCTCCTGAAACTAACTCTCGTGCAGGTGCCACACACAGCAAACCATTGCGATAAACTTTGACTTGGGCAGGTAATACTTGTTTTAATGCAGATAAAGCTTTTTCTGCTTGAAATTCCTGCCAAAAACTAAAAATTGCATTAATCCAAATTACTGCCCAGATAGCCCAACCTAACTCCGGAATTTCGGCAATAAAAGCTAAAATTCCTGCAACCCATAATAAAAGCGCCATGAAATGAGTTAATTGATCGAGAAAGCGCAATATTAAAGAGCGTGTTTGCGGTTCCGGCAATTCGTTGTAACCGTATTGTTTGATGCGTAAATTAGCTTCAACCTCATTCAGCCCTTGGGGAGTTGTTGTTAAGTTGTTATAGACTTCTTCAGGTGTGAGCGACCAAATCGGATGATGTGAGTTCATAGCTACATTTATTAATTCAGTAAGCTAATAAATCCAATGATTTCCGGTATTTAAATGCTTGTGATAATTCGATTTATTGGTATCAATTTAGGAAAATTTTTCAGTAAATTCTGAAGTTAAATACAGAATCAGAAAGCATAAATCACTCCCACTAACCTTTATAGACAAAGAACCTTTCTTACTTTTCTCTACTTACAAAGCTTAATGTAATATCAAGACTGAGTGAATACTCGATCTAAAAAATACACAAATATGGCGAAATACGGTTCACTGATGGATTGAAATTATCAGTAATTAGCTAGACTCGATCGAAGGTGATTTAAACATTAACCATACCATAATTGCTAGGCACTATTAAAGGGGAATAATTGAGAAAATTAATTTTCAATCTTCACAAAATCCTCAAATACTTTCGATAAGCTGAAATTAGAGTCCAAGTGTCGATACTTAGGCTAAACCTGCCTAGTTACCATTGAGGAGTTTTGTTATGGATACTCTTGTTAAATATGACATTCAAGCTATCAAAGATGAAGCCCGTGAACTCGTTCAAAAAGGAGCAATTCGTCGTAACGAGCCAATTTATGCTTTGTGCAGATATATTCCCGGTCGTGATTGGATTTGTGTGGAACTTGAGCTAGAAAAAAACGAATTTTTGCTTCGGGATAAGATTATAGATCTCTTAGGTCGTGAAGATTGGAGCGAAGACTGATGCAATTGCGATCGCCTCTGTACAAGTAAGTAACAACAAAAACAACAAAGTTGTCATAACCTCACAAGTTCCTCAAATTATCTTCCTATAACCAAAGGTGTGAGACTCAAGAGGGTGTATAAAAGCCAGACAAAGCCCTCTGGAGTAACAGTAGCGAGAATGCATTTAAGGAAAATTTCCCATGCTTGAAACATTTGTTACTCAAAAAACCCCAAGTCAAAACGCCAAACAACAAGCCCTGGTATTACAACTAGATGCAGTGGGGATAGCAGATATCCCCCTTGTGGGTGGTAAGAACGCTTCACTCGGAGAAATGATTCAGCAGCTAATACCCAAAGGCATCAAAATTCCTACAGGATTTGCGACTACAGCTTATGCTTATCAGTACTTTATCTCTTCGGCAGGTTTAGAACCAAAATTACGGCAATTATTTGCAGATTTAAATATAGAAGATGTTAACAATCTCCATTGTATCGGCAAGCAAGTACGGGCTTTAATGCTGCAAACTCCCTTTCCACTAGAATTGCAACAAGCAATTACCGAAGCTTATCAAAACCTTGAGAAACAATATGGTGCTAATACCGATGTCGCAGTCCGTTCTAGCGCCACAGCAGAAGATTTACCTGATGCTAGCTTTGCCGGACAACAAGAAACCTACCTCAATGTCCACGGTTTGCAAGGTGTACTAGAAGCTTGTCACAAGTGCTTTGCCTCAATCTATACTGACCGTGCTATTTCTTACCGCGAACTCAAAGGCTTTGACCACTTTAGCATTGCTCTGTCGGTAGGCGTACAAAAAATGGTGCGTTCTGATTTGGCAACATCTGGTGTGATGTTCTCTATTGATACTGAAACAGGGTTTCAAGATGTAGCATTAATTACTGCTGCCTATGGTTTAGGAGAAAATGTTGTTCAGGGGGCGGTCAACCCAGACGAATACTTAGTATTTAAACCGACCTTGAAACAAGGATATCGCCCAATTTTAGAAAAGCGCTTGGGTACAAAAGAAATCAAGATGGTCTATGATACTGGCGGATCGAAATTGACCAAAAATATACCTGTTGCGGCAAGCGATCGCTTAAAATATGCCCTGAGTGACGAAGAAATTTTAGAATTAGCCCAAGCCTGTTGCTTAATTGAAGAACATTACTCACAAGTACGCGGTGTCTACACACCAATGGACATCGAATGGGCAAAAGACGGGATTACCAATGAACTTTTTATCGTCCAAGCGCGTCCCGAAACAGTACAATCTCAAAAATCTAAAAATGTTCTCCGCACTTATCACTTACAACGAAAAGGTGAGGTGTTAGTCACAGGGCGGAGTGTGGGTGAAATGATTGGACAAGGTAAAGCCAGAGTGATTGTGGATGTGCGGCAAATTAACCAGTTTCAACCGGGAGATGTGCTAGTCACAAATCGCACCGATCCCGACTGGGAACCAATCATGAAACGTGCTAGTGCAATTGTCACCAACCAAGGTGGGCGTACTTGTCATAGTGCAATTATCGCCAGAGAAATCGGAATTCCTGCCATAGTTGGTTGTAGTAATGCCACTAATATATTGAAAACAGGACAAGAAATTACCGTTTCTTGTGCTGAAGGTGAAACTGGCAAAGTTTACCAAGGTTTATTGCCCTATGAAGTGCAAGAATTAGCACTAGAAAATTTGCCCCAGATTCGTACTAAAATTATGATGAATGTGGGTAATCCAGAAGAAGCATTAAGTTATGCTGCTATCCCGAATGATGGAGTGGGATTAGCGCGGATGGAATTTATTATTGCTAATCATATTAAGACGCATCCATTAGCATTAATTAATTTTGATGAATTAGAGGATGAATTTGCCAAATCTCAAATTGCTGAATTAACTGCCCAATACGAAGATAAAAGCGCCTACTTTATTGATAAACTAGCTCAAGGTATTGGCACGATCGCAGCGGCTTTTTATCCCAAACCTGTGATTGTGCGTCTGTCAGATTTCAAGAGTAATGAATATGCTAACCTTTTGGGTGGTAAGCCCTTTGAACCCCAAGAAGAAAACCCTATGTTGGGGTGGCGCGGTGCTTCTCGCTACTACGATGAACGCTACCGTCAAGGCTTTGCTTTGGAATGTTTAGCGATGAAAAATGTCCGCGATCGCATGGGTTTAAGTAATGTAATTTTAATGGTGCCATTTTGTCGCACTCCCAAAGAAGGCCAGCGCGTCTTATTAGAAATGGCCAAGCATGGTTTAGTGCGGGGAGAAAACGGTTTACAAGTTTATGTGATGTGCGAATTGCCTAGTAATGTGCAGTTGGCAGATGAGTTTTGTGAAATCTTTGATGGGTTCTCAATTGGCTCCAATGACCTGACACAATTAACATTAGGAGTAGATAGAGATTCGGAATTAGTAGCCCATTTATTTGATGAACGAAATGAAGCGGTGAAGCTAATGATTGCCAAAGCCATAGCTACAGTTAAAAAGCACGGACGGAAAATTGGTATTTGCGGACAAGCACCCAGTGATTATCCCGAATTTGCTCAATTTTTAGTCCAGCAAGGCATTAATTCCATCAGCCTTAATCCTGACTCTGTATTGAAAACTCTTTTACAAATAGCAAGTACAGAATTCAAAAGGGAGTAGGGAGTAGGGAACCCATACCTAAAGACATGGGATTGGAATAATGACGTTTTATGTCTCTTACTACGTATCTCGACATAAATTATTTGATTTTTAGGGGGCAAAAGACCCCCAAAAGATAGTTTTTCGCATCACATCTCTACTCCCTACTCCTCAGATTTTGCACCTTTACGCATCCATGAATATAGAAAAATAACGTCATTTCTATTACAGTAAATCAATTTAATTTTCAGTCCTCTTATAGAGGACTTGAGCTATTAGACAGGGACTTTGAGTCCCTGGCTTGAGCTGCGAAAAGCTTAACTACTGAGTAATTTTTGTTTTCGATGATGAGGCTGGTGCAAGATATGAGACTCCCTACTCCCAACTAAGCTGTTTTTTTGTAATCAAGTAAGAACGTGGAGAGGTAGGGACAATTATTTGCTCCCCATCTCCCCATCTCCCCATCTATTTCATCATCCTAGTGTGTAAATATAAGCTTGTCTTAACCGCCGTACCATTTCTCGACGTACCTCATTTTGGACGCGGTTACCACGCCGCCAGTGTTCTAATTGAATATTATCAACGTAGAACCTCACAGAAAATTGCATCGCAGACCCTTGGATATCAGTTAGCTGAACTTGTGGTTCTTTCCAGGCAGTATTAGATTCTTTAAAATTGTCATGTAACCATTCAACAAATTTTACTGAGTAGTCATCTAATCTAGTTTCATCTACTCCAGGATTAGAAATTTTCTGAAATATTTTATTCAGTTTAATTTTCAACAGTTCAATCTTTTGCTCCCATTCATCTGGTAAAATATTTTGGTCTTCAAATACTAAATCGGGGTCTTTTAACCAAGTTTGATACCATTCACGAATCAAGCCAATCAAAGTTGCTTTTCCAGTTAGTTGTTCTTCTAGGCGCGATCGCAGTCGTTTACCTTTACGTTCTGTAATCACTGCCAGACCAACAATATTCAATACTTCTAGATAGTTTTTCTGGATAATTCTCAGTTCTTCTGGATTCAATCCCCCCTTTTCTAGCTGCTTGATTTCTCTCACGAATTCTTCAAATGCCTCTTCAAGTTTTTGCAGTTGGTTGTTGACATCTTTTTCAACTAATAAACGCAGCCGTCCTGCTTCTTTCTTTGACAGTTTATTGCCCTCTGCTTCTCTTAATGCAGCAAAACTGTCTAAGCATCCAAGTTTTTCATCGATATCACCTAAGGTATCTGGATGCCCGATGATAATTTCTTGCAAAATATTTGTTGCTACCACTGCATCAGCATCAACTCTGACTGACACTTGAATTGTATAAGCATAGTGAGTTGTAGGACGACTGAGGTTGACTATATTTTGACCTCCTAACGATGTGTTCGGTACATAAACCTCACAATGCTCGTTAATCAAATATAGTTTAGTTACCCGAATACCAATTTGTTTGATAATTGCAATTGAACCATCCGGCATGGAGATGACATCTCCAAATTTAAAGGGTGTGTCAACTAACAAGACCAACCCGCTGAAAAAATCACTTAAAATATCTTTGACTGCTAATCCCAAAACTACGGTGATACTACCTATCGCTAAACCAATTCCGCTTAAGTCAACTCCCAGGCTGCTGAAAAACAGCGAGATGCCAATTATATATGTAATTACTGGGATAAAGTTTTGCAGTAGTGGAATTAATACGTCATCCCAAACAGCTTCAGTTTTGCGGGCATAGTCTTTCAAGTAGGCAACTGCTGCTTCGGTAAATAACAGACTTATCAAGTAAGTCAAAGCTGCAATTAGCAAAGCTGTGAGTCCTTGCCCAATCCAATCGATGATTCCTCCTGAACCTAATTGGAACAGCGATATTTTGAGACTCACAAACAGAAAAATTGCGATCGCCGGAATTTGTGAAATCGCAAGAATTAGCAGACCTGTATCTTTTTCTGTGCGCCTCAGAAACGATCGCAGTATATAAAAGAGTAATATGTAGATGACAAAGCAAACAATTACAGATGCACCAAATGTATATAAGAAAGTAGTGATTTGTGCTGCCGTCGGGAAAGTCGGCGGCGCCGGTGCTACGGGCGCTTTTGACGTAGATTCTGCCGCTTGGGCAATGAGGGTATAAATCATTTGCTATTTACCTCAAATCTTCTAATGTAAAACTTTTGGTGCTGGATTTGGGATTGCAGGAAAAATCTCAAATCCAAAATTGAATGACTCCGGAATTTTATCTGGTTAAAAAAGAGTGGTAAATTAATCTTCAGCAGTTTCAACACGACTGGGAATGACAATTCCTTCCCGCAGCAGGGCATGTGTAAAAATCTTGCGAAGAATGCGCTGGATTTGCAGATGTTTTCCTGGTTTGACTTTCGTCAATGTCCGCAGCAACAAGTTAGATTCACCAAGACTTTCCACTCCATCCACCTGTGTACCTTCGAGTACATCTGGATAATCTGCTTTTAACTGCACTCCCACCTCCTCAATCACTTTGTAGACATCAACTAAGTTGGAATCATAAGGAACACCAATTTCTACTACTGCAAAGATATATTGTTTGGAGTAATTAGTAATTGAGCCAATATTCCCATTCTGAATAATCTGTAATTGACCATTGGGATGTCTCACACGAGTGGTTCTCAGTTCTATTGCCTCGACAATACCTTCCACAATTCTTTCTTCACTTTTTCCAGCTTCAATATAATCACCCACTAAGTAGTAGTTTTCAAACAGAATAAAGAAGCCGCAGACAATATCGTTAATTAGTGTTTGTGCCCCTAAACCCACAGCTATACCCACAATACCCGCACCTGCAAGTATGGGAGTTGGATCGATGTTGAGGGTATAGAGAATGGAAACGATCGCGCCGAAGTAAATTAAATATTGTAAGAAACTACGAAACAGAGGAATCAGAGTCAGGCGTCTACTTCTTTGAATGTCAGTCAGATCCTGGTTTTTGAACAGCACTTCTTCAATAAATAAGTAGATGACCTCAAACAACGCCCGACTAACGAAGATAATGGCGATGATTTTGATAACTCGCTCGCCAAAAACTGCGACATTGGCGATTAACTGTACCTGCTGAATTACCAATGTCGCCATGCAGACATAAATTACAAATTCCAGACACCGCTTTAAAAAGGGTATCAGGTGTCTGAGGCGATCGTAGAATCTCAGGAGGTTATCAGGGCTAGAGTATCTGAGACTCAAAGCATCGAGGCTATCAACTACCGCCGCCACTGCTTTGAGTATCAGCAACCCGACGGCAATTATTAGATAAATCCGCAGCGCGATGTACAGATATTGCGAAACTACTGGGGGTAATTTGAGAAACTCGGCACACAAAATTGCAGCCCACAGCCAAATTCCGCCACTGACTCTTTGATTAAGGGCGCGGAATAAAGAATCAATACTTTCATCGTCAGCAGTACTTCTTTCTAAGTTCTTGGCGCGAATCTTAGCTACTTTCAGCCAATAATTGATGAACTTCACCGCGATCGCTGCTGATATCAAAGTGCCAATACTTTTAGCAACGCCAATTCCTAGAGTTATCCAAAACTCTAATGGAATCCGGCGAATCATGTTTAGTGTGTACTGTTGAAGGTTTTCGCCACGATAAACTAAATAACCATTGGCAGCTATAATCCCAACACACGACACCAAACAAACAACTAACAACAACGCTGTGATGTTCCGCCGCAGGATTTTGATGCCCCTATCCTCATTCTTAAATATAGACGACTTAATGAGCAGCTTGAACGCCTTGTTGACAAGCCAGTTGATTAATAAAAAAACAAAAATTACAAGGCTGAGTTCACCAAGAATAATTAATATGTTCATATTGGAGCATAAATAAAATTTAAATAATTTTACAGACCATCAAAACAGATAGATGTTAATTATTTCATATAAGCATAATTTGTCAACTGTTTAGCATTAGAACTCAACTTTACTGAATTTAATCTGTGTAGATAGACCGAGAACGCCTTAGACATCACCTAGTAATATTGGATGTCTGCAATACAAAATTAGCTAAGATAATATTTTTTCTGTGGAGAATAAATATCTAAGGCTTAGGAGTTTATGATTAGCCTAACAAGATTATTTTTTAATGAGACCAAAACTTTAGTAAAGAAAAAATTGTTGTTTAATTTCCCTAAAAATATCCCTTAAATTATAAAAATCGCCTACATTTTTTATTGTAAATGTATAAATTAAACCATGATTTAGTGTAGAATTTAACTCAATAATTGTTTATTTTTGTAAATTACGGGATTTTGAAATAATTGTAATTATTGTATAGTAAATGTTTCAGATAAAAGTCTAATTGTCAATACTTGTTTTGTAGGCTTTTTCTAAAAAACACTGCTGCTAACTCCAGAACATAGCCGAACATTGACTACATTTTGGGTTGTCGGAGTTGCCTAGATGTCAATGAAGGTAAAATGCGACCTACACATCCAGAAAATGAACATCGATCAAGTGTTACAAGTTCTATTAGTCAGCCAAAAAAAACCTTTGACACCGCTGCAAGAATTAGTGTTGCGCTCATGCTGGGAGGGAAAAACTTACAGGTACATGGCAGATGAAGCCCACTATGGGGCACAAAGTATCAGAGAAATTGCTTCCCAGTTGTGGCATGTACTTAGTGAAATTTTTGGAGAACCGATTAGCAAAGCCAACTTCCGTCACACCCTAGAGGTACGCCCCCTCACCAAAGCACAACAGCAACTAATCGAGAAACACACCAGCAATACTCCTCCTACCTTAGAATTTCCCAGTGGTCCAGTAATGCTATCCTCCCGCTTTTATATCCCTCGCTCCCCAATTGAGGAACTCGCTTACAGAGAAATTATTGAGCCAGGATGTGTTATTCGCATCAAAGGTTCTAGCCAAATGGGTAAAAGCTCGCTTATGCTAAGAATTATTGATTACGCTGCATCTGTTGGTTACCGCAGTGTGAATTTAGACTTTCAGCAAGCAGACTCAGCAATATTTGCCAACCTTGATAAATTTTTACGCTGGTTTTGTGCAAATATCAGTAGTAAATTAGAGCTACAATCCAGGCTTGATGATTATTGGGACGAAGAAATCGGCAGCAAAGTTAGCTGCACGAACTATTTTCAAAGATATTTGCTAGAAAATCTGACTTGTCCACTTGTTTTGGCCTTGAACGAAGTAAATCGGGTGTTTGAGTATCCGGCAATTGCTCAAGAATTTTTGCCCTTGTTGCGTTCTTGGCACGAGCAAGCCAAACAAACAGAAATTTGGCAAAAACTCCGGCTGCTTGTAGCTTATTCAACAGAAATTTATGTTCCTTTAAAGCTCAACCAATCGCCGTTTAATATCGGCTTACCATTAAAGCTACCCCCATTGACAATGGAGCAGGTGCAGGATTTAGCACAACGTCATGGGCTAGATTGGAGAAATGGTAAACAAGCAAAGCAACTGATGTCAATGGTAGGGGGACATCCGTATTTAGTGCGTCTGGCTTTGTATCACGTTTCTCAGGGAAACGTGACCTTAAAGGAGCTATTGCAAGAAGCAGCCACTGAATCAGGAATTTATAACGACCACTTACGACGACTGTTAACAGCACTTCAAGAGCAGCCAGAATTAGGTGCTGCGGTTACAAAGTTAATTGCTGCACAAGAGTGTGTAAAATTGGAATATATACTTGCTTATAAATTAGAAAGTATTGGGCTAGTAAAACTGGCGGGCGATCGCGCTAACTTTTCCTGTGAACTGTATCGTTTGTATTGTGAATCCGCAAACTTCGGTGCAGAATAAGAATTTGGGCATTGGGCATGGGAAGAGGCAGAGGGGCAGGGGGCGGGGGGCAAGGGGGAAAATGAAAAATTACCTCCCACCCCATCTTCCCATCACTCCCTCAAGGCTCGACGGGCTAATTTTACATAAGTTTTTACAGTTGCGTAAGGCATTTCTAAATCTTCGGCTATTACCTGCAATGATTCTCCCATTTCCCGGCGGGCTAGGATAGTTGCCCATGTAGAAGCAATTTTATCAGCGCGATCGCCTCCTGTGCGTTTTCGTTGGGCGGTGAATAGCGCTGTCAACTCATCAATGCGTTCTCCCAAAAGATTTGTCAGCACTTGAGTGGGTACGTTCATCTCAGGTTCCACCCAATCTAAACGAGTTTGTCCTAATCCAAAGGTCGTTTTGTGTCCCGTACCGCAGTAAGGTGCCAGTCGTGCCAAAGCATAAAACAACCGAGTAAACTCAGAGTTAGCTAAAGCTGGCTTACTCAAACCACAAGAAATTGCTCCTGTGAAACCAGTCACCGAACCTCTTTTACCAGCTGCTACCTTCACCGACTCCAAGCGGTGCTGATGGATGATTACTCCTTCGTCTATCCAATCGAGAAAAGATTCTGGTTCCATTGGCATTCCCGAAAAGTCATTCCAGCGGCGCAGGTAGCTGTGAAAAAGATTAACTGGTACCGGCAGAGGAAAATGATGGCCTTTGCGGCGAAAGCTGGTAGGCGAGACAAAGCTGAGATTGATGTGAGAGCGTTTTTCTTTGGGGAATTCTAACAATTGTTTGTAGGTAGTAGGCGGATGAGCAATACTCACCTGTTTAATCTCAAGAGGAGCGTTTCTTAAGTCCAATGTTTGTGGTAATTGGGCTAGCCATTGGCTAAGAAACTGTACCACTTTTTGAGACAAAGCATTGACATGCCAGTGGTAAATTTGCTTAGCTTCTAGTTGCAGTTGTCTTCCACTGGCGAGGAGTTGACCTTCCAGCGCCGAAATATTGAACGGTTTTTCTGATTCTCCATCGTGGAGATATGCAGAAAGGTCTGGGTTGAATTGCCGTACTTGGTCAAGAAACCAAGCATGAAGACCAATAGTGTATTGAGAATAGAGGGAAGTGGAAGTAGTCGGTTCAAGGTCAAACACCAATCCCACCAATTCAGTATCATCTGCCCATGTGGGAACAAAAGGTGATTTTAGCTTGGTTTTGCGCCTAGTAGATGTAGCTGCTTTTACCATCGCTGATTGTTATGCAAACATGTTAGATATTTTAATCAATTTCCATCCCCTTGCGGGGAAAAGGAAAGTTTATCTAGCAAAAAAACACTTTACGTCTTGAGATAAATTGTTTCTTTGCCAAAACTAACCAAAATTTATAGAATTTATAGAAATAAAGGACTTTATAAAGTTTGAGTCGTATGCCTTTCCATCAGGATTACCTTGGTGTTGAACAACCAGCTGTGGGTCAATTGATTCGGGAACTCCGGCAAACCCTGAAGCTGACACAGGAGAAGTTTGCGACTCAACTCGGTGTCACATTTCCAACGATCAATCGCTGGGAAAACGGACATGCGACTCCTTCTCCTTTGGCACTTAAGCAAATTGATGCTCTGCTAAACCAATTGTCTGAGTCACCCGATGCCACCTTACGCAAACACAGTCAGACAATTCGAGAAAAATACTTTCCGACAAAGGATCTCAAAGCATGAAGGCAGAGGAACACAAGGCTTGGGCTGAAAACCTCTTTGTTGGTGGCGGCGAGATAGGTGCATTGTTGAGATCGCACAATTGGTCGCAAACGCCGCTAGGAGCTGTCGAAACGTGGCCGGACAGCCTAAAAACGGCTGTGCAGATCCTGTTGACAGAACTCGATCAAGCCCAGCAGCTAGAATCCGATCTGCTGCCGATTAGCACATCAACAGATGCCTTGCGTCAAGCTGCCCAAGCCGATGCGTTTCGAGTCAAGCTCACCAATGCGCTACGCCAGCTGACTGATGCTAATGAGATTCAGGCGATCGCTGCCCGTGTTCTGGGCGAATCTCTAGGCGCAAGCCGCGTTATTTACATTGAAGTATCACCGGGCGGCAAGGAGGTTATCGTTCACAAAAACTACACGAACGGTGTTGCCGAACTGAGCGGGCTGTACCATCTAGAAGACTTCGGACGCAACCTGACAGATGACCATCGAGCAGGGCAAACGGCGATCGTTCCTGATGTGGCAAACTACTTTAAATACTCAGCCAGCGAAAAGGCAAGGTATCGAGCAATCGATATTGCCGCGCATATTGATGTGCCGCTGATCAAGAACGCTCAATTTGTCGCTCTGCTGGCGGTGCATCAGGCAAACCCTCGACAGTGGACGGAAGATGAGGTGAAACAAGTCGAGGAAACAGCAGAGCAGACGTGGGCAGCCGTCGAGCGTGCCCGTGCTGAAGCAGCATTACACGAGAGCCGCACCGAACTCGAAGGGCAACTGCGGAAGTTCAACGCGATCGTCGCGGCAATTCCCGATTTTATTTACACCTTTGATTTGGCGGGACGATTCACGTATGTTAGCCCAGCGTTGCTCAATCTTTGGCAGAAAACTTCGGATGAAGCTTTAGGAAAAAACTTTTTTGAGTTGGATTATCCAACCGATTTAGCGACCCGACTTCAGCAACAGATTCAACAGACGATCGCCACGCGCCAACCACTTAAGGATGAAACGCCCTACACTAGCGCAATCGGCACGCGCGCCTATGAATACATTTTCGTACCAATTTTGGGCATAAACGGCGTAGTAGATGCAGTGGCAGGCGTGACGCGAGACATTACGGAGCGCAGACAGGCTGAACTTGCCTTGCGCCAAAGCGAGGAGCAGACTCGGAATATTCTAGAGAGCATCGCTGAAGCCTTCTTTTCCCTGGATGAGAACTGGCAGTTTACTTACATGAATCCATCTGCCGAAACACTACTCGATCGCACTTTAGGCGATTTAGTTGGCAAGAATTTGTGGTCAGAATATCCAGGGCTGATTGGCAATGAATTGGCCCAGGTTTACTGGAGCGCCATGCGCGATCATGTGGCTGCCTCAATGACCACATTTTACCCTGACCACGATCGCTGGTACGAGGTTCGCACCTACCCCGCCCCAAACGGCATCACCGTTTATTTCAGGAATGTGACCGAGCAAATTCAAACTGTCGCAACCCTGCGTCAATCCGAAGAACGCTACCGAACGCTGTTTGAGTCGATCGACGAAGGCTTCTGCATTATTGAAGTGCTATTTGACGAAAATGATACGCCGCTTGACTACCGCTTCTTAGAGATCAATCCCACCTTTGAGCAACAAACGGGACTTCGACAAGCAGTCGGGAAAACGGCGCGTCAGTTAGTTCCGGATTTAGAAGACCATTGGATTCAGATTTACGGTCAAGTTGCTCTAACGGGTGAACCTGCTCGCTTTGAAAATGGCTCTGTTGCAATGAACCGATGGTTCGATGTGTATGCCTGTCGCATGGGTGAAGCCCAAGCACGAAAAGTCGCCATTGTCTTCAAAGATATCAGCGATCGCAAACTAAGAGAAGAAATTTCGCGGCAAACCGCCGAATTTAATGCTTTCCGCCTCTCTTTGACCGACGCACTCCGCCCACTTGCCGACCCAGTAGAGATTCAGGCTACGGCCAGCCGTGTGCTAGGTGAATATCTCGGCGCAAACCGTGTGGCGTACTTCGAGGTTCGCGGCGCTGATTACGTCGTTGAGCGTGATTATGTTAACAAAGCCGCAGCACTCGCCGGCAGCTACCCGATTGATTCGTTCGGCCCCAAGCTGTTCGCAGCCTACCGCACTGGTCGCGCCGTGTCTGCGTCTGATGTGGAAGCCGATCCCAACCTTTCCCCGGAACAGCGAGCAGCTTATGCCGCGATTGAGATCGGTGCTTACATCGGCATACCCCTGATCAAAAGGGGCGAATTTGTAGCGGGGCTGGCAGTTCACACATCCGAGGCACGAGCTTGGACACCAGACGAGGTGTCTTTGGCGGAAGAAGTAGCCGATCGCACTTGGGCAGCAGTCGAACGCGCCCGCACCGAAGCAGCTCTACGCGACAGTGAAAACCGCTTTCGCATGGCGATCGAAGCTGCCCAATTAGGCACCTGGGACTGGAATCTCATCACCAATCAATTGATTTGGGATGAGGGTTGCAAAGCCATGTTTGGCTTACCACCAGAAGCTCTTTGCAGCATTGAGGTCTTTTTTGCCGGACTGCACCCCGACGACAAGGAACGACTAGAACAGGTGGTGCAATGGACTTTGAATCCAAAAAGCAACGGCAAGTATGACGCAGAATATCGCACGATTGGGATTCAGGATGGGGTTGAACGGTGGATTGCAGCCAGAGGACAGGCTTACTTTGATGCTGTCAACAATCCACAACGCTTTGTCGGCACTGTACTCAATATCACTCAGCAAAAACACATTGAGGCAGAACGAGAACAACTCCTTACCCGCGAACAAGCTGCAAGAGAGGCAGCTGATCGCGCCAACCGCATCAAAGATGAGTTTTTGGCGGTGCTGTCCCATGAATTGCGATCGCCTCTCAACCCGATCTTGGGCTGGACGCACTTACTACAAAACGGCAAACTGAGCGAAGCCCGTAGAGCCGAAGCCTTGAAAATTATCGAGCGCAATGCCAATCTACAGACGCAACTAATCGAAGATTTGCTCGACATCTCCCGCATCATGCAGGGCAAACTCAGCTTAACAGCAGCTCCGGTCAGTTTGAGCTTTGTGATTTCTGCCGCCCTGGAAACGGTGCGTTTGGCAGCAGAAGCAAAAAATATTGCGATCGCTCTCGATCTTGACTCTGAGATCGCTCCGATTTCTGGCGATGCAACCCGCTTGCAACAAGTGATGTGGAATTTGCTTACTAATGCGGTTAAGTTCACACCCAACAGCGGACAAGTGACCGTTGAACTGCGCCAACTCAACGGGCTAGCTCAGATTCGGGTAATCGATACTGGCAAGGGCATCAATCCACAGTTTTTGCCCCATGTATTTGAGTATTTTCGGCAAGAAGACGGCTCAACGACGCGCAAATTTGGCGGGTTGGGATTGGGCCTTGCGATCGTCCGGCAAATTGTAGAAATGCACGGAGGCACAGTCACAGCAGAAAGTCAAGGTGAGAATCAAGGCGCAACCTTCATCATCCAATTGCCCCTCATACAGCAGGCAACATCGATTGCATCCGAGCCAATCCACACACAAATAGAAGCAGAAGTGCCTTTAGACGGCGTTCAAATTTTGCTGGTAGATGATGAACCAGATACCCGCGAGTTCCAGGCATTTGTGCTAGAACAAAGCGGGGCAAATGTGACAGCCGTCGCTTCTGGCTTAGAAGCTTTGCAAGCTCTAGAGCAGTTCACTTTTGACGTGCTAGTGAGTGACATAGGCATGGCACAGATGGACGGCTATATGCTGATGCAGCAGATTCGATCTCGCCCACCGAATCAAGGAGGAACCATTCGGGCGATCGCACTGACTGCTTATGCCGCAGAAATTGACCAACAAAGAGCGCTTCAGGTAGGATTTCAAACTCACATTACAAAACCTGTAGAGCCAAAGGAGTTAGTCAGGGCGATTGCAAACTTGCTAAAACGCAACTAAAGAGCCGCAGGGCAACAAGAAAACAGAACAACGAGAAACGCCATTGTTACATCTGCTGTAAATGAAAACATCAAAATTTCTCAAGTCTGTAGCGACTACGAAAATGATATTATATGATGTCCGGCTAATTAGTTAGATTAGCAAAATTGTGCAAAAACCAGGAAACCCTCTTCCCCCCTGTCGTCTTCACGATCAGTCTTTAACCAGACAGGATATTACAGCGTTTTGCATCTAAATGGAGTACATCCTTTACCCCCCTTAATCCCCCCGATGGATTGGGGGGAGACCGGAAATCAAGTTCCCTCCCCAATAAACGGGGAGGGTTAGGGTGGGGTATTTTTGTACTTCACTAACTTGCAATCTGCTGTATCTGGTGATTTACCGTTGCATCCGGGCAATGACACAGTGTATAACTTTAATTTCATTAACAATTCGCTCCAGTTCTCTGGATAAGGGAGTTTGTTCTTGAACGGCCTGTAATGTGGGAGTGCTTAAAGCGTTGGGATTTGTGGCAATCTCTGATAATCGAGCAGTATGTAGGTGTTGAATTTGACTGTGAATTGCTTCGAGATAATTATCCAGCGCTGGTAACTGTTGGGGTGGTTGTCTTTGTTGCAGGGCATCTGCTAAGTTTTCCAAAACTTGGATAATGGTATCGGTCAATCGGTTGAGTTCAGTAAATTGGTACTCGCCGCTAAATTCCCGGATATGTTCTGCCAGAGTTGTAACTGAACTGAAAAAGCCGCGAATGTATACCATCAAGGTCATTACAGGTTCGATTTCTCCCTGAACGTGACGAGGTTCGCTAAACAATCTTTGAGCGGCGGCGGTAGCGTTGACATTTTCTAGTGCCGCTTGATGACGTAACATATTAATGGAATCAGTAGATACACCGTGTTCTCGATGGAGATAGTTGGCTATTACCTGCTGAAAGTAAGCGAGATTTGCTCGAATTGTTTTTTCTAATTGTGCCGGAAGTTGCTGTCGTTCCCAACGGGGAAAAAGCAAATAGCTACCAAGCAGTGCTAAGACACCCCCAACTAAGCTATCAACGATACGCAATATTCCAATCTTCCAGTCACCTGCACTAATCAGGTTGAGTAGTAAGATGATGGCAGGAGTGAGCAGTATGATGAATATGCTGTAGCTTAGCGATCGCACTGACATTGCAGTAAACACGAGCAGCAAAAAACAAAGTACGATTGCCAATGGATTGTTAAATAGTAAAACTAGAGTTATGCCGATAATTCCACCCAAAATGGTACCGATGACTCTTTGCACTGTTGTCTCGGAGGTGCCGCCAAAGTTGGGCTTGAGTGCAACTAAAGCTGTTAACGTTATCCAGTAACCTCTAGGTAATTGCAATACCGAGGCAAGTAATTCAGCAAGGGTTGTTACTAGTGCTAAACGCAACGCATGACGAAACAGGACTGAATCAAAGGTAAAATTATTTCGCAGTGTGTCAATAATTGTAAAATTCTCTGGCTGAGTTGGAGGAGAAATATTTCCCTGGGGAATGCGGCGCTGTTTTCCCTGTCTGAAATCTGTAACAATCTCTGCATCAATATGAATTTGCTGTGCCAAATTTGTCAGAATAGCTGTAATCTTTTTCAGGTTGAGTAATTCGCCATATTCATCTATCTGGACATTTACAGTTTGATTGAGGAGTTGAGCGCGGATAACTTGCCATTGATATTTTAGTGCTTCAATTGTCCGGTCTAAATCTCCCAAGTGAACTAAGTTTTTTTCTTTGACAATTGCTTGTGATAAAATTTGCACAGCAATTGCTAACTGTTCTATGGCTTGCTCAATTTCTCTTTGTAGCTGAGAATAAAGTCGATCTGTGGATGCGATCGCTAACAATTCACTCAATGCAACAACAGAATTAAGGATTTGATTTGCATCCTCAATTAACACAAGTAACTGATTTCCCCGCAGATTAGCACCTTTTTGCCTAGTCCACATAGCTGTCCAGACGCTACGGGCAAATGTCAAATCTTGAATGACGATATCCTGGGCTTGTAAAAATCGCTGTGTCCACTCTCCTTCGTCCTGTGGATTTAATGCTTTTTCCCTTGCCAAATCTACAAATTTGCTCAACGAGTCATAACACTTAGCCACTACCTGTTTTGCAGGTGCATCAGGACGCACCACCCAAAGCCCTGATGACAAAACAGTTGTCCAGATTCCACCAGCCAAACAGAGGGCACATTGTTGGATTAGAGTAGATAAATTAGAGAATGAAGCAAATTTAGCAAGGGCGATGACAAACATTATGGAAGTGACTAAGCCCACAGATGCAGCCACGTTGCCATAGAGACTTGCTAAGCCTGCGATAAATATTACCAAGAAAGTCGCCGGCATAGCTAACCAGAGATTACCGCTAACCAGACTTGCAATGAGGAATACCAGAGTTATCCCAATGGTTGCTGCTATCATTGCGATCGCTTTTTGGCGGTAAGTTCCCTCAACATTTACCATACCAACAAACCAAGCTGCCATAGTGGCGATCGCACTTGTAGCAGCATGACTAGTAAGAAATCCAATTCCAATGGGCACGCCCAGTATCAAAAGGCTACGTAATCCAGAGAAAATGTCGGGCTTACCTGGCTTGAGTTGAAATTGCTGCAACAACCAACCCAGAGGACTTTTATCTGTAAATGACATTATTTAGGCTAGTGACTATAACAAAGCAGATCGTCTCTTACAGCATTTTACATATGATTTTGCAAAGACATAGCAATTTAAAATTCTACGTCATTCTGGAAGAAGAGGAATATTCAGTATTACAATCTTTCAAAATCAGACCATTTCTTTGGTAAATCATTCCAAAGATAGTGTTTTTGGTTCCCACTTTCAGAAACTATTTATTCAGACATAATTTTAACAACTATGTTTGTAACAGTAAAAATACATAAAAAATTCAAAATTGAATTTCATTTTTACCGCAGCAAGTCATAACAGCGCGTCAATACCTAAGGAAAAAATGATGCTTGCTCTGCCTCTCAATAGCCAAAATCTCCCGTACCCCGACCCCATACACCCCATCATTGTCCACTTTGTCATAGCAATGGTGTTTTTTTCATTTTTCTGCGACGTAGTAGGTTACTTTACCCATAATGTGCGTTTGTTTGAAGTCAGTTTTTGGAATATGTTTGTCGCTTCGGTGGCTATTTTTTTAGCGGTTATCTTTGGTCAGTTTGAAGCAGGTCTGGCAAACAATTACGCAGCTGTTCAGCCAACACTGAATTTTCACACAGTCATGGGTTGGTCGCTAGCGGTGATTGTAGTTGCTATTACAGCTTGGCGTTTTGTAATTCGCAACCGTAATTCCTTCAAGATACCGCCAGCTTATCTTGGTGTAGCAACGTTTTTGATATGTCTGGTGTTCTTGCAAGTATATCTGGGAAGCAAACTATTTTGGGTGTACGGCTTGCATGTTGAGCCTGTTGTTGAAGCAACAAAGCAGGGGGTCTGGCGATGAACTCCCAACTAATCGAACAGTTAGGATTGAGGTTAGGTGCTAACGGATTGCCTTACGAAATTCCTATACATCCACAGTTAGTACATCTAACACTGGGCTTGTTTATTATCGCCATCTTGTTTGACATCGCCGGAGCATTTTTTCACTTAGGGCGACCAATTTTCAAATTCCTGGGTCTTCCTGCCATCCGTTCTAGCTTCTTCGATGTTGGCTGGTACAACCTCATAGCAGCTGCCGTTGTCACATTTTTCACCGTCGCATTTGGTTTTTTCGAGCTATTGCTGGCAAACCCACCAGTAAATCAAAAGAGTGATTGGGGGTTGAGTGCTGGTTCGACGATGCTATTGCATGGTTTGGGTGGTGTTTTGTTGTTGGCGATCGTTGTAGGTATGACTGTCTGGAGAGGTTTGCAACGCGATCGCTGGCGCAAGGATGCTTCCCGACAAGTACAGTGGAGTTACTTATTAGTAGGTATTGCAATGTTAGGTATTTTATTTGTCCACGGAACTTTAGGGGCGCAACTGGGCGAGCAGTTCGGAATTCATGTGACCGCAGCTAAGTTAATCCAACAGGGTACTTGAGAAGATTCCGGTTGTGAAAAGACCCCCTTAGGACTATGGCGATCCGAAATACTCTGCGATCGAAAAAGAAGGAGGGGAGCAGGGAGCAAGGGGGATAGTTCAAATAGGGATTCATATCATGTCCGGCTAATCACTTATCATTAAAATCTCTCCGTGTTCCCGCGTCTTTGTGTCTTTGCGTCAGCCTAAATCATAAGTCTTTTACCGGACATGATATTATTTTGGGTAATTACAACAAAAGCCATTTTGGTGTGAGTGCAACTACTTTGTTTTGGCATTTTGTTGATGTAGTTTGGGTCTTTTTATTTTCACTGCTCTATCTGTGGCGAGCATAAAAATATTCAAAAAATTCAAGTATTTTCCGGAGCAAATTTATGAAATTATTAGCACAAGAATTACCATCTCAAAAAGCAATTCAAGAAACTCCAGCACCTGGTATCAACAAAGACCCACTGATTGCACGCAACTTACAAAAAGAACAGTACGCTGGCATTATCGGGCTAGCGATCGCCCTAGTCGCCGCTGTGGGATTTTTTAGCCGCAGAGTCGAATACGCTATTGTATTCGCTATTATTCTTAGTGCTATTCTCATTGCTTTGTTTTTATTTGTATAGCCAATTTGTCATTTGTCATTTGTCATTAGACTTCTTGCATAAGTTGGGAAAAGGGGAAGGGGAAAGGGGGAAAGGTTTGGTATTTTCCCTTTCCCCTTTAACCTTTTCCCTTTTCCCACCTCTTGCAAAAAGCACTTTTGCAAGAGGTCTATTAGACTTCTTGCATAAGTCGGGAAAAGGGGAAGGTGGGGTCCCCTCTGGGGATAAGGGGCGGGGGGAAGGGAAAAAAGTTCTGTATTGTTCCCTTCCCCTTTAACCTTTACCCTTTTCCCCCTGTTGCAAAAAGCACTTTTGCAAGAGGTCTATTGGTTATTACCCCTCACTCCCTCATCCCCCCAATCTCCAATTCCCAATTTATGAACAGCCCAGTTTATCAAACTGTGATTCTCGACGGCTTCGCCGAATGCGCCTTTGCGTGTTAGCGTAGCGGGGCGTAGCCCGACAAAAAACTATTTATGCAACAGGTCTATTCCTTCATGAGTACGTCTACTTACAGCAGATTTCAAGAAGCGTGAAGTACACCATTTAAGTCTCAAAATTAGGCGCAGAAGCTATTCTAATTCAGAAGTCAGAATTTTGATTTCTGAATTTTGCTGTATATACAGTTTCCCTTCAGGAGTGCCGTACATGGATAGCAGGGCGTTTAGCCCGTGCTGTTTCGGTGAGTTTAGCTTGAGGAATTGCCGTACTTCAAGGCGATCGAAAACTATTATAAATTTTGGGAATTGCACTATGAATTATCTTTTTCGACATAATCTAGTGATATCAGTAAGTACTTGCCAGCATAAATGAATAAAGCCATCCGTTCGTCAGCCCTTACTCGTAGACGTTTGATCGAAGCCGCCTCACAAGTATTTGCTATTTTAGGAGTTCAAGGAGCAACTACCCGTGAAATATCTCGTGTTGCTGGTGTGAATGAAGTGACTTTATTTCGCCACTTTGCTAGCAAAGAACAACTTTTGGGAGCAGTAATCGAAAATGCTTTGGCACTCCAGACAGAAGCTCTTGCACACCCGCAAGCATGGACACAAGATTTGAGAATTGACTTAAAACGCTATGCTCAGCTTTATAATACTATGTTAGAGGCACATGAAGACTTAATTCGCACCTTCATTGGAGAAGCCAAACGTCATCCTGACGCAGCCAGACAAGTCATCCAAGAAGCTGCCAAGCCATTAAGTGAAAAACTCGTAGCTTACTTGCAGTCTAATCAAAGACGAGGAATCGTTAGAGCAGATATCGATCCATATCCAGCAGTCGATATGTTTACAGGAATGTTGTTAGCTGGAATGCTATGTCGTACCGCAAAATTCAATCAAGGCAACTATAGCTGTGAAGACTATATTGAAACTTGTATAGATATTTTTATGCGTGGTATCACCATCAGTCCCCTTTAATACAGCTTTGATGCCGTTTGCAAGAGAATAATTCTCCAATCTTGATAAATTATTCGTGTAAATCAAACTAGCCAACCTACTAGAGAAATAATAAAGGCATTTAGAGGGATATATAAGTATATACAAGTACATGCAAATATATATTTTGACTTTTCAGACATTTTCTCAGCATTATGTCTATAAAAATCGAGATATTGTCAAAATTAAACCTAAGATTTCATCCCTTAGTAATTAAGTATTATGTCTAATAATCTTGAAGTGTTGTTGAATCTAGATAGCTTATTCTTGGACTTTATGGTTAATATTTAATGAATGGTAAAAGCCGAAAACACTTGTATATAAAAGGTGTTTTTTTGTTTGACTGACTATTGTGAGGAATTACATATGACAGCTATTAGTACTATTTCAATAGTAGAAAAACAAAGTGTAAAACTTTTATCTACTTTACTGCTTTGGCTGATTTATTTGTTTTTCTTACCTTATGTTTATGCTTCAATAAATATTTTTTCATTATTGTTTATGCTTTTTCCGGGAGTTTATCTTCTTTGTTTGTTAGCACAATTTATGCATGAATGCTGGCATGAGTACTTACCAAATATTGACAATAAGTTGTTTTACTTAATATTATCTTGGATAATTTTTCTCGATCCGCAAACTTTTGACATAGTACATCCTTATCATCATTCTCAAGTACATACTTACAACGATATAGAGTTTCATCCTTTAGGAGAGATTAAGAATAAATCATGGCGAATTTTTTATAATTTTTTGGAAATATGTTTCGGAAACATATTTCTTTTAATCTTGGCAAATTTCAGAATATCACGACATCCAAAACTCAAACAGAAATACAGCTTTAAAACATTAATAATTTCTATTTTGATGCGGATGATTATTTGGGGTGGAGTTGGGTACACTTCGCATTTGCTATTAGGAGTAACTCCAAGTCAAATTGTAATTTCTTATCTCATTACCTGTTGGATGGGATCTTTAATGATTCATCATTGCGAGCTGATAGAACATGGAAATCTGATTGTGGAAGGAGACTTAAAAGAGCGTAATTTAAAAACTAGAAACTTGAAACCTTCTGGTATTTTAGAAAGATTGTTTCTGTTTCTTACTCATAACCATTGTCTAGAACATTCATTACATCACTCCATGTCTAATATTTACACTCGACCATTTCCTCAAACAAATGTTCTACCAGAAAAAACAGTGTATATTTCATTCAGGGAGTATTTAGTAATCCTCAAAGATATGCTCACAGGTAAATGCCTAGTTGTTAATCCTAAGTAGTTAAGCAGGACTTATACAGTTTAACTTAAAGGTTAATACAAATACCTTGGTAGAGTAATACTGCTGTGCTACCTACGGTAAATCTATATGTATCAAGATTTTCGTGAAATTGTATTAGGCAACCCCCTTAAAAAAGTTGAGCATAAGAAAGTTAACAATTCAAAATTCACGCATTCAAGTATTTTAGACAATTCAGACGAAGAGGAGTGCGGTCTTGGGGTCTCCCCAAGAGGAGCAACTCCGGGGGATTTAAACCCCAACTGAAATGGATGCTACATGTAGATGTAGGGGTCTTAAACCCTTTAATTTAACGTGAGTTCGACGGCTCTAAAAACCCCGCTTCCATTCCTCTCCCCCACAGGGAGAAAGGCTTTGAAACCCTAATTTTTTCGTTGGAAACTAAAAATATTTCTGCCCCTCTCCGCCTCGGCTACGGTGTACACACAAGTCTTATAAAGTTGCCTAATAGCGTTTCGATCCCCCCTAGCCCCCCTTAAAAAGGGGGGAAAAATTCTTCAAGTCCCCCAATTTATCGGGGGATTTAGGGGGATCAGAGGATTTGTGTGTACACCGTAGCTCCGCCTCGGAGAGGGGTTGGGGAGAGGTTCATCGAACTCACGTTAATTTACGATAAGGAAGAAAATTTTACCTTATCCCCTTTGTGCTTTTTCTCATTTAACAAGAAAGAATTATGACGGCTGATGCCTTTATTCTTTCTTGTTAATGTTCTTGTCCTGTTGGTCGGATGAGAATTTCGTTGACATTAACGTGTTGCGGTTGGGTAACAGCATAAACGATCGCAGCAGCAATATCTTCGCTTTGCAGAGGTGTAATTGCCTTGCGTCGTTCTTGGATACGTTGTTTGCTAACTGGATCGGTAATATGGTCATCAATACCTGTGTCAACTAAGCCAGGTTCGATGATGGTGACGCGAATATTATCTTTGTAGACTTCTTGGCGCAATGCTTCCGAGAGAGCATTTACACCCCATTTGGTAGCGTTGTAAACACCTACACCAGCCCGTGCTGTCCGGCCAGCGACTGAGGAAATGTTAACTATATGCCCTGATTGTTGCTGTTTCAAAATGGGCAAAGCTGCGTGAGTAATATACAGTACTCCTAAAACATTGATATCAAAAGATCGCCGCCAGTCTGCGGGATTTCCTGTTTCAATAGTACCGAGCAAGGCAATACCAGCATTATTAACTACAATGTCTATCCGACCTAACTCTGCATTGGTCTTAGCCACTAAGTTATATGCCTGAGTTTCATCGGTAATATCAGCTACAATGGGCAGTGCCTTACCACCACTAGCGTTGATGCGTTCTGCCAATGCCTCAAGAAGCTGACCGCGCCTAGCAGCGAGGACTACTTTTGCCCCTTCTGCTGCCAAGGCGATCGCTGTTGCTTCTCCAATTCCTGAAGAAGCTCCAGTAATAATTGCTACTTTTTCTTTTAATTTACCTGTCATTTGTCATTTGTCCTTAGTCATTAGTCATTAGTCATTTGTCATTTATCATTAGTTTTTCTTTGCGTCCCCATCTCCCCTACTTCTTGCTCATCCTCAAAACAGATGCAATTGCTGCCCCACAGAGTATTAGGGCTGCAAAACGAAAAGTTCCTTGGAAGCCGACAACGATCGCTTCAGGAGGAGCAACGGAGACATCTGCACCAAGAGCCATAGTAGCGATTAACCCTCCAAATACTGCCCCAAACAGAGAAACTCCTACGGTGTTACCTGAGGTACGGGACAAAGACAGTAACCCAGAGGCAATCCCTAACCGCTCCCGAGGTACTGCTCCCATAACGGCGCTGTTGTTGGGTGATTGGAATAAACCCAGGCCGATACCGTAAATAAAATAGCGGGATATATAGCCTAGCTCAGTGATTTGGGCATCAAAGGTGCTAATCCCCAAACAGCCGCCAATCATCAACCCCAGCCCAATTGAGCTAATTAGTTGAGCGCCAAAGCGGTCTGCAAGTGTTCCAGCCAAGGGGGCAATGAACCCACTCAGTACAGGCGATACTGCTAGTAGCAGCCCGACTTTTACCGTCGGATATTGCTTTACTCCCTCCAAAAAGAATGGGACGATCAGTAGCGAACCACCAATCACAATGAATGCTAGCCAGCCACTCAGCAAACTCATGCTCAACTGAAGATTGCGAAATAGATGTAGTTCTAGTAGTGGTTGCTCTATCATCGTTTCAACTACCAAAAAAATCGTGAAACTCAGGGCGGCGATCGCTAATAATATCAATGCATTGATACTAGTAAAGCCAAAGCTTTGCCCTAGCGTCATACCTAGCCCAAAAGTACCCAAAGTTAATAAAGCCAATATTGCTCCAAAAGGATCAAATTTCTGTTTCCCCTCAATATGTACAGAAGGTGGCACTACCCGAGCTACTAAGAAACTAGCTACGATCCCCAGGGGTACATTGATCAAGAATATGCTATGCCAGCCTGACCAACCCAGCAGTAGTCCGCCAGCTGAAGGGCCAAAAGCAATACCTAGTGACACTACACTACCGATGATGCCCACCGCTCGACCTCGTTCGGAAGAAGGAAAAACTTCTGTGATAATTGCCAAACCAAGCCCGGAGATGAACACAGCACCTAATCCTTGAAGTGCCCGAAAGCCGATTAACCACTCAATACTAGGTGCAAGACCACACAACAGCGAACTGAAAGTGAATAAAACAAGTCCGCCTTGATATAAGGACTTCTTGCCCCACATATCCCCCAGGCGGGTTGCTCCCAATACTAAACCAGAACTGACCAACTGGTAACTCAATACAGCCCATTGGGTTATAGGAAAACTGGTATCAAAGGCTTCTACCAACGTGGGTAAAGCAACATTGATAATACCCACATCCAGGGTAGACATGAATACCCCAAGTCCCACACCAACTAAAACCCAGTTTTTTTGAGAGCCTGACAAAGCCAGAGGTTGTGCTTGCAATTTTGCCAACTTTTAGTCTCCGCCTTTAACTTTACGGTTATGAATAGTTTGCATACGTATATTAATTGTAAGTTGCTACCATTGCTGCCAAGCTTAAGAAAGGAAAGAATAGTGGTTGTCAAAATAACGTGAGTTCGAGAAACCTCACCCTCCCAACCTCCCTCTCCTAAAAGGCGAGGGAGGAGCAAGAAAAATCAAGGTTTTGCTCCCCTCTCCTCGTAGGAGAGGGGTTGGGGGTGAGGTCAAAACAGTACTCATCGAACTCACATTAAAATACTGCAATCCGATAGATTTAATGTATTTTATACTAGTTAGCAAGTTATCATAGACAGCTCTAACAAGCAAGCTCTATAAGTATGTGTAACCGCAAACATGTACCTTTTTGTATAACCAATTACTCCAAAAGCTGCTTTATCTCGATGGTGCTTGGGGTGTGGGAACTGCTGGGTTACTGAAATTATTCTCTACAAGGCAATTGTTTAACAGCTAGAATTTTAGCTTTGGGGAAAACTTTTTGATTTACTGAAATTAGGTAGAGATTTCAGTTCAGATGCAGTCAGGTCGCGCCATTGACCAGGTTGTAGGTCATTTAATTGTAAGTGGACGATGCTGACCCTCACCAATCGCAAAGTTGGAAACCCCACAGCCGCAGTCATGCGCCGTACTTGGCGGTTTTTTCCCTCTGTCAAAGTCATTTCCAGCCAAGCTGTCGGTACATTTTTGCGAAATCTAATTGGCGGGTTGCGTTCCGGTAGCTGTGGTTCCTCTGGTAACAGCCTAACTTCTGCTGGCTGAGTGCGGTAATCTTGAATTTCCACACCTGTTTGCAACCTTTTTATCGCCTCTGCATCAGGAATTCGTTCTACCTGTACCCAATAAGTACGTTGATGAGCAAAACGCGGATGGGCGAGGCGATGTTGCAATTGTCCATCGTTGGTTAACAGTAGTAAGCCTTCACTGTCCCAATCTAAGCGTCCCACAGGATAGACATCAGGCACATCAATATAATCTTTGAGAGTGCTATGTGTGGGAGTCTCTTTTGTAAACTGACTGAGAACGCCATAGGGTTTGTAAAAAATAATATATCGATGGTGATTAGTCATTTGTCATTTGTCATTTATTATTCTCTGCGTCGTTTTTACTATTGTTGCCTAATTGTAATATCAAATTTGGGCATTGCAAATTTACAGCGATCGCTTTTTTCGACACTAGGAAATGCGATCGATTATTGTAGAGACGCGATTTATCGCGTCTAAAAAATTTTGCAACAAATCTATTGTCGTTCAAAGACAAATAAAATTGAGACTGGTTTTTTAGTCTTTGGGTGACACGGTTCGATTAATTTCAACAAACGATAATTTTTCAGATGAAACTCACGAATCCATGATTCAATTGTTCTAAAGTACCAGGGAGCAGGATGAAATGACTCTAATCCGATTCCTTGCCAAGAAGTCTCTCGCCAACCATCAGAGTATGGTAAGTCGCTGCAAGCCATCAGAGGATGAAGTGTTTGAAGGATTATTTTTCCCTTATCCGTTAACAAACTTTTACCTGCCTGGGCTATCTCGCCAATAGCGCTTTCCCCAAGCAGTGAAAAGTTGCAGATGAAGCAGTCAAACTGGTTAATGCTGCCAAATTTTTGCGACGGAAGATCTGAGTAGGAAGATACAACAAAGCGGATATCGCCAAGGCTTTGCGCTGATTCAACAAGTTCGGCAATGCCATCAACTCCCCAACCATCAAACCCGCGACAGAACAGTTCACGACATAACCAGCCTTCTCCACACCCGATGTCTAAGAAGGTTCGCGGTTCAAGTTCAACTACAGCCTCTACAATCGCTGTGTCTGTGACTAAAGCACGGCTTTCAAGAAGTTGGTCACGAACTACACGCGTCCACGGTTTGGCATTCACCGCCCATGAATCGAGAATTTGTTGTTCATTTTTGTCCATAGTCCAATTACCTGAACATACGCTGTAATTTCTTCTGAATTCTGAATTCTTTTTTTAATTTAATTCACCAAACTTAGGACTCCACCAGCCTTTTTGTGTAGAAAAATAAGCCACTTCCTGATGTTTTTTGTCCTGACGGGATTGGGGATTAGAACACCGTAACATTGTTTTGTTTTGTCCTTCCTTAATGTAGCTATATTCTTCTAATGGTTTTTTACATACTGGGCAAGAGTATGAAGTTAGCTTAGCTTGAGGTTTTGGAACACTTTCATCCTTGGGTACTTTGTTTCGAGGTTGTTCCCAACTTTTATTAAAGTCACTCCAAAAAAGGACGATGTTTTCACAGCCGCTAACACATTTGAGAAAGTATTTCTTTTTGACTTTGCTGCTGGGAATTTTAGCGAGAAAATTTTTGCATTCAGGGCAGCGAGTTTTGGAAGTTTCATATTTGCGTTCTCGCCCTGGTGAAGCTTTATTTCCAGATGCAGGACTCACGGTTACAGTTTTGGCTTTGGCTAAAGCTGGGGCAAAGTATTCCTGATTCCAAGTGCTTAAGTATTGTTGCCAGCCTTGTTTGCCAACTGCGATCGCATCTAGAGCTTCTTCCATCTTAGCTGTAAACTCCGCCTCTAGTAAATCCGGTAAGGCTTTCTGTAAGAATGCATCAACTTCTAACCCCAAAGCAGTTGGTTGCAGATGATCCTTTGTCAACTGCACATAATCCCGCTTCTTCAAGGTGGCGACGGTGGGAGCGTAGGTACTAGGACGACCAATACCTTTACGTTCCATTAGTTGTACTAGTTTTGGTTCACTGTATCGAGGCGGTGGTTGTGTCTGTTTTTTCTCATGCTGTGCATTTTTTAAGGTGAGTATCTGTCCCTGTTGCAACTGGGGTATCACTGTATCTTTACTGAGATTATTCCAGTAGCGGGCATAACCGTAGAACTCAACTACTTGTCCATGACAAAGCCACAGCAGATTTCCAGATTGAGTGATTATTTGAGTTTTCCGGAGTTGGGCTGGACGACATTGAGAAGCGATCGCCCGTTTCCAAATCATCACATACAGGTTAAAATCATCACCTGGTAGTTCTTCTCGTAACTGGGCTGAAGGACGAAAGACATCTGTTGGGCGGATAGCTTCATGTGCTTCCTGAGCCAATTTAGCGCTGCGATGTTTGGCTAAGGACTGGGGTACATTCTGCGGGTCATTTTGCTCTAACCACTGACGCGCACTAGCACAAAATTCCGGACTTAACATCACAGAATCCGTTCGCATATATGTAATTAACCCTGCCTCATAAAGCTTTTGGGCAACTTGCATGGTTTTGTCTGGAGAAAATCTCAGTTTGGAACCCGCTGCTTGTTGCAGGGTGGAGGTGGTGAATGGAGGAGGTGGTTGACGCTGAACTATTTTCCCTTCAACCTTTATCACCTGATGAGGATGGCGACGTGCTTCTTCAACTAACCTATTTGCTTCTGCTTCAGATAGAACACGCTTGCTTTCTGGTGCCTGCGTAGTGTTGACTGCGGCATCATCATCAGTTTCAGTTTTTTGTTCTGGTGTGTCTGCGTCAGAATTCGCCGTCCCTTTGTAGAAAGCCCGAAATCCTTCGGCGTAATCTACCCAAACACTCCAGTAGTCTTGGGGTAGAAATATTTGAATTTCTTTTTCGCGTTGACAAATCAAGTGCAATGTGGCGCTTTGAACTCGACCGACACTTTTTGCTCCATTGTTTAGTGCCCAAACTAGGGGACTTCCCTTGTAGCCGACTAGTTTATCGAGACAATCGCGGCATTGTCCCGCACCTACCAAGTTTAAATCTAGTTTTCTGGGTTTGGCGATCGCTTCTCGAACTGCTGATGCTGTAATTTCTGTATAAATTACTCGTTTTGGCTCTTTTAATCCCAGTACTTCTTTGATATGCCAAGCGATTGTTTCTCCCTCCCGGTCTGGGTCAGTGGCGATGACAACTTCATCAACTTGTTTGAGGGCGGCTTTTAATTGCTGAATGGTTTCCTTTGCTCGTTGGTCGCGGGGAATATAATTGCATTTGATCCGACTGCCATCCATGCTAAAGCCCAATGAATCTTCACCTTCATCGCTGAGTTCGCGGATATGGCCGCAGCTAGCTAGAACTTTCCATTCTGAACCCAGGATTTGACTGAGTTTTTTGACTTTTCCGGGAGATTCTACTACAAGGAGGCGTTTGGGCATAGCACCTGCGTTGAATAGTGCTTTGTATTTGGATTGGCGATCGCACTAAGCAATTACCTATCTTAGTATAAAAGTACTATAATATTTAGCTCATTTAAAAATTTTTACACTCAACTTGGCAATCAATCTTTTACCTATGAATAGGCTTTTTTATAATACCAATTTGAAAAATAATTGCGGTAAATAGATTCACCAAGGCTACTCCCAAGGCAAAATTTAAATGTTTTAGTATCTAGCATCATCAATCAGCAGCAGCATAATCAGGCAATGCTATCAGTTCCGAGCTCACAGCATTGAGATAGTTTCGATCGTCCAAAATTTGTGGTTGTAATTTCTTTGCATTTATGGCAGCTATGACCAAATCTTTTGCAATAATATTACTACTTAGAGTTTTAAATACTAGCGTTCCTCCACTGGGAATACCATGTTGCAAAAGACCGCCTTGGTAAGCATAAGCAACTAGGTCGAAAGGTTCAAGGTGACTAATACTACTCAAGTTACTGGGTAAGACTATTGCTTGATTAGTGTTAGTTGCAACTGTTTGCGCGGCACTAATTGCAGGCATCAGAGTAATTGAAGCAACAAGCAGTAAAGAATCTAGGAAAATAGAGAATTTCATAGGGTAATCCTGAATTGAAGTAAAGAGTTATTAGTTTTAGTAAGTTTTAGTAGTTTAAAAATAGAAAGGGGAGAATTAGGGGAGAAACAAAAATCAACAGTGGCGATGCCTGGGTTTGGCTACGCCTACGCACTTCAGAAAAAATGTATCAATGCCTCAGTGCGATCGCCAATCTTGTAGGATGCGTTAGCGACAGCGTAATGCATCGCCGAATTATCGACGATCTGCTAGATTTGGGCAGACTAATCAATAAATCCGGACTGTATCATTCAATGACCAGCTACCGCAGCGGAACCTATTTCTTTACCCAGGTAACACATCAAAGACAACCGTGGCTGTGTACAGATGTTGCTCGTCCTTTGCTGCGCGCTGCATTTCTCAAGGTGCGTGAAAAATATCCGTTTGCCATTGAGTTGGAGGAGCGATGCCTTCGGCAAAGCTTCGCTAACGCACCGGAATTCAAATAGCATAGAAGCAGACAACCATAAAACTAGACTATGACTCCACAATTTGAAGCCGCGATCGCTGCCATCCAACTACTCTCATCTACAGAGCGCCAACAACTGCTGCAAATTCTCACCCAAAGCAATTCATTCTCAAATTCTCAACCCGATCTTAAAACCCTGAGTACCCAGTTTTTGCAAGGTACTACGCTAAAGCAGCTACTTGCTAACCATTCTCCTACAACTGCCGATCGCCTCAAAGACCTGGCTGCCGATTTTTGGCCCGAAGAAGACTCTATTGAAGGTTTTCTCACCTTTGTGCGACAACAGCACCAAGAGGCGATCTAATTAAGAGAGAAACAAAATAAATAAGAGAATAGGTAATAAGGACTGGGAACTATAGGAATCTGGTTTGATTTCTGAAAAAAATTAGGTATTGTAGTTAGACGGAACGTCGTAACGCACCAAATCCTTTTGACAAATGGCAACATGATTAAACTCGACCAGTTTTTAAAGTTGCTGGGTATAGCCCCAACTGGAGGCCAAGCCAAACTGATGATTATTGATGGTAACGTTAAAGTCAATGGCACAATTGAAACCCGGCGAGGACGGCAATTAGGATTAAGCGATGAAGTAACAGTAGCAGGGCAAACTTTTAAGGTTGGCGATGTCATCGAATAATTGACAATTGTTAAAGAAAAACCCAGTCATGAGAATGACCGGGTTTTTAGCTATTTCAATCAATCAAAGGAGGTAGAGTAATTTGCTCACAACCAATTAAGCAGCGGGTTGTTCCAAATTAACTTTGACAACTTTATTCCTTTCTTTATCCGCTTTAGGCAGTGTCAGGTTCAAAATACCGTCTTTGTATTCGGCAGTGACTTTGGTGTTTTGAACCCTAGCAGATAAAGGAATTATCCGTTGAAATTGACCATAGTAAAATTCGCTCTTAATAGTACCTTTTTGTTCAGTTTTAGTTTCAGATTTACGTTCACCGCTAATGTGAACAGCATCTTCAGTGACTTGAATATCCAGGTCTTTAGCTGACATTCCTGGCAGTTCTAGCTTGAGATGAATAGCGTCATCAGTTTCTTGTAGTTCGGCAGCAGGAACTCTAACTAAGTTTCTTTCGAGTGAGCCAGATGGTGTTATGCTTTCTTCAAACAAGTTGTTAATTTGACGTTGTAGAGTGTCAATTTCTCTCCAGGGATTCCAACGAACTACTGTCATAACTCTTCCTCAGATTAATTAACTATGTGTTTATTTTTTTTGGCACTTGGCGTTGTGCTTACTTTTGATAATATGCCTAGTTTAAAATGCTGTAAATTCGGTTATTCTCACCTAATAAATGAGGATTACCGCACCAACTTAGGCACTAAAAAAGATTACGGTTTACTCTACTTGTTGGGTTCGGTAAACCGGAAAAAATAAATTATCCCAAATTATTTGTACATTTTTAGGGGCGCATAGCTATGCGCCCCTACGACGGGATCTTTTTTGAAGGCGATCGCTCTTGAGACCTCTTGCAAAAGTGCTTTTTGCACTCTTGTGGGAAAAGGTTAAAGGGGAAAGGGAAAATACCAAACCTTTCCCCCTTTCCCCTTCCCCTTTTCCCGACTTATGCAAGAAGTCTTTTGAGTGCGGCACAGTTCATCGTGTATAATTGGCGATGGCATCGTCACTCATACCGAAACACACAAGCTTAGGCTGAGTCCAGCTTTGAACATGGCTCTTGAGGGGGCTACCTCATAGCATTCTTAAAGAAAAGGCTTAGCGAATAAATTATTTACTGTTCTATCAAATTAATCTTGTTAAGTTACTCAGCAGGTGCAGTTTTCACCTGATATTGTGACGCTCAACAGGAGTATAGAAACGTTGCTGAGGCTTTCTTCAGAATCTCCTCTATTTATTGTATTAATCATTATTAGTTTTTTGGTAGTAACTTTCTCAACTTGGTTATCATCTCAACCATTTACTTTCAGACCCTTTGGGTTGAATGATATTATACAAACACTGACATTGCCATTGTTTATTTCTTTGTTGGTAGAGCGTTCTTTAGAAGTTTTTATAACTACTTGGCGAAGTCCATTTATCGAGAGTTTAGATATTGAAATTCAGCGGCAAAAAGTTCTGATTGATGAAAAATTAAACTTAGCAAAAGAGCAAAATCAACAAAGCAACATTGCTAACTTTAAATCTAATCAAGCCAGTATTTTGCCGCCTGAAGGAATGAGCTTAGAACAACAAATTATCCAAAATTTTATTCAGAGCCAAGAAGAAGTATTATTAATAGTCAAACCAGAACTTGATGATTTAAATGCAAAAGAACGCCAAAGAGCAGCTTATAAGGCTGATACGCGAACAATTGCGCTATGGACATCGCTTTTATTCGGTCTTTTAATCAGCGCAATTGGTATTCGTTCAATTGAACCATTGGTAATTATCGATTTAAATAATCAAATCCAAGTAGTTATTTTCCGTTCTTTAGATGCTTTATTAACAGGAGGTTTAATTGCAGGAGGTAGCGAAGGAATTCATAAAATAATACAGGTTTTTATCAACTTTATGGAAGCTACATCTCAACAAATCAAAGACAAGGGGTCGCCGTAGAAGGGGTAGGGGGGAGGGGGCACAAAGAAATGGTATTGTAAAACTTCGCCCAATATGTAGACAAATCTAGTCATAAATTGTCATTCATCAGCTGTTACGCAGCTAATAAATAGGAAATTAGCAAACCTAACTTCAGAGAATTAGCATAAATTTATTGACTCGAATCTGGAGAAATGTTAGTTAGTATATATGAGCAGGTATCATGTAATTTTAGTCAGCTAGTCTATGCAGTTGGTCGAACGGCATATCATTCAACGAAATCATCCCCACTATCAGGAGATAGATCGGTTATGTTTTGCAGCCAAAAACCTCTACAATTACGCTAACTTCCACATTCGCCAAAGCTTTCTTTTCGAGCAAAAATATCTCGATTACAATTGTTTAGCTAAACAATTAAAATCTACAGAACCATATCTTGCAATACCAGCCAAAGTCGCTCAACAAGTATTATTAGGATTACACCGGAACTGGTTAAGTTTTTTTGCAGCTATTAAAGCTTATACATCAGATAAACCTAAGTTTTTAGGTAAACCCAAATTACCTAAATATAAACAAAAAGACAAAGGGAGACATTTATTAGTTTACACAGCCCAGTCTGTAAGTAAACCAAAAATGAAAGCTGGGTTGATTCATTTGTCAAAAACACAGATTTATATTCCTACTCAGATAGAATATGCACATCTCGATCAAGTGAGGATTGTGCCAAAAATTGACCACTATGTAGTAGAAGTTGTGTATGAAAAAGAGGAGTTAGATTATGGCTTAGACTCTAATGTGATAGCAGCGATTGATTTAGGGATAGATAATTTAGCAACCTTAACATCTAACCAGCCTGGATTTTTTCCAGTTCTGGTTTCGGGGCGGATTATCAAGTCAATTAATCGTTATTATAATCAACGATTTGCGAATTTACAATCTTTACTACCAAGCTCTCAAAAAACCTCTAAACAACTGCGGATTTTAACTAAAAAACGTAATTTTCGAGTAGATGATTATCTGCATAAAGCCAGTCGGTTAGTTATTGCTCGCTTGGTAAAGCATGGGATTGGGACTTTAGTAATTGGTCAAAATCCCTTGTGGAAGCAGAATGCTAATTTGGGCATAAAAAATAATCAAAACTTTGTTTGTATTCCCCATGCTCGATTTGTGCAGCAGTTGAGTTATAAAGCTAAATTAGTGGGAATTCAGGTGTTGATTTCTGAGGAGTCTTACACGAGTGTGGCTTCTTTTTTAGATCGAGATCCAATTCCTGTTTATGGAGAAGCTAACTCAAAAGAAGTTAAATTTAGTGGTCGAAGAATCAGCACGAAGTTGTATAGAGCAGGTAATGGTTTATTGATTCATGCTGATGTGAATGGTAGTTTGAATATTTTGAGAAAAGTAGTCCCGACAGCGTTTAGTCTAGGGATAGGGGGCGTTGTAGTTCGCCCTGTGGGGGTTATTCCCGGCGCACAAAGGGCATGAGATATTTGTCTATGCTTTTTGGAACTATTACCAAAACGATTGATTATTTTTTTATTTGGAAGTCCCAAAGTCAATGGAATATGGCCAAGATTGGTTTTGAATTACTTGGGTATCTTCTTGGGCAAATGTCAGGGCATCTCCAGGGCGAAGCAAGCAAATCGGTACAGGAGAAGCGATCGCTCCATCTTTGCGGGTTCCAGAGCGCACAGTTGCTACCTGGCAAACATGCTCTGGGGTTGGATCGACTGCCATGATGTGTGCTTGCGATCCATCAAGACAAGGGCCAAGACCGCGCTGCCAATACCAAGGCGCACCGCCATCAGAGTACGGTACAATTCGTTTGGCATTCCAGATTTCCGCTACATCAATTAAATCATCGGCATCGCACATCATCTTTTGGCGGACTTGCCAGCTGTTCTGCGGCACAAAAGGAAGATAGCGAGCGACTGATGAAAAGAGATACTGAATTGGATACAGTCCGAAACCTCGATATCCACCAAATAAAGTATCAAGGGAACCATAACGCTCTAAGGCTACGGCTGCGAGTTTTTTGACATCTCCAAGGCAGTCAGTCCCTGAATCTGCTGTGAGGGCAACACGGCGATCGCAATACTCAATTAAATAGGTGTTGCCCGCATTGCGAATCTCTGGGTGGAGGGCTTGAGCAACCGTTGGCTGTTCCCCGTAGAAGGGCAGAGCAATCACTCGCATTCCACCAATTCGAGTTTCATCGAACCAGCGTAGTGTGTGAATATTCTCAAATCCAAGCTGACGCAGCCGCAACGCCATATCAATTGCTAGTACAGATTCTCGCTGCACTTCGGGAACAAAGATTGGCGTGTTAGCAACAACTCGCAGCAAGGTTCCTAAATCAAAATGATCGGGGTGAGAATGGGTGATAAATACTGCATCGGGTTGTCCCATTTCCTCTAAGCTGAGGGGTTGGTAGTTTGGCGGATAAACTTCAGACTTGGGCAACAAAAATGGATCGAAGAGAATGCTAAAGTTGCCATCACTGAGCCGGAGGGTGGAGTGACCGACAAAAGTGGCATGGCCTAGTTGCGGCTTGACGGATAATTCGTTGACTTCAACCAGTGCGCCATAATCACCCAATGCGTTCCATAACTCGCGAGCAATGGTCGTAGTTGGAGCATTACTTCCTTGTTGCCATTCTCCTAGATACAAAGCAAGCTCAGATAAGAGATTGGGAGATAATTTTGGGATGACGATAGTTTCGCCAATATTGCGTTCTAACTCAAGGGCAACGGGTTTAACGGCTTTGCGATCGGGATATAGCCAATCTTCCAAGAGGATATTAGGACGCTGATACAAATCCGCCAGTCCACCCGGAACCATTGTCTGTGCCAGTAATTCACGCGCATGAGTCACAACATTTGCAAGACCATATCGATTGCGGTGTGCTGTGACGCTGGCGCAGTAGCGACGGATGGAGTTGTCACATTGTCCAGTCACAGCACTACCAAACTTGGTTTCGTCCTGATAAATGAGTTGAAATTTAATGCTGCTGCTTAATCTTTGACGTATCATAAGCAAGTTAATAATTAAAAGTTAAAAGTCTGTAATTTAAGGTTACCCCTGGTCTAAACCACCTAAGGTTTACCCTGTTCGGTTAAGCAAGAGACGCGATAAATCGCGTCTTTGTCATGTAGAATTTCATCAAAAAACCTTAACCCAAGTGTATTGGCATCGACCTGCACCTTTGATGCATCGACCTGCACCTTAGTTGCATCGACCTGCACCTTAGTTGCATCGACCTGTACCTTTGTTGCATCGACCTGTACCTTTGTTGCATCGACCTGCACCTTAGTTGCATCGACCTGTACCTTTGTTGCATCGACCTGCACCTTAGTTGCATCGACCTGCACCTTAGTTGCATCGACCTGCACCTTTGTTGCATCGACCTGCAAAAATTAATTTACCCTACCTTACACTCTTATTCTCCTCCGTGTCCTCTGCGTCCTCTGCGGTTCGATTTTCCTAAGTCCTGTTTCTTTTTCAGCCAGCCACCTTCATAATCGGCGTTTCATCTCTACGCGATGACCACCCATGTTCGGCACGAGCAAAGGGTAAGGCAAGTTCTGCCATATAATGCTGCCCTTTGGAGTCAACTAGCCAAGGTTGATTGACTAACTCTTCTACAATTAACCATCGCGTGTGTTTATGTAAGTCTTTTTTGAAAAAAGACTCCAAGGCTAAAGGGCTGTCCCGATGTAAAAGCAGTGAAGGCTTATCCTCTATTTGCAAATTGAGCAGTATCGGCCAGCCATACTCAGCAGCTAATTGCTGCCATCTAGCAAAGCGCTCTATTCCATCCAATTGGGCGAGTTCTGCTAAGACTTGCCCACTCAAAACTGTCCGCCGAGGACGGACGATCGCTTCTTTTGGTAACTGAACGCGAGGAGTAAAACGAGGTGTAGTCAGTTCAATCGACATCGGCACCGTGGCAGCGCGAAAGATTGCCATCGGATTATCTTGAAAAGTAGTCCAAAGTAACTGCTCACAGATGGGGTCACGGGCATTAACCGCAGCCATAGAAAACCAAAACACTGCAACAGGGTTGGGCGAAGGCGATCGCAATTTTAAAAAAGGCAACTGTGTTTTGGGATCTAGAAAGATTTCTGCATCGACTAGGGATAAACTATCTTTATTCGCGCCCCACAATTCAATCGGAAGAATGTTGAAATTAGGACGAGCTAAAACATTTGGGTTTGGCTCAAAGGGACTTTGTAATTCTGCAACCTGGATTTGATGTTGGCTTGCTAAACAGTCAAGCCTCTGTTGAAACCAAGAATATAATAAATTATTTCCATTGAATAAGTCTTGAAATCGGGCAAAGATTGGCACTGGATCGTCACTAATCCCGTGAACTACCAGTTGGAAAGACTCAAATACACCCGCGAACAAGCAACCGAAAGGGGCTGTAGACAAAGCCGACTTTGGCGAATTACTGCTGGATTCGAGAACGACTACCTCTTGATTTTGCGATAGCGATCGCTCCCACGCCTCCAACCGAGTGATGACTTCAGGATGGCGATGAGCTGTTCTCATTTCGGAAACCAGGGTAGATTTGAGATCGCCAAGTGCAATACCCGCCGCAAATTCCTGTTTCAGTCGCTCACGAAATACCATCCGCATTGCCGAGGCTGGACTTGCACCCTGAATCCAGCAATCTTCATAGTCTGCCAGTGTTTCCAGCAAAATGTTTTGCTGCGCCTCATCGATGGCAATGCGAAACGGTAGCCCTAAATCACAGTGCAGCACTAAATCGGATAGCTGGAGGAGTGAAACATTAAGGGCTTGGGCGAGTTCTTGAATATAGGTCTTTGCTTGTTGTAGATAATCTGCAAGTGCATCTAGAGATATAAAATCAAGCTTTGCCGCCAAAGTATCGCAAAGGGAATGTAATTCTTGGATAGCGCTGTTCCAAAGACAGCGATCCGGCTCAATCAGCTTGTCTGCCGCAACTGCTAATGCTTGCCAACAATTTTCAAATCGCTGGGGCAGGTCAAGTCCGCCTAAAAGCACACCTCCATCAATGAACAGATGTAGAATGTCTTGTATTGTGGCTGCATCGTTCCAACTAGGTGAGGCTGACACTGTTTTGCTTAGTTCGTCTAATGTCCCTAGCTCTAATTTGGTCAGTTCTTCCAAGAGGATGTCTACAATTTCCTGAGACTCGATTTCGCGCTGCTCAACTAACCCATCTGGAGTGCGTCCCCAAAACCGCCAAGAACCATCTGCTTGTCGCTTCAAGGTAGGATTCAATCGCCAAGTTGCACGTTGACGATAAATTGAACGTTGAGCTAGCGATCGCAATATTGTTTGAAAAGGACAAAGGTCAGGTGTAAATGAATACTGAGCCGCTCCCTGATTATGCTGTGCCGTCTTGGTAAACTCGACTAAACTCACACCAGCCCATAAACCATAAGGTGTCGTTCGTCCCGCAGCCCGCGCTAGGTAACGATACAGCGCCGTCTCCAGATGGCGAATTTTTTTAGTCCGTTTTCCCTGCCTTTGAAAAGCTACACGCTGCACCTCCGTGACGAGGGAGGGATTAGATAACAGCAGGGCTTTCATAAACCATGAATCTGCTGCGGTCATCTGCCAAAGCTGCTGGCGATCGTCTTCATGTACCTGTTGATAGGCTGTTGCATATTCTTTCCAGATATCAGCATCCTTTGTACGGCTGGCTGCTAACGCTAGGCTTGCAAGTTCTTGATTGCCAAAACCTTGAATACTCTCAATTGGCCAAGCAGCAGCCCGCAAGATACCAACGGGGGCAAGCTCAAATTGTTTACTAGGATGATTCATCAATCGAGAATTTTGGATTTTGGATACTTCGACTTCGCTCAGTACAAGTTTGGGATTTTAGATTTGTTCTCGCGTTGAAATTACCTTGCTCTGACAAGAATTTTGGATTTTAGATTTTGGATTTTAGATTTTGAATCATTAGACCTCTTGCATAAATATGAATTTGTATCACGCAGAGGCGCAAAGACGCAGAGAAGAGAACGCAAAGAAGGACTTTTGCAACAGGTCTATTCAATCCAAAATCCAAAATTTAAAATCTAAAATTCCGTGAGCGAGCTGTAGCCACGCGGCGATGATTGGTGAGCAGTGGCTCGATCGCCTTAGTGTAATGTTGCTCCAACTTCACTACTGCGGTAAAATCTCGCATTACAGCTGAGTATCCCTCAAGACTCAATCCTGCTTCCCTTAACCATTGCTCTGTATCTTCGCCATCAAGCAAATCAAACTGCTCTCGAAAAGAGTCAGACATTGTTTGAATTTCCGCATCAGAAATCTTCAGCCCCAAACGCTCTGCTTCTTGAACTGCTAAATAAGCCAGTAGGACTTTTTTACTCATCACTTCTTCGTTCTCACCTAAGCGGGTGAGAATTTGAATATCATTGGTACTTTCAGAGGAATTTGATGCTTTGTCCAACTCACCATCAGCCGATTCCGACTGAACGAAAGAAGTTTCTCCAGTGCCAAAATGACGCAGATAGTAAGTAAGTGGGTCTGATGGGAAATCTTCGGGTGTTTTCGGCCACTTAGGAGACTCGAAACGATTATTGCGTACACAAACTACCTTTTCATAACTACGAGCTTCACCCGCCAGCCAAAAAATTAGCCCCGGCATTTTACCCGTCATCACATCGTCAACAGCTTGTCCAGCGATGTGGGTAAAGAAGTTTGCTTCTGGATGCTCACCTGCTAACACGGAAAAATCCTGTGAGCGAAAATCAATGGCATAGTTTAGCCGTTCTCCATCTCCAGCATGAACCACCAACTGCCAAACAACTTGCTCGGCAGGGAAACTAGCCCAACTGCTATCAGCTTGTTTGACTTTTTGTTTGAGCCATGAAATAAAAGATCCTGCTAGCAATGCATCCAGTTTTCGTTGCAAAGTACGCCGTTCTTCAGGTGTGGACAATCCTGTAAGAGTGCTGATATCGATTGGTTCCCAACGCAACTCAGGAGATGGCTTTGCCCGAACAAAATCAGATGACTGTTCGTGTCGCTGCGGGGATTGCCCAGATCGCAGCTCGATCGCATCACCAGGACGCACCGTTATCGCTCGCTCTGGGGAACCAAGCCGACGCTGCAACAAACGAACTGTTTCTTCTGAACTTAAGGGAAAGGCATAGCGGTTAAACCAGGCGTGACGACCGCTAAAGCACAAACCGGAAGCATAAGGGAAAACCAAACCAGGGTTGCAAGCACACGCTGCTTCCAACCAACTAACTACCCCTTGCCTATCAAAGGTTGCTCCCATACCGTGCTGATAGCCCATGCTGGCACGCACTACAGGCTGATACTTGGTTGAAATTAGATCGATCGCACCGTATTCTTGGGTGATTCGTTCGCCAATTTCCGCCGTCACTTCTGCATCTGCCATGTGCCAGAATGTGCCAGTTGCATCTCGAACTAACAGCCCAAACTCCGGTTCTTCGTGGTCTGAAGGCGTGGGGAGCAAGTAAGTTTGTCCAAGGGCGATCGCTTGCCAAGGCTGACAGATAATTATTTTTGAGAACCCAATCTTTTGCAACTGCTCGACTAATGCCGGTTCATCCGCAGTAATTACGGGCAGTTCGCGCGGCAGTTTCTGGAGGGTTTCTAAATGAAAGTGATCGAAGTGTCCATGAGTCACCACCAAAGCTGTTAAGTTTGGCAATTTGTCCAACTCAAATACTCGACCAGGATAGTACGTAAGCGTACCCCCGACGAGTGTATCCGAAAAGCATGGATCGAGCAAGATCCGTTGATCGATAGTTTCGATGTATAAAGCAGCATGACCACAGATAGTGACACGCATGAGAATTGTTTCCGTAGCTGGTACTGTCAAAAAATCCTAGCCGATTTGAACAGGAAACGATGAAAATCTTTAAAGAATTTAAGAAGCAAAATATCAATTGCTAAGATTGGTAGCAAATAATTCCTAAATTCCATTACGCTTGCATACTGTAATAGAGAGCATTACTGATTTCTGAGTCAGACGTGTGGAAAAGACAATACACAATGTTGTAGTTTTTGGCGGCGGGAGTGCTGGATTTCTTTCTGCCTTAGCGTTGAAGGTGAAGATGCCAGCTTTGAACGTGGTAGTCGTCCATTCCACAACCATTCCGATTATTGGAGTGGGTGAAGCGACTACCGCTTGGATACCTTGGTTTCTGCATAAGTATCTAGAATTAAATCGAGAGCAATTTTATGAAGAAACACAACCTATTTGGAAACTAGGAATTAAGTTTATTTGGGGAGATTCTAGTCAGTCTCACTTCAACTATCCTTTTGTGACTCATCTGGCAGATAAACTCAGTGTTTTGAGCAAAAGTACTGCTTACTATTGTCTTGATTCCACAACTGAATCCAGTCTTTATTCACTGTTGATGGAGCAGTGCAAGTCACCTTGCTTCCGCAGAGAAAATGGCGATTTCGTAGTTGATGAACGCTTTGGATACCATATTGAAAATGTTAGTTTCGTTTCTTATTTAGAAAGAAGAGCAACAGAAATTGATATCAAGATTATCGATCGACCTGTTGTAAATATTGAAGTCGCCGAAAATGGCTATATTCGCCAACTCAAGTTTGATGATGGCACAATGCTGGCTGGCGATCTATTCGTCGATTGTTCTGGTTTTCGGTCGGCGTTGCTAGGAGAGATTCTGCAAGAACCTTTTTGCAGTTTTGCCAGCAGCTTGTTTTGCGATTCTGCGGTCACAGGCACATGGATGCGAGATGATGCAATCAACCCTTTCACAACTGCCCAAACCATGCAGAGTGGATGGTGTTGGCAAATCGATTTGCCGGATAAAGTCAACCGTGGTTATGTATATTCATCGGCTTTTATCAATGATGACGATGCTTTGCAAGAGATGAAACGCCACAATCCTCTGATGAGCGATCGCCATAGTATTGTGAGGTTCAAGTCAGGGCGACATCAACGATTTTGGGTAAATAATGTCGTCGCGGTGGGCAACGCTTCCGGTTTCGTAGAACCTCTAGAATCAACAGGATTACACATGATTGGCGAAACCATTAAATGTGTGTGCGATGTGTTGATTGATTCCGACCAGCAACCCACCCCAGCATTAATTAATCTTGCAAATCGAGCGATCGCCCAAAAGTGGGATGATATTCGTGATTTTTTATCGATTCACTTTAAATTCAATCACCGAGTAGAATCAGAATTCTGGCAACACTGCTGGCATCAAACTGATATTGGTGATGCCGAAGCAATAGTAGACTTTTTTCAAAGCAATGGTCCATCAAGCCTTGGTCAAATTTTGCTCCGCCCCAATAGTGTTTTTGGATACAACGGTTATCTGAATCTGCTCATGGGTCAACAAGTGGCTACGAAGTATCAAAGCCACAATGACATCTTAGATTTAGATCGTTGGCGACAAATCCAAAATTATTTCACGAAGCAGTGTGCTAACGCCTTATCAATCCATGAGGCGATTCAGGTTGTTAAAGAAAGAAAATGTCAATGGCTGACTTCATAAATATCATTCCCCAGGTGCCTCGCATTAACCCCAATGCCCATTTAATCCTCAGTGAAACGGGTGAGGTTTGTAGCTGGGTGGGCGGCGAAGTGTTTGCTCTCGAAGGCATTGAACCCAGCACCATCCGCAGACTACTGGCGCTGATAGATGGAGTGCCATCGCTTGAGACAATTTATGCTGAACTTGCAAATTCTGACGATCGCAACTACTTACATGAGATTGTCTTGGCTTTAACTCAGTTGCATGTCTTAGAGGAAGTAGTAACTGAAACTGCACCCCCAAATTATGATTCGGAATTGCCAATAGTTCCCGAGCAAGTACGCCAAAAGGCGATCGCTATCTTAGGCAATCACCAGTTACTCGATACTCTCAATCAAACCTTTGCCGCGAATGGTTTTCAAAATCACCGCGCTTTCTCATTCACAGATTTTGCTTCCTGTCAAACGCCAGAATTTCTCGATCTCCAGGAAGAACGGATACTTCTCAATGGCTCTTGGAAAGTGTCTGCAAATAGTCTAGAGGCTGTGAGTGTTTCTGGGCTATGTAAACTCTTTCAAGAATTCGACTTTGTAATCTGCGCTTTGGAAGGCGTACCGTATCAAGCCCTATTCGATGTCAACAAGTCAGCCCTAGCCAGTGGCACACCGTGTTTATTTGTCACTGCTTCCCCAGAAACAGCACTCATCGGTCCAACAGTCATTCGGGGTGCAACTGCTTGTTTTGGTTGTCGAGTCATTACCTTGGAAGCTATTCCATCGGTCTTACAGGATATTTTGCCGCAACTGTCAACCCCCATCCTTAACCAGGCAGATAGTCCACTTTTGCCCTCCATAGCGCAGGTATGTATTGAAGAAGCGATTTCCATCTTAGGTTTGAACTTAACAGCAACTCGCGCCACCAGCGTTGTAAAAATTAATCGGCAAGGCGAACGCACTGTTAAGCGGCTGCTTCCTAGTGGTGAATGTCAGCAGTGTACATCGCAATTAGATGAACCATTGGGAGTGCTGCAACGAAATGCGATCGCTGCGGCTGCCCAAGAAATCGGTCGGATCTGGCCGAACTCACCCAATGCTACAATCCGTGGAGCAGCCGATCCTTACCAAACAGTAGGCATTTTGGGTGGCGGTACGGCTGGTTATCTCACAGCTTTAGCCTTTCGCGCTTTCAGGCCAGACATCAAGGTAACTTTGCTGGAATCAAGTGCTATCCCGGTGATTGGCGTGGGCGAAGCAACTACTCCAGAACTGGTTAAGTTTCTCCATAGTCCCCGCTTTTTAGGACTAGACATCGTTGATTTTTATCAGCGCGTGCTTCCTACATGGAAGTTGGGAATTAAGTTTCAGTGGGGACTGCCTGGTGATTATGAATTTACATTTCCGTTTCAGCGCGGACGCTTGCTAGAATCGCTTCTCTATGATTCAACGCTGAACAATCAGTCATTAGGGGCAATGCTGATGAGTGGCGATCGCGCTCCAATTTTCGATCGGGGCGATGGGACGCCGTTATCTTTACTTCACCAGATTCGCTGGGCGTATCACCTCGATAATCGGCGGTTTGTTCGTTACCTACAAGAGGAAGCGATCGCTGCCGGCATACAGCATATTGACGTGCAAATTTCTGATGCCCAGATATCTGCCGATGGTGAAACCATTAGCCATCTAATTACAGAGGATGGGCGTAAACTAACTTACGATTTATATATTGATTGTTCCGGCTTTCGCTCGTTGTTGCTGGAGCAAAAACTTGGCTCAAAATTCGTGAGTTACCAAGATACCCTCAGCACCGATCGAGCGATCGCTGCTACCGTCCCTCATAATGGCACCATTAAACCTTATACTCTCGCCGAAACCATGAATAATGGTTGGTGCTGGAATATTCCTTTTGAAGATGCCGATCATCGGGGATATGTGTTTTCTTCAGCATTTTGTAGTCCCGATCAAGCCCTAGAGGAAATGCGTGCCAAAAATCCGGGGATGGGCGATCCTTGGCTTGTAAAGTTTCGTTCCGGGCGGCATGAGGATTTTTGGAAAGGCAACGTTGTGGCGATCGGCAATTCCTATGGGTTTGTGGAACCATTAGAATCCACAGCGATTCACATGATCGTTCTCGAATTGGAACTCCTGCTTACCAACTTTCCCGCATCAAAGCAAGATGAAGGCGTGAAATCTGTACTCAACCGCAAAATTAGCGATCGTTGGGATGCCCTGCGTTGGTTTCTGGGAATTCACTACAAGTTCAATCACCGTTTATCTACTCCCTTCTGGCAAGCAGCCAATAGAGACACAGATATCTCTGGCGCATTAGAACGATTAGCATTATTTAGCGAGCGAGCGCCCTTATCTTATCGAAATTCGCTGTTTTATACACTGCATCCACCAGAGTTTTTCTCTGACGATCACTCCTATGACACATTATTAGCTGGGCAACAGGTATCCGCCCGTTTTGTGGAACCGGTCGAAGATTTAGCCACTTGGCAACGCCAACTCGCAATACTCAAAGGGCTAGCTAGCACTGCCATGCCGCAACATCAAGCCCTCTCATGCTTGCGCGAAAAACGGCAAGATTTACTTTACGATTTCGCAAAGCGCCGAGATAGTTGGTTACACACCTGGCTTCCTGCGTAGTACAACAAGGTGGAATTAAAAATTAAAGGCTACGGTGTACACACAAGTTATCGAATCAATACCAGTCCTTGAATTACCCCACCCTAACCCTCCCCTTGTAAAGGGGAGGGTTAGGATTTTTCTTGTTTCCCCCCTTTCCAAGGGGGGATTAAGGGGGGTAATTCTACTTGTGTGTACACCGTAGTCTAAGAGGTTGTTTGAAAAGTAGTTTGCTGTGATTTTAGGCACTTTTAGATCCCCCCTAACCCCCCTTAAAAAGGGGGGAACCGGAATTACAGCAGATTGCAGCTTGGTGAGGTACAGGTTACCGTAGGGGCGCACAGCTGTGCGCCCCTACCCGTGTACCTCATTTACCTGAAAAATGCTGTAAAGTCCCCCTTTTTAAGGGGGATTTAGGGGGATCTAGAACGTTTTGATACCGACAAGAGGACTTTTCAAACATCCTCTAAAAGGAGAGAGGAATGGAAGTGAGGTCAAAACTGCGCCCAAGCGAGAACCGCTATATTACCATGCCAAACTCAAAAGTTAGGCTCTATTTGTTGCCTCAACCAATCACGAAAACTAGCATGATAAATACTATAGTGGATTTCTGCTGCTATTGATTGTAAATGTAAAAACTCTCGCCACTTGTCTAAAATTACCTTGATTTCATATTCATCTGTATCTAATCTTTCTGCGATCGCTTCTATTGATATTGCTTGCTCTTGAACTAAGATATTTAACACCTGTAAAGCCATTGGTTGCTGTTTACTGGTTGCTAAATTCATTTTTTCTAAGTGATTTTCGTAATATATCTGTAAATTTTGGGGGTAAATATCCTCAGTCATATCTGCTAAAATTTCTTTAACATACATAAAATTCGTTTCATTATTAAAAGCTTGCTCTGTCATGTTTAGCGAAGTATCTCCGGGATTCTTATCTTCGCTAAGGCTACGCCCTCTGCGGGTTCGCCTTTGGCGTTCTCGTTCGCGTAGCGTCTCCGTCAGGAGAAGAGTAGCCGCAGAAACGTCTACAGAATGAGATGATTCATTTAAATAAGTTTGAATATATTTCTGGATATCAGCGTGATTTTGTTCAGGGTAATTTGATAAATCTAAAGATTGGGCTGGTGTTTCAATTAATAAACCTGATTTATCTGCCAAAAAAGGACGACGACTCAGGATAAAATAAACTTTTTCGGGTAGATAACGGGGTAAATAGAAAATATTTGAGCCGCGTGGTTGATTGCTGATATCAATTCTATCGCAGCCATCTATAGTAATAATTAAACGTTGTTTTGGTTGCAATCTATTACTGATTTGTTGCAGTAACAACGATAAAAAACCACTGTCTTCTGTGGCAGAGTCAGAAAAGTTAGCGGTGATATTATTAATACCTTGATTTTGGGCGATTTCTATTAATTGAGTGCAAATTGTCGTCAGAAATTCTTCAACGCGGTTTTTACCTGGGATTTCGACATTGTAATAGACTATTCCGGGATTTTGGCTGACATAATGGGCAAGAATTGCACTTTTACCAATACCAGGATCGCCGATAATAGTAAAGTAGCCCCGGTCAGATTGATTGAGAAATTTGTTGATAGCAGCAAAGACAAATTCACGACCGACAAAGTTTTGATTTTTAGCGGTAATGATTTGCTGAAATTCTAGGGGATATCTGGGGATATCGATCGGATTTTCAGCGATCGGTTTCATTTTTTAACCCCCTTCTAAACGGAGGAAATAAACACGCCCTGACTGTTCTCCTACTACAATTGTCAATCCATCTGGGGAAAATGCACAGCAATTTATAGGACTATCACCAATAAAAGTAGAGATTTCCTTTCCTGTCTGCAAATCCCACAGTTTCAGGGTGTTGTCATCGGAACCAGAAATGGCTGTTTTTCCATCTGGGGCGATCGCTACTGCATTTACCCCGGAGTTATGACCAGTCAGGGTAGAGATTTCCTTTCTTTTGAGTAAATTAAATCGTAGCTTGAAAATGTAAATGGCATACTTCAGAAGATTTTTCTTTATTTCTTCTATTTCCTTTCCGGTCTGCAAATCCCACACTTTCAGGGTGTTGTCACCTGAACCAGAAACGGCTGTTTTTCCATCTGGGGCGATCGCTACTGCAAATACGCTCTCGTTATGACCAGTCAGGGTAGAGATTTCCTTTCCGGTCTGCAAATCCCACACTTTCAGGGTGTTGTCACCTGAACCAGAAACGGCTGTTTTTCCATCTGGGGCGATCGCTACTGCTCTTACCCCGAAGTTATGACCAGTCAGGGTAGAGATTTCCTTTCCGGTCTGCAAATCCCACACTTTCAGGGTGCTGTCACCTGAACCAGAAACGGCTGTTTTTCCATCTGGGGCGATCGCTACTGCACTTACCCAGTCGTTATGACCTGTCAGGGTAGAGATTTCCTTTCCGGTCTGCAAATCCCACACTTTCAGGGTGTTGTCAGATGAACCAGAAACGGCTGTTTTTCCATCTGGGGCGATCGCTACTGCTGTTACCTTGGAGTTATGACCAGTCAGAGTAGAGATTTCCTTACCTGTGTGCAAATCCCACTGTTTCAGGGTGTCGTCATCGGAACCAGAAACGGCTATTTTTCCATCTGGGGCAATCGCTACTGCTCTTACCTTGGAGTTATGACCAGTCAGAGTAGAGATTTCCTTACCTGTGTGCAAATCCCACTGTTTCAGGGTGTTGTTCCAAGAACCAGAAACGGCTGTTTTTCCATCTGGGGCGATCGCTACTGCATATACCGTGGAGTTATGACCAGTCAGGGTAGAGATTTCCTTACCTGTGTGCAAATCCCACTGTTTCAGGGTGTTGTCATAAGAACCAGAAACGGCTGTTTTTCCATCTGGGGCGATCGCTACTGCATATACCGTGGAGTTATGACCAGTCAGGGTAGAGATTTCCTTACCTGTGTGCAAATCCCACTGTTTCAGGGTGTTGTCATAAGAACCAGAAACGGCTGTTTTTCCATCTGGGGCGATCGCTACTGCATATACCGTGGAGTTATGACCAGTCAGGGTAGAGATTTCCTTACCTGTGTGCAAATCCCACTGTTTCAGGGTCTTGTCATAAGAACCAGAAACGGCTGTTTTTCCATCTGGGGCGATCGCTACTGACGTTACCCTGGAGTTATGACCAGTCAGGGTAGAGATTTCCTTACCTGTGTGCAAATCCCACTGTTTCAGGGTCTTGTCCCAAGAACCAGAAACGGCTGTTTTTCCATCTGGGGCGATTGCTACTGCACTTACCGAGTCGTTATGACCTGTCAAGGTACGCAGTAAGTTTCCGCCTGGAGTGGTTAAGCTGGCTGTAATGGGGCGAAATCGAGGAATTTCACTTTTACTTTTTAGTGCATCTGCCAAAATTTGCTGAATTTCTGGTTGGGGAAAACTCTGCAACCTTCCCCATAATTGCCCTACTAATTGGGTTTGGTTTTCATTCAAAACATGGGCTGATAACTGTAGCGCATCTTGAATTAATTTAAGGATTTTGAGTTGTTCGGAGTTGAGATTTTTTTCTCCTAAATTCTCCCGTACCTCTGGATTACAAATCAAACTATAATCCCTAATCAGGGCTTCTACTCCAAATTGAGGATATTGAATTTTCAGAGAAATAAAATCAAACTCTCTGAGGATTTGATAATATTTTTCCGAGTTACCTGCTTTTAAGTTGCTTTCAGCAAATTTGCCGAGAAACAAACTTTTAAATTCGTCTGTTTGTAAGGCAAATTTAGTAGCAAGTTCACCCATTTTATGCAATCCCTCGTGCCAAGTAATCAGCTATACGTTGATTAACTTCTTTAAATAATCTTCGACCTTTAGCTAGTTTGTCTTGTTCTTGGAGAAATTCTAGAAAACTTCGATGATAAATACTATAATAAGTTGTTTTTTTATTTTTATTAACTTTTGGTGTTACATATTCCACCCAATCATTTAAAACTAATTTCACATCATATTCATCTCGATCGAGAATTTCTGCAATCATCTTTAAAGATATAGGTTCACCTCTTTCTACTAACATATACAAGATTTTCACTTTCATTTCATTAGATTCATTTTCCATATCCATCCGCAGCCAATGAACTTTATAATAATCTTTCAGACCTTGTGGTAATCCCTGTAAGGTCAAATCACTATATTCCCCTTCAGCAATCCAAGGTAATACATAACGCAAATACATAAAATTATTTTCGCTTTTAGCTGCAACTTGTTCAATAAAGTTATCTTCAGCAATATTGCGGTCTGTAATCCATTTTCTCAATTTATCTTTATAGTCTTTATCAGCACTGAGAAATAGGTGCAGATAATCTTTCACATCTTCTGCACTAAAATTTTTATATTTGTCTTTTCTTAAATCCAATTCATCTACAGGAGTATCTGGAGACAAAGTTAAACGTTTTGTTTCTGGATTATAAGGTCGTCTGGTTAGTAAAAAATAGACTCCATCAGGAATATTTTGTGGTAAATCTAAAAGATTACCATTTCCTTCTTGTTCTACTTCATCTAGTGCATCAACAACAATTACAAGTTTTTGTCCTTTTAGTTCTTCACTGGCTTTTTGGAGTAAAGTTCTTAAATCAGCGTTGTCTGCATTTTGGAGAGAACAACGCTTAATTAACTGTTTACGGATACTGTCTAAAAACTTTTCTGGTTTGTTGCGTCCTTCTGCGAAAACATTAAAATAACAAGGGTATTTAGTAGCTAAAACGTATTTAGCAGCGATCGCACTTTTACCCATCCCTGCATCCCCAATCACACTAAAATAACCCTTGGCTTTATTTGTAAAGAATTCTTGAATAGCATTGAAAACAAAATCACGACCGCAAAATAAGCGAGTTTTTTCAAACATTAAGGCTTTAAACTCTTTGGGATAAACATCTAAATCCCAATCTGGATAAGGCTGAAATTTTAAAGAACTTGTTTGTTTAGCAACTGCAATAAAAGCTTCCCCAAATTCTTCTAATTCACCCAAAAACTCGTCTAATTCAACCAAAAATGCAATTTGAGAATTCTTTATCTGAGTTTTGAGTTCGCTATTTTTATTAAGAAATTTTTTTATACCTTCTACGAACTGAAAGGGAGCATTAGAACTGTAAGCATCCCAAAAATAATCTTTAATTACTTTCTCTTTAAACAGGTTTAAAATTGCTTCAGGTTTAAACACACCATACCTTACCAGAGCGTAAACATAAACAGTATCAACATCATCAGGAATTTGGGTAGGGTTGAGTCCTAATTCCTTTAGAATTTTGATAACAGCTTCGTTTTTTTGAGCTTGTTTAATGATTAATTGACCAGCTTGAGGAGCATATTTTTTAATTATGGGAGTAATCCCTGAAGTAATTGCGGCAAACTCTATCATATTTATTACCGAAAATATAGTTTTTTATGAATAGCGTCAGAGCAAATTATACAGTAAATATTGTTGATTAGTAGTATAGATGTAATACTACTTTATTCAAGCAACTGGAATTAGTTTTATTAGATGCGATCGCCTCCTCCCCGTCTACCCATACACGATTATTATTATTAAGGATATTAGACCTCTTGCAAAAAGCACTTTTGCAAGAGGTGGGAAAAGGGACTCATCTTTATTGGGGAAAGGGAAAATACCAAACCTTTCCCCCTTTCCCCTTCCCCGACTTATGCAAGAAGTCTATAGCGCTTTTCGTTTGGATGCAATACACTTTGACCTCTCTCCAAACCTCTCCCCTACAAGGGGAGAGGCTTTGAATCTTACTCCCCTTCCCTTGTAGGGAAGGGGCTGGGGGTTAGGTCTGTATTTCGTGCAATTGAGAACCGCTATATTTTAAGTATTTTAACTGATTGACAAAAAGCACTTTATCTAAAAATCTCACCGATGGGCTACGCCTACGCCTACGCATTTGTTGATTCGGCGAACTCATTTGTTATTTCGGCGAACGCATTTGTTATTTCGGCGAACGCATTTGTTATTTCGGCGAACTCATTTGTTATTTCAGCGAACGCATTTGTTATTTCGGCGATGGCATTTGTTATTTCGGCGAACTCATTTGTTAATTTGGCGAACGCATTTGTTGATTCGGCGAACTCATTTGTTGATTCGGCGAACTCATTTGTTATTTCGGCGAACTCATTTGTTGATTCGGCGAACTCATTTGTTATTTCGGCGAACTCATTTGTTGATTCGGCGATCGCATTTGTTGATTCAGCGTGTCAACAAGTCTGAAATAACGTGAGTTCGACAAACCTCACCCTCCCAACCTCCCTCTCCTAAAAGGCGAGGGAGGAGCAAGAAAAATCAAGGTTTTGCTCCCCTCTCCTCGTAGGAGAGGGGTTGGGGGTGAGGTTAAAACAGTACTCATCGAACTCACGTTGAAATAGCTGATTAACAAAAGTTTTATCTCACCCTAACCCTCCCCGTATGTATTGGCTACGGTGTACACACAAGTAGTCTCAATGCTGCTCGCTTTGTGCATTTTTAAATTGGAATTAGGTTTTGGGAAAAGGGTAAAGGGTAAAGGGTAAAGGTTTTTTCTTTCCCCTTTTCTTTTCAAACAATCGTTAACAATCCTTCTTTGAGCAAACGGCGTACTAATACGATCTTGCTATTGTCGCTGGCAAAATCGGGCAGCGATTTGATGGGAAATGCGGCTTCTGACTCAGCAATGAAGCGGAAAGCTGGCTCGACATAGGCTGGTCCTTCAACTCTGTTTTGGGGAAATTGAATCATCACCACATCCCCTTTTCTGACGGTTGTGCAAATCATTCCTTGGCGTTTGACAACGTGAGTATCCAAGTCAATCTGTTGTAAGTCGTCCAATTTACTGAAATGGCTATCTGCTAGTGGAGACAGCGAGCCAATGAACTTAATAGTCAGTCGTTCAACCGCATCATCAATATCAACGCTACTAGCGAAGGTTTTGAGTAAATCTTTCAATTGATTTTTGGTCTGCGTCCTGGCATCATCGTCACGCACAAAGCTAACGGGAACTGCTTTGCGAAATTCAACATTTTGCTGCACAATCGATGTCAGAGCTTTCTGAATCAAGTCAACCCAGCGATAAACAGGGATACCGACGGTGATATGAAGTGAGGAAGTATCCAACGTCTTGGCTTCATGCACAAAACCACGCGGGATATATAACATGTCACCTGGCTTGAGTTCAACTTCATGATTAGGTGCCTTCAGTTGCTCCCGTAATACTTCTTGTGGTAATCGTTGAGCATCTTCAGGCATTGGCAAATCCCAGTAGGAATCATAGGTGCGCCAGAGTTTAGTTCCCGAAAGCTGGAGAACGAAAACATCGTGTGTATCAAAGTGGGGAGGAAATCCTTGAGCAGTTTTAGGGGTCAGGTAAAGATTGACATTCGCTGGATGATTAAGATATTGTTCCAGATTTCTGCAAAGTGTGGCGATCGCTTCCCAGTGCTGTTGTAGATGAAATATACACAAAGTATTGCCTTGATTATAGGCATCATAAAATTGATAAATACTAGGAGATGCATTGGGATCGATAGAGCCTTTCCCCCCTAATTTATTCCCTTGATTGGAAAAATCATCTGCCACTTTCGATACATTAAAGTCAGAATAGCGAATACCACTAAAACGAATGAGCGAGTCAACATCCTTCATGGAAAACAGACCTGAATAGTAATCTGTTTCTTTTCGTGAAACAACAAGGCACTGCTGCTCCCAGTATTCTTTAAAAAAAGTTTCGGTATCAATAGGCTGAATTAATTTCTCAAAATCAAAATTACTGCTAAACATTTTTCGAGTTCCCTAGATAAACAATTTAAAGAAGAATTCACCAATTCAGAATCAAGGTTTTGAACCCATGTCAGTAAACCTCTTGCAAAAGCCCTTATTTTTGTCTTCTTCTTTGCGCCTTTGCGCCTTTGCGTGAGAAAAAAATATTTATGCAAAAATTCCAGAGGGTAAAGTCTCGTGCAGCCGCGACTTCTAATCGCCAGGGCTAGTAACAGAATTCTGTTTCGCTAAAATTTCAACCAAAGAAAACCGTTGCTGTTCAGACTTTTCCCTTCTGCTCCTCTGCCTCCTACCTTACACTTAGTTCTTTCACAAATTCTTCTGGTTCGCTAAAATCTAGCCAAAAAGCCACTTGAGTAATGTTACATGCCTGGGGAAAGGCATTTAACTGACACCAGTTTTTCAGATCGGTTTCCCAGCTTTGTGTTTGTTCAGAGAACTGAAATTTTTTGCTTAAAATTGAATAAAACCCAGACAGCCTTAAGGCATCGGGAAGAAAGCACTCAGTGACTGAGAAATAGTTGCTCATGCCTCGCCCCCACCATCGGGGTACATTGACAAATCCTTCTAGCCGCGCGATCGCTTCCATCATCTCAGAAAATTCCCCTGGAGTGAAGGAATTGCTCGATAGCCAAGCCGGAAATTCAGCCTCGTTAGTAACTCCCCTTTCTTGGAAAAAATGTTGCGTAATTTTTTGAGTAATGCTGCTTCTCAAACTCGCTTTTGATTGGCTGTTTGTCTGTTCGGCTAAAGCCCAGAGAATAGCAACCTGACGATACAATCTACGTTCACAACTCGCTAATGCAGTTACAATATCTGCATCTGCGTTAATTGTCTGTTGCTCAACTGAGGAGATATCCTTACCAACAATTATCAAGACAAATTGATACAATTGCTCAACTTTTTTGGCAAAAGTATCGTCTGCACTATGAAGTTTGAGCAATGCTTGAATCCGACTCAAACGTTCAACTAAAACTGGTATTGCTGAGGCATCCACGTCTAACTCTAGTTCATTAACATGAGAACTGTAAACATCAGTTAAATCAGCCTCCAAGGGTTGCAAGTTCTGTTGTTGGGCTACAGCATCACACCAACGAATTAGCCCAGCGAGATTACGCAATTGAATGTAAACCCTGCCCAGAAATCGGGCTTCTTGGCTTAATTTTTCAGTCAGAGGCAACCAGGAATATGCTGTTCGTAAGGGACGAATTGCAACTCTAGCCTGAAGTTCCTCTATGAAAATGGACTTGTTGAGTTGAAACTTTACTTGCTGATTAGCAGCAGTACCACCACTTTCTCCAACCATAGCGGCCAGATGTTTCAGCAGTCCGACAGCATCTAACTGTTTTTGATCCACATAGCCGCCATTTTGGACAAATTGCCAAAACTGGTCTAAAACCTGGCGATCGCCCCCCTGTACCTCTGCATCAGCCACTGCTTGGCTCAAATGTCGTTGAGTGAAGAACTGCCGTTTTGCACAAGTGATAATTAAATTAGCGATCGCTACATCAATAATATTTTTGTCTACCGCCAGCTGAACTGTAGCGCGGATGTTTACTAAGGCATCAGTTAAGGGTTGGAACTCGGATTGAGGGTTGCTATGTAAAATTGCCACTTCATCATCCCCGATGTACTGTCTGTCTCGGTAGGCTGCAAATATAGCTCCAAATCCCTCCATACCAAAGGCTTCCAGTTCAGCGGCTCGAAGCGCACCCATGCTACTTGCCCCAAATACTCGCACTCCTGCTTCTAATGCCCAGAGAATCTCCTTATGCCAAACTGAAGCGCTGCGGTCAAAAAAACCGTCAATAATGGCAATTACACGCGGCTGTAACCGCAGACAGGCAAGAATATCACCACAACGAACAGGATCGAGGTAACAGGCTGGTAAAATTTGACTCGCTTGGGTAACGGCTAGGGTGGGGCCAAGAAAGATCAGAATTTGACTAGGTTCCAAAGAATTCAAGTGCATATTGAATTTCACAAAGACGAAGGGAGATGCATACCTGGTACAGTCACATGCACCACTGGAATACCATACTCCGGTCGCGTATGATTGACAAACACAGCTTGCTTAAATCCCTGAGTACTCAAACAACTGAGAATTTGTTGAATTTCTTCTGCAAACGTTGGGGTAAAGGCTAGCTCAGGCTGAGTTTCAAAATCAATCAGGGTGGCGATCGGTCTTTTGCCGCTAGACTTCATCGCTGGGCTACCTGGCATCCTGATGCGTCCAAGGGCATAACTATCTGGATGAATGTCATCTCGGCTACCCGCAATCACCGTTACTCGTGATTGAGCCGCTTCAGTAATCGCCCGTGCTAGGGCAATTTCTTTGGAACTGTGGCATCCCCACCCTGCTGCTGTTGGTCGTCCATGCCAGTTTTCCCGATCGCTAATCAAGCATTTATAGGTAGGTATTCCTACAGTCGAGCTTAAGTCAGTAATTACGGCTGTCGCCCCGCCAAGTTTAACTTGATGGAGTAAGGATTGCAACAGCGGAGACTGGATGGTTTGACTATCAACCAAACAGTTAATCCGTTCCTCCAGAGGTAAGCGCCACCAACGCCACTCAGCCTCGCGCTCAATGACTTCAAACAATCCATGAGCGATCGCTTCTAGTAAATGGTTTCCTGATGCTAGTCCATTGCTAGAAGTACTGAACAGATGAGTATCACGTTTTTCAGTTGTGGTGTCTAAATCAAGATATGCCTGTGGTACGTAAACAGGTTCGCCCGTAAATAAATCGGTTCCACAAATCCAATCTAGCAATCTAGCAGGATGATAGGATTGCGATCGCTTACCTGGCTCTAAAACGCCAGGATCGATTGCCTGGTGATGTTGGCAGACTTCCTCATAAGAGGCAACCATCTCTGGTTGGGGGAGGTTTTCTGCATGATAAGACTCCACAGATTCCATCACCGCTGAGATCATCGCCAGTAGAAGTGAAATTCCCTTCCCTTGAGAACCAGAAAAGGCTTTTCCGTTAGGACGAATCGCTTGAGCAACAGGAATACCAATGCAGTCAAGACCAGTAATGTCTGCAACACGCGTGATGCCAAAAGCAGCCAGAAATTCTTGTAGCTTCTCCCAAGTAGAATTAGGTTCTTCTGTCCGAAACGTGCCATCAAGATTTAGCTTAGGAGCATTCAGAGTTTGCCACATTCGCTTATTTTTTTCCAACTGTTAATGAGAGTAATAATAAATACTCTCGCTTGAGCGCATCTAAGTATTTATTAATGTGTTGTATTAAGCACACGACACATTACATTATAGTTACGCCTGTAAAAAATTGGCGTTGCAATTTAGCAACGCCTTCCTTCACAGATATCGCAAGCCTTAAGGGACTTCCAATGAAAAAAACATCCGACCGTAGGGGCGCACAGCTGTGCGCCCCTACGAATGTAAAAATAATTTGGGATAATTTATTTTTTGGAAGTCCCTAAATCAAGGCTACCAGCAACACATGACCGTCTCTTTAACTGTGGATGAAGCCAGTCCACCAGCTACACTTTCTAACTCATCTTCTGACAATTCTCGGTTAGCTGGTCTTGCTTTAATACCGTTAACGCTATTAATAGAACGGATATTCACAGATGGAGAAGCAGTTGACAAACCTAGAACCTTTCTTTCAGCAGAAACCATCACGGCTTTGACATCATCAGCGTTAAAATCAAAACCATTTGTCTGACCTTGTTCAACAGCGATTCTTGCAAACTCACCTGCTTCAGTAGCATCCAACGCTTCACGCAGCGGCGAATTGTCTGGTTGGGCTAAAAAATTTTCATAGTATTCGACAAAGCTTTGCTGAGACATTTTGAACTCTCCTTAAGATAAGATACTTAGCCTTTACCTTGAATAGATAACTAAATCTGAAGCCAGGTGATTAACTTCAACAGTATTGTTCCCCAATCGCTAGGCAACAAAACAGATCATTCACCCAAATTTTAGTATTGTTCAATACAATAATTGCTTGAAATATGCTCTAGTGTCCAGCTCATTTTGGTGAAATTTTGTAACTAATATCACATGATTTTTGTATCTCCATATACAAAAATTAATGTTGAAATTGACAATTTAGTGCTGCTTGAATAATGTTCCATAATCGTCCTAAAAATCTTCAACCTTCTGCATTCTTTCCTTCAAGGGTTCGGATTATCGCTTCAATTAGCCTTCCTGAACGATGCGAATCAAACCCGTGGCGGTGAAAATTGAACATCGCAACTGCGGCCAAGATGTCAACTAGATCCTGAGTCAATTGACCAAGATGCTGGAGATTAACTAATTCCTTTGCAAGTATGTCGTTAGCTGTGGCATATTTTTGCAATATCTCTGCTTCTGGATAGTCATACAAAGTTTCCAGAGAAAGTAGTTCAAATGTTGGAATTGTGGCTTCAGGAGGTGTGGAAATTAAAGCCGCTAAACTGTGCCAAGTTGCGAGAATAGCTACCGCATCTGACAGAGTACGGGTAAAGAGATCGTGCAACACAGTTGGCACAAGTAAATCTTTGGAGACAACACCAAGGTTGTGTCGGTCGAGATAGTCAAGCATGAGCCACAATGAAGTGTCTGCGTCGAAGTGCTGATGAACCAACTTCATGGCTTCCAGTCCGCCAAATCGGTCAGTTTCAGGCTCGTAATCACTAAAGAAAAATAAATTAATCAAATTCTCACGTTGGAGTGCATACATGAGATCGGAGATATCAGCGATCGCTTGTTGGCGATCCACTGTGATAAAAAAGCGCGCCCGGACATCTGGGGGTTTTCTCATAAAGAAGAAACAGCGCAACAAATCGTTACTCCGCCAGTGAGTAACTAAGGGTTCGAGTCGGGCAAAGAGGGCACGGGCACTCGATAGTGCATTACCCTGATGCCTGACGAGTCCCACGTTAAGTTGCACCCAATCTCCGTTTTCCCAGTCCTGACTACTAGATCGTGTAGTTGAAGTTAATTCGTCGGTCATGAAATGTCTTTTACCACAGCTGAATAATGTTAAATCGAGAAAAGAAAGGTTGACAATAGAAGCTCACTTAAAGCAGCATTACGGCATGTTAGCAATCAAAAAACGTGGTTCTCGACAACATCGACCGTATTGAAGCACCTCCAGCAGATGTCTTTTACCGAGAGTATATTCTGCCCCAGCGTCCAGCGATTATTACCAATCTATTTGAGAATTCATCACTGCGTCAGATGGATAGCCTTGAAAAGGTAAAAACAGGGCTGACTGACATCCCAGTTGAAATCTGTGCAAATTACATCGCCAATCTGCTAAATTCGACATCAGCTGATGTTCCCCGAATGATGAATTTAGGTGAATATCTTGATTTCCTACAAGTACAACCCACAACTCTTGATATCTGTGTTGAGTATCCTACGCCCCAAAAGTTACTTCAGTTATTGCCCCTGAATTCATACCAACATTTAAATGATGAAAGCGACTTATACTCCAACATGTTTGTCGCTGCCAGCAATAATTATGCTCATTTGCACTATGATGCCGATCAACGTAATGTTTTGTTGTTTCAAGTTTTTGGCACAAAGCGATTTGTATTGATTCATCCGCGTGAAACTCAAAAGCTAGATGCGATCGATCAGCCTAATCTTTGCCGTACCAGTGGCATCTTTCTGGAAAATTTCTCAGAAGCCGAGAAAACGGATTTTCTCCGATATACCAACGCTTATGATGCGGTACTTTATCCTGGTGAAACTATTTTCATGCCGATGATGATCTGGCACTACATTGAGTACTTGGAACCAGCCATGTCAATTGCTTATCGTTTGGGACGCAACGCTTATAATCGGCGATTGGCTAAACTTTTTCCAGCCCCCTCAGTTGATGTTCAGTCCCTATCGCTGTTGCTGCAAGATGAGACACAAGCGCGATCGCATCATCTAGAATGGTTAAATAAACTAGAGGCTGTAAGCGATTCATGGTCGGGGAGTGAAAGCGATCGCAAGGACACTTTAAACTACCTTTCCCTAAGAATTCGCGGGCAATATCTTGGTCTTGAGCCGATCAAAAATATTCGAGAGTTGAGAAGACGTGAAGCAATGCTAGGCTAATCGTCATTCAAATAGCATCTGTGCCTAAGAGCATCTTTCCAGCCATCCGAATTTAGACCACACTCTTCATTTCTCTCTGCGCCTCTGCGCCTCTGCGTGAAATAAAAAGATCTGCTACATTTACCTAAAAATAGCTGTAAAAGCACATCAGCTTAACCACTCGCCTGTTCTGACCGAATCAACCGTGCATAAGAACCATCAAGCTCCAACATTTCCTTATGAGTACCGCGTTGCACTACTTTACCCTTTTCTAAAACAATAATTTCATCACAGTCGCGGATGGTACTGAGACGGTGAGCCACAATAATGCAAGAACAGCCCCGATAGCGCAGATTTCGGTCAATAATTTTTTCGGTTTCGGCATCTAAGGCACTGGTTGCTTCATCCATGATCAGAATTGTGGGATCGTTGACTAATGCACGGGCAATTTCTAAACGCTGGCGCTGTCCACCACTGAAATTAGCAGCACCCTCAAGTAAGTTACCTTCATACCCTCCAGGTAAAGCTAAAATCACATCATGAATAACTGCATCTTTACAAGCTCGGACTAATTGAGAATTAGACACTGTATCATCCCACAAAGTCAAATTATCTCGGACAGTGCCAGCAAACAGAAAAATTTCCTGTTCTACCATTCCCAAGGAATTAGAAAGTATCGCCCTAGTAATTTGCTCTCTGGGAATACCATCAAAGAGAATTTCTCCCGACCAAGGTTGATACAGCCCCGCTACCAATTTGGCAACTGTTGATTTACCAGAACCACTACTACCAACTAGGGCTACCCGCTGCCCTGGTTTCAGTTGAAAACTCAAGTCTTGAATTAGAGGCCCATCTGTCCGTGAGTAGCCAAATGTGACATTTTTTAATTCTACATATCCCTTAAGTTCGCAAGCTGAAGCATACTGTGAGGGATGTAAATTATGATTATCCAATTCGGAATCGGTTGAGTTTTGCAACACATCATCCAGGCGATTTAAGTCTCCTTCTAATTCCTGTAAGGTACTGCCAAAATTGACTAGAGAGTTGACTGGAGTCAAAAAGCTAGTCATTAAACTTTGGAAAGCAATCAACATCCCAATGCTGAGATGCCCATCCATGACTCGTAGACCACCAATAACTAAAACTGCTAAGGAGCTTAAACTAGTTAAGAAAACAGGTAAAACACCTAGTACTTGATTAGTAATACCTAACTCTTGCTGGCCGTTAATAAATTTTGTATAGTAACCCGACCAACGGGAGAAAAAATCAGATTCCAACGCTGATGCTTTGAGGGTTTCCATACTCTGAAGGGCAGCAATTTCTGTCCCTGCAACTTTGCCCCGGTCTTGGATGATTCGCATATAAATATCTGTGCGCTGTCGGGAAATCCACTGCAAAGTCAAGATATTAATCGCAGCAAAACAGATACCGATCGCAGTCAACACTCCATCATAAGCAAACATGACCAAAGCATAAAATACCACCATGACGGTATCAATTATAGTCCTGGCTAACTGTCCGGATAACACTTCGGCAACTTTCGTATTGATATTGATTCGACTGCTAATTTCTCCGGCAAATCTTTGGGCATAAAATGCCACTGGTAAGCGAAGAATATGGTAGATGAATTGCCCTGACATTTCCACCGATAATTTGATATTTAGTTTTCTCAAAAACCGTCTTTGTAGTAATGTCAGTAACACCTGAATAATGACTGTGATTGTCATTCCCAAAATCAATGGACGCAACCAGTCTGCGCGATTTTCTACCAAAATGTTATCAACAAAAATTTGATTAAATACTGGTAAAACTAACCCTGGAATGACTAAAAAAAATCCTGCTAAGAAACAATAGAGAATGGCTCCCCAAGAACCCCGCAAGCGGTCAAAGAGTGCGCCTATTAAGCTCGGTTTGCGACCCCCGCGTTGGAATTCTGGGCCTGGTTCCATTACCAGAACAACCCCTGTATAGGCTTCATCAAATTCTTTAAAAGAGATTCGCCTCGGCCCGGTAGCTGGGTCATTGAGATAAACCCAATCTTTTTTAAATCCCTCTACTACTAAGAAATGATTAAAATTCCAAAAGACAATGTATGGCGGAGGAAGTTGTTGTAATTGTGCCAATTGCTTTTTAAAACCTTTGGCTTGCATTCCATAGTTTCTCGCAGCTTTGATCATGTTAGAGGCTTTGCTACCATCACGAGAAACACCGCAATTTTGCCGCAGTTCTGCTAAAGGCACAATTTTACGATGGTAGGCCAAAATAATCCCGAAAGCTGCTGCTCCACATTCCACCGCTTCCATTTGTAATAGAGTGGGAGTTTTGACGCGAGAAAAGATGCGAGTTTCTGCCGTTTCTAAATCTAATAATGGGGCTTTTTGGCGTAAGGGATTAAGGTTTTGAATTAAGGATATTAACTGCTGAATCAATTGCACAAGAGCATTCCCCTAATACCGTAGTTTTACCCCACCCTAACCCTCCCCTTATAAAGGGGAGGGAACTAGATTTCTTTTTCCCCCCTTTTCCAAGGGGGATTAAGGGGGGTATTATTATGTGCATCTTCATACAGAATTGGTATAACACTTTTAGTTAATTCCAGTAAATTCTCTGAGAATAGGCAAGACATAAGTAATTGGTGCTTGCTCTGCTACTTTAACCCGAACGCTGGTAGTTGTTCCGGGAGAAATGTTTAATTTTGGCCCTTGGGAAGAAGACCAGCGATAACCGCTAAAGTTGGATGGAGCTAGTTCCATTTCTGTTCGCACTTCTATGTCTCCGCCCCCAGTTAGCAAGATGTTTGTGACTAGATCGGGATTGCCAATCACAGACTTTGCGCCTTCTTTAGTCACAGGTAAAGGGGAAACAGAGGTAACTTTACCGACAATACCGCCAAAGCGTTCTCTTTTCACGGAAGTGGGGGTAATTTGCACGAGCATTCCTGGTTGAATTTGTTTGCCATCTTCGACACGAAAGTAGGAGACGGCAATTAGTGAAGTCTTTTTATCACCGACGTTCAAGGTGACGAGGGGAGTTTTTGGGCTAGTAACTTGTCCGACAAAACCAGCCACTTCTAATACACAGCCGCTACTAGGGCTAATAATTTGGCTATTATCTAATATTTGGTTTTCTAGTTGGGCGATCGCTCGATTAACTTCTTGAATTTGATTAATTTTTGTATTCAGGTTTTCTACGTTTTCTTGATCGATACGTTGGCTCTTAGTCTCTAAGTCTTTTAACTGGGCTTGCAGTTCGCCTACAGAACTCAAATTTTGTAAGTATCTCTGCTGGGCTTCTGTTTCTTGTACATCTAATTGCTTGAGCTGCACTTTGATATCAGAGACAGTTTGCGTTGCCTGTTTATATTCTTGCTCTGCTTGTAAGTATGTATCTTTAGCAATGGCTCCCGCATCTACGAGTTGCTGGCGCTTCTGTAATCGATCTTTGAGTATAGGTACGACAGTTACAGCATCATTCAGGCGTTGCTGCAAACTCAGGCGCTGTTCGCGGATGGCATTTAAGCCTTTTTCATAAAATGCAGGTGTGAGAGTTTGAGTATCCCGCAAACGTTGAATATAACTAGCTTTAGCAGAAGCGATCGCCTCTTTTTCTTTAGCGGTACGTTGTCGCTGAAGCAGGGATGAATTTCGTTCTTGTGTTTGTAATTGCCCCAGTTTTGAGCGTTGCAGTTGCAATTGCTGTTTGAGATCCGTCGGATCGATCATTGCTAGGACATATCCTCGATCTATACATTGTCCTGTTTTCACATTCAGACTTTTTAACTGTCCTGAGATTGGCGACTCAAAAGTGACAACTTGATTGGGTTGAATAAGTATCCCCTTTCCTGTGACTGTGACGGGAATACGTCCAAAAATACTCCAAATTAATCCCAACAACACAAAACTACCCAGCGTCGCCAAAGGTAGCCAATCTACGGGATTGACTACCTGCATTAACTGATCCAATCTTTCTGGAGAAGATAAACGCTCCAGCGATTCTTTGCGAAATATACTATCTTGCTCTTCAGGCATTCGCTTGAGGGATTGGGGATTGGGGATTGGGGACTGGGGACTGGGGATTGGGGCGCACGGAAAGTTTTTTGAGTGCGTTTTTGCGTCCTCTTCTCCTGTCTTCTTTAAGATTCCCGATTTAGACGTTTAATCATCCAGTCAAATCTAGCACCTGCTAGGGCGGTGTTGTCTAATGTATCTAAGTTGAGTTCATCTTCAACTTCGATATCTTCTGCTAAAAGTTGATCTAGTTGATAAGCCAATTTCCCAAATCCACGGCGGAAGAGGCGATCGCGAATCCGATCTACTAAAACTACAGCGATCGCTCGATAAAAACGAGCTGTAAATCCTGTGTTTTGCTTTAATTGTTTAGCTAGTTTCTCTTGTGGGACAGCTAGTAATACAGAAGATTCTGTCGCCTTGACTGTGGCAGAGGCAGTTGTCGCTTCTACAAAGGACATTTCCCCTAAAATTTCGCCTTTGACGGATTGAGCAATTTCTCTTTCGGCAACTTGATTCTGTGTGTTAGTCACAAAAATCCCTAACTTTCCATCTAACAATATATATAATGCCTCAACAGGTTTTCCTTGTTCAATTAGTACTTTACCTGGATTAACTTTAGTTCTTACTCCTTGGGAAATCATCCAATCAATATCGCTACCGTTCAAAATAGCAAATACAAACAAAACCTTTCGCAATGATTCTCCTGGAACTACTTTGTTTTTGGCAAGAAAATCAGTCAGTCTCCGCAATTGCTGTGACAATAAAACAGATATTATTTGATAAAAATGCGCGGCGAATTCTGTATCTTGCTCCAATTTTTGAAGTAATAATTCTCTTGGCAGTGCTAATACCCGTGAGGATTCCAGAGCTATAAAAGTAGTAGATGGAGGACGATTATCTATAAAAGATAAAGTTTCTACAATTTCTCCTGGCGATACGCGATCGATTTCTTGTACGTCTTTGACATTGCCTGTAGGAGAGACACAAATACTTAATGCTCCCTCTAACAAAATTTCTAGTGTATCAATAATTTCTTTACCTTCTTGAATGAGAACTTGATAAGGACGATGCTCTCTAAATGTGCCTACACTAAGCATCCAATCAATATCACTTTCTCTAAAATCCGCGAAATTAGGAGTATTAACCAGCATTTGTCTAAACATAGGATTTAAAGTTGATTAGGAGTAGAATTAAAACATTTTTTGCAGTAAAACACAGCTTATTTTTAGTTTTCTGGAAGTTTTAAATCTGGGTGAAATAAATAGTAAAAAGTCAGTCAAAACAAGGTTTTTTAGAAAAAGGATGGAATTGTATGAGAAGCTAGAATTACCAGATAACTAACTTCTTGCTTATACTAAGTACACAACTTCGTAAATTCCTAGTCAAGGTTTGAAATTGAAACCCATAGGCGCTTCTCTACGAGACGCACTCGCGTTCCCCTTCCCACAGAGTAGGGGAGCGGGAAGCTTGTTTAGCTTCATTCGCTATAAATTAAGATATAGCGTTTCCTAATCTGCTGAACTACTTAATACATTGCTAATAACCTCTGCGTACCTTTGCGCTTGACTCTGCGCCCCTTTGCGTTAAAAACATTAGTTCTGTACCTCACTTAACTGGGAATCGCTATAATAATGTGCTAAGTTATACTTACTTTCTTCTTGTTAGCAAAATCTTGAACAAAACTTTTAGACAAAAGTTAGTATAGATTTTATCATTGGTAGTTTAACTAAATATCACGTTTTTGTGCTATCACAAATATTTATCTTTGTTAAATACTTGAAAATTAATAGGACTTCATATGAGTTGGATACAAAAATTTGTAAACATGACAGCAGTTCCTATATCTATGACAGTATTGGTAATCTCTAGTTTGCCGAGAATCGTGATAGCTGAATCACCAGTAGCACTTAAATTCCCAAGATTCCAAAGTTGGCAAATTAGTCAGAAGTTTATCCCACCAAATCGAAACGCACCACAGACTACAGCTGGTGGCGCTACTCGTGGCGGTTCCTGCTATTTACAGGGTAAAGAAACTTTAACTGCCTTAATGCCTCTAAATAAATCAGGTTTAACCCTTGCAGAACGTCCAACATTTTACTTGTTTATACCGCAGATACCAGTACAAACTGCTCGCTTTTCACTTCTAGATGGTGACGATATAGTCTACGATACAACTTTTAAACTTCCTAAACAATTAGGAATTATTGGTTTTACTCTGCCGTCAAAAGCGCCAGGACTGAAAATTAGTAAAAACTATCACTGGTATATGTCGATCGCTTGCGGTTCAGAGGAATTAGCAGAAGCAATCACTGTGGATGGTTGGGTAGAACGAATCCAACCTACTACTGATTTATCAAAGCAACTAGCGAGAACAAATCCGAAGCACCTTTCCCAAGTGTATGCTGCATCTGGAATTTGGTATGAAGTGCTACATACATTAGTACAGCAACGTCTTAGCGATCCGAGCGATCGCACAGTCATAGCTAATTGGCAAGAATTATTGGAGTCAGTGGGGTTAAAAAATTTAGTTTCCAAACCTTTAAGTAAAGATCCGGAATGCCAAGACTAAATAATTTATGTGGAGTCATATCAAGCAACAACTTTGGCAATATCGCGGTATCTTCATAGCTGCTCCCAGTGCGGCAGCATTAGTGTTTATCCTGCGCTTGAGTGGATTATTGCAAATGTTGGAATTGGCAGCGCTGGATCAAATGTTTCTGTTACGTTCTCCAGAACCTGTTGATACGCGCATTGTCATTGTAGAAATTAATGAATCTGATGTGCAAAAACTTGGTAAGCGCGGTTATTGGCCTCTGCCTGACGGTTTGCTGGCAAAAGTTTTAGAGAATTTAAAACAACAAAAACCCAGTGCTATTGGTTTGGATTTATATCGAGATTTACCGGTAGGTTTTGGACATCAATCATTAGTTAAGGTGTTTGAGTCTACACCAAATTTAGTTGGCGTACAAAAAGTAGCCCAGAGTGAAGATAGCTCGGCAGTAGCGCCACCACCAGCCCTGAAAAAACTCGATCGAGTCGGTGCAAATGATTTTCCCTTAGATGGCGATGGAAAAATTCGCCGCAGTTTGATGTATTTGTCAGACAAAAATGGCGAAAATGTGTTTAGTTTTGCTTTTAAACTTGCCTATCTTTATTTGAGCGATCGCCAAATTGATGTCGGACAAACAAAAGATTATTTAGTAAAAACAGGTAATGTTGTTTACCCATTATTTCAAGGTAATGATGGTGGTTATATTCGGGCTGAAGACCAAGGTTATCAAGTACTAATAAATTATCGTAGTTCTCAAGACAAATTTCAGCACATATCTATTATGGATGTGTTAGATAAGCGGATACCCAAGGACTTAGTAAAAGGGCGCATTGTGTTGATTGGCCCCACAGCCGAAAGTCTCAAAGACCTATTCTATACACCATACAGCAGTACTATATTAACAGCACCTAAACGAATGGCTGGTGTAACTATTCACGCTAATGCCATCAGTCAAATTTTAAGCGCTACTTTAGATCGCCGCCCGTTAATCAGAACATGGACTAAATTAGAGGAATGGTTGTGGATTTTTCTTTGGTCACTGATTGGTGCAATATTAATATGGCAACAAAGATATAGCGGCAGTTCTAAAAGAAAATCATTATTACCGTTGATTAGTATTTTGCTAGCTGGATGCTGTCTTGTGGGTACTAGTTATCTAGCCTTTATAGCAGGTTTATGGATTCCTGTTGTCCCACCATTACTGACATTAATTGGTTCGGCAATTGCTGTTACTGCGTATATTGCCAGGACTGCGGGAGCAATTCGCAAGACTTTTGGTCGTTATCTCACCGATGAAGTCGTCGCTAATTTATTAGAAAATGCGGAAGGTTTAAAACTTGGTGGTGAGCGCAAAAAGATTACTATTCTGACTTCCGATCTAAGAGGGTTTACAGCTATTTCTGAAAGATTATCTGCTGAAGAAGTAATTAAAATAATTAACCTTTATTTAGGATATATGGCAGATGTAATTACTCAGTATCAAGGCACGATTGATGAATTTATGGGTGATGGAATTTTAGTTTTGTTCGGGGCTCCCATTACTAGAAAAGATGATTCGACAAGAGCGATCGCTTGTGCGGTGGCAATGCAACTAGCAATGGAATCAGTGAACAAAAAAATCCAGCAAATGGGATTCCCAAAGCTGGAAATGGGAATTGGTATTAATACAGCAGAAGTAGTAGTCGGTAATATTGGTTCGGAAAAACGGACTAAATATGGAATTATTGGGAATCAAGTTAATTTAACTTATCGCATTGAATCGTATACAGTCGGCGGACAAATTTTTGTTTCAGAATCAACTATTAATGAGACTGGTTCCATTGTCAAAATTATTGGACACAAAGAAGTACAAGCAAAAGGGGTGAAGGAACCTATAAAAATTTATGAAGTAGGTGGAATTAGTGGAGAATACAATTTATATCTTGCTGAAGACGAAGATAAAATTTTCTGGGAACTGCCAGAAGCAATTCCCTTAAAATATACAGTTTTGGATGGAAAAGATGTAAATGACACTGTTATGGAGGGCAAGTTAGTGAAGCTGTCAGCTAAGGGGGCGCAAGTATGTTATGACTCTAGAGTAAATTATCTGGTATTACAGCCCTTTACTAATCTGAAACTGAACTTATTTATGCAGGGTAATTCAGAAATGAGTGAAGATATTTATGCTAAAGTCTTAGAAAAAACGACAGAACCAGATAATTTTTATATTCGTTTTACCAACATTCCACTAGAAGTAGAAGGGCAATTTAATGCTCTACGCCTTTGCCAAAGAACCATTGCACCTCTAACTCCAGATGAGTGATTCTAAGTTACTGCTCACAGCTAATCAATCCCTAGTATTAGATAATCCCCTAACAGTTTGGCAAATTGAATCCGGTGCGATCGCTGTTTTTGCTATTCTGATTGACGAAGGCATTGAGGGTACTCGCCGCTATCTATTTAGTGTCAATGCGGGAGAAGCATTGTTTGGGATATCGGCTAATAACCATAAATTTTTGGCGGTATCCATAGAAGATACTGTGTTGTTGCAAATATCTGCACAAGAATGCGAGCAATGGATAAGTCAGGAGAAAGACGAGGCAAAAAGTTTTATTAAGTTAGTGCAGATATGGGAGCAAAATATTCAAAGTTGTTTAGGCGATACCTTTTCTACAAGACTCTACGATAGGTTGCGCGATCGCTTTTCTATTGTGCCAGTTTTTTCCCACACTGAAAAACTTCCCAACTGGAACGAGATCCAAATTACTTTGAGCGAATTACACAGCGATTTTTGCGAAATTCTGACTCAAATAGAACAGGAAGAATTGGCAGCAAAATGGACTCAATTCCAAGCACGGCAACAACTTAACTCTCAGGTAAAAGTTAATGCTTTAGGAGAGTTAGCCTCAGTTCTCAAACCGAAGCAAGCCGAACTGATGCAGTCAGGTACACCGCTGCTGATTGCCGCAGGTGCAGTAGGAAGGGCATTAGGAATTAAGATTCTGCCACCTGTGCGTTCTGAAGACATGAAGCGGATTAAAGAACCATTAGAAGCGATCGCCCGTGCATCCCGAATTCGCATCCGACGGGTATTACTCAATGACCGATGGTGGCAAAAGGATAGCGGTCCTTTATTAGCATATACTAATCAAGATAATTTTCCTGTTGCATTGCTACCAGCAGGAGTGGGAAAGTACGAAATCTTTGACCCAGAGAAGCACGTCCGCATACCTGTAAACAATCGTACTGCTCAACAACTAGCTCCCTTTGCCTATGTATTTTATCGTCCCATACCCGAAAACAATTTAACTGCGATCGACTTACTTCTGTTTGCCTTTAAGGGGAAAATTCGAGAACTCATTGTTATCTTCCTCACTGGCGTTATCGGTGCATTGTTGGGAATGTTAACCCCCTTCGCAACTGCTATCCTCATCGATTCCGTCATTCCCGATGCAGATAGAGGATTTTTAGTGCAAATCGGCTTGGGTTTAATAGCCGCCAGCTTTGGCACGATAATTTTTCAAATCGCCCAAGGTTTTGCCGGTCTGAGATTAGAAAGTAAAGCCAGTTTAGACTCTCAAGCAGCCTTATGGGATAGATTGTTTAATCTGCGCGTATCTTTTTTTCGTGAATATTCAATTGGGGATTTGCAATCTCGTGTTTCCGCAATCACTCAAATCCGCCAGAAACTCAACGACACAGTGCTACGCACAATTTTTACTAGCTTCTTCTCTCTACTAAATCTGGGATTATTGTTTATCTATAGTTCCAGTCTAGCTTTAATTGTCGTAGCAGTAGCGTTGGTAGCGATCGCCTTTACTACGATCTCAGGCTTACTTAGCCGTCAAAAGTTGCGTTCTTTAGAAGAAATAGAGGGAGAAATTTTTGGTTTTACTGTACAGATGGTTGCTGGTGTATCCAAACTTCGAGTCACCAATGCAGAAGACCGTGCTTTTGCCTACTGGGCAAAAAAGTATAGTCAGCAGCTACAACTCAAACTGAGTACAGAGATAATTGAAGATATCTTAGCGATATTTAACACTGCTATGCCAACTGTCAGCTCGATAATTATCTTTTGGCTAGCAGTTATGTTGATCGGACAAGCCCCATCTCAAAGCGGAACAGGATTATCTACAGGTACATTTTTAGCATTTAATGCCGCCTTTGCCATATTTATCGCTGGGGCAACTCAGCTGAGTAATACTATAGTCAGCATATTAGATATCAGCATTTTGTGGGAACGTGCAAAGCCGATCTTTCAGGCTCAACCAGAAATCGACCTGAGCAAAAGCGATCCAGGACGATTAACAGGTAAAGTAAAAGTCGATCGTGTGACTTTCCGCTACCGCGAAGATGGCCCCCTGAATTTAGACGATCTGACAATTCAAGCGGAACCAGGAGAGTTGATTGCTTTAGTAGGGCCTTCTGGTAGTGGTAAATCAACGATTATTAGGCTGTTATTGGGATTTGAAACGCCAAAAGATGGCACAATTTACTATGATGGTCAGGACTTATCGGGGTTAGATATATCGTCCGTGCGTAGACAGATTGGTGTAGTACTGCAAAATGGTCGCATCAATAGCGCCTCAATTTTTGAAAATATTTCTAGTGGCGCATTGGTGACAATGGAAGAAGCCTGGGAAGCAGTACGTATGGCTGGGTTTGCCGATGATATTAAGTCAATGCCAATGGAGATGCACACAGTCATTTCGGAGGGAGGTACAAATCTCTCTGGTGGGCAACGTCAAAGGCTACTAATTGCTCGTGCTTTAGTCTTAAAACCGAGAATTATAATTTTTGATGAAGCTACCAGTGCTTTAGATAATCGTACTCAAGCTGTAGTTAGTAGCAGCTTAGACCAGTTAGGAGTAACGCGCATAATTATCGCCCATCGCCTCAGCACCATCCGCAACGCCGACCGAATTTATGTGATTGAAGCCGGTCGAGTTGTTCAGCAAGGTAAGTTTGAAGAATTAGTGAATCAAAAGGGCTTATTTGCTAATCTGATGGCACGACAAATGGCGTAATACCAATTCTCTCTGAAGTTGCACATTATTTTGACCCCTCCCAACCTTCCCTTACTAAGGCTACCGTGTATACACAAGCATCACAGGCAGTCCCTGTTCCCTGTTCCCTGTTCCCTGTTCCCCGTTAATAATCAAATATGAGTCCTATAGTATAAATTTATAGTTCATGCTCAATAAAACTGCTACAACAAAATACGCTTTATCACTGCACACTACAACTCCTGAATTAGGCATAGCAATTAGTAATTTTGTAGGCGACACTCGCTCTAAAGTCTGGAATTTGGGGCGTGATTTATCTAGCTTAATACATCAATATTTGATTGAATTTATCAAACCTCAAACTTGGGCAGATTTGTCCTATATCGCAGTTGCAAAAGGTCCTGGTGGCTTTACTGGGACTCGCATTGGTGTTGTTACTGCCCGAACCTTAGGACAACAATTAGATATTCCTGTATTTGCAATTTCCACTTTGGCTGCGGTGGCTTGGTCACAAGCAAGCAAAACCCAAAATCCAAAAACTCTTGCTGTGCAAATGCCAGGACAACGAGGGCAAATTTTTGCTGCTATTTATCAGCTGATACCAGATGCTTCTGGACTAATAGCTTTATTGCCAGATACAGTTATGACACCAGAAGCATGGCAGGAAACTTTAGCTCATTGGAACACCAGTTATCAGTTGATTGAAGCCCAATCTGGGTTAGCAGCTACGGTAACAAGTATTTTAGAACTAGCTGAATTTGAGTCGCAACAAGGCAAGCATCCTAATTGGTCAGAAGCTTTGCCTTATTATGGACAACATCCAGTAGAAGTATAAGTAGTACCGATTCACGGCGTTTGTAGTTAGCAAAAATGACGCTCTGGCGCAAGCACATGGGGAGGCGGAGAGTTTTGAATATTAAAAGTTCATTCAATCGTCTAACAATGTCATTAATGCTTGTAATTCTGAGTCTGGTGACTCTGATAACTCATGCCGTAACTCTAACAGTTGAGTTTGTAATGCTGTAACTACATTTACCATATTAGATTCTTGTGCGATTTTTAGCTGAGTTTCTTTGATTCTGATTTTTCTTAACAGTTCATCTACAGCAGAAATTGAATGATAATCTTGAGAAATCATAGCCTTACACCTACTAGAAATTACAGGAGTAAAGTTAAACTTGCTGCTTACACATTGTCTCGCATCGTTTAATTTTTAAGTAAAAATTGTACATGCTATTGGCACAGACTTATCATCAGAGTGATTTTTTTTATTAAATAGTGCTGCAAATAAACCAGGACTTACGCACAGGTAACGGAAAATCGAACCGCAGAGGACACAGAGGGCACCCAGAAACAAGAGTTTCAGTAAGTTCTTGCGTAAGTCATATAAACAACACGGTTGACAAAACATGGCTTAATAGTAATTGAGCTATAGCAATCCGATTTGATTTGGAGAATCACTCGTAGAGGTAAGGGACTCTTTACTGGGGACTGGGAAGAAGCAATAAAGGTGTACCTAGCTTGGTAAAAATCAAATATGAATCCTATATGATAATTTTTCAGAAGAATAAGTATTTGCGATCGCACTACTACTTGCTAGAATTCTCAACAGCTGGTTAAGCATCTGTTAATGTTTAACCTCAACTTGGGAAAAAAGTATAAAATTTATCAAATTTATGGACAAAGTTAATTGTATTTACTTAAATAGATTTTTTTGATGCCATAGTAACATTACATAATCAGGTTAGAGCGAACTCCAGACTACCATTGAACAGCACAGCAAGGTTATCTTTAGGACTGAATAATGGCATCTCTGGTACCATTTTCTGTGATTTCCTGCTTGCTAAAAAATTAGTCGAATAAAAATTCAGTACTGAAATTCTCAGGAGGAGTGAAATGGGACTTAGCGACGGACTTTTGAACCCAAACAAAAAAGCTATGGTCGTAGAAGACTGCTGCAACATGATCGAAACACAGGTTGCGTCCAAGTCAGGTATCAGCGGCATAGCTCTGAAAGCCGCCTTCGGGGCTTTAAAGGGAGTCAAACCTGGATACATTTCTTATGCTGTTGAACAGCTTTTGCCAGAATGCTTAACCGCGCTCGATCCCATCTGGGATGAAGGCGTCGAAAAAGGCGATCCAGTAGGGTATGTGATTGCGAATTCGTCATACACAGCAGACGCTCTTTTAGGTGTCACTGACGCGAGGCTTAAAACCGTGAGACGCCAAATCGTGCGAGGAACCTATGAAAAACTTCGCGGCTCAGCCAAAAAACACGTTGAGGAAGCGGTGCCAGACTTAGCCAACATCATCGATAAGCATAGCAAGGGATGAGGGGGATGAGGGAGATGAGGGGGATGAGGGAGACAGAGAAATATTTTCTTCCCCTGCTTCCCCTGCTCCCCCCATCTCCCCACACTCCCCACTCCCTACTCCCCACTCCTGCCAATCAAAGTAGCAATTGCTTTGACCAATTCCTCTGGTTCGACGGGTTTGGATACATGGTTTTGAAACCCTGATTCGAGTGCTTGTTGGTGGTTGATTTCTCCTGCATAAGCAGTTAAAGCGATCGCCACAATCTCTTTACCTTCGTCTGCCTGCAATGCTTTAACTTGACGCATCAGCATATAGCCATCTGTTTCTGGCATTCCGATATCACTCACCAGAACATCTGGTTTTGACTGTGCCAAGACTAGTAGTGCTTCTAATGCGGATGCCGCAGCAGTCACTTTTGCTCCAGCCTGTTCTAGCACGAATGTGTGGAATTCACGGGTATCTACGTCATCATCCACAACTAAGATTTCGATGCCTGTAAGAATTTCAGTCGCAGGAGAAGTATGGGAGCCAGTAATGTTGTTATCTTGTTTTTTACTTAAATTTTTTTGGATTAGCGGTAGCCTGACTGTAAAATTAGCTCCTTCCCCTTCACCTAAACTTTCTGCCCAAATCGTTCCTCCATGTAGTTCTACCAGATGACGAACAATTGCTAATCCTAACCCTAAGCCACCAAATTTTCGGGTTGTGCTGCTGTCAGCTTGACGAAAATATTCAAACACATAAGGGAGGAAGTCACGGCTGATCCCCCTACCTGTGTCGCTAACAGTAATCTCAGCTTGAGTGTCAACACGCTGGAGTTGAATCTCAATTTTTCCTCCTTCAGGAGTGAATTTCACAGCATTCGATAACAAATTCCAGATTACTTGTTGTAAACGACCGGAATCACCCAAAACTTGCTCCACAGAAGTATCGAGGGTTTTATGAATTTGAATATTTTTAGCTTCTGCTGCCAAACGGACTGTTTCCAATGCCCCATCGATCGCAACTACTAGATTGACGGGAAACATGTTGAGGCTGAGCTTGCCTTGTAAGATCCGCGAGACATCGAGCAAATCTTCAATGAGTTGAGCTTGTAATTTAGCATTACGCTCAATGGTGGCGATCGCTTTTTTCGTTGCGGCTTGGTCAAATTCACGGGTTTGTAACAAACTCGCCCAACCGAGAATCGGATTCAGGGGCGATCGCAATTCATGGGAAAGCACCGCTAGAAACTCATCTTTGATGCGGTTGGCTCTTTCGGCTTCGCTTCTAGCAGCTTGCTCAAGTTGTAGCAAGCGATCGCGTTCTGACTCTGCTGCCTTGCGTTCGGTAATATCAATACACGAGCCGATGTAGCCCAGGAAGTCTCCTTCGGGAGTAAACCTGGGTACGCCTACATCAAAAATCCAGCGGTATTTGCCATCAAAGCGCCTGAGTCGATATTCCATTTCAAACCCTTGACAGGCATTAAAGGCATTCGAGTAAGTATCTAAGCAATATTGGAAATCGTCGGGATGCACTCCTTGAGTCCAACCATTGCCCATTTCTTGCTCGATGGTTCCCCCGGTGAAGTCCAGCCAAGTTTTGTTAAAATAATTACATAATCTATCAACACCAGACATCCAAATCAACGTCGGTGCTGAATCTGCCATTAGCCGAAAGCGTTGCTCGCTCTCCCGAAGTGCTTCTTCAGCTTGTTTGCGTAACCGCAGTTCTTCGTAGACATCACTAACGTCTGTCACAAAAATTGATACGCCCTCAGCCAAGGGATAGATCCGATTCTCAAACCAGCGATTCCATCTAGGATAAAAGTATTCAAAGCGAACCACGGTCTGTTCGGCGATCGCTCGATGAACTTGGGTATAAAACTCACTTTCCATCAGATCTGGAAAAACTTCCCAAATGCTGCTACCTAGCAACTCTTCCTGGGAAAAGCCCACAATTTCTGCTACCCGCTCATTGACAAAGGTATAACGCCACTGGCCATCCAACACAAAGAACTGGTCTTGAATACCGGCTAAAACTGTCTCTAGGTGTGCTTTTGCAACTTCAGCCTCAATCCGTAGTTCTTGTTCGCGTTGCATTGCTTCCTCTCTCAGACGAGCCATTTTCAAGGCTGCTTCTACGCGCACCAGCAATTCACGGGCAGAGAACGGTTTAATCAGGTAATCATCAGCTCCGGCTTCTAAACCTTCCACCCGTGCCTCTTCTCCTGCCCGTGCTGACAGCAAAATAATGGGAATTTTTCTTGTGTGCGGATCGGCTCGTAATGCTTGCAGCAATCCAAAACCATCTAGGGAAGGCATCATCACATCCGTCAGAACCAAGTCTGGCAGACGCTCCCGAACAGAATCCAAAGCAGCTAAACCATCCGGCACTGCTTCTACCTCATACTGCTGACTTAACAATCGCTTGACATAATCGCGCATATCAGCGTTGTCATCAGCTAGGAGAATGCGGGCAGTTCTGGGCAGAGGGGCAGAGGGGCAAAGGGGCAGAGGAGAAATTAGGCTCTCCTGCTCCCCTGCTCCCCTGCTCCCCTGCTCCCCTGCCTCTTCAGGTAACCAACGCAGAGCTTCTTCTAAATAGGGTGCAGCACCTAAGGCAGTTGAAGTTAAGGTTCGAGTGGCACTAATTCGGTCTGGAGGCAAATGAGCATACCCTGTAGGAATTAACACAGTAAAGCAACTGCCTGCCCCTAGAACACTGGTTACTTCGACTCTTCCACCATGCATTTTCACCAATTCTTGCACAAGGGACAATCCAATTCCCGACCCTTCAAAAGTTCGTCCTTGCGCTCCTTTGACGCGGTGAAATCGTTCAAACAGGTGGGGAATTTCTGCTGCTGGGATACCAATTCCGGTGTCTTGCACTGAGAATTCGACGAATGCAGAGGTGGGAGAAGAGGACGCGGTGACGGGGAGACGCTCTGACGCGGAGAATGTTTGTGATAAATAATTCCCTGCATCTCCATATCCCCATATCCCCGCGTCCCCGTGTCCCCGCGTCAGAGCGTCCTCTTTCCCCGCGTCCTCTTTCTCTACCCACTGCAAACTTACTGCAATTTTTCCTGCCAAGGTGAATTTGAAGGCGTTAGACAGCAGGTTGAAAACAATTTTTTCCCACATTTGGCGATCTACATACACTGGTGCTGGCAGGGGAGGACAATTAACTGATAATTGCATTCCTGCGCGTTCGATCGCTGAACGAAATACACTAGCTAATTCGGCGGTGAAAATGGCAAGATCGGTGGGTTCGTATGAAGCTTGAACTCGTCCGGCTTCAATGCGCGAGAAATCTAACAGGCTGTTGACTAGTTTTAATAAGCGTAGTCCGTTACGTTGCACCATTTTTAACTGCTCTTGTTCCTTGGGTGGTAGCAGGTTGGCACAATTGGCTAAGGTTTCTTCTAGTGGCCCCAACATTAGAGTTAATGGGGTACGGAACTCGTGGCTGACGTTGCTGAAGAAAACGGTTTTGGCGCGATCGATTTCTGCTAAAGCTTCGGCGCGTTTGCGTTCTTGTTCGTAAGCTTGGGCGTTGGCAATGCTAGCTGCGATTTGAGCTGCAACTAGTTCGATGAATCCTTTATAATTGTCGTCAAAGAGCCTGAAGGGGTTTAAGCCAGCAATTAAGATGCCAGCTTTGCCTGTTTGACCGGATGGTGAGATGGGTACAGCTACCGCTTGATGTGGCGATCGCTCCCACATACCACAAGGTAACTTGCCAAAATCTGCTTCTGAGATTTCAATCAACTTTGTTTGATGGGTGGCGATCGCTTCCGCAAAAGGCCAAACTGTATCAGAATCAAAAGCAACTGTTTGGGGAACTGCTATGTGGTTTGGCTCAATGCGGCATGTTCCGGCAAGAAAAACTTGCTCTCGATCTGGATCGACTAAATAAATCATGGCAAAGGGCAAGTCGTAAGGGTTGGTTTCCAGACAACTCGCACTCAGCGTACAAGCTTCATCAAATGTCCGTGCATCTGCTGTTCTAGTTGCTAACTCCCGTAATAGTTTTAACTGACGCTCACCAATGATGCGTTGTGTGTCATCAGTGTTGGCGCAGATAATCCCGCCTGTGTCACCCTCGTCATTGGGAACTGGGCTATAGGAAAAAGTGTAATAAGTTTCCTCTGGGTAGCCGTTACGCTCCATAATTAGCAGTAGCGCTTCGTCGTAAGTGCCCTCGTTTTTGAGCATCGCTGATTCTGCTCTCGGACCAATCTGATCCCAAATCTCCCGCCACACATGGGAAGCTGGCTGGCCAAGTGCTTCTGGATGTTTGCCGCCAATAATAGCTTTGTAAGGGTCGTTGTAAAGGTTAATGAGTTCGTCGCCCCACCAGACAAACATCGGTTGACGAGAAGTCAGCATAATCCGCACCGCAGTTTTCAAACTCTGCGGCCAATGCTGTGTTAGGCCAAGGGAATTTTTTGACCAATCCAGTTCTCGCATCCGCGCACCCATTTCATCGCCACCAAGAAGAAAATTACCGTCGGCGTTGCTTGCTGACGTTGACTGGTTTTTCATTGGTTTCTCAGGGTTAGTCATGGTTCGGTTACAAAACTACAGTTGTGGACATCTCCTGGTCAAAATCCTTTTCTAGTTGAGCCAAAACAGTATTGAGTGGGGGTTTTGACTGGGAACTTAGCAGCATCAAACAAGTCTACTCTTTTTCTTGAAAGTATGTTGCTTGAAGAATTTTACTTCCATCGCCCAACTCAATGACTAAGGTACTAATACGCTGCATTGCCAAAGAAAATGGTGTTGCACGTCGATTTTCCCAACGGTTGATTGTCGGGAAAGTGACACCAAACTCGGCAGCAAATGTTTCTGGAGACAGATTTAATTCTTGCCACAGGGCACGAACTAATTTGCCAATATTGGGTTGTTTTGCCACAAGTAGGCTTCTACTGTGAGGCATATAAATTAAACTTGATAAAGCTCTATATATTTAAGTTTTTACGATAGAGTGTTATTTGCCGTCAATTATTCTTCAGATAGAGATTGTGATTTCAGGAGTTTTTTTAATTAGCTAGGATAGACGAGCCGATATAATGCGATCGCTCCCCAAAATTCTCTGTCAAAATTCATCAACAGCCAAATTCTACTGTATTTGGCAGTCAAACAAGCTTTATTTCTGACTTGGAGATTTAGTTTATCTACTTGATTTTGCTGATTTTTTTGTCAATCATTACCTGAATTTAGCGATTTATTCACAAAGATAATTTACCATTAATTTAATTTATGCTTTTGACAAACAAGAACATTTGATTATATTTCAAAACTTGTTTATTATCAAATTACGAAAGATTTTAAATTGCAAAATTTATTTGACATCCAAAAACAACTGATTATTCACAAATAACAACGACTGTTACCAATAAAATTTTACCCAAGATTCAGTCATCATTTCCAGAGCAAACTAATGCGAACTTCTCCAAATAAGAGCTATGAACTAGATGTAATTTCTCAACAAGCTTTGAGTAATAAAACAATCAAACTGTCTCAAAGCGATATAGAAATTAGCACTCCAACTTTGTCTAGAAACTTCCTAACTGCAATGGGCATAAAATTTTTCCAAACTACCATAGTGTTATTAGTACTTTTGATCGAGTTAGCAGTTGCTTCTCCCACTTGGGCAAAAACAGCACCATCTCCTGACTACTTTGAAGTAGGTCAAAAAGTCATTTGGCTTTACAAGGCTCGTGGTGATTCTACTGATATCCAAAGAATTCCCGCAGAAGTAGTCAAATTAGGTTCCAAGGAAGTGCAAATCAAGGTACACAAAAATAAAAACGAATTTGTCAATCGTTGGGTAAATCCAAACAAGCTGGAAAATTCTCAACCTGGCTCGAACCTTTAACTATTCATGTGTTGATAACGGATACCACTATTTATTACGTATCCTGGATTAGTTGTGAAAAAAAAGCGATCGCCTTTTTTTCGGACACAGGCGAATACCCTCGGCAAATTCTTTCGCCGTGCGAATTAGACTACTTACATAGCAGACAAGACTTACGCAATATGTGACTGAAAAACTTATTCTGGGGTAGCGGTAATTCATGAATTACCGCTACTTTCGTTATCTTTTGCGTAAGTCCTCGCAGACAATCTGATGATATTGTTTACCCCCGCGTGTCCCGACTCTTTCAACCCTGATTCAATACTTACAGCAGATTTCCAGTTGGTGAGGTATAGATAATCGTAGGGTAGCACAGCTGTCATTGGTGTCAACTTAACGTGAAACCCTTATCAAGATTTGATATTGAGTTCATTCACTTAGCGTTACTCACCGCGTCACCCCACCCTAACCCTCCCCTTATAAAGGGGAGCCACTGCGTTGGGCGGCTCTGCCGACTTGAAGCAAGTGGCGTGAGGGAACTAGATTCTTTTTTCCCCCCCAATACATCGGGGGGATTAAGGGGGGGAAAACGTATGTGGAACAAAGGTTTTAGCTTAAGTTGGCACCTATGCACAGCTGTGCTACCCTACTCGCGTACCTCATTTACTTGAAATATGCTGTAATTCCAGCCCATTGGTGATTAATACCAGTTAAATGCTGTAGTTCATATTACTAATTACAAAAACTTTGTGATATCTTGTCATTTTAGACATTTTAACCACACAAATTTAATGATTGATCCCCGTAAATTGCCCAAATATGCAGCATTTTTATTTTTATCAGTAGTACTGAGTGCTGATTTACCAATTCCTCAAGTTTTTGCCCAAACTACCATACAGTCATCTATTGGTAAAGGTGTGACATTTACATGCAATGACACTGAGACAACTATCAAAAATAAAAATGGTCCCAGAGTGAGTGTTGGCCAAAGAACCATCTACATTGGTTATCAGCAAGTATCATCTCAAAACAAAGACCCTCGCATCATTAGTTTTCAGAATGGCGTGAAGAAATGGTGTCGCAGTGATTACGAAACAACCAATGATGATGGTACAGGCTATGGATTACTTTGGGATGGAGGAAACGTTTTGTATGGCGTTTTTTCTTCCACTGGTAGCCAGCCTGGTAATGATTTTCGACGCTTTGCTACTGGCCGTTGGCTACCTAGTTATGGCAGTGGTGGCGGCCCGAAAGTCGCAGTCATAGCAAAAATTAATCCCGAAAATGGTAGCGTTTACTATGCCACATTTCTGACTGCGAAAAAGGCTAATGATGGTAAAACCAACTCTTTAGTTGTCAGCGGATTATCATGGAATGGCGTCAATTTGACCGTCAATGCAGATTCGTGGTGGACTCCACGCCGCGCTAATACAAATCCTATGACTTGTTCTGGTTCATCACCTTATAAATATACAGGTATATTCACTGGAGATTTGACAAAGGTAAACTCAGCTTCAGCAGTTACCTGTAGTTAAAATGACTGGAAGAATTTTTTGGCGATCGCTAACTTCTGTTTATTCAATCACCTGATAGAGTCAGAGTAGGGCTAATGATGATAGCTTGAGATGATTGCTATTAACAACCCCCAAGTGAATAACTCAGTATTAATCGCCCTGACCCTTACCGCGTGGTCTATCCTATCGCCAGTCAGCATTGCTGATACTGTCCAAGGTTCAACCAATCATACCATCAAAATGTCTTCATTTAACCTCAGTTCCCAAAAATGGCAAAACCGCGTGTTATTAGTGTTTGCACCGTCTGTTGATAACCATCACTATCAGCAACAGATGCAGTTGTTTAACCAGTACCAAAACGGTTTTACAGACCGGGATTTAGTTCTCGTTCAGGTTTTGGCAACAGATAAAAGCTATGCCAACAGACAGCCAATAGATGAATCTTCTGCTGCTAATTTGCGAAATCGGTTTGGGGTTGATAAAGAAAATTTTCGCGTTATTTTGATAGGTAAAGATGGTGGTGTTAAGCGCCAAGACACTACACCAGTCCAAGCAACAGCAATTTTTGAGCAAATTGACGCTATGCCCATGCGTCAGCAAGAAATGCAAGAACGGGGCAGAAATTAACTATAAAATACGAGCGAGTCAAAGTTACACACCTCTCAATACGGTTCGGATAAGCAGTATGAACTTCCCTTGTGGTCTGGGAAATGGTTTTGGGGTAAGGGGTAAAGGATGTATTTGAAACCTTTCCCCTTTCCCCTTTCCCCTTTAACCGAACCGTATTGACACACCTCTAAAGCGATCGCCCAAGTGGTGAAAATCAGTAGATTAATCCAGTTGTTATGGACGATGTTCGAGAACTAATCGCTATCCAAACCGAAAATATGTTTCAATCCCTAATAGGGATTAGGTGGAATTGCAATCTGTACATAAGCCTAGACAACAAGAATATGATTATCGTTTCAATCCCTAATAGGGATTAGGTGGAATTGCAATAGAAGCTATTGGCAAGGATGCTAGAAGTACTGCGGGTTTCAATCCCTAATAGGGATTAGGTGGAATTGCAATTTTCTTTCTTTAGCAGCAGCGAAAGCATCAGCGTTTCAATCCCTAATAGGGATTAGGTGGAATTGCAATCTAAATTTGCTATTGCAACTACCCAATGGAATCGGTTTCAATCCCTAATAGGGATTAGGTGGAATTGCAATTTCCCGTTTGTCTTGGGTTATAGTTACTTGTTAAGTTTCAATCCCTAATAGGGATTAGGTGGAATTGCAATCCAAAAACATCATCGACATACCAATTGAATAATACGTGTTTCAATCCCTAATAGGGATTAGGTGGAATTGCAATCGCGCCACCTTGATTTTTTGGTTCTAGGCTGCTGATGTGTTTCAATCCCTAATAGGGATTAGGTGGAATTGCAATGTAACTGTTCCCCAGTGTCTTGAACTTTTCCAGTAGTTTCAATCCCTAATAGGGATTAGGTGGAATTGCAATTTGCACCGAGAATTTCTACTCTTGGTAGGACATGTTTCAATCCCTAATAGGGATTAGGTGGAATTGCAATAAAAGAGATCGCCTCAAAGCGGCGGTCAACAAAGTTTCAATCCCTAATAGGGATTAGGTGGAATTGCAATATTCAAATGGTGGATGACCTGAAAGACTTTTTAAAAGTTTCAATCCCTAATAGGGATTAGGTGGAATTGCAATGCAGTTGATTCTATTAATAAATCTGGTTCCAAAAAGTTTCAATCCCTAATAGGGATTAGGTGGAATTGCAATTTGTTGAATACAGTTATTCGGACGAAGCAGCAAAGTTTCAATCCCTAATAGGGATTAGGTGGAATTGCAATCTAACGCGTAACACCTTGAAGAAGTTCACCACATGTTTCAATCCCTAATAGGGATTAGGTGGAATTGCAATTAGGCCAAGTCCATTCCATTGAGCATTCATAGCCGTTTCAATCCCTAATAGGGATTAGGTGGAATTGCAATACTTGGTGTTCAAGATTTAATTATTAAGATTAGTAGTTTCAATCCCTAATAGGGATTAGGTGGAATTGCAATAGATAGTTTGAGAAACGGTCTAACTGCATCGTCTGGTTTCAATCCCTAATAGGGATTAGGTGGAATTGCAATTGGAATCCTTGCTTTTGATGGCGAGGATTTGGCGTTTCAATCCCTAATAGGGATTAGGTGGAATTGCAATAATGCACCGATTTCCTGGGATGCACTTCCTCTGTGGTTTCAATCCCTAATAGGGATTAGGTGGAATTGCAATCCTCTTCAGACTCGTAAATATCTGTAATTTTTTTGTTTCAATCCCTAATAGGGATTAGGTGGAATTGCAATTCAGTCGGCAATCCCAAAATCCCAGCAATCAAAACGTTTCAATCCCTAATAGGGATTAGGTGGAATTGCAATTGCGTGGCTTTAATTGCTGGAATTCTGGGGCTGCCGTTTCAATCCCTAATAGGGATTAGGTGGAATTGCAATAACTCGAAAATTGGCACTAAAGTTTCTGGGTGGTTTTTCGTTTCAATCCCTAATAGGGATTAGGTGGAATTGCAATGGTCCGGCAGTGGTGGTAATCGCATTAACTCTCTGTTTCAATCCCTAATAGGGATTAGGTGGAATTGCAATTCTAGCCAAATCACTGCTAGCAAGATGCCATTGATTCGTTTCAATCCCTAATAGGGATTAGGTGGAATTGCAATGACCAAGGCAAGAGCCGACGATCGCACTCGGATTCGTTTCAATCCCTAATAGGGATTAGGTGGAATTGCAATCCAAGGGTGCGAGTTCTATAGGTGATGGGTACGGGTTTCAATCCCTAATAGGGATTAGGTGGAATTGCAATAATAAGTGATATGTGGCTTTGAATGTAAGTCTCAGTTTCAATCCCTAATAGGGATTAGGTGGAATTGCAATTATCAACAGGTTTCCTGATCAAATACATGGAAGAAGTACATGCAGTTTCAATCCCTAATAGGGATTAGGTGGAATTGCAATAGCGGGAGCCGGAAAGTCCAGTGAATATAAGGTTTTCAAGGTTCGGTGGCGCGGATGGTCTGAGTATAACACGATAAAATGTAAATTGATTTACAGTCAATGGCTGAAACCCTTATGTGACAAAGTGCGCGGATGGTTTGAATTTATTTTTTCGGCAAATCCTTGTGCTGTAAGGAACACAGCCATTGTTCCTCAAGCCTAATTTTCTACACCTACCCATCCGCGCTTTTCAACAAAAAAAATGGTTTTGTCGCGGGTTGTTCAACGTTACCAAAAAGGGGAAAAGGGGAAAGGGGAAGGGGTAAAGGAAAAAAAGAGTAAAACTTTTCCCCACATGGTATAAAGCCCCTATCTTAATTGCGGAGAATATTAAAAGAAGATTTAGGAGGACACGTAGTGCGACTCTAAATCAGCGTCTATGCTTGAAACCCCTATTTTTAAATATGGGGTTCCCTTTCCCCTTTCCCCCTTACCCTTTCCCCTTCTTCATCAAAACAGCAGCCACAGAGAAAGTCAAACTGAATACTATTTGTAATGTCCAGGGTAGCAACTCTACTAGTAGTCTGCCAACCCAAAAATGCGCTTGTGAGGGCTCGGGAAACGGAAAAGGGTAAGGGATTTAAAACCTTTCCCCCTTACCCCTTACCCTTTACCCCGCAAAGTTCCCTTGGCGAACTACTAGAGCTATGCACCCCTAATTTTTTTTGTAAAATACAATACATAAACTTGAATTTAGTAGTAAAGGAACCAAAAAGTATGGCCGTTTATAGCTCTCAAGCCATCCGTCATATCTTAATCGGGCTGGGATATTTAGCTCCTGAGATCGATCCTAATCCCGATCCTCAATTTGCTCCTTGGAAACGGAATAATAACCCCTTGACAGACGATGCTACCGAGGAAGCGATTAAAAAGTTTCAAAAACAGTACTCACAAAAACTTGTAGTTGATGGGAAGGCTAATTCTGAGACGAAAGAAGTAATGGAAGATACAGTCAAAGGGCTTCAGAATAGATTGAAGTTTCACGGTTTTGCAACCAATGCAGAAATTCCTTCAGATCAGCCTTTTTATGGGCCAGCTACTTATAAAGCCGTAAAGAAATTTCAGAAATCTCAAGGTTTAACTGAAAATGGTATTGCCATTGTTGAACAGCGTCAAATTCTACAGCAACCAACTCTAACACCACCGAAGCCTCAGCCTGAGACTCAACTCAAGCTGGTAGATTTGTATTTGCAATTCAAAAAGAATCCTCAAAATCCTTCTTATATTGCAGCGTTAAATAACTTACAACAAAATCTACCCAAGGATATTTTACGCAAAGTTACTAACAAATGGAGAGGGACAAACGATCAAAATCCTGAACTTGTGAAGCTGACAAATGTATTCACTTATTTTGATGGCAACAATCTCAATCAGCGGGATGCACTCGATTACTTACAAAGTCAGATAACTCCAGCGATCTATAAAGAATTTATTGCTGTCTGGAATAAGAAGTAAATAAATATAGGAGAATTCAGAATTCAGAATTCTGAATTCTGAATGAGCTACGCCCCGCTACGCTAACAGAATTCAGAGTTAGAATAGGCTCTTTGTCTAGTGGCGTGGCAAGGCTAAAATAGTGCATTAACTTGACTCTTGTGGGATGGGCGTCTCGCCCGTCCGGTGCGGACAAGATGTCCACACCACAAGAAAATTTTTTGCAACATTTTAGCCTTGTCACGCTAGTACGTTATTGATAAATTAACTGTAAAAGAGGTAATAGTTAGGTATTTATGAAAAATGCGATCGCTCGTCAAACTGCATTCTTATTTATATGCTCTATGCTACTCATAGCCTGTGGCAAAAGTGGCAATACTAATCTAAATTCTGCAAATAATCCAACAAAAAATACATCTAATTTTATTCCCATAGGAATCGCTTTTGCCCAAACAAGCAATATCGCATTACTCGGTCAAGAGGGAACTGATGGAGTAAAAATTGCTGAAAAATATTTTAATGGCAAAGGAGGCATTAATGGCAGACCAATTAAATTAGTATTTCAAGATACTGGCGGCGATGAAGCTGGAGCGATTAATGCTTTTCAAACTTTAATTAATCAAGATAAAGTCGTTGGCATAATTGGCCCTACCTTATCACAACAAGCTTTTAGCGCCAACCCCATAGCAGAACGCAATAAAGTTCCCGTGATTGGAGCATCAAATACTGCTAAAGGTATTCCGGAAATCGGTGATTATGTTGCTCGTGTTTCTTCATCTGTGGCTGTGGTTGCTCCTTATTCTGTGAAAGCTGCACTGCAACAAAATTCTCGAATCAAAAAAGTAGCAGTATTTTATGCTCAAAATGATGCTTTCAATAAATCAGAAACGGAAATTTTTCAGAAGACAGTTAAAGATTTAGGATTGAATTTAGTCACAGTCCAAAAATTTCAAACTACAGATACAGATTTTCAAGCTCAAGCCAGTGACGCTATTAATTTAAAACCAGATTTAGTGATTATATCCGGGTTAGCTGTAGATGGAGGTAATTTAGTTAAACAATTACGAGAACTTGGTTATAAAGGATTAATTATTGGTGGCAATGGTTTTAATACATCGCATATATTTTCTGTGTGTAGAGCGCTTTGTGAAGGTGTGATTGTTGCTCAAGCTTATAGTCCTGTATATCCTAGTGAAATTAATAAGGCATTTCGCAAAGCTTACATTGAACAATATCAAAGAGAACCACCCCAAGTTAGCGCTCAAGCTTTTGCAGCGATGCAGGTATATGTAGAAACTCTACAATCTTTGGATAAAAAAAGCAAAATTAGTAACTTATCACTAGCAGATTTGCGTCAACAATTGAATCAGGAGTTATTGAAAGGAAAATATCAAACTCCTCTGGGTGAAATTGCTTTTACACCCACAGGCGATGTGATTCAAAAAGAGTTTTATGTTGCACAATTGAAGATGGAGCCAAACGGTGTTAATGGTAAATTCTCATTTGTGAATATTAAATAAGCGTGAAAAATCCATAGTCTACTATGATTAGATTAGGATTTACGTAAAACGATACTAATCATAATGGATTTTTGGAAATAGGAGTAGTAATTGTTAAACAATAGACCTCTTGCATAAATATTTTTTTGTATCGCGCCCAGACGCTCCAGAAGAGAACGCAAAGTAAGGACTTTTGCAAGAGGTCTGATGACAAATCGTTTAGAATATCCCGTTTTTCCTTAATATCTGAATTGGGCAAACCTCTGCGTAACTCTGCGCTAACTTAGCGTCCCTCTGCGTTTAAAAACATTGTTTCTGCACCTCACTTAACTGGGAATTACGCACTGTACAAATTAATCATGGTATGCATTCACGAAAATATGTCGTTTCAGGCTTTGATTGATTATTCTTTGATGCTACATAAACTTAGCAGTGGAGGGCACAGCAGTGCTGTGCCCCTACAACAGATCTGGTTTTTCAAAAAACACATATTTTGTATTTCGTGTCAATGCGTAAGTCCTAGTTTTATGGCAAGGGACTGGTGACTGGGGACTGATGACTGGGTGATAAGTTGATGTTCTAACCACCTTGGCTGTTGCTATACCTGCAAAACTGCTGGAATTTGGAAGCCATTTGGTAACTTGATAAAATTTTTTTGCTGCTTAACGATCTTTTTACTACCGAAACTAACTAAAATTTTTGGTTGGCGAACCATTTAAACTACTTATCTTGACGTTGCAAAAAAGCAATAAACTGTTACAACATCAAAGATGTAAAATTTTTGTTGAATTAAACGAGCATCTACAGTTTCATTTCGTCGTCATAAGGTACTCAGCATGACCGCAATCACCCCAAAGGCTTCTTCGGCGCTTCCCAATTTTTCTGAAGGTATTCAATATTTTGGTGAAGCACTACCAGATTTTGAAACTTATGGTGCCACCCCGGCGATAGAATCAGGCAATGTAGCGATCGCATCTCCCACAGACAAAGCAGCAGTATATCAAACTTTATTAGCTGCCGATGCCTTACGCTATCTAACTTTGCAAATTACTGGTAGTAAAGCCTCTGGACATCCCGGCGGGTTCGCCAGCCAAGCAGAAGCTTATGCATCTCTTGTCATGCTGGGATACAAGAACATTATCACGGAAGTCGGACACCACGCCCCTGGATTTTATAGTGCCATGTTCTTGGATCGCTCTTTAGAAGACATGGGAATTTCTACAGTCCAACAATTGCGCGATCGCTTCCGAGAAAAGCACGGACTTTTAGGACACCTTTCTGGTTACATACCTGGTATTCTCGCACCTGCGGGGCCTTTGGGACAAGGACAACATTTTGCAATGGCGGCTGCACTGTTGCACAAAGATAAATTATTCCCTTTTACTGTTGGCGATGGTGGATTGGGTGAGCCTTATATTGTAAGTGCGATCGCTCACTTTCATACTGCTTATCCTGCTGTCACCAACTTTTTGCCGATATTGGTATGGAATGGTTATAGCCAAGAACACCATAGCATGGTTTCCCTGAAAACCAACCCAGAAATGCAAGCATATTGGCAAGGTAACGGTTTTGCTGAAGTGGTGTTAGTGGATGCTAAGGATTTCGACGACCAAAATCAACCAGGGGATTACGTTGATAGTACTGTGTTTTCCTTTGAGAAACGTCTAGCATTTACCCAAGCAGTACTTGAGGGTGTAGATAAAGCAGCGCGATCGGCACTCGGTGGTAAGTTGACTGTTTTTATTATTAAACAACTTAAAGGTGCAGGAGTCCACGCGCGGGGTGCAAAATCTCACAACCTTTATCCAAAAGATACGCTGGATGCGCCGCATATTGTCAGTGCATTGCAAACTCGCGCTTTATCTCCTGAAGCTTGGCAATTAGTCAGAACAAACGCCGAACGCGCTGGCGGTGGCCCCGCAGCCAAAACAGTGGTAACAGAATTTGAATTACCATTGCCAGAATTAGGCGAATTACCTTTAGAAGAATATGCAGTAGGCGGCGAACCAAAAGTTTCTACAACTGCAATGGGAAGATTAGTAGGAATAGTTGGAAATAAAGATCGAAATTTTCTTGTCACCAACGCCGACGGTAACGAAGCATCAGGAATTGCTAATATCAACCAAGCATTAAAAATTATCCACCCCACAACCGACGATTTATATAACCAAGCGCCAAACGGACAAGTTTATGAACCTTTAAGTGAAGATGCTTGTGCGGGTTTAGCCGCTGGTTTGTCCTTAATGGGTGCGAGAACTTTGTGGTGTTCTTACGAATCTTTTGCCATCAACGGATTACCAATTTGGCAAACTGTAATCCAAGCAATGGCAGAATTGCGCCGTCAAACTCCCTCGACTATTACTTTATTCACAGCCGGCGCATTAGAGCAAGGGCGTAACGGTTGGACTCACCAACGTCCGGAAATTGAAGCTTACTTTGCTTCACTGATGCGAAATGGAAATGTTTTTCCATTATTTCCTCCCGATGCTAATAGTATCCAAGTTTGTTATGACTGGGCATTGCAAACTAAAAATAAGGGAATTGTGATTACTGCAAGTAAATCGCCGTTACCAATTCGTATTACTTTAGAACAAAGTCGCCAAGGTTTAAAAGATGGCGCGGTGGTATTGCATGAAGTTCCTGGGGATAAACAGGTTGTATTTGCTGTCATTGGCGACATGACATTAATGCCAGTATTTGAGGCGGCTGCTTTCTTAGAAAATGAAGGTATTGGTGCAAAGATAGTTTCTGTGATTAATCCCCGACGTTTATATCGTCCTCATGATACTGCTTGGGATACCTGTTCCGAACCCGATGGCGATTTCTTAGATGATGGGAAATTTGCGGAATTATTTGATGGCGATGCGCTAATTGCTGTGACAGGTGGTGCGCCGGCGATGCTGGAACCAATTTTGTTGCGGAGTGCAGCCAAGCGCGATACATTTGCCTGGAAACGTGGCGAAACTACAGCCAGTGCTGGAGAGTTGATGGCGTTTAATGGATTGACTGCTGAGGCTTTGACGAAAAGAGCGATCGCGTTAGTGCATTAAAGGTGCGATGCCCCTAATTTTAGCGCAAATATACGTATGGAAATGCTGAAATTGCTTTTAATGCGTATATTTGCGTTTTTTTATGAGAAGTTTTAAGGCATTGGGATTAATTCATAAAATAAATGTGAGTATATTTGCTGAAATTATTTAAGAATAGTAGCTTTACGAGTCGCAAAAGTTAATTTAGGAGTCAAAAATTTAATTTAGGAGCCGCAAAAATTAGTTTAGGAGTCAAAAATTTAATTTAGGAGCCGCAAAAATTAGTTTAGGAGTCAAAAATTTAATTTAGGAGCCGCAAAAATTAGTTTAGGAGTCAAAAATTTAATTTAGGAGTCGCAAAAGTTAATTTACGAGTTCAAAACTTAATTCCAAGCTAGGAGCGCGATAATTTTATGGAAAATGTGGTGTTTAACGGGTTAACTGTGGAGGGTTGAGGAAAAGTGCGATCGCATTAGTGCATTCAGTAGGGTTTTGTAACTAGAAAAGTCTGAATTTATAACCGCATATACACGTATATAAACGCAAATGAATTAGCGGTTCAATACGTGTATATCCTGTTTTGATTGTAATTATTTTTTTGTATATTTTTAATATATAAATAATCCCCAAAGTATTTTATGTATAAGATAGAGGTCAAGATTGATGGGCAATTTATCAATAACTTTTCTAGTGGTTCTATCTATGATTTAGTTTTTCTTGACTTAGAATTTTGGCCGGATTATCTACAGGGAAAAGCAGTACAAAGAATATATGGATACACCATTACTCGGCTTCTCAAAACAAGTAAGCAACAATATATAAAAATTAAGTTTTTAGAATTTGAATCTGAGGAAAATCAACTTGTTGAGGAAATTATCAAAGATATTGAAAGATTTAAAAATAAAATATTTATTGGCTTCAATATAAAAGATAGCGATCTGATAACGTTGAGAAATAGATCGAAAGCTCTATCCATACATTCAAATCTTAATGAAATAAAATTATTTGATTTTAGAAAATATTCACAATTATATGGCTATCAAGGTTTAAATGGTTTATTTGAACACCTTGAAATTCAAGTAAATAAAAAGATTGACGGTCGTTATTTTCGTAAGAATCCCAGAAAAGTCTTTTTCCGAAAAAGCGGTTGGATAGATATTTTATTAAATATGTTTGAGTATTGTTTAGAAGATGCCGCAGGTTACTTTGGAATTGTGTCAAATTGGAATAAAAAAATTCCTAAAATAACTGAAGATATGATTACAAGTGAATCATTAAATTACTCTGAAGTAGAGAAAAAATCATCACTCACACAAATACATCAAGATGCAGAAATATTTTCTATGGAAAACTTCCAATATACATCAGACCAGCTTATAAGTAATCTCACAATAGCAGATTTAGAAGCTTTAATCGTCAAAATAGTCCAAAAAACTCTTACAGAAGAGATGCAGAAGTTAAAGCATGAGCATTTGTTAGATCAAACAACACACATGAACCATCCACTAAAAATTTTTGTATAAACATTTGCAACAAAATAATACATATTTACCACAGTCTATAGGCTAAGTAATACACATTATCTCATCACGAATCAGAGCCATTCATATAATCTTTATTAGTAGATAAGTCACTCGCTGCTTCCACACAACCAACGTATTCTTGAGCAAGAGTCAAAGCTGAAACCCCTGACTTTATTTGTTGAGCAGAGAACTCTTGCTTTTGCATTTTCGCAAGTAAAAATTCTACAAAATCTAATGCCTCTTGTTGCTTATCAGGAGGTAATATTATTAGCTTATCTATAATAATTTTCTCAATGCTCATTTTCTATAGCCTCTGGGATCGACTAATATATTTTAAATTTTAAAAGATTATTTGACTGTATGCCTTGATAAATTATAAATTCATCAGGCGCGATCGCGCAATAGCCAACTATAATGTACTTAGGATTTTACACAAGGATAGAACCATGACTAACAATCAAAAGATGGTTCGCTTAAACTTAGATTTATCACCTGAACTAAATCAAATATTAGACGAACTAGTAAATAAAACAGGAACAAGTAAAAGTGATATTCTACGTCAGGCTATAACCTTGATGCAAATTATGGTTATAGCTAAAGAGGAAACCAAAAAATTAGGAGTTCCAGAAACAAATCAACTGATAGTTAATGAAGTCATTTTGCCATCTGAACAACAGCCAAAACCGCATCCACTAGACACATTTATGGAAAGGCTTGGCCCTTGGGAAGATGAACGCACTGCCGAAGAAATAGTCAAAGATATTTATGATAGCCGTACTATTTCTAACAATGACATTAGTCTATGACTTATTTACTTGATACCGATACTTGCATTTATTGGATTAAAAATATTAGTTCAGTTAGAACTAAAGTTACACAAATAGGATGGGAGCAAATTTGTATTTGCAGTATTACGGTTGCTGAGTTATATTTTGGCGCTTATAATTCTCAACGAGTAGTAGAAAATTTAATTCGTGCAGAAGATTTTATTCAAAACTTACCCGTTGTACCTTTAACTGTTCCTGCTCTCAAAAAGTTTGGTGAATTAAAAGCGGAACTTCGTAGAATAGGACAAACAATTGCTGAATTTGATTTACTAATTGCTAGTGTTGCACTAGCAGAAAATTACACTTTAGTAACAAACAATACTCGTCACTACAGCCGCATTTCTAATTTACAGTTGGAAAACTGGATTTTATCTTAAGAAGGATTAGAGTAAATATAAATTATTCTACAATCCAATAATTCAAATAAATTTATATTTATTGCCACAAATCAATAATACGATAAACAATCTGGCGCAACAGATTAATGAAGATAATGCTGAGGTGTTGCTAAAAGCTATGCCTACGGCTGGCTACGCCTACGCTTCATTTTCTTAGAGTAAATATACTGCAATTATCGCATTAATTCATCAGGCGCGATCGCCCAACTTCTCTTCTAGCAATGAGACACATTTGTAAGCTGTTGAGTGAAACAATTGCCTGTAATGGCATAAAATGGCAAAAACTGCCATAATATAGAAAAATAGATTTAGGAAATAACCCTTGTGAAAAGTATCAATATTTCCTTACCTGACACCATGCGAGCTTATATAGAAGAACAGGTAGCTCAAGGTGGTTACAGCAGTGTCAGCGAATATTTTCGTGAATTGGTGCGACAAGACCAAAAACAGAGAGCTAAAGAACGTCTTGAAACAATGCTTCTAGAAGGATTAAACTCTGGAGATCCAACAGAAATGACTGTTCAAGATTGGGAAGATATCCGTCAAACAATCCGACAAAGAATGAACAAACATCAAGATGCAGTTTAGCCGTGATGTTTGAAATAAAAAAAAGACCTCAAGTTATCCGGGACTTAATAGACTTAGCAACGTACATAGCACAAAATAACTTAAATGTTTCAGACCGCTTTTTAACAGCAGCCGAAGCAACATTTAAACAATTAGCAAAAACCCCAGCTATTGGTAAACAATGTCAGTTTATCCATCCCAATCTAGCAGAAATTCGACAAATATCTATCAAAGGATTTCAAAAATATCTTATCTTTTACCACATCACTGAATCAGCAGTTGATATTCTACGGGTCATTCATGGTGCAAGAGACCTTGAATCAATATTTGATGAAGACTTAGAACTATAACTTATTCTGCAACTAATCAATTTTAGTAGGTATGAACTAATAAACTTAGGATTTGAGCGTTATATTTATTCTAGACGCTACATACAAGATTAATTTATTATGAAATTTCAAGTAATTTTTACCTTTGATTCAGAATATGAAGGCTATGTTGCTGAGGTTCCTGAACTTCCAGGCTGTGTAAGTCAAGGCAAAACATTAGATGAAGCAATTGAAAATATTAAAGATGCCATTACGGGATATCTCCACGTTCAAGCTCAACATGGCTTGCAACTTAGAATTATCATTTAAATTATAGGAAACCAGTTTAACCAAGCATCCCATTTTTCTACTATTTGGGCGAATTCTGCATAACCCCCTGCTCTAGGATGAGCGCCGTCATTAGCTCTTGCTTCATCTATCCAAATATTTGATTTTTCTAGAATTGGAAAGACATCTAAATAAGGCACATTTAAATCTTGGCAAATCAAAGCTAAATGTTGAGTTAAATCGGTGTTCCTTTGCCTTCTTTCAATATCTTCTTGTTCTACATATGGTGCTGGCCCAATCATTAAAACAGGATATAACTGTTGTGCTTTACTTAAAATTTCCTGGGCATTTTTGAGTGAATCTGCTAAGTCTACACGAGTTTTACTATTTTCTACTCTTGTGTCATTTAATCCAAAAGAAAACACAACTCTGCCATCATATTCTTTAGGCAAACGAAGTGATACTTCTTGTAACCAACGCTTTGCTATATCGCTACTTGTATCACGCCTAATTCCTAAATTATAGTAAGTGATGTCATAACCTTTTTTATTAGCATTAACACATACTCTCCCCGTCCAACCCAGACATTGAGGGTCACCAGTACCGTTAACAAAAGAGTCACCAACAAAACAAATTCTGACTTCACGTAGCTGTGCTAAATTCATTGAATAAATACTTCTGTAATTTAAAGCTTTACAACATACAAAAAAAGAGAGGCAATTAATTTTACCTCTCTTAATAAATCAACTTCAAAGGTAATAGGCTTTAGCTTTTACCTTTTAGTTTTTAGTATCTGCTGGGTTTGTGAACGATAAAGCTGAGAATTTGGCACTGCTTGATGTTGTCAAAACCCACAACACGGATGTAGTTGTTGGAATACTGAGAACGGCAAGATTGAACTTCGTTCAACACTTCTTGGGTAGATTTAGCGCCGAACAAAGGCAGCTTCCACAATGTCCAGTATAATTCTGTTGGCTCAGAGGTTTCGTTGAATTCAACCGCTGGAATGTAACCTTGATTCAAAATGTACTGGATCTGCTTGGCAATTTGAGCATCAGAGAGGGGAGGTAGATAAGAAAGGGTTTCGTAACGACGCTCTTTTGGTAGAGTTTGCATAGCTTTAGTATTAAAGGATTGCGGTTGACTTTAGTTATCAGTTATCAGTCACCAGTTATCACTGCTGACTTCTCACTGTTCATTACTTGGGTCTGAGCTGGTTTGCTGTTCTGGATACAGACTGGGGTTTGATGTATCTATTTGTGTAATGCGTTCTAGATGCTGGCGACGCTGTTCCATGTTGCCTTGCTGAATGCCAGTACGAACCATTTCCGGTAAGAAATCGGTGACTTCCTCGGCAATATGTTCTCTAACAGTCATAATCCGCAATGCCAAATCTGGCTTTTCTCGAAACAGTTGTTTGATGTAAGTTTCTCCATCTTGAACTTTATCGGCAGAAAAGTTATGCAGCCAAAGTGCTAACGGAGGATTAGTTTCGTCCAGCTGTGCCAGTACTATCCTTAGCGCCTGATATGTCAGGTAGCTTTGGAGAGTCTTGGCTGTGTCTTTCGCAATTTGCTTGAGATTCATGCTTGACCCCAGCCCTTAACAGTTATGAGTTATGAGTTATGAGTTATGAGTTATGAATTAATGTAACTCTTAACTCCTAACTTCTAACTCTTAACTTTGGATCAGACGGTATCCATAGCTTCAAACTCAAACTTGATTTCTTTCCACAGTTCGCAAGCAACGGCTAATTCAGGAGACCACTTAGCGGCTTCGCGGATAATGTCGTTACCTTCACGAGCCAAGTTGCGACCTTCGTTACGAGCTTGGACACAAGCTTCTAAAGCAACGCGGTTAGCTGTAGCGCCAGGAGCGTTACCCCAAGGGTGACCGAGAGTACCACCACCGAATTGCAGTACGGAGTCATCACCAAAGATTTCTACGAGTGCGGGCATGTGCCAAATGTGGATACCACCAGAAGCAACTGCCATGACACCAGGTAGAGAAGCCCAGTCTTGGGTAAAGTAGATACCACGAGACTTGTCTTGCTCAACATAGTTTTCACGCAACAGGTCAACGAAGCCCATTGTGATACCGCGTTCACCTTCCAACTTACCAACTACGGTGCCGGTGTGGATGTGGTCACCACCAGATAAACGTAGGGCTTTAGCTAATACACGGAAGTGAATACCGTGGTTCTTTTGACGGTCGATTACTGCGTGCATAGCGCGGTGGATGTGCAACAGGATACCGTTGTCACGACACCAACGAGCCAATGTGGTGTTAGCGGTGAAACCTGCTGTCAGGTAGTCGTGCATGATGATGGGCTGTTTGAGTTCTTTAGCGTACTCAGCCCGCTTCAGCATTTCTTCGCAGGTGGGAGCGGTAACGTTTAGGTAGTGACCTTTGATTTCGCCGGTTTCTGCTTGGGCTTTGGCAATAGCTTCAGATACGAACAAGAAGCGATCGCGCCATCTTTGGAATGGTGCTGAGTTGATGTTTTCGTCGTCTTTGGTGAAGTCCAAACCACCGCGCAAGCACTCGTATACAGCGCGTCCGTAGTTCTTAGCTGACAAACCCAATTTGGGTTTGATGGTACAACCCAGTAAAGGACGACCGTATTTGTTTAATTTGTCACGCTCAACTTGGATACCGTGGGGAGGTCCTTGGAAGGTCTTGATGTAAGCTACTGGAAAGCGGATGTCTTCCAAACGCAGTGCCCGCAAGGCTTTAAAACCAAATACGTTACCTACAATGGAGGTCAACACGTTGGTTACAGAACCTTCTTCAAACAGATCCAAGGGATAGGCAACGTAAGCAATAAACTGGTTGTCTTCGCCGGGAACTGGTTCGATGTCATAGCAACGACCTTTGTAGCGATCGAGGTCGGTGAGCAAGTCCGTCCACACGGTTGTCCAAGTACCAGTGGAAGACTCAGCCGCTACAGCCGCACCTGCTTCTTCGGGAGGAACTCCAGGCTGAGGCGTAACGCGGAATGCTGCTAGAAGGTCTGTATCTTTAGGTGTGTAATCGGGGGTGTAATAAGTTAGTCTGTAATCCTTAACCCCGGCTTGATACCCAGATTTGCTCTGAGTCTTCGTTTGAGCGTAAGACATATTTTATCCTTCCCAGAAGTCACTCTTTTTACTTATCAAATCACGTACTGTGCAACTTTCCCACACCCCGCTCTTTCCCCCTTTGAGCGGGGAGAAGATCGGGAAAAATTTTTGTTATGGGTTGCTTTTGGCAGAGGTTAGCAGTTTTTTTGCGGCGGACACTTTGGTAGGGGTGGTAACCGTCCTCACCAGTGTTCTCCCCTTCTAGGGGTACACGACCTAGCGCTTCTACTGTTTCCTCTTCCTATACATCAAAATTCTTTTTTATCTATTTCTTGCACCCGACTAAACCTTCTCAATTTCACCAAAACTTCCGCACTTTGCGGTCAGCATTTAGATGATTCCCCCACAAACTGGGGTATTCAGGCAATTGGACTGGCTGGCACACATTTGAGCCTCCACACTCCTTTTATCTTCCCCTTAATTGGGAAAAATACCAGAAAAGAATTTGCTTGACAGAGATTTAGCAGAGTGGTAAATGAAAGATAAAAAATTGCACACCACGTAAATTTGTAGCTTGTTTCACAATATATCAAGAATTCGATAAGTTATTCTTTGAAAGTTTTTAACTTATTTATTTAAATTTGTTATTACATAAAGATTTAAACTTTTTGTTAAGAAAGATTTACAAAATGTCATTAATGGTGTGGGGCATGGGGAGGTAGGAGGCGGAGGGGCGGAGGGGAGAATAATAACTCCTCACTCCAAACTCATAACTCCAAACTCATAACTCCTCACTCCAAACTCCAAACTCATAACTCCTCACTCCAAACTCCTCACTCCAAACTCACCACTCTCAATCCCCAATGTTTAAAAAATCCAAGCTAGGGGAACACTGAAGTTAACCAAAAGCCAGTTTAGGTAACGGCTATGGGTAGTGTCTTCAAAGGAAATGCGATCGTGGTATTGTTTTGCAAGCGTACTAGTTTATTGATTTCTTCTGTCTTGCTGGGGTTAATAACTCTACCCAGTATGGGATGGGCACAAAAAACGCCTGACATTAATTCATCTGATTTAGCCCCCGCTTACCCGTCTTCACCACCGCCTCCGCGAGTAGATCCTTTACCCGATGAACGGGGAGTGCAAGAAAATTCGCCAGAAACGGATTATCGTGTAGGTAACTTACTGGCTGATGTTACGGGTAATCTTTGGGTAGGTTCTTGGCGGGGACTATCGCGGATTGACCCGAAAACTGGCAAGATTGTTTCTCGTGTAACCTTACCGAATGTTGCCATTGGTGCTTTAGCCCAAGACAAAGTAGGACGTTTGTGGGTGGGAAGTTATGGCGGACTGATGCGAGTAGATCCCCGCACGAGCGAAATTACCGCGCAGAATTTATTTTTGCCTTCTAGACGGGTGTTGTCACTGTTAGTTGACAAACGGGGCTATTTGTGGGCTGGAACTGACAGTGGTTTAGCCCTAATTAGTCCCGACCAAGGTTTGATTATGACAACATTAAAAAATCTGCCTGGTGTCAGTGCTAATACTTTGACTTTGGATGCTGACGGTCAACTGTGGGTTGGTACTCTTGATGGAGTGGTGCGGGTTAATACTGCCAGTGCTGGGATTATGAAGCGAATCGCAGATTTACCGGGAACTACCGTCCAAGCCTTAGCTATCAGTCCAGAAGGCTTAATTTGGGCCGGAATGCCCAATAATTTGCTAGTTATTAACCCAAAAACTGGGGCAGTGTTGCGGTCTGTAACGCGGTTGCGTGGACGTAACGTCACAGCAGTACGTTTTGCTAAAGATGGTAGTGTCTGGGTCGGTACTAACAATGGTTTGTTACGATTAAATCCAAATACCGGAGCTGTGTTAGACGCTGAAGTTGCTGGACTTCCTTCTAGTCGGATTCTTGCCCTTGCACCCGACATCGGCGATAAATTGTGGATCGGTACTAGTGAAGGTCTAGCTTGGTTAATGCCTAAAATGACCAGTGCAAAACCCCATATTGCTTTCAGTCGCGCCGTGAAGTAGGGACTAGGGACTGGGGACTAGGGACTGGGGACTAGGAAAATTGATTCCTAATACCCAATACTTAATAACCAATGCCTAATCCCCAATCTAAAATCCAAAATCTAAAATCCAAAATTGGCAATGGCAATCACTACCCAGCAATTAATTCAATGGAAACAACAGGGGCGTTCAATTGTGGCGTTGACCGCTTGGGATTATGCGATCGCTCAACTCCTCGACGCAGCTGGTGTAGACTTAATCCTCGTAGGTGACTCTATGGCAGTAGTTCTAGGGTATGAAACAACTCTGCCGATAACTTTAGATGAAATGATTTACCACGCCAAAGCCGTGCGTCGAGGAGTTAAACGCGCCTTTTTACTGGTTGATTTACCGTTTTTGACGTACCAGGAAAGCATCCAACAAGCAATACATTCAGCTGGTAGAGTTTTGAAAGAGACTGGAGCGCAAGGCGTGAAGTTAGAGGGTGGTTATCCAGAAATGGTGGAGACAGTTGCCCGTTTGGTGAAAGCCGGAATTCCAGTTATGGGTCATGTGGGTTTGACACCCCAATCAGTACATCAACTCGGTTTGCGACAACAGGGTAAAACCCAACAAACCAGTGAGAGAATTTTAAATGAAGCGATCGCTCTCGAACAAGCCGGTGCTTTTGCTATGTTGTTAGAGCATATACCCGCAGATTTGGCAATGCATATTACACAAAAACTTACCATTCCCACAATTGGTATTGGTGCAGGACCTCACTGTGACGGTCAAGTTTTAGTTACCTCAGATGTACTCGGTCTTGCAGAGAAGAATCCACCATTTGCCAAGGTTTACACAAATTTGCGGGAGACTATTACTAAAGCTGTGCAGGATTATGCCTTAGAAGTACGAGAACGGAAGTTTCCCTAAACAAATGCGGTGAATTTACAGAATCTGCGACGATTTTGATTTTATACAGACAGAAAATATGTCTACATCGTAGGAGGATACATTCAAAATCTCTGCCCTGGTAAGCTATCGATTATCAATTTTTAAACTTTTATTTCACAACCACATTGAACACAGAGGTGTTAGATACTGTTAACAAACTAACGCTGATGATTGTGGTAAAAACTGAGTTTTTATTAAAAATCATAAACAAAGCTATCAGTATGTGGATAGTGAGTTATTAATCTCGAAAATTTTAATAAAAATTCCGGGAATCAATAGCCTACTAGGGGAAAGATTCAAAGAGAGGTTTTCCAGAGAAAAATGAAAAATCAGGTCTAATTTAAGTATTAAAGCGGAAACAACATAACTAACCTCCGAAAATTCCGCAATTGCCACCAGGACAATTGTAGAAACCCAGTGTAGTCTTTAACTAGAAAAACAGTATCAGGCAGTTACTAGACAAAATGCCGACGATCGCCACTAAACTTTTATAATATTTGTCGTTCTTATGACTCCAAAAGAAACCAAAATTAAATTTCCTCTTTGGCAATATCTCAACCAGCCCTTATTTAGTAGCGATACTAAATTAGTATTGAATCCCCATCGCTTTGCATTGCTCTGGCGTCTTCAACTGCTAGAACGCTGCTGGAGCAAAGAATGTGACGCTAAGGGGCCTCAACAACATTAACTACATCAAAAGCCGACAAACTAAGCCTCGTCTACAGTACGGGGCTTTTTGCCGTCCAGTAAAGTACTAACAGTCATGTCTCCCATGACATTAATCGCAGTACGGCAGCGATCCAAAAACCAGTCTACAGTCACGAGCAAAGCTATGTACTGGGTAGGTAAACCTACAGAAGTAAACACTAGTGTCATTGTTACTAGTCCAGCATTGGGAATGTTCGCTGCACCGACGGATGCAAAAATCGAGGTGAGGATGACAATTACTTGCTGTCCCAAACTCAGATGTTGCCCAATTAGTTGGGAAATATACAATGCAGACATTGCTTCATACAGGGCAGTACCATCATTGTTGAAATTTGCTCCTACTAATGCTCCCAGGGCAGCAGAGGATTCCCTTAAACCAATTTTTGTTTGCAACACCTCAAAGGTTACGGGCATTGTCGCTGCCGAGGAAGAAGTCGAAAAAGCTGTCAAAAAGGCATCAGAACCGCCAGCGAGAAACTTTAGGGGGTGTACCCAAGAACCAAATTTGACTCTGGTGAGGTAGTAGCAAGCTTGTAATACTAGTGCTAGCAGCACCGCCACGATGAATGCACCCAAAGATTGAAAGGGGGTAAAGCCTTCTTTGGCAACAGTTTTAGCTACAATCCCAAAGACTGCCAAAGGCACCAAGGCAATTACCCAATTGAGGATGCGGACTACTGCTTCAAACAAAATCCCGATGACATCTTCAATGGGCTGATATCCGTTCTTTCCTTGGGCAATTTGTTCGGATTTTAATGCCCGCAGAACAATGCCAAAACTCAGGGCAATGACAATTAGTTGAATGACATTATTATCAACTAACGGCTTGAGGACAGCTTCTGGTACAGCATCTTTAATCAGTCCCCAAGGGTCAAGACTTTGACCTGTGATTTGTGTACTTGTTGAGGTGACTACATTATTGCCCCAGGTTCCTGGACGCAAAACGTTTGCTACAAAAAGTCCCACTAAAATAGCTACGGTAGTGTTGGTTAAAAGTAGCACTGCTAGCCGCCGTCCGGCTGTACCAGGGATATTGGTAGTCATTAAAGTATGCAGCACTGCTACCAAAATTAGGGGTGTAGCTAAGGCGCGGAGAGCCTTTAGCACCAATTCAGCCGGAATTGCTAAATTGTTAATCAGGGCGGCGTTGGTGGGACTGGGATTTCCTGCACCAAGGGCAATGCCGACGGTAAGGGCGGCTATTAAGGCGACAACAATTTGTAACGTCAAAGGAATACGCTGCCACCAAGGACTAGCTTTGGTTGTAGGCGGCGTAGTATTTTCTAGATGACTCATTGGTTAGATGCGGATTGACTGCTGTAACTATTAAAACCACACTTGTGACAGTGACAAATCCGGAAAAAGAGGAGCTTTATTTTTGTGTAAAAACTGCTAATCTAAGATCCCGTTGCTTTGCAAAATCCGGCTCGAAAGGGTAGCCCCTGAGAGATATTTTTGGCTTGTGCTTGGAGGCGCTTATGTCCTTTGTCCCTTTGCATATTCACAGCGACTACAGTTTGCTTGATGGAGCAAGTCAGCTACCAGAGTTGGTGGAGCGAGCGATCGCATTGGGAATGAAAGCGATCGCCCTTACCGATCATGGTGTCATGTATGGCGCTGTTGAATTGATTAAAATTTGCCGTAGTCAAAATATTAAGCCGATAATCGGCAATGAAATGTATGTGATTAACGGCGATATTGAAAAACAAGAACGCCGTCCCAAATATCACCAAGTAGTTTTAGCTAAAAATACCAAAGGTTACAAAAATTTAGTTAAATTAACTAGCATTTCCCATCTCAAAGGTGTTCAAGGCAAAGGAATTTTTTCTCGTCCTTGTATTAATAAAGATTTACTCAAAGAATATCATGAAGGGTTGATTGTTACTAGCGCTTGTTTGGGTGGAGAAGTTCCCCAAGCAATTCTCAGCGGTAGACCAGATGCAGCGCGGAAAGTCGCTCAGTGGTATAAAGATGTATTTGGTGATGATTATTATTTAGAAATTCAAGACCACGGTTCCCAAGAAGACCGAATTGTGAATGTTGAAATAGTTAAAATTGCGCGGGAATTAGGTATTAAATTTATTGCTACCAATGATTCGCATTTTATTTCTTGTTTTGACGTTGAAGCACACGACGCTTTGCTATGTATTCAAACTGGCAAATTAATTATTGAAGATAAGCGGATGCGTTATAGCGGCACAGAATATCTCAAATCTGGTGAAGAGATGAAGCAGCTATTTCGTGACCATTTGCCGGATGATGTGATTGAGGAGGCGATCGCCACCACTGAAGAAGTCGCCGATAAAGTCGAGCCTTACCATATTATGGGTGAGCCTCAAATTCCTACTCCGCCAATTCCTTCTGGTCATACTGCTGATACCTACGCCGAAGATGTTGCATGGAACGGACTTTTAGAAAGGTTAAGTCGCAAATCCCGCAATGAAGTTGATTCCGTCTATAAAGAAAGATTGGAATACGAACTGAAAATGATTCAGCAAATGGGATTTTCCAAATACTTTTTAGTTGTATGGGATTACATCAAATTTGCCAGAGATAATAATATTCCCGTGGGACCTGGACGCGGTTCGGCGGCTGGTTCATTAGTTGCCTATGCAATGCGAATTACCAACATCGATCCTGTACATCATGGGCTATTGTTTGAGCGGTTTTTGAACCCAGAACGGAAATCCATGCCTGATATTGATACGGATTTCTGTATTGAACAACGAGATAAAGTGATTGATTATGTAACTGAGAAATACGGTGCAGATCGAGTTGCTCAAATTATTACCTTTAACCGCCTAACTTCTAAAGCAGTTTTAAAAGATGTCGCCAGAGTATTAAATATTCCCTACGGTGAAGCCGACAAAATGGCGAAATTAATTCCTGTGGTGCGGGGGAAACCAACTAAACTCAAGGTGATGATTTCCGATCAAACTCCAGAACCAGAGTTTAAAGAAAAATATGATAAAGAACCACATGTTCGCCATTGGATTGATATGGCGATGCGAATTGAAGGAACTAACAAAACCTTTGGTGTTCATGCAGCGGGTGTAGTGATTTCCGACGAACCACTAGATGAAATTGTACCGCTACAAAAGAATAATGATGGTTCTGTAATTACCCAATATTTCATGGAAGACCTGGAATCAATGGGTTTGTTGAAAATGGACTTTTTGGGTTTGCGTAACTTGACGCTGATTCAAAAAACCCTTGATTTAATTCAAGAAACCAGAGGATATCGTGTCGATCCAGATGAAATTACCCGCCAGGAAAGAAAAGCACAAAAGATATTAGCTAAAGGCGAACATAGCACCTTGCCAAAAGATGTCCAAAAAACTTATGAACTATTAGAAGCTGGTGAGTTAGAAGGAATATTTCAATTAGAATCTTCGGGAATGCGTCAAATAGTTCGAGATTTGAAGCCTTCTAATATAGAAGATATTTCTTCAATTTTGGCACTTTATCGACCGGGACCGTTAGATGCAGGACTGATTCCGAAATTTATTAACCGCAAACACGGTCGAGAAAATATTGATTATGAACACAGTATTTTAGAACCAATATTAGACGAAACTTATGGAATCATGGTCTATCAAGAGCAAATCATGAAAATTGCTCAGGATATGGCTGGATATTCCTTAGGTCAAGCTGATTTGCTGCGTCGGGCGATGGGTAAAAAGAAAGTTTCGGAGATGCAAAAGCAGCGGGAAAAATTCGTCGATGGTGCGGCAAAAAATGGTGTACAAAAAAAAGTTGCCGACGAATTATTCGAGCAAATGTTGAAGTTTGCTGAATATTGTTTGAGTTATGACACGGAAGTTTTGACAGTAGAATATGGATTTTTGCCGATTGGCAAAATTGTCGAAAAAGGTATTGAATGTAGTGTGTATAGCGTTGATAATTATGGGAATGTTTATAGTCAACCTGTGGTACAATGGCACGATCGCGGACAGCAAGAGGTGTTTGAATATTGTTTAGAAGATGGTTCAGCGATCAGGGCAACAAAAGATCATAAATTTATGACTGTCGATGGTCAAATGTTGCCCATTGATGAAATATTTGAACGCGAATTAGATTTGATGCGGGTGGAGGGTTTGCCGAATTGAGATAAGGGAGTGGGGGAGACGCGGAGATTAATGCCTAATGACTAATAGACTTCTTGCATAAATATTTTTTTGTCTCACGCAGAGGCGCAGAGGCGCAGAGAAAAGAAGGCAAAGAAAGACTTTTGCAAGAGGTCTAATGACTAATTATGCTGGTTGGTGGCAAACAGCTTCTATGCGATACCCGTCGGGATCGACGACAAAAGCGGCATAATAATGAGGGTGATAATTTGGACGTAATCCGGGTTTACCGTCGTCTTTGGCTCCTGAAGCGATCGCTTGTTCGTAAAAAGCATCGATATCAGCGCGATTCTTAGCCGCAAATGCCAGATGAAAGCCCTTTGATACCTCATGGGTAAACTTTTGGCGACTCACAAGCCAAAATCTGGGGAAATTGTCAACACCATAACCAGCAATGTCAGTCAAATTAAAAATTCGCTTGATGCCTAATGGTGCAAGCACAGCATCATAGAAAGCTAGACTGCGTTCTAAGTTGCTGACGCCGAAAGATATATGGTCAAACATAAGCTTTGATTTTTGGATAAACTACTTACAATATTTTTCAACAAAACGGCATCTCAAGAGCGATATCAATACAGATAAACTAAAAACTTGAGTATCTGAATTCTAAATTTTGATGTATTTAGCGTACAGCATATAAATTATACGTATCTACAAATTTAGAAGGTAAAAAATTAATTTTTTCAGCTTTGATTTGACTAAAACCATAAAAGGTAAGCATTTCTTTGATTCGATCTAGTTTTCCTTGGCGATCGTGAACTTCTGCTACAATTTGTTTGATTTTAGCCCAGTCTGAGGATTCTATACCTTTGAAAACTTCGTATTCTTCGCCTTCCACATCAATTTTTAATAAGTCTATAGAATTAATCCCTAATTCCTTAATTACAGAAGAAAGCGTTCTCACTTGACACTTGACTTGTTCTACGTCTTTAAAAAAATCTGTAAATAAGTCTTCGACATCGTTTGATACTTTATCAAAAACAGCGTCTATATTGACTAATTTTTCACCTGGTTTTGATGTTGAATTTCCCGTCATCTGCGGATAAAAAGTAAATATTTGCTCGTGATTATTTTCTGAACTTAATCCATAATTAAATAAAAATACATTTTTTTCTAAATAATGCAAGCGAACGTTTTCATTTAATACGTCAAAAATTTTTTCAATCGGCTCAAATGCATATATTTTTACCTTTTCCTGAAGTTGATTGACAAATAGTGAGAACATACCAATGTTTGCTCCCACATCAAATATACAATCTCCTTCCCTAATTACGATACCGTTCTGAAGATACTGCTGTTCAATAAAAACTTCTTTAAAGATATATTCTGTTTCTTCTTTACTGCCGACATAGTAGCATTCAAAATTATTGGGAAAAGTTATCTTTTTGGGATTCAGTTTTGTATTCATATTGGTTTTATTAATTGGCGATCAAAATATCCTAATACTGATGAAAGCATTATCTGATATTTAATTTATGAGCAAAATCATAATTATATATAACATTAACCATGTCAATCTAAAAACTAAATCTAAATATACAGCAGATTGCAACTTTGTGAGGTACAGATAATCGCAAGGGCACAACATGTTGTGCCCCTACCCGTGTACTTCATTTGCTTGAAATACACTGTAGTTGCCTTGACAAGTAGAAATTTAGAAAAGCATCAGTCATTGAACCAAGCTAGTATGCCAAGTTCCGAGTATTTGCTTAACACCTGCATTGGCTAGCCCGTAGATATTGTATAATATACCAGTTATACTTAATTCAAAATAATTCTTCTCAAAACCATACTATTATTTTCAATAATGCTTAGTATAAATTTTTACCCTCTTCCAGAAATTTCGATTATTTTATCTACTTATAACCGAGCAAAGTATTTAAACGATTGTATTAATAGTGTTCTGGAGCAAACTTTTAGGAATTGGGAACTAATTATAGTTGACGATGGAAGTCAAGATGAGACTTTTACAGTTGTTAATTCTTATTTGCAAGAATACGAAAATATTCGTTATCTAAAACATCAAAATCGTAAAGCTGCTTATGCCAGGAATGCTGGTATCCAAGCATCATTCGGGAAATACATCACATTCATAGATAGCGATGACACCTACAAAATAAATCATATAGAGTCACGGTTTGAACATATGAAAAGTAATCCCGAAATTGATTTAATTGAAGGAGGATACGAACTAGAAGAAGAATTTTTCCTTGCTGATTATTTTAAACCAGGTGAACTAATTAGCATTCGAGAATGTGTTGTAGGAGGAACATTTTTTGGCAAAAGAAAAGTATTCTGGGATTTGAAAGGATTTAATAATATTCATTATGGAGAAGATGCTGATTTGTGGTTTCGCGCTGAAAAAATATTTAAAACTCAAAGAATAAAAGAGCCAGAAACCTATGTTTATACTAGATCTGAAACTAGTACTACCAAGATTTTTATCGATAAAACTTCCTAAATTTGGTTAAAGACTTGGTATGAAAATTGCATTTTCTCTATCACGAATAAAAAATATATTTCATCAGCAGATTAGTTATAAATGGCAAACTTCATTTTTAGGAATTTTCCTAAGTTTGTGCTTACTATTTGTATCTAGTTGTCAAAGTGCAACGCCAAAAGACAATGGTGCAATTCATTTGACACTATGGCAAAGCATTAATCCACCTCCTAATCGGGATCTATTTAATAAATTAGTAGATAAATTTAATCAGACTCATCCTGAAGTTTATGTAGAATCTATCTATGTGGGAGTAGACGGAATCTTACCGAAAATATTAACAGCAGTAATTGGCAATGCGGCTCCAGATATGTTGTCATTCTCTCCACAAATGACTGGTCAGTTTGTGGAATTAGAAGCAATTCAACCTTTGGAAAAATGGCTATCAAAATTGCCAGAAAAATCGGAAATTTTTCCCAATTTATTTGAGGAATTAGAATTTGATGGTCACATTTGGTCAGTTCCTCTGACTACTGCTAATATCGGCATTTTTTACCGTCCTAAACTTTTCCAAGCAGCGGGAGTTACCCAACTGCCTAAGACTTGGGAAGAATTGAGGGAAATTGCCAAAAAATTAACTGTAGATCGCAATGGCGACAATCGACCGGAACAGTATGGAATTTTATTACCTTTAGGAAAGGGAGAATGGACTGTCTTTAGTTGGTTCCCCTTTTTATTAGGTGCTAAAGGAGAGATTGTCACCAATAATCGCCCAAATTTGATGAATCCGGGAGCGATCGCTGCATTAAAATTTTGGCAAGACCTATTAAAAGATGGCTCAGCAACCCTTTCTCCCCCAGAACGAGGTTATGAAGAAGACGCTTTTCTTTCAGGTCGTGTAGCGATGCAAATTACTGGTCCCTGGACTTTGATTATGAAGTCCAATGTTGATTTTCAAGTATTTCCCATACCTGCAAATCTCCAACAAGCTTCAGTCAAAGGTACTGGAAATTTGTTTTTAATGAAAACTACACCCGCAAAAGAACAAGCCGCACTCAAATTTTTTGAGTATGTTTTGAGTGAAGAATTCCAAACAGAATGGAGTATTAAATCGGGTTTTTTACCAACAAATATAAAATCAGCAAAAAGTCAAGCTTATCAAAAATTTCTTCAGCAAAAACCTATTTTGAAAATGTTTCTTGACCAAATGTCTGTATCAGGTTATAGACCTATTATTCCTGGTTATAGTCGTTTGTCCGATGCTCTTGGTAGAGCGATTGAAGCCACTATGCTCGGCGCATCTCCAGAAACAGCACTCGAAAAAGCCCAAGCAAACCTCGACTCAATTTGGGATTCCCTACAAGCTAGATGAAATCTAAAATCCTGCCAGCAACCCTGAAACCTGGTGACTTGCTACGAGTCATTGCTCCTAGCGGTGCTTTACGAGAATTTGAGGCATTTGAGCGCAGTATAGAAATTTGGCGATCGCGCGGCTACCAAATTGAAATCAGCCCTAAGGTAGATGATAAATGGGGATATTTAGCCAGCACCGATGAAAACCGCCGCAACCAGCTAGCAGCAGCATGGCAAGACCCAGATTGTCGCGGTATCCTCTGCGCCAGAGGTGGTTTCGGTAGCAGCCGCATCTTAGAAAATTGGCATTGGCAAAAAAACTCAGAACTTCCCAAGTGGTTGATTGGCTTTTCTGACATCACTGCCCTATTGTGGAGTCTTTATAACGTGGGAATTTCCAGCGTTCATGGCCCTGTGCTGACAACCCTTGTTGATGAGCCAGATTGGTCAATCGAGCGATTGTTTAATTGGGTGGAAGGTCGTTCTGTTGCTTCCATTAAAGGTTGTGGTTGGGGTGGTGGGATTGCAACTGGCATTTTATTACCAGGAAACTTGACAGTAGCAACTCATCTTTTAAGTACACCAATCCAACCAAATTTTGATGGTGTAATTTTGGCACTAGAGGATGTCACAGAAGCACCCTACCGTATTGATAGAATGCTTACACAGTGGCGTTTGAGTGGTGTTTTGGCAAAAGTTCGCGGCATTGCTTTGGGTGGTTTTACTCGTTGTGAAGCCCCGCCAAACGTGCCTAGCTTTAGTGTAGAAGAAGTATTGCGCGATCGCTTGGGTGATTTAGGGATTCCTGTAGTCTCTGATTTGCCTTTTGGTCACGATAGCCCCAATGCAGCCTTACCAGTGGGTATCAAAGCAACTTTAGACGCAGATGCAGGGACATTGACCATAGATGATTGATAAATTTTGCAGCATAGCAATTTTTAAAACTTGCTGAGGAAAAGTTGGCAAACACAGAATTAAAAAAATAAGGAATGTATGGACAAAAATTTAATCATTGATGTCGGTGTTCACACAGGTCAGGATACAGAATTTTATTTAAAAAAAGGCTTTCGAGTGATTGGTATAGAAGCCGATCCTCAGATTTACAAATCAGTGAAAGAACGACTCAATGACTTCATTAAAAATGGTCAGCTTACTCTGCTAAATATTGCTGTCTCAACCAAAGAGGAACCAGTCACATTTTATACTAATTCAAACCAAACCTTTTGGGGTACAACTTCATTAGATAGAGTTAAAAAAACCGAAATTACCTTTAGTACGCCTTTCGTCGAGACAATAGTAGAAGGATGCCGATTTGAAAAAATACTGGAAAAATTTGGCATTCCCTACTATCTGAAAGTTGATATTGAAGGTACTGAAATATTGTGCGTACAAGCATTAAGACAATTTGCTAGCAAACCAAAATTTATTTCTATAGAATCCACAAAAACTTCTTGGAATGCTTTGCTGAATGAATTTGCAGTGTTTAAAGAACTTGGTTATCAGAAATTCAAAACCATTAATCAAGCAGAAGTACCCAAACAAGTCTGTCCCTCACCAGCACAAGAAGGTCAGTATGTCCCATATGAATTTGAATATGGCGCTAGTGGACTTTTTGGAGAAGAAACACCAGGACATTGGCTTTCGGAAAGAGAAATAATTAACGTTTACAAAGGCATTTTTTTGAACTCTAGAATCCTGGGAGTAAATGGAATTGTTTCCAAATTACCTGGGGGAAGAACGCTGCTAGAAAAACTCAACATCAAGGAACCCTGGTATGATACTCATGCCAGTTTATAGTAGGCCTCTGACAAAATTATTTTTCAGAAATGGTTCTTCTATGGCAAACAAAAACGACATAAACTCAAGTCTCAATTTCTAATGGACGTGATTGAGATTTTGATCGCTTTCAAACTGTTTGCATCTATAACTTCTTGAAGTACCTAGCAATTGGTAACAGCCCGAAACCCAGCTTTTCATAGGCACAACGTGCCGGAGCATGGCCGGCATCGCCTCTGGTCTCGACCATAGCGACGGACATCCCAGCAACTTTCAGCCAATCAAGAGCGAATTCCATCAGAGCAGTGCCAATGCCTCGACGTTGATAGTCGGGATCGATGGCAATCATGTAAATTTCTCCCAAGCTGCTCTCTGAGTGGAGTTTCGCAGCTACAAAGCCCACAGTGCAACCAGAGTCGATCGCAACCCACACCTTTGTGTCCGCTGCACTACAGACATCCTCGACAGCCTTTTGCTGGCTGACACGCCAACCATCGGGATAGAATGAGCGGTACACATCAACATCGATCGCTTTCTGAAGTGAATCAAAGACCGGACTCCATGCCCGAAGCGAAAGACGAATGACGGCATCAAGTTGACCGGGGTCGTATGGTTCAATTCGCATCTCAGTAAAGCAAGTTAAAATCAAGGGCTACTACAACACCATAAAATAATTTTGCCAGAGATTTAGTGTAAGAATTATGACAATAAAAATCAGCGAGCAATTTCACTTTGACTAGGTGAATTTCTCTTCAAAGTACACAAGCCAATTGCTGGTATAGCTCCCAGAATAATCGCTGTAAATGTTTGTCCACTCCAATACAAGATAAAATTACGGCTGGCTTCGGGAATTAAATTTTGCGCGAGAAAAAGCAACCAAACCAAAATAGTAATTAATAAGAAAGAGATTGAAGGTAAAAAATTCCACCACCAAACACTTGCTGTATATTTTCTTAATACCAGCCATTGGCAAATACCTAGCCAAATACCAGAAATCACATAAGCGATCGCAGATAAAAATCCCAAAAGAAAAATCTGTTCAGGAGATAAAGTTTCATTTAACGATGAGGCAAAAGATGAAATGTAGTTAATCCAAGCTGTAGAAACACCGTTGGCAATTAACCAACCAACACTAGTAGCAAATATCCATTGCCAACCAGATAAATATCGGTAAAGGACAAGGCTCTGGTCTGCGGCGAAAATCAGCGCAAACACAATGTTGCCCAAACCTCTGACCACAATGCTCCAGATTGGCGGCTCTAGGGATAGGTTTTGGAGAATAAATTTCTCTAAAGCGATACTGGCAACGCCACCGACAACCCATCCGATCAGCGTCATTAAGGTAAACTGAAAAAAGAACTTCTGTCGCTGCGATCGCGGAATCAAAAACTTTCCTGGGTTAGGCTCATTATTAGCAGATGCAAGGCGATCGGGACTGTTGGAGTCAGATTGCATAGGAAGTTAGGGGAGTAGGGAGTGGGGAGTGGGGAGATGGGGAGGCAGGGAGCAGGGAGCAGGGAGCAAGGGGAAAGAGGTAATTTTTCATTCTCCCCCTTGCCCTCTGCCTCTTCCCAATGCCCAATGCCCCATGCCCAATTCCCAATTCAATATTGATTATTGTTTTATCCTATTTCCCACTCCCTAGTCCCTAATCCCTCATCCTCCCCATCTCCCCATCTCCCCAGTCCCCTCGAATTCTGAAAAAGCGTAATCCCAGAATGATAAGCTAAACAGTGGCATAAAAAAGTGACTTAGGATGAAGTGATAAATGGGTGTTTCGTTGACAACTCCTCATCTGTTACGGGCTGCTCGTGGTGAAGTAGTAGATCGTCCCCCTGTATGGATGATGCGACAAGCGGGACGATATATGAAAGCATATCGAGACTTAAGAGATAAGTATCCTTCGTTTCGCGATCGCTCCGAAATTCCAGAAGTGGCAATTGAAGTTTCCCTGCAACCCTGGAAAGCTTTCCAGCCAGATGGCGTAATTTTATTTTCTGATATTGTCACCCCATTACCTGGTTTGGGCATTGACATGGATATTGCCGAAGGTAAAGGGCCAATTATTCATTCGCCTCTCCGCACTCAAGAACAAATTGATAACCTGCATCCCCTAGAACCAGAAACAGCTCTACCTTTTATCAAAACAATTTTGCAGGCATTGCGGTCTGAAGTAGGCGATAAATCGACGGTGTTGGGCTTTGTGGGTGCGCCCTGGACATTAGCGGCTTATGCAGTGGAAGGAAAAGGTTCTAAAACCTATTCCATTATCAAAAACATGGCATTTTCCGATCCGACGATATTGCATAAATTGTTAACAAAATTAGCAGATGCGATCGCCATCTATGCCCGTTATCAAATTGATTCTGGTGCCCAAGTCGTGCAAATGTTCGATTCTTGGGCGGGTCAATTAAGCCCCCAAGATTATGACACCTTTGCTCTACCTTATCAGCAGAGAGTTTTCCAACAAATCAAGCAAACCCACCCCGATACACCGTTGATTTTGCTAGTTAGCGGTAGTGCAGGTGTGTTGGAAAGAATGGGCAAATCCGGTGCAGATATCGTTACTGTCGACTGGGCAGTGGATATGGCGGATGCACGGGCAAGATTGGGTAAACAAATCAAAGTCCAAGGAAATCTTGACCCAGGCGTGTTATTTGGCTCGAAAGAATTTATCCGCGATCGCATTTATGATACCGTTCGCAAAGCCGGCAATTGGGGTCACATTCTCAACCTTGGTCATGGTGTCTTACCAGAAACTCCAGAAGAAAATGTCGCTTTCTTCTTTGAAACCGCAAAGCAACTGAATCTGGCAGGAGTTAAGGTTTAGGAGTTATGAGTTATGAGTTATGAGTTAGGAGTAGAGATGCGATTAATCGCTTCTCTACAACAGTTATAAGTTATAAAGTATTAACTTATCAGTTGCGAGGTGTAAAGTTATTTTTATTCTTAACTCCTCATTCCTCACTCCTAACTTTATTCTTAACTCCTAACTTCACTTTTTACTCTCGTTCGGAACTTTTAACTTTATTCCTAACTCTTAACTCCTAACTCCTAACTTTCAATCGATTATTTATGAGCCAGAAACGGATTTTAGTAACTGGTGCAAGTGGTTGTATAGGTCATTATCTAACAGAAGCCTTAATTCAAGAAACAGATTACGAGGTGTTTCTGCTAGTTAGAAACCCGAGTAAACTGCAAGTTGATACTCAGGTACGTCCAGGAATAAATGTTTTGCAAGGTGATATGCAAAATATTAGCCAATTTGCTGATTTGCTATCAACAATTGATACAGCAGTACTCACTGCCACAGCTTGGGGTGGTGAGCAGACATTTGATATTAATGTTAACAAAACTATCGAGTTGATGAAGCTGCTAGATCCAGATAAATGTCAACAGGTAATTTATTTTTCCACAGCTAGCGTTTTGGATAATCACAATCAACCATTAAAAGAAGCCGGGGAAATCGGTACAGATTATATCCGTTCTAAATACGAGTGCTTGCATCAAAAAGAAAAATTAGAAATAGCGCCCAAAATTACCACAGTTTTTCCAACTATAGTTTTGGGCGGTGATACTAATAAACCCTATTCTGCTGTTTCATCTGGTATTAGAGAAGTTACGAAATATATTAATTTGATTCGCTTTCTTGATGCAGATGGTAGTTTTCATTTTATCCACGGGCGAGACATTGCCACTGTAGTGCGACATTTAATCGATTGTCCTCCTGAAAACAATCAATCACGTCGATTTGTTTTAGGTCAAGCAAAGTTGACTGCTAACCAGGCAATAGAAGAAGTTTGTGCTTATTTGTCCAAAAAGATTTACTTTCGTATCCCCGTATCTATAACTTTAGCAAATTTGATTATTGTTTTGTTCCGCATTCGCATGGCTGCTTGGGATAGATTCTGTATGAATTATCGACATTTTACTTATGAAAATGCAATTAATCCTAGCAGTTTTGGCTTGTCAAATTATTGTGCAACTATGACTGATGTTTTGAAAACAAGTTGAGGCTAGGAAAACAATCTTACAAGGGCTTCAAATTGTTTGTGTGACAATAGTCTCAGCCTGTTTGCCAATGTTCAGCGTCCGGTCAAAATCTACATAATTCACTGCTAAGGAGTTTGTATTCATGGCGGCGTTCCTGAAATCTGTGGGATTTATTTTTGCCTTGCTAGCTGTTATCGCTGTGTTGATTGTCATTCCGGCCGCACAATTTGGAGTTGCAGGAAACTGGAGAGTAGTTTTTTTATCTATCAGTTATTTTGTTTTCTTTTTAGGAACTGTTTGGCGAGTTGTTCGATATGGTCAGCTAGCGAGTCGTCAAGAAGATCGCCAAGTTCAAGCTACTTCTGGACGTATAGCCTCGCTGATTACTATTGTTGGTTTACTGAGTGTACACTGGCTAAGTTTATACACCTTTTCATTTCAATATCGGACAGTGAATATAGCCATCGAGCAATATTTAACTGTGACTGGAATTGCGTTGATTTGTGCTGCAATTCTTGTTAGTCAGGTCGCTATCAAAACTTTAGGAAAATTCTTTGACCGTCTTACAATTAAATCAGATCATCAGTTAGTTACTGACGGTATCTACAGTTTAATTAGACATCCCATTTACACAAGTTACATTCTTTTATTTCTTGGCTTTTGCCTGATGTTACAAAGTTTATGGGGGTTTGGACTGTTGCTAATAGTCTGTGTTATTTGGTTTGGTAACCGAATTACAATTGAAGAGCAGATGTTAGAAGAACGGTTCGGTGAGGAATATCAGTCTTATTCTCAGCAAACCAAGCGTTTATTTCCGTACATTTATTAGTACCCAGTCCTATAATATTGCCCTGAAACGAGCAGTTTTCCTGAGGGTATTGAGAACCTGTTTCGGTGATTCGTAGAGTTATCAGGAAAAAGTTCGTATTATGCATTTACTATGCGATCGCCGATGAGTATTTACAGCAGATTGCAAGTTGGTGAGGTACAGATAATCGTAGGGTAGCACAGCTGTGCTACCCTACCCGTGTACCTCATTTACCTGAAATACGCTGTAACTATTTTTAAGTATTTAAACATAAATGAAATTTTTCATCAATATAGGAATCCGGTTTGATTTTTGAACAACATTAAGTATTTGTAGGGTGCGTTAGCGACAGCGTAACGCACCCTACGTATCTGTTCAAAAATCAAATAGTAGTCCTATATATTGTTTATAGATTAATTCAATTAAATATTAATAGCCTAAAACAAAGTTTAAAATTTATTTTTAAACACAGCTTAATCTCCTATTTATCTCTTGTTAAATAACTTTTAACCATTAGAAATGTACCTTAATTAAGGCTGTGATTACAGCAGAAAAATATTCCTTTCATCAGAGGTAATATGATTTTTTCGACCACCATCTTGAATCGTGTCGTTGCTACTTCAGTGGTGACAACTTCTGTTGCACTTAGTCCAATGTTTGGCGCGATCGCACAAGCTGAAACCCTCAATGGTGCGGGAGCAACTTTCCCGGCTCCACTTTACGAACGCTATGCTCGTGAAGTTAACAAGAAATATCCAGACTTGAAAATTAACTACCAAGCAATTGGTAGTGGCGGCGGTATTCGTCAAGTCACTGCTGGAACCGTTGACTTTGGTGGTAGTGATGCTGCAATGAAAGATGAGGAAATCGCTAAAGTCAAAAACGGTGTAATCTTGGTACCCACAGCAGGCGGTGCCGTTTCTGTGGTTTATAATCTTCCAGGCGTTAATAATCTGAGATTGTCCCGCAGTACACTACCAGCAATTTTTGCAGGTCAAATTACCAATTGGAATGACGCAAAAATTAAAGCTGATAATCCCGGTGTCAATCTACCAAACCAACCAATTAAATTTGTTGTTCGCGCTGATGGTAGCGGTACAACTTTCATTTTTACTAACCATTTGAGTGCAGTCAGTAGTTATTTTAAAGGCAGAGTTGGAGCCAGTACGACACCAAAATGGAATCTACCAAACGTCCTCAAAGGTAAAGGTAATCCCGGTGTTGCGGCTTTAGTAGCTCGTACTCCTGGTTCTATTGGTTATGTTGAATATGCCTACGCTCTCAAAAATAAGCTGAAATCAGCACAGATCCAAAATAAGGCAGGAGAATTTGTTGCTCCTTCTTTACAATCTGCAAACGCAGCTTTAGCTACTGTGAATTTTCCAAATAACTACCGTGTTTTTGTAGGAGATCCAGCGCAAGGTTATCCTATTGTCGGCCTTACTTGGATTATGGTTTACAAACAGTATGCTAATGCTGCCAAATCTGATGCAATCAAGAAATGGGTAAATTGGGTATTGAAAGACGGTCAACAGTATAATGATGACCTCAACTACACTAAGATTCCATCTGATGTGGCGAACCGTGTACTTCAGACAGTGAATAGCACTGTCAAGCCTTAATTGGTAAATTTACGTCATAATTCAGGAGTCAGAATAGTTAAAGAACAGGAAAAAAGTTGATGAATATACTCATCATATTCTACTGTTTATAAATTATGACTTCTAATTATAGTGAATCTTGTTCGTAAATTTCGTTTCCAGGTATCACCTGGAAATGCTTTTTATTAGGTCTATCCTGTTTTCACCCGGGTTTGAATTTAACCTATTAAAATATCGCAAAATAAACTTATAATGTGAACAACATTACAAAAATAGATTGATTTATTTTGTCTTTTGCCTTCTTACACTAACTTTCACCTGAAGTTTAGAACAATAACTGTTTATCTACTCTACTCACACACAAAAATCTATTTTATTTATCTGTCATGGCAAATTCATCGGAACCAGCCGACAAAAATTCATCACATCAATCGAATCTAGATGATGAAAATCTGAATTTGACAGCTATCAGTGGTACAAATTTCTGGTTTGATCGAGGATTTACACGGCTAGTATACTTTTTTGCCGTGGCTACTTTTGCAGTATTATTTTTAATGACTTGGGTAATTTACCAAGAAGCTCTACCAGCCATTAAACAGTTTGGTGTCGGGTTTTTATGGGGTCAAGATTGGGATACAGGTAATGGAATTTTTGGTGCATTACCTTATATTTATGGAACTATAGTCAGTAGTGCGATCGCTATTTTATTAGCTGTACCAGTAGGCATTGCAGTTGCTTTAGTAACAAGTGAAAATTTCTTACCTCCATCGCTGCGAACAACCTTAGCATTTGTTGTGGAATTAATCGCAGCAATTCCCAGCGTCATTATTGGTTTATGGGCTATTTTTGTGTTTATTCCTGTTTTGGAACCTTTAGAAAAATGGCTAGGTAGCACTTTGAAAGTGATACCAATATTTAATACACAAGACCCTGTTGGCACAAATATGTTGACTGCTGGAATTATTCTAGCAATCATGATTTTGCCAACAATGGCAGCAATTACTCGTGATGTATTACTGGCTATACCCAAAGAATTGCGTAGCGCATCTATGGCTTTAGGTGGTACTCGTTGGGAAACAATTTTTCGAGTTTTGTTACCATCGGGATTTTCAGGAATTGTCAGTGCAGCAATGCTGGCTTTAGGACGTGCTTTGGGTGAAACAATGGCTGTCACTATGGTAATTGGTAATTCGGCCCAAATTAGTGCTTCTTTACTCGATCCAGCTTATACAATTCCCTCTGTATTAGCTAATGAATTTGCTGAAGCTGAGCCAGGATTACATATTGGCGCTTTAAGTTATTTGGGATTAATTTTGTTTGGTTTGACTCTAGTTGTAAATATTGGTGCTGTATTCTTAGTCAGATGGTTTGCCAGAAAAAATAATTGAAGAAGAATTCAGAATTCAGAATTCAGAATTCAGATGTCCGAATCAATTTAGTTGTTAAGCATAATTCGTAATTTTATAGGGCAAGTATTTCGTTGGAAAAAATGTGAGAAATATGAGTGATTACATAGAGCCTGAGAATGATGAATCTATCACGACAGAATTATGCAGTCCTTTACCAAAAGAAAGAGTAATATTTACTTATTTAATGAATGCGATCGCCTTTGGTTTGACAGGTCTAGCACTCATTCCTTTATTATCAATTTTATGGGAAATTTTCGTCCGGGGAATATCTGGAATCAAAGGAGAAGTTTTTGTCAAAGCAGTGATTGATAATGGGTTTGGCAATGCTATTCTCGGAACCATAATTATGGTAGCCATTGGTGCTTTTTTAAGCATTCCCACAGGCATAATGACAGGAATTTTTTTAGCCGAATTTGGTCAAACTAATCCAATTGCTAATTTCGTTCGTTTTATCACTAATATTCTCACAGGCGTGCCTTCAATTGTTGTAGGAATATTCGCTTACGGTATAATCGTTTTGGCAACCAAAGGATTTAGTGCGATCGCAGGTGGTTTTGCTTTAGCTGCGATCATGCTACCAGTGATTGTATTGACAACAGAAGAATCTTTAAAACTTATTCCCACATCTCAACGCCTCGCCTCTGCTGCTTTAGGCGGAACTCGCTTTCAAACTACCTTTCGCATAGTTGTCACTGCGGCAATTCCCGGAATTACTACAGGTATTTTATTAGCTGTAGCTCGTGCTGCTGGTGAAACAGCACCGTTAATTTTTACCGCTTTATTTAGTTTAGATTGGTCAGAAGGGTTGTTAAGTCCAACAGCTTCTTTGCCAGTATTAATTTTTAACCTCTACAACGACCCTGACCCAGAAAGAAATCAATTAGTATGGGCTACTTCTATAATTTTACTGGGCTTAATTTTATGTGTCAGTATTGTTTCTCGCTTAGTTATTAACCAGAGAAAAATGAAATGAACAGAATTGAGAAGTCAGAAGTCAGAAGTCAGAACTCAGAACTCAGAATTCAGAATTCAGAAGTCAGAACTCAGAATTAATTTAGGGACTTGCAAATAAAAAAATAATCAACTACTTATTCTGGGGTGGGCGACACGAGCGCCCCAAGCCAAGGGCAGACAAGATGTCCACCCTACAAGATTAGGTAATTAATTTCTTGGAAGTCCCTTAGTACAGGATTCAGAAGGCTAATAAATTCAGACCAGCACCAGTCCTATATTATTCATTCTGACTCCTGAATTCTGAATTCTGAATTCTATTTTGATAAAATTTTATTTCGCATCGTGGCAATTTATGAATAATCTAATTCCAGCTATCAAAGTAAAAAATATCAGTTTTTACTATGGCACAATCAAAGCCATCGAAAAGATATCAATAGATATTTATCGAAACCAAGTAACAGCAATTATCGGGCCTAGTGGTTGCGGCAAATCTACCTTCATCAAAATTCTGAATCGTATTAGTGAATTAGAAGGCCCTGTAAAAGTTGAAGGGGAAGTAGAATTTTTTGGACAAAATATTTATGCTCCTCGTGTCAATATCAATCGATTACGCCGCCAAATTGGTATGGTGTTCCAAAAACCGAATCCTTTTCCTCTCAGCATTTATGAAAACGTTGCCTACGGGATGAGAATAGCAGGTAGGTATCCAAAAGTAGAACTAGATGAAATTGTCGAGTCTGCACTTCACAGCGCTGCTCTATGGGATGAAGTGAAAGATAAGCTGGATAAATCGGCTTTAGGGCTTTCTGGTGGTCAACAACAGAGATTATGTATTGCCCGCGCTTTAGCAGTCAAGCCGAAAGTTCTCTTGATGGATGAGCCTTGTTCGGCTCTTGACCCCATCGCTACTATGAAAGTTGAGGAACTGCTGTATAGTTTGAAATCTCAGTTGACGATCGCGATCGTTACCCACAACATGCAACAAGCTGCTCGCGTGTCTGATTTTACCGCTTTCTTCAGCACCGATGAAAGTCGGATTGGTCAAATGGTTGAATTTGGCGCCACAGAGCAAATTTTTAACAATCCACTCGACCCCCGTACCCGCGACTACATTTCAGGACGTTTTGGTTAAAAAGTCATTTGTCATTGGTCATTTGTCACTTGTCATTTGTCATTGGGCATCGGTTATTAATTATTCTCCTGTGCCCCTCATGTGCATTTTTAATTTTCTCAACAATGATTTTTGCGACATAATCTAACACAAACATTAACTAACGGTATATTTGCTATATATCTACCGTATATTTACGTATTTTCCATGAAGATCTCCTTTTAGGAGTAACATAGTGAAACAGCACTGCTGATTTGTACTACCTTACTTAGTCAAGTTTTGTTTCACACGTTTTGGGAATATGAGTAAACTAATTCCAGCCATCAGAGTCAAAAACTTCAGCTTCTATTACGAGACTCAAAAGATAGTTGAAGGCGTTTCAATGGATATTTACCAAAACCAAGTCACGGCAATTATTGGTTCTAGTGGTTGTGGCAAGTCTACTTTTCTTAAATCGTTAAATCGCATGGGTGAATTAGAAGCACAAGTGAGTGTTGAAGGAAGAGTAGAATTTTTTGGACAGAACATTTATGAGCGCCGTGTCAATTTAAGTAGGCTACGTCGCCAAATTAGTATGGTTTTTCCCAAACCAAATCTTTTCCCCATGAGTGTTTATGATAATGTTGCCTATGGAGTGAAATTAGTTGGATGGCATCCGAAAGTAGAATTAGATGCGATTGTTGAATCTGCCATCAAAGCTGCCGATCTTTGGGATGAGCTGAAAAATAGACTGCACAAATCTGCTTTAGAACTTTCTGGGGGGCAACAACAAAGACTATGCATTGCTCGCGCTTTAGCAGTTAAACCAAAAATTTTGCTGATGGATGAACCTTGTTCAGGCCTCGATCCTCTTGGTAGTATGCAAATTGAAAATTTGATTCAGAACTTGCGCTCTGAGTTGACAATTGTGATTGTTACCCACAACATGCAGCAAGTTACTAGATTATCTGATTTTACGGCTTTCTTTTACACTAATGAAAACCGTATTACTCAAATAGTTGAATTTGGTACTACAAATAAAATTTTTACTAATCCCGTTGATTCCCGTACCCGCGATTATGTTTTTGCCCGCGTCAGTTGAAATCTTTCTTAAGTTTTGGCTATCCAGAGGACTGTGAGTAGGAATTATATGACTTCCTACAACTCAAAAACACTGATTTTCTATTCCTTCCAGGTTTACAAATGAGATTAATCGCCTCTGTACCCACTCCCTACTTATCGCGCTTGTGTTGCCAAATAAGTTGAAAAATCAAAATGGATTACTATATTAGGGGTTGAGTTTAATTTCCACGCCCTTCTAGCTTTTATTGTGTTGAGCGATACTAATATAAGTTGACAGTATTTTTTATACTATATACTTAAGACAAGTATCTGCTTTGACCACCTAAATAGAAAATGAAATGTCCCCGGTGCGAGTCTACTTCATATCGTAAAAATGGTCGTCGGAATGACAAGCAGAACTACCTCTGCAAAAATTGTGGTAAACAATTCCTTGAGCCGACATTTTCTAATTTGCTGGAAACTGATTTGATTGCTAACAGCAACGGGCACACTAAACTAACTATGGCTGAAGCGAGGGAACTTGCTTTAGCCAAAAAACTATCAGCAGAAAACAATCTTAGCTCTTTTAGCTCGAAATTAGCGGAAGAATTACTGAAAATTTTATTATCACCTGATTGTCTAGAATCCGATGCATTAAGTCAGTTTTTTCAAAAATTTTTGCAAAAAACAGAAATTAAACATGACTTAGAAACAGGAATTTCTCTTTTACTTTTAGATGCAGAAAATTTAAAATTAGATATTAATGCAGAATTATTTTTAGCGAATTTATGTAAGCACGATCTCCAAATTAAATTAGCATTTGCTAACTGGAGAAATCCAAGTATTGGTAAGCAGGATATTGAACTATATAACCGTGGCTATCAACTTGTTCATGTGCCTGGAGGTAAGGATAGTGCTGATGCCAAAATGATTGCATTTGGTGCTTGTGTCTTACGGTCTTATCCAACGGTTAAAGAAATTTTAGTCTGTTCTGGCGATGGAATTTTGATCCACCTGTGTAACGAACTCCAAAACCAGGGATTGACTGTCTATTGGGTGCGTAGACAAGGACAAAGTTTGCATATAGAAAACCGGAATACTGGTAACTTAACTCATTATTCTATAAAAATGGCGAGAGAAGTTCCATCGTTGGAACAAGTGGTTGAAGAAATTCAAGATTTAATTAAAAACGAACAAAACTCAATTAATGATCGATTACACAGTTTAACCACTATTGCCAATTTATTTGAAGAAAGACGCAATCTGAATACAAATCATCATCAAAAGCAACCAGCAAGTGAAGAAATAATTACTCTGACAGATGAATCATCTACAGAATCAATGACAGAGAAAAAACAAGAAAATTTTGCTCAGATTTACGATCGAGAAACATTAGATAAAGTTTTATTAAAAATCATTCAAGATGCCCAAATAAATTCTCCTAAAACTAAATTATCTGTGTCCAAGCTAGGTACAGAAATCCAGAAAATAACCGGAAAATCTCCTAGTTCAATTGTCAAAAAATTAAAATTAGGTTCGAGTTTTACCAAATATTTAGAATCATCTCCCATATTTAGATTAAAACCAAGTGGCAACGAATATGAAGTAATGCCGCTATTGTTGGAGTAGATACTTTCGGAACATCTACCTAGAACTTGAGTCCATAATTCAGTATTATGTAAAAAGATGTAAAGAAATGTAAATATTAAAATGCAGGATAAAGTCGTCGTTATTGTCGGTGCTACTGGTGGTATTGGTTCAGCTTTGACACGCAAACTTGCGCCTACTGGAGTACGGTTGGTAGTGGCTGCCAGAGATGCGGTACGTTTAACCACACTGGCTGCTGATTTACCAGGACAAGTTTTGAGTGTTCCCACCGATATTACCGATTCTCAACAGGTAAACACTTTGATCGAAAAAACTGTTGCTGAGTTTGGTCAAATAGATATTTTGGTGAATGCTGCTGGTGCTGGTATACTCAAGCCTTACAATAGCTTAGAACCCGGTGATTTAGACAAGATGCTGGATGTCAACTTAAAAGGCAGCTTTTACACTACTCAGGCGGCTGCCCAAGAGATGCAAAAGCGCAAGTCTGGTCACATCTGTAACGTGGTAGGAATTCTCGGCAAGCATTCTATGGGAATGGCGGCGGCTTATTCTGCTTCTAAGTTTGGTGTTGTCGGTTTCAGCAAGTGCATGGCAGAAGAACTCAAGCGCTTTGGCATCAAGTTCACGCTATTCTACTTTGGTGGGGTAGATTCTCCTTTTTGGGATAACGTCAACCTAAAGGTAGACCGAAAAAAAATGCTTAGTCCTGAAACTGCGGCCAATGCAATTTTCTTTGCCCTTTCTGCCGAACCGCAAGCTGTACCTATGGAAATTAACATTCAACCTGATAGTCATCTGTTCTTTTAGAGTGGGAGTACGCCTACATAATTCTTGCCTGGGAAAGACGTGAAAATCTAGCAAAAAAGGCAAAATTTAGAAATATATAAGCTGTTATGCTGGATTTTCAGTATCTATGAAAATTGATCGCATTCATTTCTATGTAGAAGACGCCAAAGTATGGCGGGATTGGTTCGTACACCATCTTGGTTTTCAAGCAGTAGCCGATCGCATTAATTCATTTCACACCTGCACAGAAGTAGTAAAAAGTGGTGCTGTCTGCTTTTTTCTGTCTTCACCACTGTTACCCACAAGTCCAGTAGCTGAGTTTCTGCGTCAATATCCGCCTGGTGTCGCCGATATTGCTTTTGCGGTAGAAGACGTAGAAGCAGCGATCGCACATGCTCAAAAACACGGTGCCACAGTTCTACAACCCATCCAGCAACAGAATGTAGGCGTAACATCCCTCAAGTGGAGCAAAATTGCGGCTTGGGGTGGATTGACTCATACGTTGATAGAAAGGTCATTAGTCAGTAGTCATCCGTCATTGGTTTTTGACAAAGGACAAATGACAAATGACAACACTTTTACCGCCATAGATCACATCGTACTCAATGTAGCAATTGGTGATTTAGAACCTGCTGTTAATTGGTATGAAAAGGTTCTAGATTTTCAACCCCAGCAGGTGTTTAAAATTAAAACCGATCGTTCTGCTTTACACAGCCAAGTGATGGTTTCGCGCAAGGGCAGCGTACAATTGCCAATTAATGAACCAGCTTCTAAGAACTCCCAAATTCAAGAATTTTTAGATGTCAACCGGGGACCAGGGATTCAACATATTGCCTTGCGGACAACAAATCTTGTAAGTGCGATCGCCAAATTTCGTGCTAGTGGTTTATCTTTGCTCTCAGTTCCCCAAAGCTATTACACGCAATTAAAACAGCGTCCAGGATTTCCATTATCAAATCTAGAAATTGAGGCGATCGCCCAACAAGAAATTCTCGTAGACTGGCAAGAATATACTCCTTTGGAGGAAGGAAATACCGCGCCTTTATTACTACAAATTTTTACCCAGCCAATATTTGAACAGCCGACATTTTTCTTTGAGTTTATTGAGCGCCGTTTCCAAGCTCAAGGTTTTGGGGAAGGAAACTTTCGCGCCTTATTTGAAGCCATTGAAAGCGAACAAATTAAACGCGGTACTTTGCAATAACCACTGATACCATTTCACGAAAATCTTGATATATACAACAGATTGCAACAGGCGTGAGATACAGTTCACAATTCAAAATTCAAAAATAATCGTAGGGGCACAACATGTTGTGCCCCTATGTGTGTACTTTTTAGGGATTTTAAATGGTTGCTATATTTACGCGGTGACGTATTAGTTAAATTCAACAGTGCAGATTAGCGATCGCAAAATAGCCACACAACTGCGATAATTTTAATAAAAATTAATACTTTGTGGCGATGCTAAGACTAATTACTGACTTCGACGGTCCAATTATTGATGTTTCCGAACGGTACTACCGAGTTTATCAATTTTGCTTGGAAAAAACTCGTCGCTCAGACCAAGCAGTGCAAGAACTTCCTAAAGCAGAGTTTTGGGAGTTTAAGCGTAAGCGTGTTCCGGAAAAACAAATCGCCCTAAATTCTGGCTTAGACGAAGCCCAAGCACAAGAATTCTCCCAGTTGCGGCGACAAACAGTACATACACAACCTTACTTTGAGTATGACACTCTTGCACCAGGCGCTGTGGATGCACTGTTAAAAGTTCAACAAGCAGGCATTGATTTGGCAGTTATGACGATGCGCCGAGTTCGGGAACTAGATTATGCCTTCAAAAAATACGATTTAGGCAGATTTTTTCCAGAAAATCGTTGTTATTGCCTGAGTAACGACTACGTTAAAACTCGTGACATCGAGGATAAACCCTTGTTGATGGCCAGGGCATTGGCAGAACTACCTGCCGCCGCTGATACCTGGATGGTGGGAGATACGGAAGCGGACATCACCGCTGGGAAAAACCACGGTATTAAAGTGATGGCTGTGGAATCTGGCATCCGCGATCGCACCCAATTAGAACTTTACCATCCCGACTTAATCGTTAAAGACTTGAGCGCTGCTGTGGATTTAATTCTAGAGCCTCAACGTTTAAACTAGATTAGTGTGCCATCGTCCAAAAACTGAGCCTAACACCTGAATTATCTAAATATTTTTACTGTGGTTTATGCGAGATATTCTAGGTTAATGAAATATTTAGATGAAGAAGCGATCGCACTTACACGATACGGCGAATAAGCTTGCGATCGCTTCATGACTTCTTTACCAAGTGTAAATTTTGTCTTAAGTGCGTTCTGTTTTAACAGAACACATTTACTTATATGTAATTATTAAATAAAGTATTTCTGCTGTTGAGTGGATGTGGGCGGCAAAGTATTTACCAAGCCAGCACAGAACTCAACTAAAGTTTGTCCTGCCAAATGCTATCTACATCAAAATTATCAAATGAACAGTGAAACCTCGGTGAACAAAATCCTGATTTTGGCAGCGAACCCGCAAGGCGTGAGTAAACTGCGCCTAGATGAGGAGTTGCGTGACATTGAGGAAGGTTTACTAAGGGCAAAGAAACGGGAGCAATTTTTAATAAAATCAGCATTGGCAGTACGCCATAGAGATATTCACCGCCAGATTATGGACTTCGAGCCACAGATTGTCCATTTTTCTGGACATGGAGCAGGAGAGGATGGCTTAGTATTTGAGGATGTAAAAGGAGGGGTAAAGCTAGTAGATGGAGAAGCACTCGCAGAACTGTTTGAATTGTTCGCGGATCATGTAAAGTGTGTATTACTCAACGCTTGTTATTCTGAGATTCAAGCTAAGGCGATGGTGCAACATATTGATTATGTAATTGGCATGAGTCAGGCAATTGGAGATAAGGCAGCAATTGAATTTGCCGTTGCTTTTTACGATGCTCTGGGTGCAGGTAAATCTATTGAATTTGCCTACAAACTTGGCTGTAGAGTCATACGTACAGCAGGTATTTCAGAGCATCTAACTCCTAAGTTGCTGATAAAAAAACAGTTAGGAACACAAGAAGGCGTAATTCAAACTACTCCATTATCTGCTGTTAGTGTTGAAGTTCCAACACAGGAGTCTAAAGTTTTTTTATCTTACTCTCCGAAAGATGAAAAACTGCGAGTAGAACTAGAAAACTCTCTCAGTATTATGGAGGGACAAGGTGTTATTAGTATTTGGCATGAGAAGAAAATAAGACTTGGCAACAATAGAAATATTGAAATTAATAAAAATTTGAACTCAGCCCGTATAATTCTCCTACTTATTAGTCGGCATTTTCTCAACTCTAAGTACCACCTCAACTCTGAGGTTAAGCAAGCAATGGAAAGACAAAAAGCCGGACAAGCTTACGTTATTCCTATACTTATCAGTCCAGTTGCTGGTTGGCAGAGTATAAAGTTTAGTGATTTTCAACTTGGCGACCTCCAGTATTTACCTAGAAATGGCAAATTTATAACTGACAGTAGGTTTTGGAAAAATCAGAATGAAGCATTCGTTCAGATTGCTGAAGAATTTGCAGAAGCAGTCGAACAAATAGCTGCCGAATCATATTAAATACAGAACTTGAAAGTTTCCCAATAGAAGCTGCATAAATCGTAATTTATGTCTTTTTTGCTGACATCTACCAAAACTATAAAACTTTTTTTTGCCCATTCTAGCTCTCGTGATGATGAAAAATTGCGAGTAAAACTAGAATCACACCTTAGTAGTTTGCAACCACTAAGAGTAAGTATAAACTGGCATAAAAGTCAAACGCTGCCTGGAAGAGACTGGAAACAGGAAAGTTACCAACACCTAAACACATCTGAAGTGATTGTACTCCTGGTTAGTCCAGACTTTTTGGCAGCAGATGATTGTATGAAAATTACGAGGCGGGCAATGGAGCGGCAGAGCGCTGGTAAAGCTACTGTAATCCCTGTTAAACTCCGCCCAATTGATAACTGGCAAGCTACACCATTCGGGCATCTACAGTGTTTACCTTACAATGGTGAACCTATAACTAGTAGGTTTTGGCCAAGACAGGATGATGCATTTGTAAATATTGTTGAAAAAATTAGGGAGGAAGTCGAGAAAATACAAGAAGAACAGCGAGAACTACAACTGATTCGAGATCAACAAAAATCTGAAATTTTTGCATCTATCAACCATTTCATTTCCAACCACTTTTTAAACCGAATTACTCCAAGTATAAATATACCGACTATCTCAGTTAGTATTGCTGCTAGTGTTATTGGAGTTGCAGTGTTATTGGGATTTTTTAATTCTTCACCAGAAATGCAGGTCAATAACTTATTAACTCAGGGACAAGATAAGGTTGATAGGCGAGATTACCAAGGAGCATCTGAAGATTACACCCAGGCTATTAAAATTGCGCCCAAAAATATTGATGCCTACATCAAACGTGGTGATGTCCGCTATTCACTTAAAGATTATCAAGCAGCAATTCAAGATTATACTCAAGCTATTCAAATTGCTCCTCAAAATACTGATGCGTACATCAAACGTGGAAAGAGCCGCCACTTTCTAAAAAATTATCAAGCAGCAATTCAAGATTACACCCAGGCTATTCGCCTTTCTCCTGACTTACCTGATAGCTACAGATATCGCGGTTCTATTTATGACAAGAACTTACCAAATAAACAACAAGCAATTAAAGATTATCAAAAGGCAGAAACTCTATACAAAAAACAAGGAGCAAAAGATAATCTCAAAGAAATGCGTTCTAGACTTAAGAGACTTCAGCAGAAAAAGCCCTAATTTGCTAATTAAATATATCTTAAGGTTTACCAAATTCGATAATGCAGTGTTTGTAGGGTTTGATGATTTTATTTTATCTATTACAGCGTTTTTCATCTATTTGAACCACAATCTTCGGTAGGGGCGCTAAGCTTGGCGCCCCTACAACGTGGTCTATTTACCTGAAAATTGCTGTAAATCCAGCAAAACCCAAACTTAAGTTAATCGCGATCGGACAGATGAGCAGCAACTACCAAGCCAAAATCAATTCGCATTATTATATTGCAGTAGATATCCACGGTATGCCCAACGTTGATACCTTTGTAGAACTATATCAAAAATTCAGTCGAGCGATCGATCCGGTAATGGATTAAGTAGTTGAACACCATACCCCAGCACATGAACAAATGATGTTACTTGCTGGTGGTTGGAAGCAATGTGAACTTTATCAAAAACTAAATTTATACTTCAACGAAAACAGAAATTGCTTTCGCCTCTTTTACCCTTACTTAAATAACTAATCAATCTTTCCTGACTTTTTCATTAAGTAAGTCAGTGGTAATAAACAAAACTATATTACTAAAAGTAAACACACTTTAAACCCTTACCAATTAAAAATGACAAAGGACAAATGACAGCTTTGAACTGTTAGCTTTCTTTGCACCGACTTACTTAACTTTGTCAGCAAACCCTAATTATTGATAAAAGGATTTAACGATCGCCTGGTTTTTACCCGGCCTGACAAAATCGCATTGCTCCCAGCTAAATTCTACCCATTGTCAAAATTTGAATTCTGAATTGCCGTCAGTATCCTGTACTATATGAATGTGCTTTTGATGTGATATTTAAAAAATATCATATCCCTCATCCCCTATCTGCGGAATATACGTGGTTTCAAGGGATTTCTTCCTGTTATTTGTCATAAATTTAATTTTCGTACAAGTCTATTCGAGAAGCCTCGTATATGTTTGAGACAAACTTTTCCGATTTCGATAACTCGGCTTTGTTTACTGGTTTTCCCTCAAATCAGGGTCTAGGCTCAAACTTGAGTCCGAATTCATTGTTAAGTGAGACACAGTTAGTAAATCCTCGGTCACTTGCCTTCGTCGATTTAAGTATTCCTGACGTAGAAAAAATTCTTCAAGGTTTAACTACTGACGTCATTATTCCCCTTTGGTCTGAGCAAGATAGTATTACGCAAATCACCGAGACGCTCTCTCATTATGACGATCTTTTAGGGGTTCACGTTATTTCCCACGGCAGCTCCGGGGAACTGAACCTTGGGGATTCTGTAGTCAATCTTCAGACACTCGACAGCCGAAGTCAAGACTTAGAAACCTGGGCAAATGCCTTGGCGCCTGATGCCGATATCTTGCTCTACGGTTGTAATGTTGCGGCAGGTACAGCAGGGAGTACCTTTGTTTCCAGATTGGGGGAATTGACTGGGGCTGATGTAGCTGCATCGACAGATACAACTGGAAATGTATCCCAAGGTGGCAACTGGGTACTGGAGTACGCAACTGGTACAATTGAATCTGCTCTAGCAATCCAGCCTTCGCTTTTAAATACCTATAATGGGGTGCTGGCTAGCTTTGACTACACGAATTTTGCCAGCACGAGTGGACTCAAACTTAACGGCAATTCTGCCCAATTTGGTACTGCACTGCGTTTGACTCCAGCCTCTGCATCTCAATCGGGTACTGTTTTCTACACCACTCCCATTGGATTGGATACTAATACCTCCTTTCAAACCCAGTTCCAATTTCAATTGACAGGCGGAACTCTGGGAGCAGATGGATTTACCTTTGTACTGCAAAATAGTCCGGCAAAGGCCAATGCTAAAGGTAGTAGTGGTGGCAATTTAGGCTATGGCGGGACTGTTACCCCTATTACTAAGAGTCTGGCGATCGAGTTTGACACTTTTAAGAATGGAACAGATCCTAACAACAACCACATTGGCGTACTGCGAGATGGTAATATCAATGCTCCCCTTGCAACCACCAGTACTGTCACTGATTCCAACTCAGGTACACCAATTGATTTGAACTCCGGTACGGCAATTAATGCTTGGATTGAGTACAATGGTAACACCGACAAATTGGATGTTTTCCTTTCCCAAAATGCGACTAAACTTCCAACCGCCAAAGCAGCACTTTCCTACCAGATTGATTTAACTTCTGTTCTCGGTTCACAAGCCTTTGTTGGCTTTACTGCTGGGACAGGATCTCTAGCTAATGCTCAAGATATTAAAAGTTGGAAATTCAACTCTAATAATGCTAGCTCAACTGGATTAGTAGGTTATTGGAAATTTGAAGAAGCAATAGGTAATACTGTTTTAGACAGTTCTGGAAACAATAATAACGGATCGTTGATTAACTCTAGCAGAACGGTTGGGGTATCTGGCCAAGCTCTTGAAGTGAGTGGAAAGAATAACTCCTCTGCCAGTATACCTGCTTCAGCTAGTCTTAACTCTATGACTAATCAAATCACTGTCTCAGCCTGGGTACGTCCAAATGTTCAACCAGTCGGTTTTCAGGTTGCTGTAAATAGACAGATTGGCACCCTTCTTCATCCCGATCAATTTTATTTAGGGTTTGGTACACGGAATAACGTAACTACCTATAAATGGGAATTAGGCACCAGTGATGGTGAGGCTGATGTTTACCAAGGTTTACCAACCACTGAGAATTGGGTACACCTGGTAGGGACATACGATGGCAGTACGATCCGTCTTTATGTTGATGGTGTTCAAATTGGTAATAACCCGCTTACTGGCAACATATTAGTAGATGATAATCCAGTAACTATTGGTGCAGCAGAGAACTATTATGATGGATTTCCACTGGGTGACCGTTTCAATGGTTTAATTGATGAAGTCCGCATCTATAATCGTGCTTTGAGTGCAACTGAAGTCAAAAACTTGCCCTAATTATAAATCCCCTCTCCGTTTCGGAGAGGGGTTAGGGGTAAGGTTACGCCGGATAAATCCTTAGTCGGCGATTTGGTTCTTCACCAAAGCTGTGAGACTTGAGTCGATAGTGTTCTACCAACTCATGTTGCATTTTGCGGACTTGGGGGGAACGAGGCAATAACTCAACTGGCTGTCCTTTGGGAATCACAATTTGCTCAACGGCAAGTCTAGCTTCTTCGAGGGCGTCCATCTCGTCATCGCTACCACTGTGCAAAAACAGTTGCAGTTCTCGGTCGTCGGCCATTTCGGGGTCGTCCATGTTCAGCAACCGCCGCAAGCCACGGGTAATTTGCGGTATGGTGCTGGATTTAATCATGTGGATAGGCACATGACGGGCTTTGGCCATTTGGCGTAATTTGGCGTGGTTTTTGACGTGCGATCGCAGTGCTAAAATTGCATCAGCACTATCTATGTCTTTTGTCAATACCACGGGTAAAGTTAACACGCTGATTACCTGTTCGAGTTGGTGGCGGCTAACGCCATAGGGGTAAACATGCAGTGGCAAATCTTCACCATTTGGTCCTGGCTGTCTGATAGCATCCAAATCAATGCTCTCAGAATAATTGAAGGATTCATCCAGCAAGCGGTCAAACTCACTGCGTCCAGTTACCCGCTCTACAGGTAACGCTGGCAGTGCTACCATTTGTCCAGATGAACGCCAGCCATTGGACTGTCGCCCCGAAGAGAAAGATTCGTCTCCACTGGTCAGATGCCCACCGCGCCCGTTAACCACAGCTAACTGCCGTGTAATTGCAACTTTGCCCTGGTCATCAACGGTTCTCGTTTGTGGGCTAGGCTGACGACCGCGCAGCAGATTATCTACTGTGTCAGCAACGCTTTCGTGTACTACCCAGCGTTGCCGTTCTAACATTTCCACAGCAATCTCGAAGGTGGGGGGAGCTTTGCGTTCTAAAACGGTCTTTTGAGAACCTCGGCGTCTAGCTTCGTCGTCTCCCAGAGTCACAGCTTGGATACCCCCAATTAAATCAGCTAGGGTGGGGTTTTTGATCAGGTTTTCAATTTGATTACCGTGGGCAGTACCTACCAACTGTACACCCCGTTCGGCAATGGTACGAGCCGCTAAAGCTTCCAGCTCCGTACCAATTTCATCAATGACGATGACTTCTGGCATATGGTTTTCCACTGCTTCAATCATCACCTGATGCTGTTGATCTGGATGAGCTACTTGCATCCGCCGAGCGCGACCAATGGCGGGGTGAGCAACATCACCATCCCCGGCAATTTCATTGGATGTGTCAATAATCACAACTCGTTTGAGCAGATCGTCCGCCAAAACACGGGCGATTTCCCGTAAGGCAGTAGTTTTGCCCACACCTGGCCGCCCCAGCATGAGAATCGATTTACCAGTTTCTACCAAATCGCGGATCATGCCGATGGTTCCGAACACCGCGCGACCAACGCGACAAGTCAAGCCAATAATCTTGCCACTGCGGTTGCGGATGGCGCTGATCCGATGTAAAGTTTGCTCAATTCCTGCCCGATTATCTCCACCAAAGATTCCAACTCGTTGAATGCAATCATCTATCTGTTCTTGAGTAACGGGTGTTTCGCTCAGATACTCGGCTTGATTAGGAAAGCGAGCCTCTGGGCGACGACCCAAATCCAAGACCACTTCAACTAAACTATCTCGTTTAGGATGACTCTCTAGTACTTGTCGCAGGTCTTGGGGCAAAATGTCTAATAACTTTTGGAGATCGTCTGTAATCGTCATGCTTTCTATGGTGACGGAAACAACGGTAAATCGATACTTTCAGCTTTTAATTGCTCTCAATTGCTCATCTAATGCTCAAATACCCTACTTTCAGTATTTGAGTATGAATCGTGGGTATATTTTCATGCTTACCAACCATGCTCAAATTAATGCTCATTCAAATAACGTTTACCCTTCGACTACGCTCAGGGTGGTCTGGTCAGTACAGCTTGTTTGATTTCTCTTGCAAGCTCAGTCCGTTTAGGGCTGGGTTACTAACTTTCTCTTTCCTGGTAACAGAATTAAGAGAGTAAACATACTTCTATCTTAGAGTGATTAACGCTCCTGGTGTGATTTGATCTGCGAAACGAGAGAATGGGCTAACTCTACAGCTTGCCAAAGTAATACCTCTTCTTCTTCTAGGCGAACAGTTGCCCTAACAGTGGTGTTAGTTACCTCCTTATTCTCTAACTGTTCGAGAATCGGTGACAGCAGTACACGGGCGTAGCTACCGTAGGCAATCCCAGCGATGGATGGAGGGGATGAGGGGGATGAGGGAGATGAGGAGATTCTTGCTCCCTCATCTCCCCCTGCTCCCTCATCTCCCCCTGCTCTCTTCAGTAGTCCCATTGCCTTTAATTTAGGAACGGTATGCCTATTTGTGCCGCCTGCTAACTGCACATATCCCGGTAACTTAGCTGCCAAAACTTTTTGTCCTAATTTCACTGCGGCTGTTGTGGTGCCATCGCCGATATCACCGCTCATGGGACGACCGTCGGTTTGCCAAATTAAAGCACCTTTGAGTGGTGTAATCAGGTCATACAAGGCTTTTAAGTAGTCAGTCATCCCCTCGCCATCGGGACAACTGATGGCTAGTACCTTTAGTCGATCGGCCCACGGTAAAATTGCTTGCCACAATCGCTCAAATTCTGCCAACCGCCCGACTTGTGTATGGATTTCTACGGCATCTACTCCCGTTGACATTACCAATGGCGCGATCGCTCCCGGCGTTGACATATATGAACTTGTATCAATTATATCATATGGGCAAACTGGTATACAACGACCACAGCCATAGCATTTGTCAGCTACTACTCCGGAAAAGTCTTCTTTTATACTGTTAAACACGATTGCTTGTGCCGGACAAATCCTTTCACAGGGTCTATGGCAGTCTGTAGGGCACTGAGTAGAATTAAATTCTGCTTTCCGAAAATGGGGGTCTTCTCCATCGTTGAGGCTGACCATTAAAAAGGGTGAGTTGCCTTTGTAGCCAAAGCCTCGCTCTTGGGCATCCCTAGCCAAATCCTTGGCTACTTGTAGCGCTGCTTGGGCTGCTGCGATTACTGCCGGATCGGCTGCGACATCTATGCAGTCAGCGCCCGCCAAAGTGTAGGCTAACGTTAAATTTCTGACTGCCGGGAGATGCTGGAAACTAGCTCCGCAGATGAGCTTGAACCAGTGACCAAGTTTTAGAGATTGTAAAGGGGCGAACAGATCAGTCACATTTCTATTATGCGTTTATGCGACTAAAAATAATAGTGTGTCATAAATAAAAAGTCCAGATTTCTTGATTTGGGGCATGGGAAGAAGCAGGGGGGCAGAGGGCAGAGCGGAAGATTTTCTCCCCTGCTCCCTGCTCCCTGCTCCCTGCTCCCTGCTCCCTGCTCCCTGCTCCCCATCTCCCCACCCCCATTCCCTATGTTTCATTCAACAACTGTATTCTTTGTGGAAGACTCTGCCGAAGACAGAGCTTTATATCGACGCTTGTTAGAGCAGGACGATCGCTACATCTACAATATTTACGAATTTGAGTCTGGGGAAGAGGCGCTGGAAGCTTGTCAAGGCACAACACTGGATGTGGTTTTGTTGGACTATCAATTGCCAGATTTAGACGGGCTGGAATTTATCACTGAGCTACAAAGGCAAACCCAAGGGAAGCAAATTTCAGTAATTATGCTGACTGGACAGGGTGACGAAGCGATCGCAGTCCAAGCCATCAAGAATGGAGCGCATGATTATTTGGTAAAGGGAAAATTGACTCGTGATAATTTGTGCCGAGCAATTCATGGAGCAATCAAGCAAATGCAGCTTATGCAGCAGCTACAACAGCAGCAGGAACAACAACGTTTAGTTGGAGCGATCGCTGTGCGTATCCGCCAATCTTTCAAGCTGCAAGACATCCTTGCTACTAGTGTTCAAGAAGTTCGCCAGTTACTCAAAACCGATCGAGTATTAGTATATAAATTTACACCTGAAATGAAGGACAGGGTTGTGGCAGAGTCGGTATTACCTGAATGGACACCAAGTTTGGGACTTGAGATTGCAGGCACTTGTTTTCAGGAAAAGCAGAGGCAAGAATACCGTCAAGGAAAAATCTCGACAACGACAAACATCTATGAAGCGGGTTTAAGTGAGTGCCATATTCAATTATTAGAAGAGTTTCAGGTGAAGGCTAATCTAGTTGTCCCCATTGTGCTGGAAAACCAAGGAACTCCAGAGGTTGAACTTTGGGGGTTATTTATCGTGCATCAATGTTCTGCCCCCCGACAATGGCAGACATTTGAGGTGGAATTGCTTAAACAATTGACGGTGCAACTAGCGATCGCCATCCAACAAGCTCAACTTTACCAAAATCTGCAAATCCTGAACACTCAGTTGGAAGCTAAAGTCCAGGAACGCACTGCTGCACTAGAGGAAAGCGATCGCCGATTCCGCGCTATTTTCAATAACACTTTCCAATTCACAGGTTTACTGACACCAGATGGCATTCTTCTGGAAGCAAACCAGACTGCCCTCAGTTTTGCCGGACTAAAGCTAGAAGATGTAATCAATCTTCCTTTTTGGGAAGCACACTGGTGGACGATTTCACCACAAACCCAAGAACAATTAAAACAAGCCATTGCCCGTGCAGCTCAAGGGGAGTTTATCCGCTATGAAGTTGATGTGATTGGGGCAAATAACCGAGTCGCAACAATCGATTTTTCACTGCGTCCACTGCAAAACGAAATCGGTCAAGTCATTTTGTTGATTCCGGAAGGGCGAGATATCACTGAACGGAAACAAACAGAACTTGCTTTGCATGAACGTGAAGTGATGTTGCACTTAATTGGAGATAATCTGCCCAATGGGGCAGTTTATCGGGTGATGCGGGAATTGGATGGTAGCGATCGCTTTTCCTATCTGAGTGGGGGAATCGAAAGACTGATGGAAGTCACGGTAGAAGATGCACTCAGAGATTCATCTTTACTTTATGGCCAGTTTATTACAGAGGATATCCCCCGCCTACAGGCAGCTGTTGAAGAGTCCCGCCTGAATCTGTCTGTATTTGATATTCAGCTGCGAATCCAAACCCCCAACGGTGAACTCAAATGGTTGCATTTTCGTTCCACACCACGCAAGTTACAGGATGGGCGTGTGGCTTGGGATGGATTGGTGGTGGATGTCACCGACCTCAAGCGCACTGAAGAAACCTTACGGCAAAGTGAAGAACGTTGGCAATTAGCGATCGCAGGTACTAATGAGGCAATTTGGGATTGGGATATCTCTACTAATCAAACTTTCCGGTCTGCTCGTTGGTTCGCAATTTTGGGATATGAACCCAACGAAATAAGCGATCTTGATGATGAGTGGAGTACTCGCATTCACTCAGACGATTATACCAGAGTCATGGCTGCACAAGAAGCTTATTTGAGTAGGCAAGTTCCAGATTATAACGTCGAGTATCGTTTGCGGTGCAAAGATGGCAGCTACCGCTGGGTGCGATCGCGGGCAAAAGCTATTTGGAATCAGCAAGGAGACCCAGTGCGACTTGTGGGTTCACTTGGGGACGTTAGCGATGTCTACGACGAGCTTCGCTTACGTAAACAAACCGAGGATAAACTGCGACAAAGTGAAGCGCAGCTAGCCACTACTCAACAAATCGCCCATGTAGGCAGTTGGGAATGGAACTTAGAAACGAAAAAACGCTCCTGGTCAAGGGAAACTTTTCGCATTTTTGGTCTAAATCCAAGTCAAAGGGAACCGAACCAACCAGAATTTCTCCAGATGCTTCACCCAGAGGATCGCGAACTGTTCCAGAACAATTTTGAACGAGCAACTGCCCAAAAAACCCCTTTCAATATTGAGTATCGGATTGTCCGACCAGATGGCTCAATCCGCTACGTTGAGGCTAAAGCAGAGATAGCTTATAACCCTCAAGGACAGGCAGTTAAACTGTTGGGATCTATTCTAGATATTACACAACGTAAACAAGCCGAGTTAGAAATCATCCGTAACCGCGACTTGCTAGAAGCTGTCTATAACGAATCCGCTGATGCGCTTTTTCTGGTGGATCTAGAAACATTACTGACCACTGACTGTAATCAGCGAGCAGTGAAGCTATTTGCAGCCTCTAGCAAAGCTGAACTCATTGGCATTGAAGGTAACACTCTCCAAAAACAACAGTTTACCCCTGAGGAGTTAGACTCCATAACCGAAGAAATTAAGCACCAAGGGTTTTGGAGTCGAGAAATTGAATATGTGACCAAGCAGGGTAATTGCTTTTGGGGAAACATCGCAGCCAAACAAATCACGGTTGCTGGCAATGCGATGAACCTAGTACGAGTCACGGATATCACTGCACGCAAACAAACCGAAGCAGCTTTAGCCAGAAGTGAAGAACAACTAAGGCTAACCTTGGAATTTAACCAGATCGGTATCTGGGATTGGAATGTTGAAACAGGCGAAGTTCTCTGGAACGACAACCATTTTCGCTTGCTGGGGTTGGAGCCAGAAACATCAACAGCCAAGTATCAGCTATGGCGCAATTCTATACATCCAGAGGATGTGGATCGAATTGAACAGGCTTTATTCAAGGCCTTAGCAGAGCATATTAATTATGAAGCTGAATATCGAGTCATTTACCCCGATGGCAGTGTTCACTGGCTCACTGGCAAAGGGCGCGGCGTTTACAATCAAGCAGGGGAAGCTGTACGAATGCTTGGTGTAATTATTGATATCAGTCCTACCAAGCAAGCTGAAGCAGCTTTACGAGAAAGTGAAGCCCGATTCCAGGCATTTATGAACAATAGTCCGGTGTTAGCTTGGATCACCGATACGGACGGGCGTGTACTTTACTTAAATCAAACATACCTGCGGACATTTAAATTACAACCAGAACAGGCGATCGGGCAATCTATTTTTGACCTCTACCCAGCGGAAATTGCTCAGCAGCATTTTAATCACATTCGCAGAGTCACAGAAACCAATCAGGTAATTGAGGTAATCGAAATTGCTCACAGACCAGACGGCACCCTTGGAGAGTTCTTGGTATACAAGTTTCCGATTTTGGGATTGTCTGCACAAAAGCTAGTGGGTAGGGTGGCGATCGACATCACAGAACGTAAAATTCTGGAGCGAGAACTAGCTCATCAGCAAAAGTTATTAGATGCTTTCATCACCAGCGCACCTGTTGGTTTAACTGTCCTCGATCGCCAACTGCGTTTTAGATTGATTAATCAAGCCTTAGCAGATATGAATGGAATTAAGGCAGCAGCGCATATTGACAAGACTGTGTGGGAGATTATCCCTGATTTGGCATCAAAGCTACAACCGATCTTTCAACATGTTTTAACAACAGGTGAACCGATTCTGGATTTGGAAATCGCTGGCGAAACTCCAAAACTTCCTGGTGTGAACCGGACGTGGTTAGTTTCCTGCTTTCCAATTCCTTCTCCAGCTGAGCAACCCATCGGCATAGGCTTTGTAATTGTGGAAATCAGCGATCGCAAACGCGCTGAACAAATGTTAGAACTACAAGCAATAATTACCCGAAATATGGCTGAGGGAATTTGCTTAGTTAGAGCTACTGATGCTGTATTTGTCTACACCAATCCGAAATTCGACCAGATGTTTGGCTATGACCCTGGTGAATTAATCGGTCAGCATGTATCAATTGTCAATTACGGTGGCGAACATAATACACCTGAAGATGTTAACCAGGCAATTAGAACTGCTGTTTTCCAACACGGTGAAGCTACTTATGAAGTTCATAATCTTAAAAAAGATGGCACTCCGTTCTGGTGTAGTGCAACCACTTCCGTCTTTGAGCATCCTGAGTATGGAAGCGTCCTTGTAGCCGTCCAACAAGATATTACTGAGCATAAACAAGCCCAGGAAAAAATCAAAGCTTCTCTCAAGGAAAAGGAGGTATTACTTAAGGAAATTCACCATCGTGTGAAGAACAATTTAGGAATTGTCAGTAGTTTGCTGCAAATGCAGTGCAGACGTACACAAGATCCTCAAGTAGCTGCAATTCTGCGCGATAGCCAAAACCGCATTGCCTCTATTGCCTTAGTTCATGAAAAGTTATACCGTTCTGATGACCTCGCTGATATTGATTTCGCTCAATACATCCCAGATTTAACAACTCATTTATTTGATTCCTATAATGTCAGTTCCAGCCAAATTAAACTGAACATTCAAGTTGATAATGCTAGACTCGATATTGAAACCGCCATTCCTTGCGGCTTGATTATCAATGAACTCGTTTCCAATGCTTTAAAATACGCCTTTGTTGGTAATCGTGAAGGGGAAATTGAGGTTAAGTTTTATCAAGAACCTGAGTGTACTTTGATACTCGTTGTTAGAGATAATGGTATTGGTTTACCTGAAAATTTTGATAGCAAGAAAGCCAAAACTCTGGGGATAACCCTTGTTCAGGGTTTAGTCAAGCAGCTAAGGGGAAAACTCGAAATTGACTGTCACCAGGGAACACAATTCAAGATTTCTTTTACAAACAGCGGGGCATAGAGATGATTGGAAGCGCATCAAATAGTAATGTAAAGGAGACAGTTCGAGTCCTTATTGTTGAAGATGAATATATTCTTGCCATCAACTTACAAGAAAGCTTAGAATCTCTGGGATACATTGTTTCAGATATTGCCGATTCCGCAGAAGGGGCAATTGCAAGAGCAACTAAATTACGTCCAAACTTGATTTTAATGGATATCAGGTTACGCGGTGGCATGGACGGTATCCAGGCAGCGGAGCAAATTTGGCATAATTTGCAAATTCCTGTTATTTACCTCACGGGTCACTCTGATAAGAGTACTGTGGAGCGAGCAACTCTCACATCCCCCTTTGGATATATTCTCAAACCCATCAGGGAGCAAGAACTTTACGTTGCTATTCAAACAGCTCTCAATCGCTACAATCGCGAGCAATTTTTGAGTTCTGTGCTTCGAGGAATGGGTGATGGAGTAATTGTAGTAGATACTGAATTACGTGTTAAATACATCAATCAGGTGGCTGAAGCCCTGACAGGCTGGCGATGGGATGAAGCAAAGGACAAGATGTTAACTGAAGTCATCAAACTCATTGACGAACAAACTCAGATAAACCTAGAAAATCCAATTATTGCAGCCCTCCAACAACAAAATATTATCTATTTACGCAGTCGTGTCTTACTCGTTGCCAAAGACGGGACAATTATTCCAGTAGCTGATAGCGCTACTCCCTTAAGAGATAACAACGGTGTAATTACAGGAGCCGTACTAGTTTTTCGAGATGATACGGGACGACGGCTAATTGAAGAACGCAATCTTGCCGCTGAACGTGCTAAACAACTAGAAATTCAAGTAGCAGAACTGAAAAGATTGAACCAATTAAAAGAAGATTTTTTAGTAACTACCTCTCATGAAATGCGAACGCCATTGTCAAACATTAAAATGGCAATTAGCGTGCTAGAAACTATTTTAGACCAGCAGGGCATTTTAAATTCAGAGGCATCTTTTACATCTGAGATTGTAGCTCGTTACCTAAATATTATGCGTGACCAGTGCGAGCAAGAGTTAGATTTAGTGGACGATTTGCTATACATGCGAATGATTGATGCAGATGCATATCCATTGGAATTAACTTCAATTCAACTGCAAAACTGGCTTCTTCATATTGCTGAGGGTTTTGAAGCGCGTGTTCGAGGTAAGCAACAGATGTTGCAAGTTAGAGTTTCTCCTGATTTACCGCCTTTAGTTTCAGACTTAGCTAGCTTGACTGAAATTATTTCAGAATTACTGAACAATGCTTGTAAATACAGTCCTGATAATGAAGAGATTCGGGTAAATGCTGAGTTGATAGATATCCCAAAAACTATTGTAAATGAAGATGCAGAATCTGGTGTATTAAATAATTTTCAAATTCCTTACTTTCAAATTATAATTAGTAATTCTGGAATTGAAATTCCCATAAAAGAACAATCTCGTATCTTTGACCCGTTTTACCGGATTGCTCAAAGCAAGACACAAGAAGAATCTCAAATTTTTGAGCAGATTTACCAGATTGTTCAAAGCGATCGCCGACAATATGGCAACACCGGATTAGGTTTATCACTGGTTAAAAAGTTAGTGGAATATCTTCAAGGTACGATAGAGGTTACTAGTTATCAGGGCTGGACAAATTTCATAGTCAAACTGCCGTTGAGCTTGTCGGACTGATTAGTAAGCAGGAAAGGCTAATCAACTGTTAAACTCAAGACATGATAGAAATTGAAACGTTCAACAGTAATTTATGTCGGCGAAAGACATTTTCCATGATGCAGTAAAACATACTTTAGAGAAAGATGGTTGGCAGATCGCCAATGACCCTCTCTTCCTACGTTTTGGTGGATTGGATATGTATATAAACCTTAGTGCCCAAAAAATTATAGCGGCCGAACAAGACCAACAGAAAATTGCTGTTGAAGTCAAAAGTTTTGTTAGTCCATCTGCTACAACAGAATTTAGTACTGCTTTGGGACAGTTTCTCAAATACCAACTAGCACTTGAAGAAGAGCAACCCGATAGACTTCTATATTTAGCAGTTCCTTTTGATACATATCGTTCCTTTTTCACTTTAGAACTGCCCCGCCTGTTAATCCAACGTTACCAAGTTCGACTGATTATTTTCGACCCAGAAGAAGAGATGATCGTCAAATGGCAAAAGTAGAACAATACCGTCAAATAATTCAAGAATTGTTAGAGGGCTACAGTCAAATTAAATCTAGTAACGAAGAAGTTGAAGCCGAAGTAATTTTTGATCGAGAGCGCGTTGGGCTTTGCCCCGCCGCAGGCATCGCTATCAACTTGTTCATGCAGGTTGGTCAAATAAACGTCGTGTATATGGCTGTGTTTTGCATCTAGATATTAAAAACGAAAAAATTTGGATTCAGCACGATGGTACTGAAGGAGGTATTGCTGATCAGCTTACCAATCGAGGTGTACCTAAACAAGATATTGTATTAGCTTTTCATTCTCCCTTCAAACGACAATTTACCGAGTTCGCTGTTGGCTAATCATTTTAGAGTAGAATTCAGGAGTCAGATTGTTCGATGGGAATTTCGATCGCAAATTCTGCTCCTTTTCCAACAGAGGAGGTGCAGGTAATCTGTCCTCTGTGTTTTTGGACAATAATTTGATAGCTAATGGACAATCCTAAGCCGCTACCTTTGCCCACAGGCTTTGTAGTGAAAAACGGGTCAAATAAACGCGATCGCAATGACTCTTGTATACCAACGCCATTATCGGCGATCGCAATTTTGACCATATTAGAGTTTGTCATCTCTGTGTAAATCCAAATTTGGGGCATTGGGCATGGAGAAAGAGGATGGGGAGTAGAGGGGATGGGGAGCAGAGGGGAAAGACTTACTGCAACTTCCCCTTTGCCGCTTTGCCGCTTTGCCCCTCTACCTCCCCCATCTCCCTCATCTCCCTCATCTCCCTCATCTCCCCATTCCCCATTCCCTACTCCCTTTTCTAAAGCATCAATGGCATTATTCAATAGATGCATAAAGACTTGATTGAGTTCACTTGCATAACAGTTGACTGGAGGCAAATTGCCATAATTTTTAACTACAAAAATTGCGGGGCGATTTACTGTTTCCTTGAGTCGATGTTGTAACATCACTAAAGTATTTTCGATGCCTTCATGGATATTTACCCGTTTCATCTGAGATTCATCATGTCGAGAAAAGTTTTGTAGTGCCAGTACTATTTCCCGGATGCGGTTAGAGCCTCTATACATTGCGTCTATGAGATTTTGCAAATCTTTAATCACAAAATTCAGGTCTATATCTTGAGCTATTTGCTGAATTTTTTGCGTGGGTTTTGGATATTCTTGTTGATAAACCTCAATCATATTTACTAGATCTTGTACATATTGACCAGCATATTGGAGATTTCCATAAATAAAACTGATTGGATTATTAATTTCATGGGCAATTCCAGCTACTAACTGCCCCAAAGCTACCATTTTTTCGTTTTGAATTTGTTGAACTTGTGCAGCTTTCAAGTTGTCAAGAGCTTCTTGGAGTAAAAAGTTTTTTTCTTGTAATTTAACTTGGAGCAAACGTAAATTAATTTGATTTTCAATTCGCAACACAACCTCTGCTCCATGAAAAGGTTTAGCAATATAATCTACGCCGCCAACATCAAAGGCTTTTGCCTTATCGACAACATCATCAAGAGCGCTAATAAAAATTACTGGAATTTCGCAAGTTTTATCGTCAGCTTTGAGTTGTTGACAAACTTGATAGCCATCCATACCTGGCATATTGATATCCAGCAAAATCACATCGGGCAAAACCATTTGACACGCAGTCAGTGCCATTTTGCCATTTAAGGCTTTGCGAACTTCAAAACCTTGTGCAGTCAACATTGCCGACAAAAGCCGCAAATTATCTGGGGTATCATCTACCACCAAAATATTTTTTTTATGATGGTTATTTTGATTTAAATGCATTATCAAAAACTATGTTTATAAGGATTTAAGGCAGAATTTAGCACCCAAAATTCATAAGTCATAATATAAAAGTAATTTAGTATGATTAGTATATTTATTCATCAGACTTTATCCGGATTTTTTAATTATTCTGATTCTCTGTTGGCGTATTGTCCCGCTTTGAAGTTTCAAGCGTCGGCTTTTGGCATATCGAACTTCTCTGTTGAATTATGAGTGCTGAATTTCTAGGAGTTGAGGATAGTAAATGCTGATTTGAAATCACCCTGAAAATTTGGCTGAATTTCGCCTAAATAGTTATATTTATAGTTTAACTCCCACAGTGCTTGGAGAGTTTTACAGACAATTAAAAGTATTGCCCAGTTAGGAGCCTGCGTTTCTCTACGAGAGGCTTTGCCAACGCCAACGCCAACGCGCACCACGTAACCTGAGTTCAAAAATCAAAGCTGATTTCTATAAAAGTAAGTGGATAGCACGCGCATATGAGCTAACCGAGGGTCAACAATAGACTTCTTGCATAAGTTGGGATAAGGGGAAGGTGGGGTCCCCTCTGGGGATAAGGGGAAGGTGGGGTCCCCTCTGGGGATAAGGGGCGGGGGGAAGGGGAAAAAGTTCTGTATTGTTCCCTTCCCCTTTAACCTTTACCCTTTTCCCCCCTGTTGCAAAAAGCACTTTTGCAACAGGTCTAATGAAGTTTTTCTCAGGTGCTATTTGATGGCTACCATTGAGGTGCTGAGGCAAGTAACTTCAGAACCAATTGTTCTTCTATGGGTTTAGAGAACAGATATCCTTGAGCAAAATTACAGTTTAAATTTCTCAGTTGGGCTAACTGTTCTTGTGTTTCGACACCTTCCGCGATCGCACTCATTCCCATTGAGTTGGCAATACCAATCATTGCTGGTACTAACCCCATATTTTCTTGGTTTTCTTGCATACGTTTGACAAAAGATTTATCAATTTTGAGTGCATTTAAAGGAAAGCTATGCAGATAACTTAAAGAAGAATATCCTGTACCAAAATCATCCATAATCAATTTAATTTTACGCTGTTTTAATTGCTCAAGTATGATTTTAATTGCATTAGTATTTTCCATAATTACACTTTCTGTAATTTCTAGTTGTAGGTGTTCGGGGTTTATTTTATTTTCATGAATTATTCGGTCAATTTGATCTACTAAATTGGGCTGTGAAAATAATCTGGCACTCAAATTTACACTAATAGTTAAGGGTTTTGGCGTTACTAGATGATGTTGCCAGATGCTTAGTTGATGGCAAGCTGACTGTAATACCCAAGTATTGATGGCACTAATCAAACCTGTTTCTTCTGCTACAGGAATAAATTCTATGGGAGAAACCAAACCGCGAATCGGATGTCGCCACCGTACCAAGGCTTCAAATCCAGAAATTCTCCCTGTAATTAAGCAAACAATTGGCTGATAATAAACGAGAAATTCTTGTCTTTCAACAGCTCTGCGCAAGTCATTTTCCAACTCTAAAAGCTGAATAGCTTCATGATGCATTGCTGGATCGAAAACGTGATACTTTGCTCTTCCTTGAGCCTTGGCACGATACATTGCTGTATCAGCATCTCGGAGTAAATATTCTGGGCGATCGTAATTTTTATTACCCCAACTAATACCAATACTGGCATTCATAAACACTTCATATCTTGACAGTTTAAAAGCTAGTGATAGCTGTTGTAAAATGCGTTCAGCAACTTGGATTGCAATATTAATATCTGCAAGATTTTCTAGAAGAATGCCAAATTCATCTCCGCCTAATCGTGCTAAAGTATCAATAGGTATCAGGCATGTTTGCAGGCGGCGGGCAATGGCTATGAGTAATTCATCTCCTACCAAATGGCCAAGAGAATCATTGATTACTTTGAAGCGATCGCAATCTAAAAAAAGTACAGCAAACTGATAATTAGGCTCTTGCTTAGCACGATTCAGAGCATTTTTAAGTTGTCTGATAAACAAAACTCGGTTTGGTAACCCAGTCAGGGAATCATGGAGTGCTATATCTAGGATTTGACTTTGTAATTTCTGGCGAGAAATGATTTCATCGTGGAGTTTTTGCAGAGCGTTTTCTAGCTCCCAAGTACGCTGTTTTACCCGATGTTCCAGTTCAACATTTAGTTTCAATATCTCCAACTGCGCCGATCTCAATGCCAGTTGATTTTGCACGCGCACTAAAACTTCTTGAAACTCAAAAGGTTTGGTGATGTAGTCTACACCACCTACCCTAAAAGCTTTAACTTTATCAAAAACATCATCTAAAGCACTAATAAAAATTACTGGAATATCTGCTGTTAGCTCCCAAGCTTTAAAGGTTTGACAAATTTCATAGCCATCCACTTCCGGCATCATAATATCGAGCAAAATTAGATCGGGCAATACTGTTTGAGTTGCTGTCAGTGCCATTTGCCAGTTCAAGGCTTTACGAACGTTGTACCCTTCCCTTGTCAATATTGAAGATAAAACCCGCAGGTTATCTGGCATATCGTCAACGATCAAAATATCTTTTTTATAAGGGTCTAAATGCTCGTAATTCATTCTATGTTTGTTCTAGTCAATTCCATGATTTTCTCAAACTGATAATTATTTGCTAAATCCCTGAAAACTTGGAAAACTTGACTTTTATCCGATGGAATTTCCTTGAGTAACTGTAAAATCAGGTCATCGCTACAGCTAGCTGCGGCATAGTATATCTGTTGGAGCCACTCAGGAGACATCTGTGACAAATGGCTTAGGAGTTCAGCAACACTGGTAAACATTTGTGTGGGTTGCTCGACAATTGCTGTATTTGTGGTTTGTATTTGGTTGGTATACTTGACGCTCAAATGTTCACTCAGTTTTTCTAATAATACTTCCTGGGTGAATGGCTTGCGAATAAAATCATCACACCCAATGGACAAAGTTCTCTGGCGTTCTTCCTCAAAGGCACTAGCAGTCAGGGCAATAATAATAGTGTGTTTATGGGAATAGCCCTGGCTTGTTTCAGGGAAATCGCAATGTGGAGGTAGGGCTGCTAGCAAGTTTAAGTCACAAGAAGACGGATTTGCTGTTGCACAAGACTGACTCGCACTTAAGTGACTAGCAACTAGTGTTGGACTGTGGGAGTTTACCTGAGGCACACCTTCTTCTCTATTCCCCTTGCGCCATTCGCCATAGGGGAATTCTTTAGATTTAATGATTCTTGTGGCTTCATAACCGTCCATGACAGGCATTCGCATATCCATGAAAATCAAGTGTGGTTGCCAAGATTCCCAATTGGCAACAGCTTCCCTACCATCTGTAGCTTCCCTGACTTCAAAGCCCATAGATGTAAGAATTTTAACTAGCAATAGACGGCTTTCTTTGGAGTCATCAACCACTAAGATGCGATATGCTTTTTCAGTAGCAGCTAAAGCGAGAATTTCGTGTTTATTTGCGTTTGTCGGCATTTCTCTGGGACAAGCCAGAGCAATCTGAACATCAAAAGTAAATGTACTACCAATACCAGGAGTACTGCTGACAGTAATATCTCCCCCCATCAGTTCCACGTACTTGCGGCTAATAGCCAAGCCTAGTCCTGTTCCTTGTTGGCATTTTCTGCCGATTTCAGTTTGCTCAAAAGCCTCAAACAGCAAGTCAATTTCATCTGGGGCAATACCACAACCAGTGTCTTGTACCTCGAAGATTAAAAATTGGGCGGACGAAGAAGACGCGGTATCTCCGTGTCTTTGCATCACCGTGTCTCCGTATCCCTCCATCCCCAGCCTCACCCTTAACGTCACCCTGCCAATATCAGTAAATTTAATGGCGTTTCCCAAGAGGTTGAGCAAGACTTGAGACAATTTATTTTCATCTGTTTGTACGTATTGAGGCAAGTCTGGGGCATATTCAAATACTAATTCTAAGTTTTTCGAGGCGGCACGTAAGTGCAACATTTCTTCTAAGTTCTTCAGCAGATGAATTAAGTCAAAACTACTTAGATTTAATCTGATTCTACCAGCTTCAATTTTGGACATTTCTAGAATGTCGTTAATTAAATTTAGTAAATGTTCGCCAGCACGATTAATAATTGCTAAGTTTTTCTGATGTTCGCTAGATAATGAATAGTCTCGGCTCATGATTTGGGTAAAACCGAGAATGGCGTTGAGTGGGGTACGCAGTTCGTGGCTCATGTTAGCGAGGAATTCGCTTTTGGCGAGGTTGGCGGCGGCGCTTCGTGCTGCTTCTCGAACGGCTACTTGTTTTTCCTGTGCGGCGATTTTTTGCGATTCAATCAGTTCTTCTTGGGTGATTTGCAATTGCTCAATCACTTGCTGAAATTCATCAGTACGTTTTTTGACTTGAGCTTCTAAGATCAGATTGTATTCTGCTAATAACTTTTCTGCTTGCTTGCGTTGACCGATCTCAAAAAATGTGGCGATCGCAAAAGCTAGATTCCCCGATTCATCATAGATTGGCTTTCCTAAAACTTCAATGGGAATAATCTTGTCGTGACGGCGAATTTCCATATCATCAATCCTGGCATGTTCCCCTTGCAATGCTCTTAAAACCGGCAAGCGATCGCTAGGATAAAGTTGATTTGTACCAGCAAGATAAGCTTGATATACCTCTGACAATTTTTCAGTGCTAGCTTCTGCTATTGTCCCTTGACCAAGAATTTCCTGACCAATTTCATTTGTGTAATAAGGGTTACCTTGAGCATCTATAATAAATACACCTACTGGCATAGCTTCTAAAAATTGAGTCAGCCGACTTTGACTTTCAGATAGCGCCTCATTTAAAACTTGCATCTGGGCATTCTTTGCTTCCAAAACACTAAAGGATGCTTGGAGCTGGTTAGCCATAGTTTCAAATGACTTGGCGAGTTCTCCCAACTCATCAGAGCGCAGAATTTCTGATGTTTGCTCCCATTCACCTTTCGCAATTTTCTTAGCTGATGCGTTTAATTCTAAAATCGGCTTAATCACCCAGCGAGCAGTCAAAATCCCAATTCTTGTAGCTACTAAAAAAGCAACTATACACAGTATGATGGTGGTACGGGTATTGGCATTAATTTGCTCCATAAATTCGCTTTCTGGGATGACTGCTACAATTAGCCAATCCAAACCCAAATCGTCCTTCCAACTTTTTACCTGCACAAAATAATCTATTCCATCGGCGGTAAAAGTTAGCTGTTTTTTACCCACAACAAACTCAAGGCTGCCAAAGCGTTCGATCAAGGACTGTGTTGTAAGTCTAATTAGAGAATTTTGGCTATCTAATGCTGATAGACGTTTTCCTTGACCATTAATGATGGTATATGGTGGCTCGCTAGTAGAAGAAGCTACTATTAACCCAGAGCGCTCTAAAATAAAAGTTTTACCCGATTCTTTTATTTTTAATTTGCCTAAAAAGTTGCCGATTTGTGATAAAATCAAATCAACACTAATCACCCCAACAAAATTACGATTTTTATCGTAAACAGGATAGCTAGAAGATATAGATAAAATTTCTGGTTTATCTTCCCATTGATAAATTTGACTCCAAACTCGTTTACGTGCTTTAACTGCATCTGTATACCAAGCCTCTAGGCGAGGATCGTAATTTTTGACTCCCTGTAAATAACTACGATTTCCTTGGTTGTCTGTAGTATAAACATGAAGTTTGCCCATACCATACTTTTGGCTAACTTCATTAATCAAGAGCTTGCCGTTATCTAGACGTTCAACACCGATAAACTCACCTTTGGGATTGGCAAAGCTGTTGTAGCCAATATTGAAAACCTGCATTTGTTTCCAAAAGTATTTTCCGGTGGTTTTAAAGTCAGAAAGCTTCAGCAAATTTAGCTCAATTGCATCTAAATTAATTTGATTGATTTGCTTCGGAGTTGTTAAATAGCTATCCAGATGCTGTTCAATGCGATCGCAAATTTCATTTTCTAATTGAGCAGCAAGCTCTTTGACGGCTTTTTGTCCGTTTTCATAGGAAAGATAGCCCACAAGTCCTACTGCCCCACAAATTTGCAATATAAAGGGCACAATCAGAACATACCTAAGGGGCATCTTGGCATACATTTTGCCAACTAAGCAATTGAGAGATTTGATGGACTGAAGTTTGGATAACATTGTTTTTTGATTCTTCCCCAGGAGCTGCTAGGGGCATTTATGCCATATTAGTTACATTTAATAACAGGAGAACTACGGTGTACCATAGTTTCAGCTTATGACATATTTTATACTCAATAGTATAAAAAAACACTATATTTTAATTGATATACTTGTTTGACTGGCTGAGTTCCTCCAACATATAAATTTTCGGACTTGATAATTACACCTTAATTCCATCGGTTTTATCTGGCAATGTATCAACAGATGTTCTAAAACAGAAATTGAACCGAACAGCTACAGTATGCCATTCTAAAATTCAGGTTGCCATTAGCACCTAGTCCTAAATTTAATTTTGAATTGCTGATATCTTGATTTTCCGCTATTAAAACCTTTGGGTTGCTGCAAAAATTTAGATTGTAATTACAACAATCTTTAAATTTTCATTTAAATACAGAGTGAGAATAAAAAAAATAAAAAAAATTTACTTTGTATTTTTTAGTTTTACGAAATGTTAATTTTATTGTGGAAATATCTCTATCTCAGCGCCGATTTGTAAAATTTTTCCGGCTGATAATGGCGGTAATTGTGTATTCACACTCAATCTGTAGAAGTGGTTAAAACGCGATGCAGCAACCCATTCTGGCAGAGTTGCTTGGCGACGGTTCGTAAAGATTTTTTGAAAGTTTGCATCAGCTTTTCCCAAGTAAGAGTCACGTGTTGGGACTATACAACGCTGACAAGGTTTAACTCCAAAAAAATGCACATCTCCAACTCTAAAGGAGACTAAATCACCTTGTTCACGAAATAGCCGGTCTTCCCAAAATGCTGGTACACCATCAATTTCGATGTTGGCACGCATTCGGCGGCGCATTTCATCTACAGTTAAATTGGGAAACCAAGAAGCTACTTCTGCTAACGTTGCTGTGCTAATTACCGTTGGGCCAGGTGAGTCTGTATCGTCAGGAAATCCGATCGCAGAGTTTTGTCTCAATGTGACAGCAAACCCAAAAAAATCACTCAAAGTTGCTTCTAATGCTTGCTGTTCCTGATTCAAATCAAAAACTTGTTGTGAGTTACTACCAGGGATTTCCAGCGATATAGTTTTATTTACAAGTGTGAATTGCGATGTCCCAAGGGGGCTTGGGTAAGACGTTCGCAGTAAATGAATTTTGGCATGACGCTTGCCATTGACAAATCTACCCTGTCGATCGAAGATTGCAAATTCGCGGTCATGTTGTAGCGCACCACTGGCAAGAATTCTAGCACTCTCAACTTCAACACCATCCAATGACTTAATCGGATACAGCAAAATTTTAGCTAGGTAAGGCATCACAAAAGTAGCTTTTATTTCAAAAGAGAAATTAAATTTAAGTATATAGAATTACCACAAAATTTTAGCTAGGTAAGGCATCAAAAAAGTAGCTTTTATTTCAAAAGAGAAATTAAATTTAAGTATATAGAATTACCACATTGAGATAAATTACTGTGATAGTGCTGCAACATCAGCTTGATGGTGCTTATGTAATTCTAACTAGAACCTGAGAGCTTTTAGCAGCTTCTCAGAGTAGCGATCGCCATTATCTTCAAGTTAATATATGCGTTAGTAAATGCGTGGACGTTTTACGGCTTGGCGTCAGACATTGTAGCGTGCCTGTCATTGGACATACCAAACACCACCGATGCAGCGCAATTACCTGCAACGTCAGATTGGCGATCGCATCAATTCTTTTTTAGCTGACTGTGGATTTAACCTCCGAAAGCTGTATTCACCAATTTTGCATTCTTCTTTAATAAGCAGACCTAGCTAACCAATAAACGGTTATACCCAAAGCCGATCCAGCTATTACCTGAACTGGTGTATGTCCAAGTAATTCCTTAAGACGGTCTTGGCTAAAGTCTGGTTTTTCATGAAATAATTCATCAATCATTTGATTGAGGATACGAGCTTGCTTGCCAGCAGCTTGGCGAACTCCGGCTGCATCGTACATGACGATGATCGCAAAAACCGTTGCTACCGCAAAATCAGGAGATGCCCAGCCAAGTTTTTGCCCGACACCAGCAGCTAGAGCCGTAACTAAAGCTGAGTGGGCACTGGGCATACCTCCAGTTGTCACTAAAACACGTATATTCAGCTTGCGATTTTTGACGATCTCGATTATGAGTTTTAATGCTTGAGCAATTAAACAAGCTACCAGAGCAACCAGCAGCACCCGGTTGTCTAAAATGTTGCCTATGTCCTGCATGGTATTGTGGTTAGGTTAGTAATATGAGTAGCAGTTGTTGGTTGAGGAAACATTTAGATTCAACCCAAAATCCCAAATTAACGCAGTACATCAGGTCGAAAATCACCCAGCGGTTAAAAATAGACAAAAAGTTGATGCTATGAGCATTTGTACCTTTTGCCTTTTTGTACTAGTTATTGCGACTGATGATAAAATGAGCGATCGCTTGGAGTGGCACGGCTCTCTCCCCAAATGGTTCTAATTCCGCACAAGCTGCTTTAACTAGCTCTTGGGCTTTTAAGCGGGATTGCTCAAGTCCCCAAAGGCTGGGATAGGTAACTTTCATCGCTTTTTGGTCTTTGCCGGCTGTTTTGCCTAATTGCTCTTGGGTAGCAGTGATATCCAGAATATCATCTACGATCTGAAATGCTAGCCCAATATTTTGAGCATAACGGGCTAGTCGTTGCACATCTTCAGATGATGCCCCAGCTACGATCCCGCCACAAACTACACATGCTTCCAAAAGCGCGGCTGTTTTGTGTTCGTGAATGAAATTCAGCGTTTCTAGAGAAATATCTGATTTCCCTTCAGATTGTAAATCCACAACTTGACCGCCGACTAAACCAGCAGCCCCCAAAGCCCGACCGAGACGGATAACTACCTGCAAGACTCGATCTCTGGGAACATTTTCAGGAGTTTGAAGGGCAACATATTCAAAAGCCAGAGCCAACAAACCATCTCCAGCTAAAATTGCCACATCTTCGCCATAGACTTTATGATTTGTCAGCTTTCCACGACGATAATCGTCATTATCCATTGACGGGAGGTCGTCATGAATCAAAGACATTGTGTGGATCATCTCCACCGCGCAAGCTGTTGGCATAGCCATTTCGATGGTGCCACCCATCATTTCACAGGTAGCAAGGCAGAGAATCGGGCGTACACGCTTACCTCCAGCTAATAAGGAGTAGCGCATCGACTCATAAATTGTTTCTGGATAAACGATGGGAATAGCCCGATCTAAAGCGGTATCACAAAGCTTTTGCTGTTCTTTGAGATAGCCTGCTAGGTTAAATTTGGCTTCCTCTGGTGGTGTCTTTTGAACGTTATCAGTTGCTACCATTCTTAAATTCCTGACATTTTGGGATTTTGTCCTATACGTCACAATTTTAAGGTGCTGTGGGACTGAAAAAATCAAGAGTTGGAAGTTAGGAGTTAGGAGTTGGGAGTTGGGAGTTGGGAGTTGGGAGTTGGGAGTTGGGAGTTAGGAGTTAGGAGTTAGGAGTTGGTAATGTAACTCTTAACTCTTCACTCCTCACTCTTAACTCTTCACTCCTCACTCTTAACTCCTCACTCCTCATTTTCTTACTGCCTTGAAATAGCTGGTAAATGTATTTTGTAACAATAAGGCGACAGTCATTGGTCCAACACCACCAGGAACTGGGGTGATGAATCCTGCTACGGCAGCAGTTGATTCCAAATCGACATCGCCAACGAGCCGACTGTTGCCACTGGCATCAGTGACCCGATTCATTCCCACATCTACCACAACAGCGCCTGGTTTTACCATATCAGCAGAGATCAATCCGGGACGACCCACTGCTGCAATCAGAATATCAGCATTTTGAGCGATCGTTTTGAGATCGTGCGATCGCGAATGAGCAATGGTGACTGTAGCATCAGCTTCTAATAGCATTAACGCCATTGGCTTACCCACTAAAATACTACGTCCCACCACTACTGCTTGTTTTCCCTGCAAAGGAACTTCATATTCTTCTAAAAGCCGCATCACACCAGCAGGAGTGCAGCTACGTAAACCGATTTCTCCCCGTACTAGTCGCCCCAAGTTCACTGGGTGCAGTCCATCGGCATCTTTATCGGGATCGATTTGATGTAACAAGCTAACAGCATCCAAATGGTTAGGTAAGGGTAGCTGCACGAGAATGCCATCCACACGTTCATCGTGGTTGAGTGTAGCAATAACCTCTTCTAATTCCCCTTGAGTAGTTTGCACAGGAAAATGCTTGCCAAAAGAGGCTATACCAACTCTAGCGCAGGCTTTTTCTTTATTGCGTACATAAGCAGCTGAGGCTGGATTATCGCCAACCATCAGCACTGCTAAGCCAGGGGGGCGTCCAACTTTTGGTTGTAATTCGCTAATGGCAACAGAAAGTTCTTGCTGAATTTTTGCTGCTAGTGCTTTTCCATCAAGGAGTTTGGCAGTTTGTGTTTTCATGAAAATTATATTCGTCTTGAAAAGGGGAGTGGGGGGAGTGGGGGGAGAATAATTTATAACTATAAATTTCGTATAAGAGACTTCCAAAAAATAAATTATCCCAAATTATTTTTACATTTGTAGGGGCGCACAGCTGTGCGCCCCTACGGTGGGATGTTTTTTTAATTGGAAGTCCCTAAATTAAAATTCGTGAGCGAGTCTTTGATATTCGTGAGCGAGTCTTTGATATTCGTGGACGAGTCTTTGATATTCGTGAGCGAGTCTTTGATATTCGTGAGCGAGTCTTTGATATTCGTAAACGAGTCTTTGATATTCGTGAGCGAGTCTTTGATATTCGTGGACGAGTCTTTGATATTCGTGAGCGAGTCTTTGATATTCGTGAGCGAGTCTTTGATACTCGTGGACGAGTCTTTAATACTCGTGAGCGAGTCTTTAATACTTGTGAGCGAGTCTTTTAACGGGGAGATTATAAAAAAGCTTCCCACACTCCCAATGCCCAATGCCCATACCCAATTCAGAAGAAAGTATTATAGATGGGAACTGACCCGATCGAAGTGGCGACAGAACAAGCAGTGAAGCAAAAATTTGCTCAATCGGTGGCTTTCATGCAACAAACGAGAAATTCCTCCATTGGCTTCTTGTACAGACAAAGTATTGTTATCTACCGTGTGGGGTTAGCTTTTTTCCTGGTAGCAGGACTTTCGAGTTGTAGTAATTTACCCTCCTCTGGCTTGAGTGGAACTGGCTTCAAATTTGGCGCCAATGTTACCCCAATTGGAGAAATTAAACCAGAACAAAAGAATCAAGCTACAGTTTACATCCAAGGGAAGGTAGAAAAGCAAGCTCCCCTGATGAAGCAGTGGGCTTATCAAATAGATGACACAACAGGCAAAATTTGGGTTGTGACTAATCAAAAAAGTTTGCCAGAGGGATCGGAAGTAGTGTTCAAGGGTAAAGTTCGCTACAGAAGTATCCCTTTAGCTGGCAAAGAACTCGGGGAAATTTATTTAGAAGAAGAATAATTCAGCAATTAAAAATGAACATATGAACAATCAACCAGTACATGTAGCGATCGCTATTCTCTACCAAAAAAACAAATTTCTCATGCAACTACGGGACAATATCCCCACTATTCCTTATCCCGGTTACTGGGCACTATTCGGTGGTCATATCGAACCTGGTGAAACGCCAGATGTTGCAGTCAAACGAGAAATTTTAGAAGAAATCGGCTATACCTTACCACCGTTTGTTGAATTTGGGTGTTATCACGATGAAAAAGTTGTCCGTCATGTTTTTCATGCACCACTCTTGGTGGAGTTAAATGAATTGGTTTTGAATGAAGGCTGGGATATGGGATTATTGACTCCAGAAGATATTCACCAAGGTAATTGCTATTCAAAAAATGCCGGCGAAGTGCGACCATTAGGGGAAATGCATCAGCAAATTATGTTGGATTTTATTGAGAAGAATCAGTAGATTAGGGAGTGGGGAGTAGGGAATGGGAAATAGCGCATGGGGCATTGGTTATGGGGAAGAGGCAAGGGAGCAGTTCTTGCTTGGGAGGGGAGGGGCTTCTCCCCTGCCCCCTGCCCCCTGCCCCCTGCCCCCTGCCCCCTGCCGCCTGCCCCTCTTCCTCATCCCCCCCATCCCCCTCATCTCCCCACTCCCCACTCCCCACCAGCCACAATCAAGTTAAAACTCTTGTGGAGTAGTCATCACTAATGCAATCAGCAAACAAACTGCCACGATGGTTAAGTATAGGATTGGCATTTCCCATTATTATTCTCAACGGCTGGCTGTTGCTCCAGGTTGTACAGTATTTTCAACCATTGGTGAGTGTTATTGCTGCCGCCATCCTACTGGCTTTTGTCTTGGACTATCCAATCCAATTTCTTCAGCGACAAGGGGTGAAACGTGACTTGGCGATCGTGGGAGTGTTACTTTTGACTGTGGTGATTATAGTGGGTTTAGGCATCACTTTGGTTCCCCTGATCATAGAACAGCTCAACGAATTAGCTAATATTTTGCCTAGTTGGATTGATTCTGGCACTCAGCAGTTAGAAGCTTTCCAGGATTGGGCGTTAAGTCAACAGCACCTACCCATTAATTTAAGTGCTTTGGCTAGCGAAATTTTAGAAAGATTATCTAATCAACTCCAGTCGTTCACCGGCAGAATTCTTGGTTTTGCTGTCGATACCATTGGTATTGTAGTCAACGTACTGTTGGCGGTGGTGCTGACTATCTACCTAATATTGAACGGCGAACGTCTTTGGGATGGGATTTTTCAGTGGTTTCCCCCTAATTTTGGCTCAAAAATCCGGCAATTACTCCGAGAGGATTTCCACAATTATTTTATCGGTCAGGCTACATTGGGTGCCGTGCTGGGATTGACCATTACACTAGCATTTTGGATTTTGCAAGTTCCCTTGGCGCTACTTTTTGGCATCGGTATTGGCTTGTTTTCTTTGTTCCCCTTTGGTACAGGAATAGGTATTGCTATAGTCAGTCTTTTGGTGGCGTTGCAAAACTTTTGGCTAGGAGTGGAAGTCTTAGGTGTAGCTGTTGCCATCGACCAAGTTAATTCTAATTTTATTGCACCCCGAATTATCGGCAATTTAACTGGCTTAAATCCCGTGTGGGTGGTAATTTCTTTATTACTGGGGGCTAAATTAGGAGGCGTGCTGGGTTTGTTAATTGCAATTCCTGTTGCGAGTTTTATCAAGGATGCCGCAGATAGCTGGCGTGCTGGCGAGTTTAATAAAATTGATGATATTGAGTTAGCAGCCCAGAATGTCACAGGCGAGACAGCAGGAACTTATAGTTAGCATTCAATCATTTATAGGAATCCGCTTTGATTCCTGAATTTATCTGCGTAGGCAGGGAACAGGGAACAGGGAACAGGAAAGAAGGGAGGTAGAGGTATACTGATTTTGTTCAAAAATCAAATAGGAATCCTATAGATTAACTAAAAACAGGAATTAAGTTGCACTGGAATTTTAATGATAAACTCACTTCCTTTGCCAAAAGCAGAGATACATTGCAGTTGGCCACCATGTTTTTCTACAATAATTTGATAACTGATAGATAACCCTAATCCTGTGCCTTTACCAACAGGTTTAGTGGTGAAAAATGGATCGAATAATCGCTTTTGTAAACTTTCTGGAATTCCAGAACCATTATCAGCAATCCGAATAATCACTTCCCTATTATCAATAACTTCAGTACAAATGCGAATTTGGGGCATTGAGCATTGGGCATTGGAAGTCTGGGAAGCTTTTTTATAACCTCCCCACACTCCCCCTGCCTCCCCTGCTTCCCCTGCTTCCCCTGCCTCCCCTGCCCCCTGCCCCCCACTCCCCACTTCCTCTTCTATAGCATCAATAGCATTTGCTAAAATATTCATAAATACCTGATTGAGTAGCCCAGGATAACACTCAACCAGGGGAAGATTTCCGTATTTTTTAATCAAGTTTATGGTTTTACCAGTTTGATGATTTTTGAAACGACTTTGTAAAATTAACAAAGTACTATCAATACCTTCGTGGATATCAACTAATTTTTTATCAGATTCATCAAGGCGGGAAAAATTTCGCAAGGAAAGAATGATTTGCTCGATACGTTTTGTACCTACCTCCATAGAGTTGAGAAGATTAGGAAGATCCTTGGTTAAAAAATCAAGTTCAATTTGAGCGATCGCATTTTTAATTTCTACTTCTGGTTCAGGATAACATTGTTGGTACAATCTAATTAAACTCAGCAAATTCTGACTATATTCGATGGCATGGACAAGATTACCAGCAATAAAGTTGACTGGGTTGTTAATTTCGTGGGCAATTCCAGCTACGAGTTGCCCCAAGGCAGCCATTTTTTCATTCTGGATTAATCTGGTATAATTTTCTTGCAGATCCCTAAAGCCTGCTTTGGCAACTCTCGATTGTTCTTCTACCTGCTGTAATTGAACTAGTGTTAAGACATGAATTTGAGAGTAGGCTAAAAGTAATTGATGGAAATCAACCAACCTATATTTTCCCGATGTAGTTTTAACTAAAATCGGCTCATAGGTAATTTCATGTGGTCGTTGCAAAGTTACCTCAGTAGCTTTGACAATGATCGTATCTTCAGAAAGTACTAATATATCTCTCTCGAAAAACTTGTAGAGAATTTCAATCGGCCTGAGAGAAAATAGTGAGAAACTATAGGGATGGCTCATATGCTCAAAGAATTTCCGCCGTGAAATCATCCCCACATATTGTTGATTATTATTCAGAATAATTCCTGGCAGTAAAGGGTCTTGATTAAAAAGCGTAACTAAATCATTGCCTGGACGCTCTATTTCTATGTGAACCTGCCAAAAGGGTAATTCTTGTAAAGTTGACTCTAATCGCAAGTTCGGCTGATTAGCATTTTTTATGCCACTTGTAGCCATCATACTCTCAAGACTCGACTGTTGAGGTAATATTTGTGGTAACATCCTGAACAACTATCTCGCTAATTTTAAACTTAATCAATTGTTACAAACTTATTTTTCCCAAATTCCTACCCAAAATTTACAGGGTAGATGTGGAAAAATTAAGTCCGCCAAAGTAGCTATTATTGATTTGAATGTATAATTTATTACGGCAACATTATATTTGCAGCACGAGCAAACAAAAGTTGGGCGATCGCTCTTTAGCTGTAACATCAAGTAAAGAATAAAAGCATAACCAATTTGTCAAAAATTTTATTTCTGAAGAGGAAAAATAAAAATGAAGTCTGAATTGCTCATATTTCATTTATCAAAACAGAATTCAGAAGTCAGGAGCCAGAATTCAGTATAAATTTTGTGCGACTGGCGGACGAATAAACGGCGTTTTTGCACCCCTACCAAATTTTCAATTTGGTGGTCAACAAGAAAGTGGCGGGTCTGAATTCCCCACTAAAAGATTGCTGAATTCTGAATTCTGACTTCTGAATTCTTCTTCAACTCTTACTTGAAACTCAGTTAATAAACCAATACGCTAAAGATAATGTTTTGAAATTATATTAAATAAAATTACGAAAAATAAATATTGTTTTATTAACCCTTTGATAACTCGATCTTTACTTATTGCCATAGGAAGATATGGTAAACACTTATCGTGTAATACTTCTTAGACTTGATATTATTTAATATGCTAAACCGTCGCCAGTTTTTGCTGCGTTCCGCTGTAACAGCAGGTGGAATTATCACCACGAATGTTGTATCAAAGTCACAAGTTTTTGCGGAAGCACCTGCAATTATCACCTCTGATAAAATGCGTCCTAGTATACCTTATGGTGTAGCTAGCGGAGATATATCCAAGGATAGCATTGTGATTTGGAGTAAGAGCGATCGCCCTGCCAAAATGCTCGTAGAATATTCCACTAGTGAGTCTTTTAAAAATGTGCAGCGAGTTCTGGGACCAAATGCTTTAAAAGACAGTGACTTTACAGCACGACTTTTTTTGAGGAATTTACCACCAGACCAAAAAATATTTTATCGGGTGATTTTCCAAGATTTAAATTATAAAAATACCTATAGCGCAGCTGTCAAAGGCAGTTTCCGGACTCCCTCCAAATATGGAAGAGATATATTCTTTGTTTGGGGTGGCGATACCGCCGGTCAAGGATGGGGAATTAATCCTGAGTTTGGTGGAATGACAATTTATGAAACCATGCGCCAACTTAATCCTGACTTTTTCATTCATTCTGGCGATAATATTTATGCTGATGGTCCAATTCAAGCACAAGTTACCTTAGATAATGGCACAATTTGGAAAAATATTATCACACCAGAAAAATCCAAAGTTGCAGAAACCCTGACAGAATTTCGTGGGAATTATATCTACAATTTACTCGATGAAAATATTAAGCGTTTTAACGCAGAAGTTCCCATGTTGGTGCAGTGGGACGACCACGAAATCACAAATAACTGGTATCCTGGAGAAGTTCTTTTAAGTGACGATCGCTATAAAGTTAAAGATGTTAACTTGCTAGCCCAAAGGGGAAGGCAAGCATTTTTAGAATATCTGCCTATTGGGTATGAAACAAACAATCCAGATAAAGCGAGAATTTATCGCTCCTTTAAGTATGGCCCATTATTAGATATTTTCATGTTGGATGAGCGCACTTATCGGGGGCCAAATACTCCTAATAATCAGACGATACCAAGTAAAGAAACGGAATTTTTAAGCAGAACACAAATACAATGGTTAAAAAGGCAATTACTGTCATCAAAAGCAACATGGAAAGTGATTGCTAGTGATATGCCTTTGGGACTAATTGTTAGAGATGGTACCACAGATTTTGAAGCTTGGGCTAACGGAGACGGTCCGGCTTTAGGAAGAGAATTAGAACTTGCAGATTTACTGCGATTTATCAAAAACAAAAATATTCAGAATGTGGTTTGGTTAACTGCTGATGTACATTACGCAGCAGCCCACTATTACAACCCTGCAAAAGCACAGTTTACCGATTTTAAACCTTTTTGGGAATTCGTCGCCGGTCCTTTGAACTCTGGTACATTTGGCCCTAACCAATTGGAAAATACTTTTGGTCCACAATTGGTATTTCAAAGCCTTCCTGAAGGTACAAAAGCAAATCGACCCCCAAGTGAAGGTTTGCAATTCTTTGGAGGAGTCAAAATTCATGCAAATACAAAAGTGATGACAGTAACTCTGCGTAACTTGGAAGGGAAAATTGTTTACAGTGTAGATTTGCCACCAGAAAAGTAAATCTTAAGAAAAATTCAGGAGTCAGATTTTTTTGGATAATTTATGCACCGTAGCGATCGCTGCTGATAAAAGCTAAATTGAAGTAAGGTACTGGATTGTTTAATTATTATGCTGGCAAGCTACATTGACCAAGCAATGGAACTAGCAGTTTATGAAATCATTGAAGATGAGCAAACTTATTGGGGAGAGATTCCAAGCTTACAAGGAGTCTGGGCAAATCATCAAACTTTAGAAGGATGTAGGCGGGAATTAAGAGAAGCTTTAAGTGACTGGCTAGCGCTACGGTTACGTTTGGGGTTAACGATTCCCGTAATTGCTGGTATCAACCTCAATGAACTGACGAAGCTTGTATAAAAATGTCTAGATTAACCCCTGTTTCTTGGCGTGATTTAGTAAAACGTCTGCAAGAGTTAGGCTTTGAAGGCCCTTACGCAGGAGGAAAACATCCACAAATGCGACTAAGTGATGTTACTGTGATTATTCCCAATCCTTATGAGGGTGATATTAGTGTGGGTTTATTATCGCGGCTATTACGACAAGCTGGAGTTTCTCGTGAAGAATGGTTGGGTGAGTGAAATTTTAGAGGTGTATTAAACTCTGCGATTTGCACCCTAATTTGTTATCAAGAGTATTAGGAAAAATAGAATTTTAGCATTTTTGGAGTTGGTCATGCTTAAGCAACTCATACTTGAAAATTGGAAAAGTTTCCGTTATGCCGAACTTCCACTTGATCCGTTGACTGTTTTGATTGGGACAAATGCAAGTGGTAAATCTAATGTGGTTGAAGCCTTGGAATTTTTACAAATAACCTTTAGAAGAGAGGATGTTAAACCAGCTTTAATAGGTGATTCAATTCTCCCTTCCATTCGAGGAGGTGTAGAATGGGCTGCATTTAAACCTGAGAAAAAATTTACATTAAAGATTGTTATTCAAGGTGAATATATTAATACTGATTATATTTATTGTATCACAGTAAAAACAAAACCTTCCCTTCAAGTTTTAGAAGAATCTGTAATTCATCAAGAATCTCATATTAATTCTGATAAAAATACTATTAGAGATTTTTTAAAAGTGTTTTATTTAAACGAAAAAGAAAAATGGCTTCATACTTACAATGAAAAACTTATTTTAATGCATAATTTTTTACCTACTCAGACAACGCTAACTAATACTCTATTCGTTGATGGAAATTCTGGTTTAGAAGATAAAATTATATATAATTTTTATCATTATATTAAAAATATTTTTATTTTAAATCCTATTCCCTCCCAAATGCGCTCTTACTCACCAATTAGCGAAAAGTTAGAAACTGACGCCTCAAATATAGCTGGTGTACTAGCAGCATTATCTAAGAAACGGAAAGCAGAAGTTGAAGCAACTCTATCAAACTACATTAAAGAGCTACCAGAAGGTGATATACAAAAAGTATGGGCACAAAAAGTAGGTAGATTTCGTACTGATGCTATGCTCTACTGTCAAGAAGAATGGAAACCTGGTCACTTTACAGAGATTGATGCTAGAAGTATGTCAGATGGAACTTTACGTTTTCTAGCAATTATTACAGCATTGCTCACAAGACCAGAAGGTAGTCAACTAGTAATTGAAGAAATAGATAATGGTCTTCATCCATCGCGTGCAGAATTACTAGTTAAAATACTACGGGAAATTGGCAGCAAAAGAAAAATTGATATTTTACTTACCACCCATAACCCAGCTTTACTTGATGCTTTAGGCCCAGAGATAATTCCTTTTGTGGTTGTGGCACACCGCGATAAAGAAACTGGAGAAAGCAAACTTACTCTTTTAGAAGATATTGATAATTTTTCTAAGTTGTTCGCATCATATTCTTTAGGTGATATGACAACTAAGGGTGCAATTGAAAGAAGCCTTTCTCGTAATGAATAGTTACTAATATGAGAAAGGTACTACTCATCGATACATCGCTTTTATGCGTTTGGTTACAAGTTCCAAGTAGAGAAACTGCTGGTAATAATGATTGGGATTATCAGCGTGTAAATCAGAAAATTGAGGTAGAAATTGCCAAATCAACAACGCTGGTACTACCTTTAGCTGTTGTTATAGAAACAGGTAATCACATTGCGCAGGCTAAAACAGCAAATTCAGAAAGTAAACGTATAGTAGCTCAAAAATTTGCCAAAATCATAACTTATGCAGCTGATGAAACTACACCTTGGGCTAAGTTTCGTGAACAAATTGTTCTTTGGGAAGAAGAAGACTTGAAAGAGTTAGCGGCTAAATTCCCCAATCAAGCTGTAGAAAAGACTTCTATGGGTGATGCTAGTATTGTCGTCTTGGGTTGGCATTATCACCAAAAGGGTTTCCATGTAGAGTTTCTGACTGATGATGACAAACTAAAATCACAGGAACCACCACCACCACAACCACCTACGCGTCGAAGCAGTCGCAAAAAAGAGTAAAAAAACCTTGAGCGATCGCCCCTTACCTCTAACATCACGTTATCATCGGATATTGTGGAATTTCCGTGCGTAACTCGATAGCATCTATGACTGCCTCTCACCCTGAAACTCCATCTGCCAAGCCTGATGCAAGTACTTTTATTTCTGACCATCAACAGGTGGATCGCAGTAAACTAAGTCAAATGTACCTGCATTACGTCGAGACGAAGGATAAATATCCTCACGCGGTGTTGCTGTATCGAGTGGGAGATTTCTTTGAATGCTATTTCCAAGATGCCGTAAAATTAGCGCAAGAATTGGAATTAGTCCTTACCAGTAAGCAAGCTGGGGAACAGGGACGAGTGGCTATGTCCGGTGTTCCCCATCACGCTTGGGAACGCTACGCCACGATGCTAGTCGAAAAAGGCTATGCAGTGGTAATTTGCGACCAAGTGGAAGATGCAGCCGAAGCTACTGGTAGATTAGTGCGGCGGGAAGTAACGCGCATCCTGACTCCTGGCACTTTGCTAGAAGAAGGAATGCTCAAATCAAGTCGCAATAATTACCTAGCAGCAGTAGTAATTGCCGCAAATCATTGGGGTTTAGCTTATGCAGACATCTCCACAGGAGAATTCCTCACCACTCAAGGCAGTGATTTAGAACATCTCACACAAGAACTAATGCGCTTGCAACCTTCGGAGGTGCTAGTTCCCACAAATGCACCGGATTTAGGTAGTTTGCTGCGTCCGGGAGAAACTTCGCCGCATCTACCGGAGTGTTTGCCACCATCATTTTGTTATAGTTTGCGATCGCAAGTTCCCTTTTCCCAAGGTGAAGCTAGACCTAGATTATTGCAGAAATTTAAACTGCGATCGCTCGAAGGACTCGGTTGCGATCATCTTCCCCTGGCCGTTCGTGCAGCTGGCGGTCTTCTCGAATACCTGGAAGATACTCAAAAAGAACACCCAATCTTCCTCCAAAGACTCCGCACTTACACAGTTACTGACTATTTAATTGTAGATAATCAAACTCGCCGTAATCTGGAAATTACTCAAACTGTCCGCGATGGTACATTTCACGGTTCCCTACTCTGGGCATTGGATAGAACGAGTACAGCAATGGGTGGGCGGGCTTTACGGCGGTGGTTATTGCAACCACTAATCGATATTAAAGGCATTGGGGCGCGACAAGATACCATCGAAGAATTGATGGAAAATACACCCCTACGTCAGGATTTGCGACAGTTGTTGCGGCAAATTTATGACTTGGAACGGCTGACGGGAAGGGCGGGTTCTGGTACTGCTAATGCCAGAGATTTAGCAGCTTTGGCAGATTCCCTTTCACGCTTGCCGGAATTATCCCACTTAGTTACTGATGCGCGATCGCCATTTTTGAAAGCTTTACAAAAAGTGCCCTCTATTTTGTCAGAATTGGCACAAAAATTACACGCCCATCTGGTAGAGTCACCACCAATACATATCAAAGAAGGCGGATTGATTCGTGCTGGGGTGAATTCCCTGTTAGATGACAGGAAAGCCACTGTAAAAGCAGACGAACAATGGATCGCTAATTTAGAAGTTGACGAAAGAGCGAAGACGGGAATTCCGACATTAAAGGTAGGATTTAACAAAACCTTTGGTTACTATATCAGTATTTCCCGTGCCAAAGCCGATCAAGTACCCGCCAATTACATCCGCAAACAAACCCTGACTAATGAGGAACGCTACATCACCCCAGACTTGAAGGAACGGGAAGCACGAATTCTCACAGCGCGGGATGATTTAAATCAATTGGAATATGAAATTTTTACGGCGTTGCGGGAAGAAGTTGCAGAACAAGCGGAAGTAATTCGCAATCTTTCCCGCGCAGTGGCGGCGGCGGATGTGTTGTGTGCTTTAGCTGAATTGGCGGTGCAACAAGGTTACTGTCGTCCAGAAATGTTGTCAGGAAGAGAAATCAACATTGTTGATGGTCGTCACCCGGTGGTAGAACAGTCTTTACCTGCGGGGTTCTTTGTGCCGAATTCAACGCAATTAGGGAGTAGGGAATCGGGAGTAGGGAGTAGTGAAGAAGAAATTTCCCTACTCCCCGATTTAATTATCCTCACCGGCCCAAACGCCAGCGGCAAAAGTTGTTATTTGCGTCAGGTGGGATTGATTCAGTTAATGGCGCAAATTGGTAGTTTTGTACCAGCTAGGTTTGCCAGATTGGGAATATGCGATCGCATTTTTACTCGTGTTGGTGCAGTAGACGATCTGGCAACTGGTCAATCTACATTTATGGTGGAAATGAATGAAACGGCAAATATTCTCAATCATGCCACATCTCGGTCGCTGGTATTGTTAGATGAAATTGGCCGGGGAACGGCAACATTTGATGGTCTTTCTATTGCTTGGGCGGTAGCAGAATATATCGCAATGGAAATTCGGGCGCGAACGATTTTTGCCACTCATTACCATGAGTTAAATGAACTAGCCAGCATTTTGCCGAATGTGGCTAACTATCAAGTGACAGTTAAAGAATTACCCGACCAAATTATCTTTTTGCACCAAGTCCAACCAGGAGGCGCAGATAAATCTTACGGAATTGAAGCGGGAAGATTGGCAGGTTTACCGGCGGTAGTGATTCAACGAGCAAAACAAGTCATGGGGCAAATTGAGAAACACAGTAAAATTGCGATGGGGTTGCAAAATTTGGATGGAAAATGTTGATTGACTAAATTATTTGTCCGCGTTGACAGATTAATTGGCACAATTATTTGACAATAGTCGGGTGCTTGCCCTTTTGCCGTCAAGTTTCAAACTTAGGATGTTGGGCTACCTGAGAGGCTGTTTGAAAAGTATTTTTGGTAACATTTAAGCCTCAAAAACCTAACCCCCTTACCTACGAGGGAATGGGGGTTTCAAAGCCTCTCTCCTTGCAAGAGAGAGGAATGGAAGTGAGGTTTTTGGTATACATTTTGACTTTTCAAACAACCTCTGAATCACTGCTTTAACAACATTCATATTGTGACTTCTAGTTGACCAGAAATCATTCAAAAGCTTGGGCATCTTTATGTTAAGTAAGTCAGTGCAATTAAACCAAACTGTGTAAACAAAAGTAAATAAGACTCAAACTCTTTCTCCCCAAGCTTTGAGCAAGAACTGCCCCTGCGTTACTCTAACAATAATTATTTACGCCGACTTACTTAGTCTTCCCATAGGCAATTGAAAAATTACTTAGTGTTTGGCTTAAAGTCACCCTCTCAGGTATTATCCTTAGATCTAGCGATCGAGTATAACGTTACAATGTCAAACCAAAATAAAGAGCTAGAGCAATCTCTTGTACGCCTTCATGATTTATTAGAAAGTCGTTGGTTATCTCCTGCAAAAGTTTTTAGTGCTGCTGACGAAAATGGAGATGGACATATTACTTCCGATGAATTCATGCTCTTTTTGTCCACCTTAGGCATATCAGCATGGTCTGAACAAGAAAATAAAGAAATTTTCGACAATTTTGATGAATCAGGTGATGGTCAAATTGACTTGAAAGAATTTGAGGATAAAATGCTTCAAATCAGTCAGGTTGCCAAAAAAAAGGTCACCTATGACAAAGCAGCTCCAATCCCTGTGGATGAAAGTACACGGTTTGTTTCGCTGGTTGCCCACAATGAGATGAAGAGTGTTTTGCTGAAATTTGTAGAAGAACAACATGACTTCTTTTCACAAGTTCCCTTGGTGACAACGGGAAGTACAGGAAAATCTTTGGAACAGCGTTTAGGGATACCAGTAGAAAGACTCGTTGCTAGCGGACCACTGGGAGGCGATCAGGCTATTGGAGGTATGATTTCAGAGAATAGAATTTCTGCAATTTTCTTTTTCAAAGACCCCCTAAGCTCCCATGCCCACGCGGCAGATATTGAAGCACTCACGCGTTTATGCGATGTTCATCAAATTCCTTATGCCACCAATCGAGCTAGTGCAATTGGTCTACTTATGGCACTCAAAGAATTCGGGCTTAACTGGCAAATGGAGTCAGATGAAAATTCAATTATTAATAAATATAAGCAAGGGCAGTCTCAAGTGATTGCTGCCGTGGGACAAAAGAAGTAGTTAATCTGTAATTAACCTTTAAAAGTCCGCTCTGTGTTCTCTGCGTCTGGAGCGGTTAAAGACGCAGAGAACACAGAGATCGGAGAAATTATTTTCACAAAATTTCTACCAACCTTGAAAAGGCTAGCCCTACGCTTTCAAGTAATATTTTGCATCGAACATATTTAACTTGTAAAAAATAATGGGCAAAATAAGTACCTGGGCAAGTTAAATATATACAGAACATGAAAGCGATCGCTTTGCTTTTATCTATTGGTGTTGTTGGTGCTTTTACTATTTTTGGTGTTAATTCACGTGGATCTTTGGGCACCAACCAAAACACCCTCCAGGAAATCTCAAGTAATCAACAGACTATAAGTCATGTAACAGCTTTGGGTCGTTTGGAACCCGAAGGAGATATCATTCACCTATCTGCTCCAGCATCTAACCAGCGTTTGGCACAACTGCGTGTGAAAGAAGGCGATCGCGTTAAAGTCGGCCAAGTCATCGCAATTATGGACAACTTTAACCAGTATCGAGCCATTGTGGAAAATGCTAGAGCGAAAGTGATTGTGGGGCGATCGCGTTTAGCTCAAGTTCTGGCTGGTGAAAAGTTTGGCCAAATTGAAGCCCAACGCAAGAAAGTTGCAGAAATGGAAGCTCAGTTATTTGAGGGCATAAAGGTTCAGAAAACAGTTATTGCCCGTCAGCAAGTAGAACTACGTAAAGCCGAAAATGATTATCAACGGTATCAGGTTCTCTCCCAAGAAGGGGCTGTTTCCGCAGCCGACACGGAAACGAAACGTTTGCAAGTAGAGATTGAGCAACAAAAGTTACAGGAAGCAACAGCAAACCTGAGCGAACAAATTAGTACAGGCTCAGAACGTGTTAAAGAGTCTCAAGCAACTCTGCAAAGTGTCAAGCATGTGAAGCCAACGGATATTCTCGTAGCTAAAGCAGAGTTGAATGAGTCGTTGTCTCAATTACGAAAAGCAAAAGTTGATATGGAATCTACTTATGTGCAAGCACCTGTAGCAGGGCAAATCTTAAGTGTCAACGCGAAAGTCGGTGAAGTTATCGGTAGTGGTGGTATTGTTGACATTGGCCAGACACAACAGATGTATGTAATGGCAGAAGTTTACGAAAGCGATATTCAATATATTAAGGTAAATCAGCCCGCAATTATTGTCAGCGAGTATGGAGGATTCACTGGGGAAATTAAAGGAATTGTCGATCGCATTGGATTGCAAATTGACAAACCAGGAATCGTCAATGATGACCCCTCTGCCAGAGCAGATGTCAGAATAGTAAAAGTGAAAATTCGTCTCCATCCCAATGATAGCGATCGAGTGAAAACATTAAATAAGCTACAGGTAAGAGCATCAATTCAAATTCGTTAAACCAATTCGCATTCTTTTTTTGTTCCTTGTTTATGGAGCGGTAATCATAAGCGATCAGCCGGACATGATATTAAAGGATTTTTGTCTTGTTCGGTGACGCTATTCACAAATTCATCAATCGTTGACGAAGCACAGAAGCAACAGTTTCCTGATTTGTATTCGATTTGAAAATCAAACTACAGAAATTTTCTCGATCGATTATCATCATTTCCACCTCACTAAGTCCGGCTCGAACTGTGAAGGGATATTTTTCCCCATTAACCAACTGTGCATTACCAAAGTATTCCCCTGATTGGAGAGTACACGATGTGAATTCATCATGGCGATCGCCCACTAATGCTTCAACTTCTCCTTCTAATATCAAGTAGAATTTATCAGCTACTTCACCTTGTTGAACGATGATAGAATTGGCTCCATATCTAATTATCTTTGCTTGAGATGCAACTGCTATAATCTCAGATGGATCTATGTTGGGTAATGCATTTGAGAGATGACTAGTCATCACACGTTGATGCAAGTGACGCACAATGTCAGCCTTAGTTAATTCAGAGTTACCAAGGAAAAGCCGGAAAAGTTCTTCCTCAATTACCATCACTTTGACTTCTGAATTTCTAGCAACGCGTACTGTTGCTGTCCGTTTACCATCTCGAAGTAAACCCACTTCGCCAAAATAATCCCCGCGACTGAGATGATTTATCAGACGAGTTGGTTCATCAGGAAATTCTTGGAGAATATCGACTTCACCTTCTAAAAGAATATAGAATTTACTGGCTGGATCGCCTTGACGAACAATTACTTCCTCTGATTGGTAAGTCAAAACCATTGGTTTAGTCGCTACTTTTTCTAATAAGGCTTCATCAAAACCAGGTAACACCAGCGAAAGTTCTTGATTTAAAGCTAAACCCAATTTGCCATCTTCAACATTAACAATCCGATCTGCCAAATCAAGTATGCGATTATCATGAGTAACCATGAGAACAGCACTATTATGTTCTTTCGCTAAACGATGCATTAACGCCACTACATTCCGTCCTGCTGTCTTATCCAGAGATGCTGTAGGTTCATCGGCAAGTACTAATTTGGGTTGAGTTACCAAAGCACTCGCTATAGCCACTCGTTGTTTCTGTCCCCCAGAAAGATTTCCTGGATAGGCATTGAGCTTATCAGCTAATCCAACAGCCTCCAATATAGCTGCTGTTTTTGTACGGGCTTCTTTAGGTGAGAATTGTGGCTGCAATTCCAATGACATCTGAATATTTTGCTGGACTGTTAAGAAATCCAACAAATTACTTGATTGAGTAATATAACCAAAATTCCGACGCATTTGGACTAATTGCTCTCTGTTAGAACCATTGAGTTCTTGTCCCAAAATCTTGAGACTTCCCTTTTGAACAGAACGTAAGCAACCAATTAAACTCAGCAATGTGCTTTTTCCCGAGCCTGAAGGGCCGGTCAAAATTACAAATTCTTTGGCTTTAACTTGTAGATTAATATCAGATAGAACTTGCTTTTGGAGTTCGCCTGTTCCAAAAAAGTAATTGAGATTTTGGATGGAAATAATTGTTTGGGAATTTGTCATTTGTCATTTGTCATTAGTCATTTATCCTCATCTCCCTCATCTCCCTCATCTCCCCCACTCCGCACTCCCCATTCCCCAGTTCAAAATAAATCTGCTGGATTGGCATCTTTTAACTTATTCATAGTAATAGTACCGGATGTAAAGCACATAACAATTGTTAGCAAAAGTACCAGTGAGGCTCTGGGAAATGTCATGTGCATGGGTAAAGCAGTTGCATTTTTGACAATTTCATACAATCCTACAGAAACTATTAGCCCAGGAATATAACCTAATACTGCTAAAATCAGTGCTTCCTGAAACAAAACGTTTAAAAAATAACGATGTTTATAGCCTCTGGCTTTGAGAACTGCGTAATCTGGTAAATGATCGGAGACTTCGCCATATAGAATTTGATAAACAATAATTACTCCTACTAGGAACCCAACGAAAACTCCCGTACTAAATACAAATCCAATGGGAGCGCTGGTAGCCCAATAATGTTTTTCATAATCAATAAATTCTTGACGTGTCATCACTTGAACACTCGCAGGAAGTTGAGTGCTGATTTTTTTGGCGATCGCTTTGCGATTGACACCAGGTTTAAGCTTAATCAACCCAATGTTAATATTGTTTGCAGAACGTATCGGTAACAAATAATTAAAAGTCGTACTGCTGGTAATCACATTACCATCATCGGCAAAGGAAGCACCAGCAAAATTGACTAAACCGCTAATCCAAACTTTCAGATCGCCGATTTCTGCTGCTACTGATTTTCCTGACTCCAAAACATTTAAGATATTGCCATATTCTTTTAAGTTAGAGTTGCGATCGAATAAAATCACACCCCTAGTTCTCAATAAATGAGCAACTCGATCGAAATTGGGAATTTCAAAGGGGCAATTATCTGGGTTGATGCCCAAGATAATAATTCCTTTGCCTGCACTGACATTGCCATACTTGAAAGAATGCTGTCCGTGATACACATAGTTAACAGAGTCAACTTCGCTGAAATTAAGCATCCGATACAAATGTTGCCGAGGAAATTCTCTGGTGTTAGCCAAAGTCTTCATTTCCGGATTAATTAAAATCAAATCACCCACCAGCCGACTGTGTAAGGCTGTTTGGCTATCGTAGAGGGAATCTAAAAAAGCCAATTGCATAAATATCAGAATTACCGCAAAAGCAATTCCGACAATCGCTACCACCAGCCGCAGCTTATAACGAGTCAGTTGCAACCAAGCTAAGGGGATTCTGCCAAAAGAATTCATGTATAATCTTTAAATTCCAATTGATTACATTTATTTGCCACATCCGAACTTTATCTAGTTTGCAATGATGAAGCGATGGCTTGCCGACAGTATTTTCCTCACGATAATTATGAAAAATGCTACTTGGTGCTACTGGCGTGGGACAGCGTTAGCTGGGGGCGAATTTTCTGACAAATTATTTAGGATTGCTATAGTTAATTTGCACAGTGCATCGGTTGTGACGCTATGAGTGAAAACCCAATGTAACTGTCTGAATGCAGGTTCTTCCAATTGATCGAACAGAATAGAGGCGTCAGTCGTCAGAATTCATTCTGAATTCTGAATTCTGAATTCTGAATTCTGCATTCTTATTCAATTTGCTCAATTAGTTGGAACATATAGGAATCCGGTTTGATTTTTGAACAACATTAAGTATTTGTAGGGTGCCGTACTCTCGCCGATAACGCACCATTCTTAAGGATTCGGTGCTGTACTCTCGCCGATAACGCAACGCCAGTCGCCTCAACGGGGGGAACCCCCGCACAGCGCTGGCTCCCCTACGTATCTGTTCAAAAATCAAATAGTAGTCCTATATCTGCGGTGGTTAATAACAACGTAGCCTGAGCGTCTCGGACGATCGCTTACAATCGAGATAGTTTTTGATTGCGTTTCGGTGGATAGGCAGGTACAGCAATAGACTTCTTGCATAAGTCGGGAAAAGGGGAAGGGGAAAAAGTTCTGTATTGTTCCCTTCCCCTTTAACCTTTACCCTTTTCCCCCCTGTTGCAAAAAGCACTTTTGCAAGAGGTCTAATGATTCCGGCATAGAGACGTGCGAAAAAACTTGCGATAAAGTCTAATGCGGGCGGGTAAAGTAGCAAAGCTCTATCTCCTGGCGAGCAGAGAGATTGGAGATGAACTGCGATCGCCTCTACTTGATACTCCAACTCTTGGTAAGTTAGACGCTTAGTTTCGATTCCACCATCTTGAACAAATATATAAGCTTCTTCGTCACCGATTTGTGAGTCAGCTTGGTCACACGCTGAAATTATGAGTCACTAAATTCCTGGCTTCAACCAGAAGATCGTTACTTTACTCTAAAATCTTATTAATTCTGACTTATGGATTCTGAATTCTTAACAATTTACAGCAGTTTTCATGTATTTGAACCACATCTGTCGTAGGGGCACAGCAGTGCTGTGCCCTTACCGCGTGGTCTATTTACCTGAAAATAGCTGTAAAATCTCAAATTCAATCACAAAGCTACTTTAGCCTGACCGCAAAGTAGCACACATAAAGCCTTGTCACTGTCAAGTTTAAGCTAGTGTATTATAAAACCACAACAATGTACTACAAGTGGATATGGACATGATGAAACATAAATTTTGGGCAAGTTATCTACTTGCGGCTTTAGCATTGCTACCCCTAGAACCTCTAGGCATAACTCAGGTTTTAGCTACAGAGTCAGTTTACCAACTGGCACAATCTAGAGCCGCTTATACCCAATATATGCAGCTTGGTTATAATGAAACCAAACGAAGAAATTATCGAAAAGCTTTAGGATATTTTCAGCAAGCAGAGCGCATACGTCCTGGAGATAGATATGCTACTGCTGCAATTAGAAATGTTACAGGTTATATTCAACGTGGCACTGGCAGAAATCGTATTGCCTTTGTCCCTGGTAAACCTGGTAGAGTCAGATCGGCAGGAACACGGGGAAGTTGTTTTGAAACTGGACAATCTATCATTCCTCTGACACCCACAGATAAAGAAGCTCAACGAACTACAGCAGAACATCCTACATTCTATTTCTATATTCCTCAAACCTCTACAAAAGTAGAAGCACTAGAATTTGTTTTGCAGGATGATGAGAGCATTGACCCATTGTATAAAGAAACTTTCAAACCGATTGGACAGAATGGTATTGTTAGTGTCACAGTACCTGCTGATAAATCATCTCTACAAATCGGCAAAGAATATAGTTGGACTTTTTCAATGATTTGCGATCTTCGCAACCTGGATAAAGCTTCATATGCACTAGGAAAAATAGTGCGATCGCAAGATGAAAATCTAGCCCTTCAACTCAAACAACCAAACACAGACTTGGATCGTGCAGTTTTGTTTGCCACAGCTGGATTTTGGGAAGACTCTCTCAGAACTTTAGCTAATTTACGCCGCCAGCGTCCTAACGATCCCGAAGTCCAGAAATATTGGGAAGACTTGTTAAATTCTGTAGAGATTAAAGAAGTTGTAAACAAGCCTCTATTGCCCTGTTGTACTGCCCAGAAATAAATTAACAAGAAAGAATTCACGAGTCAGTCGTCAGAATGGGCTAAACCTTAGCTATCCGCTAACAGCAATGTTTTCTGTATGACTGGCGGATAGCGCAGCGTAAAGCCTACGGCATAGCAACTCTTAGAGACGCACTCGCGTTCGCTTAGAGCGACGCAGGAGCGTCTGAATAAGTGGGTTTAAGTCCCCCACCAAATTTTTAATTTGGTGGTCAACTTTCGTAGTGGCGGGTCTAAATCCCCCACTAAAAAGATTGCCGAATTCAGAATTCTGAATTCTGAATTCTGAATTCTGGTTTAATAAAACTTAAAATGTTTCCTTAGTAGCTAACATCTGTAAAATTTTCTCCACACGATCTAACTCTCCAACGATTCGGCGAATTGGGTGAGGCCAAACCTTAACAAGAGTAGGAGTAGCAGAAACCTGATTAATTTCTGCTTGTTCTGGATGAGTTAAAACATCAATCACCTTTAAAGTATAAGGGTGTCCGAGCGATCGCTCTAAGAATTCGTGTAGATTTTGCAGGATGCGTTCGGTAGTTGAGCTATGTCCGGCAACAAACAGGCGGAGGACATAGCCTTGTGTTGTTAATTGGTCTTTTTGTGCTACTACTGGTTTGTGATATTTCGGCACAGGTTCAGAAAGGTCTAAACGTACAATTAAGTCGTGATCTTCCCAAAGTTGCGGGAATGAGGAATGATAAGTTGTTAAGACCATGCGATCGCACAACCCGTCCTGCCAAGGAGCTGCTTGCCACACAAGCTCCCCTGTACCAAAAATCGCATTCAGCAAAGATTGATATTTAATTACAGCCGGATAAGCCTCAGCAAAAGTTCGCACTTGTTGACTACGCGGATCTAACCAGTGGTCAATAGTCGCAGTATAACAAGGCACTAAAAAATGTGGTGGCTCTGGTAAATCTAGAATTTCCTGCAAAGCAGAACACAAATGCAAATGCCATCGACCTTGTTTACTAGGGTCGATGCAGTAAATTAAATCTCCTCCAGGTGTAAATAGCGCAATGCCTTTGAACAACTGGGGTGTAGATAGTTTGTTTGTCGTCAAGTTATTCACAGGAAGCTAAGGAACTAAAAAGTAAAAAACTTTCTCTTTTACCTTTTACCTTAGCGATAACCGCAACCAGGAAGACAAAGATATTTGGGATTGGGGGGTGTGGGAGGTGTGGGAGGTGTGGGAGGTGTGGGAGGTGTGGGAGGTTCGGAAGGTGTGGGAGGTGTGGGAGGTTCGGAAGGTGTGGGAGGTTCGGAAGCTTTTTCTAATCCCCCCACACTCCCCACACTCCCCCCACTCCCCCATCTCCCCACACTCCCCACACTCCCCCCACTCCCCACTCCCCACTCCCCACTCCTAAACCCGACCTCGGAGAAACTGCGCCATTTCGTTAGGAGTTGGTGACATTTCTAAGGCAGTTTCTTCAGTAATGCGGCCGTCTTGATAGAGATTCAGCAACGACTGATTCATAGTAATCATCCCGTCAAAGCTGGCTTGTTTCATCAGTTCACCAATTTCATCATATTTGCCATCTTTGATCCATTCTTTGATTGCCTCAGTGTTAATCAGCACATCGTGGAAAGCAGCCCGCTTCCCGTCTGTTGTCCGGCACAAACCTTGGGCAATGATTGCGACTAAAGACTCAGAAATTGCCACCCGCATGGCATCCTGTTCTTCACCAGAGTACAGGTTAAGTATCCGCTCAATGGTTTTGACAGCGCTATTGGTATGCAAGGTTCCCATTACCAAGTGACCAGTTTGAGCGGCTTTGAGGGCGGTGTTGACTGTTTCTTTATCCCGCATTTCCCCCACCAGAATCAAATCTGGGTCTTCCCGTAAGGCTGCTTTCAAAGCATTGTCAAATTTTCGGGTGTGCATTCCCACTTCCCGCTGTTTGACTAAGGACTTACGGCTTTGGTGGACGAATTCTATGGGATCTTCAATGGTGATGATATGCTTAGCCATCTCTTTATTGATGTAGTCAATCATCGCCGCCATTGTTGTGGATTTACCAGAACCAGTCGGCCCAGTCACCAAAATTAAGCCTTTGTGGTGATGACAAATATCCCGAAAAATTGGGGGTAATCTCAACTGTTCCATAGTTAAGATTTTCAACGGAATCAACCGCAATACCATTGCAGGGCCTTTCAGGGAGCCAAAGACGTTAATCCGCACGCGAGCAAATTCGTACTGAGTTGCTCCGTCAAATTCTAAGTGTTCTTCAAAACGTTGAATTTCTGCGTCAGTCATCACCTCCCTCAACCAACTCATCAAACTCTCTTTATCCGTTTCTGGATAATCTGTTGGTTGAATTTCTCCTCGGTTGCGGAAACGGGGTACTTCACCTACACCCAAGTGAATATCAGAATATCCTTGATCGTAAGCTTCCCTGATGATCTGCGCTAAAGTCAGTGCTGGAGGGCTACTTTTCGGGCGAGCTGAACTAGGTATTGGCGGTGGTGTACCTGGACGATGACCTGCAACAGGCGCAGAGTTAACAGCAGGAGAGTTGGCACTCATATCCAATGTTTGTGTCATCTGACGCTGGGTACTCATTCCTGGTGGTGGCGGTGGTGGGGCTGGTGGCGCTGGTGGCAGGTTACGTCCGGTAGCAGAGTTAGAACTTAATGGAGACTGTGATTCTGTCATATATCTTCACATTTGGCAGTTAAGAAATTGAATTAGCGAGAAGTCAAGTCGCTTTCTGAGACAAATTCTGAAAGGCGCTGGGGCGCAAGCCCTAACGGTAATGCAAGGCGATTGAAATTCTAAAACCACGGTCAATACACTTCATCCACCTCGGCTTGTATCTTTTTTTTCGGCAATTTGACTACTCAGAAGTTTTATAAAAACTATTTAGCCTCTATAACCTGGTTTAACACATGGAACTCCACAGGTTACCTCAGTAAATATTCCATAATCAAAAGTTTTATATAAGACCCGAAAGTATAAAGTAAATATTCTAATTCTATTAAATGAGAAATTTATTGCAACTATGGAGTTTAATTGCTAGCAATTAGCAACACAAATATTAGCAGTTCATGAATTCAGCGGATATTTGAATTATGAGAAGAAGCGCTGATTGTTATAAGAAATGTTAAGCTGACTCGGAATCATACGCTGGGGATCGAGCTTTAAAGCTTATGTCTTTTAGCTTCTATGCCTTAAGACTGATGTAGGAAGCAAGCTTTTTGAATAAAACGCAACTTGACTTTACATTCATAATTACAAAAAATTAACTGTAAAGTTTAGTAAAAAAATGCTCATTTTCCTGATTAGGTTTTATATACTGAACTTCACTAAAACATTCAGTTTATTCGCAAAAAGCGAAAAAAAGCTGAAAATTAAAACTTGCTGTGTATTTTTGCGAGGAAAAGTCATGGTTTCGGCTCAGAGCTCTAATCTAGGAAAGACCTACTCCTTGATGATGATTAAAAGCTTTTTAATATGGACTTTCACATTGGCAGTATGCTTGCTGGTTGTCGGTTTTCCACTAGTTGTTTTGATGGCTACGGTCGGATGTCTGTTGTCGATTGTTTTGCAATCTGTCATGCCTGTTAGTGCTGTTTTGCTGGTTGCAGGCGGTTTAGTGATGTTCAATGTCATGGCAGTTGTATTTGCTGCGGGTGTGCTAACTCTGAAAGGAGTTCATCCTAGCGACGTTAAGTGGTTAAGCTGGCTGCATGGAGAGGCAGACCAAACGCAGACTACTGTATACGCTGCTTGCCCTTTAACTTGTGAGATTAAAATGTAGTCTTTACAATTAAATTCGACAAACAGTGCGTCTGCCCGGTTAAGCCGGGTTTTTTCATGTTTTATCGAACAGAATTCAGGAGTCAGTCGTCAGAATTCAGTTGGGTATTCTGACCGAAAAAGCGGTGCTTCGCAGCGTAAGGGACTTCCAATTAAAAAAATAACCAATCGCTATGCAGCTATTGCATTTGCCCGGTTAAGCCGGGTTTTTTGATGTTTTGTATTATTTCTCCTTTAATATTTATGGTTTTTGTGATGATTAGCCATTAACTATTGACTATTGAGCGTAGACCATTGACCATAGCCTTTGACAAATTACAACCGACAAATGACTAATAAAAAGCAGGTTTGCATTATTTTGGGTACTCGTCCGGAAGCGATTAAACTAGCTCCGGTAATTCAGGTCTTCCAAAAATGTTCAGATTTTGAGTCGCAAGTAATTTTAACTGGACAGCATCGTGAAATGGTTGAGCAAGTGATGCAACTGTTTAATATCAAGCCAGATTACGACTTGGAAATTATGCAGACTCAGCAATCTTTAAATGATATTACCTGTCGCAGTTTACAAGGGTTAGAAGCATTATTCCAGCAAAAAAAGCCAGATTTAGTTGTGGTTCAGGGAGATACTACCACTGCTTTTGCCGCAGCTTTGGCAGCTTTTTATCAAAAAATTCCTGTTGGTCATGTAGAAGCAGGGTTAAGAACTGATGATATATTCAATCCTTACCCAGAAGAAGCTAATCGGCGGTTAATTTCTCAAATTACTCAGTTGCATTTTGCGCCAACTCCTTGGGCTGTAGAAAATTTGCAACGTTCTGGTGTTTTAGGTGAAATTCACTTGACTGGTAACACTGTAATTGATGCATTATTGAATGTCGCTGCAACCCAAGTCAGTTGTAATGTAGCAGGTTTAGATTGGGATTCATATCGCGTTTTATTAGCAACAGTGCATCGTCGGGAAAATTGGGGAGAACCACTCGAAGCGATCGCTGCTGGCTTTTTACAAATCTTAGACAAGTTTCCTGATACGGCTTTGCTCTTACCATTACACCGCAATCCGACAGTGCGAGTACCATTGCAGCAACTTTTAGGAAATCATCAGAGAATTTTCTTGACAGAACCTCTCGATTATGGTGAATTGGTGGGAGCAATTGGGCGATCGCATCTTTTACTTACTGACTCTGGTGGATTGCAGGAAGAAGCGCCCAGCTTGGGAAAACCAGTACTAGTTTTAAGAGATACCACAGAAAGACCAGAAGCTGTAACAGCCGGTACCGCCAAACTTGTAGGAACTGAGAGTAAAAATATTTTTGCAGCTGCTAGCGAGTTACTCAGTAACCAAGCCGCCTATGAAGCAATGGCAAATGCCATTAATCCTTTTGGGGATGGTCATGCAGCAGAGCGCATTTTGCAGATTGTCAAAAATTACTTGGGTCTTTAATTACTTTACTAACATCAATTTAGGAACCTAAATTAAACAAAATCCCCAGTTTTTGTTTATTAGGGTGCATTCTTCGACACCGTAAGGCAATGAAAGCACTCTCGTATAGTGCGTTATAAAGGTAACGCACTATACGAGAGTTCTAATTTATGCGGACATGATATCAGTTGCATTCATGAACAGGACTTACGCACAGGTAACGGAAACTAATGCTCGTACTACCACTTATGAATATTTATTAAGACTTAATTTTAGAAGAATCTTAAGACTTTCTGTTATACTACTATAACTGGATTGATTTACCGTAGTATTTCTTAAGGCTTAAAAAGTCCATCCGACAAAAATTTAATCAAAGCAAGTATTTGGTATTAAATTTTTGGATTTTTTGTCGCTCCAAGTTAGCTTACTTATCTGATTAATCTATGCAATAATGAACAGCTATACCGCTTTATACATATAAAATATCAATTTACTGTAATTTAGCAAATAAAGATTTTACTGTGATTTTTGTATTGGCTTATAGCCAGACTAGTGTTGTTTTGAAACAAAGGACTTGTATGACAAAAACTACATGATGAACATCTACTCAAAATGAGTGTAATGCAAACCTTACAGTCTTTCGAGTCTAAAAATTTCCGTCTATTTTTTAGCGGACAAATGTTATCTACAATTGGTAGTTTTATCACAGAAACTACTACTGCATGGCTAGTTTATTCTCTAACAAATTCAGTAGCTTTGTTAGGATTACTTGGTTTCATCAGCCAATTTCCTCATTTGATAATTAGTCCTTTAGCGGGTGTTTGGATAGAGAGGTCTAATAGACGTACTATTTTAATTACCACCCAATTGACAATGATGATTGTTTCGTTAATTTTAGCAATTCTTGCCTTAACAGGGGTAATTAGTATATGGCATATTATTGGTTCAAGTATATTACAAGGTTTTGTCGCTAGTATTGAGACACCTACTCGCTATGCCTTCATATTAGATATAATTAAAAAAAAAGAAGATATTACCAATGCAACGGCTCTACATTCTTCTTTACTTAGTGGTTCGCGGATCATAGCACCAGCGATTGCTGGTATAATAATTGCTAATCTTTCCCCCGGTCACTGTTTTTTAATTGATGGTATTAGTTATATTGCTGTAATTTTTGCTTTATTGGCAATCGAGCTTGACAAATCAGTAATTATACAAATAAATCATCAAAATAATATCTGGAAAGATTTAAAAGAAGGCTTTACTTATGCATATGAATTTTTGCCTATTCGCTCAATTTTGCTATTAATAGCATTATTCAGTTTTATGGGAATGCCCTATCTCAGAATTATGCCTGTTTTTGCCGTCGAAATTCTGCATGGAGATTCTAGCACTCTCGGTTTTTTAACTGGAGCATCAGGATTTGGAGCATTATGTGGTGGTATTTATTTGAGTTACCAAAAAAGTGCAATAGGGCTTGAGAAAATTATTGCGATCGCACCTGCTATATTTGGCATAGCACTAATTACTTTTTCACTGTCAAATAGTTTTTGGTTTTCGTTAATGATTGTTACAGTAATTGGTTGTGGGTATATATTAGAATACTCATCAAGTAATGCTGTTCTACAAACAATATCAGACGATGAAAAAAGAGGTCGAATCATGAGCCTCTATAATATGTCTGTAATGGGAATAATACCTTTTGGAAATTTATTTATAGGTGGATTAGCAAGTATAACCAATGCCAAAATTGCTTTAATTTTTGGAGCCTTATGTTGTATCATTGGTTCGATTATTTTTTATATAAATTTATCATTAATCGAAAAAATGGTGCGCCAAATCTATATTAAAAAGGGGATAGCTATGGAATAATTTTTTGTAATAAATTATCTAAAATTCCCCTTCTGTTTAACTTAAGACCAATACAAGAATATGAAATATAACCAACTTGGGAACAGTGACTTAAAAGTTTCTGAAATTTGTCTCGGCACTATGACCTATGGACAGCAAAATACCATTGAAGAAGCCCACCAACAGCTAGATTATTCTATTGCCGAAGGAGTCAATTTTATTGATGCGGCTGAAATGTATCCAGTACCTACAAGCGGCGAAACATATGGATTAACTGAAACTTACATCGGCAAATGGTTAAAGCATCAACAAAGAGATAAAGTTATTATCGCTACTAAAATTGCTGGACCAGGTAGAGGCTTTAAATGGGTACGTGGTGGAGCCAAAGCAATTGACCGTGATAATATTAAACAAGCTGTAGATGATAGTCTCAAAAGACTACAAACAGACTATATCGATCTGTACCAAATTCACTGGCCCGATCGCTACGTGCCACGATTTGGACAAACGGTTTTCGATCTGACTCAAGTAGGCGAAACAGTTCCTATAGCTGAACAGTTAGAAGTTTTTGCAGATGTCATCAAAGCAGGCAAAATTCGCTATATCGGTTTGAGTAATGAAACTCCTTGGGGAGTCACCCAGTTTAGTAACATTGCTAAACAGTTAGGATTGCCCAAAGTTGTTTCCATTCAAAATGCTTACAACTTACTCAATAGAGTATTTGATGGAGCCTTAGCAGAAGCAGTTTATTACGAAGAAATAGGGTTACTAGCTTATAGTCCTTTGGGGTTTGGTTTCTTAACTGGCAAATATTTAAATGGCAAACCAGAGAAAGCAAGAGTCAGTTTGTTTGAAAATTTTGGCCAGCGATATCTCAAACCAAAAGTAAACGAAGCAGTGAAAGCTTATGTGGAAATTGCCAAGCGCTATCAACTCAGTCCAGCACATCTAGCTTTGGCATTTGTGCGGAGTCGTTGGTTTGTGGCTAGCACAATTATTGGTGCTACAACACTCGAACAACTCAAAGAAAATCTAGAAAGTGTCAATGTGGTTATCGACAAAGACATTTTGGAAGAGTTGGATACGGTTCATGGTCAGTTACCGAACCCAGCGCCCTAAGGGTGGGGGGATGAGGGGGATGAGGGGGATGAGGGGGATGAGGGAGATGGGGAGACAAGGAGATAAGTTGTAACAAATCGATAAAAATTCTTTCCCTACTCCCTACTCCCCACCTTCACCAATCATTTTTGGCTTGACAGAGTACTAGATATTTACTAGGTAGGATATGACTTTTACAGCAACATTGGTTGACCAAAATACTATCCGTCGTCGGGGTACTGGTTTAAAGGCTTACAATCCTGAGAAAGCCTTCAAAGGATACACACTTTTTACGCCTCTGACAGGTCAAGGAGAAGTTTACCTCCTGAATCTGGAAGGAGAAGTAGTACACCAGTGGAATCTGCCATATCCACCAGGGTTATATGGTTATCTCTTGCCTAATGGCAATCTCTTTTATAACGGTAAGACTCCACCAGAAGAACCACTACGTTTTGCTTTGTGGGCTGCATTCAAAAGTGGCGTTGTTTTAGAAGCAGATCCCAAGGGGAATATTATCTGGGAATATAAGCATCCAGATCATCATCACGATGGACGCAGGTTAGTCAATGGGAACACAATTCTACTAGCTATTGAAAAAATACCTCAGTCTTTGGTTCCTGGGATCAAAGGCGGCGTACCAGGTACAGAAGCGAATGGTGATATCTATGCTGATGTGCTTTATGAAGTGACTCCAGCAGGTGAAATTGTTTGGACTTGGCACGCCTGGGAACATCTAGATCCAGATATATTTACGATTACTCCCCAGGATCATCGACACGAATGGACTCATGGGAATACCGTCGGGGAACTCGCTGATGGCAATATTATAGTGAGCTTTCGGAATATATCTACAGTTGTCATTATCGATCGCCAAACCGGAAAAATCATCTGGACGCTAGGAGATGACGTACTAGCACAGCAGCATTTCCCCAACGAATTAGCTAACGGCAATATCCTGATTTTCGACAATGGCGCACATCGCCGTCACATTGCTCTGAATTTCTCCCGCGTGATTGAGGTAAACCGTCAAACAAAAGAGATAGTTTGGGAATACACCGATAGCCCTCCCCAAAATTTCTTTAGTTCCTACATATCAGGAGCGCAACGTTTGGCCAATGGCAATACCTTAATTACAGAAGGTGCATACGGCCGGATATTCGAGGTGACAACTACAGGAGAAATTGTTTGGGAATACATCAACCCCCACTTTGCAGTTCGGAATATTCCAGGTGAAAAATCGCCGGTTACTCGTGGCGAGCAAAATACAGTTTTCCGCGCTTTCCGTTATGCACCGGAAGAAATACCCTGGCTTTGAGGGTACTGGGTATTGGGTTAAAAAACCTAGTCCCTCTTTAAGATTTGGGATGTTGGATGAAAATTCAATTCTCAATACTAGACCTCTTGCATAAATAAGTTTTTATCTCACGCAAAGGCGCAAAGGCGCAAAGAATAAGGTAAAAATAAGGACTTTTGCAAGAAGTCTACTGTTCAATAAGTCTGATTTACAAAGGAACTTCAAATGGCTGAAATCAAACTATACAGTGCTGTTGTTTGTCCTTATGCTCACCGTACCCGCTTGGTACTACAAGAGAAAGGCATTGACTTCGATTTGATTGAGATTGATTTGCAGAATCCACCGGAGAACTTTAGGAAGATTTCTCCCTATGGTAAAGTTCCGGCAATCACTCATAATAATGAGCGAGTTTGGGAGTCAGCAATCATTAACGAGTATCTAGATGAAGTATTTCCTAATCCACCTCTGTTACCCAGCAATCCTATTGCTAGGGCACAGGCTCGCATCTGGATAGATTTTGCCAATACCAGGTTTGTTTCTGCTTTTTCTGACCTTCTGCGAAGTTCAGATGTGCAAAAACAAGAAGAAGCTAAACAGCAACTATACAAACACTTGGAGTTTATTGAAAACGAAGGTCTAGGAAAGCTATCTGGGGAAGGCCCCTACTGGTTTGGTGAATCCATCAGTTTGGTTGATTTGACCTATTTCCCCTGGTTTGAACGCTGGGCTGCACTCAAAGAGTATCGTGGTTTTGGCATACCGGCTGAATTCACCCGTCTGAGACAATGGAAACACGCCTTGAAGGAGCGTAATTCTGTAAAGGCGATCGCTAACTCCAAAGAATTTTACATCCAGCGATATGCTAAATTCGCCGCACCTACTCCTGTTGCTGTTTAATCAATAGGGTTTCGCAGTGTTCAGCTCCCCGACTTCTTAAAGAAGTCGGGGAGCTGATAGCATATTATGTACTCAATAACCTTTTATTTTTGTGCCAACAATTGATTGATCTTTATCCTTGATTAGAAATTTAGAACTATTAATTTCAATGACTTCATACTTTTCTGTGATGAATATAGAACCTAAAGTAGCTATTACATCTGCAATAGAAATCTTAAACGCTAGCGGTATCTGTAAATTGAAAAATGATTTAGGAATAGTTTTCAGATTTAAGTGTAATTTTTTGTCAGTTACATACCATACACCAGTAAATTTGTTGCCTGTTAGAAGTTCCAAAGGTTTATGGAAAATAAATGTTTGAACCTTGCTTTGCTCATAGGTCATATCATCTTTAAACATAATAGTGATTTTTTCCCAAGACGTATCAAAGCGCCATTTTCCAAAAAATAAAATTTCTATGTCTATGTCAGAAAGATTAGTATTACTCATCTTTTTCCCCTCAAATTAGTTGTAACTTTAATTTTCTTTATTATTAACAAACTTGCTATCAGTGCATAAGGAAGTCTCGTTACAAATTTTTACACGAGACAAGAATAAGTGCATTTGCCAAACTAACCAAGATCCGACGCGCCACGCTGCCATTGAAAGGTGTTCCGCAGATGATGGATATAAATTAAAGGTATCTTGGTGATAATGTAACCATTGCGCTGGTAAATGTCCTATGGGTGTTGTGGGGGATAATTCAAAAGTTAGTCGATCGTAGTCTAGCCAGTTTCCTTGTTTTCGCCAACCAAGGCGATCGCCAAGTCTCTTTTCTGTTTCATAATCTACTTGACCACCCATTTCGCTCCAAATACTTTGCTGAACACTAAAGCCAAAATAACCATGACTGTATTCTTCCCAGAGTTGATTAATAGTCTGGAGGTCTTTGCAAGAAAAATTCTCAATATCTTCTTGATAAACTTCATTCCAATAACTTTTACCGATGACTTTTAGCATTACTTTAGTGGTTTCAATGTCAGCTTCTTTCCATTTATGCTGACTGAGAAGATCCCGCAGTTGAGTATAATCAATATTCTTTTTAGGTTTTTTTGTTAATTTAGCATCTTTATTAGTCAGTTCGATGGGGTCAGTTTTTGGAACAAGAGAGATAGGTGTTATACCTATTTCTTTTCTTTGTTCGACAAGTTTGTTGGAAATATAGTTAGAGATTGAATCAATTTCTTTTTCTAAAGAAAATTGACTATTGGCTAATTCAAAATCATGGATTTGCCAATCTAATAAATTACATTGAATAAAAGCATCTTTTAACCTTTCTTTTTTTTCATAACTGGATACCATAAAATCTAAAAAAGTTTCAGAAATACCCTCAGTTTCTTTGGGAATTAATAAATTTGACTCAGACTTGAAAATATTATCGGCTAAATTTTTAATATCTCCGACAGTTGAGTAAAAATCCTCATCTACTTTTACTACTTCATCTATTAAAGATTGAAAAGGACTAAAGTAATCTTGTAAATAATGTTCAAAATTAATTGCAGTCTCAGCAATTTCTACTATTTCTTGGCGAACTTTCTGAGCTTTTCTTTGATACTCATAAATTTCTTGATAAACTTGCAAATCTTTAGCGACTTGCTGGACAATTTGTTTTTGATTTTTGGTATCTTCTGCTAGCGTTTTTAGCCCTTCGCTAAGTAGTTTGATTTTTTCTAACATCAAAAAGCACGCATTACTCAAAAGTAAAAGTGCTTTACAATTTTCTTGTTTTTCCCGTTTTAATTCTTCCAGTATTTTGGGATTTTGAGAATTTTTAACTTCTAGTGTTTTTCTTTCACGATCTAAGCTTTTTATTGCGAGATATTTTTGGGTAAACAATTTTTTTAAATCATCAGTCAGCTTGAGCAAAAACTTTTGATAAGTATCCTTATAACTTTCTAGAAAATCAATAAGGTGAGTGTAATCTTTTATGAGTAATTGGCTTTCTTGAAGAATTTTATCCTTACCTACTTCTTGTTTGAGCTTAATTATTCCCCAAAACTGATGATATCGAACGCCTTCTTTAATTAACCTTCGACGTTCTTTAATTTTTTTTTGAACAGCTTTTAATTTGGTATTTTTGAGAACGGGTAATTTGTAGGTTCGTTCATAAATTGTAATCTTTTTGTAAGTAATTAGTTGTTTTTGCTGTTTAGTAAGCATTACCCTGATTCTCAAAAGTATGAGTAGCGTCTAAACTCTCACCCATTTCAATACATTGGGGTCTTTGTCATAGCGGTAAGTCACACCATCCTTAGTAGTGATAACCTTGCCAAGGCTGGCTTTGCTTCTGATAGTATTAATGGAAGAATCTGTTAATCTCTGCATTTGCTGATGAGAAAGTCTGGCGATCGCGTCTATCTCTGGTTGACCTTGAGATTGATTATTGGCTGAAACGTCTACAGTGATTTGATTAGCTTCAGGGGAATTACTGGCAATTTCTTTTGCTTTTTTCAGCCGATAATCTTGCACAGTTATCAGTTGCCAACTAGAATCTTGTAAAAGTTCTAGAACCCATTGATGATAATTAAACAAACTCTCCCGATGTCCAACACTGATAAATGTTGTTTTATTTTCTTGCAATTGTCGATATAAATTCGCTTCATTGTTTAAATCCAAAGCGCTTGTTGCTTCATCTAAAATAGTGAAGTTAGGCTGATTCACTAATATTCGTGCAAAAGCAAGGCGTTGTTGTTCTCCCAATGATAATATATTTTCCCAAGGAACTTCTGTATCCAAATCATCGACTCGACTAAATAAATTTTGTAGATTAACTTGTTGCAAAACTGCTTCAATTTCTTGGTCAGTCATTTGGCGATTTGTTTGAGGATAAAGTAACTGTTCGCGCAAAGTTCCCAAAATTATGTAAGGACGTTGGGGTAAAAATAAGACATCTTTTAAGGGAGGTCGCACCAGAAGGCCAGTTCCTGCATTCCACAACCCAGCGATCGCTCTCAGCAGTGAACTTTTACCTCGACCACTGGGACCAACAATCAATAAACCTTCGCCTGGTTGAACAGACACTGACAAATCTTCGACAATCACCTGTTCATAATCCGGCGTTTGTAAGGTGACATGCTCAAAAGCAAGACGGTTTTCTTCTCTTGCTTTAATGGTACTGACATTCACTGGTTCTTTAATAACAGCTTCTAAAGCATTCGACAACTCATTTAAGCGATCGACGTAACTAGAAAATCGTCCGGAAGTCGCAAATTCTCTGATTAATTCTGCCATAGCACCGGCGAACAGATTACAAGCTAAACTGGCTTGACCAACTTCTCCATAATCAACTTCACCGTTAATATATAAAGGTCCGAGAACTAAAAATGGAAATATTTGGATAACAGCCTGATATCCTCTGTTAAAAATATCCTGACTTCTTTCCCAATTAATCCTGCGTTTAGTATATTTAATAATATTATTAAATCGGCGTTCAATAATATTTAATTCTTGGTTTTCTCCCTGAAAAAAAGCTACGGATTCAGCATGATTACGAACATGAGTCAGACTGTAATTGTGGTCAGCTTCAGCTTCGAGTTCTTGTTGATTAATCTTATTCAATTCTTGAGCCAAGTAAACAGCAATCAAGTTGCCTATAATCGTATAAACAATCAAAGCAATTGCAATAGGCTGAGAAATTGACCAGAGAATTACTAAAAAAGTCGTCATTTCCAGCACTTTTTCTAGGATAGTAGCTGAAAAACCAAGAGCAATCCTGGCAATGGGTTCGATTTCTTGAGATAGACGTTGATCTGGATTATCAATATCGGATTGAAAATTTATTTTATAGTAGGCACGGTTGCTCAAATATTTTTTTAAAATGTGATTACTCAGCCATTGATACCAATCAAGAGCTATTCGTTTTCTGATAAATCTTGAAAATCCTACTAAGAGTGTTACTAAAATCAGGGCAACACCGTAAACTATTAATGTATCAACAAACTTAGATGAATCTTTTTCTTCGACGATGACATCAACTAAATAACGACTAACAAAGCTATTAAAGGCAGTTATACCCACAAGGGCGATGATTAATAAAATCAAGAGGAAGAGCATTGCCCATGCGCGAATTACATCGGAAAATGCTCTTTCATCTGAGTCTGTTGGATACCAGTATGGCGCAGCGATCGCTTTGAGATTATCCCAAAATTTATTAATATTTGAAAACGTATTTTTGAATGGTTGAAAAAGAAAAAATTGAGTTTGCATATTTGACAAATAAATTGAACATCTTTTGGGGATTGGGAGTTGGGAGTTGGGAGTTAGGAGTTAGGAGTTGGGAGTTAGGAGTTATTATTCTCTTCTCTGCTCCTTCATCTCCCTCATCTTTCCACACTATGTATAACTATCCAAACCGATCGAATTCTGTAATTCTGCGGCTAATATTTTGACATTGGGTTCATACAGCATTGCACCGTGGTTTCCAGGTACTGAAATTACTTTAATAGACTTTTGAGTAAAGGTTTGCCATCCCCAATCGGGTAGATTGTAATCAGAACTAGCTTGTAGTTCTTGCACAACAATCTCCTTGACTTCTTGAGCGCGAAATAAAACAATGGGGGCAGAAATACAATAATTGGGCTGATAATTTGCGTAATTGAGCGTCAACACTTGCATCACTTGCAGATTGTTTTTCAGTAAAGAAAGGGTTGAGTGTTCTGGTAGGACATTATATCGGTATAGATACTCAGCCGCTAGATTCCAACGGGCTTGGTCATCAGGACTTGCAGCTAAATCATCGTATTCCAAACCTAAAGAAATTCCCTTGATAGCTTCAATTCGTTGAATTGATTGCCAAATCCAATCAAGGTCTGTTCTATTAGTTAAATACTCAGGTCTAGAAACCAGTCCTGCGTCCAATATCGCTAGTAAACCCACTGTTTCACCTTGCTGTTCGAGTTGAGCAGCCATTTCAAAAGCAACGGCACAACCTGAAGAGTATCCTACCAGTATGTATGGACTTTTTGTTTGCTTTTGGCGTAATAATTCAATCAGTTGACTTGCATGAGCTGGTACTGAATCAGGAAGTGGGCTAAGTCCATCTCGGCCTGGAGTTTCTAGTCCATACACTGGATTTTCAGTGCCTAAATTGATTGCTAAATCTCGAAAATAAAAGCCGTGTCCGTTTGCGCCAGGAAGAAAAAATAGAGGGGTTGCGTTTCCTAAAGGTTGGAGTGAAAGTAAATCAGGATGGGAATGTTGAACCTCTGTATCACAAAGTTGTTGTGCTAGTTGAGCAATAGTAGGATTCTGAAATAAACTGCTTAAAGAAAGTTGTTGCCCAAATGTCTGTTGAATATTATTGAGCAATTTCATCGCCAATAAAGAATGACCGCCCAAATCGAAAAAGTTATCATGAATTCCAATTTCTTGACGTTCAAGTACAGCAGACCATACTTTAGCTAGTTGTTGTTCAACTTCGTTGCGTGGTGCTTCATATAAACCTTCAATTCTACTGTCAGGAGCGGGTAAAGCTTTACGATCAATTTTGCCATTGGGAGTTAAAGGTAATTCATCCAATACCACGATGTCAGCAGGTACCATATAATCGGGTAGACGAGATTTGAGATTATTTTTTAATTGGGTAGATAAATCAGTTGTAATTTCTCCCGTTACATAAGCAACTAAACTCTGGTTGCTTTCAGTTTTATATAAAATAACAATTGCTTCTTTAACTAATGGATGTTGCAATAATAGCGATTCAATTTCACCCAATTCGATGCGGAAGCCCCGTAATTTAATTTGATCGTCAATACGGCCTAGATATTCCAGGTTGCCATCATCTCTCCATTTTGCTAAGTCGCCAGTTTTATAAATTCGCTCAATTTTACCGAATAATTCAACTTCAATAAATTTTTCGGCGGTAGTTTCAGGACGATTGAGATAGCCTCTTGCTAAACCTACACCGGCGATGCACAATTCTCCAGGTATTCCTGGGGGTAATGGTTGATTGTGACTGTCTAAAATGTAGATGCGGATATTGGCTAATGGTTTACCAATAGGGGGTTTTTTGCCATTGGATTGGCAAAGAGCTATACTTGCACAAACTGTAGATTCTGTTGGCCCGTAGCCATTAAAAAAACGCCGTCTCTTTGCCCATCGGGTAACTAATTCTGTTGGGCAGGCTTCACCAGCAGTAACTACGACTTGCCAATCAGGTAAGGCTGCTTGCGGTAATAGAGATAAGACTGAAGGAGGTAACGTCACATGAGAAATTTGGCGATCGCCTAAAAACTTCACTAAGTCAATACTAGCTAACAAGGTTTCTTTTTTAGCAAGATATAAACAAGCGCCCGCAGCCAGGGCAGTGGCAATTTCCCAAATTGAGGCATCGAAACTGAAAGAAGCAAACTGAAGCAAACGGCTTTGGGGTTGAATTTGCAAAACTTGAGCGATCGCCAAAGTCATATTTATTAGTCCTCGATGCTCAATCATCACTCCTTTGGGTCTTCCCGTGGAACCAGAAGTATAAATTACATAAGCTAAATTATCAGGTTTACTTTTTGGACTGGGATTTTCTATTAACTCTTCGATAAAAGTTTCTTCATCCAAAGAAATTACTTGAGGAGAATTTTCTAGTTCAGCCAGAGGTAATTTTTCTAGGATAAAACTTTGGGTTAGTAACACCGATATTCCCGAATCTTCTAACATCAACCCAATCCGTTCTTGTGGATAATTTGGGTCAATGGGTACATAAGCACCACCAGCTTTGAGGACAGCTAGTACACCAATAATCATTTCTAAAGAACGGTCAACGCAGACACCAGTTAAAGTGTCTGATTGAATTTGGTGATTTTGAATTAAATAATGAGCTAATTGGTTGGCTTTTTGATTGAGTTGCTGATAAGTTAAGCTTTGGGATTCAAAGTCCAAAGCAATATGATGAGGATTTTTTTTAACTTGTTGTTCAAATAAATCAACTAAAGTTTTATCTTCAGGATATTCGGTTTGAGTTTGATTCCAGCATTGTAGTTGCAGAAGTTCAGCCGCTGTCATCAAAGGCAGAGTTTTGATAGGTTGGTTCGCGTTATTAATAATTCCCTGAAGTAAAACTTCAAACTGTTCCGCCATCCGTTGGATAGTACTTTTCTCAAACAAATCGGTAGCGTATTCCCAGGACAAATTTAATTGGTTGTCAGATTCTACAGCCATTAATGCTAAGTCAAACTTAGCAAAGGGACAAGTTACTCCAAGCCATTCAATCTCTAGTTCTGGTAAACTCAAGTCGGCATTTTCATTATTTTCTAGTGCTAACATCACCTGGAATAAAGGGTTATGACTCATGCTGCGTTCTGGTTGTAATTTTTCTACCAGAAACTCAAAGGGGATGTCTTGATGAGAGTATGCATCTAAACAAGTTTGGCGAGTTTGTTGCAGGAACTCGATAAAGTTTTGCTCAGGTTTGATTTGGTTACGCAGCACCAATGTATTGACAAAAAAGCCGATTAATGATTCTGTTTGGCTATGGGTGCGGTTGGCAATGGGAGAACCAATACAGAGATCGTTTTGGCGACTGTAACGAGAAAGCAGAATACTCAAAGCCGCCAACAAGGTCATAAAAAGACTTGTGCCTTGTTGTTGATTGAGGGTTTTAATAGCAAGAGTTAATTCTGGCGTTAGGGAGTAGAGATGGCGTGCGCCTTGGTAGCTTTGCTGTGCTGGACGCGGATAATCGGTGGGTAACTCCAGCAATGGGGAAGCATCCTTGAGTTGATGTTTCCAATAGTTGATTTGGGTTTCTAATACTTCCCCTTGTAACCAGTTTCGTTGCCAAGCTGCATAGTCGCTGTATTGAATGGGTAGGGGAGCAAGGTTTGGTGTCTGATCTTGGGCAAAGGCGGTGTAAGCTTGCCGTAACTCACGAACAAAGACACCCATTGACCAGCCATCACTGATAATGTGATGCATATTGATGAGCAAAACATATTTTTGTTCTTTGAGTTGCAGCAGTTTGGCCTTAAACAAAGGCCCAGTATTTAAGTCAAACAGTTCTTGAGCATGAGCATCGATTAAATTTTGGATAGTTGGGCATTGAGCATTGGGCATTGGTGAAACTCTTTCCCAGTCCCCAGTCCCCAGTCCCCAGTCCCCAGTCCCCAGTCCCTGGTAGGTTAAAACTTCGATGTCCTCTAAATTTTGGATCGCAACTTGGGGTTGTCCTGCTACTGTGGGAAAATACATTCGGAGGGTGGTATGGCGGTTCAGCAGATAAGCCAAACTAGAATGCAGGGCATGGATATTTAGGTTGCCGTCGAGTTGTAAAGCGATCGGCATATTGTAACTAGCCGATCGCCCTTGAAGTTGGGCTAACAGCCAGAGGCGTTGTTGGGCAAAGGAAAGGGGTTTTGGAGCATCAGCTCTTAAAATGGGAATTTCTTCTGCTATTACAGCTTGGGTTTTGGCAGAATTTAAAAATGCTAAGATATCTGCTTTGTTGGTTTGAATTTCCTGCTTGAGTTCAGAGGTTAAGGCGTTTTTGCTAGTACGAATTCGTAACTTATCATCTTCAGCCCAAATTCGGCAGCCTATATTCTGCAAACGCTGCATTAAAGAAACCACTTGCTGATTTTTTGTCATAATATTTAGTTGGACACAATCAAAATTGACTGTTGATATTAATCAGGAATTATTAACAGTAAATAGTAAGGTGGAGAGTTTTTACAATTTTTAACTCACTTCTGGTTTCTGGGCGAATGCTTCTAATTCTACATCCTGGTACAAGTCTGTAAAAGGCGCGGTTAGATTAATACTTCGGAGTTCAAAAGTTTGGTCGTCAGGTGTATAAGTTTGCAGCACCCATAGTCCTTGGTCGTTACGGCGAAATGTTTCAACTCTTTGGTGTTTGCTATTAACTAAAACGTATTCTTCTAGGCTGTCAAGGGTTTGATAATCGTTGAATTTATCACCTCTGTCAAAGGCTTCGGTGGACTGAGATAGAACTTCTATAATAAGTTTGGGAAAGCATTTATAGGTGGAGGTTTCTCGGTCTTTGGGGTCGCAGGTGACGATGATATCGGGGTAATAAAAGCAGTTACGTTTTTCAATCTGGGCTTTAATATCGGCAAAGTAAACTCGACATTCTGACCCTCTAAAATGGTTACGAATCAATAAAGCGAGGTTTAAACCGATGGTGTTGTGCGTATCAGTTGTTCCCGCCATTGCGTAAACTTCGCCATCAATATATTCGTGCTTGATGTCGCTTTTTTCTTCTAGTTGTAGGTATGCTTCGGGAGTGAGAAAAATTGAATCAGATAGGGCAATCATAGGTTAAATTTCTATTAAAAGATCGATTTTATTTGAGGACGTGTTTTCAGTTGTAGTAATTTATAATTCTATTTCCTCTTCGTCTGAGTTTAAAGGTTGCATACTTTCGTCAGTAGAATTAACCCAAATGCAGGTATCTAGATAATTCGCTAATTCACTGAGAGTGGGTAATTCAAATATCTTCCGCAGTGGTAATTCCACTTTGAATTTATCACGGATACGGGCAATTAGTTGGGTTGCTAATAAAGAATGTCCCCCCAAATTGAAGAAGTTGTCTTGTCGGGCGATCGCTTCATATTTAAGCAGCTTCGCCCACAATTCGGCAAGCAATTTTTCTGTGGAGGTGACGGGCAATTCAATGTCTGTTGATGAAACTGCTGTATGTGGTGCAGGTAAAGCTTTACGGTCTACTTTACCATTCGGTGTTAGTGGCAGTTTTTCTAAGACAGTGAAATGACTAGGAATCATATAATCAGGCACATTTTTAGCCAGAAAATCCCGCCATTCGACTAATATTCCTGGATCGACTTGATTGGTGCGATATTGCAATGGTTGATTCGCGTAATTTTGCCATTCTTTGAGTTGTAAATTATGCTTTGGCGTAAAACGTGGTAGTGTCACATTACTGTTAATATTCCTTTGAAAAACAACATCGTAACCAGTAAATCCTGTGGGATTATATTGTATAAAAGCTGTATAAGCCAAATTTTGTACTAAAGTTCGGAACGCTTCAGGTTCTACCCCAGATTTGGCTTGGGCTACTGCTGCTTTTAAGTCCCAAACAGTACCATCTAATTGACCAATTGTTTCTAACAGCGCCATTTCTGAGGCCAGACGAGCATTGGGAATATTCTGAATGCCTAGCAAATCTGGTTGCTGAGTTGTTAAAATTTTCTCGATTGTTTCCAGATTCAATTGCTGGGTTTGCCAATCTAACCATTGAGGTTCGGCAACAGGCATATCTTTTCGATCCAAATGTAAAACAACATCATAACGAAAACGACTCATTTCTGTGTGAGCATAACCCCGTTGCAATTGAATTTGCACATGACTAATACGAGGAATTCTTTGTTTGAGGGCGATAAAGAAATCGGGGTCAATTAATAATTCGGCTTCATTGCGGATGCTTTTTTGAATCTGTTGACGCCAGTCTTGAATTGATAATTCATCGGGGGCGCGATGAAATTCAACTGCTGTGTGGAAAGCCTCTAGTAAATGGAGATTTCGCACATCACCAATAAAGATTGCTCCTTGAGTTGCCACAGCTTTTACAGCCCCTTCCAGCACTTCCAATAAGTAATCCAAAGATGGAAAATACTGGATGACAGAATTGATTATTACCAAATCATAAGCATTTGTTTCAATGCCATCAAATTGGTTAGCTGCACTAGCTTTTAAGGTAACTTTCTCATTGAGAGATTGCTGTTTAAGATGTTGTTTAATATAATCCAATGCGTCAGGTGAAAAATCTGTACCTAAATAATGCTGACAATGGGGCGCAATTTTAAACAGTAATAAACCTGTTCCACAACCGATTTCCCAAATTCGTTGCCCTTGGAGTGACAAAATTTGGGCAACTGTTGTATCTCGCCATTCCTGCATGGCCGCTTGGGGAATGGCTTCTCCTGTGTAGCTATCATTCCAACCTGCTAGATTGAGGGTTGGATCGTCGGTTAGGATTTGTTGTTGGGAATAGCTATCGTTGAAAACTTGTTGCCACGATTCGACTTGTTCAGACGTTGCTTGCAACGTCTCTACATTTTTTGGCGTAGGTACAATATAAGCCAGCAAGCGTTGAGCGATCGCATTTTCTCCTTCCATAATCACAACTGCTTGCTGAATTTTCGGGTGTTTGGCTAATAAAGCTTCAATTTCACCCAATTCGATGCGAAAACCCCGCAGTTTTATTTGGTTATCAATCCGTCCCAGATATTCTAAGTTACCCTCTGGCAACCATCTGGCTAAATCTCCCGTTTTGTAGACTCGTTCTCGTTCGCCTAACAATTCCAGTTCGATGAATTTTTCGGCTGTGAGTTCGGGACGGTTGAGATAGCCACGCGCTAAACCAGCACCAGCAATACAAAGTTCCCCAGGTATGCCAGGAGGTAGCAGTTGATTTTGGTTATCTAAGATGTAAATACGGGCATTGGCAATTGGCTTTCCGATTAATAAATCGCCAACCAGATCCATTTTTTTGGTTGCTTCGTAGACACAACACCCCACAACTGCTTCTGTCGGCCCATATTCGTTGATCAGTCTGGTATCTGGTGCATGAGTCAGCCACGGCATTATTTGGTTCGCGTGTAATGCCTCACCGCCTAAAACAAAGGCATTAACTCGATTCGCCATCACATCAGGATCGAGTTGCTGATTGAGTATTTCCAGATGGGAAGGCGTGATTTTAACTAGGGAAAGATGATTGTTGTGTTTGACGATGTTTGCTAATGCTTCAATTTCTTGTTTTTCTCTTACCAAGGTGGTGGTACGCCCACAAATTAGAGGTAGGTATAGAGAGGTAATGGTGGCATCAAAGCTAAGGGAAGACTGTACGGGCGTACCTTGTCCTTGGGCTACTGCATAGAAATCTTTTGCCCAGTGTAAATAGTTACTTAAACCCCGGTGCGTTAATTGTACGCCTTTGGGTCGGCCAGTAGAACCTGATGTGTAGATGACGTAAGCTAAATCGTCTTGATTTTGGATTTTAGATTTTGGATTTTGGATTTGGGAGTTTTCTGTTAAAAGCTCGCTGTTAAGAGTTTCCTCTCGATCTAGATAGAATACTTGGTATTGGCGATCGCTTTTTCCAATCCCCAATTTATCTTTAAGTTGACTATGGGTGAGCAAAACCTTTGCCTCACAGTCTTCGAGCATAAAATTAATTCGCTCTTGTGGGTAGTTGGGGTCAATTGGCACATAAGCCCCGCCTGCTTTGAGGATACCAAATAAGCCAATGACCATAAAAAGCGATCGCTCTACACAAATCGCTATCAATGGATTATCAGGCAATTGTTGTTCTTTTTTCAGTTGCAACAAATAATCTGCCAGTTGATTTGCTTTTTGATTTAATTCTTGATAACTCAAGCTTCGATCTTCAAACACTACGGCAATCTTATCGGGAGTTTCTGCTACCTGTTGTTCAAACAGAGTCACTAGTGTCTGATTTTCGGGATAATCAATATTGGTTTGATTCCAAATTCGTAGTTGCTGAATTTCTGCTGTTGTCATTAAGGGAAGCTTACCGATCGCCTGTTGGGGATTTTCGGCGATTGCTTCCAGCAAAACTTCAAAGTGTCCCGCCATCCGCCGAATCGTTGCTGCCTCAAATAAATCGGTGGCGTATTCCCACATACAATGCAGTTGGTCGTTCCTTTCGCAAAGATCCAATGTCAAATCAAACTTGGCAAATGGATAACTTTGCTCTAACCATTTAATATCAAGCCCTGATAAACTAACATTTTTCCCTGCCCCTTCGGTGTTTTGCAACACTATCATCACTTGGAATAAGGGGTTATGGCTCAAACTGCGTTCTGGTTGCAACTGTTCTACCAAATATTCAAAGGGAATATCTTGATGAGCGTAGGCATCTAAGCAAATTTGGCGGCTTTGTTGCAGTAATTCGCCAAATCCTTGCTCTGGCTTGATTTTGCTGCGTAATACTAATGTGTTGACAAAAAAGCCGATTAACCCTTCTGTGTAGCTATGGGTGCGGTTAGCGATCGCAGTTCCAACACATAAATCCTCTTGGCGGCTGTAACGAGATAGTAAGATATTAAAAGCCGTCAACAAAGTCATAAACAAAGTCACGCCGTGTTTTTGACTGACGATTTTGAGTTTCTCGGTCAATTCGCTGCACAGACAATATTCCTCGCGTCCACCTTGGTAACTTTGCTGCGCTGGGCGGGGATAATCGGTAGGCAAATCTAGCAATCGGGGAGCATCGCCTAGTTGTTGTTTCCAGTAATTTTCCTGACTTGCTAAAATTTCTCCTTGTAACCAACTACGCTGCCAAGCTGCATAATCGCTATACTGAATCGGCAACGGTGACAAATTTGGAACATTTCCCCCAGCAAAAGCAGCATAAGCCTGTTCCCATTCGCGCTTAAATATCCCCATTGACCACCCATCACTGATAATGTGGTGCATATTCAAAAGCAGGATATTTTTCTCTTGGCTTAATTGCAGCAGTTTCGCTTTGAACAGAGGACCGATATTTAAATCGAAGGGTTCTTGGGCGTGAATATCTGATAATCGTTGTACAGTTTCTGCTTGCGTGTGGCGATCGAGATGCTGTAAATCTGTAATAGCCAGCACTTCCATATCTTTTGCATTTTGAATGACTAGTTGGGCTTCTCCTGAGAGCGCCGGAAAGTAAGTGCGGAGAATGGTATGGCGTTGGAGGAGATACTCAAAACTTGCCCGCAACGCATCTATATTCAACTTGCCATCAAGTTGCAGCGCTGTTGACATATTGTAAGTAGCCGAGGTTCCGGTGCCTTCAAGCTGGGCTAAAAACCAAAGTCTTGATTGGGCAAAAGATAGAGTTTTGGGTTGATTTTCTGGCTGAGGCGTGATGGGAGGTAAGGCAACATTTTGTAGGGGCGCACAGCTGTGCGCCCCTACTTTGTCAATTTCTGTTGCTAACTCAGACAAAACACTCTGCTCAAATACTTTGCGGACAGGCAATTCCACCCTAAAACTATCACGAATCCGGGTAACTAATTGGGTTGCTAACAGAGAATGTCCACCCAATTCAAAGAAGTTGTCTCGACGACCAACAGACTTAGCTTTTAAAATATCTTGCCATAAACTAGCCAGCAATTCTTCTGTTGGAGTGGCTGGCATTTCCCAGTTAGTTGAAGTGGCTATATCTGGTGTTGGTAATGCTTTACGATCTAGTTTACCGTTAGGACTAAGGGGAAACTTATCCAGTACAATAATCTGGCTGGGAACCATATAATTCGGCAGACGAATTTTCAGATATTCCTTGAGTAGGGGCGCACAGCTGTGCGCCCCTACTAAATTGACGGATTTTTCCGCCGCAGTGACATAACCTATTAACCTGGAATTACTATCAGCTTCATATAAAACTACAACAGCTTCTTTAACTGATGGATGTTGCAATAATAGCGATTCAATTTCACCCAATTCGATGCGGAAACCTCGTAATTTAATTTGATCGTCAATGCGACCGAGATATTCAAGGTTGCCATCATCTCCCCATTTTGCCAAGTCGCCAGTTTTGTAAATTCGCTCAATTTTACCGAATAATTCAACTTGAATAAATTTTTCAGTGGTAGTTTCAGGACGATTGAGATAGCCTCTTGCTAAACCTGCACCAGCAATGCACAATTCTCCAGGTATTCCTGGGGCTAATGGTTGATTGTGACCATCTAAAATGTAGATGCGGGTATTAGCTAATGGTTTACCAATTCGTGGTTTTTCGCCATTGGGTTGACAAAGAGCTATGCTTGCAACAACTGTAGATTCTGTAGGGCCATAGCCATTGATGAAACGTCGTCCTGTTGCCCATTGTGCCACTAATTCCGCTGGGCAAGCTTCACCACCAACGCTTATGGTTTGCAAATCGGGTAAAGTTGCTTGAGGTAATACTGATAAGGCCGAAGGAGGTACAATGATGTGGGAGATTTGGCGTTCAACTAAGAAATTGACCAAGCCTTGACCGGGTAACAAAGTCTCTTTTTTAGCCAAATATAAACAAGCGCCCGTGGCTAAAGTGGGAGCAATTTCAGCAATGGAAATATCGAAACTAAAAGAAGCAAATTGAAGAAAACGACTTTGTGATTGAACTTGCAAAGTGTTAGCCACTGCTAAAGTTACATTGGTCAGCCCGCGATGTTCAATCATCACCCCCTTGGGTCTTCCTGTGGAACCAGAGGTATAAATTACATAAGCTAAATTATCAGGCTTACTTTTCGGACTGGGATTTTGTGTTAATTCTTCAGTGAAAGTTTCTTCATCGAAACAAATTAATTGAGGAGAATTTTCGAGTTCAGATAGGGGTAATTTGTCTAACAGAAAGCTTTGAGTTAGGAAGACCGATATTCCGGAATCTTCTAATATCAACCCAATCCGTTCTTGTGGATAATTGGGGTCAATTGGTACATAAGCACCACCTCCTTTGAGGACACCGAGTACACCAATAATCATTTCTAAAGAACGGTCAACGCAGATACCAATTAAAGTGTCTGGTTGAATTTGGTGATTTTGAATTAAATAATGAGCGAGTTGGTTAGCTTTTTGATTTAGTTGCTGATAAGTTAAGTTTTGGGATTCAAACACCAAAGCGATATGATGAGGATTTTTTTCAACTTGTTGTTCAAATAAGTCAACTAAAGTTTTATCTTCAGGATATTCAGTTTGAGTTTGATTCCAGCTTTGTAATTGCAGAAGTTCCGCTGCTGTTATCAACGGTAGGGTATTTATGGATTGTCGGGGGTTATCAACAATTCCCTGAAGTAAAACTGCAAAATGTCCCACCATCCGTTGAATTGTTTCGGCTGTAAACAAATCAGATGCATATTCCCATTCTCCTGTCAAGCCTTGAGGAGTTTCGCGGAAAATCAACGATAAATCTAACAGAGTTGTTGTGTTTTCCCACTTGAAGGGAGTTAGGGTTAATCCATTGGTTTCAATTTGTTGCTGGGTTTGATTTTGCAAGCTAAAAGCGACTTGAAACAGGGGATGATGAGAGAGCGATCGCTCTATACCCAATTCATCAACCAATTTCTCAAAGGGTAAATCTTGATGGTCGTAGGCATCCAAAGTTACTTGCTTGACTCGTTCAAGTAATTCTAAGAAACTTGGATTTCCTTCGAGATTGGTACGTAATGCTAAAGTATTGACAAAAAAGCCAATTAGTGATTCAGTTTCACGACGGTTGCGATTAGCGATCGCAGAACCAACAACAATATCCTCTTGTCCACTGTAGCGCGAAAGTAACAGCGTGAATGCTGTCAGTAAAGTCATAAACAAAGTAGTTCCTGACTCCTGACTCAAACGCTTTAGATTCTGTGTCAAATTTTGATTGATTTCTAAAAACTCGCTGCGTCCCCTAAAACTTTGAGTTGACGGGCGCGGTTTATCTGTGGGCAATTCTAACAGCGGCAAAACTGCGGCTAATTGTTTTTGCCAATAATCGAGTTGTCTTTGGAGTACCTCCTTTTGTAGCCATTGTCTTTGCCAGTGCGCGAAATCGGCATATTGCAGCGATAATTCGGGTAAGGGAGACGCTTGGCCAGCGCAGAAGACAGTATAAAGGGCGAACAATTCCCGGCGGAATATCTCCATTGACCAGCCATCACAAACGATATGATGGATGACGAGCAATAGCAGATGGGATTGGTCAGTTAATTGCAACAATTTGACTCGCAGCAAAGGTGCGTTTGCTAAATCAAATGGCTGTTGCAATTCTTCTGTAGCTAACTGCGTGGCTGTACTTAACTGGTCTTCTTCTGTCAATTGTCGCCAGTCCAGCACTTGCATTGTCAGTTTCAAATCTGGGTGAATTATCTGTATCGGCAACCCATCGACAACTGAGAAACTGGTGCGTAATACTTCATGACGTTGCACAATTTCGTTAATAGCTTGTTCTAATGCAGCTATATTCAGAAATCCGCTAATTTGCCAGAAAAATGGGACGTTATAGACACAATTTTCGCCTTCGAGTTGGTCGAGAAACCATATTCTTTGTTGGGCGAAGGAGAGAGGAAGGGGTTGTTGGCGCGATACGGGTGCTAAGAGTGGAGATTGCTGTTGCTTTTTGAGTTTTTGTAGGACTAATTCTCGTTTTTCTGGTGAAAGGGCTTCTAGACGTTTTAATATATCGCTCATAATATTTATTGTGAAAATTAATTTTTAATCGAACCACAGAGGCACAGAGAGAGACTTTTACAACTGATTTAGGATGGCTAAACTATTTGGCATAAGGGACTTCCAAGAAATTAATTACCCAATCTTGTGGGGTGGACATCTTGTCCGCCCTTGGCTTGGGGCGCTCGTGTCGCCCACCCCACAAGAAGTAGTTGATTATTTTTTTATTTGCAAGTCTCTAACTTAGAGGTTGTTTGAAAAGTAGTTTGCTGTGATTTTAGGCACTTTTAGATCCCCCCTAACCCCCCTTAAAAAGGGGGGAACCGGAATTAAAGTCCCCCAATTTATCGGGGGATTTAGGGGATCTAGAACGTTTTGATACCGACAAGAGGACTTTTCAAACATCCTCTTATACGGCTGGTCTAAAAAAGTAGCTGCGTCGAGTTTTGAACTTGCCATTTTCAAAAGAATACACATCAGCAAAACGCTCATTAATTTGAGATCCATTTTTATGTATACCAATAAATTGTCCCCAGCAAGCACCATGATTATTGTCAATCACAATATTTTCAAGGTGATGTTCACCAGAGGCAATAATTCTTTCATACTGATAAAACTTGAGTAGTTTATCCAGCCCAATAAAAGGCTGATAACCTGGGCGTTCATAGATAATATTTTTGTCAAAGCACTTCACTAGTAAATTCCAATCAGAGGAATCAACAGCACAAAATAAAGTAACAATTAATTCCTTTTTGGCGGCAATATTTGACAAGGTAATAGTTTTCGACATATTTTTAGTCCCTGGGATTTTGCACTGAGTACCATTAATTTGCTACATCGAATAGGTTGTTTTAAAAGTGATTGACTGTGATTTTAATTGCGTTGTTACCCCCATTAGTCCCCCCTTATAAAGGAGGGAAACAATAAAATTCGGTTCCCTCACGCCACTTGCTTCAAGCCGGGTAACCCGTCCAACGCAGTGGCTCCCCTTTATAAGGGGAGGGTTAGGGAGGGGTAAAAAAATCTTTGATACATCAATCATGAATTTTCAAACATCCTCTAATTATCAAAACAGTAATTGTTGTGTCACTTCTTCCTCTGATAACCCATCAATTTCACCTAAAATCTGGGCTAGGGCATCATTTTCTGCTTGTTCAATTTGTTGATTTATGACTTGTTGAGCGAGTTGTGCAATGGTGGGATTTTCAAATAAATAACGCAGAGGAAATTCTAGAGAAAAGGCTTCTCTTAATCGAGAAATTACTTGAGTAGCTAGTAAAGAATGTCCACCCAACTCGAAAAAGTTGTCGTGAATTCCAATTTGTTTTAATTTGAGAACTTCAGCCCAAATCGTAGCTAATTCTTGTTCGGTAGGTGTGCGGGGAGCAACAAAAGCAACCTCTAGATTTCTTTGGGAAGCATCTGGAAGAGGCAAAGCACGGCGGTTGATTTTACCATTAGAAGTTAAGGGGAATTCCTCCAGAAATACGAAAGCAGCGGGAATCATATAGTCAGGGAACTTTGTCTTGAGGAATTTTCGCAGTAGGGGCGCAAGGCTTTGCGCCCCTACAGTTGATTGATTATCCTTGGTAACAAGATAGGCAACTAAAAGTTTGTTTCCAGGTTCATCATCCCGCACGATCGCTACGGCTTGCTTGATGTCAGGATGTTGATTTAAAACTGCCTCAATTTCTGCTAATTCAATGCGAAAACCACGAATTTTAACTTGTGTATCAATCCGCTCCACAAATTCCAGATTTCCATCAGGGAGACGGCGGACTAAATCTCCGGTTTTGTAAAGTGTATCTCCCTCAACAAAAGGATTTGGAATAAATTTTTCACGGGTTAATGTTGGTTGATTTAAATAACCTCTAGCAACACTCGCCCCGCCGATATAAAGTTCCCCAGGAATCCCAATGGGAACTCTGTGTAAATTTCCATCTAGTAAGTAAACTGTTCGATCGCCAATAGGTTTGCCAATGGGAATTGATTGTAAATTTTCAGCCAGTTGTTTGGGAATTGGGTAACAACAAGTAAATACTGTACATTCTGAAGGACCATAGCCATTAATTATTTGTGTTTCTGGTAATATCTCTAAAGCACGACGAACATGAGCAATAGAAATAGATTCTCCGCCAATCAGCAGTTGTTTAACTCCTAACAACCCTTGCGGCATTGTATCAATCATCAAATTGAATAGGGCAGAAGTTAGCCAAAGTATATTAACTCCTTGTTCTTCGATGATTTTACTTATGTCCGCAGGTGTGGGAATTTGTCCTGGATAAAGCACACAACGTCCACCATAAAGTAAGGGCGGCCAAAGTTCTAGAGTTAGTCCATCCCAGGAAATCGATGAATGTTGCAGCCAAATTTGTTGTGCATCAAGGTGAATATAATCAACCCCAAACATAAAACCAATGAAGCTACGATGGCAAACTTCTGTACCTTTTGGTGTTCCTGTGGAGCCAGAGGTATAAATGATATAAGCTAAATTTTCTGGATTAACTTCACTCAGTAAATTATCTTCTTTGTATTGGTCAATTATTTCCCAATCTGAATCCAGATTCACCACAGTTTGAGCAGTGAGTGGGAGTCTATTTTTCAAATTAGTTTGGGTTAGTAAGATGGGTGTTTGTACATCTTCCATCATCACTGCTAATCTTTCGGATGGATACGCCGCATCTAGAGGAACATAAGCCCCACCTGCTTTGAGAATAGCGAGTATTCCAATTACCATTAAAGGCGAACGCTCTACACAAATCCCCACCCGTACCTCTGGTTTTACTCCCAGCGTTTGTAAATAATGCGCTAATTGATTGGCGCGGTTATTCAACTCCCGATAAGTTAAATATTGCTTTTCATACACAATCGCTACTGCATCGGGAGTTTTTTCTACCTGTTCTTCAAATAAATTATGAATACATTTGTAATCAAGAGAATCTATCTTTTGATGATTTTCTTGCAGCCGTAATTCTTCCTCTTCGGCTGCACTGAGCAGAGATAATTGGGAAATATCTTGTTGCGGATTGTCTACCATTCCTGCTAGCAATGTTTGGAAATGTCCAATCATGCGTTCAATTGTCTGTTGCTCAAAGCGGCTGGTATCATAGACAATCCTGCCAGACAATTGTGATTCAGGATTAATCACCACCGAAAGAGGATAATTCGTCCGTTCAAAACAACGAATATGGCTAATTTCTAAAGTTTTTTCGTTTCCCTGTTCAGCGGAATCTAGGGGATAATTTTCAAATACTAAAATACTTTCAAATAGTGGTAATCCGGTCGGAATATCACTCAGTGTTTGAATTTCTGCTAAGGAACAATAAGCATATTCTTCCTGCTCAAATCCTTGGGTTTGTAATTGCTTCAACCAGGGTAATAATTCTGTTGTATCGCTAACTTGTAATCGGATGGGGAGAGTGTTGATAAATAGCCCCACCATTGAGTCTACTTTCTCAAGGGTCGGTGGGCGACCAGATACGGTTGCACCAAATACCACATCATTTTCTCCACTGTAGCGAGAGATGAGTAATCCCCATGCTCCTTGCACCAAATTATTGAAAGTTAAATGATGCTGTCGCGCGAAAGATTGTAGCTTTTCAGTTAGCGTTTGAGAGAATTGAAAATGTTGTTCATTATATATTGCTAGTCCCCTATTCCCTCCTAAAGAAGTAGGAGCTTCAAACCCCTGGAGAGTTTGTTGCCAAAATTGATTTGCCTGAGCAATATCTTGTTGTTGCAACCAATAAATATAATCTCGATAAGGGCGAGAAGGTAATAGGCGTAAATGTTCGCCTCGTTGATGTGCTTCATAGAAAGCTAAAACCTCCTTGAGGACAATCTGCATCGACCAGCCGTCAAAGAGAATATGATGATGACTCCAGATAAATTGGTAGGTTTGTTCTCTCAGTTTAATTAGGGTGAAGCGCATTAAGGGAGCTTCAGCAAGATCAAATCCTTTTTGGCGATCGCTTTTGAGAAAATCCTCTAAACTCTGTTGTTGTTCATCACCTGTTAAATCCTGCCAGTCCAGCTTTTCCCAAGAAAGATCCACTTGCTTATTCACCATTTGCAAGGGTTTTTCTATCTCTTCCCAATGAAAGGAACTGCGTAAAACTGCATGTCTCGCCACAACAGAATGCCAAGCTTTCTCAAAGGCGGAAAAATTTAATTCTCCTGAGATGATACAAAGCAACTGCTCAAAATAGATTTCCGATTCTGGTGCATAAAGGGTATGAAATAACATCCCCTGCTGCATGGGCGAAAGTTCATAAAGGTCTTCGATGTTGTTCATGATAATGGGGACTGGGGAATGGGGACTAGGGAATAACTAATAGACCTCTTGCAAAAGTCCTTCTTTGCGTTCTCTTCTCTGCGCCTCTGCGCCTCTGCGTGAGACAAAAAATAATTTATTTACGCAAGAGGTCTAATAACTAATGACTTTTGTCTTTGTTGATTTTGGCTAGAAATTTATCTAGCTGTTTTTGGCTGAGTCTGGCTGCTGAGAAGTCGGAAGGTGTATGACCTCCAGCATCAGGGCATTGACAGTGAGCAATTAGGGTTTTTAATGCCTCCATAAATCCAAAAGCCAAGTGTTCAACGGTGTCTCGTTTGTGGACTTTCTCGCTGTAAGCCCAAGTCATTTGCAGTTTTCCTGCGCGAATGAATCCGCTTACCCCTAGCAAATGGCTGCGCTTCTGAAGTAAACTTTGTTGGGCTTTGAATTCTTGAGCTAAACCCAATACAGCAGATGCTCCAAGTACGCCATCGAATTGACCAAGGTAGTTAAAACTGACTTGTGGCTGAGAGGGAAGAGGACGCGGGGAAAGATTTGATAAGGGATTGTGTGCGTTTCGATGTTCTGGAATTTTTCGCAGATATCGCAATACGCCGTAGCCGATGCCTCGGTTGGGGATGCAGCGGAGTTGTTCTTTGACTGACTTTAAAGCCTCTGCTGGATGATCGATTTGTTCTAGCTGTAAATGAACGGGGAATAAGGTGGTAAACCAGCCGACGGTACGGGACAAATCCACATCATCAAACAAGTCTTCTCGTCCATGACCTTCAAGGTCAACCAGCAAGGAATATTGTCCTGTCCATTGGGCAAAGGTTTGCACTAAGGCAGTCAACAGTACATCGTTAATTTGAGTGTTGTAGACAGAGGGTATATCCTGCAAAAGGGCGCGGGTTTGTTCTTCAGTTAAAGAAAGTGACACGGAAGCAGTTGAAGCTATAGTGTTATCTTCTTGACTGCCAGGATAGTCTACTGGCAAAAGAGTAACTTGCTTTTCTTGCTGACTTAGCCAGTAATCTAACTCAGATGCAATTGTCTGTGATTGCGCGTATTCTGTTAAGCGATCGCTCCAATATTGAAATGAAGTTGTCTTGGCTGGTAGTTTAATTCCTTCGCCCCGACTGATTTGTTGGTAGCCAGTAGCCAAGTCTTCCAGTAAAATCCGCCAGGAGATGCCATCTACTGCTAAGTGATGGATGATGAACAGTAACCTACCTGGTCGATCTTTGCCTAATTGAAACAGTGCTACTCGTGCGATCGGTCCGGTGGATAAGTTTAAACTAGCCTGAAGTTCAGTATCAGCAGCTTTGATGGCTGTTTGCTGTTCTTCTATTGGCAGGTGTGACAAATCCATTGTGCTAAATGACACAATTTCCTCGGCGGCGTTAATTTGCTGCCAGTTTTCCCCTTCTTGTATAAACCGCAGACGCAAAGGATCATGGTGCAGTAGTAATTGTTGCACAACTTTCTGTAATAACTCTGGTTTCAAGTCTGGCGGCACTTCCAGCAGCGCTGACTGGTTAAAGTAATGAAGTTCGGGTAATTGCTGCTCGAAAAACCATTGTTGAATCGGTGTCAGCGCCACCGCACCAGTTACTAAGCCTTGTTCGGCTTTGATGGAGCGAGTGATACCTGCTACAGCAGCTAACTCAGCAATGGTTTGGTGCTGAAATAACTGTTTGGGGGCAATTTGGATACCTGCCTGATTAGCACGGGAAATTACTTGAATGCTGAGAATCGAGTCTCCGCCTAATTCAAAGAAGTTATCGTGGATACTGACTTTTTCTAGTCTTAAAATTTCTGACCAAATGGCCGCTAATTTCTCTTCTGTAGGGGTACTTGGAGTAACAAAGTTTTCTTCTGCGCTGCGAGTAAATTCTGGGGCTGGTAGGGCGCGGTAGTCTACTTTGCCGTTGGGTGTCATCGGCAGTGTTTCTAGCAGCACAAAAGCCGAAGGCACCATATAATTAGGCAGTTTTCCCTTGAGGAAATCCCGTAGTAGGGGCGCACAGCTGTGCGCCCCTACCCCTACCTTAGGGACAACATAAGCCACAAGGCGTTTTTGCCCAGGAATGTCTTCACGGGCGATCGCAACCGCTTGAAACACCTGGGGATGTTGACTCAACACCGTCTCAATTTCTCCCAACTCGATACGGAAACCGCGAATCTTCACCTGGTCATCAACTCGACCGAGATATTCCAGGTTGCCATCTGAGCGAAATCGTGCCAAGTCTCCTGTTTTATATAATTTTGGATTTTGGATTTTGGATTTTGGATTATTAACTGTCTGAGTCATGTCCACAGTTTTTGTTTCTTTGCGATCGCCACTTAATCCAAAATTGCTCAACGGATTTTCGATAAATTTCTCAGCTGTCAATTCCGGGCGTTGCCAATATCCTCTGGCTAAACCTGCTCCGCCAATGTGCAGCTCCCCAGGAACTCCTATGGGTACTGGTTGCAGATATCGATCTAGGATATAAACTTGAGCATTGCTGATTGGTCGCCCGATGGCAACGCTGGAAGTATCTGAAGAATTTAAGCGGTGTAAAGTGGTAACAACTGTTGCTTCTGTTGGCCCGTAACTATTAAATAATTGCGGTGGATTGGGCAAATGAGCCACACTACAGTGCCAACGCTTGACTTTTTCTAGTTGAGCTTCTTCTCCCCCAATAATCACAGTTCTCAGATTTTCAGGAATTCGGCAATCTTCGGGGGTGAGTTCTGCCACCAACTGATGCCAATAAGCTGTAGGCAAATCCAAAACGGTTAACTGCCATTGTTGGCAACACCGCCAAAATTCATCACTTGAGTGCAGCATTTCTGCGGTTCGCAGCACTAATGTTGCACCAACCGCCAGACAAGGAAAGATTTCTTCAATAGATGTATCAAAACAAATAGAGGCAAATTGCAGAATTTGGTCGCTGGCATTGATTTCATATTCATCAATGGCGGCGATCGCAAAATTCAACAATGACCGATGTTCAACCATCACCCCCTTCGGTTTACCCGTAGAACCAGATGTATAAATCATATAAGCGAGGTGATGAAGTTCAACCTCACTAATGGGTTGTTGCGTACTATGTTGAGCGATCGCTGACCAGTCTTTATCTAAACAGATTGTTTTTCCGGGATAATCTGGCAATTTGTCTTGGAATCTTTCTTGAGTCACCAGAATGCTTAGTTGCGTATCTTGTTGAATGTCAGTTAATCGCTCTTTTGGATAAGCGGGGTCAAGGGGAACATAAGCACCCCCGGCTTTGAGAATGCCGAGTAAGCCGACAATCATCTCTAAAGAACGCTCAACGCAAATACCCACAAGGGTTTCTGGCTTGACTCCCAAACTTTGTAGATAGTGGGCTAGTTGATTGGCGCGATCGCTCAATTCACGGTAAGTTAATTTTTGACCATCTTGCTTTAGAGCGATCGCATCTGGCTTTAACTCTACCTGAGTTTCAAATAATTTATGAATACACTCTTCATAAATATAATCACGCTGAGTTTTATTCCATGAATTCAGCAAATGCTGTTGATTTACGGTCAGCAACGGTAATTCTGAAACTCGCTGCTCTGAGTTGGTAATAATGCTATGGAGTAAATTTTCATACTCTTCTAACATCCGTTGAACGGTGGCAGCATCGAAGAGGTCGCTGTTGTATTCTAAGACGAGGGTGATTCCCTTAGCTTTTGTTTTGGAACCGTTTTGCACGCGTTGTTCAGAACGCGGTATGACCAGGAAATCCAAGTCGAACTTTGAGGATTTGTTGCTGATAGGTTCATGCAAACTGATGTCCAAGCCTGGGAGACTCAAGTCTGGCATAGCGGAATCATGGAAGCTGAACATCACTTGAAACAGAGGATTGTGGCTGAGGTTGCGTATTGGCTTGAGAACTTCTACCACCTTATCGAAGGGTAGGTCTTCGTTAGCATAAGCTTCCATCGTCACTTGACGCACTCGGTCAAGTAACTCCCGAAATGTGGGATTACCTGACAAATCGGTGCGTAAAACCAAGTTATTGACAATCATGCCAATTAACTTTTCTATTTCATGCATCCGCCGATTGGCAACAGCAGTGCCGATGGTAATGTCGTCTTGCCCAGTGTACCGATGCAACATGACCAGAAAAACTGTCAGCATCGTCATAAATAAGGTGACACCTTCTCGACGGCTGAGAATTCTTAAGGATTCACACAACTCAATGGGCAGTTCTACCCTAATTTGATCGCCATTGTAAGTTTGCTCTGCTGGCCGCGGGCGGTCATAGGGTAATTCCAACAGCGGCGAACTGCCGGCTAGTTTCTGTTGCCAATAGTTTAATTGGGCTTGGGCTGACTGGCTTTTCGCCCACTCTCGCTGCCAATGGGCAAAGTCCACGAATTGCCAAACTGGCTCAGTTAGGGGAGAAGGATTACCCAAACAGAAGGCTTGATAAAGTTCCACCAACTCAGCCAGAAAGACGTTAAATGACCAACCATCATGAACCATGTGATGCTCAATGTGGAGCAACAAATGTTCTCGATCGCTCAACTTCAACAAAACCCACCTCACTAAGGGTAGTTGATTGATGTCAAGCGGCTTTTGCACTTCTAGCTCAACTAGCTTTTGAGCCTCAGTTTCACGGTCAGATTCAGCGAATGATTGGAGGTCGATCGCTATGAAGCTAATTGGTTGGTGTGGGTTGATTACCTGAAATAGCCGCCCATTTACCGCCGGATAAGTTGTGCGAAAGATTTCATGCCGTTGGACAATTTCATCGAGGCACTGTTGTAAAATTGCCACATCCAGCCGACCGTGAAATCGCATAGTTGCTTGGAATTGATAGGCGCTATTTTCAGGTGCCAATTGCTGGATAAAGTAGACTCGCTCTTGGGCAAAGGAGACTGGTAAGAGTCCTGCACGGGCAATTTTTTGGATGGTAGGACGGTGCGATCGCTCTTGTTGAAAACTGTACTGTTCGATTACCCCAGCTAGTCCCGCTACCGTGGGGTTTTCAAAGATGTGGTGAAACGACAACTCCACGCTGGAAACTTCGCGCACGCGAGAAAGGATTTGAGTGGCGATGAGGGAATGACCACCCAACTGGAAAAAATTGTCATTGACTCCAATTTGCTCAAGTCCCAGTAATTGCGCCCAAATAAGAGCTAGCTTTTCTTCAATTGGGTTACGAGGGGCGACAAAGCTTTCTGCCAAATTGGGGCGTGTGCGATCGGGGGCGGGAAGATGCTGGCGATCGACTTTACCATTGGGAGTCAGCGGCAAGGAGTCTAAAAAAATAAATATTGCTGGCACCATGTAGTGGGGCAGCTTTTCTTGGAGGAAGCATTTAAGGGTAGTGGCAATCGTCTCAAGCTTTTGATTCAAGACAATATAGGCAACCAGCCGCTTATCACCGGGGATGTCTTCACGGGCGATGACCACTGCTTGCTGTACATTCGGATGTAGACTCAAAAGCGCCTCAATTTCTCCTAATTCAATGCGAAAACCGCGAATCTTCACCTGATTATCAACCCGCCCCAGAAACTCAATGTTGCCATCTGGTAGATAACGGGCTAAATCCCCAGTTTTGTAAAGGCGGGGATTGGGGACTGGGGACTGGGGACTGGGGACTGGGGATTGGGGATTAGGAAGAATTTCTGCTCCTCTGCCCCCCTGCCCCCCTGCCCCCCTGCCTCTTTTAAAGGGATTGGGAATGAATTTTTCCTCAGTTAACTCTGGACGGTTTAAGTAGCCTCGTGCCAAGCCATCGCCGCCGATATATAGTTCTCCAGGAGTACCAACGGGAACTGGTTGCAGTCGGGAGTCCAGTATGTAGATTTGTGTATTGGAAATTGGACGACCAATCGGCAAATTTATTGCCCCTTCTGCAACGTCCTCAACTAAATACCAACAAGAAAATGTTGTACTCTCAGTCGGGCCATAAACATGCAACAATCGTTGTGGCGATTCGTTCGTTAAAACCGCTTTCACAGACTTAGGATCTACAGCCTCGCCTCCAAATAGCAAGTATCGCAAATCTTTAAATGCCTGGGGAACAATGCTCGCTAACTGATTAAATAAGGCTGTGGTCAAGAATAATATACTAATTCCTTGTTCGTGGATGCACGCTGCGAAATGCTGGGGTGAAAGCACAACATTCTGAGGAATGACTACCAACTTAGCCCCGTGGAGGAGAGAACCCCAGATTTCAAATGTAGCTGCGTCAAAGGAAGCATTTGAGGCTTGAGCAACGCAATCCTCAGCTGTCAACTGCACGTAGTTAGTATTGCATACTAGCCGATTCACAGCCCAATGGGGCACAGCTACTCCCTTTGGTGTTCCCGTAGAACCAGAGGTATAGATGACATAAGCCAGGTTTTCAGATGTGACGTTGCTAGTGAGATTCTCTTGGCTGTGTTGGTTAATCACTTCCCAATCACTATCCAGACAAACCACCTTTGCCCCGCTTGCAGCAAACCCTGCAACCAACTTTTGCTGAGTCAATAACACCTGCACTTGAGAATCTGCCAGCATAAAGCTCAGACGTTCTTCGGGATATGTTGGATCTAGCGGTACATAAGCTCCACCTGCTTTGAGAATACCCAGCATTCCCACTACCATTTCCAAAGAGCGCTCTACGCAAATCCCGACTAAAACTTCTCTCCCTACACCCAAAGATTGCAGATAATGTGCAAGTTGATTGGCTTGATGGTTCAACTGTTGATAAGTAAGTTTCTGCTCATTGAAGACGAGAGCAATATTGTCTGGAGTTTTTTTCACCTGTGCTTCAAATAACTGATGTATGCACAAATGTTTAGGATAATCTACCGTTGTATCATTCCATTCCAACAATATTTTATGTTGTTCTTGCTCGGTTAAAGCAGAAAAATTATCAACAGAATCAGTAGAGCCAATCACGATTTTTTGCATAAAATAAATTTAAATTTTTTACTCAGGTAATCAAGTTATCCTATTTGGGTTGTAAAGATTGATTTCACGCGGAGGCGCAGAGGCGCAGAGTGGAGAGTTTTGAGAAATATTGAGTTTTTCTTATCCTCTGCGACCTTTGCGCCTCTGTGGTTCGTAATTTTATAGCTCTATAATTCACGATCTTGTTTTATTTTTGTTAATTTTAGCGATGAATTTATCAAGTTGTTGTTGATTAATTTTGGCAGCAGAAAAGTCAGAAGGAGTATAGCTTTGGGACTCTTTTGATTGACAGTGAGTAATCAAGGTTTTTAATCCCTCTATGAATCCAAAAGCTAACCGTTCAATGGTGGTTTTTTTGTGAATTTTGTCACTATAAGCAAAGTCTATTTCTAGCTTTCCTGAGTGAATTAATCCGCTGACTGCCAATAAATGACTGCGATTTCCGCGCTTACTATGTTCTGATTTCCACTCTTTTACAGTTCCCAACATTCCAGATGCAGACAAAACTTGGTCAAATTGACCTAAATAATTAAAACTGACTTCTGCCGACGGTAAACTCTGGAATGCTGGATTTTGATTTAAATATCGCAAGATACCATAACCGATACCGTGTTTAGGAAGGCGGCGCAGTTGTTCTTTAACTAATTTTAAAGTTGCTGGTAAATTATGAACAGAACTCACTTTTAATTCCACAGGGAATAAAGTAGTAAACCAGCCTACAGTACGGGACAAATCAACATCTTCAAATAAGTCTTCTCTTCCATGTCCCTCTAAATCAACAATTAAGGATTTTTGCCCTGTCCATTGACTGAAACTTTGTACTAAAGCAGTCAGCAAAATATCGTTAATTTGTGTGTTGTAAGCAGACGGGACATCTTGGAGCAAAGCGCGGGTTTCATCCTCATTTAAAAACAGGGTAAAAGAATGAGTTGAGGTTAAGGTATTATCTTTTATACCTGATGGATAATCTATCGGCAAAGAAGCAATATCGCCCAGAAACTGAGATAACCAATAATCAATTTCTTTGGCAAGAATTTCTGATTGACTGTATTGTTGTAACCGATTTGCCCATTCTTGAAAAGAAGTAGTTTTAGCAGGAAATTTGATTACTTCACCACGATTTAGCTGCTGATAAGCTGTTGCCAAGTCTTCGAGTAAAATTCGCCATGAGATACCATCTACGGCTAGGTGATGGATAACAAATAGTAGTTGATTCGGTTGATTTATCCCCAGGTTGAACAAGGCGACTCGGACAATTTCTCCTGATGATAAATTCAGGCTGGCTTGAAGTTGGGCATCTTTTGTCTGAATCGCAGTTTGTTGTGCTTGGGGAGAAAGTTCCGATAAATCAACAATGGTGAAAGGTACTGTTTCTTGGGGCGGATGATGAATTTGTTGCGGGGAAATGCTTTCTGGGATAAACTGCGATTCTCCCAAGGGGAGACGTGCAAAGCACGATCGCAAAGCATCATGATGCCACAATAATTGTTGCACCGCTTGTTTTAATAACTCCGGTTTTGTCCCTGACGGCATCACAAGCATTGCTGACTGGTTAAAGTAGTCAGCATCCGGTAAATTTTGCTGGAAAAACCAATGCTGGATAGGCGTTAGCGGTACTGAACCCGTAACTAATCCTTGATTGGCTTTGATTTGACTGGTTGTACCAACAACGGTGGCTAATTCTGCAATTGTTTGATGTTGAAAAAGTTGTTTGGGAGTCAGATGTAATCCGACTTGATTGGCTCTAGAAATCATCTGAATGCTGATAATTGAATCGCCACCCAACTCAAAAAAATTGTCGTGAATGCTGACATTTGCTCGTCTCAAAACTTCAGCCCAAATTGCAGCTAATTTTTCTTCTGCAAAAGTCCGAGGAAGAACAAACTCAACCTCTGAATTTTTCTGGGAAGTATCTGGGGCAGGTAAAGCACGATAGTCTAGTTTCCCATTGGGAGTCATCGGTAGACGATCCAATAAGATAAAGGCAGAAGGAACCATGTAGGGTGGTAACTTCTGTTTGAGGAATTGGCGGATATCATCAATTTGGATGCGATTTCCAACCACGTAGGCGACGAGACGTTGATTGCCAGGAATGTCTTCACGGGCAATAACAACAGCTTGAGCTACCTGGGAATGTTGATTTAAAATTGTTTCAATTTCCCCAAGTTCAATGCGAAAACCGCGAATCTTCACTTGAGAATCAATTCGCCCCAAGTATTCCAAATTGCCATCAGGTAGATAACGGACTAAATCGCCAGTCTTATATAATTTTGGATTTTGGATTTTGGATTTTGGATCGTCTAATTTTGGATTTTGGATTTTGGATTTTGGATTATTGGGTTGATTTTCTGATTCAATAGGTTGGGAAGATTCTAAATTTTCACCAATATTTCCTAATCCAAAATCTAAAATCGGCAATCCAAAATCGCTAAAGGGATTAACGATGAATTTTTCCAATGTCAATTCTGGACGGTTCAAGTAACCCCGTGCCACACCCGCACCGCCAATATGCAGTTCCCCTGGTACTCCGATGGGAACGGCTTGCAAGTATTTATCTAACACATATACCTGAACATTATTGATAGGTTTACCAATGGTGACTTCTTGATGATTGGGGGCATTATCTGACAAATCAGATAATGTAGCAACAACAGTGGCTTCAGTGGGGCCATAACTATTAATCAACTGTGGATAATTGCCCACCAATTGATGCCAAATTGCAACTTTTTCCGGTAGTACTCTTTCCCCACCAATAATTACCAGTCTTAATGATTCAGGTAATAATAAATTGCCACTGGCTAATTCACTGACTAACAAATGCCAATAAGCTGTAGGTAAATCCCATACTGTCAATTCCCAATCTTTTGATTGCTGCACAAATGCTGACACAGACTGCAACATTTCTTCGGTTCGCAGCACTAATGTGCCACCACAAGTTAAACAGGGATAAATTTCTTCGGCGGCGGCATCAAAACTAATTGAGGCAAATTGGAGAATGCAATCGCCAACTGTTATTTTATATTGAGCCAATGCTGCTTGGCTAAAATTCACCAAGGAATGATGTTCAATCAGCACCCCTTTGGGCTTGCCTGTGGAACCTGATGTGTAAATAACATAAGCTAAGTCGCTGTCTAACACTCCAGAGTCGGGATTTTCTCGACTCTGGTTGGCAATCAATTCTCGTTGAGTATCTAAACAAACTATTTCCAAAGAATGTTCAGCTGAAACAGTTGCCCATTGCTGCATCGTTACTAGAATTGACACTTGAGCATCATTTACTATTTCGCTCAATCGTTCGGCTGGATAGGCGGAATCTAGGGGAACATAAGCACCCCCCGCTTTGAGAATTCCTAATAGTCCCACTATCATTTCTAAGGAGCGCTCAATGCAAATTCCTACTAATGTATCAGCTTTTACTCCCAAGGCTTTTAGGTAATGAGCGAGTTGGTTAGCTTGTTCATTTAATTGCCGATAGGTGAGTTTTTGCCCCCCAAATATGACTGCTATTGCATCAGGGGTTTTGTCTACCTGTGTTTCAATTAATTGATGAATACATTTGCCTTGGGGATAAGTTGTTTTTGTTGCGTTCCACTCAACTAATAATTGCTGCTGTTGTTCTGGTGTTAACAGCGGGTATTGGGAAATTCGTAAATCGGGGTTAGCTACAATTCCTTCTACCAATGTTTGATATTGTCCCATCATGCGATCGATGGTGGCGGCATCAAATAAATCGCTGTTATATTCCCAAACAAGGGTTATGCCCTCTGTTTCGATTCCCTGGGCTTCGTGTTGGGAATTACGCCCTACTCGTTGTTCAGAACGGGGAATAACGACAATATCAAGATCGAATTTGGCTGATTTATTGTTGAGTGTCTCATGCTGTTTAATACTCAACCCAGGTAAATGCAATTCGGGTAACAGCGCATCATGGAAGCTAAACATCACCTGAAACAGCGGATTATAGCTGAGATTCCTCTCTGGTTTGAGTGCCTCTACCACCTTATCAAAGGGTAAGTCTTCGTTAGCATAACCTTCCAGGGTGACTTGACGCACTTGAGCCAGAAATTCTCGAAAGGTGGGGTTTCCGGAAACATTTGTGCGGAGAACAATATTATTGACAATCATGCCAATTAACCCTTCTGTCTCTCGCCAACGACGGTTAGCGACTCCAGAACCCACGCAAAGATCTTCTTGTCCGGTGTAGCGGTAGAGCATGGTTACGAAAACTGTAAACATACTCATAAATAAGGTTACGCCTTCTTGACGACCCATATTTCTTAGGGCTTCGCAGACATGAAGAGGAAGTTCCATCCTCCGCATTCCGCCTTGGTAAGTTTGTTCTACTGGGCGCGGGCTAACACCAGGTAATTCCAGTAAAGGCGGACTACCAGATAATTTTTGTTTCCAATAATCTAGCTGGGCTTGTGCTTCTTCTGTTAACACCCACTGTCTTTGCCAATGGGCAAAATCTGCAAACTGAAGTGATGGTTCAGCGAGGGGAGAGGGTTTCCCTTCAGAAAAGGCTTGATATAGTGCTAATAATTCTCGCAAAAATAAATTAAATGACCAACCATCATGAACCATGTGATGTTCAACATGAACTAATACATGTTCCTCGTCACTTAATTTTAATAATGTCCACCGAATTAAGGGTAACTCCCTAATATTAAAAGGTTGGTGAATTGCCGCCTCTGTTAATCTTTCGACTTCAGCTTCCTGTTCAGGTTTGGCAAAATTTTGCAGGTCAATTACTTCTAATTTTACTGGTTGAGGAGGATGAATTAATTGTACTAATTTTCCTTCTACGGCTGGAAAGGTAGTGCGAAAAATCTCATGACGACGCAAAATTTCGCCCAGACTTTCTTCCAAAATAGATGTATTCAAATATCCTTGAAAGCGCAAACTCTCTTGGAATTGGTAAGCGCTCATGGAGGGTGCTAATTGCTCAATGAAATATACCCGCTCTTGGGCAAAGGAAACGGGTAAGTAACCCCCTCGTGGAATTGGCTGAATTTTAGCTATGGGGAATGGCTGTTTGATTTGCTGTTGCTGGAAAATGACTTTAATTAAGTCATCAATAGTTGGATTTTCAAACAGTTGCTTAAAGGATAGTTCAACTTGAAAAACATCGCGTATGCGAGACAAAATTTGTGTGGCGATGAGAGAATGACCACCCAACTGGAAAAAATTATCATCAATACCAATGTGTTCTAATCCAAAAATTTGACGCCAGATTTCTGCTAAGGCTTCTTCTTGTGAATTCCGGGGAGCGACAAAAGTTTTTTGCAGATTAGGAACAGGAAGTGCTTGGCGATCGATTTTGTCATTGGGAGTGAGGGGTAAAGCATCTAAGAAAACAAAGATACTCGGCACCATGTAACTCGGTAGCTTTTTTTTCAGGAAGCTTTCAACAGTTGTGGGGGCGAATGCCATTTTTGGATGGGGGACAATATAAGCTACTAAACGTTTGTTTCCAGGGGAATCTTCACGAATAATGACTACGCTTTGAGATACTTCGGAATGTTGATTGAGAACAGATTCAATTTCTCCTAATTCAATTCGGAAGCCATTAAATTTTACCTGCTCATCAATGCGTCCTATAAATTCTAAGTTACCGTCTGGTAAATATCTTCCTAAATCACCAGTTTTATATAATAATTTTGAATTGTCAAAAGGATTTTGAATAAATTTTTCTGCGGTTAATTCTGGGCGATTGAGATAGCCGCGTGCAAGTCCAGCACCTCCGATGTATATTTCTCCTGTTACTTGGCTTGGAAGTTGTTGCAGGTTTTGATCCAATAGATAAATTTCAATATTTTCCCCCATTGGTTTACCAATAGGTACTTCTGTGTTTTCTAGTTTGGTGTAATTTGATAAACAGCAACTTATAGCTGCAATAGTGGCTTCGGTGGGGCCGTAGGCATTGATCAATTCAGGGAAATTTCCTACACATTTGAGCCACATTTTCACTTTTTCTGGTAGTACCCTTTCTCCGCCAATAATCACCAAGCGCAATGATTGGGGCAATGTTATTTTACCAGTGGCTAATTCATTGACTATTAAATGCCAGTAAGCTGTGGGTAAATCCCATATAGTTATTTGCCAATTTTGAGATTGTTGTACAAATGATGCTACAGAACTCATCATTTCTTCAGTTCGTAACACTAGAGTTGCACCACAACTTAAGCAGGAATATATTTCTTCTGCGGCGACATCAAAACTTATGGAGGCAAACTGAAGAATCCGTTGGCTTTGCCCGCCGTAGGCATCGCATTCAGAGATTTTGTATTGGGCGATGCCTATTTGGATAAAGTTCACCAATGAATGATGCTCAATCATCACTCCTTTGGGTTTTCCGGTCGAACCTGATGTATAGATGACGTAAGCTAAATTATTCGGTTTGACTGTGTTAACGAGATTGTGTTGGCTTTGCCCGCCGTAGGCATCGCTGTCGTTAAATATCTCGTCCTGGTGACTATCTAAACAAATTACCTGCCCTGAATAATCAGATATTAAACTAGACCATTTTTCTTGTGTTACCAAAATAGAGATTTGAGCATCTTGTACCATGAACTGCAATCGTTCAGTAGGATAGGCTGGATCTAGCGGTACGTATGCTCCTCCGGCTTTGAGAATTCCCAATAAACCCACAATCATTTCTAAGGAGCGATCGACGCAAATTCCTACCAATACCTCTGCGCCTACCCCTAATTTTTGCAAATGATGAGCGAGTTGGTTAGCTTTAATATTTAATTCTTGATATGTTAATTGTTTCTGCCCGCATTCCACAGCTATTGCTTGGGGATTTCGAGCAACTTGGGTTTCAAATAATTGATGAATACATTGTTTAAACATGACCTGTTTTTTTCTAAATAGAAATTAGGTTTCAGCACAACTATAGAATCTGTTGCGTAATTTTAGAAAATTGATGTCAGAATAACTATTTATCGAACAGAATTCAGGAGTCAGGAGTCAGAATTCAGTTGGGTATTCTGTGCGAGTGGCGGATGAATAACCGGCGTTTTTGCACCCCCACCAAATCTACGATTTGGTGGTCTTCAATCAGTCGCGGGTCTGAATCCCCGACTGATAGCGCAGCGTTAGCGAGTCCGCGAGCGTCAAGATTGCTGAATTCTGAATTCTGAATTCTGCATTCTTCTTCAATTTTAAAATGTTCCCGTCTCAAAGCGTCAGTCCTAATTATAAGTATTCAAACGGATGATGATATTAAAGCCACTTCTAGACATAGGATATTAACTAGATGATTTTGAATAATGGCCTTTGAGTGTTTAATCCGGTGAAATCGGACTCAGAGGCCATTTTATTTTCTCACCGCAATTTGAATTTTGTACGTTAGCTTTTCCTAGAAAAAGAATTGCTTAACTTAGTACAGCATTTCACTAATTCGTAGCGGGTTAAATTTCGGAAAACTCCAAATTATGCAACTTGATATTCAGTGCCATTTGTTTGGGAATTTTGAGCGATTTTACAGGATATTAAAAGTCAGGTGAAATATACAATTTAAGTCCGGTAGCCTCGCCTAAAATCTGTTTTATTTCCCAATTATCAACGCCAGTTGCTTCATTTTGGTAGACCACAAGACTACACTGGCTACTCCTGAATTCTGTTAATTATTCATCAACAATTTCAACTGTTCTTGGTTCTTCAGTTGTTTCAGTATAACCAGTGGCTTGTGGGCTAAGTTCATTTTTCAGTTTGAGTTTTAGCTCCTCTGAAATTGGTAGATCTTTAATTTCTTTGAGCAGAAATCTCACAGATTCGGTTTTGCTACGTTCTGTATAGACAGCTTTGAGAATGGCTTCAATACCATATCCGGCTACAGTATCTCCAACAACTGTTGTCAGACCAAGCAGAGCTATACCTCCAACGATACCAAACGGCCCTCCCAAGGCTGTGAGGGTGGCAGTAATAGCAGCAGAACTACCTGCTGATGTGGCTGCAAGAATCACGAGAAATATGCCAGGAAGACCTAGACCGGCAAGTTTTTTAACGATTTCGTCCATTGGAATTACCTAAAATCCTTACGTCTTGGTTAAAACATTACTAAAGGTATAAGACTGGAATCTTTATAAATAAAGAAGCCTATCTTAATACCTAGACTAAGCTAGATAAAAGTCACTTTGATTCAGATTGGGTTAAGATTTTACAATTTTTTTCTCTATTCACTCATGTCTAATAACTCCGTTTTTAATCAAGATGATGGGTAATTTTGCCTTTTACGGCTGAAATAGCAACCGTTCTTGGTGATGCCAAATAATTTTTGCCTGTTGGATCGCCGCTGCGTCCTTTAAAATTACGATTGGTTGCATAAACTCCTGTTTCTTCTTTTGCTAAAACCCCAATTCCAGCATTAATGCAAGCCCCACAACCTGACTTGAGAATCTGTGCCCCTGCTTTTTCAAAAATGTCGAGATAGCCTAACTCTTGGGCTTGCTCACGAATCTCCACGGTGGCAGGTACAATAAACAAATTGACGCCTTCTGCTAGTTGACGACCGTTCAAAACTTCAGCTGCTTGCGCCAAATCGTAAAGTTTACCACCTGTACAAGAGCCAATAAAAGCCTTGGTAATCGGAATGTCCTCTAGCTGACTAATGCCCACTACTCGATCCGGTTTCGGAGGACGTGCAACTTGGGGTTCTAAATTACTGAGGTCAAATTGATAAATTCTTTCGTACTGGGCATCAGCATCGGCGATAATTTCTTCAAAGCCCTGGGAGCTATGGTTTTTCACATACTCACGAGTCACCTCATCAGGAACAATCAAGCCACATATCGCGCCACATTCAACTGCCATATTCGCTAAAGTCAATCGCTCATCAAAGGGCAGTTGGGCGATAATTGACCCTCTAAATTCCATTACCTTACTGGTAGCGCCAGCACAGCCGATTTGTCCCAAGATAAATAATATGATGTCCTTGGCACTAATTTGAGGCGGTAGAGTTCCAGATAACTCAAATACTAAGGTTTGGGGAACGCGAATCCACATATCCCCCATCGCATAAATATTAGCCATGTCTGTGGTTCCTACCCCTGTGGAAAAGGCTCCCAAGGCTCCGTAGGTGCAGGTATGAGAATCTGTACCAGCAATCAGCATTCCTGGCCGGACAAATCCTTTTTCTGGTAGTAGAACGTGGCAAATGCCGGCAGCTTCACCTGGGGAAACGACATCAAATAAGTGGCATCCCTGGTCTTGGGCGAATTCAACCATCTGTTCGTACATGATATGGGCTTTATTATCAGCACGGATGTCGTTGACTTGGATAAAGTGATCGGCGACTAAAACCACTCGTTGGGAGTCCCATAATTTTGCCTCTGCCCCATACTGTTTATAAAATATCTTGGCCACAGGACCAGCTACGGCATCGTGGGATAAGGCTAAATCCACCTGGGCAAAAACTACTTCCCCTGGCTGGACGTAGGAATTACCGGAGGCTTTAGCTAGGAGTTTTTCGACTAAAGTCATCGGTCGTGGAGGGGTGATGCTGCGAGGAATGGTGATTTGCCCCTGACGACGCATTTGATTAAAAGACATTAGCCCGCCTGCAAGTGCGATCGCATCAACCACTGGATTCTGCTGTTTTTCTCCCAAAATTTCGAGGCAAAGTCCAATATTAATGCTATTGCGATAAAAAATTTCGGCAAACGATCGCGCCTGAATCTTTTCAATTCCAGCAGCTTGCAGGGCAATGGGAGCAACTTCTCGACTGGAACCGCACCCAAAATTTTCTCCTGCGGCGATCGCGTTGTATTTTAAAAGTTCTCCCTCACCAATAATATGTTCTAAAGCATAGAGTTTTAAGTGTTCGGGATCGTCTGTTGTTGCCCGATTGGCAGGAATAATATCATCAGTATTAATATCATCTCCCAGTTGCAAAATGTTATTTGCGGGACTCATAAATCACTCCTAATTCTGAATGTGGCACTACTGAAAGTTCTTCCAGTAAAAGGTCAACTAAGGTTTGAGTGTTGACAAAGATTTCTCCTCCTTGGGGAGACAAATCGGCTGTCCGATATCCCTTGTCTAAAATTCGTTCTTGGGCTTCAATAATTCGTTGGGCAGCTCGTTCTTCTCCCCATTGCTGAAGCATTAAACTACACGCTCCCAAAGTTCCCAGGGGATTGGCAATTCCCTTACCTGCAATGTCTGGAGCTGTACCATGAATCGCTTCGTATAAACCAAATCCATCAGCGTTGAGACTAGCCGATCCTAATAAGCCGATGGAACCAACCAAGGCACCGCCAATATCGCTGAGAATATCTCCAAATAAATTGCCCGCCAAAATTACATCAAACCGCTGGGGATTCAAAACCATTTGCATAGCTAAGTTATCCACCAACATTGACTCAACAACAACGCCGTCAAATTCCTTGGCTTCTTCTTGCACTAAACGAGTCCAAGGCAGATGAGGCAAAGCGTTTTCTTTGTGGGCGACGGTGAGTAATCCTCGGCGCTGTTCGGCTTGCTGTAGAGCCTTACGAGCAACGCGACGAATTTCTTCATCGTAATAGCGCATGGTATGGTAACCATAGGCTCCTTTGTCATCTGAAGCACGTCCAGATGGGCCAAAATAAATCCCACTCACCAATTCTCGAACGATCAAAATATCGAGATTTTGCACTTTTTCTGGTCGCAGGCTGGATTTATCCAGCAAACTTTTAACGCTACGAATCGGGCGCAGATTGCAAAAAAAGTCGAAATGTTTTCGCAGTTCTAATAGTCCGCCTTCGGTAACCGCACCAAATACAATGCCATCGGCTCCATCGCACAATTCAATAGTTGCTTGAGGGCAATAACTACCCAGTTGTTCAAAGGCGATCGCGCCCAGCCAACCATAGTCTACCTGTAAAGTAAATCCCTCAATTTCAGCTACCTGTTGCAGAATTTGTAAGGAAGCTTGGACAACTTCTGGCCCGATTCCTTCCCCAGGAATGGCAACAATTCGATAGGAAGGATTACTTAAAAACCCCATTTTTCCATAATTCCAAGACATCGTTAGCTGTAAAGTAGCGTTCTTGCTCAGTAGCAAGAGATTTAATCGTTGAACGCATTTTCTCGTATTGCTCTCTGGGTTGAGGATTTTGCAGTTGCTTTTCAAATAGATATTGGAAGTTACTCACTCCACTCCATTTGCCAAATACAACGTCTATAGCCCCGTGAGGAAAAACTGCATAGCTTTTGGGGTCTGATAACAAAGAATTGACATGCACACCTGTTTCGTGGCGTTGAGCAGTTCGAGAGTAAGGAGGGGCGGGACGAATCCCCATTTGCTCGATGTAATCAGTCACAGGGGCTATAGCATCATAGTTAATTCCCTTAACTTCAATTCCGAAGCGGACTCGCAAGCCATTCAATACCTGCTCAATGGCAACATTTCCGGCTCGTTCGCCAATGCCGGTAAAGGTACCTGAAACTAAAGTAGCTCCAGCAATCACCGACTGGAGGGTATTTTCCAGAGCCAAGCCCATATCATTGTGGTAATGTACCCCGAAAGCAACTCCTGTGGTGGATTGCAGCAGGTCATTAATCCAGATATAGCTCTTTTCTGGACTGAGAATTCCCACTGTATCACTGAGGATAAAGTTTTCAATATAAGGACTAAAAGAGCGGATACATTGCACTAAAAAGTCAAAATCGGTTCTTGAGGCATCCTCGGCGGCAAAGTCTACTCTCAGTCCAGCCACTGTGGTGGCATAGCGTAAATTTTCGACGATTAAATCAATAGCATTTTGGCGAATTTTATCAATCAGGTTAGTTGGGATACGATCGTCAATGGTTTTCCCTTTAAACTCGTCCATCAGGCGGATCTGAGGGTCTCGTAAGAATAGGAAGCGATCGGAAAGAGCATAGATCAAAACGATACGATTGATGCCGCAGTCCTTTGCTAAATCAATAAACTGCTTGTTCATTAAGGTAGCTGCAAAAATCTGACTACCGAATCCCTCTGATACTAATTTTTTAGCGAGTTTTGCTTCTTCGTCACAAACACAGGGCATGATGTCGAATCCATCAACTCCTGTTTGGTCAATCAAATGGGCGAGTTCATATTTGGTTGAGTAAGAGAAGAAAAGCCCAGCTTGTTGTTCTCCATCTCGCAGAGTATCATCGTAAATTTTGAGCGGCAGAGTTTCCATTTGTTTACACATTCCTAATAAAAGAAAAAATGAAATTTAGGTTGATAACAAACTACACAACTCATCAATTTCTTGATTTCTTTCTTGAATTATTCGAGCCGCTAATCCTTGCAATTGACGCAGATTTTCTAGCTTGACGTTATCTATTGCTTCCTGTTCGCTGGTGAGGAAGGTTTGAAAACGATAATAAGATGTTTGAGTACCTTGTTTACTAGCTTCAAATAACCGTTCTAATTGTCCGGCTACTACCTCACTCCCACCATCAAGCACCATATCTAAAAGTGGTCTTCCCCATTGCAAAAGTCCCCAATTTTTAACTTCCTTGTAAGGGTAGACACTTGTTAGAGAACCAGTACCTAAAGAAACTACTAAGATATCATCTGTATTCAGAACTTGTTTTTGTTGCTGTCTACTAATTTGCGCCTCAGAAATAGCCAAATTAGCTGGATTATTAGCAACTAATCCGCCATCGACTAATGTATAAAAGCCGTTAGTATTTTCAGAAGTACCAACCCGATAGGGAGCAAAATAAGTCGGAGTCGCGCTAGTTGCCAGTGCTGCATCTGTGAGTGTAAAACCTAAGCATAATTTGCGAAACTTTCTGGATTCTGTTTGTTGTTTTTCAATTTTATTTGTAAAGAATATCGGTATTCGCTGTTCGATATCATAGCTAGTCACGAAAACTTCTTTGAGATTTTTTTCTAGAGGGCTGTCTCCAAAATATTGCCTCAAAATTTCTTCTCTGCCGTCAGAAGAATATTTGGGCTGGGCAAATATATCTTCTATTGGGCCAAGTATTTTTTCAAAGAATGGCTCATAAAATATCTCAGGTCCATATTCCAGATATATTTGCGCTAGTTCCTCAGCACTGTATTCAGCAACCGGCGGACTATCAGGTGCTAGTGAATCTAATCGGGGTTTGGTTAATCCGAGTGCCAGAATTCCTCCGCTGGAAGTACCAGCAATTAAATCGAATAAACTAAAAATCGGCTTTTGTGTCCGCTTTTCGATTTCTGCTAGTACCAATGCTGGGATAATGCCCCGAATACCGCCTCCATCAATAGCGAGTATTTTATATTTAGAATTGGGTGTGGTATTCATAGTTTTTTGCGGTTCTTCCTGAGTTAATGTTTGCGGTTGTTCCTGTTGTTGAATATTGGCTGGAACTTCGCTTTCTCTGGTTTCGGCTTTCGTCTCTTTTGACTGGGAAGTTTGAATGTTTGCAGATTTCTCGGTTTGTTTTTTTGTCCCTTTTTTTCCCTTTGGGTTCACAGTCGTCGCCTGAGTCAGGACAACAGTTTCTACAACGGGAGGAACTTCAACGGATACTTGTTGCAACTCAATTTCGCCCTGAGTCACTTCAGATGTAATCGACTCGCTTTCGGACTCCAGCACCACAGTTTCCGCAGGGTTTCCCTCTTCGGAACTACTTGCTGTCTGGTCTTGTCTTTCGTCCTCATTTGATGATTGTTTAGTTCCAAAGGGAATTTGTGCTAAATCCCAACTGGGATTGCCATGTAAGGTTCCATTATGAGTGTTTCCCGTTTGGTCTTTGACGGTTGTCCCTTCTCCTTCGTTTAGTGTCCAATAGGCCACTAATCCTGGTTCATTGCCTACTAGAGGCTGATGCCGATGGTTCTGGATTTCCACTGGGGGACAGGGGTAATTCCAGACACTAATGTTAGCTAATTGACCTGTGAAGTATATGTTGTTGTGTAAAGTGGCACCAAGAGTGACAGCACTAGTTGCTTTGTTTAAAGAGTCACCTGTGAAATAGCCAAAATACTCGTGTTCATCAAGATATATTGTCAGTTGACCTTTGTTAAAAACAATAGCAAAGAAGTGCCATTGTCCAACGGTTAATTCTCCATCACCAAAGGTTTTGATAAATTTTTCAACTTTCTCATCGATGTATACATCTAGTTTTCCATCCTCACTGATGCCGAATTCAAAATTATCACTGTATCGATCTGATGAACGAGCAAAAAAAACATTGCGCGTCCCGTAGGTACTGGCTTTATTTGTAAGCTGATGAGGATTGATCCATCCGCTAATTGTAAAGGCTGAACTACCCTCAGCAAAAACACCACCAATATCATTCCTACCAAAACTGATGTAATCATCTTGACCATCAAATGTCAGAACTGATTGGGTATATACGTTGTTTGTTACCACATTTAAATCTCCAAATAAGATAATTCGTAATTCATAAATGATTCTTGTTAAATACTAGGAACTACTGCTTTTTGATAAACATTTTGAACGACATCGGCTAAACGTTGTATACCGATTTCGATGTCTCGATCGCTAGCCGTAAGGCTAATACGAAGACATTGATATTGGTGTGACCAATCTTTTTCTAAACCAGGGAAGAAAAACCTACCAGGTGTCACAATTACACCTAAGAGCTTGAGTTTTTCATATAAATCCCAATCAGCGATCGGTAAATTTTTAAACCACAACCAACCATAAATTGCTCCCTCGCAGCGATGTAGAAACCAAGGTAAATCTTTGGGCATCACTTGGTCGAGTTTGGCTTCGAGGACGGAAAACTTATTTTTGTAAAAGGGTTTGATGACTTCTTGAGATACTAATTCAAGGGCACCGGAGTTGATAGCGCGAGCGGCGATCGCTTGTCCATAATGAGAGGGGTGGATACATAAATTTGTCTGGAAAGATTCTAAAACTTCAATGATTTTAGAGTCGCCAATAGCAACGCCAATTCGCTCTCCTGGTAAACCTGCTTTGGAAAAACTCATACAATGTACTATGTTCTCTCCAAACACGGGCGTCATATCCTGAAAATTGAGCGCTGGAAATGGCGATCCATAGGCAGAATCTATGAATACTGGGATATTATATGGCCTAGCAAGAGCCACAATTTTTTTGATTTCATCGTCAGATAAAATATTACCTGTAGGGTTAGAAGGACGAGAGAAGATAATACAACCTGTGTTTTCTGTAATGACTAGGTTGCTGAAGTCAGGGTGATATTTGAATCTGTGAGCTTTGCTATCAATATCTAATGTTGGTTGATAGGAAACTAAGGCCTCTGGTGCAAAACTAATTCCACCATAACCTGTATATTCCGGACTCAGTGGTAAGACAATTTGTTTTAATTCTTTGTTGTTTGTGTAGCCGCCAAAAGCATTAGCAGCATAGAAATACAGCATTTGACTTCCAGGAGTGATTAAAATGTTGCGTTCACTTAATGAAAGTCCATAGCGACGGTTAAAATATGCAGCGATCGCTTGAATTAATGGAACGTAACCCTGACTTGAACCATAGCGACAAACTATTTCACCATACTCAGAACTAGCTAAAAGTTCTGCGTTACATTCTTGCCACATCTGCTCAACTTTTGGCAAAAGCAATGGATTTCCAGCGCTCAAAATAATAAATTCTTGCCCTTGCTTGCTTTGTAGTGTTTCTTGAATGTCTTTCATCATCCCTCTAACACCTGTTAGGTTGGACATTTGAACACCAATTTGAGATAAGTTAAGTTTCATAAGCTGTTAGAGAATGTTGGCAAAAATATTAATAGTAAACAACTAAAAGGATATTGAAAAGTTTGGAATACTTAAGCAAGTCAATGTAACTATTTTTTCTGTTTTTTTGTTTACTAGAAATAAAATTTCCGTCAGTTTATATTTAAATTGAAAAACTATAGAACAGCTTCTTTGATACCGCGATAATTAATTTTATAATCTTTAATCAAATCTTGACAGATTGCAAAGCCCTTATTCTAGCAAGACTGTGGGTATTTTTATTCTAATAATTAGAATTGCTAGTCAATCTTTGGGTAAAGAGTCAAAATTTATTTAATACCCAATAATTTTGAAATAAACAATTTTATTGTAACTAATTTACCAGAGATGTCATTAATTATTTATATTAAAGATTTTCTTGAAATTTTCTGGTTATAATTAGTTAATTTAATAACCAAACCATCTAGAATACTTTAATATAGTAACTGTTACTTCTTCAAACATAGATTTATTGGATTAAAGGGCTAATTCTTTTAATTAAATTAGCTTATTTTATTAACTGAGACTGTTAGCGCAAGCTTTCAAATAATCTCAGTTTTATCCAGAAAATGCAATAGTAGGTCAGATAAAGCCCAAGTAGATACTTAAGACATTGAAGATGCTTAAATGATTAATTTAGTGGACAGTTAAGACAGTTAAGACACTTAAGTGATTAATTCAGTGGACAGTTAAGACAGTTAAGACACTTAAGTGATAAATGAAAATATTTAAAACAATTAATAAATAATAATTGCCAAATGTAAATTTTTTGTTACAAAACCTGGCTCAGGTTTAGTGAATATATTTAGATGAAGAAGGGGAAGGGGAAGGGGAAAGGGGGAAAGGGGAAAGAGAACCCCATATTTTAAAAATAGGGGTTTCAAAATATGGAGTCGGCAATTTTTATCGCACTGCGTGTCTGGTAAAACCTTCTTTTAATATTCTCCACAATTAAGATACTTGCTCTATACCGTGTGGGGGAAAAGTTTTTAATTCTTACCCTTTTCCCCTTACCCTTTCCCCCTTCTCGGTAAGTAGGTCGATGCAATTAAAGATAACTAGTGAAGGCTGTCATTTGTCCTTTGTCATCCAAGGAGGGAACAGGGAATAGCGAACAGGGAACAGTTTTTCCTATTTCCTGTCCCTGGAGGGAGTAAGAGACCCCTACTTCTATTATTTTTTACCCCACCCTAACCCTCCCCTTATAAAGGGGAGCCACTGCGTTGGACGGGTTCCCCGGCTTGAAGCAAGTGGCGTGAGGGAACTGGATTTCTTGTTTCCCCCATTTCCAAGGGGGGATTAAGGGGGGTAATTCGACTTGTGTGTACACCGTAGCCAATGCATCGAGGAGATTAAGAGGGTGATTTTAATCACAGTTAACCACTTTTCAAACAACCTCTAAGGAATTTGACTGCCGTTTTGCCAGACTTCTACTCTTTCAGGAGTAACTAAACAACAAAAACTACCATTGTTTGCTTGATATCTATTTTTGCCAAGATTCAAAGCTGATATTTTTATAGGGTGATTTGGGTCTCATTTCAACTGCCCAATATCAAATAACTGGCCATTTTCTTCGCATACTTTGGCAAATAAAAAACTTGCGATCGCATCCTTCACACATTAAATTAATCTGAAAAATGCGATCGCTAGTCACAAAAAGTATTTATTTAGGGGGTTGAGGAATTGCTAGTGGCCACTGCCTCGTTTAAAACTAACTCTGGTTGTGGTGTTTCCTCTTCTTCTGGTAAGCCGTAAATTGATCTGTACAATTTCACGTATTGCTTGGCAGATTGATACCAGCTAAAGTCTTCACTCATGCCGCGTTTTTGTAGTTCTTGCCATTGGGGTTTGAAACGGAAGCCTTCCCAAGCCCGAATCATACAGGTGAAAAGGTCTAGCGGTTCGTAGCGGTCAAAGCAGTAACCGGTGCCTGCTGCATTTTCGGGGTCGTGGTGTGATACGGTGTCAACTAATCCACCTGTGCGGCGGACAATGGGCACGGAACCGTAACGCAAGGCCATCATTTGGCTAATACCGCAAGGTTCAAAACGGCTAGGCATCAAGAATGCGTCGGTGCCGGCGTAGATGCGGCGAGACAAGGCATCGTTATACAGTAGATAAGTTGCCATGCGTCCGGGAAAGCGTGATGCTAATTGCCACATCTGAGTTTCATAGTAGCGATCGCCTGTCCCTAACAGTACAAACTGTGCATCTGTGTAGGAAAGAAAGCGATCGAGAATTTGCAATATTAAATCAATGCCTTTTTGTTCTACTAATCGCGTCACAATCCCAATTAAAAAGGCTTTGGAGTTGACTTCTAACCCTACTTCTTCTTGCAAAGCAATTTTGTTAGCTTTACGTTGATCTAGGGTATCAGCAGTAAATGTTTGGCCAATGTATTTGTCATTTTCTGGATTATAAACTTCGACATCAATCCCATTGATAATCCCAGATAATTTGCCGCTAATAAAAGACAACAAACCTTCTAATGTTTCACCATAAGTAGGTGTCTTAATTTGCTCTGCATAGGTGGGCGAAACTGTATTTACTTTATTGGCAAATTGCACCGCAGCCGCCATTGTGTTGTGTCCTTGCATATACCAAGGACACCAAGTAATTTTTTCTAAATACCAACGCCACGGCCCTTGATAAGCTAAGTTATGAATCGTAAAGACAGTGGTGATATCAGGATCTTGGTGCATCCACACAGGAATCATTCCCGTATGCCAATCGTGGCAGTGAATAATTTCTGGTTTCCAATAATTCCAGGCAAACTCCGCTGCACCATTGGCAAACAAGGTGAACCGCCAATCTTCATCTTCTCCTGAGTAAATGCGGCGGGGCATGAAGGCGGGATGTCCGAATAAGTACAAGGGAACATCAGTACCAGGCAAAACGGCTTCGTAGACTGCAAAGTGCTGGAACATGGCATCTCCCCACCAAATAGGTTCTTTGGGAATCTCCATTTTGTCTGGCAAGAAGCCGTAGTAAGGCATGAATATCCGCACATCATGCCCCATTGCTCTGAGGAATTTGGGCAATGCTCCAACAACGTCGCCCATTCCACCTACTTTTGCAACGGGAGCTGCCTCTGCTGCAACAAATAAAATCCGCATGGTAAGTTTTGTTTCCCCGGTTCAGCATATTTACAGTTATCATGTATCCGCATATCAGCTTTTTGCTGTTTACTGGCTACTGATGACTGTTCATTGATTACTTAATTATCTAATCACATCCGCTTGTGCAATTCCTTAGGAACCCCGTTGAATCACCGCAAAAATTTCTTCTAAAATTTCTTGCGCTCCTTTTTCCCGCAACACATTTGCTAGTTGGGTGCCTACTGCTTCGGCTTTGTTGGCTTCTCCAGTGACGGTATCTTTTACGAGCTTTTGACCATCGATACTGGCGACTATGCCCGTTAAAGTCAATTGTTCGCCAGAAATTTCTGTATTTACACCAATAGGTACTTGACAACCACCCTCTAAATCGCGTAAAAAAGCTCTTTCTGCGAGACAGCGATCGCGTGTTGGGGGATGTTCGATCGCTTTGAGTAGGGAAATTAATTCACTATCATCGGCACGGCATTCGATGCCTAAAGCGCCTTGTCCAACGGCGTGGAGGGAGATTTCTGGGGGTAAAATTTGATGAATGCGATGGCTCATTTCCAATCGCCCTAACCCTGCTGCTGCCAAAATCAAGGCATCATATTCACCTGCATCCAGTTTTGCCAAGCGTGTAATCAAGTTTCCCCGCACATCCTTAAAAGTAAAGTGGGGGAATCGATGGCGTAACTGTGCTAAGCGCCGCAGTGAAGATGTACCGATGACTGCACCCTCTGGCAAAGTCTCGATTTGTTTATCTTTGTGCTTTTCATGCACCACTAGGGCATCGGCTGGGTTTTCGCGTTCGGTAATTGCTGCCAGTGTTAACCCTTCTGGTAAGTTAGTCGGTAGATCCTTGAGGGAATGAACTGCAAAGTCAATCTCGCCATTGAGCATTCCCAACTCAAGTTCTTTAGTAAAAAGTCCTTTATCGCCAATTTTGGCTAATGCTACATCCAAGATTTTGTCGCCTTGGGTAGACATGGTGTGAACTTCAAAAGTGACATCTGGATACGCTTTCTGTAGTTGCTCCTGTACCCAGTAGGTTTGAACTAGAGCAAGTTGGCTTTTGCGTGAACCGATACGAATTGTGCGCGGAGGACTAGAAACAACTGAAGTCATAAAACAATATATCAAACCAGAGATAAATTCACTCTCATCTAGACTACCGTAGTGAGTGACTTGTACCAATTTTGGACTTTAGATTTGGGATGAAAGGATTACAATTCTTTACTTTGTGAACTACGCCAAGTTTGGCTGAGGCGACACTAGGCAGTAAATTTTTTGTAAAAAATCTAACATACAGCATTTTTCAGGTAAACGAGGTACACCGATAGGGGCGCACAGCTGTGCGCCCCCACGATAACCTGTAGCTCATCAAGCTGCAATCTGCTGTAGATTGTTGCTGGTGATGGTTTTCAACGTCCCTTTGAATCTATTAGGTTTATACTGACAGGTAATCAAGCACCAGTAGCAAAAACGTAGTTTTGTGACTGATAACCAACCCACCGATTACGCCGCTATTATCCGTGCTGCCAACCAAACTGTTCTAGAACTGCCCGTAAAAAAGAAATTTTCCGTATATTTCAGGAGAAGGTAGCTGTAATGCTTGATATATTTAGACAGTTTTCAAATAAATCTTTAGAATAGGTAAATGGCAAATGCCTTTTTGGGATAGAGCAGAAGTAGATAAACTAAACTTAGAAATACGATTGCTTAGAGGAAAAATTGAAGCGTTATCCGATCAGTTACAGAGAAGAATCGATGGTTTAGAAAGCTCTCTAGAATATAGAGACAAACGCTTGATTGATGGGGTTACAAAAAATCTACATCAATTAGATCATACGATAGACAGGCTTGGTATACAAATTGAGACAAACAAGTATCTTATTGAGAGGGCTATTGCTGTGGCAGAAGAGAATCAAATGCAGATTGGTGAAATTAGGAATAACCAAATTAGTATTTTTTCTAGTGGCATTAATAATAAGATTCACGATCGAAGTGTCAATAACATTTATCTTAATCCTCAAGAAAGGCAGACCCTGGCTAAAGCCGCAAAGGAGATTCAAGATTTACTAGATCAGCTATCTCAAACCTACCCGACGACAACACAGACTGAAAAAGCAATCTTTGCTGCGAAGGCTGTAGAGCAGATAGAGCAAAATCCAACCTTAAAGATGCGAGTTGTTGGAGCAATTAAAGCTTGCGGAATAACTGCATTGCAAGAAGCTGTTGACAATCCTATATTTAACGTAGTCTCTGCTTTCTTACAGGGCTTTATTGAGCCATAAATCTACAAATTTATTAACCCTGTTTTGTCACTCCGGGAAAATAAATTATCGGAAATTAGTTCTACATTTGTAGGGTAGCACAGCTGTGCTACCCTACTATGGAATATTTTTTTCCTTGGAAGTCCCTAACGATCGCTTTTAAGATATTCCTGTAATTGTTGGGTACGTTCTTTTGTAGTATTTTCCAGGCAACCAAAGTAAATTGTAGGGGCTATACTTCCACCCTCATATTCGCTTCTCTCAAACTCACAAGTGGTATCTCGAAACTTAATCCATGCTTGCTGTGCAGCAATCAATTTTTGTTTTCTAGTTCTGTCTAATTTAGGCACTAGTTGTTGATAAGCTGCGTTCAATTTTTTGTCAGCATTCTGATAGGACAACCTACTGCATTCATTGATTTCTGTCTGAGTTTGAGCATTATTGCAGTTTAGCTTTTGAGCTAAATGCATTTTTGGTAAATCTGGCGTTGTGCTTGGTGTTATCGCACTGGAAGCGTGTGAACTGCTAATAGCTAGTATATTTACCAAAAAAGGCAACAAATAGTACATTTTTCTACCTAATACGTAATGAATTTGGCAATTTTAACCATTTTTCAATCAGTCAAACATCCAACACTACCAAGCCATGAACAAATCAAAGTTGCACAAAAGCCCTTGAAATCTCTAAATTTCATAATTTAGAGTTATGGTTGGTTTGTATACTGAGTAAGTTTTCACCTCGACTTTATCCTAGCAATGCGCATAAATCAGTTAATAAGTCAAGAATCTTAATTTAGCCAAGATAAAGGACTTATGACGCAGCCACGGCTAGAAAGATGCTCGCTGGGTAGGTTTTAGGGAATTAAAAGTATGCACTGGCGATCGCCTCTGCATATACCAATACGCTTGGGTTAAGGCTGGCACTCTTTGTCAAAGTCTTTTTTTTAACGAACCGCAGAGGCGCAGAGGACACAGAGAAAAGAGAGAAAGAGAAGGAAAAAATGCTTAACTGAACTCTATTGGTGCATATACTTCTTGTAGAACTCGGCAAAAGGGACAAATTTTCCTTTGCCCTTTCTCTGCAAATGTGCAAAAATTACTTTTGCAAGAGATATCGAGCAACTATAATTGGCAAATCACGATGAAAATACCTCATTCTCACCCTCTAATATCGAGACATGTCTCATTTACTCGTTCAAATTCAAGTCTAAGTATTTGAAAGTCTAGAAAGTCCTAAAGCTTAGCTTTTTTCGGATCGATACCATAAAATGGGATTGAATAATAACTATTGCTTAAATAAAATCTGAAAAGTTGAATTTATCATTAAAAATTTAAACATCATAAGCAAATAACATATAAATTTTTCTGACAAGTATAATACTTGTGTCTAAAAAATTTATCTCATATATTAAATTACGGCAAAACTCTTGCGTTAATGAATCAAAAAACTGTATTGTTTATATTGTTGAGAATTGTTTCTCACCAAAGCAATAGGAAAACACAACTTCAGCATTTGGAAAAAACATAGCCTTGGTAAGCCGATAAATATCAATATCAAAGCAAAATATGTGTTCCGCTGCTGTTTAGATCGTTAGTAATAGGACTAACTCTAAAGACGAAAAATCAAATATCTTGTTAGTGGGTGTAGTATAGCAAAAAGCTTCTATTTTTCCTACACTATACATTTTACAGTCTATCCTAATTTTAACAAAGAACAGTATCGGCTAGATTTTCAGGGTTTCATCTCTCTAATCGGGGCAAGAAATCTCTTCTGTGCTGGCTGAATTCGGGATTTCAAGCTCACTTTATCAAGGAACCGCGACCAGGAAAAAATTATGACCTCTTTAGATCCTAATTTTTTTGACATTCCAGCCAAAAGCCTAATCATCATTGACCCAGCTGTTGATGAGTATAAAAAGCAAAATGGCAATAATTTGGAAGTCACCTTAGAAGACGTAGTAAATAAAGAAGTAGAAACAAAAATTCCATCCAAAGCAGACAAACTGCCGAAATTACCGCCTAAGGAACTTTTAGCGCCTCCTGGTGATTTCAATCCCACTCTGCTGCTATTTTTGGCATCTGTGGGAACATTGGTGTTATCTAACTTTGGTTATTGGCTTTGGCAATGGCCGGACTGGCTGTGTTTTAGCGTTAATACTATTGCTTTGCATTGTGCTGGGACAGTAATTCATGATGCTTGTCATAAATCTGCCCACCGCGATCGCATAATTAATGCCATGCTAGGGCATGGTAGCGCCCTAATGCTAGGATTTGTCTTTCCAGTATTTACGCGGGTGCATTTGCAGCATCATGCCCATGTAAACCATCCCAAAGATGACCCAGATCATTATGTTTCCACAGGCGGGCCACTGTTGCTAATTGCATTTCGGTTTTTGTACCACGAAGTGTTTTTCTTTCAGCGGCGATTGTGGCGAAAGTATGAGCTATTGGAATGGTTTATCAGTCGTTTAATTGTTGTTGGAATTTTTTATATAGCAATTCAATATCATTTTTTGATGTACCTTCTCAATTTTTGGGTTGTACCTTCTGGGATAGTGGGGTTAATACTGGGCTTCTTTTTTGATTATCTACCCCATCGTCCTTTTAGGGAACGCGATCGCTGGAAAAATGCTCGTGTATATCCTAGCCCAATTCTTAATATCCTAATTTTGGGACAGAACTATCATTTAGTTCATCATTTATGGACTTGTATTCCCTGGTATAAGTATCAATCTACATACTATTTGATGAAGCCTTTATTAGATGAAAAAGGCTGTTATCAAACTTCAGGATTACGACAAAAGAAAGACTTTCTAGAGTTTATCTACGATATTTTTATAGGAATTCGCTTTGACCATGAAACAACAAAAAATAAAGATGAATCACAAACTACTGAATAGGCTGTACTCCAGAAAGGTTTCATAGTAATTCATGAGGTTGTCATTAGTCATTTGTCCTTTGTTGCTTGGAACCAATGACTAATATTTTGAGTAGCTTGTTTGAAAACAAAAAGCAACATGCCATATTTTAGCACAACTGTGCATATTTGTCAACTTAAGCTCAAATGCTTATCTCACAGACGTTTTACCCCCCTTAATACCCCCGATGGATTGGGGGGAAAAAGAAATCCAGTTCCCTCACGCCACTTGCTTCAAGCCGGGGAACCCGTCCAACGCAGTGGCTCCCCTTTATAAGGGGAGGGATAGGGTGGGGTAAAGCGTTGAGGATCGTCAGTGAGTGAACTCAATATCAGGACTTCATAAGGGTTTCACGTTAAGTTGACACCAATGACAACTGTGCCACCCCTGCGATCGCTCAATAGACTTCTTGCATAAGTCGGGAAAAGGGGAAGGTGGGACCCCCTCTGGGGATAAGGGGCGGGGGGAAGGAGAAAAAGTTCTGTATTGTTCCCTTCCCCTTTAACCTTTACCCTTTTCCCCCCTGTTGCAAAAAGCACTTTTGCAAGAGGTCTAATGCGTGCGTTGACGCTTCTTCAGCACTCCTACTGTACCTAAAGCACCCAGTGCCAACACCCCTAAAGCTGGGGAAGATTCTGGAACTGCTACTAATGCGGCTCCAGCTAAAAAGCTGTGAGTGTATGTTGTCGGATGCAGCTGATCCCAGAATAAATATTCATTGGGGTTGGGACAGGTAGTGAAACTCGTTGGGCTGGTTATTGTCAAGCAAGCATCGGTGACATTTGTATAACCGAATTCTCCCGGAGATGCGATCGCTTTATTAAATAAGGAATTAGCATCAAGAAGGGTGACATGAATATCTGGTTGCTGGTTTAAAGTATTAATACCGGCGGCCAAGCCGGAGTTATGAGCGGTACTCAAAGCAGTTAATCCAGCAGAAACTGTTGGATTGTTACTTGTGCCAGGAAGCGCACCTAAATTAGGTAAATTCACTAACAAAAAATGTTCAGCACCAACACTAGCAAGTGATTTAACTGCATTTATTAAATTATTGACTGGCTCAGCAGGGTTTATCACACCAGCACGGTAATCATTTGCACCAGCCCAGATTACATATAGCGCCTTGCTGTCAGCTTGAGAATTAGCTGTGGTAAAGCCTTGTATCTGCTGAGCTAATCCAGGTAAGTTTCCATTAACGGTGTTCAGGGTACCTGTGGTAGCACCACCAAAGGCAAAGTTAGTTTGTGTTATTCCCAAAGCAGAAGATAAACCTTCTACCCAAATTGGCCCATTGGAAAAGTGTCCGTCAAAATAGGGTGGACTGGGAGGAAATTCAACTCCTGTAGTTGTTTTGATGAAATTGTAAGCATTGCCAGTATCAACCAGGCTGTCACCAAATGCGTAAATTTGACTAAAATTTGCTGCCGATGCTTTTAGTGGCAACACAAAAAAAGAGGATAATACAAATCCTGCGGCTAAAACTTGTTTTTTCATGCTGATTATCATTAGTCTTTTTTGCTAAATAGTTTAGACATCTTGCAAAATTATTTGATGGTATGTAGAATTGTCGGTTGGCTCATTTTCAGGGATGAAAGGGAATTAAGTGGGTCAGCACGAAAAAACCAAATTCATGTAAGGATAAATACATCTAGCGGGGCGCTCATCTCTGGGTATTTCTGACTAATTAGTATTTATTTTCCCTCTAAAGCTTCGATTTAATTGTGAATTTTGTGATTTATTTTGGACAAGTTTCTTTAACTTGTTCTGAAGGTTGGTAATTGGGTTTGAGTTTGAGAGCTTTATCGAAAGCGGCGTTCGCTTTTTCGGGTTGGTGGAATTTGCATAAGCTCAACCCCAGATAGTACCATACTTCAGCTTTTTGAGTATCACTTAGCTGCTGATAATCTAGAATAAAATAAAATTGCGCGATCGCTTGATCGTCTCGTTTTAGGGCTTGTAGCGCTATTCCTTTACCCCGTAAAGCCACAAAGTATTTAGGATTGTATTTTAATGCCTGTTCATAGGCTTTTAGAGAACCTTCGTATTCTCGTTTTTGGAATAAAACCCTACCTTGATAGCTAAAAGCAACAGCTAACTCTTTGGCATTTGCATCTTCTTCCGAAATCTGTTTTAACAGATTGATTGCTTGATTAATAGTAGTAAGGGCTGCATCTGGTTGCTTGAGTACTAGTAGTGCTTCAGTTTTATTAATCCAGAATACAGGATCTTTGGAGTTGAGTCTAATAGCTTGATCGAAAGCCGACATCGCCTCATTATATTGTTTGAGGTTATATAGCGCTTCACCTTTGCAATTCCAGGCATAAACAGCTTCTGGATGAATGATAGTTGCTGTAGTGCATGATTCTAGCATCTTATTGTAGTTTTTGAGTCCAGCTAGTGCATAGCCTCGATTAGTCCAAGATTGGTAGTAGTTGCTATCAAATTTTAAAAGGTTGTTATATTTGGCGATCGCTTTTTGATACTCTCCTTGCTGCAATAACACATTACCTTGTTTGAAAATCATTTCTACTTGTAACCATCTAAATATACTGAAACTTAAAAAAATCACGCCAGAACCACAGACCATTAAACCAGCTATTGCTAGCAACACAAAGAATCGTTTATATGGTCTAGATTCAGGCGCAGTAATGGTATTGCTGACATTCAAATTACTAGTTGTTGAGATGGTTGTTTTTGCCGATGAGGCAGCAAGTATTTTCTCGAACTCCTGGTTTACCCAATTGCAATTAAAAACTGCTTGGTAAATGCGGTTCCCAACTTTTAGCTTGTCTTGTTGTTGGATTACCAATCCTATACGCAACAGTTCTGCCTGTTCTGGACTGTTGTTGGTTGGTAATTCGCCCTCTTGCCAAATTTGCCGATACAGTTCCAACAGAGATAACGGATCGCATTGCACATTGTTGATTGTACTTTTATGTATCCGTTGCAAATGCTCAGCCGTGACTTGAGTTTCCCAATTGTTAATCAAGTTCTTTTGTACTAGTTGTTGCACTGTTGCTGCTTCTGCACCTGCGGCAATATAATCTGGCGATTGTGCAAGCAATTGAAAAATTTTTTCTGCAAGAGACGGTTGCCCATTTGTCCAGAATTGTACTTCTGCCAGCAAAGCTTCCGGACAACTAGCTTTTTCATCTAATTTGAATAATTCTATAGTATTAGGGGTAAACAGTGTTAGACTTGCTGTTTCCTGCTCTAGCGAATTGAAAGCAAAAACTGAATGGTTAATGGGGTTCGAGATTTTCAAATTGTTCTGCTGTGGCACTATCATTTTCAAATGCGATTGTTCTATCTGTGCTGAACTTTGATTATTTGAAACTTCTTCCTTTTGTTGGACTTGCGATTCTAAAGCCAAATGCTCCAGAAAAAACTTAATTGTAGTAGGTTTCAACCAACCCTTAAGTACTGCTAATTCACCAAAGCGAAATTTATTCTGTGTTTGTTCAGCAAGGATAATTCTGATTTGGTGTTCATTTAATAGTCCAGCTTCTTCTAAATATTTACCTAAGGGCTGTTTTGGTTTCTGCTCGAGTAATACTGGCCATTCCTTAGAGAAAAAATCAACCGTTTCTTGTTTAAGCCATCCATGCATGACTAGAATTTCACCAAGGCTTAACCCAGCAAGTTGGAGCTGCTCTTTGAGAGCAATTTCCACCTGCTCAGATGAAATGAGGTCAGCCTGTTGTAAAACTTTCCCAAGTGGCTTCATAATCAGAGCAAATATATTAAGTTATAAAAGTAGCAAAACAAGTTATTTTTATTCTGAGTTATCAAAGGTTAATTTTATCATTGATGTAACAATTTTAACGATTGAAAAGTAATTAATTCTAAGTAAGTCGGTGCAAATAAACCTAACTGCTAAAGGCTGTTGTTTGTTCTGTATTACAAAGTTGAGGCAGTCCGTTGCCGGGGTTCCCTCGCTTAAAGGAACTGCCATTGAGCCACTACGTTGGAAGGGTCACTCGGCTCCTTCACTGGCGTCTGATACTCGGAAACAAACCTCCCTTGTTTTCGCTCAGGGAACGCAACAGACTTTGCGCTTTGTCTTTTCTCATTGATAAGAGTTTGCAAGTGTAGTTCTATTTATTCCCACCGACTTCCTTAGATTGACTAGTTGTGTTAAGATTTTAAAGTGTAATTCTAACGACATAGAGAAACATACACTTAAATTTACTTAATTTTTATAACTATTAATTAACAGCAACTTTACTCTCTTGAGTAAAGTCTGGCAAAAGTTATAGTTTTAATTTGATATCTTAATTTAAGCTCTATAGCGTTTCTTAGTCTGCTGAGGTACAAATCTCTGCGTACCTAGAGCGCTTTACTTTGCGTCCCTACCCTGCGGGTTCCGCCTTTGGCGGTATGCGTTTGAAAATATTATCTGTAACTCACTTTACTCGGAATAGCTATATACACTTATCTTTACTAAAATTGTTGTATACTTAAGTACTGAAAAATCTAAAATATAACCGGAATTAAATCCAGGATTAGTTTTATGCCAGTTAAAATGGCCACCAAAAAGGTTTAGTGTTAGTGTAAGTACGGCTAAGAGTCCGGAGATTGGAAGGCTTTGCTTGCTTAAAATCGCTACCCAACATTTCGTATAAAGCTTGAGAGGGGTTATCAATCGGTTTAAGAATAAATAAAACCTGAGCGCTGTAATGATTGCAACCGATGCCTCTCCGTTCTACAGCACATACAACAGATTGGTCGTTGAGCTTATCGGCCGTTAAATATTTAGAACTATCCGTATCGTAGATATTCTGTAAAGTTTTAGCTGTATTCTGGCAATTTTGTACAGCATTTACCGTTGAAAAATATTTTGGGAGAAAATTCAACATCATGTAATCTTTGGGACTTCCGTCTTTAACCAAACTCAAAATGACCTTTGGTGTACTGGCGTTAGTCTTGCAGGTTACTTGTACGCTGTTAGCTCTACTGGGCGTAGAGACTGCTACTATAACACCCAGAGTTAATAGTGGGGTTGTCGCCATAGTTGCCCAAGACTGCCAGTTGTTCATATTACTTAAACACCTTTCTTGACCAAAATTTAGGCTTGAATATAAACTCAATAATATCATTTTTAGTTAATTGTACTTATAATTCGACTAAAAAAACATTCAAATATTTTTTTCCGTCGGGTAATTTCCCCTATGCAAAATGAAACAATTTCTTCGCCAAATTTTAATTACTAGTAGTGCTTATCTCTACTGTCTAATTACCGGCTTTCCTGGTTTAGCACAAATTTCTTCAGATAGCACACTTCCCGATGGACAAACTGTGGTTTCACCAGGAAGCGCACCAGGGCTGGATTTTTTAATTACAGGCGGAACACAAGTCGGTAGCAACCTCTTCCATAGCTTTCGAGAATTTTCTGTTCCCACTGGTGGGGAAGCTTTTTTCAACAACACCGCAGCTTTTAACAACATTACTAACATCATTAGCCGAGTTACAGGTGGTTCAATTTCCAATATTGATGGCTTAATTAAAGAAAACTACGGCGCTAATTTCATCCTCATCAATCCCAGTGGGATTAACTTTGGTGCTAATGCTCAACTCAATATTGGCGGGTCATTTTTGGCGAGTACAGCAGATAGCCTCAAATTTGCTGATGGCGCAGAATTTAGTGCAACGGATTCAACTTCCCCTCGGCTAACGATTAGTGTGCCAGTAGGCTTGCAATTTGGGCAGAATCCGCAAGCTATTCGTGTCCAAGGTCAAGGGCATAACATTAGTTTACAAAGTCCGATATTTTCACCCTTCACTAGGGGAGACACCGCCGGACTCAAGGTGCAGCCAGGTAATACTTTAGCTTTGGTGGGAGGAGGAATTATTTCAGAGGGAGGTACGCTCACTGCTGAGGGCGGACGTATTGATTTAGGTAGTGTAGCAGGAGGTTTAGTCAGTCTCAATCCCAGTCCTCAAGGCTGGAATTTAGGTTATCAAGGGGTGACAAACTTTCAAGATATTGCCTTATCTCAAAAGGCATTAGTAGATACCAGTGGTCTAGGTAGTGGCTCAATTCAGTTGCAGGGGCGAAACATTTCTATCCGCGATGGCTCAGTGGTGTTAATTCAAACCCAAGGAGCGGAATCAGCAGGAGGCATTAACGTCAATGCCTCTGAATCCTTATCCTTAGTGGGTACTACAGCAGATGGGCAGATTTCAAGCAACTTATTTACAGAAACTATCGGCGGTGGCAAAAGTGGAGATATTAGCGTTAATACGCCCCACTTAGTCATTCAAGATGGAGCAGCCATCTCTGCGGCTACTTATACGCCTGCTCCTGGTGGGAATATTGATATTAAAGCTGGTGATTCTTTGCAAGTGTCAGGATTTTCACCATTTAATCCTACTCGCTTCAGTAATATTACGGCAGGAACTTTTGGGGCTGGTAATGCGGGAACTCTGACAGTATCAACGCAGCAAGTCACTGCGCTTGCAGGAGGGAATATTGCCTCTGTAACTGCTGGTACTGGCTCTGGTGGAAATGTAATTGTGAATGCCTCGAAGTTAGTAGAGTTGATAGGTGTAGTACCGTTTGTTTTCACTCCTAGTCAAATAACTGCTGGTACTGGCGGCCCAGGAAAAGCTGGTAGCGTGACAATTAATACTCAACGCTTGGTAATTAAAGACGGTGGTAGAGTTGATGCTTCTACCTTAGCCAGCGGTCCTGCTGGTAGTGTCACCATTAACGCTCAAGATAGTGTAGAGGTAAGTGGCAAAGTCCCAGGCTCCCTAAATCCTAGTTTAATCATCTCCTCAGCCAACATCATTGAGCCGAACTTGCAACAGCTATTAAGAGTGCCTCCTGTGCCCAGTGGAGCTTCTGGAGATGTGACAATTAATACTGGGCAATTGGTTGTCAAAGATGGCGCACAGGTGACAGCGAGGAATGATGGCACTGGCGATGGAGGGACGGTGTGGGTGAATGCTGGCTCTATTTTGCTGGAGAGTCAAGGTGGAATCACGGCGGCTACCAAAGGGGGTCAAGGTGGCAATATTGATTTACGAGTCCAGAATTCCTTACAGGTGTCCGGTAATAGTCAGATATCTAGCGACAATGTTGGTATGGGAGCAGGTGGAAGATTGACGATTCAAGGGAATCAGTTGATACTTAGCGATCGCGCCTTATTATCTGCATCCACCACATCTGGTGAAGGTGGTAACATATCTCTGCAAACGAATTCCTTACTAATGCGCCGTAACAGTCAGATATCTGCCACTGCTGGAGGAACTGGAAACGGAGGCAATATTAATATTGCTGGCTTTAGTCCCGCCAACTTTGTGACGCTGTTAGAAGGCAGTAAGATTACCGCCGACGCGGTTCAGGGGATAGGAGGAAATATCAGTATCAATACCAGAGGATTCTTTGTATGTCCAACTTGTCAGATTACTGCTAGTTCCCAACTGGGAATCGCCGGAGAAATCAGCATCATTACACCAGAGGCTGAAAATAATTTTGAAATTATCGATGTGCCACAAGAAGTAGCTAAACCAGAACAAGTGGTAGCTCAGGCTTGTCGAGGGACAGCAAGTCAGAAGAGAAGCGAATTTACCATCACCGGACGTGGAGGATTACCACCTCGACCGAGCGAACAGCTAAGTAGTGGAGCTTTAATTAGTTTTGAGCCTGTTGATGCCAGTGCTGCTACAGAGGTGAATAATACTTCACAACTGCCACCTCCTGCCAGAGGTTGGTATGTTAACGCCCAAGGTGTGCTAGTTCTAGCGAGCGAAGCGCCTAATGCTACTCCCTATGGTTCTGGGTTAACTTCATCTAATTGTCATTAAACTTTTTTGATGTTACGCACAGATGGATTGGGGAGATGGGGAGATGGGGAGAAATAACTAATAGACCTCTTGCATAAATATGAATTTGTATCACGCAGAGGCGCAGAGGCAAGGCAGCGCGGTCTTGGGGGTTTCCCCCATGAGCGACTACCGCGCTCCAGAAGAGAACGCAAAGAAGGACTTTTGCAAGAGGTCTAATGACTAATGACCAATGACTAATCCAAAATCTAAAATCTAAAATCCAAAATGGTTTTTAAGTGTTTGGCGGCGGAGATTTTTTTATCTTCTTGTATTAGTTTTATACTCTTGCTGGATCGCACAAATTCTGCTTTCGCCCAGCGGATTAATCCTGTTACCCCAAAACCGGCAGAACAACCCCCGGCTAATCCCCTACCACCAACAAATGTACCCATCCAAATACCGCCGACAGTACCGCCAACTCCGGAAGACGCCGTAGATATTCCAGGCAGTATTATTGTGCAGAAGTTTGAGTTTGTTGGTAATAGCGCTTTTAACCAAGAGGAATTAAACTCGGCGATCGCCAATTTTACCGGACAACCAATTACCTTTGCCGAACTCCTGAAAGCTGCCAATCAAATTACCGAATTGTATGTGCAAAAGGGATACATTACCTCTGGTGCCTACATTCCCAGTCAAGAGTTTCGCTCAGGAATCATCAAAATTCAGGTAGTAGAAGGCAGTTTAGAAGATATTCAAGTCAATGTCATTAAAGGACGATTGAACTCAGATTATGTCCGCAGTCGGATTGCGATCGCTACTACCAAACCGCTGAATATCAACCGCCTCAAAGAAGCTTTACAACTGCTGCAACTCAATCCCCTAATTGAAAGCTTAGACGCCGAACTTACCGCCGGTACTAGGCCAGGTGTGAATTCCCTCGCGGTGACAGTCAAGGGGGCAAGAACTTTTAATACCCAACTCAGTATTAATAATAACCGCAACCCCAGCGTTGGGAGTTTTGAGCGCGGCATTGCCTTATCTGAAGCCAGTCTTTTGGGAATTGGCGATCGCTTGAGTTTCGCCTACAAAAATACCGATGGTAGCAATAGCTTTGAGGGCGGTTATACTTTGCCAGTAAATCCCCGTAATGGCACCATTGGCTTCAACTATCGAATTACCGACAACAAAATTATTGAACCTCCTTTTAATGATTTGGATATCGGCGTAAATTCTCGTGAGTTTGAATTATCTTTTCGTCAGCCAGTTCTCCAAAGAGCCACCCCAGAAGTTAGCCAAGAACTCACCCTAAGTTTAAACGCAGCTAGGCGCGAAAGTAATTCTTCGATTCAAGGAGTGGATTTTCCCCTGTTTGCTGGGGCTGATGCTCAAGGAGAAACGCGGGTATCGGAATTGAGTTTCGCCCAAGAATGGCTACACCGCAGTCGTCAAGAAGTTCTAGCTGCTCGTTCTGAGTTTAATTTGGGAATTGGAGCTTTTGACGCCACAATTAATAACAGCGAACCAGATAGCCGATATTTCCTTTGGCGGGGACAAATGATTTATTTGCGCCTCCTCAGTCAGCCAAAGGAACAAACAGCGGCTCCTACTTTGTTGTTGCGTTCTAATGTGCAATTGGCTAGCAGTTCTCTGCTTTCCATTGAGCAATTTAGTGTGGGAGGTCAAGGAACAGTACGCGGTTATCGCCAAGATGTTTTACTCAGTGATAATGGCGTTTTTGCTTCCGCAGAATTGCGATTACCTATCGCTCGTTTTCCAGAACTTCGAGGAACTTTACAGGTTGCACCATTTATTGATTTTGGTACTGTCTGGAATACGGGCAGAGAAAATCCTGACTTGAATACTTTACTAGGCTCAGGATTAGGACTACTTTGGCAAATGGGGGATAGATTCACAGCCCGCCTCGATTGGGGTATTCCTTTAATAAATATTGATAATAGTAAGCGCACGTGGCAAGAAAATGGGGTGTATTTTCAGATGGAGTATAAAGCGTTTTGAAAATTGAGGAACTGAAAAAATGGCGTTGCTGAGTGGAAGTATTAATTTGTATCACGCAGAGGCGCAGAGGCGCAGAGAGTAAGAGTTGAGAAGGGTTGATTTTTAAGTTTTATATTCAAATTCAGCAACGCCGAAAAAATGATTTATAAAAGATACCGTCGTTTATTAATTTTTATTCTTTCAGCTTTCTTGGGGTTGTTATCTAGTTTGACTATGCCAGCTTGGTCAAATCTTTCTAGTTTACATGCTAATGCTGGTAGCCCTCTGGCATTGGCAAGGGAAGGTGAACAACGGTACAATGCCGGAGAATTAGAAGCTGCGGCAAAGTTATGGGAAGCGGCGGCTGAGGCTTATGAAAAAATTGGCGATCGCAATGGAATGGCTAAGAGTCTGATAAATAAATCCCAGGCTTTGCAAGATTTAGGATTGTATCCCAAAGCTTGTAATACTTTACTTGAAGCTTTTGCGATCGCAAACCCCAACTGTAGCCAAGCCCAAATTGAGGAACTCCAGAAAACCCTTGCCCAAAAAGGTAATTCCCTAACCTTAACTGAAGCGGTTGGCTTGCACAGCCTTGGTGATGTCCTACGCAGACAAGGGTTATTAGAAAAGTCGCAAGAAATCTTGCAGTTAAGTCTGTCATCAGTTCCCGAATCGAGTGAAAAAAGCGCGGTGCTAGTGAGTTTGGGTAACACTGAACGCCTCTTAGGTAACCAAATCCGCGATCGCTGGGACTATGATACTGTGACGGACATTATCGATCGCAAATCTGTCGTGGATGCTCTGAGTCCTTACAATCAAGCTGTTAATTACTATATCCAAGCAACAAAGGTAGCATCAGCACCACCAATACCTAAAATTCAGGCACAACTCAATCACTTCCAGCTATTACTGGAGACGCAAAGATGGTGGGGTGAACAGACGCAACGCCGGATTGCTTCTTGGTTGAGATTTTCGGAAGCTAAATTAATTCAACGGGCAAAAGATTTTGTCTCTGGGTTGGAGTTGCAGTTGAGCCAAGATGCTCAAGCATTGCAAAATCAAATTCTACCTAGCTTAGCCACTCTTACTCCCAGTCGTGCTGCCATTTATGCCCAGATTAACTTTGCCGATTCTTTGATGCAAAGCGGACAAATAAATCAAGTTGAATCTTTATTAGAGAATGCACTACAACAGTCACGGACTCTACAGGATAGACGAACCGAAACCTACGCTTTAGGGTATTTGGGCAAACTTTATCACAAACAAGGGCAGTTAAATCAGGCAACCAAACTAACGCAACAAGCACTGTTGTTAGCCCAAGAACAAAATATCAGTGGTGATGCTAGGGAAATTACTTATCTTTGGCAGTCTCAGTTAGGAAGTTTACTACGGAAACAGGGAAATATCAAAGGAGCGATCGCAGCTTACACCGCCGCCTTTAATACTCTGCAATCCCTACGGAGCGATTTAAACGCCAACAATCAAGATGTCCAGTTTGATTTTCTCCAAGAAGTCAAACCTGTTTATCTAGAATTAGCAGATTTGCTGTTGAAATCAAATTTGTCTGACAAAGAATTAAATTCGCTAATAGTTTCTACTCCTACCATTAAACAGGAAAAATCTGAAACTAACAAGTCTCAAAAACGTCTCGAATTTGCCCGCCAAGTGATAGAATCTCTGCAATTAGCAGAACTAGATAACTTTTTTCAAGACCCCTGTTCGGAAACAGCAAACATCGCGTTGCAAATTGATAATATTGATGCCAATGCGGCTGTAATTTATCCGATTGTTTTGCCAGATCGCTTAGAAGTTATCCTTTCCGTGTCGGGAAAACCCTTGCAGGAAGTAGTAATTCCTATTAGCGAACGACAAGTTAATGAAACTCTAGATCGGCTTTACGATAATTTAGACAACGTTAGTATCAATAACTCTGCACGAAATATTCTCTCAACTTATAACCCCAATCCCAAAGAATTAAAAGAAAATCTTCAGACACTTTTACCAATTTTTGCAGAAGTATATAATTGGCTAATTCAACCTTTCGAGACACAGCTAGATCCCAAGGAAATCAAAAATTTAGTATTTGTACTAAATGGAAGATTGCAGAGAGTGCCAATAGCTGCGCTCTACGATGGCAAAAATTATCTCATTGAAAAATATAGCGTTGCCCTGGTTCCGAGTCTACAACTGCTCGCTCCTAAACAATTGGAAAGGAAACAACTTAAAGTCTTAGCTGCTGGAGTTAGCGAGCAAATTAAGATACAAGGACAATTTTTTGCCGCACTGGTTAATGTTCCCAAGGAATTAGACCAAATTAAAGAAACTTTTCCTGCTTCCCAAAAGCTCCTCAATGAAGATTTTACTGTCAAAACTATTCAAAAACAGTTGAAATCAAATTTTCCTGTTATCCACCTAGCCACTCATGGGCTATTTAGTTCTAATCCCCAAAAGAATTTTATTATTACAGGGGATGGAAAAAGTATCAGTATTAATGAGTTGAGTGCTTTGCTCAAAGAACCAGGTACAGCCGTAGAATTGCTGGTGTTGAGTGCCTGTGAAACTGCTACTGGCGATGAACGAGCTGTCTTAGGCTTGGCAGGAATGGCTGTTCGTTCAGGGGCACGCAGTACCCTTGCCACTCTCTGGCCTGTAGGAGATGCTTCTACCGCCGAATTTATGGGTCAATTTTACCAAGACTTGAAAAAGCCAGGGGCGAAACAAGCAGATGCTCTGAAGAACGCTCAACTATCGCTGTTAGAATCTTTGAAGCTGAATCCACCTTTTCAGGAGTTGCAGAATTTACCACCTCATCCTTATTATTGGGCGCCTTATGTTTTAGTCGGCAATTGGCAATAGAAACTAAACGGAGTAGTAGTTTTATGGCTTACAGCGATTTTAGTTTAGCTAAAGCAAAACAAGAGTTTAGTTTAACCACACTAGAAAAACGGGATATTTTCGCTGGTGTTCCTGAATTAGCAGCGAGTAATTTACTTGCAGAAACACTCAATTATAACCTGGAGATTGCTTTAGCTAGCAATAGTGAAAAAGCACGTTCTGAGTTAATTATTGCTCCAATTTTAGTGGACTTACGCCGACAATTACGCGAACAAATTGGTTTATTTTCTGGGATAGATTTCACTGTCGATCATGCCAAAGGATTAAATGGTACTTGCGATTTTATTATTACGAAATCTCCAGAAATTCTAATTTTGACAGCGCCAGTCATTACAGTTGTAGAAGCTAAAAAAGAAAATATTAATGCGGGTTTGGGTCAGTGTGCAGCCGAAATGGTAGCAGCCCAAACTTTTAATCAGCAAGCTGGAACTGGTATTAAAACAATTTACGGAGCAGTAACAACGGGAAGTATTTGGCAATTTTTGAAACTAGAAGAACAAATACTGACCATTGATTTAAGCGAATATTACCTCAAAGATGTGAATAAAATTCTTGGTATTTTAGCCAGTGGTATTTCTCATGAAAATTAACAAAATTCAGAATTCAGGAGTCAGAATTCAGAATTCAGAATACATAGCATTTCTCGTTCTTGTGAGGTGGAAGGTAGGGGCGCATAGCTGTGCGCCCCTACAAATTTCTGTACCTCATGTGATTGGGAAGCGCTATAACGGTTATCAATTGCATAGAATATAGACTATTTGTAGGGGCACAGCAATGCTGTGCCCTATTACTTAATTTTGTTCAAAAATCAAACCGGATTCCTATAGTTAATATCGAATTCGTGGGTCTACATAAGCATTTAAAATATCAATTAAAATGCTGGCGCTGACAACGATCGCCCCAAAAAATACCAACACTCCCTGGACTGTGGGATAATCGCGATCGCTAATGGCTTGATATAGTCGATTGGCTAACCCAGGCCAAGAAAATGTTACCTCTGTCAAAATCGCTCCACCCAACAAAGACGCAAAGGTTAATCCCAAAACTGTAATCACCGGAATTAAGGCATTTTTTAAGGCATGGGAGACTAAAATCTTATTTTCCGCAATTCCTCTGGCTCTAGCTGCTTCTACATAATCTGCTTGCAGGGTTTGTTTTAAATTCACTCGCACAATTCTTTCAAAAATCCCACTGAGCAAAATTCCCAAAGTCAGACTCGGTAAGGCAAGATGATGCAAAGATGTGAAAAACTGACTGAAGTTTCCAGCTAGTAAACTATCAACTGTATACAATCCTGTGATCGGTGTGGGTGCGGGAAGGTTGGGCGGAAAACGATTAGAATTGGGAAACCAACCGAGTTGTACTGAAAAAATTAACTGCAAAAGCATTCCCGCCCAAAACATGGGGAGTGCGTAGGTGATGATACCAAACAACCGCCCACCCAAATCAAAAGATGTTCCAGGGCGGGAAGCCGAAAGAGTACCAACTAAAATTCCCACCATGAGTGCAACCGCCATACTACATACTGCTAACTCCACCGTCGCCGGGAAATATTGTGCAATGATATTCCAAACATTCTCTCCGCGACTCAACAAAGAAGTTCCCAAATCAAAACGCAACAGATTTCCCAAGTAATTTAGATACTGTAGCCACAAAGGTAGATTTAAACCGAGTTGTTTTCGCAATTCTTCTTTAGCTGCTTCCGGCGCACGTCCACCAAGAATTGCATCTGCGGGATCTCCTGGTGTTGCTCTGAGTAAGAGAAATACAATAGTGATGATAGTTAATAGCTGGAGTGGCGCTAACAACAATCGGGAAACAATGTAATATTGTAAAGCTTTAGAACGAGACATAAATTTAGTTAGGAGTTAGGAGTTAGGAGTTAAGATTTGTAAGTTGAAAGTTGTGATTTGAGAGTTAGGAGTTAGGAGTTAGGAATTAAGATTTGTAAGTTGAAAGTTGTGATTTGAGAGTTAGGAGTTGAGATACAATTTGTAAACAATACTTTAATTGTTATGCTGAGTGAAGTGGAAAATCTTTGTTTTGCTAAAAATCACATTAATTATTTTGTGAATTTCGCTAAAAACTTCATTGAAAATTTCCAACTCCTAACTCCTAACTCCTAACTCCTAACTCCTAACTCCTAACTCCTAACTCCTAACTTCATTTATTTTTTAATTGTTTGGTAAACCAAAATTTGAGTTGGATTAAGTTGTACATTACTAACACCATTTCGGGCAAATACATAGTCTTTGTTTTGCCATAGGGGAACGTAAGGTACATCTGTAGTTACTTGGTTTTGAATGTCTGTAAAAATTTTCTGACGCGCTTGGGGGTTTAATTCTTTACGTTGCTGGTCAATCAATTTATTCATGGCTTCGTTATAGTAGAACGAACCCTGGGTTTGACTCGCCCCATCTTCGCATCCTTTGGCAACTGAACCTTTATCACAAGACAAAAATGGCTGGACGTAATTATCTGGATCTAAAAAGTCTGGATACCAATCAAGCAAAGCTGCTGGATATAATCCTCTAGAAATGTCTTTAAAGAAAGCAGGCCCTTCGGCAACGGCGACTTCAAATTGCAGGATTCCATCCATTTTGGCATCAACAAGTGATTTAAGTGTCTGTGCTGCTAAACTCCGAGTAGGGGAACTAGAAGGATACCAAACTTGAACTTTCGCAGGATTTTCTTTGGAAAAACCAGCAGTAGTTAATAATTGTTTGGCTCTATCGAAATTAGCATCACCATATTTTTCTTTAAATAATGGCACTGATACATTAAATGTCGTGGGAATCATGCTATAAAGCGGATCTGCTTGACCAAGCAACACTCGTTCGTTGATTAGTGGACGGTCAACTATTGAAGCGATCGCAGCTCTTACTTCTGCTTTATCTAAAGGCTTTTGATTCCGATTCAATACCATATAACTGACTACGCTACCCTGAGCAGCGATCGCTTGCCAATCCCCTTTTTTACCACCTTCTTCCAAACTCCGAGTTTGGTCTGGTTGTAGGGATAAATAAGCTACATCAATAGCACCTGTGCGGAAAGCATTAAACAAATTAACCGGACTAGTTTGAATTTGGACGTTAACACCCTTATTAGCTGGTTTTTCACCCCAATACTTATCAAACACATCAAATCGCAATGAATCAGTGCCATACTGGGCTAACTTGTAAGGGCCAGTCCCCACAAAAATATTCGGCTTAAATTTACCAGCACCGACTTCGTAAGCTTTGGGCGAAACTGCACACACCCCAGGAAAGGCTAGTAGTGAAGGAAACGCTGCAAAGGGCTTTTTCAGCTTAATGGTTAATTCATAGTCGCCCGTGGTTTTCACCGAATCTACTATATCGCCTAATAAAAAAGAGGGTTTTCCTTTATTTTCCATAAAGCGCTGGATGGTAAACGCCATTGCTTGGGCGTTGAAGGGAGTCCCATCGTGAAAAACCACTCCCTGACGTAAAGGGATGGTGTAAGTTAAGCCATCTTGGCTAACTTTCGGTAATGCTGTGGCCAGTTGGGGTTTAATTTCTGTGCTTCCTGGCTCGTAAGTGTAAAGGCGATCGCTCATATTAAACACCAAGCCCAAGGATGCTAACTCATAAGCATCAGCCGGGTCAAGGGTTCTCGGCTTGGCTGTTGTACCTATAGTAATACGACCGTCACCTGTAGGACTATTTACAGAACCCGATGGTGAGGTAGTTGTTTGTGGACGAGGAGTGCAACTCACAACTAAAACTAAACATACACAAAACAAAGATAGGAATTGTATAATCCGACGCCAACGTTCCACGGTCAAGGAAAACCAAGTCATAGCAATAATATTCTAGATATCAGCGGTCAGCCATCTTACTACATTTGCGACTATTGTGCCTTAATGTTTACAAATAATTTTGGCAATGCTGGCAGCTAAGTATATACGTACAAATAGACTTTACATTTCTTAGTCATTAGTCATTAGTCATTTGCAAAGGACAAATGACTAATGACTAATGACAGTTACTCAAGTAAGAAAAAATGTTTATTTAATTAAGATTTGAAACATTGACTGAATTTGTCGTAAATTCATAGTTACTAGGGTATAGCTTTGTTAAGCTTTGACAATAGCTTGGGCAGTGTACGTTAAAACTTTGCCTGTTGCTGCTTGAGTGAAAAAGCTCTTGAGCAGGGAGCTCAAACCTTAGGAGAAAAGGAGCCGGAGGGCTTTTGCCCACAATTCGGCAAGGTTTGTACCTTTTCCCCTGCCCCCTGCCTCTTATAAACATACCCGTGGAGCGGTTTCTCATAGAGAACGGCTGCATGGTTTTCCTGACAAATCTAGTGTTTATACATCAGCGAAAAAAGCGATCGCGATATCTTGAACAACAGATTTAAAGTCTAAGTAGTGAGACTAAAACCGTGAAGTATTTCTTTCTATCTGAGGGATGGACAGTTTCGAGAGTGTGGGCATCTGACGGACTCTGGCAAATAACCGCATGGCGACGCCAACCAGATATTCAGCGAATGAATATTTGTTTAGTGGAACAAGACGAATTGCTATGGCTGTATCGAGTTGAAGAAGCCATTTTAACCGTAGAAGTCAAGCCAACAATCCCAGTAACCGCCAGTCAGACCATCGGTCAAGTAGTACTCAAGCGTTTGATGAGTGCCGAACAAGTAATCGAACGCCTTGGTACCGCCCAGACCAAGTGTCACCCGCAAAACATCCAGTTGGTGGTTCAGTAGAGATTGGGTATGGGGCAGGGGGCAAGGGGCAGAGGGGCAGAGGAAGAATAATAACTCTTAACTCCTCACTCCTCACTCGTCACTCAGCACTCCCAATGCCCCATACCCCATTCCGTAAAGAAAAGATAAGCAAATTTAATCCCCGACAGGATTGGTAGCGAAAAAACTTGGACATGCTACGCGATCGCATTAATTTACACGCTTGCAAACAGTTCCATCAATAGTTACACTTTTTAAAACATTCTCATTTTTGCTTGGCGATGGCTACCCTCCGGGGTAAATCTCAAGGGAGCAAGTAAGCATTGCCAAACCACCTACGCTGTCTGACTTAATAAGACTAAGTTGTGGTCAAGCTCTGGCTCTGGCAATAACAAAAAACAAAAGAGAGTTTTCTGAGTGGCGATTTTCGTTTCTCAGAAACTCAGTAAGAAAATTGCTTTGTAAACTAACTCATCGAGGAGGAGCGTAGTCGATGGGACTACCCTGGTACCGAGTACACACAGTCGTTCTGAATGATCCAGGGCGGCTGATTTCTGTACACCTGATGCATACAGCCTTAGTAGCAGGCTGGGCTGGTTCGATGGCACTATACGAACTGGCTGTCTATGACCCAAGCGATCCGGTTCTCAACCCGATGTGGCGTCAAGGAATGTTCGTGCTGCCCTTCTTAGCACGTTTGGGCGTTACTCAGTCTTGGGGTGGTTGGAGTGTTAGTAGTGCTTCAACAGGCGATCCTGGCTTCTGGTCATTTGAAGGAGTTGCTGCGGCTCACATCATTCTTTCGGGTCTATTATTCCTAGCCGCCGTTTGGCACTGGGTTTACTGGGATTTGGAACTCTTTAGAGACCCCCGCACAGGTGAACCCGCTCTAGACTTGCCAAAAATGTTTGGCATTCACCTGTTCTTATCTGGTCTTCTTTGTTTTGGATTTGGTGCTTTTCACCTCACCGGACTATTTGGCCCGGGGATGTGGGTTTCTGATGCCTACGGTGTCACTGGCAGCATCCAGGCAGTAGCACCAGAATGGGGTCCAGATGGTTTTAACCCATATAACCCTGGCGGTGTTGTGGCTCACCACATTGCTGCTGGTGTTGTTGGTATTATTGCAGGCTTATTCCACCTCACAGTCCGACCCCCCGAAAGGCTTTACAAAGCACTGCGGATGGGGAACATTGAAACAGTACTTTCTAGCAGTATCGCGGCAGTATTCTTTGCTGCTTTCGTGGTAGCTGGTACTATGTGGTACGGTAACGCTACCACCCCCATTGAACTGTTTGGCCCTACCCGCTACCAATGGGATCAAGGCTACTTCCGTCAAGAAATTGAGCGTCGCGTCCAAACCAGCGTTGGCCAAGGTGCAACCCTTGAACAAGCTTGGGCGCAGATTCCAGAAAAATTAGCTTTCTACGATTACGTCGGCAATAGCCCCGCCAAAGGCGGTCTATTCCGTACAGGACCGATGGTTAAGGGTGATGGCATTGCCCAATCTTGGCAAGGTCACGCCGTATTCAAAGATTCTGAAGGACGCGAATTAACCGTGCGTCGTCTACCCAACTTCTTTGAAACCTTCCCAGTGGTCTTGACCGACGCAGATGGAGTTGTCCGCGCTGACATTCCCTTCCGTCGGGCAGAATCTAAGTATAGCTTCGAGCAATCTGGTGTCACCGTTAGTTTCTACGGTGGTGACCTCAACGGTAAGACCTTCACAGACCCAGCCGATGTGAAGAAATATGCTCGTAAAGCTCAAGGCGGTGAAATCTTTGAATTTGACCGGGAAACCTTGAACTCTGACGGCGTATTCCGCACCAGTCCTAGAGGTTGGTTTACCTTTGGACATGCTGTGTTTGCTCTACTATTCTTCTTCGGTCACCTGTGGCATGGCGCTCGTACAATCTACAGAGACGTATTCGCCGGTGTTGAAGCGGATCTAGAAGAACAAGTTGAATGGGGTCTATTCCAGAAAGTGGGTGACAAGTCAACCCGCCGGAAGGAAGCCCTCTAAGGGACTGGGGACTGGTGACTGGGGACTAGGAAATTAAGTATTTACGAATACTTTCTCACTAGGCAGTACCCAATCCCTAATACCCAGTCCCCAATACCCAATCCCTAATCCCTCATTACTAGCTGGATAGGCAGGAACTCATAAAATGGAAAGCGTTGCGTACATCTTGATTTTTACCTTGTGTATAGGTGTTCTCTTCTTTGCGATCGCATTTCGCGAACCCCCCCGCTTTGATAAAAAAGAGAAGTAGATCGCTATTACCACAACTTTAAGCGCATTCAATCTTAGTATCCGTTACTACTGAATATAGTAGGAACGGATATTATTCTTTTTGTCCTTCGTCATTTGTCATTTGTCATTTGTCATTGGGGATATTCTCCCTCATCTCCCTCATCTCCCTCATCTCCCTCATCTCCCCAATCATTTTAATATTGTGATATAATTTCCAATCTTGGGAGTTGATATGTGTTAATACTAGCTTTTCTGCGCTAGGATGAAAAAGGATGTTAAGTGTGGACTGGCTAAAGACAGTTGCATGTACATCGCGCTTGTAGCACAACCTTTACGGAGACTAGAACCAGGAACTAAATCAGCATGGTCAATCAGAATTTAACCGCTACAGAAATTGGATTCACTCACGAAGATTTCGCTGCTCTACTTGACAAATACGACTATCATTTTAGCCCTGGAGATATTGTACCAGGAACCGTTTTCAGTATAGAGCCGCGCGGCGCTCTGATTGACATTGGTGCTAAAACAGCAGCATACATACCCATACAAGAAATGTCTATTAACCGGGTCGATGCCCCGGAAGAAGTCTTACAGTCAAACGAAACACGCGAATTTTTTATCCTCACCGATGAAAATGAAGATGGTCAGTTAACTCTTTCCATTCGCCGTATCGAGTATATGCGGGCTTGGGAACGCGTGCGACAACTGCAAGCAGAAGACGCTACCGTTCGTTCTGGCGTATTTGCAACCAATCGCGGTGGTGCATTGGTAAGAATCGAGGGATTGCGTGGTTTTATCCCCGGTTCCCACATCAGCACCCGCAAACCTAAAGAAGAATTGGTAGGCGAAGAACTACCACTGAAATTCCTAGAGGTGGACGAAGAACGTAACCGCTTAGTTCTATCCCACCGTCGGGCGTTAGTTGAGCGTAAGATGAACCGCCTAGAAGTTGGCGAAGTAGTCATTGGTACAGTTCGTGGTATCAAACCTTACGGTGCTTTCATTGACATTGGCGGCGTCAGTGGTCTACTACACATTTCCGAGATTTCTCACGAACATATTGATACACCTCACAGTGTGTTCAATGTCAATGATGAAGTGAAAGTTATGATCATTGATTTGGATGCAGAAAGAGGTCGGATTTCTCTATCTACCAAGCAATTAGAACCAGAACCTGGTGATATGATTAAAAACCGGGATTTGGTCTATGATAAAGCAGAAGAAATGGCTGCTAAGTATCGGGAACAGCTGCTAGCTAAACAGCAAGGTATTACTGCTGCTCCTGCTGGAGTAGTGGAAGTTGTAGCAGAGGAAGAAATTCCACCAGCAGCGGAACTTGAAGAGGAAATTCCACCAGCAACAGAAATTGAAGAGGAAATTCCACCAGCAACAGAAATTGAAGAGGAAATTCCCGCAGCTATTGAAGAGTAATACATTTATAGTTTTACTGTCTTTAATGAAGAGTATCAAAACATTATTTAGAGAGGGAAAATCCCTCTTTTTTTATGTGAAAATTTTGTCATTAGTCATTGGTCATTTTTTATTACCAAAGGACAAAAGACAACTGACAAATGACAAATAACTAAATTAAATGGAGTGAAATATTTTGGTCACTATTAAATGTAGAAATATCACTTTTTATAATATTCAAGCAATTTTGTTTGACAAAAACGGTACTCTAGAAGATTCAGAAACGTTTTTGCGATCGCTAGCACAAAAAGCAGCGAGGTTAATAGACGCTCAAATTCCCGGTGTTGGGGAACCGCTATTAATGGCATTTGGCGTCAATGGCAATATCCTCGACCCAGCAGGCATAGTATCAGTGGCGAGTCGCCGCGAAACAGAAGTTGCAGCTGCGGCCTACATTGCCGAAACAGGAAAAGGATGGTTTGAGTGCTTAAAAATAGCTCGTCAAGCTTTGGATGAAGCCGAAAAATACGTTGGACGAACTCCTTCACCACTGTTTGTGGGCAGTTTGGAGACATTGAAATATCTACATGAAGCTGGTGTAAAACTTGGTATACTCTCAGCTGCAACCACTGATGAAGTACAACAGTTTGTAGCCCATCACCAATTAAGTGATTACATCCAGTTGGAAATGGGAGTCGATGAAGGACCGAGTAAACCAGACCCAGTGCTATTTTTGCAAGCTTGCCAAGCCTTGGGAGTCGAACCAAGCGCTACGTTGATGGTGGGTGATTCAGTTGGTGATATGCAAATGGGGTGTGATGCTAAAGCCGCAGGTTGTATTGGAATCACTTGGGTGGGTAATTTGGATAATGTTAAAGGTGCAGATGTGGTGATTAATCAACTTGATGAAATTCAGATTTTAGAAGAGTAAGAATTCAGAATTCACAATTCTGAAGACTTTAATATTCAAGCTAATAACGCTTCAAAAGTTCAAGATGCTAGGATACTAATTACTCTTCACAGTTGCAAAACAAGCTATGCAAAACACAGAACCGACCTTAAAACTTCGCCTGTGGACAGTTGAAGAATACCACCGGATGGCTGAGGCTGGGATTTTTGGTGCAGATGAACGTGTGGAACTCCTGGAAGGAAAGATAATTTGGATGATTGCTAAAGGTACGGCTCATCGGTCAGCAGTGACGAGAAGCAATTACTTACTGAAAAACAAATTAGAAAATAGGGCTTGGGTATCTATTCATGACCCAGTAAAATTAAATGAACGATCTGAACCGGAACCAGATATTGCTGTAGTGAAAGTAGATCCTCTAGACTACGCAGACCATCATCCTACCCCAACAGAAGTTTATCTGATTATTGAAGTGGCAGATAGCAGTTTGAAACTAGATTGCGAAACCAAAGCCAAGGCATATTCTCAAGCAGGAATTAGAGATTATTGGGTGTTAGATGTGGTTAGTCGTCAATTGCGTGTCTTTCGAGAACCAACTCAAGACGGGTATCAAAGTGAGGTCACATTAGCAGAAAATGCGACTATTTCACCTTTAGAGTTTCCTGATTTGAGCATTGTAGTTTGGGAAATGTTACCACCCCTAAATCGATAAATGAATTACGAATTATCCCTCTTGTGTCTGATGCCTTCTTTTTGACTATCTGTCATATCTGCCGTTTCTACGATTACCAACTGAAAACTCGGCTCGGCAACCATTTCTCACCCAAATACGATTTCTCCTATAGCCCCAATTTCCTCTACAACTGGCATCAGACAATTGCCTAACAAACCTCACTCTGCTTCTAGTGCGTATTGGACAAGTGTTCCTCTGATTATTCTGGCTGGAACAAGTTATTATCTCCTGAGCTGAAGCAGGAGTTGCAACGCCCAAAAGTGTACCGATACTAACGGTAGTAGCCACGAAGGTGGCAGCAATTATGGGAAAACGCATGACCATCTTAAATGTTAGAGTTATTCAAAAATTTGAAAACAAAAACTATAGTAATTGTAGCGAACTGTATTAAGAGCCAATTTGTTAATCATATTAAATGCAAATATTCTTTGCATTCTTGGCATTAGATTAAAACCCCAGAATTAATAACTGTGGAGTTCAGCTATTACTCTGGGGTTTTGCTCGTTAACAAACTGGCAAAATTCTAAATTGAATAAGATAGGGGGAAGGACTTGGCATCCTTTGGCTTGACATAGACCCGCTGTTTTGGTTCTAACTCTAATTGATTAAAGCGATCGCGTGTTAAATGCGCCGTCACTACTTGCCCATCATCGAAAGTTAATTCTACCTGAATTTCCCAACCCAAATGTATCAATCGGCTAACTATGGCAGGTGTAGTGGCACCATTGGCACTAGTTTCCAAAATCACATCTTGCGGGCGCAAAAATACTTGTGGATGGGGTGTATCAAATCCACTGCTTTGGAAAATCCTCGAGCTGCTAGGCAATACATTCACTGGGCCGATGAAGCTCATCACAAATGCAGTGGCAGGATTATCATAAATTTCTGCTGGTGTTCCTACCTGTTCCACCTGCCCTTTATTCATTACCACAACTTCATCGGAGACTTCCATTGCTTCCTCTTGGTCGTGGGTAACGAAAACTGTGGTAACATGTACTTCATCGTGGAGGTTGCGTAACCATGCCCGTAAATCTTTACGGACTTTAGCATCAAGTGCGCCGAAGGGTTCATCTAGCAATAAAACTTCCGGTTCTACTGCCAGTGCCCTTGCCAATGCAACCCGTTGTCTTTGACCACCAGAAAGTTGTGATGGATAGCGATCGCCAAGTCCACTCAATTGCACCAATTCTAGCAATTGTTCTACCCGTCCTTTAATCTTCTTTGGCTGTGCCTTGCGAATTTCTAAGCCAAAAGCAATATTCTGCCTGACAGTCAGATGCTTGAATAGAGCATAGTGCTGAAACACAAATCCAATATTCCGCTGTTGCACAGTTTGATATGTGGCATCCTTCCCAGTCAGCAGGATTTTGCCACTATCTGGCATTTCTAAACCTGCAATTAATCGCAGGAGGGTAGATTTACCCGATCCTGATGGTCCAAGTAGGGCAACTAGCGAACCACTCTTAATTTCCAAACTGACCCGATCGACTGCCTTGAAACTTCCGAATTGTTTAGAGACGTTCTCAACTACAATACCCACTGCCGCTGTACCTCTGCAACTAAATCTACAGTACCTTGCTAGGATTACTGTGTCTTACATATACCATACATAATTATTTTTAGATGAATAAGATTTAGCGACACTCAGTAATCTTTAGGGAACTGAAAGCAGAGTCAAAATATTTTGCAACACCATCTCTGGTGACTGGTCACCGTTGATAGTTAATAGGCGGCGACGACGATCGTAATATTCTAGGATGGGGATGGTGCGATCGTAGAATAATTCTACACGACGCTGTACAATTTCAGGCTGGTCATCTGGTAACGATCGCCCCAGCGATCGGCTAACCATCACTGCTTCTGGAACTTGGAGATAAATTGCCCAATCTAGCTTTTGCCCTAAATCATCTAATAAAAAATCTAATTCTTCAGCTTGAAAAGCAGTACGCGGATAACCCTCTAACACCCAAGTGCAGTTAATATCTGGTTGTCTGAGGCGAATTCGGATCAATTCAACGATCGTTTCGTCTGGGACTAATTCCCCTTTTTCTAGATATGGCCGTGCGTGATAGCCTAATTCACTTAGGCTAGCGTAAACAGAAAAATAAGTCCGAGGGTCTGTTTGCGACCATTGAAACCTCGAAAAAGGCTTGTCACCAGATATGGCTTCCCGTAAAATCTCACCTGTAGAAATCAGAGGGATATCAAAGTATCTGCAAAGCCTTTGTGCTTGAGTGCTTTTACCCGATCCTGAACCTCCCAGAATCACTAATCTCACAAAAATTCACTCCTCATCGTGTTAAATTCATTACTTTATAAGTCTGTTTTGCCCAAATAACCAGAAAATCTAACATCTAAGGACTTTCAGCCGCTACTTCCAGCTTTTTTAAGTGATTGTAACTGTAACTTATTTGTTATCATTTTTACGACTAGTTTCCGAGAAAAAACGAAAATTTAACTCAAAATAACCCTTGACTTCAGGACAAGGGTAGTGTTTGACTAAGAATGCAATTTGCCAAACCCACTACACCTGTGAAAAACAGATTGATTATACAGGCAGATTTGTAATAACTAATCCTAGTAAAAGCCTGTAATTTATTGTAATTTTTTCAACTTTACCTATGGTCGCCCAGCTAGAAACACCCAGTATAAATTCAACGCTCACCTTACCATATTCAGTCGAAGGGCTAGTGCAAGTTTTTACTAGTTCACATCGTAATTTTTTTACGAGTGTTATGGCTCAAGCACTGAGAATCGCCGGACAAGGAACGCCAGTGTTAATAGTGCAGTTCCTCAAAGGAGGTATTCGTCAAGGACAGGAAAAACCTATACAACTAGGACAAAATTTAGATTGGATTCGCTGTGATTTACCTCGTTGCATTGATACACCACATCTCGACGAGACAGAAAACCAAGCCTTACAAAAGCTGTGGCAATATACACAACATATAGTAAATGAGAGCAAGTATTCTCTCGTGGTCTTAGATGAGTTAAGTTTAGCGATTAACTTTGGTTTAATTCCGGAAACGGAAGTTTTAGCCTTTCTGGCAAAACGCCCTCCCCATATCGATATCATTCTCACAGGACCAGAGATGCCAAAATCTCTGTTGGATGTAGCAGATCAAATTACAGAAATCCGCCGTAGTCATCGACCCTAAAATACTCAGTTCAGGGTATCCTAGTAGTTCGGTTTGAATTAGCTGTGAACTTGTGATTAAAAACGATATCTGGATTACTGAAATGGCTCAAAAGGGCATGATTTCACCCTTTGAGCCAAGTTTAATCCGAAAAGTACAAATAAATGAGTCTGTAGCGGTTCAACCTGTAATCAGCTACGGCTTATCTTCCTATGGCTACGATATACGCCTTTCCCCGGCTGAGTTCCGCATTTTCCGCCACATTCCCGGAACTGTAGTCGATCCCAAAAACTTTAATCCCCAAAATCTGGAGCCAACAGCACTGCATACAGATGCTAATGGCAGTTACTTTATTTTACCTGCTCACTCCTATGGACTTGGGGTGGCTCTAGAAAAACTGGAGGTTCCCAACAATATTACAGTAATATGTATAGGCAAATCTACTTATGCGCGTTGTGGCATAATAGCAAACTTAACACCTGCTGAAGCTGCATGGCGGGGTCATCTTACCTTAGAATTTTCCAACTCTTCTAGTGCAGACTGTCGGATTTATGCTAAAGAAGGCGTGGTGCAATTGCTATTTTTAGAAGGCGAACCCTGTGCTATTAGTTATGAAGCAAGGCGGGGTAAATATCAAGATCAGTTAGAAATTGTGACTTTGGCTCGCATTTAGACTTGTGGTTAAGGTGCTACTTCTTCCTGCTTTACCTGGATACCAACAGTGTTGCAAAATTGAAGTCTTGAAGAAGAATTCAGAAGTCAGAATTCAGGAGTCAGCAATCTTGACGCGACGTTCGAGAGCGAGTGCGTCTCCCCTTCTCCCTTTGGGAGAAGACTCGCTAACGCTGCGCTATCCGCTTTTTCGGTCAAAAAACATTAGACCTCTTGCATAAATATGAATTTGTATCACGCAGAGGCGCAGAGGCAAGGCAGCGCGGTCTTGGGGGTTTCCCCCATGAGCGACTGCCGCGCAGAGAAGAGAACGCAAAGAAGGACTTTTGCAAGAGGTCTATTGCTGAATTCTGACTCCTGAGTTCTGAATTCTGTTTGATAAAACTCTGAGTACGCTACAACAGAAACAAAGCCTCTGCTAAACCTGTGAAAAAAAGAGTAACCCTCACCTTCCCGAAACGCGCCGTGCAAATGCCAGTGACTTACGTACTGGCTAAGGAGTTTAATGTCGCTGCCAATATTATCCGCGCCCAAGTTGCCCCAAATCAAATTGGCAAACTGGTATTGGAACTATCGGGAGATATCGATCAATTAGATGCAGCAATTGAGTGGATGCGATCGCGCCATGTTAATGTTTCTCATACTTTAGGGGAAATTGCGATCGATGAGGATGTCTGTGTCCACTGTGGCTTGTGTACTGGGGTTTGTCCTACGGAAGCCCTCAGCCTCAACCCGGAGTCATATAAGTTAACATTCACGCGATCGCGTTGTATCGTCTGCGAACAGTGTATCCCCACCTGTCCTGTACAAGCAATCTCTACAAATCTTTAACAATCCAAAATCCAAAATCCAAAATCCAAAATTGATATTACTCCAGCCCAAACACATCAGCTATTACACCACCATTACCCACCAGCCTAGTTTTTGCTGGAGAGTCATAAACTACTAATATCGAAGGTACGCCAGTAATATCCTGAAAAAGCGTAATTCCTTCAGCATGATCTTCCCGAACTCCATAAGGAATATCTTGTACAAAATCTGGATTGCTAAAAACATTTTCTGGCAAATTTACACCGTTTTTCCAGCGATAAAGTTGTACCGGGCCATCTAAATCCATTGTTGGCCCAGCTAAAATTAACAAGTCTTTTCCATCTACATACAAATCCCGAATTCCCAAACCATTTAACCAGATAAAATGTTTTTTATACACTTCATTTACTTCGCCAACTTGCCTCAGTTTCAGAAGTCCAGGACTAGAATCCTCTAACTCTATTTCTAGGACTACAGCCCAACCCCGCAATACGGGACCACGCAAACCCAGAAAAATTCGATTTTGATAAACGCCTATGCCTTCAATATCAAAGCCATTATCTTTTCCGGGAATTGCGGCTTTAATAAATAGGCCTAAATGAGAGTCTTCTGCCAAAGCTGTCATCAGCAAATTACCCTGGTTTGTCACCTCTAATTTAGCAGCATTCAACTGCACATCTGGCTTTTGGGGGTGTGGGCAAGATGAGAATAATTTCCCTTCTATTAAAGGAATCCTACCTAAGAGGTAACGGTTGGGTTCTGATTCAATTTTTGCGAGTCTTTTGAGGTTTTTTGCATCGCCATTATCGGGTTTGGGTTTTTTGCGCTTGTAGCTGTGAGAGCCAACAAACCATAAGTAATAATCGCTGTAAGCAAGTCCTTCGATATCAATTTCTTGGTCTTCTGGTGCTGGTAAGCTGATAAATTCTGCTACTCTAAATTGTTGGTGGTCTGTAAATTTATTAGCATCAACCAAAGACAGACGTTCAATCGTTGAGGTCTCATCTGACCCGAACCACAAATACTTCTGGTCTGTTAATAACGCCGCTGATAGGTCTTCTCTGTGTTCTTTAAAATTATCTACAAAGGTCAACAAAACTTGATTAAGCAAATGTGAATTTAGCATTTTCAATCATCTTGATAGTTGCGAAAATATCGATTGCGCTATAGCGGTTCCCATTCAGATGCGGTACAACATTATATCGCCAGGTGTAGGGGCACGGCAGTGCCGTGCCCCTACAGGTGTACCCCATACCATTTCACTTTAAAATTGATACAGATACTTCGGTAGGGGCGCACGGCTGTGCGCCCCTACGTTATCTATATGTATCAGGATTTTCGTGAAATGGTATCAGTAGGTCGGGAAACGCTATATTACAATATATAGTTTCATTCGATATAAAATCTGTAAAAACTATCATTTATATCAAATAACAAGGATAATCCACTGCTTATATAGGACTATGATTTGATTTCTGAAAAAATTCGGTACGACTCGAAAACCCTGATTCTCTATTCCCTACTCTCTACTCCCCACTCCCCGCCTAAGCAAATAATTTCAAAAATCAAATATGATTTCTATATATTTGATAAGTATTATATTTGTTAGATAAAATACCAATATCTAATAAGCATAATAATACTTTACAAATATCATTTAATAAAAATATCAATAAGACATGCAATTTTTTAACTAATGTTATTATGCAATAACCTGATTAGGTATCTCATTCAGATCGATTATGAAAATAGCCACACAACCCACGGTAAAAACTCTAGGGGACTACGCCTACCAAGCGATTCAAAAACACTTTAAGAAAACCTTAAAGTGGGAAAAATCAGTGAAGAAAGATGAAGATCCAGAAGCACTGCACCAAATGCGAGTCGGAATGCGTCGCCTACGGACGACTGTAACTAAGTTTGGGCTAGCAGTAGATTTGCCCAAACCAGTGAGCGATAAAAATATTGGAAAAATAGCTCGTCGTCTTGGTAGTCTCAGAGATTTAGACGTACTCAAAGAAAGTTTGGAAAACAATTATAAACCAAATTTACCCCGCAAAGAGCAGGAATCTTTACAAATAGCTTTTACAGCTTTGGCTAAACAACGTGAAGATGTACTCTCAAGTGTGCAGAAAACATTAAAGGATGAACCTTATAAATCTTTGAAAGAGGCATCCGAAAAGTGGTTGGAAAAACCCAGTTATCAACCTTTGGCAAATGTCAGTATTGGGCAAGTGCTACCAGATTTACTTTTACCAGAAGTGAGTAATTTCTTGCTGCATCCCGGCTGGCTAGTTGGCACCCAATTTGTAGAATCAGAGGTGAAAATCCAGAAAAACTGGGAGCCAGAAAAGATAGAACAACAATTGACAACCGAAGGGGAAATTCTGCATAGTTTGCGAAAAGAAGCTAAACGTATACGCTACCAGATGGAGTTATTTACCGACTTATATGGCGAGTCTTACGCGGCTTATGTTACAGAAGTCAAAAATATGCAAGAAATTTTGGGTACGATGCAAGATAGTGTGGTTTTAGGTGATTGGCTTGGAGATATCTTCAAGTCAGAAATTTCAACTGAGCTACCCACCCTTGCTAGTTTGTTAACTGAAAATCGTTACCAGGCGTGGCAGCAGTGGCAACCCTTACAAGAAAGATATCTGAAAACTGAAACCAGGCATAGTTTTCATTTAACAATACTGCATCCGCTTTCAGGAGTAATTAGTTAAAAGTTACAGCCGATTTCAAGAAGCGTGAAATAGACAAACGAAGTCTGTTTTACTTCTGAATCCTGTTAGCGTAGCGGGGCGTAGCCCATTCTGACTCCTGAATTCTGAGTTCTGAATTCTACTATAGTTTTTGTTTGGTAAGGATTGGACTAACGAGCTGGCAATTGAATAGGTGCCTCTAGGGATAAAACATAAACACTGCTTTGGGGAATCTGGACAATCCGGGTATTTTCAGCAGAACGCAAGCCGGAAATCAATCCAATAGTGCTTCCTAGCATTGCTCCCCGGTCAAACTGGTCGGGATCGCCTTGGCTCAAATAGCCTGATATGCCTCCACCAATCCTGCCCCAAACAGAGCCATTCTCAACAGCTTTGTCATTAGCTCGCATATGGGTAATGGTAGTGCCGGGAATCATTTGACTTGAGGCTTTAATTGAGACAATTCGACCCTTGACAACTAATGATTGTGCAACAATTTTAGCGCCACCATCAGTGGGTTTGAGGATAATAGTCACAGGAGTATTTTCTGCCGCTACGATATTACCTTGACTATCTTGAATCGGGCTAGCTAAGGGAAGTGTCAGAGGGTAGTCCTTTTTTTGACCGACATCTACGGTAACAGATGCCGGAAATGAGACAATAATTGCTGTGTCTTGAGGAATGTTAATTTCTTGACTAACTGCTTGAGTTGGTTGAAGCGGTTGAATTGTTACTGGTTGGGCGCTAGCTGGGAGGATGATGGAACCCAACACAGATATAGAACAGGCGAGACTCAAGAATATTTGGGTTTTCATGACGGTTTTTCCTTTGATGTGAGTAGATTTTTGAGGATTGAATCCCTTCACTCAATCAATAGGTTTGGGGTTATAGATTTATGCAGCAGTCTGTATGGGGGGAGTAGGGAGATGGGGAGTGAGAGATAAGAATTAATAACTAATGCCCAATGCAGTATACTTGTGTCAAAAATGGGTGAGAAGATGAGATTGCGCTGGATTGCTGTTGGCTTGGGTATAACTATATCAATAATATGCAGTGTATTTACAGTGGTTAATCCCGCCCAAAGCAAAGTACCCCAGTTAAATAATACGGAAACTGCTGGAAACGAATTGGAAATAGTCAAAACACGTGCTGATTTAATTCGTCTCAATGGTCAAAAGGTCAAACTCATTGGACGTTACATATCTAGAAGTTGGAAACCCGATCCAAAATTTACGGGAATTCCAGGTTTTCAAGGACTTTACATCAAAGCGCACATCTTACTTGAAGATGGCGTGGAGGTGAGCATTTTTCCATCTTGGAATAAACAATCGCTGCGATCGCCAGACGAAGCAGAGGAATATAATCATCAAATGGTTGAAGCAGTTGGCGTGGTGCAGTTTGAAGCCACACTGACTCCAAATTCCCAAATCCGCGAATCGTTCATTAACTTAGCTCAATTAAGGCCGCACCTACAGGAAACTAATACCAATTCGCCAAAAGACGGCTATAAGTGATGATACTTTGATGCGGGGATAGCAAATCGTAATACTTATTGTTATAAATTCTTCAGCAGAGTACTCGTATTTTCCACAAATTTGCTGTATTGTATTTATTCTGTCCAATTTTTCAGTACTCAACTCTATCACAGCATCCTATAGATCTGGCTGAACCTTGTCGAAAGGCTACATCAGCCTCTCAAAGAATCAGCGTTCAGATTCTCTTTTTTTATGACCACTTTTCCAAACCTTTAGCAGACATGAAAATCATCAAAAAATCTGAAAAACTGACCCTGAAGAAGATGAAGGAAATGGAAGAAGCCGAAGACCAGATTCTTCAAGGTGAAACCGTTGATTTTTCCGAACTCGTGGTTGAAGAAAAAGCAGTAATCGCTCCGGAGTATAAAGAACCTAATTATATTCCACTGCGTGACAATCCTTTAGTTCAATCCGTTGGTAACTCAGGCTGGCAGCCTTCTGATATTTGGCGGGAAATGAGAGTAGATAGTTTTTATGATGGATAGTGGGACTTAGGAATTACACATTGACAGGAAATACTAAATATGGATGATTTAAAAATCACATCTGTAGTAAGGGCACAGCAGTGCTGTGCCCCTACACCAAGGGTATATTTACCATCAAAATAATGATTAAAAACCACTTAAAGAACAATCAAATTTTTAATTGCTGCTGCTGAGTCAAAGCCATTGCAATACCTTTTTCGTAGTAAGCTGCCTCATTAATAAAAACAGGCCAAACGGTAGACTCACCCTGATAAAGAATTGTTTGATTATCAAAGGTTATAAACATTGGATCTCCTGGATTCAAGGCTTGATAATCTTTGTCTTGAAGCTCTGAGTGAATCATGCCAAATATTGTACCATCCTGTTGTTTTGGGTAGTCTACAACGGATAAATGGTGGTAGAGAGTTAATGTTTTGTTAGTTGCTGGAATCTCACCCTGGTTAAATTGTTCTACATAGTCTAGAACAGCATGAATCAGTTCTTCGGTTTGTTGAAATAAGGTTGCTTTTAAAACACCTTGGGCAATGGGGCCAACCTCGATCGCAAAGCCTAATTCACACAAAGAATTCACAAATGGATTTTCTGCAACTGATTTAAAATCACAGGCATAAATCTTAACTAAAGGGTTAATTTCGCTCAGATAAGCAGCCAGCTTCAAGTTAAAGGGATTAGTATTTACTAAAATAATTGTCAGATCCATATTAGCTGTAGTGCTGTGCAAGTCTAAGATGAAATCTGCTTGTTTATTCCCATTTGATGCTAAGCTATTTTGAATTGATTTAGCTTGCAATTCTTCGTAACTATTAAGAGCCGGATTTTGTAAATCTTGCCTGAGAAAACAGCGATTTAAATCTTTTTCTAGATATCGCCTTGCTGCTGCAAAAGCCTGAGGATTTGCTAACAGAGTGACTGTCTCAAAACTTGGTCTAGTAATCAAGTCGGGAAACTGGGCAAATTTTTGGATTAAATAAGCGCCTGTAAACTCATTACCATGAGTTCCACCGACAATTGCAACTCGATTAATTTGGTTCACGATCGCACCAACTTTATTATGCAGCCATCGAGGTATTTTTCTAAACAGAATTCAGAAGTCAGGAGTCAGAATGGGCTAAACCTTAGCTATCCGCTAACAGCAATGTTTTCTGTACAACTAGCGGATAAATAATCGGTGAAATACCGCACAAAGTTTTCAAGCAGTGGTGAATCTGTGGCTTGCTTCGGGCAGGGTATCCGCCACTGATTGATTCTGAATTCTGTATTCTGTATTCTTCTTCAATGTAACTTATAAAGCATTCACTTTGCTGATGCGATCGCGATTATGTGGTTGATTCAGATAGGACATATCAGGGCCATCGGGAATGATTCCGCCGGGGTTGAGTGGAAACAAGTTACCGTAGTAGTCTCGTTTCACAGTTTCTACGTCGCAGGTGTCAGCAACACCTGGAAGTTGATATAAATCTCTTAAGTAAGCTCCCAGGTTTTGATAGTCTCGAATGCGTCGCCGATTACATTTAAATAAGCTGTAATAGACGCTATCAAAGCGAAATAACGTGGTAAATAAACGCACATCTGCAAGTGTGAGATTGTCGCCACACAGATATCGATTAGTTTGCAATGCAATGTCAATCTCATCGAGAGTTGTGAACACTTCATTACAGGCTTGATTATACGCTTCTTGGCTTTGGGCGAAACCGCAGCGATACACGCCGTTATTTACCGCGTGGTAAATTTTCTCATTCCACCAGTCAATTTTTTCTTTGAGTTCTTCTGGATAAAGATCTAATGTTGGGTTGTTGGCGAACTCGTTAAATTGAGAGTTGAGGATGACAATAATTTCTGAACTCTCATTATTGACGATGGTTTTTGTTTGATTATCCCACAGGATTGGAACTGTAACGCGTCCGCTGTAGCCAGGTTCTACCCGCTGATAAAATTCAACTAGGGTGCGACAACCTTGTTCTTCTTCGTTGAATATCCAACCGCCTTCAATGGGAGAAGGAGAGACGATACATACTGATATTACTGCTTCGAGTTTTTTAAGCGATCGCACTACTAAAGTTCGGTGCGCCCAAGGACAACCCAACCCAACATAAAGTCTGTAGCGTCCCGCTGCTGGTTGGTAAGGGTTTCCCTCTTCGGTGCTGATAAAGTTGCGAAATTGGCTACTAGGACGAATATATGCTCCTGACTTATTGGTAGGAGCAAGCTTTGACATCATTATCCGCCAAAGGGTTGTCCAGACAAACATTCCCAGCCAAATAATCAGCTTTGGAGGGAGTGAGCGACCTTTCTTTTTGGGGACAGTTGTATTGTCATCTAATGGAGTTGAGTTGCTCATGGCCACAACCTTTCTTTATAAATAACATCTTATATAGAAATACGGTTTAGTTAGGGACTTCCAGAAAATAAATTATCCCAAATTATTTGTACATTTGTAGGGGCGCACAGCTGTGCGCCCCTACTATGGAATATTTTTTCCTTGTAAATCCCTTACTATATCATTTCAAATTCCAACTGATGACTTTTGATAAAATCATGAGTGAAATGATCTACCAAATTTGTATCAGCTAGTTCTAAATTATAAAAATCTACAGCTTCATGTTCAAAATATGGGCCAGCGTGCCAAGTTCCTTCATGTAATTTGATAAAACAATTTCCGGGAATGCGGAAAGCAGCAATTTTCTCTAAGGCTGGTTCATTCACATCATTATTCGGTGGACAAACTGCAATTAACCAATCTTTTCCTGACAATGAACCCAAACATTGAGTGCATTGGACGTGGCGAGTAATTTTATGAAACTTTCGCCCCCTTTTATCCAACCGCATAATATAAAATCGCGGAATTCCATTTTGCAAATTTAACTTGGCATCTTCGACATCATAAGCTTTGCCATCTTGACTAGCAAAAATGACCTGTCCGTAAGGTGAAAAGTTTTGTGGCGTTACCCATTGCGCCTCCAATTGTTGTACTGTTTGTGAACTGCTCATATCAAATTTTTTGATGTTCAGAATTCAGAATACAGGAGTCAGAATTCAGAATTCAGAATTCAGGAGTCAGAATTCAGAATACAGGATTCAGAAGGCTTGGATACCCAAGCTTGATAATTGAAATCAAATCAACCATGCGTACAAACATTGATTTTTTAACCATTGTGAATTCTGTTAGCCCAGCTTGGCGTAGCCCGTTCTGAGTTGGTGAATTCTGACTCCAAAACAATCTTAGCTAGCTAAATAACTACGTACTTGTTCCTTTTGACGCCTCAGAAGACTGAGAGCTTTTTGCTCTATCTGACGCACGCGTTCTCGACTAATACCCATGCGATCGCCAATTTGTGCTAAAGATAGTTCATGTCCATCTGTCAAACCAAAACGCAAGGTTAATATTTCTCGTTGCTGGGGAGACAGTTTTGACAACAAGTTTTGTAAGTCTTGGTGCAACGATTCTTCAGCGGCGTAGTCTTCAGGAGAAAGTCCGTCATCTTGCAATATGTCTTGCAATTCTGTATCCTGTTGTTCCCCAACTCGCGCTTCTAGGGAAAAGGGTTGACGAGCTAAATACAAACACTCACGAATTTGGCTGGGTGTCAAAGACAACGCTTCGGCAATTTCAGCGGTAGTGGGAACGCGACCCAATTGTTGAGATAATTCTCGCTGTACCCGCTTAATTTTATTCAGTTTTTCAAAGATATGAATTGGTAATCTAATTGTACGTCCTTGCTGAGCGATCGCTCGTGTGATTCCTTGACGAATCCACCAGTAAGCATAGGTAGAAAATTTATAACCAAGAGCGGGATCAAATTTATCTACCCCTCGCTCTAAACCCAAAGTACCCTCTTGGATTAAATCCATAAATTCTAAGTTGCGGTGCTGGTATTTTTTCGCCACAGCTACCACCAATCGCAGATTCGCTTGAATCATTTTCTGCTTGGCTTGCTGTCCTTGATTTAGCTCTTGCTCCAACACCTCAACACTTAACTCCATCCGATCTGCCCATTCTTGCAGCGTCGGTTCATGATTTAGTTTCACAGCCAATTCTTCTTTAGCTGCTAGTAAATTCATCATCTGCTGCACTTTTTGGGCAAAAAGAATCTCTTGCTCACGAGTCAACAAATCTACACGCCCGATCTCTTGCAGATAAATACGCACAATATCATCTGTAGTTCGAGCTTTTTTATCTGCAACTAAACTTTTTTTCTTCGTTTTTTGAACTTCGGTTTGTGGAGATGTTAAGTTGCTCATGGTTATTCACTCCTATGTAACCTTCTTAATTTATTGGTATCAAGTCTATATACTCAGACTTATAGCCCTTTTACACTGCTAATCTATCCATTGGCAAGACTAATGAATTTCTGTCTTTGATACATTAAAAGTCAATTATTGAAAATAATCAACCCCAAATCAAGTCCCCCCTAATATTACCATCTTTAACACTGACAAATCAATTACCAAAAGTATTATTCAATCTATAAGTTTAAGTTGTCACACTCCTTTAGGAATAAGTAATTTTTGCATATCCTCAAGTTTATTCAATATCCAATCAGCCATTTATATCTTTAACTTATCATGAATTAATCTAATTAAATACTAAAAAACTAGGTAAGCATAATTCCAGAGAAAATAAGAGCCTAGTATTTTTGGGGTGCGTTATCGGCGAGAGTACGACACCATTCTTAAGGATTGGGTGCCGTACTCTCCCCGATAACGCACCCTACGTATCTAAATAATTAGGTAAGCATAATTTCAGAGAAAAGAAGAGCCTAGTTTTTAGTGAGTGATTCAATATTTTCAAGATTACTGTCCTGACTATAAAGTTTGATTTATTTTTGCCTAGCTACTTAAAAACATAAAAATAAAATTGGCAACATTTTCTCGATACCGGGATGAATTTAAAAGTATGTAACCTGTTTTTACAGTTATTTTTTTGTACAATTTCCCAGTGGTGATTACGCAACACAGATTTAGATTGCATAGTCAGTTACATAACATTAACTTTGAGAAGATTTGAGATGCCAAAAAAACAGCCGCGTATGTGTGACAATTGCGCTTGTGCCATATTCCACGCAGACATCTGCATCAGGTCTGGTATTATGGATGTAACTGCTAGTGATGACATTTTTTAAACTAAAAGTAGTAACAGTGGTCACATTAACACCAAGGTTAATACTTGGCAAGACAGCAACACCCACGATCGCCATTAATATCCTCCCAAAGCAAAAAGATACGCCTTGAGAGCTGAGTGCTGGACTGCTATGCAGCATAAGTAATAATAGTTTTTCCCAAAATACTCACCACACATAGATGACTAGGAATGCCAATTCAGTAATCCTGGAAGAACCTCTCCCCCAACCCCTCTCCTACGATGAGAGGGGAGTTTAGCTCCCCCTTCCCTTGAAGGGAAGGGGGCTGGGGGGTTAGGTTTTTGATTACTGAATCGATGCTCTAGGAACACCAATCTATACGCCCCCACAATTGATTGATATCGTGTCCAGTCCAAGAGTTCTTGATTAGTGGGATCTAATACGAATTTTTGTAAAGATTGTTTAAATATCTTAAAAGATTCCTACAGTATTACCATAGTTAATCGTCTCTTCAAGCATCATCTCAATAGATATTGGTTCAGAAAATCGCCTACTTCATTGGCGTATAACCCCACATGAACCGTCTTCCCTGCTTTTTTAAGAATGTCTAATCCTTGACCATGATTGCGGGGATCTGGATCGATGATAGATACATATATCTCATGTATACGAGGATCTTTGGCGATCGCTAAAGCACATGCGGGTGTGCGTCCATGAAAAGAACAAGGTTCAAGGGTGACGTACATTTTTAAGTAATCAAAAGCTTGAATTTGAAGCTGATTAAGTGCGTCAGCTTCAGCATGATGTTTGCCTGGGGCATGGGTGTATCCTTGAGCTACTATCTTTTGAGCATCTACAATTACACAGCCCACTGGTGGGTTTGGTAAACATTCAGGCAAAGCTTTTCTGCTTTCGTTCAAAGCAGCCAACATAAATATCTCATGCATTTTTTGCATCAGTTTTGGGATATTTTTTGATTTGGAAGTCCCTTAGAACTGAGTAACTGTTAGTTTAATGCCAGAATCAAGTTTAGGAACCTTGAAATACTCAACTGGCTCAGAATTTTGATTTCTTTGGGCATTTGTTTGCTGGGGACATTCCTTGAAGAAAGATTCTGGGTTATTGAGGATTTCCAGCGGCTTTATTTTTTTACATTCTTCGTCTTGGACTGCTGAAATTGATTGAGAAGTTGGTCTTAGATTAATAGTTTGCCCGCTAAAGTTCCTCCATTTAGTATTTATGGTGGCTGGTTCGGTCAATAAAGCTTGAGCCTCATTGCGATCGCCTCTTGCATTTGGGGCATTCTCTTGGTTACCATAGGCACTCTGAGGGAGAGCAAGTGCGCTCATGGCTAGGATTAAGGGGATAAAAAAGGATTTCATCATTATATTTCTCAAGCTTGTCAGTTTAATAATTACAATTTGCTAGATACGAATACCGAAAAATAGGAGCATGATTTTAATACTTCTTAAAGCATATACAAATTAAAAGCGATCGTCATGCACTGAATGGGGGAAAGGGGAAGGGGGAAAGGGGAAGGGGGAAGGGGGAAAGGGGAAAGGGGAAAGGGGAAAGGAGAAAGGGGAAAGGGGAAGGGGGAAAGGGGAAAGGGGAAAGGTTTCAAATACATCCTTTACCCCTTACCCCTTAACCTTTTCCCAGACTACAAGGGAAGTTCATACTGCTTATCCGAACCGTATTGGGGTAGATTGTGTTGCCATGAAATTAGTAAAGACTACATCTGATGAGTATTTTTGTAATTCTGACCAACCGCACGCATCAGCTACGTTTACTTATTATTGTCATCAGTATTGTAGTGACTCTAAGTTTTCACCATTCACCTACTTGCAGTCAAACCGTGACGCGAGACAAGTTTTTGTGGCCTTTTTCATCTAAATCGCCTTGGAATATGCCTATTGGCTCAAAAGCCCGTTACATCAGGGCGAATATTGAGAGGGCAGAGAATATTGGCATCGATGAAGAGTACTTTTACAAAATTAATCCCAAAAATCCACTACGTCCAGTTTATGCCCCTGGTGCTTGGGGTCAAGGACGCTGTACAGGCACTCAATCAATGAACATTTATTTACCGATACCAGATACATTGATTATTCCAGATGCCACACAATATCCATATTATACACCTAACAATGCTTCAGCATTTTTGATGCCAGATGGTAAAACCCTAGTGCAGCTTGAACCTTTGACTCGTTGCCAAAAAGGAGGCTCAATTTATGGTTGGCGTTACTTTCCCGATATCAATATTTATGGAGACGGAATAGGCGGCGCACATTTTGGTTCTGGTCTTTCTTCTATTGGTGGTTCTATTCGCAAAGGTGAACTTACCAACAATCAACCTATTCGCCACGCCTTAAAAGTTCTGCTGTGGGCTAAAAAATACCTTTACTACACAAATTCTATTCCTGGGTATCGTTGGCCTGCAAATCGTGCTGATAACTATGCAGCTCGAGTTTATGGTGGTAAAAACCCTGCCCTTGTACAAGGAACCTTATTAGCCATTGCGCCAACATTAAGGACATATAATCTCAACTTGCAAACAGCCGCAGCTAAAAAAATCTTTCATGCACTACAAGATTATGGTGCTTATGTGGTTGACGATTCAGCATGGGATTCTCATGACATTGCAGTTGAACAAGGAGTTAATCAAGAGTTTCGTCAAATCTATGGCTACAATTTGAATGATAAAAGTGGCAAGTTTTATCAGGAATTGATGAGACTATTTCAAGCACTTTCTATTGTTGATAACAACAGTTCAAACAGCATTGGTGGTGGTGGTATTTTGCGTGTAGCTCTGGCTCCACCTATCGGTAACTAATCGATTATATAGGAATCCGGTTTGATTTTTGAACAAGATTAAGTATTTGTAAGGTGCGTTATCGGCGAGAGTACGACACCATTCTTAAGGATAAGGTTAAAACTCTTGTAACCATCTGGCAGCGATCGCTTGTAATATAAATTCCGATCCTGGAAAACCTACAACTGTCGTTTCATTATAAACAGCTTGGGGAATAACAATTTGGCTAAATGCAGTTTGCAAGATATCAAGACGATTAATAGCAATTTTCATCTATTTGAACCACAATCCTTTGTAGGGGCGCACAGCTGTGCGCCCCTACCCTATGGTTTAATTACCTGAAAATTGCTGTAATAGCTGCAAAATTTATCAAAGGCGTAGCGTTAGAAACAACGGTCACAATCTCTAATAACCTGCTTCAATTGTTTCAATATCTTGAGCTAAATCTGCTTCATTGTAATGACGTTCGATTTTGTTTTCTCCTAAAAGTTTCTGAAATTCCCATACAGATAAGTTAGCTAGATGACGTGCTTGACTAAAGGTAAAAATATTCTGTGCGTACAACTGTAAAGCTAATTCCTGGATGATAGATCGTTCACCTTGATTTAAGGAATCAGGTGATATTTGCAAGTTGATGGGTTGGATAAATTGACTCATTACCAACTTGTGTTAAGTAGGGTTTACTAGTTTTATCATAAGTCGGTAGACATCGCTGTATCTTGTTTGACGCTGTGCGTAGCTTGCTTCCACGAAGTGGTACGACGAACGCTCAAAACTACTAGATTGCAAACTCTATCGCCTGGACTTGCTTTTTTAATGACGAATTAATTTTTTAGCCAATCGCCACAACAAATAAAAAGGTAAAATTAATATCACTTTTAACGTTTGCACAAACCGATCTAAGGGACGTTTGCGGATAGGACGAGGAGTAGACTGGCGTTGCAAGATTGCTAGATTTTCTCGAATTGTTGCGGTAGTGGGATGATTAACTCCTAACACTCGTTGGCACATTGCCAAAGCATCACTGTATAGTGGTTCGGCATCGCTGTACCTCCCTTGGCTATAGTAGAGTCCTGCTAAATTGTTCAAGCTAGTAGCCACATTGGGATGGTCGCCAGCAAACAGGCGCTTTCTCATTGCCAAAGCTTCTACGTATAGTGGTTCGGCATCGCTGTACCTCCCTTGGCTTTTGTAGAGTGCTGCTAAATTGTTCAAGCTAGTAGCCACATCCGGATGGTCGCCAGCAAACAGGCGCTTTGTCATTGCCAAAGCTTCTACGTATAGTGGTTCGGCATCGCTGTACCTCCCTTGGCTTTTGTAGAGTGCTGCTAAATTGTTCAAGCTAGTAGCCACATCCGGATGGTCGCCAGCA